>CAVZMA010000008.1:0-149516 GCA_963776305.1 uncultured Thermoleophilia bacterium | reverse complement strand
ACACTGGCGCAGGCGATAGAGAGGGGTCCGACCGTTGCCCCGGCCCTGCCCGACACTCCGGAGATCAGGTGCCGTGCGTCACCGTCCACAGGACGGTGCTGTGACACGCCGCGTTAGGCGAGGCGGTCGAGGAGACAGTCACACCATCCGACGTTGGTGAACCCGAGTCGTTCCAGGATCGGCCGTGACATTGACCCCGCCCCCACAGTCAAGGCGGGGGTGCCACGCGTTACCGCCTCGTCCCACCGCGCCCGGACGAGAGCGCGGTAGACGCCGCGTCCCCGCACGTCGGCTCGCGTTGCCCCTCCCGAGAGGTAGACGGCGTTCGCGCCGAGTATGGCGCCGCCGCAACCCACCACCTCTCCGTCAATCACTGCAACGAAGGAGCGGAAGGGGCTTCCTTCGCTCTCGATCCGCCACATGACCTCTTGCTGTGCCTCGAAAGCAGCGCGATCCTCCTCGGACATAACGAACGCGTCGTCCTGGACGCGGCCGCCCGCCCGGAACTCCTCGAACGTCCTCGCCGCCCTCGCGTCCACGTCGCCGGGCCCGGCTGGCGGCGGTTCGACCATCGCCATTGAGGCGAACCGCGGCTCAAACGGTGGCTCCTCGGCGGGCACAAACCCGCAGGCGCAAAGGGTGTGGGCTAACCCGCCCGGCGAGACGGACTCGGGGATCACCCACCCGACGCGTTCGATACCTCGCTCAGCGAAGAACGCCCGGGTCTCTGAGAGCGTTCGCTGGACGTCATTCGGCGCGAGCGTCTGCACGAACACGAAGCCGAACGTCGCCCCACGGAACACCCCCAGCGAGTACCCCTCGCGGTCGACCCGCTCAAACGGATGCTCGGGAGGCGGGACGGGAAGGTCCAGCTCCGGGTTGATCGCAGCCCGAACCACCGCGTCAGGGATCGACATCCGCTCACCCTGACGAACACGTCGAGAGGCGTCAACAAGTGCCTGGACGGTTCACGTGCCGCGCCGCAGCTCCGACGAGACGGCCCCAAGTGGACCAGTGAGGGCCGGAATCCAGCGGATGTCAGCGGATCTGAGCGGACGTGGAAACGTTGCATTGAGCGTCCGTACAGCGGCCGGAAACGGCTTGAACACGCTAGAAACGACCTAACGGAGCGGCGCCGGAGTCGACCGACCGAGCGTGGGGTTACCACACCGCACAGGTTTTGAAGCGTTGTTCAGGATCCGGCGCGAACCGTTTCGGAAAGCGGCCTGCCGGCTCGAGCGCGTGTTTCCGCCACACCGCTTGCCACAGTCAAACCCGCTCAGAATCTGAAAGATCTCTCAGGTGAGGTCACACTGGCGCAGGCGAGCGGCTCCCGCTACACGCCATGTCCGCGCCGGTTACTCCACCGGAAGGGCGGCAGCCGCCGCCGCGGTGTCGAAGTAGTTCTGGAATCGGGCGAGCTTTCCATCCCGGAACGTCCACACGTGTGCCTCGTTGTTGACAACTGTGCGGCCAGTGTCCCGTGCGGTCGCCTCGGCGTACACCAGGGATACCACCTTGTCGTTCTGGGCGATGAACTCTCGCGGCTCGAACGTCGTGAAGTCGAGAGTCGACGCAAGACTGCCAAACCAGGCTAGGACTGCTTCCTTGCCCGTGAACGTTCCAGCGGTCGGGTTGGCGTCGGGATCGCCGGGAATCACCCACTCGATGTTGTCCGCCAGCAGCTCGGCAATCGTCGCCATGTCACCTCGACCGAACGCCTCATACCCACTCTGGGCGAGGCGGGTGTTCTCTTCCGCTGACACTGTGACTCCTTTCCGAAGGGACGCCGGAGTATCTCACGGTCGACGCCTCATGTGACTGTGAGACTCGGTTGGCTGGTCTGTCTGGGTTGTTTGCCAGCCTGGTTGTCGTCGTGTCGCTCGTGACTCGTCATGTGACTGGCCGCCTCGTGCGTGCCTTGGGAATGATTCGTCCGGGTGGCAGGGCGGCGCCGGTCTGGCGCCCGCTGTTGGCTTGATCAGGAGCTTGTCCACCCTGTGGGGGTGTGACTCATCACAGTCTTGCCGTTGCGGTTTCCTTGCACTCAGACCGGCGTCACCGGACCCTACGAGTCGAGGTCGGAGGATCAGTAGTGATGCTTGCAGATCAGGTGGATTACGTGATTGGCGTCGACACGCACCGCGACGAGCACGTGCTCGCGGTCGTTGCTGCGGCGACGGGCGCGGTTGTGGCGCAGCGGTCGGTGGCAACGACGTCTCGCGGCTACGCGCAGGCGTTCCGGTTCGCCGCTGATCATGCTCCGGCTGCTCGTGTTTGGGCGGTCGAGGGGGCAGGTCATTACGGTGTCGGGCTCGCCCGGGATCTGAGTGGCCGTGGCGAAGCGGTGCTCGAGGCGGCCCGTTGCCCGCGTGGCGAGCGTCGGCTGCAAGGCAAGGACGACCAACTCGACGCTGTCCGGGCGGCCCGGGCGGTGCTCTCCACAGAAACGCTGGCGCTGCCACGCGAAGGGCAGCAACGAGAGGCTCTGCGGCTGCTGATGGTCGCTCGCCGCAGTGCCGTCGATGTCCGTCGGGAAGCGCTCGTGCAGCTGCGCAGCGTGATCGTGACCGCTCCCGATGAGCTCCGCGAAGAGCTGCGAGGGCTGCCTGCGGGGCGGCTGCTCGAGCGCTGTAGCCGCTTCCGCCGCTCAAGCTCGCGGTCCCCAGACGCCCAGGCCACAACGCTCGTGCTGCGCACCCTCGCCCGCCGCGTCCAGGCGGCGACCGAGGAAGCCGCCGAGCTGCAAACGGAGATCCTCGCCCATGTGCGGACGCTCGCACCACGGCTGCTCGAGGAGCCAGGTGTCGGACCGATCGTCGCGGCGCAGCTGATCGTCAGCTGGTCCCACAAGGGCCGCGTCCGTTCCGAAGCCGCCTTCGCCCGGCTCGCCGGCGTTGCCCCGATCCCCGCCTCAAGCGGACAAACGATCCGGCACAGACTCAGCCGCGGCGGCGACCGACAGCTCAACCGCGCCTTGCACACGGTGATCCTCCACCGCCGACTGCACGACCCCGCCACCAAGGCCTACATCGCACGTCGCGTCACCGAAGGCAAGTCCCGCAGAGATGCCGTCCGGCTCCTCAAGCGCTACCTCGCCCGCCACCTCTACCGCGTCCTCAACCAGGAGCCGACCATGACTTGACAGTCATAGGAGCATCATTCCCGAACACTGGCCCAGGCGAGTGGCTTTCCACGGCGGGTGCACGTAGGGTCGCCGGATGATCGAGGTCGAGGTCCTGTTCCCAGCTGCGGCCGATGATCCCGTCCTCGTCGCGGAGCTCGCAGTCCTCGTGAACCGCGCCTACGAGGTGGCCGAAGACGGCATGTGGCATGACGGTGTCGCTCGTACCACGGACGCCGAAGTGTCTGAAGCAATCCTAGACGGCGAGATTGCAGTGGCCCGGGACGGGGGCCGTATCGTGGGCTCGATCCGCACGCGCCTTCTCGACAGGGAGACGGGATGGTTCGGCGTTCTGGCCGTTGACGGCGAGAACGGTGGACAAGGCATCGGCAGCAAGCTCGTTGCGGACGCCGAGAGCCGCGCCCTATCGGCTGGCGCGAGCACCATGCAGCTCGAGCTACTCGTTCCCGTACAGCCACACGCGCACACCGATCGCCTTGCTGCTTGGTACGGCCGGTTGGGGTATCGCGAGACCGGGCGGCTCGATCTTGGAGACGTTGAACCGACCGCCGTTCCCTTCCTCGCTCTGCCGTGCGAAGTTGCGGTCATGCGGAAGCGCCTCGCCGCCTCCGTCGGGTGACATTCCCGAACACTGGCGCAGCCGACAGATGCGTGAACTGCTGGCTCATTTCGGCTGGTGAGCCGCGACCTGGGTGGCCATCGAGGGCTTGGCGAATGCGCCTCTTCGCATCACTGCTTCGTCCGCCATCGGACGTGGCGATGACGTTGGCCCACTAGCGATTCATTGTTTCCCCGAGTGGTGGAGCGCCCTTAGGACACACCCTTGGTGAGCGCCTTTGCGTGCGGGCTCTCGGTCGCGGTCAAGCGCCGTCGGGCCGGCTATCCGCAGCCAACGAGTAATCGGACAAGATGAGAGCTGGTTTGGTGAGCGAAAGGCGCCTCAGAGTCGGACTCGTCATGGAGCCGAAAGGCATCGACGACCCGTATAACCACGGGGCCTACCTCGGGCTCGAGCGGGCCGTCCGAGAGCTGGGGATCAGAGGGCGAGTGCTGACACCGGCCCCGAAGGAAGGCTACGTCCCGAGCCTCTCACTGCTCGCGCGACAGAAGTACGACCTCGTCATCGGAATGGGCATCTTCGATCTCGCCGCCGCCGCGATCGACAGAGTCGCCACCGGGTTTCCCGAGACGAGGTTCGCGATCATCGACGTCGCCCACGACGATCTGGCGCATCGCCCGAAGAACGTCGTGGGCCTCGTGTTCAGGGAAGAGCAAGCCGGTTATCTGGCCGGTCACCTGGCTGCGCTCGTGCTGACGCTCTCTCCCGGGGAGGAGGTGATCAGCTCGGTCGGCGGCCAGCGGGTGCCGGCGGTCGAGCGGTGGATCGCCGGCTACCAGGCAGGCGCGAGAGGAGCCAATCCTCGCGTCACGACGTTGAACAGCTATACCGACGACTTCCTCGACCCGGTGAAAGGCAGGTCGGTCGCCCTGAGCCAGATCGCGAAGGGATCGCGAGTCGTGTTCCAGGTCGCCAGCGCCTGCGGCCTCGGGGCGCTGGAGGCGGCAAGCGAGCGTGGAATCTGGGGGATCGGAGTCGATGTCGACCAATCCCACCTCGGCCGCCACATCCTGACGAGCGCGGTGAAGAGGATGGACGTGGCCGTGTTCGACACGATCGAAGAGCTCGCGCGCGGGACGCTCGAGACCGGTCGCACGTCCCGCTTCTCCCTCCGAAACGGCGGTGTCGGCCTCGGCACGATCAGCGCGGAGGTGCCTCGCTCGCTCAAGGCCGAGATCGAGGACGTCAGGGCCGAGATCGTCGCCGGGAAGATCCCGATCGCGAGCTCGGTCACATAGCGCTCTCGCTCTGTATCGAAACCCAGACGGTCCCGTCCCAGGAGGCCACGTCGGTCGGCGCGTGGCCAACCGGAATGAGGCCTACAACCCGACCGTCCTGCGGATCGATCTGGACGACGGTGCCGTCGGCGTTGTTGGCTGCGAACACCGCTCCATCCGTCGCGCACAGGCCCACGAGCCCTCCGCCAACCGGGGTCGTCTGAGTCACCGTTCCCGTGTCCGGGTTGATGCGCCAGACCTGGCCTCGCGAGTCGGAGACCCAGACAGCCTGCTTCCCGGCCGTCAACGCGACGGGGTACCCGATGGGCACCTCGGTCGTGGCTGTGTTCGTGTGCGGCTCGATGCGCAGGGCCCGCTCGGCGGTCGTCACCACCCAGAGTGCCTCCTCGCCGAGTGCCACGCCTACCGGTACATGGCCGACGTCGATGATCGCGGAGGGCTCGTTCGTCGTCGGGTCGATGCGGAGCACATGGTGAGGACCCGCGGCGATCCAGACGGAATCGTCATCGGCGTCGACCGCGTAGGTCGGGTTCCAGACGAGTTCGCTCGAGCCCCTCAGGTCGATCGTCTCGACGACGGCGTCAGCGCTGGGATCGATGCGCGAGACTGTGCCGTCGCTCCCGTTCGCCACCCAGACCGCATCGGTGGCGACAGCGAGGTCTATCGCCGGTGCTCCGATTCCGATCGTCCTGATGACTTCGCGGCGATCCGGATCGATGCGAGAGACCGTTCCATCGTCTGCGTTGGCGACCCAGACCGAGCCGTGCCCGATCGCGACGGCGACAGGCCTTCGGCCCACGAGCACGTGGCCCACGACCCGGGAGCGCTGCGGGTCGATCACAGCGACCGAGTCGGGAGGAACCGGCGCCTCGGTACGCGAGCGACGCTCGGCGACGCTGTGCGACAGAGGGTCGTTTGACCCCGGCGACTACCGGCGACTCGAGCGAAGGATCGTGGTTGAGGATGGCTCTCTCGAGGCGTTGGAGCTCATCGTCCGGCTCGAGCCCGAGCTCCTCGTCCAGCAACCGCCGGCCCGAGCGGTAGACCTCGAGCGCGTCTGCCTGGCGGCCGCAGCGATAGAGGGCCAGCATCAGCTGGCCGCGCAGACGCTCCCGCAGCGGCTGCTCGCGCACGAGCCCCTCGAGCTCGGGAACCAGCTCCGCGTGCCGGCCGAGCGCGAGCTCGGCCTCGATCCGCTGCTCGAGCGCGGCCAGCCGCTGCTCCTCCAGCCGCGCTCGCTCGGCGCGGGCGAACGAGTCGCCCAGCTCGGCCAGAGGCGCTCCACGCCACAGCGCCAGCCCTCCCGGAGCAGCCGGGCGGCCTGGGCGGGCTCCGCCGCGCGCGCCTTCGCCACCAGCGCTCGAAGCGATGGAGGTCGAGCTCACCGTCGCTGACCCGGATGAGGTAGCCGGGGGGCTGCGTCAGGATCAGATCCCGGCCGAGCGCCTTGCGCAGCTGGGAGACGTACACCTGGAGCGCCGTCCGGGCGGTCTGCGGGAGGTGAGGCACCCAGAGCTCGTCGATGAGCCGGTCGCGGGAGACGACCTCGTTGGCGTGCAGCAGCAAGGAGGCGAGCAGGGCGCGCTGCTTCGAGCCGCCGAGCCGCAGGACCCGGCCTTCTTCCCTGACCTCGAGCGGCCCGAGGATCCGAAACTCCATCCCGGCCTTTCCTTTAGCGGTCCTTTAGGTCCTGACTAGCCCTCTTTTAGCCGCTTCGGCTCCTATGTGCAAAGACCGCACGGGGCGGTCTCCAAACGAAGGAGGAAGAAGTGAACATCTCCCAGACCACGTTGAGGATCGGCACCGGCCTCGGCACCATCGGCGCCATCGTCCTTCTCGCCGCCCCCGCGCAGGCGGAGTCGTCGAAGCCCGCCGGAATGAGCCAGCCCGCATACCGGGCGCTGGTGATCCGCAGCGAGTCGCTGAACAAGCTTTACGGGAATGCGGTCACGCGCCTCTCGCCGCAGCAGTTCAAGAAGCTCTACCAGGCAGACGCGAACCGGATGGCGCCGCAGGCGTTTGCTGCGCTCGCCGCCCGCAGTGAGGCTCTCGACCGCCGATACGGGCTCAACCGGCCGAGTCAGCCGACGAGGGTTGTAGGGCGGCAGGCCGATTCCGGCAACGGCCTCGACTGGGGTGACTTCGGCATCGGGGCCGCCGCGATGCTGGGGCTCGTGCTGCTCAGCGGCGGGCTCCTGGCAGGCACATACTTCGGGCGCAAGATCGGCGTGCCGCCCCGCTCCGTCTCGTAGCACCGACAAGCACCCGGCCGGGGCGCGTTTCCTTGTTGCCGCCCCGGCCGGTCATGGGCGCCGGAACGCGTGGCTCCCAACTGCACCCACCTTCCGGTCTTAGCTCGCGGCGATCATGTCCTAGCGCGCGTGATCCGGCCTTGCGGCCGTTGTCGACGCAAGGGTCGATCATCTTTCGTGCCACATGCCTGTCACAGTCCCTGGCGGTCTCGAGCGGTCTCGACCGGTCTCCGGCGGCAGGCGGTCTCTGCGCGCCTCGGAAGATCAAGCGCCCACGAGCCCTTTGAGGAAGCCGCAAACGGCTTCACGGAGCGGCGCCGGAGTCGAACCGACCGAGCGTGGGGTTACCACACCGCACAGGTTTTGAAGCGTTGTTCGGGATCCGGCGCAAACCGCCTCGGAAAGCGGCCTGGCGGCTCGAGCGAACGTTCCCGCCACGTTCCTTGCCACAGTCAGATCAGCCGGAAATAGTTCCAGAATCACTCTGGCGAGATCACGCTGGCGCACTCGACGGGGCCAACCCCCCGACTCGCCACAGGATCAGCGGGCGGGCGCCGCCACCAAGGGCCGAACCGCTACTCCTCCGTCGTCTTCTGGCTGTGGCTTGAAGCACTTGGATGGTCGGCGACTCTGGCTGAGGTTCCGGCCGAACGGCCTCCTTGATCTTCGGGCGCTTAGCTATTCGTTGAGCTGCGTGAGCCTCCGTTCATCGCTTCCGTCGGCTTTCACGATGTACACCTCCCGGTTGTGCAGGAAGGCGATCGTGCGCCCGTCGGGTGACCACGCGAAAGAACGCGGCACGTTCTCCGCATGGCGTGTCAGCCGTCGCAGCCCGCTCCCGTCGGCGTTCACGACATAGAGGTCTGCGACATAGAGGTCTGAGTTCCCCGCCGAGGCAGCGGGGGCCGGTCGAACCTTCTGAAGGCGATCCGGCGACCGTCCGGGGACCACACGGGATTGCTCCCGACGTGCGTAGCGCGTCAGCTGCCGACGGTTGCTTCCGTCGGCGTTCACGACCCAAAGTCCGTGGTCTTCGTCGGTTCGGTTCCCGGGGGAGGTGTCTATCAACGCGAAGGCGATCCGCTTCCCGTCGGGCGACCACGCTCCGTCGGACGGGAAGTTCCCAGGCAGCTCTGTCTGCCCGCTGCCGTCGGCCTGCACGAGATAAGGCCCGTACCGGATCGTCTTCCCGTCCGCCGACCAGCTGTGCTTGAACACATACGCCCGGCTGTGTTGTCAGTCGCCGCAGCCCGCTCCCGTCGCCGTTCACGACATAGAGGTACGTCCCGTAGTTGTTGCTGCACCGAGTGCCGGGTGCGCTCCCCGCACACTTCCCCTGGATCTTGACAAACGCAATCGCACCCCCATCAGGCGACCAGGCCGGACCGAGATCGTTCGACGGAGCCCGCGTCACGTTGCGCAGCCCGCTCCCGTCGGCGTTCATCACGTAGATCTCGGAATTGCCGTCGCGTCGGCTCTCGAACGCGAGCTTCCGCCCGTCGCGCGACCAGCTCGGATGGCTGTCCCTCGCCGGGTGCTGGGTCAGGTTCTCCTGCCCGCTGCCATCGGCGTTGATCACGTAGATCTCCGAGTTGCCGTCGCGTCGGCTCACAAACGCGAGCTTCCGTCCGTCGGGCGACCACGCAGGTGTCTGCACGTCGAGCGGGGCGGGCGTGCTCCGGATCAGACTCAGGAGGCGATCACCGAGACCGAGCGCCGGTGTGACCAAAAGCCCGCCGACCAGGATCACGGCAGCGACGGCGACGATCCGCCAGCGCGGGAACGTCCAGCGGCGGGATGGATGTTCTGCTCCCGCCGGGTGGAGCACGTCGTCCCAGCCTTCGGGGCGGGACTCGGCGGCACGCCGGAGAACGTCATCCCAGTTCCCTGCGAGCGGCTCGGGCGCCAGCGCGGCGAATCGTGCGGCGACCAGACTGCCTTTCGTACGTGCTCATGCCATCACCTCGTCAGTCGATAGCTCGGCGCCGAGCTGTTCGTGCGCCTTGGACAGGGTCGCCGCGACCGTTCCTTCGGCGATTCCGAGCACCTCGCCGATCTCGGCATAGGAGAGATCCCCGTAGTAGCGGAGGAAGATCGCGATCCGACGCTGCGGCGGCAGTTCTCGCACCGCGGCTGCGAGCGTCGGATCGCGGCCCTCATCGACGAACGCCACCTCCGGCACCTCGTCCACCGAGAGCTCGAGCGACCCCTTCGATCCGACGGCAACTCGGAACGCGATCCGCCACACCCACGCTTCCAGCGAGCCGTCGCCACGAAAGCCGTCCTGCTTTTGCAGCGCTCGCGCGAACGCCTCTTGCACGACATCTCGTGCGCCATCGATGTTGCCCGTCACAGACGCGAGCATCACCTGGAAGGCGCCCTGCCGACGCCGATACAGGTCTTCAAGGTCGGAGTCAAGGCGACCCATGCTCATAAGAGCTAGATCGCCGACGAATCCTTTATCGGACCCATGGCGTGCATCATGAGGCGATCATGAACTAGCGGCAGCTCGAGTGTTTCGCCGCATAGCCACGTCGCGCGTCAAGCGACATTCCCGAGCACTGGCGCAGGCGATTGGACTAGTTGACGCTAGCTAAGTAGCCCGTCGAGGCGACCGCGCGGACCAGCACTCGGCAAGCGTAGCGACGACCATCACGCCGGCACGCGCGACCCTGTGGGCCAGTCGGTGGGCCAGTCGGCCGTTCAACCACGATCGCAGTGCTCCCGGACGGCCTGGATCAGCTCGTCGACGTCGATCGGCTTGGAGAGGTAGCCGTCGAACCCGACCTCGAGGAACCGCTCGCGATCCCCGCTCATGGCCTGCGCGGTCAGCGCCAGCACAGGGATCGAGGCCGTTCGCTCATCTCGCCGCAAGTCGCGCGAGCGCCTCCACGCCGTCGATGCCGGGCAGCTGGACGTCCATCAGGACGAGTGCCGGCTCCCGCGAGAGGGCAAGCTCGACCGCGTCCTCGCCCGTGGTCGCCTCGAGCGTGCTGTATCCCGTCGCCTGCAGAACGTCGCGGAAGAGCTTCATGTTCTTCTCGTTGTCCTCGACGACGAGAACCTGCCTATCCGCCATGTCGGTTCCCTTGCTCGATCGGCAGCGTGAACACGAAGCGGCTGCCTCGTCCTGGCTCGCTCTCGACCCAGATGCGGCCGCCGTGGAGTTCGACCAGGCGCTTCGAGAGCGCGAGCCCGAGCCCTGTGCCCTCCCGCTGATCGATCCCGACGCCGGTCTGCTGGAACTCCTCGAAGATCCGCTCGCGATCCTCGGGCGCGATTCCCGGCCCGGTGTCCGTGACCGACACCTGCACCTCGCCGTTCACCCGGGACGACGCGACGTCGATGCACCCGCCCGCCGGCGTGAACTTGACGGCGTTCGAGAGGAGGTTGTAGACCACCTGACGCAGGCGCCTCTCGTCGCCGTCGACCAGGTCGACGGCGGGCGCGAGCGCGAGCGACAGTCGGACGCCCTTCTCCACGGCCGGCTCGCGCACCATCACGACGCCGCGCTCGAGCGCCTCGCGCAGCGAGAAGGTGGCGACCTCGAGCTCGACCTGGCCGGCCTCGACCTTGGACAGGTCGAGCACGTCGTTGATCAGCGAGAGCAGGTGGTTGCCGGACGCAGAGGATGTCGTCGAGGTACTCCTCCTGCTTCGCGTTGATCTCGCCGAACATCCGCTTCCGCAACACCTGCGAGAACCCGATCATCGCGTTCAACGGCGTCCGCAGCTCGTGCGACATGTTCGCCAGGAACTCGCTCTTGTGCTCGCTCGCGACCTCGAGCTGGCGGCCCTTCTGCGAAAGCTCCGCCAGCGCCTGCTGCAACTCCCGCGTGCGTTCCTCGACCCTCTGCTCCAGGCTTTGAACCGATGCCTGCAGGCTCGCCGCCATCCCGTTCAGCTCGTCTGCGAGGCCACCCAGCTCGTCGCGACGGCGGAGCTCGATCCGCTCGTCGTAGGCGCCCGCTCCGATGCGGGCAGCGGACGTCCGCATCTGCTTCACAGGGCGGACGAGACGGCGGGCGAGCAACACGCTCAGTCCGATTCCGGCGGCGAGGAACGCCGCGAGCAGCAGCGCCGTCCGCCAGATCTTCCCGCGGACCGGCGCGAACACCGCGCTTTCGGGCTGCTCGACGAACACCTTCCAGCCGACCGGCTCGACGGTCGCCCAGGTGCTCAACACCCTTTGCCCGCGGAAGTTGCGGCCGACCGTCGATCCCGTGCTCGACGAAGCCAGCGCCTTCGTCACCTGAGGAAGGCGCAACGAACGATGAGTCAAGGCGGAGGCGTTCGGGTAGGCGATCGGCGCGCCCTGGGCGTCGACCGCGTAGACGTACCCGGACGTGCCGAGACGCGTCCGCAGGACGAGATCCTGAATAGAGCCCAGATCCAGCGTCTCGCCCACGAATCCACCGTGTGCCCAGTAGGCCCCCCTTGGGCCGCCCCTCCCGAACGACGACCTCCATCACTCGTGCTCCAGGGTTGGACAGGGTCCGCGGAGCGTACGCTGGGCCGTAGTAGACCCGGGTCGCCCTCGCCTGCTCCACGTCCGGCCGATGGGAGAAGTTCCCCGGGAGGCGGGAGAGCCCGCCGCCCGCCGTCGCAAGCGTCTTGCGTCCTGTCGCGGTCGATGTAGAACGCAGCCGTGGCGTCTGTCTCGAGCAGCGGTGCAAGTGTCGCGCCCAGCGCCGTGAAGCTCAAGTACTGGCCGTGCACGGAGCTCATCCTCGCGATGAGATCCTTGAAGTATTGACCGATCGTGACCGAGACGGACTTCGCCTTCTCCTGCTGCAGCCGGGTCAACTCGCGCTTGTTGTCCTGATAGGACGAGTTGAGCAGGTACACGCTCGTACAGATCACCGGAACGGCGACGAGCAGCGCGAACACGGCGATGTACTTGGCCGAGAGCGACGAAAGCCACCGAGCGACCCGTTCACTGACCGGCCGATTCCCCACCGGGTCTAGCCGTTACCGAAGCTGTACGTCCCGTCCCAGTGAAACAGGTCCGGAATCGACGAATCGTGCGTGACACGTACGCGGGCATGGAACCCGGCGAGCGTTCCCGTGCCGTCCGAGAACGTGCACAGTCCGAGCCCGGTCGCGAAATGAAGGAGGCAATGGCCGGCCGCGATGTTGCCGGGCCCTGCGTAAATGGCCGTATCGCTGTTCAGCGCAGTCTTGCCGGCCGCCTGCAGATAGAAGATCTTCGAGCCGACCTTGAGTGCCGTGACGTTCGAGGACCTGATCGTGCAGAAGTTGCCGACGTCGCCCTTGGATCCCGAGCAGTCCTTCGTCACGTGAAGAGGCTTCGTGCCTCGAAGCGCCTGGTTCCGCGAAGATGCGGCCGAGACGGAGAACGCGAGAGCGGCGAGCAAGACGACTCCGGTCGCGAGCCCGAGAACGCTCTTCGGCAATCCCGTACGGCCGGCCATCGAGGCCTCCTTTGCTCGGGGAACGAGCGTAACAGACGTTTGTGCGGCGCGTAGCTTGTTCTCCGCCGAGCTGGATCTCTTCGCGATGAGCGGCTTCCACATCTGCCTTGCCCTCCTCTGGGTTGCCTCGTTCACGAAGCCTCGGGTCAGCGGAACAGAGAGCCCGGTGCCAGAGGACGGGGCTCTGCCTCGGGTGTGGCGGATCGCTACCGAGGGTTTCAGCGCTTGTCAGCCCCGAAGAGGAGCGGCCCGGCATCGAGCTGCCAAGCCGGTTGCACGGCGGGCAAACCACCGGCAGGCCGCGGGTGAGTTGCGGATCGTCACATCTGCCGTTTGCCTGAACCGCAGGCGGCAGGACACAGGCGCGCCGGAGTAGTGCCAGAGCGTGCCTCGGGGTGACGATCACCGCCGAGTGGTAGACGTCGCCGGCCAGGGCCTTCGACAGGAGCTCGCAGAAGTCGTCCGCGTGGGCGATTCGGCGCCTCGACCGTCGCCGCCGTCGGCGGTGCGGCGATGGTGCAGCCGCCGAACCGGGATTGCGTGGAGGCCCGTCGCGCTGGGCGATCCCCCCGGAGAGCGCGACCCCGGCGAGGACGGCGAGTGCGAGTACCGCGCATTCCTCTCATCTCCATTCCCCCTCTCGATTCGTCCGCTTGTGTTCCGCGTTGCCCGTCTGGCGAACAACGCCGGGGCTTCATCAGGGTGTCAGGAGGGAGCGGGCCGCACCAGAGTGCCAGCACGCAATTCGATCGAGTGCCACCGCTGCGGGATTTGGCACACCGGCCGGACGAGGAGCGTCAGCCGACGCCGCGCCGGCAGAAGCGGCGCACCTGGCCCGGAAACTCGTCGATGTCGATCGGCTTCGCCAGGTACCCGGCGAACCCGGCGTCCGCGAGCCAGGCAGTGTCCTCCTCGAGCGAGATCGAGCTCAACAGGACGACGGGGATCACGGCCGTCCTCGCCTCGTCCCGGAGGATCCGGGCGGCTTCCGTGCCGTCCATGTCCGGAAGCGAGAGGTCCATCAGGATCACGTCCGGAAGATGCTCGGCGGCCAGCGCGACCGCTTCCTGGCCCGATTCGGCACCGATCGTCCGGAAATCGGCGGCCAGCAACACGATCGCAGGCGAGCTTCCGGTTCCTGGCGTCGTCGTCGACGACCAGGACGAGCGCGTCTGCGACGGAGCCGGGCATCGTCGTATCCTCTACCCGTGCCAATCCGCGTCGTGCTGGCGGACGACCACTACCTCATCCGCGAAGGCGTCCGGGGTCTGCTCGAAGCAGAGCCCGACATCGAGGTCGTCGCCGTCTGCAGCGACCTCGGCTCGCTGCTCGACGCGGTCGACGACAACGAGCCGGACGTCGTCGTCACCGACATCCGGATGCCCCCGGGGAACACCGACGAGGGGATCCAGGCCGCAGAGCGATTGCGCGGAACCCACCCGGGGGTCGGGGTCGTGGTGCTCAGCCAGTACGCGACCCCGAGCTTCGCGCTCGCGCTCCTCGCTCACGGGAGTGCGGGTCGCGCGTACCTCCTGAAGGAACGGCTGGAGGACGTCGAGCAGCTCGTCACGGCGATCCGCACCGTCGGCGAGGGCGGCTCGGTGATCGACCCGAAGGTCGTCGAGGCGCTGGTCGCGGAGGGCGGGCGCAGCGAGGACTCGCCCGCTCAACGAGCTGACGCCGCGCGAGCGTGACGTCCTCCGCGAGATGGCCGAGGGAAAGAACAACGCGGCGATCGCCGGCGCTCTCTTCCTGAGCGAGCGCACGGTCGAGAACGTGATCCGCAGCATCTTCCTCAAACTCGGCCTGACGTGGGAGGAGGCGGTCCACCGGCGCGTCAAGGCGGTGATCCTGTACCTCGCGGAGAACGACGGCGGTCACCGCGAAAGCGGCAGCGATCCCGAGATGCGGACGCCCTGAGCGGGCTCCGACTCGATCGACAGCCGGCCGCCGAGCGCCTCCACCCGATCTCTGATCGAGGCGAGCTCCTCGGCGGGAGCCGAGCCCGAGCCGTCCTGCACGATCTCGAAGACGAGCATCCCCTCCTCTTCCTGGACGGTGATCGCCGCCGTGACCCCGTCGCCTGCCTGCTCGAGCGCCTCGACGCAGCAGCGGTACACCGTCCCGGCGGCTTCGGGGGGAATGGCGGCCCCGAGACCTGAACTCGTGTGGGGACGCCGGCGGCGGCAGCAGCGGAGCGCAGCGCCGTGCGCAGCCCGCCCGCCTCGAGCAGGGGAGGATGGATCCGCAGGGCGAGGCTCCGGAGCGCGTCCAGAGCGTCCTGCAGGTCGCGCCTCATCCCGTCGAAGAGGGCGGCAGCCCCTGCCGGGTCGGCGTCGACCAGCCTGCGGGCGTGCTGCAGATTGACCGCGAGCCCGACCAGGTGCTGCTGGGCACCGTCGTGCAGCTCGCGCTCGATGCTGCGCCGATCGGCATCGGCAGCGAGCACGAGCCGCTGCCGCGACGCAGCCAACTCCTCGACCTCGGCGCGCAAGCGGTCGCGCAGCTCCTCCAGTGCCTCGATCCGCGGATCCTCCAGCGCGACCGCCTCCTGCTCGACTACGCGGAGTTGTCCGTGATCGTGCACTCGGCGTCAAGGCGCGCGTCTGCATAAGGAACCTCCAGGGGTTCCCAACCATTGGCCCAATACTGCCCGGCAGCGAACGAGGCGCTGAGAACCTTCGACCGCCTCCGCGCCACCCTCTAGCTCGGGTGACATTCCCGAACACTGGCGCAGACGAGGAGGGTCACGCCTCGTGCACTCTGACTCCGATTCGTGCCTTCGCCGTTGAATTGACGCATGATTCGCGGGTGCGGTCTGGTCTGCCCTCGGGGACGGTGACGTTCGTGTTCACTGATGTGGAGGGCTCGACGCGGTTGCTCGACGAGCTCGGTGCGGATGCGTATGCCGGGGTGCTGGGGGAGCATCGGCGGGTGGTGCGTGAGGCGTGTGCTTCGCTTGGCGGCGCAGAGGTCGATACGCAGGGTGACGCGTTCTTTCTGGCCTTCGCGCGGGCTCCGGACGCGTTGGAGGCGGCGGGGCTGATCACGGAGCGGCTGCAGGGCCGGGCTAGTTCATGTCCGGATGGGCATTCACACCGGATCGCCCCTAGTGACGGACGAGGGGTATGTCGGTGCGGATGTGCATCGGGCGGCGCGGATAGCGGCCGCGGGGCACGGCGGTCAGGTGTTGGTGAGCTCCTCGACGGCTGCGCTGGTCGAGGCGCCGTTGCGAGACCTGGGCGAGCACCGGTTCAAGGATCTGCGCGCACCCGAGCGGGTGTTTCAGCTGGGTGTCGAGGAGTTCCCGCCGCTTCGGAGCTTGTACAGAACGAATCTGCCTGTGCCCGCGACCGCGTTTCTGGGGCGGGCGCAGGAGCTCGACGAAGTGGTCGCGTTGTTATGCAGGGACGACGGGCGTCTGGTGACGTTGACTGGTCCGGGCGGGACGGGGAAGACGCGGCTCGCGCTCCAGGCGGCCGCTGAGGTTGCGGAGCGGTTCCCCGACGGGCTCTGGTGGGTGGCGTTGACGCCGTTGCACGACCCTGAGCTCGTTGTGCCGACGATCGCGCAAGTCTTGGAGGTGGACGAAAGTCCGGGCCGGGGGCTGCTGGAACGCGCCGGGGAGCTGTTCGGGAACAAGCGACTACTCATGCTGCTGGACAACGCCGAGCATTTGCTGCCGGGCGTGGCCTCGGAGCTGAGCAAGCTGCGCAAGGCTGCGCCCTCGCTATCACTGCTGGTCACGTCACGGGAGCGTCTGCAGCTGTCGGGCGAGACCGTCTGGCCGGTGCCTGCCCTGACGGTCGAGGAGGGGGCAGAGCTGTTCCTGGCGCGATCACACTCGTTGGGCACCGAGACCGCCGATGGGCCGGCTGTGAGGAATCTCTGCTCCCGGCTCGACAACCTGCCGTTGGCGCTCGAGTTGGCGGCCGCGCGCACGACCGTCTTCTCACCCGAGCAGCTTCTCGAGCGGGTCGGGCAGCGCCTCGATCTCTTCAAGGGCGGCCGCGACGCCGACCCGAGGCAGCAGACGCTGCGGGCTACGATCGACTGGTCGCATCAGCTGCTCGACGACCGCGAGCAGCGCGTGTTCCGAGCGCTCAGCATCTTCGCGGGAGGCTGCTCCTTCGAAGCTGCCGAGTACGTTGCCGGCACCGACCCCGACACACTCCAGTCTCTGCTCGACAAGAGCCTGTTGCGCCGTCGTGACACCAACCTCGGCACGCGCTATTGGATGCTCGAGACGATCCGCGAGTACGCCGCCGAGCGCTTGAACGAGGCGGATGTCTCCGCGATCCGTCGACGGCACGCCGAGCACATCGGGCTGTTGGCATCCGAGGCCGATCCTCACCTCCGTCATGGACCCGACCAGCAAGGCTGGATCGAGCGGGTCGCCCTCGACTACGACAACGTGAGGGCCGCGATGCGCTTCGCGCTTGCCGAGGCGCCCGGACTTGCATTGCAGATCGTCGGGAACATCGCGTTCTTCGTCTGGCTCCGCGGAGGCTACGCTGAGGCGCGCCTCTGGGTTGACCAGTCGCTCGACGTGGGCTCGCAGGAGCCGCCAGGGCTGCGGGCGAAAGCACTCGAGTCCGGTGCCGTCGTAGCCGAACGTCTCGGCGACCTCGCTGCCGCCCAGCGGTATGCCCAGGCATCACTCGCAGCGTACGAGGATGCTGGCGACGCTTTCGGCAGAGCGTCGGCTCTCCGCGAGTTGGGGAAGGCCGCGATCGCCCTCGGGGAACGGGAACGGGCGCGCGCGATCTACGAAGAGCTCGCTCCGCTCGCCGAAGAGGTGGGCGACCCCTGGAACGGCGCGATCGCTCTCAACAACCTCGGCGATCTCGCGCTCTACGACGGCGACTGGGCGAGAGTGATCGAGCTCTGTGGCCGAAGCCACGACCTGCGCCTTAGCCTCGACGATCGCTGGGGTGCCGCCCTAGCGCTCCTCAACGTGGCGTTGGCGGAGCTGGCGCTCGGTCGGCTCGGCGATGCGGGCCGCAGCATTCGCACATCACTGCAGGAAAACGTCGAGATCGGCTCGACGATGGGGATCAGCTTTGGACTCGACGTCGCTGCCATGCTCGCAGCCTCAGCGAGGGACTGGACAGAGGCAGCCGTGCTGCTTGGAGCGTCCGCGCGACTCGCGGACGAGCTCGGCACGAGGCGAGAGCGCTATGAGGCCGACGAGCGACTGCGGGCCGAGCGAGAGACTCGTGCCGCGCTAGGCGAACCTGCCTTCAGCGCCGCGTATCAGCGCGGACAAGGACTTTCACGAGAGGAGGCGATCGCACACGCCGTCGAGGTCATCGACGCGCTGACGCCGAACCTACGACCTCCGTTGCAGTGAAGCCCAAAGTCCCAGAGCTAGCTCGAGGAGGCCGCGATCTCGCCGGTTCGGGGGACATTCGCGAACACTGGCGCAGGCAAACGTTGCTTTGCCCGTGGGCGCAGTCTAGGCTCGCGTCGAGGTGACCCTCGATCGGCAGCAGATTGAACAGCTCGCACGGGAATACACGGAGGCGTGGTGCAGTCGCGACCCGAGACGCGTTGCCGCCCACTATGTCACGGGCGGGACGATCGCCATCAACGGCGGGGAACCGGCCCCAATAGCGGGCGTCGCGGAGTCGTTCGTCGCCGCCTTCCCCGATATCGAGGTCTTCATGGACGACCTCGTCGTGAAAGACGACCTCATCGAGTACCACTGGACATTCACCGGCACGAGCGCCGAGACCGGCAAGTCTGTGCGCATCCCCGGCTTCGAGGAGTGGACGATCGGTGCCGACTGCCTCATCGCCAAGTCACGGGGTCAATACGACCAGGCCGAGTACGACCGACAACTTCGCGAGGGTGCCGCAGCCGGTTAGCGCACTGCGATGAGCCACCTCTCCGTTCAGGGGTCATTCCCGAACACTGGCCCATGCGGGGTTCTCGCGGCCGGCGAAGCAAGGGTTGTGGAGCTCGGCGCCGTGCCGGCGATCCCACCGTGGGCGTGAACAGTCGGCGCCGAGCTCTCTTGTGGCTCAACCCTGTGCCATCGCAGGTAGCGCTCCGATTTGGCCGAGGAGCCCGACGACGTCGGTGATTTCCCACTCTTCCGCGATGCGCCCGGACTTGCAGCGGCTGATCGTGATGCCGGTGAAGGCAACGTCCTTGCCGCTTGGTGGTGTTCCCATGAGGTTGCCGTCGTGGGTGCCGGAGATCGTGTAGCGGGTTGCGACGTAGTCTCCGTCGGTGAACTGCTGGTCGATCGTGACTCTCAGTCCGCTGAGGGCATCGCGGTAGCCCTGCACCATTTCCTTGAGGCCGTCGGCTCCGCGGACCTCTCCGGGGTGTAGGACGTAGTCGGGGCTGACGATGCTGTCGAGCGCGTCGAAGTTGCCCTGTGACGCGTTCTCGAAGCATGCTCGGACGGCCGCTTCGTTGTCTGCGCTGCTGCCCATCTTCGTGCCTCCTCGAGTCGTTTGACCTGACCTGAGGAGGATCGCCTCGTCTGCGTCGTTTCGCATCGGTAGGAGTACCCATTGGGCTACGAGTCTTGGGAGCGCTTGCGAACCGAATAGGCTGCGGCCTCGGCGCGATTGCGTAGCCCGAGCTTGGAGAGAATGTGTGCGACGTGGTGTTCGGCGGTGCGGCGGCTGATGACGAGGCGTTGCGCGATTTCTTCGTTCGAGCATCCATCGGCCAGCAGTTTGAGTACCTCGGTCTCGCGTTTGGTCAGCTCGCCGAAGTGTTTTGGGAATCCACGTCCGCCGGCGCCGAGGCGGCGCAGCAGTGCCGCCGTCGCGTCTGCGTCGGCCGTCGCGCCGATCCGCTCGAACGCGCGCAGCGCAAGCCGCGCCTCAGCTACGGCGGCCTCGGGCGTGGCCTCGGCCAGCGCTCGCGCGAGTTCGCGCTGCGCGCGTGCCGCCTCGAGCGGCAGCTGCAGAGCGGTGAACCCGCGCAGCGCTGCTTGGAGATGGACCGACGCCCTCCTGTCGCGTTCGGCGGCCCGAACGCGTCCCGTGGCCAGCTCGGCGAACGCGGCGGCCACGACGTCCCCACTGTTAGCTGCCACGTTTTCGAGCTGCTCGAGCGCCTCGCTCGCTGCGGGAACGTCGTCGCGGGCGACGCGAATCTGGACGAGCATCTCGAGTACGGGCGCACAGTTCGGGTTGGCGGCTGCCTCGCCCTCGAGGCATAGGCTCGCCAGCTCCTCCGCCAGCCCGACCTCGCCCCGCCCGAGCGCGACGGCCGCGAGGACTCGCCGCGCGGCGGGGTGTGATTCGTGGCCGTCGGTCATGCGGCGCGCCTCGTCGTAGCGGCCTTGCCGGACGCGCAGGTCTGCCAGTTTGCCCAGCGGCCACCCGCTGAGGCCGCGGTAGCCACTGTTCAGGGTGTTCAGTGCGGCCAGCAGCTGTTCCTCCGCCTCGTTCCAGCGGCCGATCGCGACCAGGATGCCTCCGAAGTGCGTGCGGCAGACCGGAGAGACGAAGTCGCTCCAGCTACCGAAGCTTCCGGCCACCGCGATCCACTCCTCCGCACGGGCCACGTCGCGCGCCGTCTCGCATGCGCTGAGCAGGCGGCAATAGATGTCGCCGACGGGAACCACGCCCACGACCTCGCCCGCGGAGACCGCTGTCATCGCCTGGTCAAGGAGCTTCATTCCTTCGCCGACGCGTCCGGCGGCCACGCGCGACTCGCCGAGCAAAGAGAGTGCGTCGAACTCGAGATCCACGTCACCGAAGCGCCGTGCGATCGCAAACGCCACCGAGGCGAGCTGATGGCGCTCTTCGGCATCATCGGTGAACGGGGCTCGGTCGAGCACCAGCCAGCCGTGACCGGCACACTCCTCCACGTCCTCGAGTAGCGACGCGGCGCGTCCCATCCACCCACTGGCGACCGCCATGTTTCCGTTGATCGCTCCGTGCAGGAACGCGAGCCAGCGTGCGCGGTCCGCAGCCTCAACGTTCATGCCCCTTTGTCGATAGGCCGCGAAGGAGCGCTCGGTCACTTCGATCGCGCGCGGATACTCCCGCTGAAAGTGGAGCGCGCGTCCGAGCCCGTCGAGCGTCTCGGCGGTCTCCCGGAACTCAGCGGCCTTCTCGAAACAGGAACGAGCAGCGTCCCAGTCGGCCCCGGCAAGCGCCTTCCAGCCGCCACGGATCAAATCCCCGGCCACCCGGCCGTCCATAGCGGCAATCATCACACCGCAGGGCGTCGCCGTGGGCGATTCTGCCGCCGCCATGTGACATTCCCGAATACCGACGGAGCGGAGGAGTACCTTCTCTGGAAGACCTCTCTGTGGCAGCGGATTGTGGCGAATCGAGGCCACAGCGCCGAAAGACGGCCTAGGAATCGGGCCTGCGGCAAGGACCACACAGGTTCTGTCGACCCGTAACAGGCATCAAGCCAGCGAAAACGGATTAGTTGTGGTCAGTCGCCTCTGCCCTGCGAAGTGCCTGCCCAATCTTGAACCAATCGTCCTTCGCGTCGCGTGCGGTGCAGTACCGCCCGCAGACCATTCGGTGACTCGTCGCGGTTGCTGACCAAGGCGATCTCCTGGTGGGCGCGCAATCGCCTGCGTAGCCGTGGCCCCAGGGCTGTCGTGTCTCGCGCGTCGTTCGTTGGGCGGAGGCCTGTGTGAGTGCAGGCAGCGGCGTAGACTCCTTTCGGTGGAGACGGCAGCCCGCTATGCCCAGAGCGGCGATGTTGCGATCGCCTACCGGGTTTTTGGTGACGGGCCTTTCGACGTGGTGTATCACCCGGGGTTCATCTCGCACGTCGAGTTGATGACCGAGATGCCGACGAACCAGGGGCGAACCGTCGAGCACCTGGCGAAGATTGCCCGTGTGATCGTCTTCGACCAGCGCGGGGTGGGGATGTCGGATCGCGTCGGTGGGGTACCGAGTCTGGAGACGCGGATGGACGATGTTCGCGCCGTGATGGATGCGGCAGGGTCGGCGCGTGCGGCGATCGTCAGTGCGAGCATCGGTGTCCCGATGAGCATTCTCTTCGCGGCGACCTATCCGGGTCGAACGGCGGCGTTGATCCTGATGCGTGGTTTTGCCCGGGAGCTTATGGGCGCCGGACTATCCCTGGGGTTGGACAGACGACATGCATGACTCGATGACGAAATCGTTGTCGCTGATGTTCTACAAGCCTCCGGCCGAGGCCGCAGAGGCGTTGAGGCGCGATCACCTCGCGCTACAGCGCCGGCGACCTCGAGTACTTCCGGCGCGCTGCGGGCAGTCCCGGCACGATCGTTTCGCTCGCGGCCATGAACCGCAGGGTCGACGTTCGGCACGTCCTTTCAGCCGTTCGGGTGCCGACACTCCTCCTTCACGCGGTGGACGAGCCGGCGTGGCCTATCGGCGGGGCTCGCTACATGGCGGAACAGATCCCAGGAGCCAGGCTCGTCGAAATACCGGGGGAGAGCCTCCTCGACGGTGCGGGACTTGAGTCAGACGTTGGACGAGGCGAACCGAGTTCCTGCGTGGCGTCTGGGAGACGGGCGCCTGGGAGGAGCCCGAGCCTGATCGGGTGCTGGCGACGGTTCTGTTCACGGACATCGTCGGATCGAGCGAACGTGCGACCGCACTCGGAGATCGGGCGTGGCAGGAGCTGCTAGCCGCGCACAACACTGAGGTGCGCCGCCAGCTCGCACGGTTTCGAGGCCGCGAGGTCAACACCACTGGAGATGGCTTCGTCGCCAGCTTCGACGGCCCAGCGCGCGCGATTCGCTGTGCCTGCTCGGTCGTCGAGGGTGTTCGCGGGCTTGGAATAGAGATCCGCGCCGGACTGCACACAGGAGAGTGCGAACTCGTCAACGGCGAGGTCGCCGGCATCGCAGTCCATACAGGCGCCAGAGTGGCCGCCGAGGCCGAGCCGGGCCAGGTTCTCGTTTCGAGCACCGTCAAAGACCTCGTCGCGGGCTCCGAACTCCGATTCGAGGACTGCGGCACGCACGAACTCAAGGGCATTCCCGGCGAATGGCGCCTCTTCGCCGTAGACCCACAATCAACCCAGGTGCTCTAAGATCGCGACGATGCTGCGCAAGGACGCCAAGATCGAACTGCTGAAGCAGGTCCCGCTCTTCTCGCGCTGCACCAAGAAACAGCTCGCAGCGATCGCCAACGTCGCCGACCTCATCAACATCCCTGCCAACACCCAGTTGATCCGTGAGGGCGCGCTGGGACGGGAGTTCATGGTGATCGTCGAGGGTGCAGTGGACGTCACACGCAAGGGTCGCAAGATCAACAGTCTCGGCCCCGGCGACTTCATCGGAGAGGTGGCGCTGCTCACTGGCGGCCCACGGAACGCCACGGTGACAACGACAACGGATACGTCCCTCCTTGCCATCACCGACCGCCAGTTCTCGCACCTGCTCGACGAGGTCCCAGAGATGCGATCGAGCGTGATCAAAGCACTGGGCGAGCGCCTGCAGCCCGACGCAGTCTGAAGGCGGCTAGACACGGTACAGCGTCCGCTCGTCAGCGCAGAACTGATCGTTACCATCGCGCGCGAGTGCGCCGTGCCGTACCGCCCGCAGACCATTCGGTGACCACTGCAGGTTCCGCGTCACAACTCCCAAGACGCGGAGTTGAGTGCTTCCGAACCCGCCCGGTGGGCGTTCTCGTCGAGCCACCGCTCGAGCTCCGAGACGGGGTAGAGCCGTCGCCGGCCGCGTCTCACGCAGCGGATTTCGTGGCGAAGGTGCTGTCCGAAGAAGTCGGGTGAGACGCCGAGGGCCTCCGCGGCGTCCTGTTGGTTGAGCGCGAGGCGGGGCTGGGGTTTGGGCCTGGGTGCCGAGCTCACGTCGGGTCGGGGTCGAGAGTGGCTTCGGCCTCGAGGAGTTCTGTCGCTTTTGCGAGGAGCAGGTCGTTGGGCCAGCCCGCGAGCTCGGGCATGCGGGAGACGAGGCCGTCGAGGACGTCCTGGGTGACGGGCAGTTGCGCCTCCGCGGCCGAGTCGGTTTCGCTGTCGGGTGGCTGGCTGTCGGGCGCGCCCCAGCCGTCGGTCGCCGCGTCTTCGGAGGGCTTGGGAGCGTGCCCCCGTGCCCCCCTTGCGGGGGGCGGGGCACGGAGTGACATTCCCGAACGTTGGCGAAGCAGTTGCTCGACAGTGGCGCGATCACCCAGGCCGAGTTCGACACGATGAAGGCGAAGGCACTCGCCTAGTAGGACTTCCCTGCGGGTTGGGTTGCGGGTGAGGCTCGCGCAACTCAACCGGTCGGAGATCTAACGTCACCCACCTGAAGGACTGAACGAGATGGCAGAACCAGTCATGGTGATCCTCAGATTCGCGGGTGACGTGGAGGAGGTGGTCCCGAGGTGGGAGCAGGCGGTGAAGCTCTGGCAGGAACAGTTCGGCAGCGAGTACAGGCTCCCGGCCACCGTTGTTGCTGAAGGAGAGAACGGCGAGCTAGTCGTCGTCAACGTGTTCGCAACCGACCAAGACCACCTGAACTTCGGGCAGAACATGGGTGGCCCGATGGCGGCTGTTGGGCTGACCGAGCCGTTCGCCTCACTGGAGCATCTCCCGGTGCGGAAGATCGACTGGGACGCCACAAGGCTCTGTTGATCTGACTCGCTTGATGACGACAAGAACGGGGGCGACCGACGGCGGTGTCGGTCGCCCCGAGAGGGCTGCCTCTTGAAGCGTCCTACGCGGCCTGCGCTGCGGGGGACTTCGCCGGAGGTGAGGAAGCGAGGAGCCAGATGCCGATGACGAGGCCCCAGATGAGGACGGCGAAGAACGGGAAGAACGCCAACGAGAAGAGCGCCAGGAGGCCGACGATCCCGCTGACCGCTCGCACCCAAGACGGTATGGCGCTGCCACCGATGGCGAGGATCAGGAGCGACACGCCCAGCATGATGCCGCCGCTCACGAACATGATTCCGAAGCCAGCTTGCATGATCGTGTAGCTGACTGTCGGGTCGATCGGGGGACCTCCTCCGAGGGCAATAGACATCGAGGGGGTCGCAAGGACGGTCAAGCCGATCAGGAACGAGGCTGCCGCGAGCAGGCTCGTTCCCCAGGCGATGCGACCCTCTCTACCTGGGCCGAAGGACGTTGCACACAGGTACTCGGTGACGATCAGCAGGCCGACAACGGCAAGCGTGATCAGGAACAGCGATGCGAACACGTTCACGCGGTGGCCCTCGGCGACGAAGTCAGCGATGTCGCCAGGGTGATAGTCACCGCCCGGAGGGTTCGCTGAGACCATTCCCGCTATGAACAAGACCGCGAACACGATCCCACCGATCCCGGCAAGCTTCCTGTCTCGCTTCACTCCCCACCATTCCTCTCCGGCAGCCCCGGAATGCGGCAGCGATGACCCTTGCCGCACCTAGCGACAACTGCCAGCGACCATCGATCCCGACCCCTCGGTTAGACAGTTGACGTAAGTGGCCGCGAGCCTCCTATATCGCCTGTCCCGTTGTCAACCGCACTACTGCAAGGAATGACAGTCTGCGAGCCTCGACCGACATCCGTTCGCCTGGCACGAGGAGGGCGACGCAGGACGAACGTCCGCAGGCTCGCGCCCGTCAGTGGTCGGCCCTCGCGTCCACGCAGCATCATGGCTTGCCGCGCCGCCTAGCCGGGTTATGAGGCCCGAGGTGTGACATGGTGCTGGCACCTACGAAGAAGGAACAACATGGCAGTCCTGATCCGGCACCGTTCTGACGGAATGACCGCCGCGCTGTACGACCAGATCTCGCCTCCCCTCGTCGCGGATCTGAAGACGCAACCGGGCTTCCTGCTTCATGTCACATTTGAGGATGCCGCTGGGTTCGTCGTGTCCGAGCTATGGGAGTCGCAGGAGCAGCACGACACCTGGTTCAACGCGAAGGTGAAGCCGAACCTCCCGTTCGAAGTCTCGCAGGAGGTCGTCGCACTCCATAGCGTCCACAAGCCGTCGTAGTCGAACCCCCTTCGGGTCGGGCGCGTCGTAGGCGTCCGACCCCGGCGGAGATGACGAGACGGGGGTTGCAGACGAGGATGTACGTCCTCCGGTGGTACTTCGTGATCGACCTCATCACGCTCTCCTCTCGTTGTCACTCTCGACACCTCTGGCCTCGTCATGCTTCTGGGTTCGAGTGGCGGCGACGCTGCGGGTCGCCGTTTCGCGTTCTCCTGTGCGGCGGTCGCTTGCGACGAGCGTGCGTGTCCCCGACGTAGGGCTCCGGCCCACTCGCCCCTCGTAGATCTGCTGTGGTCCACTCTGTGGTCCAGTGCGGCCCAGAATCCAGCGGATCCCAGCGGATCAGAGCGGACGGTCATTAGGCACCGGAAGGCCAGCGTGGGCTGGGGAAAAACGGCTTGTAAAAGCCGCAAACGGCTTGACGGAGCGGCGCCGGAGTCGAACCGACCGAGCGTGGGGTTACCACACCGCACAGGTTTTGAAGACCTGCTGGGCCACCGGGCCCATGCCGCTCCGGGAGGGAGGGTATCCGCCGGGGGGTAGGGAGAGAAGGGGCAGGGAAATGTCGCGAATCTGATGTACGTCTCGGTCTGTCGATCGCCTCTCGAAGCCTCCGACTGCTCTCGACAGTGCCTGGCCGGACGTCCCGCCTGATTCATCGAGGTTGACGCATGCCGATATCGGAATATGATGGCGTCCATGGCACGAGCAGCGACGACGTCGGACGTCTTCAACGCGATCGCCGAGCCGCAGCGCCGGGCGATCCTGGTGCTGCTGCGGGCGGGTGAGCGGCCGGTGACCGTGGTGGCCCAGGAGCTGGGGATGACCCAGCCGGGGGCGTCCAAGCACCTGCGGGTGCTCCGGGAGGTCGGGCTCGTGGGGGACCGCAAGTCAGGCAAGCAGCGCCTGTACGGCCTCGACGCCCGTGGGCTGCGACCGGTCCACGAGTGGGTCGGCGGATTCGAACGGTTCTGGAACGAGAGCTTTGACCGGCTGGACGCGTACGTGCAGGACCTCGAGCAGGCAAGGCAGGAGGAGTAGCTGGTGAGCGCGACGGGACGAGGCGCGCCGGCGCAGTCCGCGACGGCCGACCGCGAGATCGTGATCTCCCGCGTCATCAGTGCCCCACGGGAGCTGGTATTCGAGGCGTTCACTGAAGTCCGGCACCTTTCGCGGTGGTGGGGACCGGAGGGGTTCACCACCACCACGCGGGCGTTCGAGTTCCGCGTCGGCGGGGAGTGGGACTTCGTGATGCACGGACCGGACGGGACGGACTACCAGGAGTGGATCTCCTGGACGGAGATCGCCCCGCCGGAGCGGATTGCGCTGCTGCACGGTGAGTCCCGCGGCGACCCGAACGCCTTCGAGTCGGTCCTCACGTTCGCGCCCGACGGCGCGGCGACCCGGATCGAGATGCGCACGGTGTTCCCCACCAAGGAGCTGCGCGACGAGGCGGTCGAGAAGTACCACGCGATCGAGGGTGGCCGGCAGACCCTGAGCAACCTGGCTGCCTACGTCACCGAGATCGTTTGGAAGGGAGTTGAGGACTGATGGCCGGAAAGGTGTTCTTCAGCGTGTCGATGTCGCTGGACGGGTTCGTCGCGCCCGGGTCTCTCGGGGAATTGATGGGCAGCAGTGGATGGAGCTTCAGCAGTGGGTGTTCCCGCTGCGGTTCTTTCGGGAGAACCTGAAGCTCGGCGAGGGCGGCGAGGAAGGGCGCGACAACGACATCGTGCGGGAGACGTTCGAGCGCACCGGAGCCAGCGTGATGGGCAAGCGCATGTTCGACGCCGGCGAACAGATGTGGCCGGAGGAGGCGCCGTTCCACACGCCGGTCTTCGTCGTGACGCACGAGAAGCGTGAATCCTGGGAGCGGCCGGGTGGAACCACCTTCCACTTCGTCAACGACGGCATCGAGTCCGCGCTCGACCAGGCCCGCGAGGCCGCCCGCGACCGAGACGTCCGCATCGCGGGCGGCGGCGCAACGATCCTGGAGTACATGAACGCCGGCCTGATCGACGAGTTCTCGATCGCGCTCTCACCCGTGCTGCTCGGCACCGGAATCCGCCTGTTCGAGGGCGTGGACGCGGGGCGCGTGGCCCTCGAGCCGGTCAGCGCGGAGCCGACTCAGCGGGTGACCCACCTGACCTACGCAGTCCGGGAGCGGTAACTGTCCCGAACTCGGCCCTCCCCCGCCGAGGTCAGTGTTCGGGAATGTTGCTTTGAACGACCAGCGACGGAGCACGGAAACGTCTGTGTTTCAGGTGCAGAGGCCGAGTCTCCCTTGACGCTCGAATCAAGCCCGGAGACTCTTGTGGCATCTCGACCAGGAGACCGGTCGCGGCTATGGCCGATTGGGGGAAGATCAGGCGCGCTTCGTGGATTTCCTTTGCCGCGGCCGCGGCGATGTTAGCGGTGGAGGTCGCTGGCTCGGGTGCGGAGGCGAGGACTGAGAGGGCGGCCAACGGGGCCTGGGTCGCATACGCAACGGCACCGGCGGCGGCTGCGAGCCGCCGATTCCGCTATCAGGGCGGAAGCGACGTCTTCATCGTGCAGCCGGGACGTACCCCGAAGCTGGTTGCCGGTCGAGGGAACGGGAGCATCTGGAACCTCTGTCCTGCCTTCTCGCCCAACGGGAAGCTGCTCGCGTTCGGGCAGAAGTCACCGGGGGGGTCAGTCGATCAGAGTCGTCGGCGTGTCGCGGGGCGGGACGATCACAGGCGCCCGGGCGGGTCGAAGGTGCGGGGAGAAACCGCCCTTTGCCCGAGGTGGTCAGCCGACGGCAAGCGGATCGCCTTCCTGGACTCGAGCCGCGATCTGGTCGTGATATCGATCGACGGTGCGACACGGCACGGCGCGCCATCGACCCGACGATCGAGGAGTTTTCGCGAACCGACTCGACCCTCGTCTCGCCTGACGGCGCCTTGGTCGCTCGCCGTGCGATTGACTCGCCTTGCAACGTGGCCGTGTCGCGCCGGGACGGCTCAGAGCGACGGGTCGTGGACGACTTCCCATGCAGCTACGCGATCGCAGGATGGTCTCCCGACAGTCGGAAGCTGCTGGTGATGAAGGACATGGACGGCCAGCACTT
This sequence comes from uncultured Thermoleophilia bacterium, assembly GCA_963776305.1. Lineage (GTDB taxonomy): Bacteria > Actinomycetota > Thermoleophilia > Gaiellales > Gaiellaceae > Gaiella. The sequence continues at coordinate 120,827 of CAVZMA010000008.1, read as the reverse complement.
CGCGATGGTTGCGGTGCCGGTGAATGCACCCGCCGACGCCGCTCCGGTCGTCGTAGGTGTCCGCGTGAACCACGCTAGGTCGTGGCCGGGATATGGCGACGTGTCCTGGCAGCCCAAGCCCTAAAGACCTGCGATCGCGCTCGACCTTCTGGAGTTCATGCCCGATTCGGCCGTGGGAACTGATCGGGCACGGCTCCGGCAGCGTTCGGGAAGGCGACTCGGCGAGACGGGAGCGAAGGTTGTAGAGCGCGTAGTACTGCAATGAACGTCTCGGCTGCGGACACGAAATATCTGCGCTGACGACATACGTCCAAGCGTAGAGGTGGTGTGGGCCAGTGTTCGGGAATGATGCTCCTATGACTGTCAAGTCATGGTCGCTCCTGTTTTAGGACGCGGTAGAGGTGGCGGCGAGGTAGCTGAGGAGTCGGACGGCATCTCTGCGGGACTTGCCTTCCTCACGCAAGGCGCGGTCGAGTGGGTCGCCAGACCGGCGCAGCGTGCCGCTCCGCAAGAGGTCGGGGATCATGCCCGATCCGGGCGAAGGCGGCTTCGGAACGGACGCGGCCCTTGTGGGACCAGCTGACGATCAGCTGCGCCGCGACGATCGGTCCGACACCTGGCTCCTCGAGCAGCCGTGGTGCGAGCGTCCGCACATGGGCGAGGATCTCCGTTTGCAGCTCGGCGGCTTCCTCGGTCGCCGCCTGGACGCGGCGGGCGAGGGTGCGCAGCACGAGCGTTGTGGCCTGGGCGTCTGGGGACCGCGAGCGTGAGCGGCGGAAGCGGCTACAGCGCTCGAGCAGCCGCCCCGCAGGCAGCCCTCGCAGCTCTTCGCGGTCGGCCATCGGGAGCGGTCACGATCACGCTGCGCAGCTGCACGAGCGCTTCCCGACGGACATCGACGGCACTGCGGCGAGCGACCATCAGCAGCCGCAGAGCCTCTCGTTGCTGCCCTTCGCGTGGCAGCGCCAGCGTTTCTGTGGAGAGCACCGCCCGGGCCGCCCGGACAGCGTCGAGTTGGTCGTCCTTGCCTTGCAGCCGACGCTCGCCACGCGGGCAACGGGCCGCCTCGAGCACCGCTTCGCCACGGCCACGCTCCAGATCCCTGGGCGAAGCTCGCGACATCGTAACGACCTGCCCCCTCGACCGCCCAAACACGAGCAGCCGGAGCATGATCGTAGCGGCGAACGTCTGGAACGCCTGCGCGTAGCCGCGAGACGTCGTTGCCACCGACCGCTGCGCCACAACCGCGCCCGTCGCCGCAGCAACGACCGCGAGCACGTGCTCGTCGCGGTGCGTGTCGACGCCAATCACGTAATCCACCTGATCTGCAAGCATCACTACTGATCCTCCTGACTTCGACTCGTAGGGTCCGGCGACGCCGGTCTGAGTGCAAGGAAACCGCAACGGCAAGACTGTGATGAGTCACACCCCCACAGGGTGGACAAGCTCCTGATCAAGCCAACAGCGGGCGCCAGACCGGCGCCGCCCTGCCACCCGGACGAATCATTCCCAAGGCACGCACGAGGCGGCCAGTCACATGACGAGTCACGAGCGACACGACGACAACCAGGCTGGCAAACAACCCAGACAGACCAGCCAACCGAGTCTCACAGTCACATGAACGCGCGGCGTCGCGTCATCGCCGGGCGGGGCTGGTTGCGACTGGTTGACGAAGATCGCATACTTCTGGCATGCGGCACCCGAGCAGGGTTCGGCAGATTCACGTGTCCCGAGTGCCGGCCTTTTTCGCTGTGACGTTTGCGTTGAGCTGTCTCGGCATCCTGGCCGTCCCTTCAGCCGGTGCGGTTCCGAAGGCAGCGCCGAAGTTCTGGTCGGCCGCTCGCTGCGAGCGGGTGCTACCCAAGCAACATCCCGCGATCCTTCAGGTCATCTGTGTGGGCAGCGGTGGGCCGGGGAGTTGCCGTTGGACAAGCGATCATCGTGCGCGGCTCTACTCCGAACTGAGGGTGTTCGCGTGGTATCGCCAAGCGAACTTCTCCAGCCTCGGGATGTCCGGTCTTGAACCTGGCGTGGTTCGCTCGTTCACGCTTGCAACGCGTGCGCGCCCTGGTTTCGGCCGCATCGTTCATCACTACGGTGATCAGTATGCCGGCTGGCCGGCTGACTTCTACATGGGGCAGATCCGGCTGATCGGAACGAAAGTGTCAGCGGGTCGCTTCCGCGACCTTGTGGTGCCGCTCGCCGCCGAGAAGGCCATTGGCTGCGGGACCAGATAGCACCTGGGTGTTCGCCGGTTGACTTTGGAGCTTGGCGTGGGCCGGTGTTCGGGAAGCGAACGCGCAGAGCACTCGTGTGGCTTGCACTCGAGCTGCTGTAGCGTTTAGGCCGTGGTGCGGGAGGGCTCGGGGCAGATCGTCCTTCGCGAGATCGAGGATCGTGATCTCGGTGTGCTGTTCGACCACTCGATGGATCGCGAGGCTATCCGGATGGCCGCGTTCACGTCGCCGGGGGTCGATGATCGAACGACGTTCGAGCAACGGTGGGCGCGGCTGAGAAGCGACAGCTCCACGACGAACAGGGTCGTCGAGATCGACGGTCGCGTTGTGGGTCACATTGCGAGCTTCGACGCGGAGGGTCAGCGCGAGGCGACCTATTGGATCGGCCGTGAAGACTGGGGTCGCGGCATTGCCACGCGTGCTCTGCAGGAGTTCTTGCAGCTGGAGGCAACCCGTCCGCTCCACGCTCGCGCTGCGAGCGACAACGGAGCGTCGATTCGTGTGTTGACGAAGTGCGGCTTCCTCATCGTCGGCGAGGGGCGCGGGTTCGCACATGGGCGCGGTGAGGAAACGAACGACGTCATGCTCCGACTCGATTCATGACCCGGCTGCCCTCGCCTGCGCCAGTGTTCCGAGAATGTCAGATGAGCGTGGGTGGCTGCGATGGCACAATCCCTGGTGACGTGCCGGGATCGCCCGTCAGCCAGTCGAGTCGCAGTGGCGGCTCGCCGATGTTCTCGATCCGATGGGGCAATTCGGGTGGCACGCGAACCGCCTCACCGGAGCGCACGATCCGCATCTGGCGGTCGCCGAGGAAGAACAACGCCTCGCCCTCCTCGACAACGACCACGCGCTGACCCATCCGCGGACGCAGCTCGTCGAGCAGCTCGCGGGGGCGAACCTTGAGGTAGACCCCCGTCAGAAGCTCGTCCTCGGTAGCACGCGCGTCGAACCAAGCCTCCGTTGCCGACGGAATGCCGTGCTCCCGTAGGCCGCCGAGGATCGCTCGGTCGTCATCGCCGTTTCTGCGGACCAGCTCGAGCACGCGCTCGGGGTAGATCCGCAGGCGCGCCAAGCAGCTGTGGTCGAGCGGGCAACCGAACGGCGGCGCATCGGCGTCGCCGTCGAGCCGCGCCCGCGCCTTGTCGAACATGCGTGGGAGGTAGGCGTAGCCCTCGAGCTCATCGTCAAAGTCCCGAACGGCAGCCATCCCAGAGCACGCTACCGGGGGGCACCACCCATGGGGGACACAGGACTGCGCCTGTGGAAGAGGGGAGGCGAGTGGCCTGCGCCCGTGTTCGGAATGTCACCCGAGACTTACCTGCCGTTCCCGACTACACCGGGCGCACTTCCTCGGCTCCTGCACCCGTCAGCTGCGACCCATCAGCGCTAATTCGGTGCCGGGAGTCTTCTGCACAGCGGACGAGCCCGGGTCGCGACACGGTAAAGGTGCCGTGACGCTGCGGTGACCGAGCCGCCGTATCCCGAATGCGTATCCGTCTGGTGAAACGGCGGTCGCCAAGTTGTGAGGCACACGCCATTCTCAGAATGAGCGGTGATACGGTCACCGCCGTCACGCACTCGACTCGAGATCGGGATCGCTGGGCTCGGAGAGGGTACGCCGTCGTGGCATGCCCTCTCCTGTTGCGTGCCAGGCTGTCGGGCCTGGGAGCCGGTCAGTCAGGCCCTTGGGCCGCCGACGGTTGCGCCTTACCGGCTCGCCGGGCGAGTGACGGCGGCCGGATGTCGTATGCCCCGAGTGTGGTTCTTGCGAGGCTCCACGAGCTCGAACGATCCTTTCGAGTTCGTTTTGGAGTTCCCAATCGTCAAAGCCGGCGACGGTGGCTGCCTTGGCGAGAGGATGGCCAGACCGCGTTCTGGCCATGAAGAAGTAGTGATCGGCGCCGGCGCGATGCGCGAATAGGGTCTGCAGGCATCGTGGAACGGTCGGGACGCTCGCCCCTCAAGGAGGTGGATTTCAGAAGACTGTCGTCCAGTCGTTCTTGACGCTGACGACCGTCCAGCCTTCGGAGTTCGCTCGAGCGAGGGCTTTTTCGGCTCCTCCGGTGTAGTCGAACTCGCGCTCGGCGTCGTCGTGGAGAACGACCAGCCGGAGTGACGGCTTGTCGGGGTGCTGGCTGAAGTCGAGCATCTCGATGTCTCCATTGGAGTTGCCCGCCGCCAACAGCGGCCGTCGGCCCGTGCGGCTCCAGATCCGAATCGGTTTCTGCGGGCCGTCGTCGAGATAGTCAGCCTCTGCTTTGTGTCTGATCGTGCCGCCGCCCTCGCCGGGCGTGTACTCGAACGTGGAGGCGCTGCCGATCACGCGCTCGCGCGGGATGCCGTAGACGTCCTGGCTGATCGGCCGCATGAAGTCGCGGCCGCCGCCGGAAGCGATGTAGTTCGTGAAGCCGTTGGCTTCCAGGTACTGGAGCAACTCGATCATCGGCGCGTAGGCCGTCTCGAGATAGCCGCGCCCCAGCGTCGGGTGGTCCGTCGAGCGCAAGAACGTGTCTGACAGTTCCTCGAAGTCCTCGATGCTGATCCCCTCGTACGCGGCCAGGATCCCGCCGGCAAGCGTCCTCACGTTGGTGTCGTCGCCGGCGTAGTGGTCCGCCATCACCTTCCCGAACCAGCCATAGTCACGCTCGAACGCTGCCTTGAACGGCTGCCGATCCTGCAACTCCGGCTTCGCAGTCGCAACCGACACCAGTCGGCGAAGGATGAAATCGAGCTGGATCGGCATCGGCTTCTCACACCAGAGCGTGCCGTCGTTGTCGAACACCGCGACCCGCTCCTGAACCGGAACCGCATCCGGACCGTCGCCGCACACCCGACTCACGAACTCGATGATCGCCGTGCGTGTCGCACCGTCGTGCCAACTCGGCAAGGCAGCGGATGTTCCAGTGCTCACCGGCGCCACTATATGCAGGCTCGCGCCCAGCGGTTCGAGGCCGGCGGAGCCCCCTAAGAGCGCCGCCGGCCTCGGCGACTGCTATCGGCAGCACAGGCAACAGCCGTGAGACCGCGGCTCAACGTACTCTTGGGTCCGGGCCGGGTCTTGCCGCTTGCGTCCGCGCCTTCCTCCCCCTAAGAGGCGCGGTTGCGAAGGCCCGGCCTCTTGTCTTGCGAGCGGGCGGCCTGCGTCGTGAGGAGTATCATCGGGCGCCTCCGCGGCGGGACAGCCTCGCCCACTACTCAGGAGGATCTCGGTGATCGGTGTCAATGTCACCTTCGACTACGACGGCACCTTCGATCGCTCGCGCGTCATTGGTGTCGCCGACAATGCCCGCGTCATGTTCGAGGGGATGCCGGGCTTGCAGTTCAAGTTCTTCACGTTCGACGAGGAACAGCAGCGTGCGACGAACTTCTACGTCTGGGACTCGAAGGAGGCAGCGGTGGGCTTCTTCACCGACGAGCTTCGGGAACGGGTGACCGATCTCTACGGTGTCGGACCGACCATCGAATTCGTCGAGATCGCCCAGATCGTCGACAACTCGGGCTCATAGCACCTGGGGGATGCAAGACCGGCTCTTGCCCAGAGGGTGGGGGCATCCGTGCTGCTTCGGGCGTGAGCCGTCAGCTGTCGAGACGTTTCTCGAACCAGTGGTCGCCGTACGGCTCTTCGTTGAACGCTGCGACCTCCGTATATCCGGATGATCGGTAGAGGTTGATCGCCTCGGTCAAGGCTTGGTTGGTCTCGAGATGGGCGTGCGTCGCGCCGCGTTCGCGGGCCTGTTGCTCGAGCTCTCGTAGGAGCCTCCGGCCGAGGCCGAGTCCGCGGGCCGACGCGGCGACCCACATCCTCTTGATCTCCGCTGGGGCGCTGCCGTGCAGCTTCAGAGCGCCGCACCCCACCGGCTCGTCCCGCAACCGGGCGACCAGGACAAGCCCCCGAGGCTCGCTGAGCTCGTCAGCATCAGCGGAGATGGTGCGGTTCGAGTCGAACCCGGACTCGAACCGTGCGTCGAGCTCAGCGAAGTACGCCTCGAAGCAGTACTGAACCGCGGCGCTCGTGGGCTCGTCGATCCCGACCGAGACCAGTCCGGCTGTCAGGAGCCGCTCCACCGACCCCATCGCAGCCACGAGGCATGCGCGCTGCTCGCCGTCGAGCGGCTCGACCAACGACCATGCGAGCTCGTCGCTCCGGCGGTCGAGCAGGCTCCGCTCGGTCCGACCCTTCTGGGTCAACCGCGCGATGCGGACACGTCGATCCGCGTGACCCGCGCCAACGATGACCAGTCCGTCGGTCTCGAGCTGACGGAGAAGCCGACTCAGGTAACCCGAATCGAGGTCGAGTCGCGCACGGAGCGACTTGACGTCGAGACCGTCCTCTCCGATCTCCCACAGGACCCGCGAAGCACCGAGCGGTCGCCCTCGCGACAGGTACTCGTCACTGAGCGCGCCGATCCGTTGGGTCACCGTACGGTTGAAACGTCGTATGCCCGCAGTCGCGACCGGGTCCATATGTCTGACTCTAGTCAGACAAATCGATTGACGTCAAACGCCGGAGTATCCGTGTCCTGCGCCGGCGTTCGGGGTCGGCACCCCAGCTCGCGGCGTACCAAGGCGGAGTGATCCGCGCGAAGCGTCAGTCGGTCGCGCTGACGACAAGGCGAAGCCCTGCGTCGAAGGCGTCGAGCTCCCGGAGGTGGCCGTGCCGCTCGTCCCACGCGCCACTTTCGAGATCGCGGCGTACGTCTCGCACGACGCGTTGAACCACCGACGGCATCCATGCGCGCGAATCCAGAAGTCGCGTTGCGCGCCCGTTCGTCGAGCACGCGTTCCGGGTGCGCCCAAAACGAGCCGAGCATCCAATCGGGCGTGTCGCGCCGAATCGGCACGACCTCGATCCGCGTCCGGGCGCCCAGCCAACTGGCCAGCAGCCGAAGTGTCGGGAAGATGCGCCGGTCGAGCTGGGCGAGCTTCGGGGAGGTAGTCGGCCAGAGCCACATCTCGCCGCTGACCAGCGGATCGTAGGTGAGGATCACGACCGTATCGCGGGCAACGCGGCGCAGCTCCTGGATTCCGCGCTCCAGTCCGTCGTCCCAGTGGTGGATCGTGAGCACCGCCATCGCCGCGTCGGTGCTGTTGTCGCGCAGCGGCAGGTCGGCCGCGCTCGCCCTGAGAGCGGGCGGGATCGCGCGCGGTCGCTGCGCGGCCATCACGTCGCTCGGCTCTACCGCGATCACGTACCGGTCGTCCGGCTCGTACGAACCAGTTCCCGCGCCGACGTTGACGACTGATCGTGCATCGCCGAGCGTATTCCGAAGCGCCGAGGCGATGTGTGGGTCCTCACGCCGCGTCAGCGAGTATCCCCCTCCGATCTGGTCGTACCGAGCGTTCTGGCTCATTCGTCGTCCTCCCGACGATGCGTAGGGCGCGTCAGACGACGCCGGTGACGCGGACCCGAACCGTATGCCCGTGCGGGGTGAAGCCACTCTGCCCTTCGACAAAGCCCGTGACGATTTCGAAGACGAGCGAGTCGCTGTTGTCATCCGGCTCGCTCCGGAGTTGTCTGACATAGGTGGAAGGCTCGGCGAAACTCCCGACGAGCGCGAAGACCGCCGCGCGTGCGTCTCCGAGCCGCTTTGCCTCTCCCATCCAGCGGACATCGACGTCGAATGCTCCGTCCAGGCAAGCCCGGGCGTCGAGCAACTGGAGGGGCAGCGACTCGCACGCGCGTTGCAGGTGTGGAAGCAGATGCACGTCGGGTCGTTCCGCCACCCAACCCGGGGCGTCGCGTCGCCTCGAGCAATTCCTCGACGCCCGGGGCGAAGGGTCGAGCGTCGGCGACCCCCTCACCGCGCTCGTCGCCGTCCCAGCGCCGATCGCTCATGGAGCGAAGCATGACAGCAGGTGCCGATCCCGGGAGCGACTGCTGCGCCGGGCCGTCACTGCGCTGCCGAGCGACAGTGTGGTGCCGGCCCGCCCGATCGCCGCCTGGCAAGCTAGCGGCATGGAACGTGTGCTTGGAATCGGCGGATACTTCATGCGGGCCGCCGACCCGATGGCTCTGGGCGCGTGGTACCGCGATTGCTTGGGTCTGGACGTCGATGAGAACGGTCTGTGGCGTCAGGGAGCCGGGCTGACGGTGTTCGCGACGTTCGAGTCGGAGACCGACTATTTCGGGTCCCGCGCCCAGCAGACGATGCTCAACTTCCGGGTCAACGACCTGGACGCAATGCTCGCGCAATTGCGGGCGAAGGGAGCAGACGTGGCGAACGAGACGCAGGACATGGAGGGTGTCGGTCGATTCGGCTGGGTCACCGACCCCGAGGGGAATCGGGTTGAGCTGTGGCAGCCCTCCTGACCGTGTCGTCGTATCGTTCGTGGATGCTCCGCGATGCTCACCGGCACAGGGTCCGTGTCGGGTTGGTGCTCGTGCTGATCGTCGTCTTCGCGGGCATCGTGCTCGACTCACTCTTCAGCGCCAGCTGGGCTCTGGATGACAGCCTGCTCGTCGCGGCGGCTGCGGTCATCGCGCTCGCCCTCTTCCTCACACGCGGTCCAGGCAGCGCTAGAGGGAATCGCGCCTGCGCCAGGCGTTCGGGAATCGCGTGAGTGGTCCACGGCACCGAGACGGTGTGGGGTGCCGTCTGCCGGCAGAAGGGGAGGTCGATGTGGCGACCGGCCTTGCGGATGAGGTCGACTATGAGCACGAATGACGCCCGAGGGAATCTAGGCCCAGGGCAGCCGAGCCCAGTTCGGCGGTCGCTCTCGCCGGAACCACTCGATCGTCGCGTACGCCTGCCTCCAGTCGGAGGTCTCCTCCGCCACGCTCGCGCCGTAGCGCGCCGCGAGCCCCGACACCGGGTAGTGCACTTCCGGGCCCGAGCGCGAACCGACCATCAGGATCACACATGGCTCCTCGCCCGCGCCCACGAAGGCGTGCTCGGTCCACGGAGGGGAGTGGAAGAAATCCCACGGCCGCAGCCGTCGCTCCTCGTCCTCGACGAGCAGCGCGCACTCCCCTGCAAGAACGATGAATGCCTCCTGGTTCGACTCGGCGTGGTAGAGGCTCGTCTGTCCCGGTTCCAGGACGGTGACGTTGATCCCGAACTGGGCGAACTCGACTGGCGGGTCGCCGTACTCGCTCTCGAACGCGCACCTCGCGCCTCTGCTCTCCGCGAACCACCACTCGGCGTCGCGCACGTTGACGACGAACCACCCCTGGCTGACGGATGTGAGCCCCGATCCAAAGTCCTGGAGCTGTGCTTCGGACACGGACAAGATTCTCGCACGGAATCTGACGTGGGGATGCTCCTCGACCCCACGGTGTCTCGGTGAGCGGGTGTTCCACGAGTGAGATACTCATCGCTCACCCTCGACTGCGCGGAGGCGTTCTACGTGCTCGAAGGCGAGTACGTCATGTATCTAGAGGATTCCGAGTGATCGGCTACTTCGACGATCTTGCGACGGTGCTCCAGCGGGACGACGTCACCGACGACGATCTTGCCGGGATCGCTTCAAGGCATGCGATGGAGATCGTTGGCTCACCGTCAGAACGGTACGTCTAGAACCAGCAATCATCCGCGCTCGACGCGGCTCGCCTGGGCCAGTGTTTCGGGAATGTCACCTGACGTCATGCCGGGGCGAGCAATCGGCACGCGCCTATAGGTGGCGGCCTTGCGCTTTCCCGGGCGCGGCCCGAGGATTCGGTGATGGCCGGGATGCTGTACGACAAGAAGGCGGCCGCGCAGCTCGAGCAGGCGTACGCGACGACCGACATGATCGTTCAGCGCGAAGAGTTGCGACGGTCGCTTCGAGCATCAGCCGGCGAATCGATCCTGGACCTCGGTTCAGGCCCCGGGTTCCTCGCCTGTGAGCTCGCACAGGAGGTCGGTGCAACCGGCCGGATCGTCGCGGTGGACATCAGCTCTGACATGAACTCGATCGCCTCAAAGCGGATCGCGGCCGCCGGACTCGGCGACCGGGTCGACATCGTCGAGGGCGACGCGACCGCGCTTGTGTTTGCAGACGCCACGTTCGACGCCGCTGTGTCGATGCAGGTCATCGAATACCTCGCCGAGCCGGACGCCGCGCTCCATCAACTAGTCCGCGTCCTGCGACCCGGCGGACGACTCGTGATCATCGACACCGACTGGGACTCGCTCGTCTGGGCAGCGACGGATCGCGGCCGCGCTGCGCGGATCGCGGCCGCGTGGAACGAGCACCTGCCAGACCCCTACCTTCCGCGCTCGCTCGCGCCCCGCCTCCGCGCGGCCGGATTCGAGGTCGAAGAGATCCGGATCGTCCCGATACTCAACACGGCGTACGACGCCACGACCTTCAGCTACAACATCGCCCCGCTCATCGGCGCATTCGTGCCCGGGCGCGGAGGCGTCTCAGAAGACGACGCAACCGAATGGCTCAACGATCTCGCAGAACTTCAGCACCAAGGTCGGTACTTCTTCAGCGTCAATCGATACCTCTTCACCGCTTCGCGCCAACAGAGCCGCGGCCCGCGTTCCGCCACTGGTCTCTGACGATCAAACTCCCTCGGTTCGGGAATGTCCCCTGAGCGAGGTGTGTCGTGCCGATGTGCGAACGTTCTCTTGCTGCGCGTCGAGCGGGTGCTTTGTCGAGTGATGCTCGATGCGGGTCGGGCTAGTGGTGTGCGTGAACGACTGCATGACCACGTCCACGCGCGATGAGCCAGCGGTTGACGGGGTAGGCGCACGCTCCGGCTATCAGCAACGCCGCGGCGAGGCTGCCCCAAAAGCGCGCGTTGTCGAGGCCGGCGCCCATCGCGCCGGGGATCAGCAGCATGATCAGGTTGTCGACGATCTCCATGATCGTGATCGAGATCGTGTCTGCGGCGAGTGCGACCGGGATCGCAGCCGAGAGTGCCAGCCCCGACCGCAACAGCGGCACCATCGTCAACGAGTACCCGAACAAGAACGCCAGCACGACCGAGAGAGCGACCGTTTCCCAGGCGCCCCAGCCGAGGGCGGTGCCGACGATCATCCCGAGCACCTCGCCGATAGCGCAGCCGGTGAGGCAATGGACGGTCGCCGAGAACGCGACGTTGTTCAGCGACGGGGCCTCGACAGGCGGGTGTGAGTGAGAGCCGGCGGACATGGACGAAGCCTCGCAGCTTCGCCGACCGGAGCGAGCGCTCGAATGTGTTGCTCGAACGATCTCCGCTCGATGTGCTGCTGCGCGGCCGGTCGAAAAAGTGCAATCGGCTATGGTGGTACGGAACCGGTTGCCTGGGTGGTCGTACACCGCACCGGAATCTCCTACGAAGGGACGCGGGCTTCGTCGTGCGCGCCGCGATCGTCTCCACCTATCCACCTCGCGCGTGCGGTATCGGCACCTTCGCCGCCGACGTCCGCGGAGCGCTCCTCGGTATCGAGGGGGTCGACCGCGTCGAGAAGGTCGTGGTCGTCAACGAGCCGTCGCGCCCACAGCGCCCTGGCCTCGTCGCCACGATCTCGCAGGGCGTACGCGGCGACTATGTGCGCGCCGCCCGGATCCTCGGTCGCCTCGACGTCGACGTCGTCCTGCTGCAGCACGAGTACGGGATCTTCGGAGGCCGCGACGGCGAGTACGTCACCTCCCTGACCGAGGAGCTCTCGCAGCCGCTCGTCGTCACCCTGCACACCGTGCTGTCGGCGCCGACGCCGCACCAGGCCAAGGTTCTCGCAGCGGTCTGCATGCAGGCGCAGCTCGTGATCGTGATGACCGACACCGCGCGTGACCTGCTCGTGAAGGGCGGCGCGTGCCCGGCGGCCAAAGTTCGCGTCGTGCCACACGGAGCTCCAGCGGTGATCGCCCGCCGGGCGAGCGAGCTCGCGGTCGCCCGCGCCCTCGGGGAGACGGGCAGGAACGATGGGTCGGCAGAGTCGTTCACGCTCTCCACCTTCGGCCTGATTTCCGCGGGGAAGGGCCTCGAGACCGTCATCGCTGCGCTCCCGACCATTGTCGAGCGCCACCCGGAGGTGAGCTACCTCATCGCGGGCCGGACGCATCCCGACATCGCCCGGCGCGAAGGCGAGCGCTATCGACTGATGCTGGAGCAGGCCGTGCTCGATCTCGGCCTGGAGGATCACGTGCAGTTCGACGACCGCTTCCTCAGCATCGAAGAGATCGCCGACCTGCTCGCAAAGACCGACGTCTTCGTGACCCCCTATCGCGACCGCGAGCAGATCTCGTCCGGCGCTCTGACCTTCGGTGTCGCGGCCGGCTGCGGCGTCGTCTCCACCCCGTACTGGTATGCGCAGGACATGCTTTCCTCCGGAGCGGGGACGCTGGTGCCGTTCGGGGACGCGGAGGCACTCGCCGAGGCCGTCTGCCGCTACGTCGAGGAGCCCGATGCGCTGGCCTCTGCGCGCGCCGAAGCGCGGCGGATCGGCGACCAGCTCGTCTGGCCGTCCGTCGCGACGGCCACCGCCGCAGTTCTCGCCGAGGCGGTCGAGCTCGCCCCGCGAAAGCGGCCGTCAGGAGTCGTGATCGATCGACAGCGGATCGGCATGCGGACGGATCACCTCCTCACGCTCGTGGACGACGTGGGCATCGTCCAGCACGCGAACGGCGTCATCCCGAACCGACAGAGCGGGTATTGCGTGGACGACGTCGCCCGCCTCGCGGTGGTCGCGCTCGAACTCGCGCGCCGCGAGGACGAACAAGTCTGGACGACGGTTCTCTACCGGGCGATATCGTTCCTCGAGGACGCCGCGGACGACGAGCACGGTCTTCGGAACTTCATGGGCTACGACCGGCGCTGGCTCGACGCCCCTCATTCGGGCGACCATGTCGGCCGCTCCGTCTGGGCGCTCGGCGAGATCCTGGCCACCGCCTGGGTGCCCGCCGTCGCCGGTCCGAGCGAGCGGCTGCTCGACACGATCGTTCGGACGATCCCGGCGAACAGCTCGCTGCGGACCGGCGCCTATACCGCCCTCGGTCTCGCACACCTCGACCGGGACCGCCTCGACCTGGTGGCCCGGAGCGTCCTGCTGCGGGTCGTCGAGCAGCTGGCGTCGGCCTATGCGTCCCACGCGGAGCCGGGCTGGTTGTGGTTCGAGGACGAGCTCACCTACGACAACGCTCGCCTGCCGCATGCCCTGATCGCCGGTGGCGTCGCGCTCGACCGGCCGGAGCTGACGCAAGTCGGGCTCACGGCACTGCGCTGGCTCGGCGACGAGTCGGGGCTCGCCGAGGGCACGCTACGGCTCACGGGGCACGGCGGCCGCCGGCGAAACGAGCCCGCACCCGGCAAAGGTGACGAGCAGCCGCTCGACGCTTCCGCGTTCGTGGAGGCAGAGCTTGCCGCATTCGCAGTCACCGGCGACCCCGACCACGGCCTGCGCGCGCAGCACTCGTTCGACTGGTTCCTCGGGCGCAACCGCCTGCGTCGTCCGCTCTACGACTTCGCCACGGGCGGGTGCAGCGACGGCCTCGGCGAGGAGACGACGAACGACAACGAGGGAGCCGAGTCCACGCTTGCGTTCCACCGGGCCGCCCTCCTCCTCGATACGGAAGGCCTGCCGGCCGTCCTGCGAGTGGCTCCGCGCGAGGCTGTCCCCGCATGAGGAGGCCGGGAGCTCTTCACGCGCCACGCCGCCAACCCGATTCTCTCAGCCGGCGACTGGCCGTATCCCGTCAACGCGGTCTTCAACCCGGCCGCCGCGCAGGTCGGCGACACGACGGTCGTGATCGCCCGCGTCGAGGACCTACGAGGGATCTCTCACCTCACGGTCGCGCGCTCGGCAAACGGGACCGACGGCTGGATCATCGACCCGCAGCCTCTGCTCGCGCCGGAGGACGGCATCGAGAGCGAGCTCTGGGGATTCGAGGATCCACGCGTCGTCTTCGTCCCGGAGCTCGAGTGCTGGGTGATCACGTGCACCGCCTACGGGCCCGCAGGCCCGGCCGTCTACCTCGCCACGACGGAGGACTTCCACACGGTCGTGCGGCACGGAATCATCCGCCAGCCCGACGACAAGAACGCGGCGCTGCTCCCGCACCGCATCGACGGCAAGTGGGTGCTCCTCCATCGGCCGAAGACCGATTTCCCTGGCGGCGTCCGAGGTGCGATTCTGCTCTCCCGCTCGTCTGATCTCGAGAGCTGGAGCGCCCCGGAACCGGTCCTGCGGCCGCGCGACGGCGCCTGGTGGGACGCGGGCCGGATCGGCATCGGCCCGCCTCCGATCGAGACCGAGCACGGCTGGCTCCTGATCTACCACGGCGTCAAGGAGATGGTCGGCGGCGCCGTCTACCGCGTCGGGCTGGCGCTCCTCGATCGAGACGAGCCCACCCGCGTGCTCCACCGGCTGCCGGAGTGGATCCTCGGGCCGGATGCTGCGTACGAACGGACAGGAGACGTCCCGAACACCGTCTTCCCGTGCGGCGCGCTCCACGATGCCCGCAACGGACACGGTCAGGCTGTACTACGGCGCGGCGGACACTTCGATCTGCCTCGCCACCGCCAGGCTCGGCGACCTGCTCGACGCCGTCCTCGCCGCGCCTGCCTGAAGCTCTCCCGCTCTAGTCGACGACCTCGCTCCGGCGTTCCAGTAGGAGGACATCGCGCCATTCGCCGTTGAGTCGTCCGAGGCGCTTCCGTCGACCGACGACCTCGAAGCCGGCCCGTTCGTGGAGGCGGAGGCTGGCGTGGTTCTCGGGGAATATCCCAGCCTGGATCGTCCAGATTCCGTCAGCTTCCGTGGAGGCAACGAGCCGCTCCAGCAATAGCCGTCCGATGCCCTCGCCGCGTGCCGCGGAGCCCACGTAGACGCTGACCTCGACCACGCCGCCGTACACGCACCGGTCCGAGACCGGGACAACGGCCGCCCACCCGACGACCTCGTCGCATCTGGTCGCCACGAACCGGTGCCGGGGGAGGTGGGAGCTATCCCACCGGTCCCAGCCCGGCACGTCCGTCTCGAAGGTAGCGGTGCCGGTCTCGATTCCCTCGGCGTAGATTCGAGCCACCTCGGGCCAGTGCGCTTCGTCCATCGCGATGACCGTTATGGGCGCTCTGGTGCTCACCTGCGGCAACCCTTCCGAAGACGGCCGGTTGGACTCGGCGACGCTGTGCTCACGCGATCCTATGCAAACCTTGCCGCCGACGGAGCCTCGCTCCGCCCGTCGGCCTCCGAGGGGCTCCGTCATTAGCGGCCGGTTACCGAGCGGGTTTAGCGTCGCCCCCGTGAACATGACCATTGTCAGTAGTTCGAGGCAGCGATCCTGCCTGCTCTTGCCGATGCGCGGTTCCCAGCCTCGTGGGAAGCTCGCGATGTCGGCACACGCCGGCACGGGTGTGCCGGGTACAGCCGCGCATCTGCGCCGGGCCACGAGTGTGACCCGAACCCTCATCCAGAATCTGAGGAAGGAGGAGCGATGAACGTCAAGCTCCCGGTGCCCGCGTCTCGACGCGGATTGCGCGCTGCCGTCGTTGCGACTGCCGCGTGCATCGCGTTCGCCGCCGCCGGAACCGCCGCGCTGGCGGAGGATTCTCGCCCGGTCGCCGGTGACACCACGAGACATGCGGCCAGTATTCGCTTCAGCTCCGGGCGCTCACCGGGCCGGGCGGGGCCGAGCTCAGGATCCAGGTCGCCCCGGCTGCCGACGTGAAGGCCTTCGCGTGGCTGCAGGTCAGGATCTTCGGCGCCAACAACAGGCTCCGCGACGTCCATACGTACTGGAACGTCGCGATTCGTGACGACGGCACGACCCTCGACCTGGGCCGTGTCGCACGTAACAGGCGGATCGACGTCGATGCACTCGTGAAGACGAGACCGCCGACGAAGCTGCACCTCGTGCATGGCACCACGACAACCCAGCTTCGACCCGACCTCGCGATCGGGCCGTTGCAGGTGCCCGCCCAGACCCTGACGACGCGGCCGGTCGATGTCCAGTTCGAGGTCGCCGAGGTGAACGGCGATACGGCAGCAACGGCGAGAGTGACGCTCCTCTGGGGGCCGTCCGCTCTCGCCACACAGGAGGTGTCGGTGCCGGCCGGCGGCAGCGTCCCGGTCACCTTCACGGGGATTCAACTGCCGACCGCCGCTTCGGCCGAGCTGGCGGTGGTCGCGAGTGACGCCAGTCCCGACGAGGCGAACCCGACGAACAACACGCGGCTCGCGACCGTCGAGGTGACCGAGCACGAGCTGGTGCCGTCGTGGCAGGTGCTCCCGAGCTTCGGAGGCTACGGAGCCCAGTTCAACCAGCACGTCTACGCGGCAGTGACGCCGAAGCCGGCAGACAGCTTGCCCGCCCTGGAGGACAAGGTAAAGGCCCTCGAGCCGCAACTGGTGCGCATCTTCTTCAACGAGGTGCAGGAGGCGACTCCCGATCAGATGGCCTCCTTCATCGAGACGGTCGAGCTTGCGCAGCAGGCCGGTGCGACGGTCAACATCACCTACCAGACCGCGGCCAACGCGAAGACGAAGCCCGATGAGTACATGGGCAAGTTCGCGGCGATCCTCGACGACCTCGTCCGGGCCAGGGGTTCACGAACGTCCGCTGGGTCACGATCCAGAACGAGCCGAACTCGACCCAGGTCACGCAGGCGCAATACAACGCGCTCTACCGCGCGCTGCACGCGCAGCTCGTGACGCTGGGCCTCCGCGACCAGATCGGCCTGATGGGAGGCGATCTCGTCGAGAGCAGCTCCGTCGTCGGCTCCAATCACCGGCTCTGGTTCCAGTACATGGCCCAGAACATGAACGACATCCTCGATGCGTACTCGGTGCACATCTACTGGAACTACTGGGACATCCCACGGATGGAGTTCCGGTTGAAGAGCGTGCGCGAGATCGTGAACGAGGAGTTGCCAGTCGAGGCACGCAAGCCCGTCTACGTGACGGAGTTCGGTGTCCGCGGGATCCAGAACGTCGCGGGCCTGCCGGTGATCCAGCCCGGCTACTGGTCGGGTGCGACGCCGCCGTCGTCCGCGGATTCGACACCGCTCTCGAGGACGAACATCGCAGCCTTCCAGCACCTGCTGTTCAACGTCGTCGCCACCCAGCTCGGATTCTCGGGCACCGTCAAGTGGGACGCGTTCTGGGGCAGGTACACCGCGGGATACAAGGAGGTGTACAACCTGATCGGTCCCGCCGATGAGGGCTGGCCGCTCTTCCCGAGCTACCACGCACTCCTCCTGCAATTGCAGACGACGCAGCGAGGGTGGCAGGTGCTCGGTGTCGCTCCCTGGGCGGACGACGACTGGAAGCTGAGCGACGCCGGCCAGGCGAACGACCAGCCCGAGAAGGAGCTGACGGCCTACGCCGGCCCCGACGGTCAGCTGACCCTGATCGGTCTCGACAGCCACGGCGTGCAGCTCAACGCGGTGTCCACGGAGACGCCGAGCTACAGCATCGGCGGCTTGCCGCCGGGCCAGGCGTTCACGTTGGCGGTCTGGAACGCTTCGGGGAACGGGGAGAACTCGATCGCGGAGACGGTCACGGCAAACGCCGCCGGAGTCGCACGGTTCACGGTGCCGCTCCAGGCGGCCTTCGCGCTGACCACCGTCCCGGTCGGCTGATCGCAAGCCGCACTCGTCCGCGACGAGACATCGCGGGGGCCCGGCCGAATTGAGCCGGGCCCCCGTTTCGGGGTCGGCGGGCTCGCCTCCCGGGGACGCAGACGAGTGCCCGCGCGTGTTCCCACAGGGCTCTCAGGTCGGGCTCAGGGGACGCTCAGCACCTGCCGCCACCCTTTTCGGTCAGTTGCTTTCACACCCTGACCGAAGGAGATCGACCATGGCGGAACCGCCACACCTCGCACCGGTCGGTGCTCGCGAAGGCGCCGATCGCGACGTCGTCGAGAGCGCCGTGTTCGAGATCAAGCGGGTGATCGCGGGGCAGGACGAGATGCTCGAGCGGGTCTTCGTCTGCCTGCTCGCCGGTGGGCACCTGCTGATCGAAGGGGTGCCCGGGCTTGCGAAGACGCTGACGATCAAAACGGTTGCCGACGTCCTCGGCGGAAGCTTCCAGCGCGTCCAGTTCACACCGGACCTCGTGCCCTCCGACCTCGTGGGGACACGGATGTACCGCACGACGAAGGACACTTTCGACACCGAGCTCGGCCCCGTCTTCTGCAACTTCCTCCTCGCGGACGAGATCAACCGCGCACCGGCGAAGGTGCAGTCGGCGCTGCTCGAGGTGATGCAGGAGCGGCAGGTGACGATCGGGAAGGAGACCCATCCCGTGCCGTCGCCCTTCCTCGTCATGGCGACGCAGAACCCGATCGAGTCGGAGGGCACGTACCCTCTGCCCGAGGCGCAGGTCGACCGATTCATGCTGAAGGTCCTCGTCGACTATCCGTCTCCGGAGGACGAGCTGACGGTGATCGAGCGCGCGCTCGCCGCACCTGTGGTCGTCGAACAGCTTCTCTCCGTCGAGCAGCTCGGCGAGCTGCAGGCCGAGGCTCGGCGGATCTATGTCGACCCGGCTGTCTCCCGCTATGCGCTCTGGATCGCACTTGCCACTCGTCGACTCGCCGAGGCGGGGCTCCCGGACATCGCCGGGTACGTCGACTACGGGGCGAGCCCCGTGGCCCGATCAACCTGGTCGTCGGCGCGCGCGCTCTCGCACTCTTGCGCGGCAGACGGTACGTGCTGCCACAGGACGTACGAGAGCTCGCCAAGGACGTGCTTCGGCACCGGATGGTTCTGAGCTACGAGGCGCTCGCAGAGGGAATCGACGCCGACCAGATTCTCGACCGAGTGCTCGAGACGATCGCGATGCCCCAGCTCGACCTCGCACGACAGGACGTCGCATGACGACGGCAGCCGACCCTGGTGCCGGAGCGCACCCCGGCACGCCCTGGTCCCGGGCCGCTGCCGGCGGCTCTCCTTCGCAAGGTGAACCTGGTCGTGCGGACTCGCATCAACGGTCTCCTTGCCGGGGACCACGCCTCATGGGAGTTCGGCGACGGCTCGGAGCTCGCCCAGGTACGCCCGTACGTGCCCGGCGACGACGTTCGCCAGATCGACTGGAACGTCACCGCGCGCACGGGAGAGCCGCATGTCCGGGTCAACGTGGCCGAGCGCGCCGTCGAGACGTGGGTGCTGCTGGACACGTCTGCCTCGATGACGTTCGGCACCGCCGACCGGCGGAAATGGGATGTCGCCGAGGGGGTCTCGCTCGCAATCGGACACTTTGCGGTCCGTCGCGGGAATCGCCTTGCGGTAGCGACCTTCGGTGATCGGACCCCGGCCACCTCGCCGCCGAAACAGGGGAATCGCGGACTCCTCGCCGTTCTTTCCGTCGTCGCGCGCGAGCCGGATCTCGAGCCGTGCGGCCCGACGTCGCTCGGAACCGCGCTCGGACGACTCGGGCGCCTCGTCCGCCGGAGGTCGGTGATCGTGATCGTCTCCGACTTTCGCGGCCCTCGGGATTGGCGGCCGCAGCTGCTGCGGCTCGCCTCGCGACATCACGTGTTCGTCGTCGAGATCCAGGATGTCCGCGAGCAGGAGCTTCCGGACATCGGTGACCTGTGGCTCGTCGATCCCGAAACGGGCCGACAGCTGCGCGTCGACACGCGCAGCCGGAAGCTCCGACACCGTTTCAACGAGGCGGCAGTCGCGGAGCGGGCCGAGCTCACGCGCGAACTGCGATCGCTCGGGGTCTCGCATCTCACGCTCTCGACGTCGGGTGACTGGCTTCGACGGCTCGTCGCGTTCCTCCAGACCGAGGGGCGGCGACGATGAGCTTCGCCTGGCCGATCGCACTCGTGGGGCTCGCCGTGGTTGCGCTCGCCCTGATCGCCTACGCCGTCGTGCAGCGGCGCCGCAAGCGCTACGTCGTCCGATTCACGAATCTCGCGTTGCTCGAGAACGTCGTCCCGCACTCTCCCCGCTGGCGGCGGCACCTCCCTGCCGCGCTGACGCTGCTCGCCCTGAGCGCGCTCGTCGTCGGCATGGCCCGTCCTCAGATCGCAGTCGCGGTGCCGCGCGAGCAGGCCACCGTCATTCTCGCAATGGACAGCTCCGGATCGATGACCGCGACGGATGTCCAGCCGGACCGAATGACGGCGGCCCGGGAGGCGGCGAGCGCGTTCGTCGAGGGCCTGCCCGACGGGTTCAAGGTCGGCGTCGTCTCGTTCTCGAACGAGGCCGACGTCGTCGTTCCGCCGACCGCCGATCACGACGAGGCGTTGAGAGGATTGAGCGGTCTGAAGGCCGACAACGGCACGGCGCTCGGCGACGCGATCGCCCGCTCCGTCGATCTCGGGATCTCGAGCCTCGACGAGAAGCTCGCGGCCAACGGCAAGGACAGTCCCGTCGTCGTCCTCGTGCTCTCGGACGGTGCCAACACGACAGGAGACTTCCAGCCGCTCGAGGCCGCGCAGAAGGCAGCCGACGCCGGTGTCCCCGTCTACACCGTCGCCCTCGGGACCGACGCCGGCACGGTCGAAGGCCCGGACGGTTACGGCGGCACGCGGACGATCAGGGTTCCGCCCGACCCGGAGACCCTCTCACGGGTCGCCGACGTGACCGGCGGCTCGTTCTTCGAAGCCGCGGACGGCGAGGCACTCCGCAGCGTCTACGACGAGATCGGCTCGCAGGTGGGCGTCGAAACCGAGCAGCACGAGCTGACGGTGTTCTTCACCGGCGCCGGCGCGGCGCTGCTTCTCCTCGGCGCCGCGCTCTCGATGCTCTGGTTCGGACGGATTCCCTGACCTACGACCGGCGTCGGCGGCAGGTTAAGCCCTGGGAGTGATCGTCGACAGGCCCGAGCACCGGCCTCCGCAGTGTGATGGGGTACACGCATCGTGCTCGACGGGGATTCCATGTGACCGGAGCCGGCGAGCAACTGCGAGCTTCCGCACGGGCCCTGGCGGACGTGTTCCGCAACCCCGGGCTGCGGAAGCTCGAGCTCGGCTTCGCCGGGTCGGTGGTCGGCGACTGGGCCTACGCGGTCGCTGTCTCCGTCTATGCCTACGACCAGGGCGGCCCGACCGCCGTCGGGGTGCTCGGTGTCGTGCGCTACATCCTGATGGCGGTCGTGACGCCGTTCACGGCGACGCTCGCGGACCGGTTCCCGCGCAAGTCGGTCATGGTCTCCGCCGACCTCGTTCGCGCCGGCCTGGTCGTGGTCGCCGCCGTGGCGATCTACGCTGACGGGCCGTCGCTCGCCGTCTATGCGCTCGCGATCGTGACATCACTCGTCGGGACGCCGTTCCGTCCGGCGCAGGCGGCGACGATCCCGGCCCTGGCGCGCGATTCCGGTGAGCTCACTGCTGCGAACGTCGCGTCGAGCACGATCGAGAGCGTCGGATTCTTCGTCGGGCCCGCCCTCGGTGGCCTGCTCCTCGCGGTGGCCGACATTCCCGTCGTCTATCTGTTCAACGCGCTCACCTTCGTCTGGTCGGCTGTCCTCGTCGTGCGCATCAAGGTCGCCTCCACCGCGCAGCCGGACGAGGCGGACGGGGAGGAGGTCGAGTCGAGTCCCGGGTTTCTGCACGAGGCATCCGCGGGGTACGCGGCCATCCTGCGCTCGTCCGACCTCCGCGCGCTCGTCGGCCTCTACGCAGCCCAGTGCGTCGTTGCGGGTGCCTCGCTCGTCTTCGTCGTGGCCGTGGCGCTCGATCTCCTCGATCTCGGCAAGGCAGGCGTCGGCTATCTGGATGCCATCGTGGGCATCGGTGGGCTCGTGGGCGGTGTCGTCGCTCTCGTGCTGGCACAACGTGGACGGCTCGCATTCGACTTCGGGCTCGGTGTGCTTCTCTGGGCTGCGCCACTCGTTCTGATCGCGGCCTGGCCGACGCTGCCCGGTGCCGTGCTCGCGATGCTCGTGATCGGGCTCGGCAACTCGCTCGTCGACATCAACGCGTACACGATCCTCCAGCGCGTCGTGCCCGACGCGGTGATGGGCCGTGTCTTCGGGGCGCTCGAGAGTGCCGTCATCGGGGCAATGGCGCTCGGCGCCCTGGCGATGCCGATCCTGATCGAGACGATCGGTCTCCGGGGAGGGTTGGTGGTGATCGGAGCTCTCGTGACGGCGATCACGGTGGTGATGCTGCCGCACCTCGTTCGCATCGATCGGACGTCGCTCGCGCCGGCCGGGCTCGATCTCCTGCGAGCGATCCCGATCCTGGCGCCGCTCCCCGAGCAGGTGCTCGAGCGGCTCGCCCGGGCGCTCGTCCGCGTCGAGCTCGCGCCGGGTGAAGCCGCGATCCGGCAGGGCGAGGCGGGCGATCGGTTCTACATCATCGAGAGCGGTTCGGTGAACGTGACGCGAGACGGACGGGAGATCGCAACTCTCGGTCAGGGCGAGAGCTTCGGCGAGATCGCCCTCCTCCGCGACGTCCCGAGGACGGCGACGGTCGCCGCAGCCACCGAGGTCGTTCTCCTCGCGCTCGACCGACGACACTTCATCCCTGCCGTCACGGGTCACGGGGACGCCTACGAGGCCGCCGAGCTCGTCGTCAGCTCGAGGCTCGGGCTTCGGTGAGGCTCACGCGCGCCGAAGCACGCGACCGTTTCGCGCCCCGGTGAGCACGCCGTCGCTCAGGGTCACGACGCCGTTGACGATCACCGTGTCCATGCCCGAGGCGAGCCGGCTCGGATCGAACGTCGTCCCCTCCTCCCTGAACGCCAGCGGGTCGAAGACGACGACGTCTGCGGCAGCGCCAGCCCGCAGGACGCCGCGGTCGGAAAGCCCGAGTCGCTCTGCGGGAGCACCTGTGAGCCGGTGGACCGCCTCAGAAAGGCTCAGCATCCTCTCCTGCTGGACGCAGAAGCGCAAGTACCACGCCGCCCACGTGTAGGCGCCGTGGAAGACCTTGCCCGCCAACGGCCCGGTCGGAGCCATCGTCGTGGCATCCGAGCCCGGGACGCACAGCGGATGGGCGAACGCCTCCCGCTGCTGCTCCTCGGTGTAGGCGTGGATGATCACCATCAGCTGCCCGGGATCGTCGACCGCGCCGAGCAGGAGGTCGTAGACCGCATCCAGTGGCTCCTGACCTCGCTCTGCCGCGATCGCGGCGACATCGCGACGCGCGTAGCCGGGCCAGGGGTCGTTGTCGAGCAGCACGATCCGACTCCAGTCGCCGCCTGCGCTGAGAATGCTCTCGTACCCGCGCATCGCGCGCCGCTGCTCGCTGCTCGAGAGAACCTCGTGCAGCCGCGTCGGGTCCTCGAGCGCCCACGGCGGCAGCGCGGTCAGCAGGAACGTCGTTCCGTACAACCGCGTGTGCATGTCGAACGCGACGTCCATGCCCCCTGCCGCCGCCGTCTCGACGAGCTCGATGCAGCGCCGCGCGGAGTCGATCCCGTTGCGCGGGACGAGGTGCGAGACCTGCAGGCGCACACCCGATCGTTCGGCCGTGCGGAGCGCCTCGGCGACGGCCTCGTCGGCGCCTTCGTCCCGTCTGCGCGTGTGCGTCGCGTAGATCCCGTGGCGGCGGCCGCAGACGATGCACATCTCCACCAGCTCGTCCTCGTCCGCGCCCCGCTCGGCCGCGTACTCGAGCCCGGTCGAGTAGCCCCAGGCGCCCTGCTCCAGCGCCTCGTCGAGCAGGTACTGCATCTGCCTGAGCTCGTCGGGCCGGGCCGGGCGGTCGGCCAGCCCGACGACCGAGAGCCGGATCTGGCCGTTCGGCGCGAGGCTCGCCACGTTGATCGCCGGCCCCGCCTGCTCGAGCCGCTCGAAGTACTCGGTCGCCGTCGTCCAGGTGAGCGGAACGTCGGAGGAGTGGCCGTAGATCGCCTTCGGCGCGAGCTCCTTGTTCAGGAGCGGGAAGCAGCCGAAGCCGCAGTTCCCGACGACCTCGAGCGTCACCCCCTGATGGACGGCGCTCGCCGCGCGGGGATCGACGAGCAGCGTGAAATCGGAATGCGCTGTGGATGTCGATGAAGCCGGGCGCCACGACCTTGCCGGCGGCATCGACCTCTGCCGCTGCCTCGGGAACGTGGCCCACGACGGCGACCCGCCCGCCGCTCAGTCCGACGTCCGCGACCACCGGCTCGGCCCCGGTGCCGTCGACGACGAGGCCGTTGCGGATCGCGAGATCGACCGTCATCGCGTGGCTCGCAGTGCCGACGTGGCGTCCACGTCGACCGCTTCCTCGTCGATCACGACGCCGTAGCTCGCGCGGGCCGCCTCGACCGACACCTTGCCGTCCAGCACGTCCGCGAGAACCGCGGCGGGGTCGCGTTCGAGCGGTGAGCCGAATCCGCCGCCTCCTGCCGAGACGTGCGTGAAGCGATCCCCCTCGGCGAGTGTGTACGCCTCCATCGGCATGGTCGGCAGCTCACGGGTTTGGCCGCCGGAGACGACGACGTTGCTCGACGCCGCTCCCGGCTCGCCCCCGCCGAGCCCGTACGGAGGATGGTCGCGGCGGTCGGTGCGAATCGTCAACGTTGCGCGGTCGGCGAGGACGCGGTACGCACGCACGTATGCCAGCCCACCTCGCTGTCGTCCCGCCCCTCCGGAATCGGGCACGAGGCCGTAGCGCTCGACGGCGATCGGGAGGTCGGCCTCGAGCAGCTCCACCGGCTGGTTGCCGAGATTCGCCAAGGGATTGGAAACTCCCTCGAGACCGTCCCGCCGCGAGCGGGCACCCCAGGTCCCGACGAGGACCTCGGTCGTCCCGAACGGACGGAGTTCGTCACCGTGCCCGCGCTGATAACCGCCCCAGGCAATCAGCGTCGGCCCTCCCTCGCCGGCCGCGAGCACGCGGTCGGGGACGAGCGGGGCGAGCGCGCCCATCAGCGCGTCGTAGACGCGATACCCGATCACACCGCGCGCGCCGCAGGCGGCGGGGAGCACCGGGTTGACGACGGTTCCCGCCGGCGCGTCGATCCGGATCGGGGCCATGTATCCCTCGCAGTTCGGGATCTCGCCGCCGACGATCCCTCTGATTGCGCAGTAGCACGCGGCATAGACCATTCCCACCGGACAATTGACGCTCGCCTCGACCTGCGGCGAGGTGCCCTCGAAGTCGATTCGGACCTCGTCACCCGCGATCTCGACCTGGACGGAGATCGGGATCGGCGTCGGATCCTCCCCGACGCCGTCGATCCAGTCGGTGAAGGCATGAACTCCGTCGGGGAGGAGCGCCAGCTCGGCTCGCATCATCCGCTCGGCCACGACCTGAAGCTCGTCCATGTAGAAGTGGGCATCGGAGCCGTATCGCTCGAGCAGCGTCGCCAGGCCGCGCTCGCCCACCGCTGCAGGCAGCGAGTTGGGCCCTCAGGTCTCCGAGCACGTGCACCGGCTGGCGTGAGTTCGCCTCGAGCAAGCGGAGCAGGATCGTGTTCTCGACGCCGCCGTCGTAGAGCCGGCAGAGCGGGATCCGGAGGCCCTCCTGGTAGATCTCCGTCGCGTGCACCGCGATGCTGCCGGGGGCGATCCCGCCGATGTCAGAGTGGTGAGCCATCGTCGCGGCGTAGCCCTCGAGGGCGCCGTCGACGAAGATCGGCTTGATCACATAGAGGTCGGGTAGGTGCTGTCCGCCACAGCCGTACGGGTCGTTCGCGAGGTAGACATCGCCCGGCTTGGCCGACGAGCCGAACTCCTCGAGCACGTAGTGCATGACGGTGGGGAAGGTCCCGAGCTGGACGGCGAGTGTCAGGCCCTGCGCAACCACGCGGCCGTTTCGGTCGCAGAGCGCAGTCGAGTAGTCCATCGTGTCGCGGACGACGGGTGAGTAGGCGCTCCGCATGATCACGAGCGCCATCTCGTCCGCCGTCGACGCGAGTGCGTTCTTGACCACCTCGAGCGTGATCGGATCGACTGCGGTGGCGGGCGCGGTTCGTCAGCCATCGAGCTCGACCTCGATGTTGCCGAAGCTGTCGAGCCGCGCGACGCAGCCGGGCGGCACGACGCACGTCGAGTCGACCTCGTCGACGAGGAGCGGGCCCTTGCGCTCGTCGCCGAGCAGTCCGCCTCGGTTGCAGACAGGGGTCTCGACGCTCCCGATCGCCGGACCGAAGTACACGGTCCTGACGCCGTCGGTGGGAGGGAGGCGCCGGATCGCGGCCAGCGGATCGTACTTGCGGGCGGCGGTGCGCTCGACACGGGCAAGCGCCCGGATCGAGACGACATCGACAGGGTCGTCAGGCGATCCGTGGCCGTAGGTCCGGACGTGCTCCGCGACGAAATCCTCGACCAGGCGCTCGACGTCGACAGGGCCGGAATCGACACCGACGGAGAGCTCGTAGGCCTGGCCGGCGTAACGGATGTCCGCGAAGCGGCTGACGCTGACGGCGGCGTGGCGGTCGTCGCGAGACTTCGTTCGTCGCTTCGGCCTCGATCTCCGCGAACGCGCCCTCGAGTGTCGGCGCAGTCATCTCGGCCCCTCGCAGCATGAGGGTGCGGACGACCTCGTGCTCGGTGTCCGAGAAGAGGAGCCCGAGGGCGCTGAAGACGCCGGGCGCGGGCGGTATCGAGCACCTGTCGGATCTGCAGCGAGCGGGCGATCTCGACCCCGGTCAGCGGGCCGTTCCCACCGAAGGCGCAGAGCGTGAAGTCCCGCGGATCACGGCCGCGGTAGGTGGTGACAGCCTTGACCGCACGGGTCATCGTCGCGACCGCGAGCATCAGAATGCCGTGGGCGGCCTCCTCGACCGAGCGGCCGAGCGGTGCCGCGACGACGCGGTCGAGCGCGTCAGCGCCTTCGCCGCGGTCAACGTGATCGCACCACCGCCGAGCTGACGCTCGTCGAGATAGCCGAGCACCAGCAGTGCGTCCGTCAGGGTCGGCTCGGTGCCGCCGATGTCGTAACACGCCGGTCCCGGCACGGATCCGGCGCTGACCGGGCCGACGCTGACCGTCCCGAGCGCATCGACGCCGACGATGCTGCCGCCGCCGGCGCCGATCTCGGAGACGTCGATGAACGGGAGCTTGATCGGATGCCCGCCACCCTTGACGAGCTTGCTGCTGAGGTTGATCCCGGCACCGACCTCGTACTCGCTCGTTCGGACCGGCTGGCCGTCCTCGACGATCGCGGCCTTCGCGGTCGTGCCGCCCATGTCGAGCGAGATCAGCTGTCGCCGCCCGGTGAGCCGGCCGAGGTGGCTGCACGCCATCACGCCGGCCGCGGGACCCGACTCGATCAGGTGCGCGGGCCTTCGTCCGGCCGTCGCGGGGGACAGCGTCCCGCCGCTCGACTGCATCACCTCCAGCTGCGCCTCGATCCCCACCTCGTGGAGGCGCTCGACGAGAGAGCCGAGGTAGCGGGTGATCGCCGGGCCGACGTACGCGTTGACGACAGCGGTGCTCGTTCGCTCGTACTCGCGGATCTCGGGCAGGATCTCGGACGAGCGTGTGACGTACACGTTCTCGCCGACCGCCGCGCGCACGATCTCCTCGACCGCCGCTCGTGGGTGTCGTCGACGTACGAGTGCAGCAACGCGATTGCGACCGCCTCGACGTCGTCGTCGCGAAGCCGGCGCGCCACGTCGTGGACGGCCGCCTCGTCGAGCTCGGCCCACACGTCACCCCGCGGACCGAGCCGTCCGGCGACCTCGTACCGCAGGCGTCGTGGAACCAGCGGCTTCGTGCTCTCGTACTGGATGTCGTAGAGCACGGGGATCCGGAGCCGCCGCATCTCGAGCACGTCGCGGAAGCCCTCCGTCGTGACGAGTGCAGTTCGGGCGCCGAGCCCTTCGAGGATCGTGTTCGAGGCAACGGTCGAGGCGTGCACGACGCCCGAGATCCGACCGGCGAGATGCTGTGCTCGGCGAGCAGCGCCGCCGCGCCCGTGGCCACGCCGCGCGCGTAGTCGTCGGGCGTCGAAAGCACCTTCGTCGTCCTGACCGAGCCGTCCTCACCGAGCAGGACGACGTCGGTGAACGTGCCGCCGATGTCGATCCCGAGCCGGAAGGGTGGAGCCACTCTGGCTATCCCGCCGCCACGATCTCGGGCAGCACCTTGCCTGGGTTGAGGATCCCGTTCGGATCGAAGCTCGCCTTGATCGCCTGCATCAGCCGGATCAGGTCGCCGTGCTCCTGCTCCAGCGCTCCGATCTTGCCGAGGCCGATGCCGTGCTCACCGGTGCAGGTGCCGCCGCGGGCGAGCGCGTCGTCGACGACCGTGTGGACGAGCTCCTCGGACAGCTCGATCTCGCTCGCGTCGACCTGGATTGCGATGTGGAGGTTCCCGTCGCCTGCGTGCCCGACGATCCCGGCGTTCAGACCGAGCCGGTCGATCTCCGCTCGAGCGAACCGTGCGGCGGCAGCGAGCTCGGTCAGCGGCACGCACACGTCCGTCGCCCGCTCCTTCGTGCCGGGGAACATCGCGGCCGTCGCATGGGCCGCATCGTGGCGCGATTTCCAGAGGCGGGCCCGCGCGTCGGGATCACGCTCGTGGACGATGTCGGTCGCGCCCTCCTCACCCGCGATCGCCTGCACGAGCTCGAGGTCGGCGAGGACGACCTCCTCGCTCCCGGTCGCTTCGACGAAGAGGCACGGCACTTCCGGGTAGTCGGTCTGGGAGTAGGCGTTGACCGCGGCCACGACCCAGGCGTCCAGGAACTCGATGCGCGTGACTCCGGATCCGGCCGCGACGATCCCCGCCGCGGTGCGGCACGCGCTCTCGACGTCGGGGAACGCGATGCGCAGCGAGACCGCGTGCTCGGGGATCGCGTGGAGGCGCACCGTCACCTCGGTGATCACGGCGAGCGTGCCCTCCGAGCCGACGAGCAGCCCTGTGAGGTCGTAACCGGCCGACGTCTTCGCCGCGCGTGTGCCCGTCCGGATCACACGCCCGTCGGCGAGCACGGCCTCGAGTGCCAGGACGTTGGCGCGCATCTTCCCGTAGCGCACCGTCGTCGTGCCGGCCGCGTTCGTCGCGGCCATGCCGCCGAGTGTCGCGTCGGCGCCCGGATCGACCGGGAAGAACAGCCCGTGCTCCCCGGCCGCCCGCATCAGCGTGAGGCGCGTGACGCCGGCCTGCACGGTCGCGGTCAGGTTGCCGGGCGAGATCTCGACGATTCGGTCGAGCCGCGAGAGATCGAGGCTGATACCTCCTCGCACCGGGATCACGTGCCCTTCGAGGCTCGTACCGACGCCGAAGGGCGTCACCGGCGTCCCGTGCTCGCTCGCGATCGCGAGCACGGCCGCGACCTCCTCCGTCGAGCTCGGATAGACGACGAGGTCCGGACGCCGGGCGGGGTGGAAGCTGAGGTCCTCGCTGTGCAGGTCGCGATCCGAGTCGCCGTCGCTCACCCGATCGGGTGGCAGCGCGCTTCGGAGCGCGTCGGTCACGGACATCGGCGTGCTCATCCTCGCTCGTTGCCTCCGAAGGAAGCAGGGGCGCCGTCCGATCGACCGCCCAACGCATGCTGCCGTGGACAGCCTGCTCGGCCCGGTCGCCGTCGTTCGCCTCGCACGCCGCCAGGAACTCCCGGTAGCGACCGACGGACTCGCGGAACCGCTCCGCGGTCGAGAGCACGAGCCGGTTGTAGCGATCGGCGCGCCAGAAGAGACGCTCCACCTCGTCGACGAGCCGTTGTCGCCCGCTCGCGCGGTAACACGTCGCGTGGAACTCCCAGCGATGAAGCAGGTACTCGTCGACGTTCTGCTCCTCGGCGAGCTGCCGCAGGCGACGGAGGAGGTGCTTCATCTCGTTCGATCTCCACCTTGCCGACGGCGACGGCGCCGAGCCGTGCGGCGAGCCCTTCGAGCCCGAGCCGCGCCGCGTAGATCTCCTCGAAGTCCTCGCGCGTGAGCCGGCTCACGACCGCCCGGCCGGTGGCGTTGACGGCCACGAGCCCCTCGCGCTCGAGCTGGCTCAGGCCGGCGCGCACCGGCGTCGGCGAGACGCCGAGCTGCTGCGCGAGGTCGCGTTGCACGAGCGGCGTGCCCGCCGGCAGCGTGCCGGCCACGATCAGCTCGCGCAGCGTGCGCGCGACGCGCTGCTCGATCGACTCGCGCTCCTCGAGCGGCGCGATCGGTGCGGTCAGGCCTTCCATTCGTCGACAGTTTGCTCTAAGCTCGGCCACAATGCAATTTGCTATTTCAAATCGCAAATGAGTGGAGGCCGGATCGGGGTCGACGTCGGAGGCACGTTCACCGACGTGCTCCTCCACGAGGCCGACGGGCGCGTCCGGGTGCGCAAGCTGCTCTCGACGCCGCCGAGCTACGACCGGGCCGTCGTCGAGGCGGTCTCCGGGCTCGTCGGGGGCGAGGGCGCCGCGCACGTCGACGAGGTCGTGCACGGCACGACGGTCGCGACGAACGCCGTCCTCCAGCGCCTCGGTGCCGAGACAGCGCTCGTCACGACACAGCACTTCCGGGACGTGCTCGAGCTGCGGCGCCTGCGGATCCCGCACATGTACGACCTCTTCTGGGCCAAGCCGCCGCCGCTCGTCGAGCGGCGGCTGCGCTTCGAGGTCGCCGAGCGCATGGCCGCCGACGGCACCGTCGTCAAGGCGCTCGACGACGACGAGGTGCGGACGCTCGCGGGTCGGCTGCGCGAGCTCGGGATCGACTCGGTCGCGGTCTGCTTCCTCCACTCCTATCTCTATCCCGAGCACGAGCAGCGCGTCGGCGCGATCCTCGCCGAGGAGCTTCCCGAGGCCACGGTCTCGCTCTCGAGCGAGATCCTGCGCGAGCAGCGCGAGTACGAGCGGTCGGCGACGACGGTCGTCAACGCGTACGTGCGGCCGCTGATGTCGTCGTACATCGACCGGATCCGCACCGGCCTCGACGGGATCGGGCTGCAGAAGGCTCCGCTCGCGATCATGCAGTCGTCCGGCGGCGTGATGACCTCCGACGACGCGAAGCTGCGCCCGGTCTTCGCCCTCGAGTCCGGCCCGGCAGCCGGCGTCGTCGCCGCGCTCGGCATGGCCCAGCGGCTCGGCATCGAGAACCCGATCGCGTTCGACATGGGCGGCACCACCGCGAAGGCGTCGCTGATCGAGAACGGCGCCATCTCGCGTGGCCGCGAGTACGAGGTCGGCGGCTCGATCTCGGCCGGCAGCCGTCTCATCCGTGGCGCCGGTGAGCTGCTGCGGATCCCCACGATCGACATCGCCGAGGTCGGCGCCGGCGGCGGCAGCATCGCCTGGCTCGATCCGGCGGGCGGCCTGCAGGTCGGCCCGAGGAGCGCAGGCGCCGAGCCGGGCCCTGCCTGCTACGGGCGCGGCGGCGTCGAGCCGACGGTCACCGACGCGAACGTCGTGCTCGGCTTCATGCCGGCGGGCCAGGTCGCCGACGGGCAGATCACGATTCAGCGCGAGCTCGCCGAGGCGGCGGTCGAGCGCGTGGCAGGGCCGCTCGGGCTCTCGCTGCTCGAGGCGGCACACGGCATCCACCGCATCGCGAACGCGCGCATGACGCGCGCGCTGCGGTCGGTCTCGTCGGAGAAGGGCCGCGACCCGCGCGACTTCGCGATCATCGCCTACGGCGGCTCCGGCCCCGTCCACGCCGGCGGGCTCGCCGACGACCTCGGCGTCGCGACCGTGCTCGTGCCGCCGGTGGCAGGGCTGTTCAGCGCCGTCGGCCTGCTCTTCGCGCGGCCCGAGTTCCACGAGGTTCGCTCCTGCCACCTCGACGTCGACGCGGTCGACCCTGCCCGCATCACCGCGCTGCTCGACGAGATGGAGGCGCTGCTCGTGAGCGCGTTCGCGGGTCGCGACGAGCCGGAGTGGGTGCGCACCGCCGACCTCCGCTACGGCGGCCAGAGCTGGGAGATCGAGGTCGAGCTTCCGCCGGGCCCGGTCGATCGCGCGCTCCTCGACGGCCTGCGGTCGCGGTTCGAGGACGAGCACGAGGTGCTCTACGGCGTCCGCGGCCAGCCCGGCTCGCCGGTCGAGGTCCGGGCCGTGCGGCTCGCGGCGCTCGGCGCGACCGCTGTCGCCGCCGTCGTTCGACGTCGCCGATGCGCTCGTCCCCGACCGTGACGCGACCCGTCGGATGTGGCTCGGCGGCGAGGCGGCCGACGTGCCCGTGCGCTCGCGCGCGTCGATCGGCGCGGACGCCGAGGCCGGGCCGCTGCTCGTCGACGAGTACGACACGACGGTCGTCGTCCCCGACGGCTGGAGCGTCCGGCGCCACCTCGAGACCGGAACGCTCGTGCTCGAGAGGGAGGCGACGATGCCTGAGCCGCAGACTCGCGTGACGCCCTCATCCGATCCGGTGACGCTGCAGATCGTCGCGAACGCGCTGCAGTCGATCGCCGACGAGATGGCGACGACGATCATCCGCACCGCCCACTCGACCGTCGTGCGCGACGGGATGGACTTCTCGTCCGCGCTCTGCGACGCGAGGGGCGAGACGGTCGCGCAGGCCGTCAGCGTCCCGTTCCACCTCGGCTCGATCCCGACCGCGATGGACTCGCTGCTCGGGCACTACGGCGACCGCATTCGCCCCGGCGACGTCTTCATCATGAACGACCCCTTCGACGGGGGCATGCACCTGCAGGACATCTTCATCGTCAAGCCCGTCCACCTCGAGGAGACGCTGATCGGCTGGGCCGTGACGACGGCCCACCACGGCGACGTCGGCGGCCGGCTGCCGGGCTCGAGCGCGTGCGACAACACCGAGATCTTCCAGGAGGGCCTCCGCATGCCGTGGCTGCGGTTCTACGCCGAGGGCGAGCCGGTCGAGGAGGTGCACAAGCTGATCGAGGCGAACATGCGGATCCCGCGCATGACCTTCGGCGACCTCGGCGCGCAGGTCGCGGCGTGCTCGGTGGCCGAGCGCGCGCTGCAGGCGCTCGCGCGGCGGCACGGACGCGAGGAGCTCGCGAGCCTGATGATCGACCTGATCGACTACACCGAGCGGCTCGTCCGGCAGGAGATCGCGACCTGGCCCGACGGCACGGCGACGTTCACCGACTACCTCGGCTCGGACGGCGTCGAGGCGCGCGACGTGCCGATCACGGCGCGCGTCACGATCGCCGGCGACGAGGTCATCGCCGACCTGACCGAGTCGGCGCCGATGGTGCGCGGCTCGCTCAACAGCACGCGCTCGTTCGTGATGGCGTGCGTCTACCAGGCGGTCCGCTGCGCGCTCACCCTCGAGGTGCCGAACACGGCCGGCGCGTTCAGGCCGATCACGGTGCTGACGAAGCCCGGCACGGTCGCCGAGGTCGTGATGCCGGGCGCCTCGTCGATGCGCGGCGTGACGGGCTTCCGGGTGCTCGACGCGCTCAACGGCGCGCTCGCGCAGCTGATCCCCGACCGCATCCCGGCGGCGGGCGAGGGCGGCAACACGCTCGCCATCTTCGGCGCCGACCGCCCGGACGGCGGCGACCGGTTCGTCTTCTACGAGCTCGTCGTCGGCACCTGGGGCGGCACGCCCGTCCGCGACGGCAACGACGGGCTCACGAACCCGGCCAGCCTCGCCGCGAACATCCCGATCGAGGTCGCCGAGTCGGAGTTCCCGATCGTCGTCGAGCGCTACGGGCTCGTGCCCGACACGGGCGGCGCCGGCGAGCACCGGGGCGGCCTCGCGATCGAGCGCGTCTGGCGCTGCCTGACGCCGGAGCACCTCGCTGATCGTGCGCTCCGACCGCGCCGACCGGCCGCCCTACGGGCTCGCCGGCGGCGGCACGGGCGGGCCGTCGAGCAACGTCCTGATGCGTCCCGACGGCAGCGAGGAGATGCTGCCCGCGATGTTCTCGACCACGATCGAGGCGGGCGACGTCTACGTCCACCGGATGGCGGGCGGCGGCGGCTGGGGCGACCCGCTCGAGCGAGATCCGGCCGCTGTCGCAGACGACGTCGCGAACGAGAAGGTCAGC
Source organism: uncultured Thermoleophilia bacterium (assembly GCA_963776305.1). Classification (GTDB taxonomy): domain Bacteria; phylum Actinomycetota; class Thermoleophilia; order Gaiellales; family Gaiellaceae; genus Gaiella. The sequence goes on along the minus strand of CAVZMA010000008.1, from coordinate 86,941 downwards.
GTCGCGGCGGCGCGCGAGCTGTACGGCGTCGTGATCGGCGCCGACGGCACTCGTCGACGTCGACGGCGACGGCCGCATCTACGAGACGAGAGGAGAAGCGCGTGATCGGAAAGGCGGACGCGGTCGTGATCGGCGGCGGGATCATGGGCGCGAGCACCGCCCACTTCCTGACGAAGCTCGGGTTCGGCGAGGTCGCGCTCGTCGAGAAGCGGAAGATCTGCGGCGGCTCGACGCAGTACTCGGCCGCGCACGTCCGGCAGCACTACTCGAACGAGGTCGGGATCAGGCTGGCCGTGCGTGGCGCCTCGATGTTCGCGAACGCCGAGGAGGAGCTCGGCGGGCCGTCGGCTTCCACCAGATCGGCTACATGCTCTTCGCGCCGCCCGAGGAGGAGCAGGCGCTCCGCGACATCGTCGCCGTGCAGCAGAGCTTCGGCGTCGAGACGTCGACCCTCGAGCCCGACGAGGTCGATGAGCCGCTGGCCGCAGCTCCGGCTCGACGGCGTCGGGCTCGCGTGCTTCGAGCCGACGTCCGGGTTCGCCGATCCCGTGCTGACGGTCGAGTCGCTCGTCCGCGCCGCGCAGCGCGAGCGGCCTCCACGTCTACGAGGGCTGCGAGGTGCTCGGCATCTCGACCGCGGACGGGCGCGTGACCGGCGTCGTCACCGGCGACGGCGAGATCGCGACCGGCGTCGTCGTCAACGCCTGCGGCCCGTGGGGCGACCGGATCGGCCGCATGGTCGGCGTCGACTACCCGATCACGTTCAGCCGCGAGCACGAGGCGATCTTCGACGCGCCCGAGGGCCTCGAGGACTTCCCGGTCATCTCCGACGTGCCGCAGTGGCTCTACTGCCGGCCGTACGTCGGCGGCAGGATCCTCGTCGGCGACGGCTGGCCGAAGGAGATGGAGCCGGTCGACCCCGAGACCTACGACGACGGCACCGACGAGGCGCACGTGAGCAAGATGGTGCCGAGGCTCCTCAACCGCGTGCCGTCGCTCGCGCCGACGCTGACGCAGGCGAACTACGGCGGCGCCTTCGTGACGGGCTACTCGGGCGTCTACGACATCACCGAGGACTGGTACCCGATCGTCGGCGAGGAGGAGCTCGGCGGCTACTACTCGTGCTTCGGCGGCAGCGGCCACGGCTTCAAGATCGGCCCGGCGATCGGCGAGGCGCTCGCCGCCATGATCGCGGGCAGGCAGCCGGCGATCGACATCTCGAGCCTCTCCGGCGCGCGGTTCTCCGAGGGCCGCACGTTCAGCTCCGTGTGGGGAGCCGGGAACCGGCATGACGTGACGGACAGGCCGAAGCCTGCCCCTCGACCCGATCACGTTCGAGGTGATCCGCAACGCGCTCGTCGCGGCGACGGACGAGATGGTGCTGACGCTGCGCCGCAGCGCCTACTCGACGAACATCAAGACGCGCTCCGACTTCTCGTGCGCGTTCTTCGACGCGGAGCTCCGCGCGGTCGCGCAGGGCTTCACCCAGCCCGTCCACCTCGGCTCGATGGTCGAGCAGGTGCCGCACGCGATCCGGAGCTACGGCCCCGAGAACCTCGGGCCCGGCGACGTGATCATCACGAACGAGCCGTTCCCGAGCGGCGTCCACCTCAACGACGTCAGCCTGATCTCGCCGGTCTTCGCGGCCGGCGAGCTGCTCGGGTACGTCGCGAACCTCGCCCACCACGTCGACGTCGGCGGCGGCGCGCCGGCGTCGATCGGCGCCTTCCGCGAGGTGTTCCAGGAGGGCGTGATCATCCCGCCCGTCAAGGTCGTCGAGGCGGGCCGGATCGTCGACGACGTCTTCGCGCTGATCCTCGCGCAGATCCGCTCGAAGCACGAGACGGCGGGCGACTTCCGCGCCCAGATCGCGGCGAACGCGACCGGCGCGCGCCGGCTCGAGGCGCTCGTCGCGCGCCACGGCCACGCGACGATCGTGGCCGCGATGGCGGAGCTGCTCGACTACACCGAGCGGCGCACGCGCGCCGAGCTCGCCGCGCTGCCGCACGGCGTCTACGAGGCCGAGGGCTCGGTCGACACGGACGGCTACACCGACGAGCCGGTGCGGCTCTGCGCGCGGATCGAGATCGGCCCCGACGGCGTCTCGTTCGACCTGGCCGGCAGCGACCCGCAGCGGCGCGCGCCCGTCAACTCCACCTACGCGCAGACCTTCTCGGCCTGCGCCTACGCGCTCAAGTGCCTGATCGACCCCGACCTGCCGGTCAACGACGGCTTCTACCGGCTCGTGCACCTCGACGCGCCGAGTGGGAGCGTCACGAACTGCACCTGGCCGTCGCCCGTCGTCGGCGGCTGGGAGACGCAGACGCGCCTCGTCGACATCATCTTCCGCGCGCTCCTGCCGGCGCTGCCGGCGCGCTCCCCGCCGGGACGAAGGCGATGATGTGCCACGCCGGCTTCGGCGGCGTCGACCCGGTCACGAACGAGTACGTCTGCTTCCTCGAGACGTTCGGCGGCGGCTACGGCGGGCGGCTCGAGAGCGACGGCCCGGACGCGGTGCAGACGCACGGCCAGAACACCGAGAACGCGCCCGTCGAGGAGACGGAGCTCAACTACCCGGTGCGCGTCGTGCGGCTCTCGCTCGTCGACGACTCCGACGGCGCGGGGCGCTTCCGCGGCGGGCTCGGGCTGCGCAAGGACTTCCTCTTCGACCGGCCGACGACGTTCACCGTGCTCGCCGACCGCACGATCTGCCGGCCCGGCGGGCGCCTTCGGCGGCCACGACGGCAAGGTCGCCGAGTACGTGCTGATCCGCGACGGCGAGGAGACGCGGCTCGGCGCGAAGGTGACGGTCGAGCTCGAGGCCGGCGACATGGTCAGCTACCGCACCTGCGGCGGCGGCGGCTACGGCCCGCCCGAGGAGCGCGACCCGGCGCGCGTGCTGCGCGACGTGCTCGAGGAGAAGGTCGAGCGTCGAGCGTGCCCGCGACGTCTACCGCGTCGCCGTCGTGCGGGCGCGAGCTCGACGAGGCGGCGACGGCGGAGCTGCGGCGCGTGAGCGCCGGCCGTCGATCCGATCTCGTTCGAGGTGATCCGCAACGCGCTCGTCGCGGCGACCGACGAGATGGTGCTGGCGCTGAAGCGAAGCGCCTACTCGACGAACATCAAGACGCGCTCCGACTTCTCGTGCGCGTTCTTCGACGCCGAGCTGCGCTCGGTCGCGCAGGCGTTCACGCAGCCGGTGCACCTCGGCTCGATGGTCGAGCAGGTGCCGCACGCGATCCGCGCGCTACGGCGCCGAGAACCTCGGGCCCGGGCGACGTGATCGTCACGAACGACCCGCACCCGAGCGGCGTGCACCTGAACGACGTCAGCCTGATCTCGCCGGTCTACGTCGACGGCGAGCTGCTCGGCTACGTCGCGAACCTCGCGCACCACGTCGACGTCGGCGGCGGCGCGCCCGCGTCGATCGGCGCCTTCCAGGAGGTGTTCCAGGAGGGCGTGATCATCCCGCCGGTCAAGCTCGTCGAGGGCGGGACGATCGTGGACGACGTCTTCCGGCTGATCCTGGCCCAGATCCGCTCGAAGCACGAGACGGCCGGCGACTTCCGCGCCCAGATCGCGGCGAACGCGACCGGCGTCCGGCGCATCACGGCGCTCGTCCGGCCGCCACGGCCGCGAGACGCTCCTCGCGACGATGGAGGAGCTGCTCGAGTACACCGAGCGGCGCACGCGGGCCGAGATCGCGCGCTCCCGCCGGGCGTCTACGAGGCCGAGGGCGCCGTCGACAACGACGGCTACACCGACGAGCCCGTGCCGCTTGCAGGTGCGGATCGAGATCGCGCCCGACGGCGTCCGCTTCGACACGACGGGCTCCGACCCGCAGCGGCGGGCGCCGGTCAACTCGACCTACGCGATGACCTTCTCGGCCTGCGCCTACGCGCTCAAGTGCCTGATCGACCCCGACCTGCCGGTCAACGACGGCTTCTACCGGCTCGTTCAGCCTCGACGCGCCGGAGGGAACGGTCACGAACTGCACCTGGCCCGCGGCGGTCGTCGGCGGCTGGGAGACGCAGGACCGCCTCGTCGAGGTGATGTTCCGCGCGCTCCTGCCGGCGTTCCCGGAGCGGCTCCCGGCGGGGACGAAGGGGATGATGTGCCAGGCGGGCTTCGGCTCGCTCGACGTCGCCGCGGGGAGCTACACGTGCTTCTACGACACGTTCGCCGGCGGCTACGGCGGCCGGCACGCGAGCGACGGCCCCGACGCGGTGCAGGCGCACGGCCAGAACACCGAGAACGCGCCGATCGAGGAGACCGAGCTGAACTACCCGGTGCAGATCGCCCGGCTCTCGCTCGTCGAGGACTCCGAGGGGCCCGGGCGGTTCCGCGGCGGGCTCGGGCTGCGCAAGGACTTCCGCGTGCTGCAGCCGACGACGTTCACGATCCTCGCCGACCGCGACCGCCTGGCCCCTGGGGCGCGCTCGGCGGCCACGACGCCGGCGTCGCCGAGTACGTGCTGATCCGCGACGGCGTCGAGACGAGGCTCGGCTCGAAGAGCACGACCGAGCTCGTCGCCGGCGACATGATCAGCGTCCGCAGCTGCGGCGGCGGCGGCTACGGGCCGCCGGAGGAGCGCGAGCCCGCGCGCGTGCTGCGCGACGTGCTCGAGGGCAAGGTCAGCGCCGAGCGGGCGCGCGAGGTGTACCGGGTCGCGATCGAGGATCGCCGCCTCGACGAGGAGGCGACCACCGAGCTGAGGAGACGCGACGAGATGAGCGTGCGACTGGCGATCGACATCGGAGGCACGTTCACCGATGCGACCCTGATCGACGAGGAGACGGGCGAGGTCTCGATCGCCAAGGTGCTGACGACGCCGGCCGATCCCGTCCGAGGGATTCATGCAGGCCGCCGAGCGGGCGCTCGCCGAGGGTCGCGTCGCAGCGGGTGACGTGACGTTCGTCGTCCACGCGACGACGGTCGCGACGAACGCGATCATCGAGGGCAAGATCGCGCGCAGCGGCTTCGTCACGACCGAGGGCTTCCGCGACCTGCTCGAGATCGCGCGCCAGGTGCGGCCGACGCTCTACGACACGCAGTTCGAGAAGGCGAAGCCGCTCGTGCCGCGCGACCGCGCCGTCGTCGTCGCGCGAGCGGCTCGGCCCGAAGGGCGAGGTGCTGCGACCGCTCGAGGACGACTCGGTGCGCGACGCGGCCGCGATCCTGCGGCGCGAGGGCGTCGAGTCGGTCGCCGTCTGCCTGCTGCACGCCTACGTCAACGCCGAGCACGAGCAGCGCGTCGGCGCGATCCTCGCCGAGGAGCTGCCCGGGATCCCGATCTCGCTCTCGTCCGAGGTCGCGCCCGAGTTCCGCGAGTACCTGCGCGCGTCGACGACCGTGATCAACGCCGTCATCCGCCCGGTCGTCGAGCGCTACCTGCAGCGGATCGAGAGCCGGCTCGCCGCGGCGGGCGTGCAGGCGAAGCTGCTCGTGATGCAGTCGAGCGGCGGCATCTTCGGCTCCGAGGCGGCAGCCGTGCGGCCCGTGTTCATGGTCGAGTCCGGCCCGGCCGCGGGCGTGATCGCCTCGGCGTACCTCGGCGAGACGCTCGGCCGGCCCGACATCCTCTCCTTCGACATGGGCGGCACGACCGCCAAGGTCGGGCTGATCCAGGACGGCCGGCCGTCGGTGACGAAGGACTACAACGTCGGCGGCCACGCGGGCGCGGGATCGGCGGCATGTCGCTCTCCGGCTACCCGGTGCGGACGCCGGTCGTCGACCTCGTCGAGATCGGCGCCGGCGGCGGCTCGATCGCGTGGGTCGACTCGGGCGGGCTGCTGCGCGTCGGGCCGCAGAGCGCGGGCGCCGATCCGGGGCCGGTCTGCTACCGGCGCGGCGGCGTCGAGCCGACCGTGACCGACGCGAACGTCGTGCTCGGCCGCCTCAACCCGACCTACTTCCTCGGCGGCGAGATCGGCCTCGACGTCGAGGGCGCCGCCCGGGCGATCGAGGAGCGCTGCGCGAAGCCGCTCGGGCTCGGCGTCACCGAGGCGGCGAACGGCATCGTCGAGATCGCGAACGCGGCGATGGTCAACGCGCTCCACCTCATCTCCGTCCAGCGTGGCTACGACCCGCGCGACTTCGTGCTCGTCGGCTTCGGCGGCGCGGGCCCGGTGCACGCGAACGCGCTCGCGCGCGACGCCGAGATGCCGACGCTGCTGATCCCGCGCAGCCCCGGCATCTTCTCCGCCACGGGCCTGCTCACGACCGACCTCAAGCGGGACACGGCCGCGACGATCATGCGCCGGCTCGACGACCTCGACGAGAGCGAGGTGAGGGCGACCTTCGCGCGCCTCGAGGAGGCGGGCCGGGCCGAGCTCGAGGAGGAAGGGCTCGGCGGCGGGGCGATCGAGTTCCTCCGCCAGATCGACCTCCGCTACGTCGGCCAGAGCTACGAGCTGACGATCCCGGCGGGCGACGACCTCCTCGAGCGGTTCCACGCCGAGCACGACCGCACGTACGGGTTCAGCGCGCCGGGCGAGGCCGTCGAGGTCGTGAGCCTGCGGCTGACGAGCATCGGCCGGATCGCGAAGCCGCCGGCGCGGCCGCTCGAGCGCGGTGGGGTGCCCGAGCCGAAGGAGCGCCGGCCGGTGTACTTCGCCGAGGCCGGCGACTACGTCGACTGCCCGATCTACGACCGCTACGCGCCTCGGCGCCGGCGCGACGTTCGCCGGTCCGGCCATCGTGGAGGAGTTCGACTCGACCACCGTCGTCCACCCGGGCTTCTCCGTCCGGGTCGACGACGTCGGCAACCTGATCATCGAGAGGGAGGCAGCGTGAGCGCGGACTACGGGATCGTCCTGTCGAAGAACGTGATGGTCCCGATGCGGGACGGCATCCGGCTCGCCTTCGACATCTACCGGCCCGCGCGCGACGGCGACTTCGTCGAGGGGCGCTTCCCGACGATCATGCTCCACACGCCGTACGACAAGACCGACAAGCGCTACAGCGAGATCGCCGACTTCTTCGTCCCGAAGGGCTACAACGTCGTGCTGATCGACCTGCGCGACCGCTACCGCTCCGAGGCGTCCGGCGTCTACTTCCACGCGGCGACGCCGCACACGGGGCGGGACGGCTACGACATCTGCGAGTGGATCGGCGCGCAGCCGTGGTCGAACGGCCGGATCGGCACGGTCGGCAGCTCCTACGCAGCGATCACGCAGGTCCGGACGGCGCTCGAGCGGCCGCCGCACCTGACGGCGATCTGGCCGGACGTCGTGCCGACGAACAGCTTCCAGAACCAGTGCCGCGAGGGCGGCGCGATGCAGCAGCACATGTTCTGGGCGCTCTTCATCCACGCCCAGGACGCGCAGGACATCGCCGACGACCCGGAGAAGCAGCAGGACGTCTGGGACGACCTGCGCGACCTGCGGCAGCTCTTCCGGGCGACGCCGTGGCAGCGCGGCCAGACGTCGCTCCGGCACGTGCCGACGCTCGAGGAGTCGCTGCTCGACTACTACACCCGCGGCGCCTACGACGAGTACTGGGACCGGATCGAGCACAACTACACGCGGTACTGGGACCAGCACGCCGACATCCCGGCCACGATCTCGACCGGCTGGTACGACCCCTTCCCGGCTGCCGACACGCGAGTACTTCGCGGCGATGGCCGCGAAGAACGAGCGCGCCGCAGCGGCTCGTCGATCGGCCCGTGGAGCCACGTCGGGATGCGCGGCGACGCGACGTTCTGCCACGACGTCGACTTCGGCCCGGAGAGCGCCTGGGGCGTGCAGCGCTACTTCGACGAGCAGCTCGCGTTCTTCGACCGCTGGCTGCCGGACGACGCGACCGGCCAGCCGCGGGCGAGGCGCCGGTGCGGATCTTCGTGATGGGCGGCGGCAGCGGCCGCAAGACGGCGGCGGGCAAGCTCGACCACGGCGGTCGCTGGCGCGACGAGCAGGAGTGGCCGCTCGCCCGGGCCGTCGAGACGCCGTACTACCTGCACGGCGACGGCTCGCTCTCGACGGCCGAGCCGCCGCCGGCGCGCGCGCCGCGGCAGTTCACCTTCGACCCCGCGCATCCGGTGCCGACGATCGGCGGCCTCTACTGCTCGATCGGCGAGCTGCCGGCGGAGGGCGCCGGGATGGAGCAGGCCTGGGCGCGCTTCCTCAGCCCGGTGCTGCGGCTGCGCAACCTCCTCACGCCAGGGCCGGCCGACCAGAAGGAGTCGCCGGCGTTCTTCGGCTCGGAGGAGCCGTACCCGCGGCTGTCGGAGCGGCCGGACGTGCTCGTCTTCCAGACCGAGCCGCTCGACGAGCCGGTCGAGGTGACGGGCCGATGGACGGTGCACCTGTGGATCTCCTCGAGCGCCCTCGACACCGACTTCACGGCGAAGCTCGTCGACGTGCACCCGCCGAACGAGGACTATCCCGACGGCTACGACATGCTGCTCAACGACTCGATCATCCGCTGCCGCTACCGCGAGGGCTTCGACCGCGAGGTGCTGCTCGAGCCGGGCGTGCCCGTGCCGGTGACGATCACGCTGCCGCCGACGAGCAACCTGTTCGACGTCGGGCCACCGGATCCGCGTCGACGTCTCGTCGTCGAACTGGCCGCGCCTCGACGTGAACCCGAACACGGGCGAGCCGATGGGCCGGCACACGCACCAGGTCGTCGCCGAGCAGACGGTCTACGTCGACGCGGAGCGCCCGTCCCACATCGTCCTGCCGGTGATTCCCGGAGCGCGACATGATCGAGGTCGACTGGCGCGTCGTCCCGGCGGGGCCGTTTCGGATGGGCAGCGATCCCGGCGCGCGCCTACCCGCCCGGAGCCGACGAGAGCCCCGCGGCACGTGGTCGAGGTGGCGCCGTTCCGGATCGGCCGGATCCCGGTCACGAACGCGCAGTACGCGGCGTTCGTGCGCGACACGGGGCATCGCTGCGCCGAGCTCCTGGCCGGACGGCACCGTGCCGGCGGGGCAGACGACGTGCCCGTCACCTACGTCTCCTGGCACGACGCGGGCGCGTTCTGCGCCTGGGCCGGCGGGCGGCTGCCGACCGAGGTCGAGTGGGAGGCGGCGGCGCGCGGCGGCGACGACCGGCTCTGGCCGTGGGGCGACGATGCCGCCGGACCGCACCCGGGCGATGTTCGCGCCGGCATCGGCGGGCCCTCGGTCGCCGGGCAGCTGCACGGCGCGGCAGCGCCCTGCGGCGCGCTCGACCTGGCGGGCAACGTCGCGAGTGGACGGCGAGCGCGTACGCGCCCTATCCGGCCGACGGCGACGCCGCGGGCAGTCGCCGAGCCGCGTGTCGTGCGCGGCGGCTCGTACCTCCACGGGCCAGACGAGCTCCGCTGCTCGGCGCGCCGGCCGGTGCACCCGGGCGCGATCGACCACTACGTCGGCTTCCGCGTCGCGGCCGATCCGGGCGCGGCCCTGACGCCGGAGCTCGACCGGGTCGACGTGCCCGGCGGCAGACTGCCTGCATCGGCCGCGACCCGGGCGAGCCGGGCGGCGCGGCTCTGCCGACGAGCTGCCCGGCGCGGTGGTCGAGCTGCCGGCTTCGAGATCTCCGCGACGCCGGTCACGAACGCCGCAGTACGCGGCGTTCGTCCGGCGCGACCGGTCACCGGCCGCCGCCGCACTGGCCCGACGGCGCGCCGCCGCCCGGTGCGCGCGACCATCCCGTCACCTTCGTCGACTGCGAGCGACGCGGCCGCCTTCTGCGCGTGGGTCGGCGGGCGGCTGCCGACCGAGGCCGAGTGGGAGAAGGCGGCGCGCGGCGACGGACGCGCGGACCTACCCGTGGGGCGACGAGCGACCCGACGACGACGCCGTGCCACCTTCGGCCGCGACGGCATGGAGGCACGGCCTCGACGCCGTCGGCGCGCACCCGGACGGCGCGAGCCCGTACGGCCTGCTCGACATGGCCGGGAACGTCTGGGAGTGGGTGTCGAGCGCGTACGCGCCGTACCCCTACGACGCCGGCGACGGCCGCGAGCAGGCTCGTCGCCGCCGAGCGCGTGCTGCGCGGCGGCTCGTTCGCGAGCCCGGCCGTCGCACCTCCGCTGCGCTGCTCGCAGCCGCAGCTACCCCGGGCGACTCGCGCCGCACATCGGCTTCCGGGTCGCCCGGAGCTGAGACGACCACACCCCGCGACTCAGCTCACCCTCCTGCGCCGGACGCACGCGGCTACACGCGTCGCGGTCGGGGTCGTAGGAGATCGTTGCGCGCCCGTCGCCGGCGCCGACGCCGGCTCGGAACGTCGTCCCGCGGGACCGAATCCCGAGCCGCCGCCGCCGTGGCCGCCGCTGAAGGAGCTGCTGGACCCGCCCCCGCCACCGCCGTAGAGCCCGCCTCCGCCGCCGCCGCCGCCGCTCGCGTCGCCCGGGGCGCCGTCGCCGCCGACTCCGAGCGCGCCGGCCGTCGCCGTGACCGCGAGATCGCGGCGAGCGTTCCGGCCCGGTGTGCCACCGGCCGTCCCGGTTCGCACCGCCGCCGCCGGTCGCCGGGTTCACCGTCCCGAGGAGGGCAAAGCCGTCGTGCCCCGGAGGCGCCGCCGCCGTTGCCGCCGCCGGTCCCGATCGGGCCGCCGATCGCGCCGCCGGCGCCGCCCGATCCTCCGGCAGCGACGATGATCCGGTGCTCGAGGCCATCGCCTCCGCGACGGACGTCGGTTGCTCCTCCACCTCCGGAGCCGGCTTTCCCGGGCGCCCGTCCGGATAGCCGGACGCCGCCGCCGTCGCCGCCGCCGTTCCAGCCGCCGGCTCCCGGTGTCGGCCCTACTGCTTCGCCGCCCCAGCCGCCTACACGGACGCGCAGCGTCTCGCCCGGTCGTGACGCCGAAGGCGGTGACCGCCTGCGGCGCCGGCACCGGGTGCGCCCGCGGTCCCGCCTGGCCGCCGGCCGCTCCGACGACGTCGACCCGAAGCCGGCAGATCCCGGCCGGCACGACGTAGGTCCTGAGGCGAGCCCGTGAACTCGAACTCGGTCGCGACGCGAGGCTCGCTGCGGGTCAGCAGCCATCCGGGCGACGGCGACGGCCGTCGCCGCGATCACGACGTGTGAGCCGCGGAGCCTCCTCCGGGTGGATGTCCGTGTCGCCTGCCCGACGGCGGGGCCGGCGGTTGTCCGGGGTGCGCTCGCATTCATCTCGATCCCTCCTCGGCAGGTGCCTCGACGTCTGATGCCACCCGACTTTCGGCGCGGCCGCTCCAGGGGCGGTAGAGCGCGGGTCGAGTGCCGGTGCAGCGGGCTCCTGGTCGCAGGGGCGAGAGGGTGCTACGTTCGACCGAGCCTCCATGGACTTCCGCATACTCGGGCCGCTCGAAGCCGTCGCCGATGGCCGCGTCGTCGCGCTGGACGCGGCGAAGCCGCGTGCGCTGCTCGCGATCCTGCTCCTGCACGCGGGCGAGCCCGTGTCGCGTGACCGGCTGATCGAGGATCTCTGGGACGGCCGCCCGCCGGCCACGGCGGCGAAGGTCCTGCAGACGTACGTCTCCCAGCTCCGCAAGGCGCTCGGCAGCGACGTGATCGTCACGCGGCCCGCGGGCTACGAGCTCGTCGTCGAGCCGGATGGTCTCGACCTGCACCGCTTCGAGCGTCTCGTGGCCGAGGCGCGTGGGAGCGAGCCGACGGTCGCGGCCGGAGCGTCTGCGCGAGGCCCTCGCGCTCTGGCGCGGCCCGCCGCTCGCCGAGTTCGCCTACGAGCCGTGGGCGCAGGCCGAGATCGGCCGGCTCGAGGAGCTTCGCCTCTCCGCGCTGCAGGATCGCATCGACGCGGATCTCGCGCTCGGCCGCGACGGCGAGCTCGTCGGCGAGCTCGAGCGCCTGGTCTCCGAGCACCCGCTCTCGGAGCGCCTGCGCGGTCAGCTGATGCTCGCGCTCTACCGCTCGGGCAGGCAGGCCGAGGCGCTGGCGGCCTACCGGGCGGCGCGGGAGACGCTGGTCGAGACGCTCGGGATCGAGCCGGGCGCCGCGCTGCGGCAGCTCGAGCGCGCGATCCTCGACCAGGACCCGGCCCTGGACGTCGCACCGCTGACTGCCGGTCGGCCGCCGAGCCGGTACGGCCGCCGCCGAGCCTGCGGGCGCGATCGACCTCGTTCGTCGGCCGCAGGCAGGAGCTGCGCGAGATTCGCGCGCTCCTCGAGCGCGACGACGTGCGTCTCCTGACGCTGACGGGACCGGGCGGATCGGGGAAGACGCGTCTCGCGGTCGAGGCGACGGCCGGCCTCGGCGACGAGTTCCCGGACGGCGTCGTGCTGGTCGACCTCGCTCCGATCAGCGACCCCGATCTCGTCGCGGCGGCGATCGCCGACGCGCTCGGCCTGGGCGAGCGGCCGGGGCAGGAGCGGGCGGAGGTACTGGTCGCCTACCTGCGCGACCGGCGGGCGCTGCTCGTGCTCGACAACTTCGAGCAGGTGCTCGCAGCGGCGCCCGCTGCTCGCCGAGCTGCTCCGTGCCGCGCCGCGGCTTGACGCTCCTCGTCACGAGCCGCGCGCCGCTCGACATCTCCGAGGAGCGGATCTACCCCGTGCCGGCGCTCGAGCTTCCCGACCCGTCTCGACCGCGCGAGCTCGACGGGCTCCGCCGGATCGAGGCGGTGCGGCTGTTCGTCGAGCGCGCACGCGACGCGAGGCCCGACTTCGAGCTCTCCGAGGAGAACGCCGACGCGGTGGCCGAGCTCTGCCTGCGCCTGGACGGGCTGCCGCTCGCGCTCGAGCTGGCGGCCGCGCGGATCAAGCTGCTCGCCCCGAGCGCGATCCTCGAGCGCCTCGGTCGGCAGGCTCGACCTCCTGAAGGCCGCGCCCGGCGCCGGCATGCCCGAGCGGCACCGGACGCTGCGTGCCGCGACGGAGTGGAGCTACGACCTCCTCACGGCAGAGGAGCAGGCGCTCTTCACGAGCCTCGCCGTCTTCGTCGGCGGCTTCACCCTCGAAGGCGCCGAGGCGGTCGCCGGAGACCTCGAGCTCGACGTCGTCGACGGCGTGGAGTCGCTCCTGAACGACAACCTGCTCCGGACCGAGCCGATGGCGGGCGGTGAGCCCCGCTTCGGGATGCTGGAGACGATCCGCGAGTACGCGCTCGAGCGGCTGGCCGAGCGCGGAGACGGCGAGGAGGTGCGCCGCCGCCACGCCGGCTTCTACCGTCGAGCTCGCAGAGGCGGCCGAGCCCGCGCTGCTCGGACCGCAGCAGCTGCGCTGGCTCGAGCGGCTCGACGCCGAGCTCGCCAACATTCGCGCCGCGCTGACCTGGGCGACGGAGAGCGGGGAGGCGGAGATCGGTCTGCGGATCGGCGCGGCGCTCTGGCGCTTCTGGCAGCTGCGAGGATCCGACGGCGGAGGGTCGCGAGCGCCTGGAGCGGCTGCTGGCCCGGCGCTCCGGCTCGAAGTGGCGCCGACGCCGGGCCCAGGCGGGGGTCGCGTCGCTCGCGATCATGCAGGGCGACCACGAGGCGGTGCGTCGCTTCGGTGAGGCGAGCCTGCCCGTCCATCGCCGGCGTCGGAGACGACCGAGAGGTCGTCGCGGATCCTCGGCATCCTCGGCTTCTCGGCTCTGGCGACAGGTGACGTCGACCGAGGCGCACGAGCTCGCCGAGGAAGGGCTCGAGGTCGCGCGGCGAACGGGCGATCTCTCGACCGAGGCGTACGCCGCCTGCAACGCCGGCGTTGTGCTCGCGCACCGGGGGAAGCTCGACGAGGCCGAGCGCCTCCTCGAGGAGAGCGTGCGCGCGGCGCGTCGGCTCGGGAACGTCCGCAGCGTCGCGATCTGGACCAGGGCGCTCGGCGGGATCGCGCTGGCCCGAGGCGACTACGCGCAGGCGCGCCTGCTCCTCGAGGAGAGCCTCGCCGTCCACCGGACGCTCGGCGACCCGTGGGGGATCTCTCACTCGCTCTCGAGCCTTGCGCTCGTGGCTCTGGAACTGCACGACGACGATGCGGCGCGGCGCCTGGCCGCGGAGAGCCTCGCGATCGAGCGGGAGGCCGGCGACCGGCCTGGGCAAGCTCCTCAACCTCGAGGTGTTCGCGGGGCTCGCGGCCGCAGAGGGTCGCCCCGCGCGCGCCGTCCGCCTGTACGCGTGCGCGAGCGTCCTCCGCGAGTCGGTCGGCAGCCACACGGTGGAGCTCGGCTGGCCCGACCACGAGCACGACGTCCACCGACCTCCGCTCCGCCCTCGGCGAGGAAGCATTCGCCGAGGCGTGGGAGCAGGGACGGGCGATGACGCTCGACGAGGCGCTCGACTACGCGCTCGAGGACGGACGCCGAGCCGGAGGCCACATAGGCGTCCGCCTGCACGTCGAGCGAGATTGCGGCGCCCCCCGCCTCCGCCGCCGCTCGCGCCGCCCCAGCCCCCAACAGTGACGCGGAGCGCCTCGCCCGGCGTGACGGCAATCGCCTCGGCGCCGGCACCGGGTGTGCCCGCGGTACCGCCCCGACCGCCGGCTCCCCCGACGAGGTCGACCCTGAGCTCCCAGATTCCGGCAGTCACCACGAAGGCCTGAGCCGAGCCCGTGAACCCGAGCTCGGTCGCCACCCGGAAGTCCGCTCGTGTCAGAAGCCATCCGGGCACGGCGATGACAGCCGCCACGATCGTCAGGTGGAACAGGCTAGGGCGGATCCCCGTGATGCGGTGTCGCTCGTCCGGCAGCGGGACGCGCGGTCGTGCGGGGTGTGCTCGTGGTCATCTCGATCCCTCCGCGCTTGCCAGGATGCGGCATTCCGATACGTACCGCTGTCCGGGCAAGAACGATGTCGCCGCGTCCGGGCGGAAATTGGCCCAGACCTGACACGAACGTGTCAGCGCGCCCATACGCGTCTCCTCGTCGAGCGACGGAGATGCGCCTGAGGCCGACGGGGTGCTCGCGGTGAACGATCTTCACCTGCGTGGGAGGGCCGGCCAGGGCCAGCGAAGCCGAGACCACGCCAGCGCAGACGAGGCAGCCGACGGCAGTCAGCCATGCCAGAAGTTCTCTATCGCGCATTCATCTCCCCACCTTCGTGTCCGTTGCGGTCTGTGGTTGCACGTGGATCGCGGTCGCTCCTGCCAGCTCGACGCGGAACAGGAGCAGCAGCGCTTCGTCGTGCGAGAGCGGCATCCCGTGGACCTCCCAGGCGTGACGCCGAACCTCTGTGGTGAGTCCGACGTCGTCGGGGGCCCGGGCGATGAATCCGCAGTCGCAGGTGAGCGTCTTGTCCACGATCTCCTCGCCACCGAGGCTAGGACTGCGCGCCTAGAATCCGGCAAGGTCGCGCCTAGACCGTGGCTACATGTCGTCGCGATCGACGTCGGCGCCGACTTCGACCGTCTCCGACGCCGTCACGACCTTGCTGTCAGCGCTGTCCTACCGCACCCAGAGCTGGTCGATGAGCATGCCGTTCTGCGGGCTGTATTGATAGTTGCCGACGCGCTTCGAGAGGAAGTTCACGTCCTTCGTCGCCATGAGCGGCACCCAAGGTGCTGCGTCGGTGACCTCGCGGTCGACCCGTTGCCAGAGTGCGCGTGACCCGGTCGGGTCGCTCAGCTGCTCTGCCTGCGCCCTCCCCATCCGGCGGTCGATGGCCGGGTCGCAGAACTCGGTCGCGGTTCAGGTTGTCGCGGTTCCTCGGGCAGGAACGCTCGCACAGCTGAAGAGCTGGGCCAGGAACGCCCCCGGGTCCAGTACCGAACGCCCAGCCGGCGAACGCCGATCTGCGCGCGGTTTCGCGAGTCGGAGACGTCACCCTAGAATCGGTCGCCGACGACCGGCTTCACGACCACGTGGTAACCGAGCGAGCGCAGCGCCTTCACGGCCACCTGGTTGAAGCCCTGTGCCTCCGACCACGCCCAGACGGTGACCTTCATGCCGCGCGTCCCTGAGCGTGCCACGAGCGCCTTCGCCTTCGCCAGGTCGGGTGCCGTCCACTTGCCGCGCTTCGTCGAGCCGGCCGTGTACGGGCAGTAGGGGCGGTAGCCGGGGAAGTTCGGCGGCAGGAGCTGGCACGTCGGCTCGGCGACGTTCGGCCCGCCCCAGGCGCTCGTCGCCGCCGCGCGGTCGACGGCGAGGTTGATCGCCCTGCGGGCGTCGAGCCGGTTGAAGGGCGGGACGCGAGTGTTGAGGAAGAGCGCCTCGAGGTTCCACCTCGGGTCGGAGTGCAGCTGGCTCGCGTGCCGGAGCTCGAGCCTCGACGCCTGCGACCGGGTCAACGGCTTGGTCAACCGCACGACATCGGCCTTGCCGTCGACGACGTCGCGAATCACCTCGTCCGCGGTGCCGGCGATGCGGATGTCGATGCGGTCGGGGTACCCGTCCGGCTGCGCGGCCCGCGACCACTCGCGGAAGAACGGATTGCGGACGAACCTGAGCAGTCTCCTCGGCCTGTAGGTCGCGATCATGTAGGGGCCGGTCGCGGGCAGCGAGCGCGTTCCGGCCGGCCGCCGCGGCGTGCCGCCCGGCAGCACGTAGGCGAACGGGCTCGCGAGCTTGAAGAGAAAGTCGGGATCCGGCCTGGTCAGGTGGAAGGTCACGGTGCGGGCAACGTCGTCGGCGACGATCCCGCGCGAGAGGTCGCACCGCTTCGGATGCTTCCGGCACTGCGCGTCGCCGACGATCCCGTCGTAGTCGTCAGGGGGGATTCGAGCGCGTAGTTGCGTTCGAAGGTAGCGCGGAAGTCCGTCGCCCGCACCGGCCTACCGTTCGAGTAGCGGATGCCTGGCCGCAGCCGGAAGGTGTACGTGCGGCCGCCGTCGGTCGGCGCCGGCAGCGACGTCGCGAGGTTGGGCGCGAGCTGCGCTCCGGCCAGACCGCTGACCTGGTTGAACGCGGTGAGCCCGTCGCCGGTCATCCGCAGGAGTGGCATGGACGTTCGCGCTGGTCGAAAGCGCCGGGTCGATGGAGTCGACGAGTCGTCGCCTTCGTCGGGGCCGGTTAGCCCGCAGCACGAGCGTCCCGCCGCGGTGGCCGGCGCCCGGCTGACGGACGGCGACGAGCACGGCGTCGCCCGCCATCGCCAGTCCCAACGGGCGGCCCCCCACGCTCACGGGCTGCGCCACCTGATTCGTGCTGGGATCGATCCGCACGACGTTGCCGTCGAACTGGTCGCTCACCCAGATGCCGCGTGCGTCGACGGCCACCCCATGTGGCCCGTTCCCGGTGGTCACGAGCGCGGTGACGGCGTTCGTGTCGGGATCGATCCGGGAGACCGTCCCGTCCAGGCTGTTCGCCACCCACGCCGCACCGTGGCCGAAGGCGATCCCCGTCGGCCCGTTCCCGACGTGGATCGGGGCGGAGACCTGCTTCCCGGTCGTCGGATCGATGCGAACCACCTGGCCCGCGGCACGCTGGCTCGCCCACAGCGTGCCTGCGCCGAAGGCGAGCTCGGTCGCGGCGACCGGGAGTGTCTTGGTTGCGCCGCTCTCGGGGTCGATCCTCGTGATCGTCCCGTCGCCGGTGTTCGCGACCCAGACCGACCCGGCCGCGTAGACGATCCCGAGCGGCCCGCCCCCGACGGTGATCTCCTGGACGACCGTGTTCGTGTCCGGGTCGATCCGCGAGACCGTGCCGTCGAGGCTGTTGACCACCCAGATCGCGCCGGCGCCGGCCGCAATCCCGCTCGGGCCGTTGCCAACCGGAATCGTGTCGACGACGGCGGTCGTTCCAGGGGCGATGCGCGACACCGTGTGGCGGTCGGCGTTGGTGACCCAGTACGCACCTTCGCCGGCCGCGATAGCCGTGGGTGTCGCACCGACGCCGATGTGCGCGACCAAGCGACCCGAGCGCGCGTCGAAGACGCCCAGCGAGTCGCCGGCCGCCGAGGCGGCCGAGCGGCCTTCGCTTTCACCGTTAGCGGACACCACGAGCGGAACCACCACGGTGGCAGCGATCACGCCGGTGAGCGCGGCGAGAAGGACTGCGCGGCGCTTCCGGACCGTCGCTCGGCTACCTGCTCCGCCCGGAGCGGTGGAGCCTCCGTCTGGGCTCCCGAGAGCTCGGGCGTGACGGGTTCGACCGTCGGGTCGGCGACCGGCATCGTTCGAACGGACGTCTGCGGTGCCTCCAGGAGTGCACGGTAGATCGAGTCCGTCTCCGGGGACGGATACGCGCCGAGCTCCTCGGCGAGAAGCTGCCGGCACTGCTCGTACACGCGGAGCGCCTCGGCGCGGTTTCCCGCAACGACGTGTGCCTCCATCAGACGGCGGTATCCGGCCTCGCGAAACGGCGAGAGCGCGATCAGTTCCTCGGCCCACTTTGCCGCCTCCCGCGCGGCGCCCGAGCGCAGGCACGCATCGGCGAGGACGCTCAACGCCCGCTCGCGGATGTCGGCGAGCTCGCGTCGCCTCTGCTCGACCCACGGTCCGTCTTCGCCGGGCAGGAACGGCCGGCGCGCCAGCGACTCCGCCGACTCGGCCGCCGCCCGTGCCTGGTCGAGCTCGCCTGCGGCGAGCGCCGCTTCCGCGTCCTTGGCGCTGCTCGCGGCTGCGAACAGGTCGACCCAGGTTCCCTCGGGCAGGTCGAGCCGGTAGCAGCCGAACGCGGCTGTCAACAGCTCCCGGCCGTCGAGTCCGGCGTCTGCGAGCGCGCCGCGGAGCTTGCTGGCGATCACCGTCAGCGCCTTGTCTCTGGTCGCCGGCGGCGTCTCGCCCCAGAGCGCCTCGGCGAGCTCGTCCCGCGGAACCGCCCTGCTCCGCTCGGCTACGAGGTAGGCGAACAGGAGCCGTCCCTGCCGGCCTCCGAGCTGCGCCTCGTCGATCACGGCGCCGTCGGTCTCGACCGCGACGCGACCCGTGAGGAAGACCTTCAGCAACAGTGTGCTGGCCATTCGCTTCCGCGATTCTGCCTCGATCGGGGCGCAGATTGCCAGCCTAGCCCTAGTAGGCGTCGTGCCATTTCCATGGTACCTTTATGGTATGAGGTCGACCATCGACAAGGCAGGACGGCTCGTCGTCCCCAAGGTCCTGCGCGACCAGATCGGGCTGCGTGCGGGTGCCGTCGAGCTGATCGCGGACGGAACCGGCATCAGGATCGAGCCCGTGCCGGGCGAGGGCCTCGTCGAGGAAGGCGGGCGGCTGATCATCCCTGCCTCGGGCGCGGGCATCGACGACGAGCTCGTCCGGGCGCTTCGTGATGCCGACCGCCGCTGATCCGGCCCCGCCGCCGCAGCTCCTCCTCGACACGAGCGCTGCGGTTGCGCTCGTCGTCGCCGACCACGAGCATCACGATGCGGTCGTCGCGGCGGTCGGAACGAGGCGCCTCGGGCTCGCCGGCCACGCGGCATTCGAGACGTTCTCGGTCCTGACCCGGCTGCCGCCGCCGGCGCGGCGCGAGCCCGCGGTCGTCGAGCGGCTGCTTCGCGCCAACTTCCCCGCATCGGTCTTCCTCGACGCCGCCGAGACCGCGGCGCTGTTCGACCGCCTCGCCGGGCTCGGCATCGCGGGAGGGGCGGTCTACGACGCCCTCGTCGGCGCTGTCGCGGTCTCGCGGGGCATCCCGCTGGCAACCCGTGATACCCGCGCTGTCGACGTCTACCGAACCCTCGACGTCGCGTTCGAGCTGATCGCTTGATGTGATGTCCACTCCTACGCCTCCGACGAAGCAGGGAGCAGTCCATGATCGAGCACGTCGACGCAGACCGCCTGCGCGACCTGACCCTCGAGCTCGTCGAGGTCGAGAGCCCGACCGGCGACACGGCCGACGTGGCGCGGCTCTACGCGCGGCGGCTCGAGGAGATCGGGATGGAGGTCGAGGTGCTCGACGAGGTCTTCCCGGCGACGCCGATCGTGATCGGGCGGCTGCGCGGCGGCGAGCCCGGGCCGACCGTCGTCCTCAACGGCCACCTCGACACGGTGCCGATCCCGCACGAGCCCGCCGCGCGTCGAGGGCGACACGGTCTTCGGGCGCGGCTGCGCCGACATGAAGGGCGCGCTCGCCTGCGCGGCCGAGGCGGCGCGCGTGCTGGGCGTCGGGGCCGTTCCCCGGCGAGCTCGTGATCGTCGCGATCGGCCTGCACGAGGCGCCGGGCGGGCGCGGCGAGGACCTCACGTGGCTGCTCCGCGAGCACGGCTTCACGGCCGACTTCGCCGTCGTCTGCGAGCTCGGCGGCGACGCCTTCCTGGTCGCGCACATGGGCCAGGCGACCGTCGAGATCACGATCCGCCGGCCCGGGCATGGCCACGCACGAGCTGCAGACGCCCGCCGGCACGCCGCACCCGATCATCGGCCGCCGGCCGACGTGATCGAGGCGATCGCGGCGCGCAACGAGGAGCTGGCCGCCGTCGAGCACCCGCTGGGTCGGCGCCGAGACGTACTTCCTCGGCGAGGTGCACGGCGGCGACTTCTACAACCGCTTCCCGATCGAGTGCCGGCTCGTCGGCACGCGCCGCTGGGCGCCGGGGAACACGCTCGAGGCGGTCGAGGCCGAGTTCCGCGCGCTGCTCGCGCCGATCGCGGCCGAGACCGGCTGCGCGATCGACGCTCGACCTGCAGCCTCGTCCGCGGCGCGTACGAGATCGACCCCGAGCACCCGCTCTCGCGTCGCGCTGCGCGACGGCTACGCGGACGTCACCGGGCGAGGAGCTGCCGCTCGACCGGCGTCAAGGTCGTCGCCGACGGCGCGGTCTTCCACGCGGCGCGGGATCCCGACCGTCTACCACGGCCCGGTCGGCACCGGCGCGCACGGGGACGTCGAGTCGATCGCCGTCGCCGAGCTCGTGCGCGCGACGCAGGTCTACCTCGCGCTGCTCGAGCGCCTCTGGGCGCGTGAGCTCGCCGCTGCCCTCGTACGAGGAGCTCCGGCGGCTTCCGCTGGGAGGTGCCGGCGCGCGTCAACATCGGCGTCGACGTCTGCGAGCGCCACCGCGCGACGCGCCCGGCGATCCTCGTCACGGACGGGCGCGAGATCACGCGGCGCGTCACCTTCGGCGAGCTCTCGCGACGACTCGAACCGGCTCGCGAACGCGCTCGCGCGCGCGGGCGTCGGCGCGGGCGACCGCGTCGGGATCCGCTCCGCAGCGGCCCGAGACCGCGATCGCGCACATCGCGGTCTACAAGCTCGGCGCGATCGCTGTGCCGCTGAGCGACGCGCTTCGGCCCGCGACGCGCTCGCGCGTGCGGCTCGCGGCGCCGAGCCGCGCGCGGTCATCGGCGAGCGCGAGTCGCTCGAGCGGGTCGCCGAGCTCGGCTTCGACGGCGTCACGATCGACGTCGACCGCGAGCTGCCGGCGCTGCTCGCTGCCGCCTCGCCCGCGTTCGAGCCGGTCGCGACGACGCCGGACACGCCGGCGCTGCTCGTCTACACCTCGGGCACGACCGGGCCGCCGAAGGGCGCGCTCCTCGGCCACCGCGTCCTCGCACGGCCACCTGCCCGGGTTCGAGCTCTCGCACGACTTCTTCCCGCAGCCGGGCGACCGGATCTGGACGCCGGCCGACTGGGCGTGGATCGGCGGCCTCTTCGACGTCCTCATGCCCGGCCTCTACCACGGCGTGCCCGGTCGTCGCCTTCCGGACGCCGAGGTTCGATCCCGAGCTGGCGTTCGACCTGATCGCCCGCGCCGGCGTCCGCAACGTCTTCATGCCCGCGACGGCGCTGCGGATGATGGCCGCGCGCGACGGCGTGCCGGTGTCGCTGCGGACGCTCGCGAGCGGCGGCGAGACGGTCGGCGAGGAGACGGCGGCGTGGTGCGACGAGCGGCTCGGCGTGCGGCTGAACGAGTTCTACGGCCAGACGGAGGCGAACCTGCTGATCGGCAACTGCGCCGCGTGGCCCGGCGAGCCCGGCTCGATGGGGCGTGCGTACCCGGGCCACGAGCTGCGGCTCGTCGACGGCGAGATCGCGGTGCGCGGTCGAGGGCGACCCGGTCGTCTTCCTCGGCTACTGGCGCGACGAGGCGGCGACGGCCGCGAAGGTGCGCGACGGCTGGCTGCACACCGGCGACCTGGCCGAGGTCGACGACGAGGGCTACTTCCGCAGCGTCGGCCGCACCGACGACCTGATCTCGAGCGCCGGCCACCGCATCGGCCCGGGCGAGATCGAGGACTGCCTGATCCGCCACCCGGCCGTGTCGATCGCGGCCGTGATCGGGCGCCCGGACGCGATCCGCGGCGAGGTCGTCAAGGCGTTCGTCGTCGCGGCGCCGGCGCGACCGGCTCACCCGAGCTCGCGGCCGAGCTGCAGGAGCTCGTCCGCGACGCGCCTGGCGGCGTACGAGGTGCCGCGCGAGATCGAGTTCGTCGACGAGCTGCCGCTGACGCGTGACGGGCAAGATCCGCCGGGCCGAGCTGCGGCGGCTCGAGATCGAGCGCGGAGCCTCGCTGTCTCAGTCGGCGGGCGACGGCGCGTAGCGTGCTTCGGGCAGCCGCACGACCCTCGTCGCACAGCTGTCCTCGTCGATCTCGATGACGCGGTAGCCGGGAGGCGCCTGCACGAAGACGGCCTCGTCGGCGTCCGGGCTGAACTGGAGCCCGGTGGAGGGGGTCGTGACGACCGTCGCCGCGCCGACGCGGTGGATCGACTCGTGATGGACGTGGCCGCAGCAGACGAGCCTGATCCGCGGGTCACGGAGCACGAGGTCCTGCAGCAGCTCGCGCCCCTTCAGGCCGATCCGGTCGAGCCAGGCGAGCCCGAGCAGGATCGGGGGATGGTGCATGAAGAGCACGGCGGTCTCCGGGTCGTGCGCCTCGAGCTCCGCCTCGATCCACGCGATCTGGTCGGCGCCGATGTGCCCGCTGACCTGCCCCGGCACGTGGGTGTCGAGGCCGAGGCACAGCGATCGGCCGGCGGTGAACGAGAACGTGATGCGCTCGGCGCTCGCTCCGGAGATCCGCTCGGGGAACGTCGCGCGCAGCGTGGCGCGGTCGTCGTGGTTGCCGGGAACGAACCAGACGCGGTCGTGCCACGGCTGCAGGATCTCGCGCACGGCCTCGTACGTGACCGCCAGTTCGTCATTGGTGTGATCACCGGTGACGACGAGGTGGTCGACGTGTCCGGCGTTCTGTGCGACGTGGGCGAGGACGTCCTGCAACAGCTCGCGGGTCGGGATCTCGTAGAAACGACCGTCGGGATCCGCGAAGAGGTGCAGGTCGGTCAGCTGGACGATGCGCGTCAGGGTCACTTCAGGCCATTCTCACCGATCCGCTCAGCGGACGACGCCCCCGGGCCGGGCGCCGGTCGGTGCGCCGTCGTGCCAGGCCGCGACGCCGTTCACCCAGACGCCGACGACGCCCTCGGGCGACTGCGTCGGATCGGCGTAGGTCGCGGTGTCGATGTAGCGCGTCGGGTCGAGCAGGACGAGATCGGCCCGCTTGCCGACGGCGATCCGACCGCGGTCGGAGAGCCCGAGTCGGTCGGCTGCGCGAGCCGTGAGGCGTGCGACGGCCTCCTCGACCGGCAGCGAGGCCGTCCGGATCGCGAAGCGGCCGAGGAAGCGCGGCGCCGTGCCGTAGAGCCGCGGATGAGGTCGTGACCCGAAGATCCCGTCCGAGCCGACGAGCTGCAGCGGGTGCGCGCGCGATCGTCCGCACCGCCGTCGTCGGAGGCGTAGTGCAGGACCATCGTCACGTCGAGGGCCGACTCGCACATCAGGTCGAGGGCCGTCGCGACCGGATCGCTGCCGCGGTCGGCCGCGATCTCCGCCAGCGTCCGGCCCGACGGCATCCTCGTTCGGCGGCGCTGCGTTCGCGATCTCGATCTGCTCCGGCCCGAGCGTGCCGAGGATGTTCTCCCAGCCCGGCAGCCCGTGCGCGATGTCGTGCGCGATCCGGCGCCGGTCGTCGCGGCGGCCGATCGTCGCGCAGCGTGCCCGCCGCGCCGCCCTCCTGCGCCCAGCCCGGCAGGATGCTCGCGAGCAGGGTGCTGCCCGCGCCGTAGGGGTACTGGTCGAAGGTGACGTCGATCTCGGTGGCGGCGCTCTCGAGCAGTTCGAGCAGCGGCTCGATCAGGCTCTCGTCGGCGAGTGACTTGAGGTGGGAGAGGTGGAGCGGCGCGCCCGATCGGCGTGCCACGTCGATCATCTCGCCGATCGCCTCGAGCAGGCCGTGGCCCTCGTTGCGGACGTGCGGGACGAGCGGCGCGCCGAACGCGGCGGCCTCCTCGGCGACGGCGACCAGCTCGTCGGTGGCGGCGTAGGCGCCGGGGAGGTAGACGAGCCCGAACGACAGCATCCGTGCGCCCGCCTCGAAGCCGAGCCGCACCTCGCGGCGCATCTCCTCGAGCTGCTCGCGCGTCGGGGTGCACCCGCCCGCCGCCGAGCACGAGCTCGCGCACCGCGCCGTGGCCGATCGACGGGACGAGCGAGAGCGCCGGGCGCGTCTCGTCGAGCGCGTCGAGGTACTCCGACGACCGTCGACCACGGCCACGTCTCCGGGCCGCCGCCTTCGAGCGGCCGCAGGTACGCCTGCCGCTCCTGCCCGTCGCTCCGGCGCAACCGGCGCCGGTGCGAGCCCGTCCGGGTTGATCACCTCGGTCGTGAACCCCTGCGCGAGCTTCGGCGTCAGGAACGGGTCGTCGAACGAGATCAGCGCCGAGTGCGTGTGCAGGTCGATGAAGCCGGGGCAGAGCATCAGGCCGCGCCCGTCGACGACCTCGCGCGCGTCGGGACCCGGCGTCATCCTCGTGACAGCGTGTCACAAGCGTCGATCGACGCCGCCGCTGACGCCGACGTCGCCCTCGAACGGCGGCGCGTCGCCCGGGATAGACGGTGGCGCCGCGAATGAGGAGATCGAGCGCTGTCATCCGGCGACGAGGGGCCGGCGGAAGCCGGCGGCGGTCGACGGCCATGCCCGACGCCGATCAGGGCGAGCACGACGCCGAAGCCGAGCGGGCCGAGCAGCCCGGCCGCGAGCACGACGCCCGCGATGAACCCGATCATGCCCGACCGTGAGCAGTGCCATGTTGAGCAGCCCCTGGTGGTCGTGCTCGACCTCGGTCGCGCGGGCGCCGTTGAGCGAGGCGGCTGCGGCGCTGTTCGAGAGCAGGAAGAGGCAGTAGACGAGTGGGCCGATGATCGCGGCCCGGGGATCCGCGAAGAGCACGACGGCGAGTGCCCTGGATCGTGATCGCGACGATGAACGTGCGCGACCGCGCCGAACCGTCGCTGGGCCGTGCGCACGACGGGAAGCGTCAGGACGACGACGACGACCGCGCCGGCGATGAACGTCACGCTCGCCATGACCTCGTTCATCCCCAGGTGCTCGCGCAGGACAGCGGGCATGATCCCGATCGCGGCGCCGGCGAAGACGTTCCAGGTGAGATTGGCCCAGCCGATCGTCCGCAGACTGGCGTTCAGCCCGCAGCGACGCGATCCCGACGGCGACGTTCTCGCGCATGACCGCCATCGGCTCCGAGCCGCGCTCGAGCTCGGGCACGAAGGCGAGGATCACCGACTGCGGCGACGAGCAGCGCGCAGATGCCGAGGAGCACGGCCGTGGCTCCGCCGAAGCGGAAGAGCAGGAGCCCGACGAACGGGCTGCCGAACACGGCTGCCTGGTTGACGGTCGTGCGCAGGCGTGGGCGCGAAGGAGGGTGCCGCTCGTTGCGTCGTGTCTCCGATCCCGCGGAAGAGCGCACCCTCGGAGAAGTTGCGCAGCGACCCGACGACGACGGCGGCGACGAGGACGAGCGACGAACCAGTCGTGGCCGGCGAGCGCCGCGAGCAGGGTAGAGGGCGCAGGCAGACGAGCGTCACGACCGTGGCGATCCGCATCAGCCGCCGCGGGTCGGTGTTGTCGGACGCTGCGCCCGCGGGGACGGCCGTGAGCAGAAGCGGCGCGTAGACGAGCCCGGCCGCGAACGCTGCCGTCTGCGGCGAGTGGCCGCGGGTCAGCAGCATCCAGGGGAGCACGAACTGGAACTGTCCCTGGACGGCCGCGCGAGAGGCTGTTGGCCCCGATCAGGGCGGCCGTGCGACGTGGGACTCCGAGTCTCTTCACCGTGCCGTGCAGCTCGGCGCCCAGCGGTCGAGCGCGTCGTGCAGGGCGGCACTCGCCTCGGCGGCTCCGCCGAACGGCAGCCTGGCGTAGCCGGGGCCCTCGAACGCGGCGCCGTCGACGACCGGGAGCCCGACCGCCTCGAGTTGCGCCGCCAGTGCCTCCACCGGATCGAGCCGACGAAGAGGAACGGTGCCGCGAGCGGCGTCGACCGCCGTGAGCCCGGGTGTCGCGGCGACCGCGGCGAGGGCGACGGCACGATCGGCTGCAGTCGCGGCGTGAATCCGCTCGAGCCAGTCGCGTGGGCCTTCGAGCGCCGCGAGCGCCGCCTCCTGAGAGGCGACGCCGACGCGCAGGCAGTCCCACTCGAGGTGCGCACGCACCGGCGTCGACCCGCGCGGCCGGGCCGGCGAGCAGCCCGATCCGCAGCTGCGGCAGCGAGAGGCTCTTGCCGAGGCTGCGGATCACGATCACGTCGTCACCGAGCCCGAAGGCGGAGGTGAAGCGGCGCGTCGTCCCAGAGCGACGCCTCGTAGGCCTCGTCGGTGACGACGACGAGGCCGTGCCGCTCGGCGAGTGACGACGGCGCGCGGCGACGTCCTCGCGGCGACGGTGACGTACCCGGTCGGATTGCCGGGATTGCAGAGCAGGAGCGCTCTCGTCCGCGTCCCGATCGCCTGCTCGATCGCGTCGAGATCCCAGCGCCAGCCGTCGGCCGCCGATCCCTGGCACGTAGACCGGGACGCCGCCGGCGGCGCGAATCGGCCCGCCGAAGAAGAAGCACGGCGTCGGCACGACGACCTCGTCGCCCGGCTCGAGCAGCGACCTGAAAGCACACGCCGAGCGCCTGCATGGCGCCG
This sequence comes from uncultured Thermoleophilia bacterium, assembly GCA_963776305.1. GTDB lineage: Bacteria > Actinomycetota > Thermoleophilia > Gaiellales > Gaiellaceae > Gaiella. Next base: position 60,232 of record CAVZMA010000008.1, on the reverse strand, counting down.
TTCGTGACGAGGATCTCGGACTCCGGGTCGACGCTGCGCCCCGTCGTCCGCTCGAGCTCCGTCGCGAGCGCTCGCGGAGCGAGGTCGAGACCGTGCACCGGCGGCGTCTTCATCGGCTGCGCGAGCACGCCGCGACCGCGTCGACGACGTGGGCGGGGAGCGCAGGCGCGGCCGTGCCGTGGAGCGGCACGGCCTCGACTCCCGGGCGGAAGCGACGCCCGGCGCCGCTCCTCGGCCTCGTAGGTCGGGAAGCGTTGCTCGAAGATCACGAGGCGGGATGACGGGCAGCACGACGCGCGACGGGTACGCGCTCGTGTGGAGCACGGTCTGGTGGGCGACCTGCATGCGCGTGCCGGTGCCGACATCCTCGCCGGTGTTGAGGTTGCGGGAGAAGCGGGGGAAGCTCGAGCTCGTGACGTCGAGCCGGATGCAATGGCCTCGCTTGAAGACGTTCGCCATCGGGTAGCAGCGGATCCGGTACTCGGCGACCTCGCCCGGCTCGAGCAGCTCGACCGACTCGCCCTCGAGGCTGCCGCGGTAGCGTGCGCGGATGATGCCCTCGGTGAGGAAGATCGACCGCCGTCCGGGTAGACGTCGCAGAGACGGACGATGAAGTCGGTATCCCTCGCCGACGAGGCGGCGTAGAGCACCATCTCGACGGGCCCGATCACCTCGAGGTCGCGTCGAGCGGCTCGCTCGTATAGACGAGCACGTCGGAGCGCGCGCTCGAGCACCCGCTGGTCGATCGGCCCGGGGCGGATCGGCGTCTCGGCCCCCTGCGTCATCGTCAGGACCGAGTTGACGCCGCCGATCGTCGGTACGGGGTCTGCGGGGTCGTAGTCGTAGTCGGTCGGCAGGCTCGTCTGCGCGAGGCTCGTAGCGCGACAGGACGCCACCCTGGCGCAGGTGGAACGCCGTCTCTTCGGTGCGCGCGAGCGGCCATTCGCGTCTCGCCGCGCCATTCGTTGGCGCCGAGGACGTAGAGCTCGGCCGGCGGTCGCTCGTCCCAGCCGTTCGGCACGTCCTTCAGATAGCGATCGTAGAAGGCGAGCTCGTGGTCGCGGATCACGGTCAGCGCCGGCGAGAGGTCGATGTCGCCGGTGAAGGTCTCGACGTCCTCCTCGTGCGACCAGGGTCCGATCAGCACGCGGTTCGGCACGCCCGTCGCGATCGCGGCGAACGAGCGGAGGTGTGAGCCGGAGTACGGGTCGAACCAGCCGCCCTGCTGGAAGATCGGCACGTTGACCTTCTCCGGCCGGTGGCGGAACCGCTGCCAGTACTCGTCGTTCACCTGGTGCTCCCACCAGAGCCGCCAGTAGTCGACCTTCCGTCCGATCGTCACCTCGTCGAGCTCGATCAGCGGCAGGTGGCCGAAGATGCGGTCGTTGAGCACGACGTCGCGCGCGCTCGGCCCGGTGATCAGCGAGATCGCGCTCGACCAGAGCGCGGCGGCGCCGAGCGTCAGCGCGAGCTGGAAGGCGCCGCCCGTCCAGTAGCCGTCCCAGAAGTAGTCGTCGTGGATCACCTGCGGGGCGACGCACTGGACGTTCGGGTGGTCGAGATGGGCGAGCTGCCACTGGACGAGGCCGCCGTAGCTGCGGCCCCAGGTGCCGATGCGTCCGTTCGACCACTGCTCGCCCGCCGCCCAGGTGACCGTGTCGTAGGCGTCGCGGCCGTCATACGTCCAGGCCGTGAACTCGCCCTCGGACTCGTAGCGGCCGCGGCAGTCGACGACGACGGCGGCGTAGCCGCGCTTCGCGAACCAGGCGCCCCACGAGACGAAGCGCTCGCGGGTCGACTCGTACGGCGTCCACTGGATGATCGTCGGCAGCCCCTGGGCGCCGAGCGGCAGGTAGACGTCGGCCGACAGCGCGATCCCGTCGCGCATCGGCACGCGGCGGTCGTGCAGCAGTCGGACATCGTATGTTGGCTGCGACCCCGGAGCCGTCATGCCGTCATGCGTTCATGCGGCGGGGTGGGAGCGGCGGTCAGAGGTGTGCCGGGAAAGTGACAGGCGGCGCGATGGTCCGGCCCGTGATCCTCGAGCACGGGGTCGACCTCGGAGCAGATCTGCTGGGCGATCGGGCAGCGCGTGCGGAAGCGGCAGCCGGACGGTGGGTCGATCGGGCTCGGCACGTCTCCCGTGAGAACGATCCGGTTGCTCCTGCGTCCCGGCACGGGCTCCGGGTTCGCGGAGAGGAGCGCCATCGTGTACGGGTGCAGCGGTCGCGCGAACAACTCGTCGGACGGAGCGATCTCGACGATGCGGCCGAGATACATCACGGCAACCCGGTCGGAGATGTAGCCGACGACGGCGAGGTCGTGGGCGACGAACACATAGGTGAGATCGAACTCGGCCTTGAGGTCGACGAGCAGGTTCAGGACCTGCGACTGGATCGAGACGTCCAGCGCGGAGACGGGCTCGTCGGCGACGACCAGCTTCGGCTGCAGGACGAGCGCCCGGGCGAGCCCGATCCGCTGCCGCTGGCCGCCGCTGAACTGGTGCGGATAGCGGTTGGCTGCCTCGGGAGGCATGCCGACGCGGTCGAGCATCTCGGCGACGATCCGGTCCCGGTCCTTGCGGGCGCCGATGCCGTGGATCCCGAGGCCTTCGGCGATCAGATCGCCGACCTTCATCCGGGGATCGAGCGAGCCGACGGAGTCCTGGAAGACGATCTGCATGTGGCGGCGCATCTGCTTCAGGTCCTTCGCGCCGAGCCCGACGAGGTCGACGCCGTCGAACGTGATCTCTCCCGCGGTCGGCTCGAGCAGGCGCAGCAGCGTGCGTCCGAGCGTCGACTTGCCGCAGCCGGACTCGCCGACGAGCCCGACGGTCTCGCCGCGGCGGATGTCGAGGTCGACGCCGTCGACGGCCTGGAGGTACCCGGACGTCTTCTTCAGCAGCCCTTGCTTGACGGGGAAATACTTCTTCAGCCCGCGGAGTCGGAGCAGGATGTCGTCGTCGTCGCGTGGGCCGGGCCGGTCGGTGCCGGCTCGGCAATCGTGTCACCGGTCACAGGGGAACCTCGATCGCGCTGACCTCGCGCGGGCCGGATCTCGCACAGCCAGCAGGCCGCCTCCTGCGCGCCGACGTCGAGGAGCGGCGGCAGCTCCTGCGCGCAGCGGTCGAAGACGTAGTCGCAGCGGGGAGCGAACCGGCAGCCCGAAGGCCAGTCGAGCGGGCTCGGAACCATGCCGCGGATCGCCTTCAGCGGCGTCGTGTACCGCATCCCGAGCAGCGGGATCGACCGCAGCAGCGCCTCCGTGTACGGGTGCTGCGGGCTCGCGAAGATCTCCTTCACAGGCCCTCGCTCGACGATCTTGCCGCCGTACATGACCGCGACCTCGTCGACCATCTCGGCGACGACACCGAGGTCGTGGGTGATCAGGAGGATCGCCATCCCGAGCTTCTCGCGCAGCTCCTTCATCAGCTCCAGGATCTGCGCCTGCACCGTCACGTCGAGGGCGGTCGTCGGCTCGTCGGCGATCAGAAGCTTCGGGTTGCAGCTGAGCGCCATCCCGATCATCACGCGCTGGCGCATGCCGCCGGACATCTGGTGCGGGTAGTCGCGCACGCGCTTCTCGGCCGAGGGGATGCCGACGAGGCGCATCATCTCGACGGCGCGATCGTGCGGTCTCCTTCTTCCCGACGTGCTGGTGGAGCCGGACCGCCTCGGCGATCTGGTCGCCGACCGTGAAGACCGGATTGAGCGATGTCATCGGCTCCTGGAAGATCATCGAGATCTCGTTGCCGCGGATCGTCGACATCTCGTCCTCGTCGAGCGGTCGCGAGGTCTCGACCCTCGAAGACGGATGCTCGAGCTCGGTTCGACCCGGCCCGGCGCGATCGATCAGGCGCATGATCGAGAGCGCCGTCACCGACTTGCCGCTGCCGGACTCGCCGACGACGCCGAGCGCGCCGCCCTTCTCGATCGAGAAGTCGACCCCGTCGACCGCGCGGATCACGCCGCCGTGGGTGTGGAAGCCGGTGCGCAGGTTCGTGACGGTGCAGGAGCTCGGTCACGCGGCCGCCCTTGGCGTCGCGGCCTTGGGCCGGGCGCTTTCCTGCGCCTTGCGTCGTTTCGGGCTGCCGGCGCGGTGGCGGGACTCGGGACGGCGATGTGCCGCTCGAGCTGCGCCAGCATCAGGGCCGGATCGCGCGACTGGAGCGCGGCGAGCAGGTCGCGATGCTCGTCGACCATCGTCGCGAGGTCCTGTGCCGCGACCGTAGCGGTAGAAGTAGGCGCGGATCCGGGGCCAGATCGTTCTCCAGATCTGCACCGTGTGCGTCTGGCCCGACGCCGAGATCACGATCTCGTGGAAGCGGAGGTCGGCCTCGACGAGCCGCGCGAGGTCGTCGGCGGCGGCCGCCTGCTCCATCAGCCAGACCTGCTTGCCGAGCTCCGCGAAGTCCGCGTCCGTCATCCGGTCGAGCGCGTGCACGAAGCTGTAGCGCTCGAGCGTGAGCCGGATCGGGATCAGGACCTCCTGGACCTCCTCGTCCGAGACGCCGAGCACGACGGCGCCGCGGTAGGGAAACGACATCACGAGCCCCTCGTTCTCGAGCTGGCGGAGCGCCTCGCGGACAGGCCCGCGGCTCGTGCCGAGCTCGGTCGAGAGCGTCGCCTCGATCAGTCGCTCGCCGGGCTCGTAGCTCCCCGTGATGATCGCGCTGCGCAGGATCTCGACGACCTGCTGCCCGCGCGGGCCGCCCTTGCCGGCCCCTCCATCGAGCGACGACCGTCGGGGTGCGATCGACGCTATCTGCCATCACGTGCCCCCATCATACAAGATTGTCGACAATCAACAAATGGTTGACAATCCTGCACGGCGTGCCTAGTGTAGCCATCCTCGGTGAGGATCACCAGCATCCATACGATTCCCGTGCGCACGCCGATGCGCGAGCCGCTCGTCTGGCCGGGCGGGACGCGGCTGTCCGCCTCGGGGCTGCTCGTCGAGATCCACACGGACGAGGGCGTCGTCGGCGTCGGCGAGGCGCCCGGCCCGACGCTGCCGACGATCAGGACGATCATCGACGCCGAGCTGACCCAGTTCCTCGTCGGCCAGGATCCCCTGCCGCACGGAGTGGCTCGTGCACCGGATGGAGGAGTTCACGCGCAACTGGAGCCGGATCGGCGCCTACGCGATCGCCGGCATCGAGATGGCGCTCCTCGACCTCAAGGGCAAGGCGCTCGACGTGTCGGTGGCAGAGCTGCTCGGTGGCGTCTGCCGCAACCGAGTGCCCGTCGTCGGCTACCTCTTCATCGACGAGCCGGAGGCGAACGCCCGCAAGGCGGCGGCGTTCGTCGACGCCGGCTACTCGGAGCTGAAGCTCAAGGTGGGACGTGACTTCGGTCAGGACCACGACACGATCGCGGCGATCCGCGACGAGGTCGGCACGGACGTGAAGATCCGGATCGACGCCAACATGATCTGGAGTGTTCCGGCGGCGATCAAGTGGATCCGCGGCCTCGAGCGCTTCGACCTCCAGTACGTCGAGCAGCCCGTGCCGGACTTCGACATCGCAGGGCCTGGCCCAGGTGCGGCGCTCGGTCGCGGTGCCGATTGCAGCCGACGAGGGCTGCACCGACATCCGCTCGGCGCTCGAGCTGATCAAGGCCGATGCCTGCGACGTGTTCGTCGTCTACCCGTCCGAGGCGGGCGGGCTGACGCGTGCCAGGCAGATCGCCGCGCTCGCCGATGCGGCGGGCAAGTGGTGTGCGATCGGAAGCTGGGCCGAGCTCGGCGCGGCGACGATGGCCAACGCACACCTCGTCGCGTCGTCCTCGAACTTCCCGTTTGCGAGCGACACGCACTATCCACTGCAGGAGCTCGACGTGCTCACCGAGCCGATCGAGATGAGCAACGGCTTCATCGAGGTCTCGGGCGCACCGGGCCTCGGAGTCGAGTTCGATCGCGAGGCCGTCGAACGGCTCGCCAACATTCAGGTGCGAGAGTCCGTCTTCTATGACGACATCCACGGTGAGGCTCCCAGGGTCGGTCAGATCCTCTGACCGACTCCGACGAAAGGAGGGACGTGCTGTGTCCGACAAAGAAACTCCCGACAGCTCAGTAGGGGGCGAGCTCACTCGCCGAGACCTGCTCGTCAAGGCAGGCGTCGTCGGCGCCGGCGCAGTCGCGGCCGGATCGCTCGCGGGTGGGGCGAAGGCCGCGACGCGGCGCTCCCGCGCGACCCCGATCAAGCGCGGCGGCCGGATCGATCTGGGCGCTCGAGCAGGATCCGGTGCACGTCGCTCCGTTCGCCGCCATCCTGACCTCGAACCACTGGGGCAAGCAGGCCGCGTACGACTCGCTCGTCGAGTGGGACAAGGACCTGAACCTCAAGCCGGCGCTCGCCGAGTCGTGGAAGATCGTCGACTCGAAGACGATCCTCTTCAACCTGCGCAAGGGCGTGAAGTTCCACAACGGCAAGGAGCTCGACGCGGGCGACGTCAAGTACTCGGTCGAGCAGATGCTGGCCGCGCCGCTGCCGGGCAGCATCTCGACGCTCGCCCAGATCCCGTCCTTCGCGGGCGTCGACGTGGTCTCGAAGTACGTGGCCCGGCTCCGCCTCAAGGCGCCGGACGCCCGCGTCTTCGGCTTCCTCGCGTGGGGGCGCTACTCCCCGATCGTGCCGGCCGGCCTCTACGACCAGATCAATGTCAGCCGCAACGCGATCGGCACCGGGCCGTACCGGATGGTCGGCTTCAACCCGAACGACCGCGTCGAGTACGTGGCCAACAAGGACTTCTGGAAGAAGGGCCAGCCGTACATGGACGCGATGACGCTGAAGACGCTCCCCGACGAGCAGGCCCGCATCGCGGCCCTGCGCGCCGGTGCGATCGACGGTGCCACCGTCTCCACCGACGGTGCCAATGCACTCAAGAACGACGGCAACCTCGTCGTGCTCAAGGGCGGGACGGCTGCCTTCCGCGAGCTGCAGATCACGATCAAGGGCGACCCGAAGCCGTGGCACGACATCCGCGTGCGGCAGGCGGTCAACCTCGCGATCAACCGGCAGGCGATCATCAACACCGTCTACAACGGCAACGGCAACTACTCCGGGATCGTTCCGCCCGGGTACGGCCCGTGGCCGCTCACGCAGGCCGAGCTGAAGACGAAGTACCAGAAGTTCGACCTCGTGAAGGCGAAGGCGCTGATGGCCGCGGCCGGCCAGTCGAAGGGCTTCTCGGTCAAGCTGTCGACGTTCTCGACGCCGCTCGAGTTCCAGCAGATCGCGTCGGTGATCAAGTCGCAGCTGAAGGCGATCAACATCGACGTCGACATCGTCGCCCAGGAGCCGGGCACGTTCGCCGCGAACAACGGCATCGGCAACTTCGAGTGGGACCTCACGGCCCGCGGCATGCGCGGCGACGTCGACGGCTACCTGAACGAGTACAACCCGACCGCCGCGGTCTACAAGGCGTGGTACCCGCTCTGGAAGAACGTGAAGGTCTGGCGTGCCGTCGGCAACGGCAAGATCACGCTCGATCAGGCCAAGCGGCTGCCGATCTACAAGGGGGCGCAGGTCGCGCTCCAGAGCGAGCTGCCGCAGATCGGGCTGGTCCAGGTGAACAAGTACCAGGTCGTCAACAAGCGCGTGCAGGGCATGTACGTCGCCTTCGACGACTTCAACACGGGCCTCCGCAACACCGTGTGGCTCAGTTCGTGACCCCAGCTCGTCCCGTCGGTCGGGAGGGGCGCCGCTGCGGCGCTCCTCCCGCCTCGGCACACTGGTAGCCCGTGGGCGGCTACGTCCTCAAGCGCGTCCTGGTTCACGATCCCGACGCTGATCGGGATCTCGATCGTTGATCTTCATGATGGTGCGGCTTGCTGCCGGGCGACATCGTCTCCGTCCTCGGGGGAGCCGACATCGGCGCCGACCCGGAGTTGATGGAGAGGGCCCGCGAGCAACTCGGCCTCAACGGCTCCTACCCGGAGCAGTACTGGCGCTGGATCAGCGGCATCGCCCAGGGTAACTTCGGCTTCTCGCTCCGGAACCAGCAGCCCGTCTCCGAGGTGCTGCTCAACGCCCTGCCGATCACCTTCGAGCTGGTCTTCCTCGGCCTGCTGATCGCCGTCGTGATCGGCCTCCCGCTCGGCGTCCTCTCGGCCGTCAAGCGCGACAGCAAGCACGACTACGCGGCGCGCGTCGGCGGCCTCATCGGCGTCAGCATCCCGAACTTCTGGCTCGCGACGCTCCTTCTCCTCTTCACCTCGCGGGTGCTCGGCTGGGTGCCGCCGCTCACGTACGTGCCCGTTCTACGAGGACCCGATCGAGAACCTGAGCCAGTTCATCCTGCCCGCGATCGCGATCTCGGTCTTCACGCTCGCGATCGTGATGCGGATGGTCCGCGCGACGATGCTCGAGGTGCTCGGACAGGACTACGTGCGGACCGCGCGCGCGAAGGGCGTGAAGCAGAAGGTCGTGATCTCGCGGCACGCGCTGCGCAACGCGCTGATCCCGGTCGTCACCGTCGTCGGGTTCGAGATCGGGATCCTGATGGGCGGCTCGGCGATCGTCGAGATCATCTTCGGCCTGCCGGGCCTCGGCAACACGCTGATCAACGCGATCTTCAACCGGGACTACCCGGTCGTCCAGGGTGCGACGATGCTGCTCGCGTTCATCTTCATCTTCGCCAACCTGCTCGTCGATCTCCTCTACGGCGTGCTCGACCCGAGGATCTCGCAGGAGTGAGCAACTTCCCCAACAACGAGGGCCCGATCCTCGCGCCGGAGGGCCCGAGCGAGGTCGGGAAGGGCGCCTGGGTCTACGCCCCGCGCGGCGGCCTGCGCGTTTCGCGAAGTGGCGGAACCCGATCGGGATCGCCGGGGCCGTGATCGTGGGCTTCAACGTCTTCATTGCCGCCTTCGGCCCGCTACATCTGGACGATCGACCCCGACGAGCTCGTTGCGACGCGGCTTCAGCCGCCGAGCTGGGCCCACCCGATGGGAACCGACGAGCTCGGGCGCGACACGCTGGCCCGCATCATCCACGGCGCCCAGGTGTCGCTGCAGGTGGGAGTGATCTCGGTCAGCATCGCCTTCGTGCTCGGGGTCACGCTCGGCCTGCTCGCCGGCTTCTTCGGCGGCTGGCTCGACAGCGTCCTGATGCGCTTCGTCGACCTCATGTTCGCGCTGCCCGGGCTCGTGCTCGCGATCGTGATCGCCGGGCTGCTCGGGCCGAACCGGCGGAACGCGATGATCGCGATCGGCATCGTGATCGCGCCGGCGTTCGCGCGGGTCGTCCGCGGCGCCGTGCTCGAGGTGATGGGGTTCCCGTTCGTCGAGTCGTCGCGCGCGCTCGGAGCCTCCCACGGCCGGGTCATGGTGCGGCACGTCTTCCCGAACATCGCGGCGCCGCTGATCGTGCTCGTCACCGTCTACCTCTCGACGGCGATCCTCAGCGAGGCGGCGCTCAGCTTCCTCGGGCTCGGCACGCAGCCGCCCGAGGCGTCGTGGGGCGGGATGCTCAACAGCGCTCGCTCGCTACCTCGACATCGACCCGTGGCTCTCGATCTTCCCGGGGCTCGCGATCATGATCGTCGTGCTCGGCTTCAACTTCCTCGGCGACGGACTGCGCGACATCCTCGATCCACGCCTCGGCCCGCACGTCGGCGGGCGCGGAGAAGAAGTGACGCGGCGATGCTCGACGTCCTGATCCGGAACGGCTGGGTCGCCGACGGGACGGGCAGCCCGCCGTTCCTCGGCGACGTCGCGATCGAGGGAGGACGAGATCGTCGAGGTCGGACGCCTCGGCGACGGTGCCACGGCGGAGCGGGTGATCGACGCGACCGGCAAGGTCGTCTGCCCCGGCTTCGTCGACCCGCACAGCCACAGCGACTTCTCGCTGCTCGCGAACCCGACCGCCGAGAGCACGATCCGCCAGGGAGTGACGACGGAGGTCGTCGGCAACTGCGGCTGGAGCTACGCGCCGATCTCCGACCACTCGCGCGAGTACATGAGCGGCCGGCTCCACACGTTCGGCTTCGACGGCCCGGTGATCCCCTGGACGACCTTCGGCGAGCATCTCGACTTCCTCGCGGACGTGGGGCACAGCCCCGAACCTGGCGTGGTTCGTCGGGCACAACTCGATCAGGCTCGCGGCCGGTGTCTCGGGCTCGCACCCGACCGAGGTGCAGGCTGCGTTGATGGACCGCTTCATGCGGGAGGCGATGGAGGCCGGCGCGCTCGGGATGTCGACCGGGCTCGAGTTCAACCCGGGCCGCGAGGCGACGACGGCGGAGCTCGTGCGCCTGAACGCGATCGCCGGCGAGTACGACGGGATCTACACGAGCCACGTCCGCAACCGCGACTCGGGCATCCTGCACGCGATCGCGGAGTTCCTCGAGGTCGCCCGCGCCGGCGGGATCCGCGCCGAGATCTCCCACCTCAACGTGCGACACAACACGAATGCGCCCGACCGCGGCTGGGAGCGCGCGGTCGAGATGATGGAGGCCGCGCGCGAGGAAGGGCATGGACGTGCTCGCCGACACGACGCCGTTCGTCGACGGCCTCGGCCAGCTCTCCGGGATCCTGCCGCCCTGGGTGGCCGCCGACGGCAAGGAGGCAGGCGCTCGCCCACCTGCGCGACCCGGAGACGCGCAAGCGCCTGCGAACGGAGTGCGACCGCTACTGGCGGTTCATCCACAAGGGCGAGTGGGATCGCGTGCGCCTGCAGGCGAGCGAGCAGCATCCCGACTGGGACGGCCTCACGTTCGCCCAGATCGCCGACCTTCGCAAGGCCGACCCCTGGGACTGCTACTTCGACGTGCTCGCCGACGCCGGCGACGCCTACGAGAGCATCCTCGTCGTCGGTCAGGCTCTTCACCGACGAGCACATGGCGGAGATGATCTCGCACCCGCTCTTCTGCCTCGGCGTCGACACGTTCACGGTCACGCAGGAGGGCCCGCTCGCCGACGTCCTGCGCCATCCGCTCGGCTACTCCGGCCACGTCCACTACCTCACGCACCACGTGCGCGAGAACGGGACGCTGCGCCTCGAGGAGGCGATCCGCAAGATGACGAGCATGCCGGCGGCGCACTTCGGCCTCTGGGACCGCGGCCTGCTCCGCGCCGGCTATGCCGCAGACGTCGTCGTCTTCGACTACGACGACCTCGACGAGGTCTCGACGGTCGACGACCCGCACCACTACGCGCGCGGCGTCGAGCACGTGCTCGTCAACGGCACCGTCGTCGTCGACGACGGCGAGCACACCGGGGCGCGACCCGGGCGGCACCTCTTGCGGGCGCTTCGGCCGACTGATCGACCTCCGCTCCGATCTCTGCTCGGTCCCGACCGAGGAGATGTGGGAGGCGATGCGAGGGGCCGAGCTCGGCTGGGCGATCGTCGGGGAGGACGCGTCCGTCAACCCGCTCTGCGAGCGCGTCGCGGCGCTGCTCGGCAAGGCGGCCGCGATCTGGGTGCCGACCTGCGGGATGGGGAACCTCGCCGCGATGCTCACGTTCTGCGCGCCGGGCGAGCAGCGTCGTGCTCGAGGCGGCGTCGCACGTCCTCACGTCCGAGTCGATGGGGATCACCGAGATCGCGCGCCTCGAGGCCGCGCCCGCTCTGGGCCGCCGACGGACGACTGGACCCCGGGCCGTCGAGGAGCTCGTGACCGAGAACAACGCAGCGCTGCTGATCCTCGAGAACACCCACACCCGGGCCGGCGGGACGACGCTCTCGGCGGAGCTGACCGCACGGCTCGCGATCGCTGCGAAGCGACACGATTGCCGCGTCCACATCGACGGCGCGCGCCTCATCAACGCGTCGGTCGCGCTCGGTGTTCCCCTCGCGGCCCTCGCCGCACCGGCGAACTCGGTCGTCGTCTCGCTCAACAAGGCGCTCTCGGCGCCATTCGGCGCGGTGCTGGCCGGCAGCGAGGCGGTCGTCGAGAGCGTTCGACTGATTGCACATCGCCTCGGCGGCGGCAGCGTGCACCGGGCCGGGATCGCCGCGGCTGCCGGCGCTCGTCGCCCTCGACACGATGGTCGAGCGGATCGCCGACGATCACCGGCGTGCGCGCGAGCTCGGTGCGCTGCTCGCCGCGATCCCGGGCATCCGCCTCGTACCAGAGGTGATCGAGACCAACATCGTGCTCGCCGACGTGAGCGGCACGGGCCTGTCGTCCGAGGAGCTGGTCGCACTTCTCGATGCAGCGGGGCTCCGCGTGATCGAGCGCGATCCGACCCGGATCCGCTTCGTCACGCATCGGCTGATCGGCGACGACGAGACCGAGCAGGCGGCCGCGATCGTGGCCGAGGTGGTCGAGCGCCACGCCGTGCCGCCGCTCGACGAGCCGGAGGTCGAGGGGCTCGACGAGTACCTGGCCTGGGAGGCGGAGCAGATCCAGGCGATCGAGCAAAGCGACCGGGCCGAGCGGGCTGAGTGATGGGCGGCGAGTTGCCGCCGATCAGCCCCATCCGCGCTACTGCTGACGAGCCCCGGACTGGCTCTGTCGCTCTCAGCCGGAGCGCAGGTCGGCGAGGGCGGCGGCGGCAGCGTCGATCGTCTGCTCCAGGCAGCCGGGCGCGTACGGCGACTGCTGCTCCTGGTAGAGCCCGGTGCCGTAGGTCTCGCGGGGGCAGAGGTAGCCGACGCCTCCGTTCGTCGTCATCAGGACGAGGAGCGGCACGCCCTCGAAGCGGCGGCGCAGCTCGATCTGGAAGACGGAGTACGGCTCGTTGGGCACGGCGACGAGCAGCGCCTCGCCGAGCCGCCACGTCCAGAGCGGCATCCGGTGGATCGGCCCGTCACCGAGCGCGGCTCGAGGAACGCGCGGCGAAGCGCCTTCTCGCGCTCCTGCACTGCGTCGGGCTTGCGTCCGAGAGGCTCTCGACGACGCCGAGCTCGTCCTTGCGGCGAAGGTCGACGTGGGTCAGCGTCGCGTCGAGCCGGCCGCTCTCGGCGCAGTTGGCCGGGTCGCACGGCTGGTACTCCCAGGTGCCGAGGTTGGCGCCCGAGGCGACGATCCCCGTGTAGACGAAGCGGGTTCCGGGCGGCGGCAGGCCTCGATCGCGGCCGCCGCCGCGTGGCCGAGCTGGCGGCCGTTGCGGTCGGCGACGGCCGTGTCGCCGACGTAGTCGTCGCGCGGGCGCGAGCTCGCCCGAGGCGCCGTGGAAGAAGAGCGCCGGGCGCGCCGAACGCGCGCTCCAGCACCTCGCGCGCGGCGCCGATGTAGTCGGGCGAGAGCAGCCGGTTCTCCCAGGCGAGCGTCGTCGGGTGGCAGGCGTAGTTGAAGAGCGTCGCGCGCGCATCGCCCGTCGTCGCCCGTGACCCGCGCGACGAGCAGCGTGTCGTCGGCGGCTGCGTCGGGGTTGTAGCCGCAGGCGAATCGCCCTGCGGCCTGCGTCCCAGAAGTCGCGGTTCGTCGCGAGCGCGCAGCGGCCGTAGCCGTACGTCACGAGCGGCCTCGACTGCGTGGCACGGCGCCTCGAGGATCGCGTCCGCCGATCTGCTCGGTGAGCTGCGTCGAGGTAGGGCTCGATCAGCTCGACGCCGGGCTTGTCCCGGAGCTGCGAGTTGGCGTTCGCGCCGGCGTGCGTGTGCGACATCTCGATCAGCAGCTGCGCCTCGTCGAGGCCGGTGCGCTCCATGACCGCGGCGCGCAGCCCGCGCTCGTCGGGCGCGTACTGGAACCAGCCGATGTCGACCGCCGACGAGCGCGAGCGTCGGCCCGTCGCCGTCGAGCGGAGCGAAGACGGCGGCCGTCGCGGCGAAGGGGCGGTGGACTCCCTCGGCGACGTCGTGGGTCGCCGCGCCCCAGGAGCGGGCGTAGATCCCGACCGGCGGCGTCACGTCGCGGCGTGGCGACGCCGAAGCGTGCAGTGCGTGCGTCGGAAAGGTCTGCTCGGTCATGCCTCCCCTCTCGCTGGTTGCTCGTGCGTCGTCGACGCGTGTGGCCGGCCGGCCAGCGAGCAGGACGGCCGCGCCGGTCGCGGCGACGAGTAGGGCGATCGTGCCGGCGACGGCGAACGCGAGCCGCGTGCCGCCGTGTGCGGTGAGCGAGCCCGCGATCAGGCCGCCGAGCGGCGCGCCCGCCCATGAACGCGAAGAAGTAGAGGCTCGCCGCCCGGCCGCGCAGGTGCTCGGGTGCGGCGAGCTGCAGCGTCGCGAGCGCGCTCGAGCCCCAGAGGATGTAGAAGATCCCGGCGACGAAGAGCAGCGACGCAGACGGCGGGAAGCGTGTCCTGCGGGGCGAGCAGCGAGCTGGCGAGCACGCCGAAGCCGACCGCGCCGCCGAGCACGAGCGAGAAGCCGCGCCTTGCCGACGGTCGCGAGGATCAGCGCGCCGCAGAGTGCGCCGGCGCCGAAGACCGAGGCGATCAGGCCGAACGTCGCCGGCACCCTGGTCGAGCGTGAGCTTCGCGACGAGCGGCAGCAGCACGTCGAAGTTGAACGAGAACGTGCTGACGAGGAGCACGGTGAAGAACGTCACCGCGACCCGGCGCGAGCTCGACCGCGAAGGCGAGCGCCTCGCCGACCCCGGCGAGGACGCCGCGCTGCGGCGTGCGGCGCGGGGAGGCCGAGGCGACGAGCCGCATCGCGAGCAGCGCGCGATCACGACCGCGTAGCTGACCGCGTTCACGCGCGAACGCGACGCCGGCTCCGGCCGCGGCGACGACGAGGCCGCCGAGCGGCGGGCCCGACGATGCGCGCGGTCGTGCCGAGGCCGAGCCGAGCGCGACCGCGTTCGGGAGGTCGTCCCGCCCGACGATCTGGAACACGAGCGTGTGCCGGGCCGGGGCGTCGAGCGCGATCGCGATCCCCTGGACGATCCCGAGCACGTACAGCTGCCAGGCGGCGATCGCGCCGGTCAGCGCGAGGACGGCGAGCGATCGCCGCGCTGCGCGCGCAGCACGCGACTCGCACGTGACGACCATGCGTCGGAGGTCGACCCGGTCGGCGATCGAGCCGCCGACGAGGGCGAGGACGCGTGACCGGCAGCGTCTGGACGAGCGCGAGCGCGCCGACCGCGACCGGCGAGTCCGGTCAGCTCGAGCACGAGCCAGTACGCGGCGATCTGCTGCATCCACGTGCCGATGAACGAGATGCCGTTGCCGACGAAGTAGAGCCGGTAGTTGCGGTGCCGCCGCAGGCTCGCCGAACGTGCGGTCGCCGAGCGCGGAGAGCGACGCGGCCAGCCTCAGCTACGGCCTCACGTCTAGAGGAGCGCGGCGCGGTCGATCGGCTGCGCCGAGCACGAAGACGCAGTCGCCCTGCTCGGTGACCGGGATCGCCTTCGTCACGACGACGAACGCCGTCGAGCGGCGCGCGGAGCACCTCGGGCGGCCGGTCGGGCCGGTCGATGAACCAGAGCCGTCCGACGGGGTCGCCGGCGGCGACCGGGTCGCCCGGCTCGAGCATCGCCTCGAACATCCCGTCCTCGGGCGAGATCACGATCGTTCGCGGGATTGCGGCCGTCGAGGATCACGGCCGGCGGGCAGGCCGAGCGAGGCGCGCGTCTGCACCTCGCCCTCGAGCACGCCGACGTGGCGGAGCACGTTCGTGAGGCCGCTCCAGGCGAGCCGGTGCACGGGCGCCGGGACGCGGCCGCCGCCGCCGAGCTCGGTCGTGATCACGAGCTTGCCCTGGTTCTCGGCCTCGACCGGGCAGCAGGCCGGTGCCGTTGACGTCGATGTAGAGGAAGTGCCAGTCGCTGTTCCACGCCTCCATGCCCTCGAGCATCGCCTTGCGCTGCGCGGGGTCGTCGACGACGTGCATGTGCGAGCACGGCAGGAACCAGGCGCTGCGCCCGCCGGAGTGCATGTCGATCACGACGTCGGCGAGCGGGAAGAGCACGCGCGTGAGGTAGTCGGCGAGCTGCTCGTTCGGCGGCCCGTCGGGGCGGCCGGGGAACGAGCGGTTGAAGTTCGCGCCCGACGGCCAGTTGCGCGTGTTCGCCTTCGACGCCGCGGGCGAGAGCACCGGGATCGACGATCACGCGGCCGGAGACCTGCTCGGGCTGCGAGCTCCTGGAGCAGGCGGAGCGCGGCGACCTGGCCCTCGTACTCGTCGCCGTGGTTGCCGGCGAGGACGAGCACGGTCGGCCCGTCGCCGTTCGCGATCGACGCGATGTGGACGAAGGTGCTCGCCCAGCCGGCCGTGTTCGTGATCTTCGGGAACGCGAGGTGGCCGATCTGCTTGCCCGGGCGCCGAGAGGTCGATCGAGCAGGAGACCGGCGAGGATCGCTCATGCGCGCGCCTCCAGGTACCGCGTGACCGCGGCCTCGGTCGCCTCGAGCAGCCGGTCGACGTCCTCGTCGGTGTGCGCGTACGAGAAGTGGCTCCGCTTCAGGTTCAGCGGCAGCTCGAAGATCCCGTCCTTCATCAGCTCGCGCCGGTAGCCGACGAACAGGTCGACGTCGTTCCGGAGCAGGTCGTCGTAGCTCACGACCGGGCCCTCGAGGAAGTAGCGTGACGAAGACCGAGCCGAAGCCGGCGACGACGGCCGGGACGCCGAGGCGCTCGTAGAGCGCCTGCAGGCCCGTCGCGGGCGCGCTCGCCGAGCCGGAAGACGTGCTCGTGCACGGGCTCGCGCTCGAGCTTCTCGATCGTCGCGAGCGCCGCCGCGGTCGTCGCCGGGATGGCCGTTGAACGTGCCGGCGAAGAAGGCGGGCTGCCCGGGCGTGGTCGAGAAGAGGTCCATCAGCTCGGCCTTGCCGCCGAGCGCGGAGACCGGCCAGCCGTTCGCCATCGCCTTGCCGAGCGTCGTCAGGTCGGGCGTGACGCCGGCGATCGCCTGGTAGCCGCCGAGCCCGTGGCGGAAGCCCGTGATCACCTCGTCGAAGACGAGCACGGTGCCGTGCTTCGTCGCGAGCTCGCGCAGCCGCTCGAGGAAGCCGGGCTGCGGCAGGACGGCGCCGATGTTGTGCGGGATCGGCTCGAGGATGATCGCGGCGACGTCGCCGTCGTGCTCGTCGAGCGCGCGCTCGACGTCGTCGGCGTCGTTGAACCGGCAGACGATCGTCGCGTCGATCGACCTCGGGGAGCATCCCCTGCGAGAGCGGGTCCTTGCTGCCGACGCGCTCGGCGGGCGAGATCACGTTCATCGCGACCGAGTCGTGCCAGCCGTGGTAGCAGCCCTGGAACTTGATCACGTGGCGGCGGCCGGTCGCCGTGCGCGCGAGCCGGAGCGCGTGGAAGGTCGCCTCGCTGCCCGGTGCAGGTGAGCAGCACCTTCTCGAGCGACGGCACGACCGCGACGAGCCGCTCCGCGAGCTCGATCTCGACCCGGGTGACGCCGACGCCCATCAGGTCGACGGAGCGCCCGGCTGCAGCGGCGGCGGCGTCGACATCGGGGTCGTTGTGCCCGAGGAGCGGCGGGCCGAAGGCGGCGTGGTAGTCGGTGAAGACGCGGCCGTCCGCGTCGGTGAAGGTCGAGCCGCTCGTCGCCGTGATGACGAGCTCCTCGAGGCCGGGAACCGGCGCTGGCCGCTGTTGACGCCGCCGGGGATGACGGCGGCCGCGCGCGCGGCGAGGTCGGCTGCGTGCGTCGTGGTCGAGGTCATCGTCGCTCCTCCGTGTCGTCGGTCGAGCGTGGCTCATCAGCCGACTCTGAGGCTCTCGAGCACGTCCTCGTCGAGATCGACGCCGAGGCCCGGCGTGCGTCGGGACGGCGACGCAGCCGTCCGCCTCGATCGGCAGGCGCTGCACGGTCAGGGTCTTCGTGATCGGCGTCTCCGCGACGCAGTACTCCTGCCAGATCGCCGTCCGGCATGCACGGCGTTGCAGTGCAGCGAGGCGGCCTTGATGATGCCGCTCTTCCACGCGTGCGGCACGGTCGCGACGCCGTGCGCGTCCGCGAGCTCCGCGATCCGCAGCGTCTCGGTGATCCCGCCGCAGCGGGTGACGTCGGGCTGCACGAGGTCGACGTGCGCGCGGTCGATCAGCTCGCGGAAGCCCCACCACGTCGCGTCCTGCTCGCCGGCCGCGATCGCGGAGGTCGACCGTGTCGGCGAGCTCGGCGTAGGCCTCGTACTCGTCCGGCTCGAACGGCTCCTCGAGCCAGTAGATCCCGAGCTGCTCGTACTCGCGCGCGACCTCGATCGCGGTCGTCGCGTCGGCGACGTAGCCGAGCCCGGCGTCGATCATGATCTCGACGCCGTCGCCGCCGGCCTCCTGCGGCCGCAGCGGCGAGCGCGACGTCGTGCTTCGGGATCCTGGCCGAGCGGCCCCCAGCCGAGCTTGACGGCGGTGAAGTTCTGCTCGCGCAGCGCGGTCACCGCCTCGGTGACCTCGTCGGTCGTGTCCGGCATCAGCATCGACGCGTACGCGCGGACCCGGTCGCGGTGCGGCGTGCCGAGCAGCTCGCAGACCGGCTTGCCGAGCGCCTTGCCCTTGATGTCCCAGAGCGCGATGTCGAGGCCGCTGATCGCGTGGATCGCGATCCCGCGGCGGCCGAAGTAGATGAGGCCGCGGTACATCTTGTGCCAGAGCCGCTCGACGTCGAGCGGATCCTCGCCGATCAGCACGTCGCGGAGGCTCGTCCGCGACCGCGTGCGAGCTCGGGCGCCTGGACGAGCGCCTGCGACGAGCTCGGGCGACGAGTCGACCTCGCCGATCCCGGTGATCCCCTCGTCGGTGTGGATCCGGACGACGAGATCGTCCTGGCTGCCGTCGGCGATCCCATCGTCCACGACCGCCTGTCGCAGGACGATGGCCTCGACATCGGTGATCTTCACGGGGGTCTCCTGCGCTGGACGGGATGGCGGGGGCGGTCGAGCCGACTGGCCAGGATTGTCGACTATAGCGAAATTGTCAACAATCCTCTAGGATGCCGCTCGGGCGATGAGCGACTCTCCGATCCTCTGCACGATCGACCTCGAGGCGCCCGGGAAGCAGTTCGGCAGGCTCCAGGTTCCGCGCTCGTCGAACGCGAGCGGCTGGTCGAATCCAGTACGTCCCGATCGTCTCGGTCGCGAGCGGCGACGGGCCGACGGCGCTCGTGCTCGGCGGCGTCCACGGCGACGAGCCCGAGGGCCAGGTCGCCGCGCTCAACCTCGCGCGCGAGCTGCAGCCGGAGCACGTCACCGGCCGCGTGATCGTGATCCCGTGCGTCTCGATCGACGCCTCGCGCGCCTACACGCGGCTCTGGCCGTCGGGCGCGAACATGAACCGCTCGTTCCCGGGCTCGCCGACCGGGCCGGCCGACGAGCAGCTCGCGCACTTCCTCTCGACCGAGCTGTTCCCGCGCTCCGACCTCGTCGTCGACATGCACAGCGGCGGGCGCACCGGCCTCTGCCTGCCCTGGTCCGAGATGCACTGGGTCGACGACGCCGAGCAGCGGCGCGCAGATGGTCGACGGGATGCTCGCACTGGAACACCGACTGGTGCTGCGTCTACATCGACATCGCCGGCACCGGCCTGCTCGTCGGCGAGGCCGAGCGGCAGGGCAAGATCGTCGTCAGCACCGAGCTCGGCGGCGGCGGCCACGTCACGGCGGAGATCCACCGGCTCGCCGTCGAGCGGCCTCCGGAACGTGCTCCGCCGCTTCGGCGTGCTCGAGGGCGAGGTCGTCGACGCGCGCGTCGCTCGGCCTGCCCGAGCAGATGCTCCTGATGGCGACCGAGCTCGACAACTACCTGCTCGCGCCCGAGTCCGGTCTCTTCGAGACGCTCGTCGACCTCGGTCAGCGCGTCGAGGTGGACGAGCCGGTCGGGCGGATCCACTTCCTCGAGCGGCCCGACCGCGAGCCGGAGGTGATCCTGAGCAAGACGGCCGGGATCGTCTGCGTCGTGCGCGCGATCGCGACGACCGAGCAGGGCGACAACGTCGTCGTCGTCGCGCGCGAGGCGGACCGCTCGGAGCTCGACTGACCGTGAGGCGCTTCAAGGTCGCCGCCACCCAGGTCGACGTCCGGCACACGGACGTCGAGCACAACCTCGAGATCCACCTGCAGCTGATCGCCGAGACGGCCGAGGCGGGCTGCGACCTCGTCGTCTTCCCGGAGACGTCGGTCACGGGGAACAACGGCAGCCCCGAGGTGACCCGGTTCGCCGAGCCACACGACGGCCGCATCTTCCGCACGATCCAGGAGCAGGCGAAGGCGTCCGGGATCGTCGTCTCCTACGGCTTCTGCGAGCGCTTCCGCGGCACGCACTACAACACGTCGGCGCTCGTCGGCCCGGACGGCCTGATCGGGCTCCAGCGCAAGGTGCACGCCTCCTACGACGAGTTCTTCCGCTTCCGCCAGGCGTACGAGTGGGGCGTCTACGACCTCGGCTTCTGCACGGTCGGCACCGCGATCTGCCACGACAGCGACTTCTTCGAGAGCTGGCGCATCCTCGCCCTCAAGGGCGCCGAGGTGATCCTGCTGCCGCACGCGAACCGGACGATGCCCGCGGGCGGCGGCGAGCTCACGTTCGACGGGCGCGAGAGCCGCGAGCTCGGACGAGGAGATCCTGCTCGCCCAGGAGGAGCTGCTCGAGCGAGCGGCCCGAGCCCGCCGCGGCTCCACGACTTCCTCGCCCGCGACAACGGCGTCTACGCCGTCTTCTCCGACATGGTCGGCTTCGACGGTCACAGCACCCACGTCGGCGGCGCCTACGTCCTCGCCCCCGACGGCTCGATGCTCGCGCGGTCGGAGCCCTCGACGGCGAACGCGCTGGATCGCGGTCGAGCTCGATCCCGAGCCGCTCGAGCGCGCCCGCGAGAACCCGTGGTTCGCGCTCAAGAAGCGGCGGCCCGAGGCCTACGACGAGCTGACGGCCCGGCTGTGAGAGACCGAACGAGAAAGGGAGCGCTCCGATGACCACGTTCACCGCAGGCGTCGCACGCGTCGACATCACGCCGCCCTGCGGCCTGCCGCCCGGCTGCTGGTCGCTCCGCACCGGCCTCGCCGACGGCATCCACGACCCGATGATCGCCCAGGCGCTCGTCCTCGACGACGGCACGCACGCACGGTCGCGATCGTCGCGATCGACCTCGTCTTCGCCGGCGCCGACCTGACCGCGGCGATGCGCGAGCGCGTGCAGGAGCTGACCGGGATCCCGCCGGAGGCCGTGCTCGTCAACGCGGCGCACAACCACAGCGCGCCGAGCATCTCGCGCGGCAGCGAGCGTCGGCGGCCTCGCCGACGTGCCTGCGTTCGCGCGCTACGTCGAGCTGCCTGCCCGAGCAGCTCGCCGGTGTCGTCTACGCCGCCTGGCGGCTCGCGCGAGCCGGCGCGCGTCGGCGTCGGGGCTCGGGCCGCGCGCCGGGAATCACCGTCAACCGGGTCGTGCCGCGAGCGGCCGGTCGACGACAGCGGTCGGCGTGCTCCGCGGTCGACGGCGAGGACGGCACGCCGATCGCGGTCGTCGCGAGCTTCGCCTGCCATCCGACGCTGATGGGCGGGCACACGCTCCTCTGGAACGCCGACTTCCCCGGGCCGCTGCGCGCGGCCGTCGAGCGGGCGCGCCGGGAGCCGAAGTGCCTCTTCCTCTCGGGCTGCGGCGGCGACGTCGCCGCGCTGGGACTACTGGTTCGGCAACTGCGAGGCGTCGCGCCACTCCTACGAGCGGCGCGACGAGCTCGGCGAGGCGGTGGCGGCCGCCGCGATGGACGCGCTCGGCTCGGTCGAGACGAGCGCCGACGTGCGGCTCGGCGCCGCGTCGACGCGGCTCGAGCTGCAGCGCCGCCGGCATCCCTACGCGCTCGAGGACCTCGAGGCGCGCCTCGCGGCGCTCGAGGCGCTGCCGACGCCCGAGTTCCCCGAGGCGTGGGACGAGTCGGTGCACACGGCCACCTCGGCGCAGGAGTTCCCGCCGCTCTACCAGCGCTCGGCGCTCGCCTTGTACACCGACATGGTGCGAGCGGGCCGACGTGCCGGTCGCAGCCGAGATGCAGGCGCTCGCGATCGGCGACGCCGCGATCGTCGCGAACCCGTTCGAGCTCTTCAACGAGTCCGGCGTGCGACGATCCGCGAGCGCAGCCCGTTCGCGCAGACGCTCACCCTCGGCTACACGAACGACTACGCCGGCTACCTCGCCCGCCGACGAGGATCTCGACCTCGTCGCCGGCGTCCCGCTCGACGACATCCTCGACCAGGACGCGCTACCGCTGGGCCTACGGGATCACGAACTCGAACGTCGACGCGCGGCGAGATCGACCGTCTGATCGACGAGAGCGTCGAGCTGCTCGACGAGCCTCGAAGGGACGGCGTGAAGATCACCGCGGTCGAAGCGCACGTCTGCAACGCGCGCATGCGCAACTGGGTCTTCGTCCGCGTCGTCACCGACGAGCCCGGGCCTGCACGGCTGGGGCGAGGCGACGCTCGAGTGGCACACGCGGGCGATCGTCGGCGCGGTCGAGGACCTCGCCGAGCTGATCGTCGGCGAGGATCCGACGAGGATCGAGCACCTCTGGCAGATGATGTTCCGCCAGCACTTCTGGCACGGCAACGACATCGTCCGCGGCACGGCGATGAGCGGGATCGACATCGCGCTCTGGGACATCCTCGGCAAGGTGCACGGCGTTCCGTGCCACAAGCTGTGGGGCGGCCCGGTGCGCGACTACGTCCGGCTCTACGGCCACCTCGGCGGCGGGCAAGATGGAGGACTTCTACGAGAGCAGCGAGCCGCAGCGCTTCGGCGAGCTGGCGGCCGGCGATGGTGGAGCAGGGCTTCACCGCGTTCAAGTCGATGGCGGTGCCGCCGACGATGCCGCTCGAGGGCCTGGCGCCGATCCGCCACGCCGAGCGCTGCGTCGCCGCGATGCGCGACGCGGTCGGCGACGAGATCGACATCATGGTCGACTGCCACGCCCGCCCGAGCCCGCGCATGGGCCATCTGTTCGCCGCCGCGCTCGAGCAGTTCGGCCTCTACTGGTTCGAGGAGCCGTGCTGGCCGGAGCGGGTCGACGACATCGCCGCGATCCAGCGGGCGGTGCGGACGCCGATCGCCACCGGTGAGCGGCTCGTCGGCGCGGCGGCGTTCGCCGAGCTGCTCGACGAAAGGGCGCGTGCAGCGTGATCCAGCCCGACATCACGCACTGCGGCGGCCTCACCGAGGTGCGCCGGATCGCCGCGCTCGCCGAGGTCCATCGCGTCGCGCTCGCGCCGCACAATCCGCAAGGCCCGGTCTCGACCGCAGCCTCGATCGAGCTCGGCCTCGCGACGCCGTCGTACATCATCTGCGAGGCGGTCACCTCGGACGTGCCGTGGCGCGACGAGGTCGCGACCGAGTCGCACCCGATCGACCCGAACGGGATGCTCGCGCGTGCGAGCGACCGGCCCGGGCTCGGGATCGAGATCGACCTCGACGTCGTCGCGCGGCACCCGTTCGAGCCGGAGCTGCCGCAGCGGGTCTTCTACGCCGACGGCAGCGTCGGCGACTGGTAGCCGAAGCCGGCGTCGCCGGGAGATCGACGCGACGGCTACGTCGCGATGCGCTTCCCGGACGCGACCACGCGCCCGAGCCCGACGTCTGCGAACTTCGTCGCCGGCTGCGGGCTGGACGCGACGAGGCGGACCCTCTGCCCGTTTCGTCCGGTGACGCAGCGCCAGGCCTGCTGCTCGGCGCCCGTGTGCGACCAGTACACCTTGTTGCCGTCGAGCTGGAAGCTCTTCTCCATCCCCGCTCGGCACGCGCCGGTCAGCCTGAGCGCCACGAACCGGATCTCCCAGCCGGCCTTGTTGTCGAACGTCGTCTCGACGGTGGTGGGCGTCTTCAGCCATCCGCTGTAGTGGAAGCCGAGCGCCATCCGGGTCGGGACGTAGGCGAGCGAAGGCGCCTTGCGCGCGATCTGGGCCTGCGCGGCCAGGGGCACGGGTGGACGGAGCGACGCCCCCGCGGTGCCTGTGAGGGCGAGGACGAGCACGATCACACCAAGAGCCCGGATCATCTGCAGGAAGCGTACGGCCGCTGTGTGTGAAAAGTGTCGCCGTTCGGTTACGGATTGATGCGCGTCGGCGCCCTCGCCCGACCACGGCCGGTCGTCAATCGAGTGCGTCGATCAACCGACTAGCATCTGGTCTCGAACCGACCGGGAGCGGTGAGGAGCGAGGTGACAGCGTCGACAGTTGGAGATGGCCCGATGAGCCGTGCGGCTCTCGCAGGCATCGAAGACGACTACCGTCACGTGAGCAAGCTGGTCACGCCGGGGCCGCTGCTGGCGCTCGGCGAGCGCGTGACCTTGAAGTGGTATGACATCGCTCCCGCCGACGAGCCCGTGCCGCAGGAGATCGCGGACCTGGCGCGGAGGAACCTCACAGATGCGTTCGACGCGGGGGATCTGGACGTCGCAGCGCTCGGCTTCGTGATCCTCCATCGCTGCGGCGACTCGTTCTATTTCCTGCTCATCTCGACGTGGTCGGGAACCAACGAGCTGTGGGAGACGGTCTGGGCCAAGGACGGCGTCGGTGACCGCGTGTTTCGGCTGTGGCCGAGGCCGGGAACGAGGATTCCCACCTTTTGCGTCTGGGAGCTCGCCGCCGTGTGGCCCGAGCAGCAGGCGTGGAGCCGGTTCCTGCGCTCGGCCCGGAGCGATGCCGACGTCGAGGCGTACCTCGCCGACTCGTACGCAGGCCCGGCTTAGCCGCCCGCGATCAACGTCAGGAGCGCATCCACGAGCGGGGCCTGGCCGCGGACGAGCTTCGCCCGCGCCTCGTCCGGGCTGACCCAGGCTGCCCTGTCGACCTCCGGGAACTCCTGCTGCCGGCCCGATCCGCGCGGCCACTCGAGCACGAACGTGTTGCTGTGGATGTCGTCCGTTCCGAAGTCGGCCTCGCCGGCGAACGCGACGACGCGCTTGCCGCTCGTCTGCGTGATCTCGGCGAGCTCGACGAGGTCGACGGGTGGCAGTGGGGAACCGAGCTCTTCCTCGAACTCGCGACGCGCGACCTCCAGCGGTTCCTCGCCGGCTTCGATCTCTCCCTTTGGAATCGACCACGCGCCGGCGTCCTTGCTCGCCCAGAAAGGACCGCCCATGTGGACGAGCAGGAGCTCGAGCCCGCTGTCGGTGGTCCGGCGATAGAGCAGGATGCCGGCGCTGCGCCTCATCGCTCGGCGAGGAGGGTCGCGAGCCGCTGCACGGTGCGCCAGTTCCGCGCGGTGCCGCTCGTTCCGAGCACGCGTTCCAGATACCCGAGTGTCAGGCGTGAGCGGCCCGATCCTCGCGGATAGTGGAGGTACACCTCGCGGCCCGAGACGACGAACGCATCCTCGGCCGACCGGTCGGGATCGAGCAAGGCGACCTTGCCGTCGGGTGGAACCGCGTCGAGGAACGCGACGTAGAACGTAGCGGGGTCGCCGCCTTCGAGGCCCTCGAACGGGTTCGAATCGGCGATCTCGGCCAGTTCACGTTGGGAACGGACGACGACGGCGACGTCCAGCCCGAATGCTCGCGAGGATGGTGGCACGAACGGTCGCTGCGACCGCCCGCTCGGGTTCGGGTGAGTCGAGGAGAACGTTCCCGCTCTGCAGGACCGTCGACACCGACTCCAGGCCCTGCGCACTCAGCGCGGCGCGCAGCTCCGCCATCGGCACGCGGTTCCTCCCACCGACGTTGACGGCGCGGAGCAACGCGGCGTAGGCGGTCACGCCGCTTTCTGCTTGCGCCAGCTCGTCAGATCGAACAATTCGTTGAGCTGCTTGAGCACCTCGCGTGCGATGAGGTCGCCGCCTGCCGTGTCGAAGTGCACGCCGTCGCCGGCACGAACCTTGACCGGGTCGCCCGAAGCATTCTCGAGGTACTCGCTGAAGCCGCCGTTCTCGCCCGCGAACATCGTGTAGGTGTCGACGAAGATCGCCTTCCCCGGCCGTGACTTGGCCTCCTTCTGCACGACGGCGTTGACGGCGTCGAACCGCTGTGTCTGTGCCTCGCTTCGGGTGATCGGGAGCCCGATCCACACGACGACGCCCCCGGCGCGGTTGATGGTGTCCATCACCCCGGCCACGCGGCGCCGGTACTCGGCATTCCAGCTGGGGCTCGCGAACGAGCCGATCGTCGTGCCCTGCGGGAGCCCCGTCATATAGGACTTGTCGTCGTTGCCCCCGAAGTCGAGCACGACGACTTTCGGCTTCAGCCGCTTCACCTCCTCGGCGATGTGGGTGAACCAGTTGAAGACATCGGGTCGCGTCAGCCCGGTCGCGACATGCCCGTCGACGCCGCCGACCGACTCGATCACGGGGCTCGCACCCGCGGCGCGGACGATCGAGTAGCCGGGAGTGATGACGAGCGAGTCGCCGGCGACCCAGAGCCGCAGCTTCCGCTTCGGGGTGAAGGCGATCTTGGCGGGCGGCTTGGGCGTCGTCGTGCCCGACGGCTTCGGGGCCGGCTTCGGCTTGGGCTTGGAGCGGACGACTGTCGTCGGCACGACGACGGCGACGTCGATCTCGTCCTCCCCGCTGCGACCGGCAGCGGCCTGGAGTGCCTGCCTCGGCCGGTCGAGGAAGAGGGCGTGGCTCACCCCGGCGAGGCCGCCGGTGAGAGCGAGGGTGATGTCCCGTTTCGT
The DNA here is from genome assembly GCA_963776305.1 of uncultured Thermoleophilia bacterium. Taxonomy (GTDB): domain Bacteria; phylum Actinomycetota; class Thermoleophilia; order Gaiellales; family Gaiellaceae; genus Gaiella. Next base: position 33,794 of record CAVZMA010000008.1, on the reverse strand, counting down.
TCCCGGCTCGCCGTTGAACGACGCCTTGTGCATGCCGGGCGCCATCAGCAACGCCCCGAAGAGGACTGCGAGGAGCGAGACGATGAGCGCGTGCCCGGCGGTCGAGAGGGGTCGGCCCGAATCGCTCTGGCCGGTCCGCGGCGGGCGCCGTTCCGTGCCGCCGGCAGCCGCAGCCTGTGAACCGGCTTGCGAATCGCGCCCGCGCGGCGTCCGCTTCGTCGCCGTTCCCCGGCGTGCCTCCGCGGCGGGCGCTTCGTGCGTGTGCCCCATCGTCCGCGGGCTGCTCGTCGGGCGGCGGCAGAACGTGCTCAGCCGACTCGCGGATGGGCGGCAGCTTCGGCAGCTCTGGAGGGTCGGTGGGCATCAGAAGCGGAAGTAGATGAAGGGTGCCACACCCTCGGGGCCGAGCGTGTTCGTCAGCAGGAGCGCGAACGCGAGCACGATGGCCTGCCCGGCGACGGGCATGCGGCCGAAGCGGTCCATGATCGCGTACGGGATGTGGGCGGGAAGATACTGCGAGCCGATCCCGATCACGATCGCGAGGATGACGCCGGCGGTGACGAGCGGGGAGGGCTGGCCCCAGCCGGTGAAGAGGCCCGTGAGCATCTCCCAGGCGGTAGCGAAGCTGTCGGCCCGGAAGAAGATCCAGGCGAGGCAGACGATGTTGAACGTCAGGATGCGGGCCCAGATCCGGCGGGCGCGGGTGTCGGCCGGCGCGACGTATCCCGGCCGCTGCGTCCGCCACCGCTCGACCGAGAGCCCCACACCGTGAATGGCGCCCCAGACGACGAACGTCCAGCCCGCGCCGTGCCAGAGACCACCGATCAGCATCGTCAGCATGAGGTTGCGGTAGGTGACGATCGACCCCCGCCGGTTGCCACCGAGAGGGATGTAGACGTAGTCGCGCAGGAAGCGCGACAGCGTCATGTGCCAGCGGCGCCAGAAGTCCTGCAGCGAGACCGCGGCGTAGGGCGAGTCGAAGTTCCGCGGGAACGTGAATCCGAGCAGGAGCGCGAGCCCGATCGCGATGTCGGTGTAGCCCGAGAAGTCGGCGTAGATCTGGACGGCGTAGGCGTACACGCCGATCAGGATCTCGAGCGAGGAATGGTTCCCCGGCGCTCCGAACACCTCGTCGACGATGTTCGCTGCCAGGTAGTTGGCGATCACGACCTTCTTGAACAGGCCGGTGGCGATCAGGTAGAAGGCCCGGCTCGTATCGACCCGGCGCGGGTTTCGCGGCGTCTCGAACTGGGGGATCAGCTCGCCCGGGCGCACGATCGGGCCTGCGACGAGGTGCGGGAAGAACGAGAGGTAGACGGCGAACTTCTCCAGCGTCACCGGGACGAAGTCGCCGCGGTAGGTGTCGACGACGTAGCTGATCGCCATGAACGTGTAGAAGGAAATGCCGACCGGCAGGATGATCGTCCTCAGCGAGAGCGGGAGCTCCAGATCGACGATCGCCGCCATGCTCTGGGACGAGTCGATGAAGAAGTCGTAGTACTTGAAGTAGGCGAGGAGCCCGATGTCACCGACGAGCGCGATCGTCAGGAAGAGCTTCTTCTGGGCCTGCGCCGTTGCCCGGTGGATCCGGACCGCGAGCACCTGGTTCCAGACGGTGCAGCCGGCCAGCAGGAAGATGAACCGCCAATCCCACCAGCTGTAGAAGACGTAGCTGGCGACGAGGATGAACGCCCGCCAGCGATGCACCTTCGGCATCGTCAGCCACGAGAGCGGCAGGACGATGAGGAAGAAGATCGCGAACGTGGCGGTCGGGAAAAGCACGGGCGCGAAGGGTACGGGATCGCCGGTCTCCGAGCCGCACGACCGGCGCCGCGAGGCGGATCTCCCGCGGTCGGTCTCCTCGGCGTATCGTGCGGGCGAGGACGACGCTTCGCGTTGCCCCTACGGTGTGGCGGCGTTCTCGTGGCGCAGGGGCGAGGCGGAGCCTCGCCCGCCTGCCGCCGCGAGGGCACCCGCCGAGCAACGAGCTCAGGTGGCCGGCGGGCCTGCCATCGTTGCGTCGACGTCGTCGGCCGGGGGCGGCAACTTGGCGACGAGCGTCGGTGACTCGCCTTCCTCCGCGTTCTCGATCAGCGTTTGCTCCACCGGCGGGACGAACCAGGATGGGTCCGCCGGCAGCGGCTCGGGCGGGGTCGTCGGGGTGTACGTCAGCGTCGCATCCTGGCGTTGCTCCGCGCGAGAGGCGGCCCACTCGATCAGGGCCACGAGCGCCCAGGCACCGAGCATCACGCCCGCGATGACGGGGGCTTCGAGCCCGGCGAGTGCCGCGGCGGTCGCGGCAGCGGCGAGGAACAGCACCTCGAGCAGGACCCGTGGAACGCCGGGACGGCGACGCACGGGCGCCCCTGTCGAGCTCATCCAGGCGTACGACGGCTCGACCTGCGGTCGCGCCGCCTCGTCGTCCCAGCCCGGCTCGGCGGCCGGCAGGCCCGGCCCTCCGAGCCGGCGGACGTCCGCCTGGAGGGCCTCGATCCGATCGGACAGGTCGCGGACGACCTGCGCGAGCTCCGTCTCGGGCTCGTGGCCGTGAGCAGTGCGCTCGGTCGCGCTCACGCGGCCGGCCCCTCGTCGCGCATGGCATCCATCGCCTCGCGGGCCTTCGCGTGCACCCGGGCGCGCCGTTCGTCGAGCGTCTCGTCGGCCGCAGGCGGAGCCTCGGGCTCGCCGTCGCCCTCGGATCCGGGCTCGCTTCGCCGTTGTGCGGCGAGCCTGCGGCGCAACTCCTCCGCGGGGTCGGCGGCGGCCGTCGCCTGGTCGGCTTCGTGCTCGGCGTCGACCGGAGCGACGTCGGGCGAGACCGGTGGAGCGGAGCGGCGACGCCGGGTGAGCAACCGGCCGAGAGCGGCGACGCCGACGAGTCCGGCGAACCAGGCGAGTGTGCGCTTCACGGGCCGATGGTATCGCGCCCGGCGGTGGGCCGTCCGAGGCCCGGATCCGTTCCGTCGGCCTTCAGGTACCGTATGCGGGCTTCCTGCCTCTCCACGCTCGGACCATTCCCAGTCCGCGCTTGCCGGTGAGGCCGCCTAAGACCGAAGGAAGGAGAAAAGGGAACCCGTGATCGACTACGAGATCCTGCTGTTGTTGGACCCAGACCTCGCCGAGGAGCCTCAGGCGGAGGTCGTCACGCGCGTGCGTGACCTGATCGAGAAGGGCGGTGGCACGTTCACGCGCCACGACGTCTGGGGCAAGCGCAAGCTCGCCTACGAGATCGACAAGAAGACGGACGGCAACTACCACCTCCTGCTCTTCAGCGCCCCGCCGGAGACGCTCGACGAGATCTCCCGCGTCCTGAAGATCGACGACAACGTGATGCGGCACCTCGCGACACGTCGTCCCGAGGGTGGTCCCGGCGAGCCACTTCCCGTCGGCGCCCCCGCGAGTCACGATGCAGTGATCGACGATCTCGCAGAGGAGGATGAGGACTGATGGCCGGAGACATCAACCGCGTGACGCTCGTGGGACGCCTGACGCGCGACCCCGAGCTCAAGCACCTGCCGTCGGGGAGCGCCGTGCTCGAGCTCGGCCTCGCCGTGAACGGCCGCAAGCAGGACGCCGGCGGCCAGTGGGTGGACAAGCCGAACTTCTTCGACGTGAAGGTGTTCGGCAACCAGGCCGAGATGCTGTCACAGCACCTCGGGAAGGGACGCCGCATCGGCGTCGACGGCCGGCTCGACTGGTCGTCGTGGGAGTCTCAGGACGGTGGCAAGCGCTCGAAGGTCGAGGTGATCGCCCAGTCCGTCCAGTTCCTCGACAGTCGCAACGACGGCGGCGAGGGCGGCGGCGGCGGTTCGTTCGTCCCGCCGAACGCCGGCCAGAAGCGCGACGACGACTTCCCGCCATCGCCCACAGACGACGACATCCCCTTCTAGAGGAGAACCGACGACATGGCTCAGAAGGCACCGGCGCGGAAGCGCCCCAGCTCGAGCTCTGCCCCAGGGCGGCGCAAGAGCTGCCACTTCTGCAAGGACAAGATCACAGAGGTGGACTACAAGAACGTCAACCAGCTACGGCGCTACATCTCCGAGAAGGGCAAGATCCGCAACCGCCGCATCACCGGCGCCTGTCGCCGGCACCAGCGGCAGGTCGCAGTCGCGGTCAAGCGGGCCCGCGAGGTCGCGCTCCTGCCCTACGTCGCGAGCTAGGAGAGCCTCATGAATGTGATCCTGCTCAAGGACGTAGAGAAGCTCGGCCTCCGCGGCGAGGTCGTCAACGTCGCCCGCGGGTACGCCCGCAACTTCCTGCTGCCGCGGCAGCTCGCCGAAGTGGCGACCGAGGGACGGGTCAAAGAGGTCAAGCGCATCGAGGCACAGAAGGCGATGCACGAGGCGCGTAGCGCCGAACAGGCCACCGAGATCGCGGCCACTCTCGGCAAGACCGTCCTCCGCTTCGACGTCAAGTCCGGTCCCGACCGGATCGCTGTTCGGCTCGGTCACGACGACCGACATCGCGGACGAGATCTGGCGTACCCGGAAGATCCGCATCGACCGCCGCAAGATCGGCATCGACAGCATCAAGCGGATCGGTCGCTACAGCGTCCCCGTCGACGTGTTCGAAGGGGTCTCAGCCGAGCTGAAGCTCCTGGTCGTACCCGAGGGCGGCGAGTTGCCGCCCGAGGAGGAGCTCGCCGCGATGGAGGCAGCAGAGGCTGCTGCAGCGGCCGAGGCGGCCGCCGAGACGGAGAGCGCGTCCGCGCGGGCGGCCGCGGTCGACGACGCCGTCGAGGTTGCGGCGCTCGAGCTCGACGTCACCGACACGTCGGTCGTCGAGTCCGATGCCGACGCCGCTGCCGTGGTCGCCGAGGCAGACGCCGAGGCCGAGGTCGCGGACCAGGTCTAGCCTGTGCTGCGGCGGCTCCCAGGGAGCCGCCGCAGCACTCGCTGCGCTTCCGACTTCTCCACAGCTCCCTGTGGAGCGATCCCCGGAGTTCCCGCTCGCAGCGGAGATCGCCGGTGGACAACTCGCCGTTGCGGTGGGGAGAAGTCGTCCGCCGCGGGGGATAGGATGGGAACGTATGTTCTTTTTTCCCTGCTCGGTCTCGGTATTGCGGGTCTTCCCCCTTGGCTTGCTGCGCCCGTTTCGGACAGGTTGACTGCAGCCGGTGACGATCGCTGCCAACACCACGTCGGGCTCGAGCATGTCGGCGATCGTGCCGCCGCAGAACCTGGAGGCCGAGGAGTCGGTCATCGGCGCCATGCTGCTCTCGGCCACGGCGATCGGAGCCGTCACGGAGGTCGTCGAGGCCGGTGACTTCTACCGCGAGTCGCATGGCACGATCTTCCGCGCTGCCCTCGGCCTCTACGGGAAGGGCGAGCCGGTCGACGCGATCACCCTTGCCAACGAGCTCGACGAGCGCGGCGAGCTCGAGCGCGTCGGAGGCACGGCCAAGATCGCCGAGCTCGCCGCGACGGTTCCGGCGACGTCGAATGCAGAGCACTACGCCCGGATCGTCAAGGAGATGGCGACGCTGCGCGGCCTCGTCCGGGTCGGACAGGAGATCCAGCGCCTCGGCCAGACGCGCCCCGGCGAGACGACCGACCTCGTCGACCGCGCCGAGCAGATGGTGTTCGAGCTCGCCCAGGAGCGCGTCAGCGGCGATTTCGCGCACATCCACGACCTGCTCAACGAAAGCTTTGCGCGGATCATGCACCTCTACGAGGCGGGCGTCGACGTCACCGGTGTGCCCTCGGGCTTCCGTGAGCTCGACAAGCTGACCTCGGGCTTCCAGCCCGGCAACCTCGTCATCATCGCGGCCCGGCCCTCGATGGGGAAGTCTGCACTCGCGCTCTGCACGGCGGCCAACCTGGCAGTCCGGCACGAGACGCCGGTCGCCCTCTTCACACTCGAGATGTCGAAGTCCGAGGTGACGCAACGTCTCATGTGCAGCGAGGCGAAGGTCGAGTCGCAGCGCCTCCGCTCCGGCCGCCTCGCGCAGGACGACTGGCCGCGCCTGACAGCCGCATGCGACAAGCTGATGAAGGCCCCGATCTACGTCGACGACACCGGCTCGATCACGATGATGGAGCTGCGCTCGAAGGCGCGTCGGCTCAAGTCGCGCGAGCCGAAGCTCGGGATGATCATCGTCGACTACCTGCAGCTGATGACCTCCGGCTCGAACCCGGAGAACCGCGTGCAGGAGGTGTCGCAGATCTCACGACAGCTCAAGGTGCTCGCCCGCGATCTCGAGGTTCCGATTCTCGCGCTCTCGCAGCTGTCGCGCGCGGTCGAGCAGCGTCACGACAAGCGTCCGATCCTCTCCGACCTGCGCGAGAGCGGGAGCATCGAGCAGGACGCGGATCTCGTCGCGTTCGTCTATCGCGACGAGTACTACAACGGCGAGGAGTCCGACGCGCAGGGGCTCGCCGAGGTGATCCTCGCGAAGCACCGCAACGGGCCGACCGACGCGATCAAGCTCAGCTTCCTGAAGCGGTACGCCAAGTTCACAGACCTCGCCGCCTCGTCGTAGGCGCCGCCGCCGGCCTCGCAGCGCCTCGGTCCGTCGCCGCGGCCCCTGGCGGAGTGCGAGGATGGGCTCGTGCTGTTCGATCCCGCAGCCCACGAGCCGATTGCCGGCCGAGCCGTGGGATGAGCAGCGGGTCCGCGCCGCGGTCCGCGAGATCGTCGCGGAGGCCGAGCGGACCGGCGACCCGGTCTCGGGTTGGCCGTTGCATCCTCTCGACTCGGACGGCGACGACGACCACGCCTGGGTCTCGCACGGCATCTACCTCGGGGTCGCGGGAGTGCTCTGGGCATTCCACCATCTGGCCCGCGCGGGCGCCGTGGAGGTGTCGATCGATCTCGAGCGTGCCGCCGAGGAGCTGTTCGAGAGCTATCGCGCCGCGTGCCGGCTTCCGGGTGAACCGGTGCCCAGCCTGTGGCTGGGCGAGGCCGGCATCCACCTCGTCGTCGGAGGTGATCTCCTCCGACAGCGCCCGCTACCCCGCGCTGCTCGCCTCGGTTCGGGCAAACGCCCACAACGAGACGCTCGAGTTCCTCTGGGGGGCGCCCGGGACGATGCTCGCGGCGCGTGAGATGCATCGCCGGACGGGCGACGAGCGCTGGGCTGCTGCGTGGAGCGAGAGCGCCGACGCCCTCTGGGACGCCTGGCGCGTCGATGAGCGCCTCGGCTGCAGTCTGTGGACGCAGGATCTGTACGGACGGTCGGAGCCGCTCCTCGGCGCCGGGCACGGTTTCGCAGGGAACGTGTTCGCGCTCCTCGATGGGCTCGAGCTCCTGGTGCCCGAGCGGCGCGACGAGCTCGTGCACCGTGCGGTCGCCACGACGGCGGCGACGGCGGTGACCGAGAACGGCCTCGTGAACTGGTCGCCGGTCGCCGGCGCCGCTCTCGCCCACGGTGGGACGAAGAGGACACAGTGGTGTCATGGCGCGCCGGGCATGGTGTGCTCGCTGGCCGGGCTGCCCTCACAGCCGGAGCTCGACGCTCTCCTCACAGGCGGTGCCGAGCTCACGTGGCACGCCGGGCCGCTCGTCAAAGGCCCGGGGCTCTGTCACGGCACGGCGGGTAACGGCTTCGCGTTGCTTGCACTCTTCGAGCGAAGCGGCGACGAAGCCTGGCTTCAGCGCGCCCGCGCCTTCGCGATGCACTCCCTGGCTCAGGTGGAGCACGAACGGCGCGAGCACGGTCGTGGTCGCTTCACGCTCTGGACGGGCGATCTCGGCGCCGCGATCTACGCCTGGCAGTGCCTCGAGGGCAGGGCTGCGCTGCCTGCGTTCGGCACCTGGTGAGCTCGTCGACCGCGAGGACGCGTGTCTCCCTTCGGGTCACGCCCTCGGCTTCGTGCCGCGAGCCCCGCTAGACGAGGGCGAGCGCGGCAGCCTCGATCTCGGCCTCCGAGAGCAGCACGAGATTGGCGGCGTCACCGAGCGGGACGAACGAGTCCTTGCTCGTCACGCGAGCGAGTTGCCCGTCGAAGCCGATGTCGATCAGTGCCGCGACGACCCCCTCCGAGACACCGCCCGTGCGCCGGGTCTCGTCGACGACGAGCACCCGTTGGGTGGCGACCGCCTCGCGGGCGATGTCCTCGATCGGCAGCGGTGCCAGCCAGCGGAGGTCGACCACTCTCGTGTCGACGCCTCGTTGCTCGAGCCGACGGGCCACCCGAAGCGACATGAAGAGGCCGTTCCCCCAGGTGAGGATCGTCAGATCGCGGCCGCGACCGTACGTGCGGGCCGAACCGACAGGCACGTGATCGCCGGTCGGCGCTGCCAGCCAGGCCCCGTCGCCCTCCTCGTACAGATCGCGGGTGTGGTACAGCGCGATCGGCTCGAGGAAGGCGCAGACGTTGCCGTCGACCTTGGCCGCTGCGACGCAGGTTCGAAGCATTGCGGCGGCATCGTCCGGCCGCGCCGGTGACGCGATCACCAGGCCGGGGATGTCGCGGAGCACCGCCACCGAGTCGTCGTTGTGGAAATGCCCGCCGAAGCCCTTCTGATAGCCGTACCCGGCGATGCGCACGACCATCCCGTTGCGATAGGCGCCCTGGGAGAAGAACTGCAGTGTCGCCGCTTCGCCGCGGAGCTGGTCCTCGGCGTTGTGCAGATACGCGAGGTACTGGATCTCGGGCAGAGGGACGAAGCCGCTGATCGCGGTGCCGAGGGCAAGGCCGAGAATGGAGGTCTCGTCGAGCAGCGTGTCGAACACGCGGCCCGCGCCGAACCTCGCATGGAGGCCGCGCGTGACGCCGTACACGCCGCCCTTGGCGGCGATGTCCTCGCCGAACAGCAGCGTCTCGGGATGGTGATCCAGCGCCTCAGCGAGCGCTCCGTTGATCGCGAGCGCCAGCGTCAGCGGCTCGGAGCCTGGCTCGCCGGGGAGAGCCAGTCGCACGGACGAGCTCCGCGACGGCGTCCGGCGTGTGCGTCACGAGCGGTCGCATCACCTCGGCCGAGCTCTGGAGTTGTGGGCGGTGAGCGGCCGCGGAGGCGACGTCTCGGACGCGTGCCCTGACCTCGAAATAGTCGGCGGCGAGCTCCCCGGGGGTGCGCGTCCCGGTTTGGACGAGCCAGCGAGCGGTGGCGAGGAGGGGGTCACGGTCGAGGTCTGCCCGCATGTCACGCGGTGGGCGGTAGGCCGCCTCGACATCCGCGCCCGCGTGGCCGAGATACCGGACGGCGCGGAGATGAAGCACAGCCGGACGTCGGCTCTCTCGCACCCAGTCCACGAGCTCACGCGCGACCTCGAGCGCGCCCGCCGGATCGTCACCGTCGGCGGCTGCGTACCGGATGTCGGTGCGACTCTCGAGCGTCGCGCCCACCCACCCGGCCGGCGTCGGGACGCTGATCCCGAGGCCGTTGTCCTCGCAGGCGAAGAGCAGGGGCACGGGAAGGCCCTGGTACGCCGCATGCGCCGTGGTGTTCAGAGCGGCCTGGGCGGCAGCGTGGTTCAGCGATGCGTCGCCGAAGCTGCAGACGACGACGGCGTCCGTGGGCCAGGCGCTCTCGACGCCGAGCTTTCGGGCGCGGTCGACGGCGATCGCGACTCCCACGGCCCGCGGCAGGTGAGAGGCGATCGTCGAGGTCTGGGGGATCACCGCCAGGTCGTGGTGTCCGAACACCTTGTGGCGGCCGCCCGCGATGGGCTCGTCGCTCGCAGCGGTGACGCCGAGCATCACGTCCGGGACGCCGTCCCGACCTGCCTGCGCCGCCCGCGCCAGATAGAACGCTCCTGATCGATAGTGCAGCAGCGCCGGATCGGTCGGTCGCAGAGCGAGGGCGATCGCCGCGTTGCTCTCGTGCCCGGCCGAGCCGATGGTGTAGAAGCTGCGGCCGTGTTTCTGCAGCCAGCGTGCCGCGAGGTCGCAGTGCCGGCTCTCGAGCTGAGCGCGCCACAACGCCGTTGCGTCCGAGGCCGCCACAGGCCCGGCATTCGTCGCGGGCTCGAGCGCTGCCAGCCCTGCGAGGAGATGCTCCTCGAGCGGATCGAGGTCGTCGGGAGTCATCGCGTACGCCGCCCTCCGTCCCGGGCGCTCAGCCGAAGAACACGAACGGGCGGACGACGTCCGAGTCGAGCGATTCTTCCCACGCGACGGCCCCTCCCGCCTCGACCTCACCGTGCAACCGAGCGGCGAGAGCGTCGGCCTCCTCGCGGGTCGAGGCGCCGATCATCAGGTGCTTCCAGTGCCGGACAGGCGCGTAGCCCTCGCCCTCGAGTTGCGCCGCGAGCTCGGCCGCCTCGCGATGCGAGCCGCACGTCGCGTGAACCTCCCAGGGTGCGTAGCCCTTCTCTGCCACCTCTGCTTCCCACGTCTCGCCGGCCGGCTCGTTGTCCCATCGTTCCTCGTCGTCCAGCCAGTGCTCGACGAGGCTCGTGGTTGCGTCGATCCCGTGGTGGTCGAGCTCGGCGAGAATCACGGCGTGGGCTCGTTCGGCCTGGGCAGGCGAATCGGCGTACACGAACAGGTTCTCGTCGTCCCCGGAGACGGACACGTGTCCGGTCTTGAGCTCCTGCGCCAGGTCGGTACCGAGCGGGCTGAGCCCGTCCTGGAGGAGCTGCGTGAACTCCTTCCGCGCTCCCTCGTCGGCGAGCTCGACCCTCACTCTCCAGTCGTCGGCCATGGCGCCAGCATAGTCCGCCGGATTCGCGCGGTGTCCGACAGCCGGACGCACCGCTGTCAGCAGATCCGCGGCAGCGGATCGCCGACGAGCATGTCGACGATGCGGGTGCCGCCGAGCGCTGTGTCGAGCAGCACGAGCCCTGCCGGCTCGGCACGTACCTCACCAAGGAGGACGGCATCCGCGCCGAGGGGATTGCCGCGCAGCGCCGCGAGAGCCGCGTCGGCCGCGTGTTCCGCAACGACCGCGACGAGCTTGCCCTCGTTCGCGACGTAGAGGGGATCGATGCCGAGGATCTCGCACGCCGCATTCACCGCGGGGCGCACCGGCAGCGCGACCTCGTCGAGGACGACCGCGAGAGCCGCGGCCTCCGCGAGCTCGTTCAGCGCCGTCGCGAGCCCTCCCCGTGTCGGGTCGCGCATCCAGCGCAGTGCAGGGCCGAGTGCGACGAGCCCGGCCGCGAGATCGTGCACGGCCGCGGTGTCGCTCGCGATCTCTGCCTCCAGCTGGAGATCGCCGCGTGCCACCATGACGGCCATCCCATGGTCTGCCAGCGTGCCGGACAGGATCACGCGGTCGCCCGGCTCGACGCGATGCGGGCCGAGATCGACGCCGTCGGCAACCGTCCCGACGCCGGCGGTCGTGACATAGAGCCCGTCGGCCTTGCCGCGCTCGACGACCTTCGTGTCGCCGGCGACGATCGCGACTCCTGCGGCCCGCGCCGCGGCGCCCATCGAGGCGACGAGGCGCCGCAGGTCGGCGACCGGGAAGCCCTCCTCGATCACGAACCCGGCCGTCAGCCAGAGTGGCTGCGCGCCGACCATCGCGAGGTCGTTGACGGTGCCGTTGACCGCGAGCTCGCCGATATCGCCTCCAGGGAACTCGAGCGGGTGGACGACGTACGCGTCCGTCGAGAGCGCGAGCCGGCCGCCTCCTGCGACGACGGCTGCGTCGCCGAGCACCGAGAGCGCCTCGTTGCCGAGCTCCTCGAGGAAGAGCGCCTCGACGAGGTCTCGCGTCGCCTTGCCGCCGGCCCCGTGGGCGAGCGTGATCAGCTCGTCCCGGAGGACAGCCCTTCGTCTACGCGCCAACCGGCTCCTCCGCGGGGCGGCGCAGGCGGCCGTAGGCGTAGAAGGCGGCGCACGCGCCCTCGCTCGACACCATGCACGTACCGAGCGGACGCTCCGGCGTGCACGCCGTCCCGAAGACGCCGCACTCCCACGGCTTGATCTGCCCCGTCAGCACCTCGCCGCAGCGGCACGCCTTCGGATCCTCGATGCGCACGCCGGGAACCGTGTACAGCTTCTCCGCATCCCACGCGGCGAATGCCGGACGCAGGCGCATTGCGCTGCGGGGGATCGTGCCGAGGCCGCGCCACTCGAAGTCGTCTCGCAGCTCCATCGTCTCGTCGATCGCCGCGAGAGCGCGGGCATTGCCCTCGGGCCGCACGACTCGGGTGTACTGGTTCTCGACCTCGCAGCGACCCTCGGCGCGCTGGCGCAGGAGCATCGCGATCGACTGCAGCAGGTCGACGGGCTCGAAGGCGGACACCGCGACCGGGCGGCCGTACTCCTCGGGGATGAAGCGGTAGGCGTCGGTGCCGATCACGGTCGAGACGTGGCCCGGCCCGATGAACGCGTCGACCCGCAAGCCCGGCGTCTCGAGGATCGCGCGCAGCGGCGGCTCGATCGTGACGTGGTTGCAGAACACGGCGAAGTTCGGCGTCCCCTGTGCGCGGGCCCGGAGCAGCGTCACCGCGGTCGCCGGCGCGGTGGTCTCGAAGCCGATCGCGAAGAAGACGACCTGCCGGTCGGGCAGCGCCGCGGCGAGCGCGAGCGCGTCGAGCGGCGAGTAGACCATTCGACGTCCGCGCCGCGCGCCTTCGCCTCGAGCAGCGACCCGCGGCCACCGGGCACGCGCATCATGTCGCCGAACGTGGCGAGGGTGACGGCGGGCTCCTCTGCAAGTGCGATCGCGTCGTCGACGCGCCCCATCGGGATCACGCACACGGGGCAGCCGGGGCCGTGCACGAGCTCGACCTCGGGCGGCAGCAGGTCCTCGAGGCCGTGGCGATAGATCGCGTGCGTGTGACCGCCGCACACCTCCATCACGCGCCACGTCTCGCCGGGCGTCACGAGCCCCGCGATCTCGGAAGCGAGCCCTTGCGCCAGCTCCGCCGAGCGGTACTCGTCGACGTACTTCACGCCCGAACCACCCGTTCGAGTGCGATGCCGGCATGGCAGAGCAGCAGATCGCCGGGCTCCGCGTCCGGGACGAGATCGACGCCGACGCGTTCCGTGCGCCCGTCGAGGAGGACGATCGCCTCGAGCCCGTCGAGTGCGACGACCTCCGCCTCGACCGCCTCGTCGGAGCAGGTGATGCAGCGTTCACGGGCGACGTCGGTCATACCGTTCCCTGCCGCAGCTCGTCGAGCTCGCGCTGGAGCTCGGCGCCGCGCTCGAGCAGCGCCAGCGTCTCGCGGGCGTCGTCCTCGTCGATCCGTGCGAGCGCGAAACCGACGTGGATCAGCACCCAGTCGCCGACCTCGATCGGCGTCGCGGGCTCGTCGACGAGAGCGATGCTGACCTCACGGCGGACGCCCGAGATGTCGACCTTCGCGAGGCCCGCGTCGCGGTCGACGAGCTCGATCACCTGTCCGGGGATGCCGAGGCACATTACGAGGCTCCAAGCGTTGCGGCTGCGACGACGGCCTGACCGTAACTGACGCCGCCGTCGTTCGGAGGCACGAGGCGGTGCGAGAGGACGCGAAAGCCCGCTGCCTCGAGCCGGTCGCGAAGCGAGGCGAGGAGGCGCAGGTTCTGGAAGCTGCCGCCGGACAGCGCGACCGTGCCCGGTGGGCCGGCCGCCGCGCAGGCCGCCGCGAACGCGGCCGCGACTCCTTCGTGGAACGCGGCCGCGATCTCGGCTCGTGGCCGTCCGGCCGCCAGGTCGTCGAAGGCGGCCGCGACGAGGTCGGCGCCGCGGATCGTGCCGCCCTCGATCGTACAGGCGTACGGCGCCGCCGCCGTCGTCACCGGCCAGCTGCTCCAGCTCGATCGCGGCCTGGCCCTCGTAGCTCACCCGCTCGCGCACCCCGAGCAGTGCGGCCACCGCGTCGAAGAGGCGCCCGGCGCCCGACGACAGAGGCGCGTTGACCTTGAGGCTCTCGCGCACGAGCGGCCAGCGCTCGAACGGCACCGGTCGTCCGGCCCGTTCGAGATACGCGGCGGCCATCCGCCACGGCTCCCGGATCGCGGCCTCACCGCCGGGCAGCGGCACCGCCTCGAGATGGGCGACCCGCTCGAACGAGGAGAGGTCGCAGCGCAGCACCTCGCCGCCCCAGAGCGTCCCGTCGGTTCCCATCCCGGTTCCGTCGAGGACGACGGCGAGCGCCTCGCCGGTCTCGCCGTGCTCGGCGAGGCAGGCCGCCGCGTGAGCGTGGTGGTGCTGCACCTCGACGAGCGGCAGGCCCTGCGCCGCGCGCCCACTTCGTCGCGAGGTACTCGGGATGGAGGTCGCAGGCGACCGCCGCCGGCTCGACGCCGAGCATGTCGAGGTAGAGCTCGAGATCGGTACGGAACGCGAGATAGGCGGCCTCGCTGTCGAGATCGCCGAGGTGGGGAGAGAGGAACGCCTCGCTGCCGCGGGCGACGCAGAACGTGCTCTTCAGCTCGGCCCCCGCCGCCGACGACTGGCGCCGTGACGCGGCATCGGGAGCGGAAGCGGCTCCGGCGCGTGCCCCCGCGAGCGTCGGATCGGGAACGCGGCCCGGACGACCGAGTCCTCGCAGCGGCGATGGATCGGGCGGTCGTGAGAGAGGAAGGCGTCGGCGATCTCGCCGAGTCGCCGTCGCGCATCCTCGTCGTCGATCGCGATCGGCTCGTCGGAGCGGTTTCCGCTCGTCATCACGAGCGGCCTGCCCACGTCGCGGCAGAGGAGGTGGTGGAGCGGGGTGTAGGGGAGCATGACGCCGAGCCACGGCGACCCGCTGCGACCGACGGAGCGATCGGCCGCGTCGGCCCGCCGCCGAACGAGCACGATCGGGCGCGCGACGCCGTGCAGCAGCTGATCCTCCTCGGCTGTCAGCTCGGCGAGCAGCGTGCGGTTCCGTCGTCATCACGGCGAGCGGCTTCTCCTCGCGGAGCTTCCGCGCGCGGAGGCGGGCGACCGCCTCCTCGTCGGTCGCATCGCAGGCGAGGTGGTAGCCGCCGAGGCCCTTCACCGCCACGATCCCGCCCGCGACGCAGCACGCCGGCTGCCTCCTCGAGCGGCATCGTCAGGCGCGGCCCGCAGTCGGGGCAGGCGATCGGCTCGGCGTGGAAGCGGCGATCGCCCGGATCCTCGTACTCGCGGCGGCAGGCGGCGCAGAGCGGGAAGCCCGGCCATCGTCGTGCGCGGCCGGTCGTAGGGAACCGAGGTCACGATCGTGAAGCGCGGGCCGCAGTTCGTGCAGTTGACGAACGGGTAGCGGTAGCGGCGATCGGCCGGGTCGAAGAGCTCGCGGAGACAGTCGTCGCACGTTGCAGCGTCCGGTGCGATGAGCGTCGTCCGGGTCGCGGCCGCCGTCCTCGCTGAGGACGATGGCGAACCCGGCTCGCCTCGGGGTGCACAGGCGGTCGCGTCGATGCTCGCCACGCGTGCGAGCGGCGGTGCCTCGTCGGTGATCGCCGAAACGAACGCCGCGAGTGCGCCGGGCTCTCCCTCGGCCTCCACGACGACGCCGTCGGCGTCGTTGAGCACGAACCCGGAGATGCCGTGCCGATGGGCGAGCCGGTGGACGAACGGGCGAAAGCCGACCCCCTGGACGACGCCGCGGACCCGCAGGCGCACACGCTCGACTGCCAGGGTTCCGCTCACCCATCCAGGCTGACGCGGTTCGCGGCCGATGCGCAAGCGGCCGATCCCGCCGCGGGACTGCGGGATTCCCGCACACCGTGCCGGGGCTCTACCGATGACGCGGGATGGTGGAGAATCCACGCTATCCCTGGAGTGAACGAGGAAGCTGTCCTGACCCATCCCGCGCCCGCCGTCATCGATCTCGACGGCCTGCACGCGCTCGTCGGCGTGCTCCGCGATCGAGGGTACTGCGTCGTCGGGCCGACGCGCCGCGAGGGCGCGATCGTGTACGAGGAGATCGCATCGGCCGACGAGCTCCCCGCCGGCTGGACGGAGGTGCAGGAGGCGGCCACCTACCGGCTCGAGCGCCGCGACGACGAGGCGCGGTTCGGGTACCCGGTCGGGCCGCACTCCTGGAAGCGCTGGCTCCTTCCTCCCGCGGGTGCGCCTGTGGCAGGCGCGCCGGTCCGACGGCGGCAAGACCGAGTTCGTCGAGGAGCCGCCCCCCGAGCGGCCGTTCGCGTTCATCGGCGTCCGCTCGTGCGACCTGCACGCGATCGCGATCCAGGACAGGGTGTTCCTCGAGGGAGCGTACGTCGACCGCGACTACGCCGCCCGCCGCGAAGGAGCGTTCCTCGTCGCCGTCAACTGCGGCGTGCCCGGTGGGACCTGCTTCTGCACCTCGATGGGCACCGGCCCGCGCGCCGAGAGCGGGTTCGATCTCGCGCTCACCGAGCTCGTCGGCGGACGAGCACCGGTTCGTCGTCGAGGTCGGCTCCGAGCGTGGCGCCGAGGTGCTCGCAGACCTGCTCGCCGTTCCGGCGAGCGGCGAGGACGTCGACGCGGCGCTCCGCGTCACCCACGAGGCGATCGCGCTGATGGGGCGCCACGTCGAGTCGTTCGACCTCCGCGACCTGCTCGCCCGCAACGTCGAGCACCCGCGCTTCACGGCGACCGCCGAGCGGTGCCTCAGCTGCGGGAACTGCACCCTCGTCTGCCCGACCTGCTTCTGCACCTCGGTCGACGACGTGAACGTCCTCGCAGACGGGGCCGCCGAGCGGTGGCGCAGCTGGGACTCGTGCTACTCCGTCGACTACTCGTACATCCACGGCGGGAGCGTGCGACCGTCGTCTCCCGCGCGCTACCGCCAGTGGCTCACCCACAAGTTCGGCACCTGGATCGACCAGTTCGGCACCTCCGGTTGCGTCGGCTGCGGGCGCTGCATCACGTGGTGCCCGGTCGGGATCGACGTGACGGAGGAGCTCGCCGCGATCCGCGCCGCCGACGGGGAGGTCGACCATGCAAACAATTGACGAGATCGTCGCCGAGAGCCCGGTCTTCGACGGCCTGACGCGCGATCAGCTCGAGCTGATCGCCGGCTGCGCCCGGAACGTCGGCTTCGAGCAAGGCGAGCGGCTCTTCCGCGAAGGCGATCCGGCCGACACGTTCTATCTCGTGCGCAAGGGCCGCGTCTCCCTGTCGACCCACGCGCCGGCGCGTGGTGCCGTCGTGATCGAGACGCTCGATCCGGGCGAGATCGTCGGCTGGTCGTGGCTGTTCCCGCCCTACGTCTGGCACTTCGACGCCCGCGCGGTCGACGACGTGCGCGCGGTGGCCTTCGACGGCGCGTG
The DNA here is from genome assembly GCA_963776305.1 of uncultured Thermoleophilia bacterium. Taxonomy (GTDB): domain Bacteria; phylum Actinomycetota; class Thermoleophilia; order Gaiellales; family Gaiellaceae; genus Gaiella. The sequence continues at coordinate 16,737 of CAVZMA010000008.1, read as the reverse complement.
TCTGCGCGGGAAGTGTGAGGCCGACACACGCTCTCGGCTACGACCTTCATGCGCCGGTTCGCCTCCGTGATGATCGACCGCCTCCAGCACACGCGCCTCCGTCTTCTGGATCTCTATGGCAGCGCCGGCAGCAGCTGAGTCTCCGGCCCGCGGGCCGATGACGCCCGTCCCGTACCGGGTCGTCTCTCGCGCCCCGGAGACGGCCGACACGTGGACGCTCCTGCTCGAGCCGCTCGGCGATCCCGTCGTGCCCGCGCCGGGGCAGTTCAACATGCTCTACGCATTCGGTGTCGGCGAGGTGCCGATCTCGACCAGCGCCGCTCCCGATCCCGGCGGGGCCCTCGTCCACACGATCCGCGACGTCGGTGCCGTCTCGCACGCGCTCGTCGGTACCGAGGCCGGCGCCGTGATCGGTGTGCGGGGGCCGTTCGGAACCCTGTGGCCGCTCGAGGAGGCACGCGGCCGCGACCTCGTGATCGTCGCTGGAGGCATCGGCCTCGCACCGCTGCGGCCCGCCGTCTATCACGCGCTCACTCACCGGGACGACTTCGAGTCGGTCTGCGTCCTCGTCGGTGCGCGCACCCCCGAGGAGCTGCTCTTCGTTCGCGAGCTGGAGGACTGGCGCGGCCGGTTCGACGTCGACCTCGACGTCACCGTCGACAGCGCCGGCGAGGACTGGCACGGCCGCGTCGGTGTCGTCACCCAGCTGATTCCGCGAGCGTCGTTCGACCCCGCGACGGCCGTCGCCCTCGTCTGTGGCCCCGAGCTGATGATGACGTTCACCGCGCGGGCCCTGCTCGCCCGGGGGATGCCGAAGGAGAGCATCTACATCTCGATGGAGCGCAACATGCAGTGCGGGCTCGGTCATTGCGGCCACTGCCAGCTCGGGCCGGTGCTGATCTGCCGTGACGGGCCCGTGTTCCGGTTCGACGAGATGGAGCGGTTGATGGAGGTGCGCCAGCTATGAGCGCCGTCGCGACGAAACCGACGCTGGCCGTGTGGAAGTTCTCCTCGTGCGACGGCTGCCAGCTGACGCTGCTCGATTGCGAGGACGATCTCCTCGCGATCGCCGGCGCGCTCGAGATCGCCTACTTCCCCGAAGCGACGAGCGCCGAGCTCGACGGCCCGTACGACATCTCGCTCGTCGAGGGGTCGGTGACGACGTCGCACGACATCGAGCGGATCCATGAGATCCGCGCGCAGTCGGGCCTGCTCGTCACGATCGGCGCCTGCGCCACATCCGGGGGGATCCAGGCGCTGCGGAACTTCGCCGACGTGAAGGAGTGGATCCCGCTCGTCTACGCGAGCCCAGAGTTCATCAGCACGCTCGAGACGTCGACTCCGATCGCGGATCACGTGAAGGTCGACCTCGAGCTGCGCGGCTGCCCGATCTCGAAGGAGCAGCTCGTCGAGACGGTGCTGGCGCTCTTGAACAGCCGCCGGCCGAGGCTTCCGTCGACGAGCGTGTGCTTCGAGTGCAAGGCACGTGGCACGGCGTGCGTGATGGTCGCCCACGGCACTCCGTGCCTCGGCCCGGTCACGCAGTCCGGGTGCGGCGCCATCTGCCCCGCGTACAACCGTGGCTGCTACGGCTGCTTCGGACCGATGGAGAGCCCGAACGTCGACGCGCTCGCGGAGCAGTGGCAGGCGCTCGGCGTCGACGACGAAGGCATCGTTCGCGCCCTGCGCACGTTCAACGCCAACGCACCGGCTTTCAGGGAGGCGAGCGATGAGCGAGCCTGACGGCGTCACGACCCGGGAGATCCGCACCGACTACCTGGCCCGCGTCGAGGGCGAGGGCGCGATGTTCGTGCGCATCCGGGGCGACGAGGTCGAGGACGTGCAGTTCAAGATCTTCGAGCCGCCCCGCTTCTTCGAGGCGCTGCTCCGCGGCCGTCAGTTCACGGAAGCGCCCGACATCACGGCGCGGATCTGCGGGATCTGCCCGATCGCGTACATCGCAAGCTCCTGCAACGCGATGGAGGCTCTGTGTGGAGTCGAGCTGCCCGAGCAGGTGCGGCTCCTGCGCCGGCTCGTCTACTGCGGCGAGTGGATCGAGAGCCACGTCCTGCATACCGCGATGCTGCACGCACCCGATTTCCTCGGCTACGACGGCGCCGTCGAGCTCGCGCGCGACCGCCGCGACCTCGTCGAGATGGCGCTGCGCTTGAAGAAGGCCGGCAACACGATCATGGACGTCGTCGGCGGGCGCGCCGTGCACCCCGTCAACCTGCGCGTCGGCGGCATGTACCGCGCGCCGACCCGGGCCGAGCTGGCCACTCTCGTGCCGGAGCTCGAGTGGGCCCGCCAGGCGGCGGTCGAGTTCACCCGCTGGGTGGCCGGCTTCGACTTCCCCGACTACGAGCAGGACTACGCCTTCGTCGCGCTGCGGCAGCCGGGCGAGTATGCGATCGAGCGAGGCCGCATCGTCTCGAGCACGGGCCTCGACATCGATGTCTCGGAGTACGAGCAGCACTTCACCGAGACGCACGTCGAGCGCTCGAATGCGCTCCACTCGACGCTCGCAGGTGTCGGCAACTACCTCGTCGGGCCGCTCGCGCGCTACGCGCTCAATTCGGCCGAGCTGTCGCCGCTGGCACGGGAGGTCGCGGCCGAGGTCGGGCTCGGCGACGTCGTCCGCAACCCCTTCCGCAGCATCGTCGTGCGTGCCGTCGAGACCGTCTACGCAGCGGACGAGGCGCTCAGGATCATCGCGCAGTACGTGCCGCCCGAGCCGTCGTTCATCGAGGCGGTCCCGCGCGCCGGGACCGGGCACGGGTGCAGCGAGGCGCCGCGCGGGATCTGCTGGCACCGCTACGAGATCGACGACGCAGGGACGATCCTCGACGCGAAGATCGTCCCACCGACCTCGCAGAACCAGAAGACCATCGAGGAGGATCTCCGCGGGGTCGTCGGGCAGTCGCTCCACCTCTCGGACGACGAGCTCTCGCATCGCTGCGAGCAGACGATCCGCAACTACGACCCGTGCATCTCCTGTGCGACGCACTTCCTCAGGCTCGAGGTCGAGCGCACGTGACCGAGGGCGGCCGCCTGCCTCGGGAGCCGCTACCGGGGTGACGACGCGGTGGGGCCGCTCGTGGCCGACCGCCTGCGGGCCGCCGGTGCGACCGTGCTCGAATGCGACGACGAGCCGACGAGGCTGCTCGACGCCTGGGCCGGGCTCGACCTGGTCGTGATCGTGGACGCGGTGTCGTCCGGCGCCGCGGCGGGCACCGTCCACCGGGTCGACCCCGGCGACGATCCACTGCCCCGCGACCTCGGCCTCGCCTCGACGCACGCGTTCTCGGTCCCGGACGCGCTGGAGCTCGGGCGGGCGCTCGGGAGGGCGCCGCGCCGGGTCATCGTGATCGGCGTCGAAGGCGCCGCCTTCGGGATGGGCGACCCGCTCACACCCGAGGTGGCGGCGGCGCTCGACGGCGTCGCCGCATCGGTTCTCGCCGAGCTCGGAGGAGTAGGGCCATGCACGAGAAGGCGCTGCTGGACGACCTGATGGCGAAGATCCTCGCGGTCGCCGATGCCGAGGGTGGTGCTCGTGTCACACGCATCACGGTGTGGCTCGGGGCGCTCTCGCACTTCACGCCGGAGCACTTCCGCGAGCACTTCGACGACGCGGCCCGAGGCACCGTCGCGGAGGGCGCGGAGGTGGAGGCGACACTCGACGACGACCTCGCCGACCCTCGGGCGCAGGGCGTCGTGCTCGAGAGCGTCGTCGTCGCCGACGAGTCAGTCAGCCGGTCAGCGATGAAGGCGGGTGTGCGGCCGACCGCGCCGTGCCGGGACGTGCGCCTCAACCGCCTCGTGGTGCAGGCGATGCCCGAGCTGCAGGAAGAGCTCGTGCGCGCGGCGCTGTGCTGCCCGATGGCGCCTCCGGCGGCGTAGTCGCTCCCAGCGGCGGCCGATCCCACCGCGTGGTCGCGTGGAGCCGGACGAGCATCCGCTCGCGTCGCGTTCGCTGCTTCCAGCCCGGAATCGAAGGATGGCGGGACATGAGATACCTCCACGGTGTCGGATCCGAACCTCCAGTCTGCCGCCGCTGCACCGCGTCCGAATCGGCGCCTTCACTGAGGCGCCTGCCTGCTTCTACGGAGCCGCGCCAACCCCGGCGGTAGACTCCTTTCGTGCCTGCCACCGTGATCGTCGGTGCGCAGTGGGGCGACGAGGGCAAGGGCAAGATCGTCGACCTGCTCGCCCAGGACTCCGACCTCGTCTGCCGCTACCAGGGCGGCCCGAACGCGGGGCACACGATCGTCGTCGACGGCGAGACCTACAAGATCCGCCAGATCCCGTCGGGCATCGTCGCCGGCAAGGCCTCGGCGATCGGTGCCGGCTGCGTGGTCGACCCGCGCGTCGTGATCGAGGAGCTCGACGATCTCGAGAGCCGAGGCCACGTCACCGCAGGGCTCGTCTTCCTGTCCGGCAACGCGCACCTGATCATGCCGTGGCACGTCGCCCTCGACGGCGCGCGCGAGCGGAAGCTCGGCAACCTCCAGATCGGCACCACCCGCCGGGGCATCGGCCCGGCCTACGCCGACAAGGCGACGCGCATCGGGATCCGGGTCCAGGACCTGCTCGACCCGAAGATCCTGCACCAGAAGATCGAGCTCGCGGTCACGGAGAAGAACGTCTGGCTCGAGCGCGTCTACGAGATCGAGCCGTTCGACGCCGAGGAGGTGCAGCACACCTACGAGGGGTACGCGCAGCGGTTGCGCCCGTACGTCGCCGACACCTCGCTGCTCGTCGATCGGGCGCTCAGGAACGGCGACAACGTCCTCTTCGAGGGCGCTCAGGGAACGCTGCTCGACCTCGATCACGGCACGTACCCGTTCGTCACCTCGTCGAGCCCGATCGCGGCTGGTGCGGCGGTCAGCTTCGGGATCGGCCCGAATCGGATCGATGAGATCCTCGGCGTCTCGAAGGCGTACGTGACACGCGTCGGCGAAGGGCCGTTCCCGTCCGAGATCGAAGGCGCGGCGCAGGAGCGGTGCGGCGAGCTCGGAGGGGAGTTCGGCACCGTGACCGGCCGCGAGCGCCGGTGCGGGTGGCTCGACCTCCCGGCGCTCCGCTTCGCGGTCAGGGTCAACGGCATCACCTCGCTCGCGTTGACGAAGCTCGACGTCCTCTCGACGTTCGCCGAGATCCCGATCTGCGTGCGGTACGCGCTGCCGAACGGCAGCGAGACGGACGACTTCCCCGCTCACCAGTCGGACTTCCACCACTGCCGTCCGGTCTGGGAGACGCTGCCGGGCTGGGAGCAGGAGCTCGACGGCACCGAGCTGCCCGCCGGCCGCAGCCGCGTACGTCCGGTTCGTCGAGGACGCCCTCGGCGTGCCCGTCTCGCTCGTCGGCACCGGACAGGGCCGCGAGGCCGTTCTCACTCTCAGCTGACCGGCACGTGACCGTCTCTCGCCTTCGCGGTGTTCCCGGGATCGGTGTCGACCGGATGGGTGACGCCGCCGACAGCGCGGCCGACCCCGAGCTGCTCCGGCTCGAGAACCTCGATACCGACCTGCGACCTCTTCCGGCTGCGGTCGAAGCGACCCGCCACGCGATCGCGGACGACGATGCGAACAGCTACCTCCCGTTCCCGGGTCACGAGCGGCTCCGTCGTGCCGTCGCCGCCCACGTCGGTCGCGGTGTGCGCGAGATCGGCTGGCGGTCGACCCTGATCACGGCCGGAGGGCTCAACGGGATCCTCAACGTCCTGCTCGCGGTGCTCGAGCCGGGCGACGAGGTCGTGCTGACCGATCCGGTCTACGCGGGCCTGCTCAATCGGGTGCGCGTCGCCGGCGGCGTGCCGCGGCTCGCGCGCCTGGAACCGTCTCCCGCGGGCTGGAGCCTCGATCTCGACAGTCCTGCGCGCCGCAGTCGGCGATCGCACGCGGGTGCTCCTGATGATGAGCCCCTCGATGCCGACGGGGCACGTCCTCGACCGGGACGCCTGGGAGGCGGTGGCGGCTCTCTGCCGTGAGCGCGACCTGCTGCTCGTCGTCGACACGGCGATGGAGCGGCTGCTCTTCGACGGCCGTGAGCTCGTCGATCCACTCGCGCTCGACGGCATGGAGGAACGCACGATCGTCGTCGGCTCGGCCTCGAAGGAGCTCCGCATGATCGGGTGGCGCGTCGGGTGGGTCGTTGCGCCCCCGCATCTCGTGGACGACATCGGGCTCGTCGGAATCTCGAACGTCGTCTGCCAGGTCGGCATCGCGCAGGCCGCGGTCGCGACTGCGCTCGAGGCGGGCGACGCCGACGTCGCCGCAGGCGGCGGCGGAGTGGGAGCGCCGTCGCGACGTCGTCCTCGAGGAGCTCGCGGGCCTGCCGGTGGTCCCGCCGCACGGCGGCTGGTCGGTCCTACTCGACGTGCGCGCCCTGGGGTACGGCGCCGACGATGCGTCCGAGCGGCTCTTCCGGGTCGGCAAGGTCGCGGCGACGCCCATGACGAACTGGGGCTCGGATCGGGCGGCCGACTACGTCAGGTTCGTCTTCGCGAACGAGCCCTGCGAACGGCTCGCCGGGCTCGGCGAGCGCGTGCGCCGCGCGCTTCGTTAGTGCGGCGTCTCGAAACGTTGTGCCGGAAACCGTACGTTTCGAGACGCCGCACTCGATGCTTGCTGCGCGCGGCTCCTTCGGAGCCGCGCGATCCTGAAGGGGCGCGCCTCCGCGCGCCCGGGTTTCAGGTCGAACGTTGAGATCCGCTATTTCGTTCCGGTCACGACCCAGGCGCGTGCGGTCAGCGGCAGCGGGCCGGAGGGATCACCGAGGAGGCGGAAGCATTCCGCGCGGAGACGCGCTCGCTGCTCGGGCGCGAGGCCGAGACAGTACGCGCCGCCCGGCCCGACCCCCAGCTCGAACGTGCGCCAGTAGTGGTCGAAGTCGTCGTAGGTACGCGAGACGCTGAGCTCCCCGGTGCGCACGTCCCCGAGTCCGGCGTCACGCCACAGCTGCTCGAGCGAGACCGGGTCGCAGTACGGCATCGTCTTTCCCTCGTGCGGCGTTGCCGGGTCGAGGCTCGCGGCGGCGTCCCAGAAGACGCGCAACATCGTCATCCCGTCCCGGTAGTCCCACGTGCACGCCGCCACGATGCCTCCGGCCCGGGTGACACGACGCATCTCGCGGACGCCGGCCCCGGCGTCCGTCATGAAGTTGACCGCGAGCTGGGACAACGAGGTGTCGAAGCTTCCCTCGTCGAACGGGATCCGCTCGCCTCCGGCCAGGCGGACGTCGACGCCCGGATTCGCCGACGCGCACGCGGCGGTGAACTGCGGGGAGGGGTCGACGGCCGCCACCGATCCGTTCCCGACCCGTGTCACGAGCACCGCCGTCAGCGCGCCGGTGCCGCAGCCGACGTCGAGGGCTCGCTGGCCCGCCCTGACGCCCGTTGCGGAGACGAACGCCTCGGCAAGTGGTCTCGACCAGGCGCCCATGTACTCCTCGTAGGCATCGGCCGGAACAGCGAACGTCGGCGTCCGATCGGGCATGCCTCGAGTCTGGTCACCCGCGTCTGCCGTCGTCAAGTGGCCCGCTTCGTCGAGGTCGTCCAGAGGCTAGGCTCGTCCCGTGCGCGTTCTCCTCGTCGGATCCGGTGGCCGCGAGCACGCCCTCGCCTGGAAGCTCGTACAGTCGCCGCTCTTGACCGAGCTCCATGCCGCACCCGGCAACCCGGGCATCGCCGGGCTCGGGCACTGTCATCCTGTCCGCGCGGACGACCACGAGGCGGTTCTCGGCCTGGCGCGGGCTCTTGCCGTCGACCTGGTCGTCATCGGCCCCGAGGTGCCCCTCGTCGCCGGCCTCGCCGACGTCCTTCGCTCGGTGGGGATCTCCGTCTTCGGGCCGTCGCGGGGCGCGGCCGCGATCGAGGGCTCGAAGACGTTCGCGAAGGACGTCATGGCTGCGGCCGGCGTCCCGCGCGCGGCAACGCTCTCCGAGCCGATTGCTCCGTGCGTGCTCAAGGCGGACGGCCTGGCCGCGGGGAAGGGTGTCGTCGTGTGCATGACGCAGGCGGAAGTCGCGGCCGGACTCGAGGAGCTCGAGGGCTTCTCCGGCCCCCTGGTGATCGAGGAGCTACTCGAAGGCCCCGAGGTGTCGGTTTTCGCCGTTTGCGACGGTGTCTCGACGGTGGCACTTCCCGTGGCGCAGGACTTCAAGCGTGCCTACGACGACGACCTCGGCCCGAACACGGGCGGGATGGGCTCGTTTGCACCCGTGCCCGGCTTCGACGTGCAGGCGGTCGACGACCTCGTCGAGCTCACGTGTCGTCCCGTGCTCGCCGAGCTCGCTTCTCGTGGTCAACCCTTCGTCGGCACGCTGTTCGCCGGCCTGATGCTGACCGCCGACGGGCCGAGGGTCCTCGAGTACAACTGCCGCTTCGGCGACCCGGAGACGCAATCGCTGATGCCGCTGCTCGGCGACGACCTGCTCGCCGTGCTCGCGGCTGCTGCCGCCGGCGATCTCGATCGGGTCGCGCTCGAACAAACGGTGGGCGCAGCGGTCACCGTCGTGCTCGCCGGGGGCGACTACCCCGCGAGCGGCGATAGAACTTCGACCAGTTTGCTATCTCGCGCTCCAGCTTGATGCGCAGCGCCGGGCCAGGCGCGAACGAGGGATCGGTGCCGACCTTGATCAGCCGCTCGCGCACCGCTGGGTTCGCCATGGTGGCTTGCAGGGCTTTTTCGAGCTTGCCCCGGATCGGTTCCGGAGTGCCCTTCGGGACGAACAAGCCCCACCAGAAGTCGAGGTCGACTTCGGCAAACTTGAAGCCGAGCTCTGGCAGCGCCGGCACGTCGGGCAGCACCGGCGACCGCTTGGCGCTCGTCACGAACAGACTTTTGACCAATTTGCCCTCGGTCTGGGTCTTGGCGACGGCAAGCGAGGAGGCAACCACGTCGACATGACCGCCGGCGATGGCCTGGGCGGCGGGACCGCCGCCACGGAACGGCACTGGCTGCGCCTGCATGCCGGTGCCGTCGAGGATGACTTCGGGCACGAGGTGCGACACGCTGCCGGGCCCGGCGTGGCCGTAGTCGAATTTCTTCGGCTGGGATTTCGCCCAGGCCACGAATTCCTTGAAGGTGTTCGCCGGCACCTTGCTGGCGACGGTCCACACCAGTGCCGTATTGGCCATCGCGCCGACCGCGTCATAATCCTTGAGCGGATTGAATCCCGACGGATGCTGCTTGAACAGCGCCTGATTGATGCCGAGCGCATTCTCCGCCACCAGCACGGTGTAGCCGTCGTTCGGCGAGGCCGCCACCATCTGCCAGGCGATATAGCCGCCGGCGCCGCCCTTGTTCTCGACGACGACCGCCTGTCCAAGCGCGGTCCCGAGCTCGTTCGAGATCAGCCGGAAGAAGGTGTCAGTCGCGCCGCCCGGCGGGAAGGCGACGACGAATTTGATCGGCCGGTCTGGATATGTGCCCTGCGCCTGCGCCCCCCCAGAAATGCTGAGCAGCGCGGAGATGACGGAACAGCAGTGAATGAGACGGAGCATGAGGGTCCCCCGTGTGCGTGATCCTCGGCAGGCCCATTCGACCATGGGCGAGGTTTGGCGTCGATAGGCCAGGCCCGGCCGCAGATGCGGCACTTTCGCCGCGGAGATTATTCCGCCTTGATGCCATTGGCGTCGATGAACCGGGTCCAGTTTTTGATCTCGCTTTCGAGCTTCTTATGCAACTCGGGATCAGCAATGACATCCGGCGTGATGTCGAGCTTGGCGAGGCGCTCGTTCACCACGGGGTCGGCCATCACCTTGGCGACCGATTGGGCGATCTTGCTCTTCACCGCCGTCGGCAGACCCTTCGGCCCGAACACCGCGAACCAGAAGCGCAGCTCCACATCGGCGGCCGGCACGCCGGCCTCGTGCATGGTCGGCACATCCGGAATGGCGCGCGAGCGCGTCGGACTGGTCACTGCCAATGCTCGCACCTTGCCGCTCTCGACCAGGCCCTTGGTGGCCTGCACCGAGGAAATGGTCATCGGCACGTGGCCGGCGAGAACGTCCTGCATGGCCTGGCCGCCGCCCTTGTAGGGCACGTGGACGGCCTGCAAGCCGGTCTTGTCCATGAAAACTTCAAAGTTGAGATGCGAGACGCTGCCGATGCCGGCCGAGGCGAAATTCATTTTCTGCGGCACAGTCTTCGAATAGGCGACAAGCTCGTTCACGGTCTTGGCTGGAATGTTGTTGGCGACGATCAGCGCGGACGGGGCAACGGCGACGCCGGTAATGGCGTCGTACTGCGTCACTGGGTCGAAGTTCGACTTCGATTTCTTGTAAAGCGCTTGACTGATGGCGAGCGCGTTCTCGGCAAGGAGCAGCGTGTAGCCGTCCGGCGCCGAGGAGGCGACGTGGTTCCAGGCAAGATATCCGCCGGCGCCAGGGCGGTTGTCGATGACGACCGGCTGGCCCAGCACGTTTTGCAGGTCGTTCTGCAACTGCCGCGCCAAGGTATCGGTGGCGCCGCCGGGAACGAACGCGACGACAAGGTGGATGGGCTTCTCGGGATAGTTGCCCTGCGCCGCCGCCGTCTGAACGGCGGCGATCGCCATGCAGGCAACGACGAAGCGGCGAACGAACGTGAGCATGACGGCTCCCATTTTGGTCCTACGTGTTCTTCAGCAGCCAGTCGCCGATGAAGTCCACGGCGAGCTGGCGATTGTCGACCTGGCAGTGCTCGGCGCCACCTTCGGCCTCCGTGAAGATCTTCAGCGTCTTGTTCTTCGAACCAACTCGCTCGTACAACTTTTTCGCCTCCGCGAGCGGCACGACACGGTCGCTCTCGCCGTGCAGGATCAAGATGGGGCACTCGACCCTCTCGGCAACGCCTTCCAGGGTGAATTTCTTCGCCCATTCCAGTGCGGTGGCGTTATCGGGCGCGCCCACGACCCAGCGGAACTGAAATGTCGAGCCCGAGGTTTGTCGTGGATCGGTCGGAGCGTGGCCTTTGACGAAGTCGTAAACGTTCCAGTGCATCGCGCCGAGACAGATGCAAGCCGCGTAGCGCTTGTCGAAGGCGCAAATGCGTGGGCCGTGATAACCGCCGAAGCTGTAGCCCATCACCGCGACGCGCTTTGGATCGACCTCGGGGCGGGAAGCGACGTAATCGTAGGCGGGCTTGCCGGCGGCTTCATAGTCGTGGCGGGTCGGGATGTTGCGCAGCCGCAAGGGCTCGGACTGACCCGGCCCGTCGATCGCAAGCGTATTGATGCCGCGCTTTTGGAAATCGAGTCCGGCGAAGATGACGCTCATCTCCTTGGCGTTGTCCATGCCATCGAAGAGCACGACAGTGGGCCGCTTGCCGAGACCGCGTCCCTTGACGAACCAGGCGGGCAGGCTCTGACCTTCGTATGCCACCTCCAGCCGCTCGATGTCGGGATGCAGCCTCTTCATCGCGCTCTTGTAGCAGTGCAGCGCCTTGCGATAGATGGTGAGCTTCTCGTCTCCCGGCGGGATGAATCGCTCGGCGCTGTAGTAATAATTGCCGGCGCGCATGTACTGGTTTCCGGCGGTGATGGCGTTTCCCGCGGCGTCGGCCTCGTCGCCGATCTTCGCCACACGATCGGCCTCCTTCGACCATTCCTCCATCCAGGCCTTGTCGAGGTCGGCTTCACCCGCGCGCGCTTTGAGCCGCCGGATGATTAGATCGATTTCGGCCATCGCGGCCGCGCCATAGGCGACCATGCCTTTGACGATCTGCGTGGCGTTGCTCCATCGCAGGTTGCCCGGAAAGGTGACCGCCCAGTTGCTTTCGCTCGGCATCGAAACCATTGCGCCTCTGTGCCCCTTGCTGGCGGAGGCAGCATTGAACCACACTCTCGGCCAAGCGAAACCTCCGGGAGGACGGCTATGCCGAAGAAGCAGATTAGTTCCGACAAGATCGCCAAGCCGAGCGGCCATTTTTCCCAGGCGACCACGATCGAAGCACGCGGGCGGATGGTGTTCATCTCTGGCATGACCGCGCGGAAATCCGACGGCACCATCGCCGGCATCGGGGATATCGAGGCGCAGACCCGACAGGTCTGCGAGAATCTCAAAGCCGCGGTCGAGGCCGCCGCCGGCACCCTGGACGACATTTGCCGCGTCGACGTCTACGTCCGCAACATGGAGCACTTCGACAAGATTCACAAAGTGCGACGCGAGTATTTCAAGCCGCCGGCGCCGGCCTCCACCATGGTCGAGATCACCAAGATGACCTCGCCGGAGTATCTGATTGAGATCAACGCGATTGCGGTGCTGGAGTAGCCATCATTTGACGCGATATTTGAACAGGTCATCCAACTCGGCTTTTGTCAGCGCCTTGCCGATAAACTTGTACGCCACGGCGTCATCCATCGCCTGGTCAAGGCCCGACAGGCGCCTGATGTCCAGGCTCTCGCGTGTATAGAACTCATCGCGGGTCTGACGCGTCTCGGCTTCCTTGATCTTGTAGAGTTCGGCGAACACCCGGACCGCGTCGTCGCCGCGGTACATCCAATCCAGGGTTTCCGCATAGCCCGCCAGGAACCGCTTCAGCACATCGGGTTTGGTCGTGATGAAGTTCAGGTTGGCGAGGTGGAGCCTCGCGCTCATGTCGCGGTATTCGACGATGTCGCCGACGCTGGCGACTGTGCGAATGCGATTCTCCTGAAGCGCGCCGAGGGCGAACGGCGCCGCCGACCAGCCGATGTCGATCTGCCCGGTCATGGCTTGCGTAAAAGTCGCCACCGGCGTCCCTGTGCCGACCGATTTGATGTCGGCGCCCGACATCTTGATGAGCTTCAGAACGGCGAGATGCGACGACGATCCGGTTGCCGAGAAGGCCATCGTCTTTCCGGCGGCGTCCTTCAACGATTTGATCGGCGAATCCGCCTTGACGTACCAGAAAATTTCTCGCGCGCCGGTCACCGACGTTGCAACGGGTCGTATGGGCGCACCCTTCACATAGGCCGCGAACACTGCGGCCGTTCCTGTCGCGATCGCCACGTCGACGCTGCCGGAAATCAGCGCCTGCATCGTCTCTGCGCCACCGGACGTGTACAGCGTTTCGAGCTTGACGCCATGCTTTGCGAAAATTTTCGCCTGCTCGCCAAGATCGGGCACCGACGTTTCCCAGGTGCCGCGCTGCGGGACGGCCACGCGTACCAAGTCCTGGGCATCGACGGTGCGCGCGAAGGCGACGCTCAAGACCACCAAACTGATGATGCGCAACGCGTATGCTCTTTGCCCCATCGTGCTCTCCCGGCGTTTGGCGCGTTCGCGTCCATGCTGGCACAGGGCAGGGCTGTTCATCAACGCAAATGGGCCCGCCTCTGTGGCGAGCCCACGCTGCGTCTTGGATGACGATGCGGCTTAGCGCGCCGCCAAGCCCTCGTAGCTACGATCCTTCAGAAAGTCGTCGAGCTTCCAGCGCTTGACCTGGTCCATCACCTCATCGAATTCCGAATGTGGGATGGTCTTGTAGACGAAGCGTTCGCCGCGGCCGAACTTCGAGAAATCCCACTTGTGGTAGTTCTCGAACTCGGCCGGCACCGCGAGCTTCCACAGCGGAAGATATTTCTGGAGGTTGGTATCCATCGCCTTCTCGGCGCGGTCGAGCGCGCGAAGATATGCGGTCGTCGCTTCTTGCGGAAAGCCCTGCGGTACCCACCACAGCGTATGGAAGGTATCCTCCATAATCTTGCGCAGGCCGAGCTGCTCCGCCATTGCGATCTGCGGCGGCAGGAGTGAAGCCGCTTCGACCTCGCCATCGAGCAGCGCTCTAAGTCGCGCGCCGAAGCCGCCGGTGTTGACCGTCTTGATGTTTTCCAGTGGCAGATACTTTTCCAGGCGATAAGGCACGTTGAAGTGGCTGCCGGCGCGCATGCCGACAGAAATCGGAATGTCCTTGAGGTCCTTCGGCTCGTGGATCTTCGAATCCGGCCGCACGAAAATCGCCCAGGGCGAATTGCCATAGGCCTCCGGCACGAACTTCCCCATGCCAGCTGAGGCGTTGCAGATCGAGCCCCAGACGCAAGCGCCCTGGATCACCTCGGCCTTGTCCTTGGTGTAGGGCTGGTCCTGCGGCCGCTCCATGTATTTGAAGTCCTTCCAGCTCGATTGGGTGCCGCGGAAGGTCTTCCAGTCGAACGTCACATCGAGGCCTTCGGCTTCGAAGAAGCCTTCCTCCTTGGCGACGAAATCGTTGAGCCCCATGCCTTTGGGGCGACGGTGACTTTTCTCATGTTCGCTTCCTCCTCGATGCCGGGTGCAAGACACCGGTTCGTTGTTATGATGCCTATAATTTTAGCATGAGTATGTTCGCCGACCCAGCCGTGGGCAGCGATGGGCGGCAATCGGGCGCGGCAAGGCAAGAACCCAATGGATTTCTCATTGTCGGCCGAACAGGAGGCGATCCGCGCAGCGGTCGAGAAAATCTGCGCGCGTTTTCCCGACGAATACTGGCTCGCCAAGGACCGCGACGGCGGGTTCCCGCACGATTTCCACCGCGCCTTCGCCGACGCCGGCTGGCTCGGCGTCTGCATCCCCAAGGATTACGGCGGTTCGGGTCTGGGCGTGACCGAAGCGGCGCTGCTGATGCAGGCGATCGCGGAATCCGGCGCGGGATTGTCCGGAGCGTCAGCGCTGCACATGAACATCTTCGGGCTCAACCCCGTCGTGGTGTTCGGCAGCGACGAGCAGAAGAAGCGCATGCTGCCGCCGCTGGTCGCCGGCAAAGACAAGGCCTGCTTCGCCGTAACCGAGCCTGACGCCGGCCTCGACACGCTGAAACTAAAAACCAAAGCGGTGCGCGAGGGCAGCCGCTATCTGCTGTCAGGGCAGAAGATCTGGATTTCCACCGCCCAGGTCGCGAGCAAGATGCTGATCCTCGCCCGCACCACGCCGCTCGAGGATGTGTCGCGGCGCACCGAGGGCTTGAGCCTGTTTTACACCGATCTCGACCGCCGCCATGTCGACGTGCGCGAAATTCCGAAGATGGGGCGGAGTGCCGTCGACTCCAACGAGTTATTCATCGACAAGCTGCCGGTGCCCGCCGCCGATCGCGTCGGCGAGGAAGGGAAAGGCTTCGAATACATCCTGCACGGCATGAATCCGGAGCGTATCCTGATCGCTGCCGAAGCGATCGGACTCGGCCGCGCGGCTATTCGAAAGGCAGCGGCCTATGCCAATGAACGGATCGTGTTCGACCGCCCAATCGGGCAGAACCAGGCGATCCAGCATCCGCTCGCCGCATGCTGGATGGAGCTTGAAGCGGCTAATCTGATGGCATTCAATGCGGCCTCGCTCTACGACGCCGGCGAGCCATGCGGCGTCGAGGCCAATGCCGCGAAATATCTCGCGGGCGAAGCGGCGTTCAAGGCGTGTGAGACCGCGGTGATGACCCACGGCGGCATGGGCTACGCCAAGGAATTTCACGTCGAGCGCTATTTGCGCGAGGCGCTGATCACGCGGCTGGCGCCGGTGAGCCCGCAGATGATCCTGTGCTTTATCGCCGAGAAGGCGCTGGGCCTGCCGAAGTCTTATTAGAGCTGAAGTCTTATTAATCTAGCGGATCGCGCCGTTGGTCCGCTGCCGCGCGCCTTGCGTGCCGTTCGGCACGCTTTGCGGCTGCGTCACCGTCGAGGCTGAACTGCCGCGCGCGCCGGCCGGTAGATAGCGCGCGATGATGGCAGGATCGATAGCAGTCATCGCGCTGTCCGGAAGGCGATACCACGTCTCGTCCATGCCAAGGAGAGGAATGGCAAGATAGCCGCGCACGGTGAGTTTTTGTCCGTCGGGGCTCAGCGTCATGAGGGCGCGGTACACGTTGCCGTCGCGCGGATCGAGGATATTGCCGTCATCGTAGCTCAAGCCGCGCCGCTTCATGTCCGGCGAACGAAGGAGATGCCAAGCACCGGCTGGTTGCGGCGGTCGTCGGCGCAGCGGCTGCAGATTGGGTTCGGCGGATCCCCCGTGCGCGGCCACGCCTTGACGATGGCGCCCTCGTAGATGCCGCCCGGATGCTCGACGAACAGAAACCACACGGCCGGCTGGCCGCGGTCGTTCCGCTTTTCCCAGAGCCCGACCACGCTTGGCTCCGCGGCGCGGGCGCTCAGCACCAGCGTCCCGAACGCGGCTACCGCGGTAAGAACCAATGCCGACGCTATGCTCGCCCACTTCACTGTCACGACTGAACGTCCTTCCATTCCACTCGCGAATTCACCCCATAATATGGCCGTTTCACGAAGTGGAGGCATCCCTGTCGAGGCGACCCGGAAACATTGTGAACAGCGCGGCCGGAATCCCTGATTGTACGGGCTTTGCCGCAGGAACGCATTCCTTGAGACCCGGTTATGAGATAGCAAGGAATGCCTAAAACATAGCCCATCGTTTTTTCGTCCGCGCAAGGTCGTTAAGGTTATGTCCCGAGCCAGCCTCGCCTTGAGCAACCTGCGAGCGGTCGTTATCGTCATCGTTCTGGCGTTCCATTCCATCCTTGCCTACCTGAAATCGCTGCCGGCCGAGCCCTACCCGTTCGATGCTGCGCCCTATCGCTGGCAGGCGATCCCCATCGTAGACAGCCAGCGGTTCTTCGGCTTCGACCTGTTCTGCGCCTGGCAGGACATCAGCCTGATGTCGCTGATGTTCTTCCTGTCCGGACTGTTCGTGCCGGGGAAGCCTGCAACGCAAAGGCAGTCGCAACTACCTGTCCGACCGTTTTCTGCGCATCGGCGTCCCCATGGTTCTGGTCATCGCCCTGCTGATGCCGA
>CAVZMA010000007.1:0-229507 GCA_963776305.1 uncultured Thermoleophilia bacterium | reverse complement strand
GATGCTTCTATGTTTGTCAACTGGCTAGTGGTGCTCCGTTCTCGAGGAGTCTGTAGAGGTTGCGGGCGAGGTAGCGCTTGAGGCAGCGGTTTGTCTCGCGGCGGGTTTTGCCTTCGCTGATCCGGCGTTCGATGTAGGCGATCGTGGGCTCGTGGTTGCGTCTGCGGGTGACGAGGATCTGGTGCAGGGCCCTGTTGAGCTGTCGGTCGCCGCTGCGGTCGAGGCGGTAGCGGATCGTTTGGCCGGAGGAGGCGGGGATCGGGGCGACGCCGGCGAGGCGGGCGAACGCTGCTTCGCTTCTGATCCGGCCTTTGTGGGACCAGGAGAGCACGACCTGGGCGGCGAGGAGCGGCCCGACGCCGGGCTCGTCGAGGAGCTGGGGAGCGAGCTTCTCGGTCAGGGCCTTGATCTCGCGGGCGAGCTCGCGCTCCTCGCCGGTCAGCTGTCGGATACGGCGAGCGACCGAGCGCAGCGCCAGCAGCGCGCCGCGCAACTCCGGGTCGTTGCGGCGTGCCGGTCGGGTCGCCGCGAGACGCTCGAGCAGCTGTGCCCGGGACAAAGATCGCAGCTCGGCCCGCAACGGCTCGGGTGTCGTGACGAGGAGATCACGCAGCTGGCAGAGCCCAGCCCGCTTCGCGTTCACAGCACCCTCCCTCGCTGCCATCAACGCCCGCAGCGCCTCACGTTCGCCGTTGCTACGTGGCGTCGCGGGCCGCTCCTGCACGAGCACAGCGCGGGCCGCCCTGACCGCGTCGAGCGCGTCGGTCTTGCCGCCCGAACGTCGCTCCCTGCGCAGGCGTCCGACCTCGAACACCCGCTCGCCCTTGCCGGTGAGGAAGCGCGTCAGGCCGGCCCCGTAGGAGCCGCTGCCCTCGACCGCGAACGCACGCCGCCCCGGCGCATACGTCTCAGCCACGGCGAGCGCGGCCGCGTAGCC
Source organism: uncultured Thermoleophilia bacterium (assembly GCA_963776305.1). Classification (GTDB taxonomy): domain Bacteria; phylum Actinomycetota; class Thermoleophilia; order Gaiellales; family Gaiellaceae; genus Gaiella. The sequence continues at coordinate 228,570 of CAVZMA010000007.1, read as the reverse complement.
GCCGCTGTCAGCAGCCACGGACGTCTCGAACATCACCACACCGCTGCGCACCTCGACAACACCAAGCGCGTGCTCGTCGCGATGCGGGTCGACACCGACCACGTAGTCCAGCTGATCTGCAACCATCCCGATCGACCTCCAGCCCATGTTGGGGGACACCTCCGGTAGCCGGTCTGGGGATGAGAACCGCGGGCGGCACGACTGTGACGGGTCACACCCCTACGGGGTGGACAGGCTTCCGATCAGGCCAGCAAGCAGGCGCCAGACCGGCACCGGCCACTCCGCCCGGACACATCACTGGAAAGACACCGCAACCGCGGATCATTCGGGAATCGAGTCACAAACGGAGAGCACGGCGCCACCCTGGCAACAACCCCAGACGGGGCCACCACACACTCACAGTTCGGGAATGTTGCATGAGACGCGGCGTTCCACGCTCCGTGGCAAGGCTTCAGCCTCACCTGCACTACGCGAGAACTGCCGCTTGGGCGAGTGTTCAGGAATCTCACCCGGAGGGAGGAACGTCGAGCAATCGCTTGGCCCGTCCTGAATCGGGTGTAGCCTCCGCGATGCCGGCTCCAGGCCCGAGTCGAGCTACTCCGCACGAGTTCTCCGACTGGAAGGGGTCAGGCATGAAGGCTTTGCTGGTTGTTCTCTCGATCACGATCGCGGCCGTCGTCGCTTCGTCGGCGCTCGCCGCTCGCGACGGGAGGGAGGGGCTCTCGATCTGCGGGAACGTCGTCGGCGCCAAGTGGGTCTTCCCGAAGACGGGAGGAAAGGTCACGGGAAACAAGTACGGCGTTACCGCGAACGGGGTCAGCTGCGCGGTCGCGAAGCAGTATGCGATCAAGCTCTCGAGCACGAAGCTCGCCGGGAAGGTTCCGGGTCATAGCTACCCGATTACGGGCGGGCCGAAGGGCTACACCTGCCATGCGAACCCAGACGCCAACGGCAAACTCCTCGCGGGCACCTGTCAGGTCGGACCGCTGACCGCCGTCTCTCACCACGTCTTCAGTTGGGGCGGCCGACCCGGCTGAGAACCCGCCAAGCACGGACGTCCAGCGCCGGCCAGGACTCAGCTGACTGGCCTGCGCCAGTGATGCTTCTATGTTTGTCAAGCGGTCTGGTGGCGCTCCGTTCTCGAGGAGTCGGTAGAGGCTGCGGGCGAGGTAGCGCTTGAGGCAGCGGTTGGCCTCGCGGCGGGTCTTGCCTTCGCTGATGCGGCGTTCGATGTAGGCGATCGTGGGCTCGGTGGATTCGGCGTCGGGTGACGAGGATCTGGTGCAGGGCCCGGTTGAGTTGTCGGTCGCCGCTGCGGTCGAGGCGGTAGCGGATCGTTTGTCCGGAGGAGGCGGGGATCGGGGCGACGCCGGCGAGCCGGGCGAACGCGGCCTCGCTTCTGATCCGGCCTTTGTGGGACCAGGAGAGCACGACCTGGGCGGCGAGGAGCGGCCCGACGCCGGGCTGGTCGAGGAGCTGGGGTGCGAGCGTCTCGGTCAGGGTCTTGATCTCGCGGGCGAGCTCGCGTTCCTCGGCGATCAGCTGCTGGATGCGGCGAGCGACCGAGCGGAGCGCGAGCAGCGCGCCGCGCAGCTCCGGGTCCTTGCGGCGTTGCGGTCGGGTCGCCGCGAGACGCGCGAGCAGCCGTGCCCGGGTCAGCGGCCGCAGCTCGGCCCGCAACGGCTCGGGTGTCGTGACGAGGAGATCACGGAGCTGGCAGAGCCCGGCCCGCTTCGCGTTCACCGCTCCCTCCCGAGCGGCCATCAACGCCCGCAGCGCCTCGCGTTCGCCGTTGCTGCGCGGCGTCGCGGGCCGCTCCTGGCACGAGCACAGCGCGGGCCGCCCGGACCGCGTCGAGCGCGTCCGTCTTCCCGCCCGACGCCGCTCCCTGCGGCAGACGGCCGACCTCGAACACCCGCTCGCCGCTTGCCGGTGAGGAAGCGCGTCAGGCCGGCGCCGTAGGAGCCGCTGCCCTCGACCGCGAACGCACGCCGCCCCGGCGCATGCGTCTCGGCCACGGCGAGCGCGTCCGCGTAGCCGCCGCTGTCAGCGGCCACGCACGTCTCGAACACGACCACACCGCTGCGCACCTCGACGACACCGACCGCGTGCTCGTCGCGGTGCGGGTCGACACCGACCACGTAGTCCAGCTGATCTGCAACCATCCCGACGACCTCCAGCCCAACGTTGGGGGACACACTCCGGTAGCCGGTCTGGGGATGAGAACCGCGGGCGGCACGACTGTGACGGGTCACACCCCACAGGGTGGACAGGCTTCTGATCAGGCCAGCAAGCGGGCGCCAGACCGGCACCGGCCACTCCGCCCGGACACATCACTGGAAAGACACCGCAACCGCGGGTCATTCGAAAATCGAGTCACAAACGAAGAGCACGGCGCCACCCTGGCAACAACCCCAGACGGGGCCCCCACACACTCACAGTTCGGGAATGTCACATGAGCGATGGGTCGCCGGTGCCTGGCGCTCGGTTCGGCTCTAGCATCGCGAACGCGTCGTATCATTCATAGATGCTCCGCGATGCTCGGTACAGGCTCCGTGTTGGGTTTGCGCTCGCGCTCACCGTCAGCTTCACGGGCATCGTGATCGGCCTCATTGTCGCGTCCGCCGCCTCGTCCGCGGAGGACGCCCAGGGTGAGGCCGAGGCGAAGATGCTCTTCATTCGGCTCCGCCAACCTCCGGACTACCAGGAATACCGCGAAATCTATGCGATGAACCTCGACGGAAGCCAACAACGGCGGCTTACGTGGGATCACGCGTCGGAGACGTCGCCCCAGTGGCTGCCAGATGGCTTCCGCATCGGCTACGCGCGATACGACGGCAACAACAACATCGTGGTGATGAACACCGACGGCTCCGGAAAGCGGAACCTCACCACCGCCGGTGCCACTTCGCCAACCTGGGCGCCCGACGGGATCAAAGTCGCTTTTCACCGAACCGTCGTTTCGGGCGAGCCTTACGGCAAACTCACGATCCGCATCGCAGATGCGGACGGCAGCAACGAGCGCGACCTAAAACGGTGCTGCTGGCCCGTTTGGTCACCCGACGGACGAGAGATTGCATACTCGGCGCGCCGCGCCATTCACATAGCAGGCAGCGACGGCAGCCATGACCGGACGATCACCCGCGTGCCTCTGGTCGGTTGTTGTCCGCTCTGGTCCCCAGACGGTGCGCGTATCGCGTATCTCGTTCACGGCAAGCTACACGTGGTCAACGCGGACGGGACTCACAACCGCCCGATCAAGACGCCCGGGATCGACGTCCAGGCTCCCGCCTGGTCTCCCGACGGCCAGTGGATTGCGTTCGGCACCACCCAGTCCTCGGGACTCCACCGCCACTCGGACATCTACCTGATACGGCCCAACGGCAACGACCTCCATCCGATCACCCATGAGGGCGCAGGCGGCCTCGGGCCGGTCTGGTCGCCAGACGGACGGAGGATCGCGTTTGTGAGCCACCGCGACGGCGACCACGAGATCTACGTCATGAACACAGACGGCAGCAACCAACGCAACCTCACCAACTCTCCCGACACACAAGACTCCAACCCAGTTTGGTCGCCCCGTCGCTAGCGGCCAAAGCCCGCCTAGCACTCCCCAGTGTGCGCGGTCAGGGCCTTGAATCTAGGCACCAACTCGCCTGGGCGACGGTGCTCTCACTCGAACTGCTGATTTCAGGGTTGAGGCCATCGATGCCGTGGGTACGTACAAATCACGACATCGCGTGTCGATGGGGACGACGAGCCCGAGACTCCAAAGCGGATGGGACCCGCCCTCAGCGGGGGTGGGGGTCATGCCGTCCCTCGTCGTGGGACGGGTTCTGCGCCGACTCCGCACAGCACACGAAGGGCGGGAATGGACAACCCGCGGAACTCGTCCCAAGGCTCGGGACGTCCATGGTGACAAAGCGCTAGTCGATGGGGCCCTGCGATCGTACCGGGGGCCATACTGGTCGCATGGCCTATGCGCCCCCCGTCCGGCACCTGCTCCGCGCGAAGGATCTCGCCGACGCTCGCTACGCCGAGCCGCTCGGCGTCGACGACCTCGCGCGCCGCGCCGGGCTGTCGCGCGCGCACTTCAGTCGCGAGTTTCGCCGCGCTTTCGGTGAGCCGCCGCACACGTACCTCCTGACGCGGCGCCTCGAGCGGGCTGCAGCGCTCCTGCGCACGACCGACCGCTCGGTGACGGAGATCTGCTTCGCGGTCGGCCTGCGGAGCGTCGGCTCGTTCACGACGAGCTTCACGCGCACGTTCGGGCGCTCGCCGACCGCCTACCGGGCAGCGTTCCCGCCCGCCTCCGAGCGCGCGATCGTGCCGAGCCTGCGTCCTGCGCGTCTACGAGCGGCCCCAACGCAGCACGTTTCGAGAAGACAGGCGCCCTGCGGCCTCCTAGGCTGGTCGCGACCACTCTCGAACACGAGGAGGAACCCCGTGATCTCGCTCTCCACCACGCAACTGTGGGTGCACGACCAGGACGAAGCGCTCGCGTTCTACACCGACAAGCTCGGGTTCGAGGTGCGCTCCGACGTGACGCTCCCCGAGATGGGCGACTTCCGCTGGCTCACCGTCGGGCCGGTGGCGCAGCCCGACATCGCCATCGTGCTGATGGCGATCCCGGGCCAACCGGTCATGGACGACGAGACGGCGGAACAGGTGCGCAACCTGATGGCGAAGGGCTTCGCCGGCGCGATCTTCCTGACGACGGACGACTGCGTCGCGTCCTACGACGAGCTCAAGAGCCGCGGCGTCGAGTTCGTCGAGGAGCCCGAGGAGCGGCCGTACGGCATCGACTGCGGCTTCCGCGACCCGTCCGGCAACCACTTCCGGCTCACCCAGGTGACGATGGCGGGGGTTTAAGGACGGACTGACGCGTCATGGCCCGGGCCAGCGAGAGCGTCACTCCGGCGCGGATGGGACCCGCGCTCCGCGAGGGTGGGGGTGGCTGAAGGTGCGGTTGTCCGGCTGGCCTCCTTAAGGAGGCGAAATGGGGCAACCGTTGGGGCAAACGGGGGGTTCCGGCGCCTGAAGCCGGGAGAAGAGACGGTTCACGCCTACTTGGTCACCCGCGCCAGTGTTCAGTCCCCTGGGCGGGGCCGGCCACGCGTACGCTGGAGTGGCCTTATGGCCGAATTGAGGATTCCCACCGATCGGGGCGAGCTGCCCGCCTATTTGGCTACGCCTGAGGGCGAGAGTCCGTGGCCGGGGGTCGTGGTCATCCACGACGTCCTGGGAATGAGCCAAGACCTGAGAAACCAGGCCGACTGGCTGGCGAGCGAGGGATTCCTTGCCGTCGCGCCCGACCTCTTCTACTGGGGCAGGAAGCTGAGCTGCATGCGCTCGATCATGCGTGACATACGCGCGCGCAAGGGGAGGGCGTTCGACGACGTGGACGCCGCGCGCACATGGTTGGCCGGGCAGGACGGCTGCACCAGCAAGATCGGTGTGATCGGCTACTGCATGGGTGGCGGGCTAGCGCTGCTGCTCGCCCCCGGCCACGGGTTCTCGGCGTCGAGCGTCAACTACGGCACCGCCCCGAAAGACGCCTACGCGGAGAGTTTCCTGACCGGAGCCTGTCCGATCGTCGGAAGCTATGGCGCCAAGGACCGCATCCTGCGCGGCGCCGCCGACCGACTGGAGCGGGCTCTGACCGCGGTCGGTGTGGAGCACGACGTGAAGGAGTACCCCGAGGCCGGGCACGGGTTCCTCAACGATCACAACACCGTCCCCGTCCTGTTCGCGGTGATGGGGAAGCTCACGCCTGGGGCCGGTTATGACGAGCCCTCGGCCCAAGACGCGCGCCGCCGCATCCTCTCCTTCTTCAGCACCCACCTGAGGTTGTGAACCCCGAGCGCACCCGAACAATCTCCGCTCCGCCCGCGCACCCCCGGAGAGTCACCGTCCCTCTGCACGGGGCGCGCACCGTCAACCAAGGCTCTCGGGTGTCTCAGGGCTCCGGTCGCGTCTGGTCCTCCAGAAGCCGCTTGAGGCTGCCCCAGATCCGCTGTTCCTGGCGGCGTCCCATCCGAACGATCAGCGGTGCGAGGATCTTCATTCTTCCTGGCGTCTCGACCTGCCAGGCCCAGCGCATCCGCGTCCCTCTGGGGACCGGCTCGAAGGTCAGCGTCCCGGAGGTGAGCATCGCCCGTCCGCGGCCGCCGCGTATCACTGACCGCGACGTCAAGCCGAGCAGCCTCGGCCGCTCGAACTGGGTGAACTCGACGGTCATGTCGACCGTGCGGCGCATCATCCGCATCGCGGCGTGGAACCGAGACCCGCTCCCGATCGGCTCAGGGGTCAGCAGCTCCGCGGACGACATCTGCCGGTTGAAGCGCGGCTCGTTGCGCTCGTCGGCGACGAAGTCGAACACCTCCGCGGCAGGGCGGGCAATCATGATCTCGCCTTCAATCTGCGCCATCTTTCAACCCTCCTCTCCGACCCTGGCCAAACTGAGGCCCGTCCACCACAGCATCCGCCCGCGTCGAGCAAGCCACATCAGGGAAACCCACGAGCGCGACTCCGAGGTCGGTGAAATCAACTTGTGTCGAATATCACGAATTTCGTGCCACGCTCGTCGTGCCTGCACCGGGACCGGGCGCGGACCTCTCCGTCAAGCGGGAGCTCACTGGACGTAACGGGCTCGACCCGCATGCACAGCGTTCGGGAAGTCACCCGAATAGTGATCAGTCTCTTCACGGAGATTCGCGCAGCCAGGGGTGGGCGTGTTCAGATTGGGGATCGCTCGATCAGGAAGATCGGGTGGTTCGGTGCGATCCGCTGCAGCTCTTCGCTAGGTGAATCGCCGTCGACGCCGTCGAAGAACGCGCCGACCTCCCACTTCCAGCGCTTTAGGTAAGCGCGGAGGATCGCCTCCTTCCCAGAGTCGGGCACCTCAATGGCGGTAAACGGCTCCACGCGTTTGCCGAGCAGGAGTTGGCCCTTGCCGGCCGCTCGGAGGTTACGCACCCACTGCGTCTGGCCGCGCGGTGCGACGAGATAGCGCGTTTGGTCGATCGTCAGGAGGTTGACCGGAGTTCGTCGCGGTTCTCCGGACGTGCGTCCGTTCACCTCGAGCACGCGTGAGCCCCAGACGCTGAGTCCGAGCCGCGTCAGCACGGCGACGAGCCGGTTGAAGATGTGCTTTGTGAACCAGCCAGGCTTGACGTATCGCTGTGCCACGGGAACCTCCTTCTCCGGCGGCGCAGCACAGGAGGAAGCCTACGAACCGCTGCGGGCCTCCCGCGCGAACTGCGCCATCGTTCACTGAACTTGAATCAGCGTAACCGCTCGAAGGGGCGCAACCTCGCTCCGAGAGCGGCCCGCTCGGATAGCTCTGTTGGCTACGCGACGGTGCTCTCACTTGGTTGAGCACCGACTGGCCTCCAGCACACCGACGGCGACGACCTTGTCTTCTACGCGTGGGGCCAGCGAGGGCTGGATTACGCCACCGTACGACGCGTGTTCCACCGTGCCCTCACCAACTCCGGGATCGACTACTCGGGTCGAAGATGCTCGCTCCACGGACTCCGCCACTCGTTGGCGTCCAGGCTCGTGCGAGGCGGGACGGACATCATGGCTGTCTCGAGGCTCCTGGGCCACGCCAAGGTCTCGATGACGCTCGACACCTACTCGCACTACCTACCGACCCAGGGCGACGGCGACGCACTCCTCGACTCAGTCGAGCGTGGCCTAGCCGCGGGAGGTGGGACTTGAGCGCCTGCATCGTCTGTGACGGCGACCCACGAGCGAACTGCGAGTTCTGCATCGACCAAACGCGAGAGGAGGTGAAACAGATGGAGCACGAAGAACAGCCACTCACGTCGGAGGAGATTCGGCAAATCCCCCAAGAGCTCGTCGACGAGGGCTTCGTCGAATGGTCTGGCGAGTATCGCAACGGCCAGAAGGTGTGGCGAGTCACAGACAAGAGCAGGTACGGAGACCTACTAGTTGTGGACGCCAGTCCAAACTGACGCGCTGCTGGCCCCCCAACGGACAACAGCAGCCCCGAGAGGGGCCGCTGCCGTTGGGGAATGAACGCCCCGTGCGTATAACGTCGTGGCTGGTGATCTGAGTGACCTGCGACCACAAGCACCGCAAGCTACTGGCAGAGGTGCGCCAAGACGATGGCGACCGTGTCACCGTCGAACGCTGCTCCAGCTGCGACGAGATCATTTCGCGGGCCACAGGCACGATGCAGTTCTGGGTTCAGGCACGAGCGAGACGCTTCGCGAGCATGCGCAAGGAGGCGTACGCGCTGGCGGGGCTGCCGCTCCCTCCCGCCTGATTTACACCATTCTTTTCACCAACTCGTGGTGCTACAGATGTCCTCAGGCCTCGACAGGATCAAGGCAGACAACCCGGGATCCCGCTCAACAAGCCACATTCCTCCCACCACGTAATCCCTCGACCGATCTTTCAAGGTGGCTACACGGGTTCGAATCCCGTTGGGGGCATCGCCGTGTGCAGGCCTTCCGTCCGGTCGAGCACGGGCCAGGACCCGATGTCGACGCGGCTAGGCGGCGAGTGTTTCGGGCCTGAGCTTCAGGATCTCTCCGTCGAAGTCCTCGATCACGCCGCTCTCCTCCAGCAATCGGCCGTACCATTTCACGACCTCGGGGTGCAGCTGGAAGAGGGTCGAGAGCACGCTGACGCGATGCTCGCCGTTGATCACGTTTCCCGGCCACTCCTTCGGATGCCTCGCGTCGAGCTCGAGGATGTTGCCGATGGTCTTGACGGCGAACTTGTGAAAGGTGTTGGACTGCTCGAAGTCGCCGGCATCGGGCTGCCTCAGGGCAGCCAGGATCTCGCAGGTTCGATACTTGTAGTCGACGAAGGCCGCCCTTCTCTGGAGAGCACGGAGGACGCTTCCGCAGCCCAGGATGTGAGCGACTGATTCCCGCGGAGAGTTTCCCTCCACACCGGCGATGCAGTCGCAGATGATGTGGTAGGTGCAGAATCTCTCGCCCGATCGCCAGTCCTCGCCCTCGTGGTGAATCCACGAGACTCTGTGAGGCCCGCTCTCGACGTAGGTCATGACGGGGTTGATGGAGTCGCCGTAGCGACGCTCCGCGTACTCGGCCCAGGAGGCGACACGGCCGACGAAACCACTCGGCTGGAGCTTCGAGCAGTTCCACGGGCTTGCGGATCAGGCGAAACACTTCCTGCTCGTCGATGCTGACGGAATGGCGAAGGACCTCACCTGATGTCATCGTCGGCCTCCCAGGAGACGCTGGCAGCACCCGTCCAACCGCGAACACATTATGTATCGGAGATGTGTCGGCAGACCTGAAATCGGTCGCGCCGCTCGCATCCTCGAAGATGGGTCAAATGCCTCATGACGGGAAATCTCCCCGCCCCTAGCCTGGCGCTACACCAAGACGAAGGAGGCGACGGAGATGCCGAAGGTTTCGAGGGACACTGCCACGCAGGGCGGCGAGTTCGGCCCCGTGACGGACAGGTCGGACCGGCTCGAGGGCTACTCGGTGAACTTCACGATGTTCCGCGAGGACATCGATGCGACACCGCTCATGAAGGGGCTTCCGGACGACCGTTGTCAATGTCCGCACTGGGGCTACGTCATCGACGGCAAGCTGACGTTTCGCTACGCCGACCGCGAGGAGGTCTTCGAGGTCGGCGACGCCTTCTACACGCCGCCGGGGCACGTCCCGGTGAAGCACGAGCCCGGCACCGAGGTCGTCATGTTCAGCCCCGCCGATGAGCTGCGCAAGACCGAGGCGGTCATGATGAGGAACATGCAGGAGATGCAGGCGATGCGGGCCGGCTGACCGACTACGCCGAGGCGGCGGCCGGGAATCCCTCCTCGGGCAGGAGGCCGTGTTGCATCGCGAAGAGGCCTGCCGCGGCGCGACTCGAGGCGTCGATCTTCGCGTAGATGTGATCTGCGTGGTTCCCGACCGTCTTTGGCGAGATCACGAGCCGGGCCGCGATCTCCTTGTTCGAAAGGCCCCGCGCGAGCAGCCTGAGCACCTCGACCTCCCGTGGCGTCAGCCCCGCGGGACCCTCGGGGCGCCGCTGGACGCGATGCCCTGCGGCGCCGAGCACGGCCTCGACGGCGTCGGTGTCGTGGCGACCGGCCCTGACGTCGGCCCGCAGCTCGACTGCGGCGTCCGCGGCCGAGAGCTCCGGGCGGTGCGGGCGGGGCTCGCGCATCGACTGGTAGGCCTCCGCGGCTGCGAGAATGCGGGCCTCACGGGAGAGTGCGGCACCGGAGAGCCCACGTGGATAGCCGGAGCCGTCGAGACGTTCCCGGTGTTGCACAGCGATCCGGGCTACGGGCGCCAGCGCCTCTGACTGCCGCAGCATGCGTTCGGTCACGTACGGCTGCAGCCGGACGCGCTCCCACTCGCCCGCACCGAGCGGCCCGCGCTTGTCGAGAATGGCGTTCGAGACCCCGAGCCGCCCGAGGCCGTGCACGAGACCGGCGCGCCGCAGACAGCGAACGTCCGACTCCTCCAACCCGAATGCTCTGCCCGCCGCTGCGGCGAGCTCCGAGACCGCGCGCCCGTGACCCAGGAAATATGGCGACTTCAGGTCGACGAAGCTCGCGATCGCCAGGAGCGCGGCGTCGAAGCGCTCGCCCACCAGCACGACGGCGAGCGCGGGCTCGGCGTCGATCACGGCACCCCAGGCGCCGACGGTGTCGAGACCCGAGAGGATGACGTCGCCCTCTGCCTCCACGAGGTCGGCCAGCACCGGGTCGAAGTCTCCGCCGCTCCGCTCGCGGGCGAGCTGCTTCGCGGCCGCTACTCCTCCGAGACGGTTCGCGACCTCGATGTATTCGGCGACATGAGCAACCCGGGAGGCGAGCGGGACGTCTTCTCCCTCGAGCTCTCCCGGCCAGCCACGCCCGTCCCATCGCTCGTATGCCGCGCCGACGGCCGCCACGACCTCGCTCGGTAGCGAAAGTTGTTCGGCCATCGTTCGCGCGATGGCCGCGTGGTGCTCGATCATGCCGTCGACCTCGCGGTGCCCGGAGAGCGCAAACGCCAGCCCCAGCCGAAACCGGTGCAGCGGCGGGTTGCCGGCTCCCAGGAACCGCATCCCGGTGGCGGCCATCCGCATGCTCCTCGGCTCGTGGTCGTACTTGATCGACTTCAACGCGATGTCGTCCCCGAACCACTTGGCCTGCTCGTGGGCGTCGGTGTGGCAACCGACATTGACGAGCAACGCGGTGTAGTAGACGACCGCGCGCTGTTCTTCTCGGAGCCCGAGCCCCTCGGCCAGCCGCAACGCGATCAGGCACTGCCGAAGCACGTGCTCCATCGGCTGCCCGAAGCCCAGATCGATGCCGAGCGAGAGCGCAGCGACGAGCTCGGCCAACCGAACGTGCTCACGGTCGGTCTCGCCGACCGTTCTCTCTCTCATGAGGCCGAGAACGATAGGGCACGCGGGACCTGCGAGGCCACTCGACGATGGACCGGGCACGACGATTCGCCGAGCTCACCCACGGGCGTCGGAATTCGGATCCGCCCGAGGCAACGAAAAGGAGGGCCGCCGCCGAGGCCCCCCTTTCGCGCAGGCTCCCCAGGAACAGAGCCGGTATCTCTCGACCTCCGCGTCCGCCGCACCGTCGCGTTCCGTCGAGGTGACCTCATCTTGCGAGCATCCGCGCGGCGGTGCGCTCACCCTTCCGGGAGTTGACCGATCCCCCACTCGGGGTTGACGGCCGCCCTTGACCCGGCGCAACGCTCTGCCCATTCGCTCCACGTAGGGAGAGCAACCGATGGTCGTCGGCGGTGCCGCCAAAAACCCGCTTCAATGGCGGGAGCACACGGGCGGTTAGCTCAGCTGGTAGAGCACCTCGTTTACACCGAGGGGGTCGGCGGTTCGAGCCCGTCACCGCCCATCAGCGCAACGCGTTTCCCTATGCGGGATGGCGCTCCATAGTGTCTTCGCTCAACTCGGCGAGCGCTTCGTCCATTCCGTCGTTTGTGCCCATTGGTGCCCAATCAACACCCTTGACGAGGGCGTCGAGGCGGGCGCCGGTGTCGCGATCTCGACTTATCATCCGCGAGTACACCTCGAGTGCCATGCTCGCCGAGGTGTGCCCCTTCTGGCCCATCACGTAGCTCGGCGACGCTCCGGCCTCGTAGAGCAGGCTCGCGAACGTGCGGCGCAACGAGTGATTCGTCACGCCGACTATAGGGGCATGGCTGGCCTCCGCGAGCTTCTTGTTTGCCCGTTCGACGGCGCCGGCCAATACCCGGGAACGCACGTTGTGGCGGTCCCGCTGCGAACCCGCTCGTGTCGGGAACACGAGATCACTCGGGCCTGGATGGCGTGCCGCTACCTTCTTGGCGAGGAGGTGGTCACGGAGGTCGGGTGGCAGGTCAACCGTCTTCGCCCCGCCTCGGCTCAGATGATCCAGCGACTCCTCGCCATTGCCATCGCCATCGTCGCGCTCAGACTCGCCTGGGTCGCTTTCAGTTAGCCGCTCTCAGACGGAATATGCCGCAGCACGGGCATCCCGTAAGGCTGGGCGCCTGTTGCCCGGCTCGCTGGTGCAGGCGCCTTCGCGAGCCCCGCTCTTCACGCGACCGCGCACGGATTGCCTCCTGAGGCGCCTACACCCGCCGCGCCTAGGGCCTCGAGGATCAGACTGTGACGCGACTGTGACCGCGGTCGATCTGTTCGTCGAACTCGACGCCGGTCTCGATCGATCGGCGCACGGGGCAGCTCGCGGCAACCTTCTCCAGGCGGACGAGCTGCGCTTCGGTCAGATCGCCCGTCAGCGTGATCCTTACCTCGAACCGGCGTGGCGTGGAGTGGTTGTCGTAGTCGACATCGACGTCGACATCGCCGAGCTCCCAGTGCTTCGTGCGTGCGTACATGACGAGCGTGGTCGAGATGCAGCCGGCGAGCGCGGCGGGTAGGAGCTCGTGGGGTGCGGGCGCGCTGCCGTCGCCGCCGACGGCTTCGGGCTCGTCCGTGTAGAGAACGTGCTTGCCGTCGATGACGATCTCCTGCCGGAGCGAGCCGGGGATCGCATGCGCGGTGGCGGTGAGGCTCATGAGTGACCGAATCGCACGTCGGGGAGCATGCGGTCGAGCCAGCGCGGCAGTCCCCAGGCCCAGGTGCCGAGGAGTCGGAGTGCGACGGGGATGAGGACGAGCCGGATCAGAAGGGCGTCGAGGAGCACCGCGACGCCGAGGATGACGCCCATCTCCTTCGGCGGCAGCGGGCCGGAGAGCGCGAAGGTGAGGAAAACGGCGACCATCACCGCGGCCGCCGCGAAGATCACGCGTCCCGAGTGGGCGAGGCCACCGACCATCGCGTCCCGCGGATCGTGAGTGCGGTCGTAGTGCTCTTTCGCCGACGACAGCAGGAAGACGGTGTAGTCCATCGAGATCGCGAAGATCATCGCGAAGAAGAAGACCGGGCCCCAGGCGTCGATGAATCCCTGCGGCTCGAAGCCGAGCAGGCCGGCGCCGTGGCCGTCCTGGAAGATCAGACGGGCAACGCCAAATGCGGCTCCCACGGCGAGCAGGTTGGTGACGACACCCACGGCCGCGATCACCGGCGCCTGGAGTGCGAGCAAGAGCAGGAGAAAGCCGAGGACGAGCACGACCCCGATCACGAGCGGCGTCTTCGCCGAGAGCGTCTGCTCGAGATCGTGGTTCTCGGCGGTCGCGCCGCCGACGAGAGCGCCCGCCGGCAGCTTGCGCGCGCAGGCGATCGATCGTCGCACCGACCGCGGTGCTCGACGGGTCGGCGTTCGGCACCACCTGTAGCAGCTGCATGCCACCCGATCCCGACTGCATCGGCATCACTCTCGCAATTCCAGGATCGGCCTTCGCGATCGCTACGGCGTGCTCCATCGCGAGGACCGGACCGACGATCTGGAGGGCGCCTGGTGCGCCCGGCCCGAAGGCGGACTGGACGAGCGTGTAGCCCTGGCGCGAGGTGTCGCTCTTCGGCACGACCTTGATCGACGGCATTCCCGTCTTCAGCCCCAGGACCGGCAGAGTCGAGAGCGACGAGGATCGCGAGCGCGGCTGTGCCGTAGAGGAGCGGCCGCTTCCAGAGCCGCTCGGCCCAGGCGGCGAACAGCGGCGAGCGGTGCTCGCCGGTGTGCACCCACTTCAAGGACAGCTTGTCGACGCGAGGGCCCAGCTTGGCGAGCACCGCGGGCAGCAGCGTCATCGTGGCGAGCAGGACGAAGATGACGGCGACCATGATTCCGAGGGCCATCGAGCGGAAGGCGGGGCTCGGCACGAGCATGACGGCCGACAGCGAGATGAGCACGGTTGCGCCCGAGAAGAGCACGGCCTTGCCGGCGGTGTCCATCGTGACGGCAACGGCTTCGCGTGCGGTGAGCTTGGAACCGAAGAAGGCGCCGCGGAAGCGGTGCACGACGAACAGGGCGTAGTCGATCCCGAGCGCGAGCGCGAACATCAGCGCGAAGTTCATCGCCCAGATCGAGATGTCGAAGAAGCGCGAGCCTATGTAGAGCGTCCCGGCCGACGCGACGAGCCCGAGGATCGTGAGCATCAGCGGCAGGCCGGCGGCGACGAGCGAGCCGAACGCGAGCAGCAGGATCACGAGCGTGACGGGCCAGGAGAGAAGCTCCGACTTCATCATCGCGTTGCGGTTGGCGACGTTGAAGTCCGACCACATGCCCGAGGCGCCGGTCAGGCTGACCTGCACGCCGTCGGCGCCGGCAGCTTTCAGATCGCCCTTCAGGGCATCAGCGGCCGCGACCATCTCGGTCGTCGACCCGTTCGCCCCGGCGCTGACGATCGCGGTGTGCCCGTCCTGCGAGATCGAGACGCCGGCACGCGGCATCGCCACCGACGCGACCCGCGAATCCGCGCGCAAGGTGCCTGCAACCCGGTCGACCACGGCAGCGAACTGCGGGTCACCCACCGTCGCCACCGGGGAATGGACGACCACCATCAGGGCGGCGCTGGACTGGCCGCCGAAATGCTGGTCGATCAGGGCCCTCGCCTGCACGGATTGCGAGCCAGATGACTCCCAACCGGCCCCGGACAGCGCGGTTTCGACCCGCGGTGCCAGCACCCCGAGGCCCACCGCGACCACGATCCACGCCACCAGAACGGCGCGGAAGTGATCGGCGGCCCAGGCGCCGAGGCGACCGATCGGGCCGACTGTCGTCACCGTCCGGCTCCGTCAAGGATCGCGTTCAGTTCGGCCACCTGCCGCTGCACGCTGCCGCACACGGTTTCGCAGAGCTCGAAGACGCCGGCGTCGACGACCCGGTAGAACACCTGGGTTCCTTCCTTGCGGCGCGCGACGATGCCGGCGTCATGGAGCACGCTCAGATGCTTGGAGACGTTCTGCTGCGATGCTGCGACGGCCTCGGTCAGCTCCTGCACGGTCGCCTCGCCCGAGCGGAGCCGGTCGAGCAGCTTGATCCGCATCGGCTCGCCGATGACGCGGAAGCGCCGGGCGACGAGCTCGACGAGTGCGTCCGGTAGTGGATGGGGTAGGGCCGACATCGGCTGCAGGCTCATCTCGTCACCTCTCCTCGCGGCATCGCGATCTCTCCGTGGTCGATTGCTCCATCAGTATACACAACTCTAAGATTGTAGAGTATACGTAGTTGTTACTGATCCCGACTGCGCCCTCACCCCGATGCGACAGCACTCCGCCGAAACGACACTGCAAGCGACGACACGAAGGAGAGGTGCGACGATGGCGAAGAGGGTCGTGATCCTCGGAGGTGGCACCGGCGGCACCCTGATGGCGAACCGCCTCCGCAAGAGCTACGACGAGGGAGACCTCGAGATCGTCGTCGTCGACAAGGACGACCGCCATGTCTACCAACCCGGTCTCCTGTTCGTCCCGTTCGGCCTGGCGCAGATCGACGAGATCGTGCGGCCCCGGCACCGCCAGCTCCACAAGGGCATCTCGTTCCACGAGAGCGACATCGATCACGTGGCGACTCGAGGACGACACGGTGCATCTCATCGATGGCACCGTGCTCCCCTACGACGTCCTGATCGTCGCGACCGGCACCAGGCTCGCTCCGGAGGAGACCGAGGGCCTCACCGGCCCGGGTTGGATGGAGAAGGTCTTCACCTTCTACACCGCCGAAGGCGCGGAAGCGCTCGCCGAGGCGCTGACCCGGTTCGAGGGCGGCAAGCTCGTCGTGAACATCGTCGACATGCCGATCAAGTGCCCCGTCGCGCCGATCGAGTTCGCGTTCCTGGCGGACTGGTACTTCCGCGAGCGCGGTATCCGCGATCGCACCGAGATCGTCCTCGCGACGCCCCTCGACGGCTGTTTCACGAAGCCGATCGCATCGAAGCACCTGACCTACCTGCTCGAAGAGAAGGAGATCGGGCTCGAGGTCGAGTTCGCCACCGGCGAGGTCGACGGCGCGGGCGGACGGCTCATCTCGTACGACGGCCGCGAGATTCCCTTCGATCTGCTCGTCACCGTCCCGGTCCACTCCGGCGCGGAATACGTCGGCCGCTCACCGGGGCTCGGCGACGATCTCGACTTCGTGCCCACGAACCCGCGCACGCTACAGTCGCTCGCGCGCGAGAACGTCTTCGTGCTCGGCGACGCGACCAACGTCCCCACCTCGAAGGCAGGCTCGGTGACGCACTTCGAGGGAGAGCTGCTGACCAAGAACATCGAGCGCTACCTCGCCGGCAAGCCGCTCGAGGAGTCCTTCGACGGCCACGCCAACTGCTTCATCGAGACGGGCTTCGGCAAGGCCCTGCTGATCGACTTCAACTACGAGACCGAGCCGCTCCCGGGTCGCTTCCCGTCCGCCCTCGGCCCGCTACCACTCCTCCAGGAGTCACGGCTCAACCACCTCGGGAAGCTGATGTTCCAGTGGATGTACTGGCACCTGCTACTGCCGGGCCGCGACATCCCGGGCATCTCGCCCGAAATGCACATGACGGGCAAGAAGACCGTCGAGACGATCGCATAAGAGAGGAAGGCAGACCAGATGACCACCATCGAACTGATCGGCGTCGACCGAGATGCGGGAGGCTTCCTCACAGACCCGCAGCAATGGAACGAGGAGATCGCCGTCGAGCTCGCCCACGAAGCCGGAATCGACGAGCTGACCTCCGCGCCACTGGCAGGTCGTCCACTACATGCGGACACCTACCTCTCAACGGGCGAGGCTCCCTCGATCCGCACCCTCGGGAAGGCATCCGGCGTCCCGATCAAGGAGCTCTACGAGCTCTTCCCCAAGGGCCCTGCCAAGCTCGCCGCCAAGATCGGCGGCATTCCCAAGCCTCACGGCTGCATCTAGGAGGAGCGATGACCACGACCATGGAACCGATCCGCTCGGTGGATGCCACGCCGGCCGCGGAGGAATTGCGAAACTCGATCGAGAAGGTCTCGATCATCATCTCGAAGGGGTCCTTGGACGGCGTCTACCCGGGCCTGATCATGGCCAATGGAGCCCGCATGGACGGAATCGAAGCGAACGTCTTCTTCACGTTCTTCGGTCTCGAGGCGATCACCAAGAAGCGGCAGGACAAGATCAAGGTCGCCACCGTCGGCAACCCCGGAATGCACATGCCGACCCTGATCGGTGCCCTCCCCGGAATGTCATGGGTCGCGACCAGGATGATGGCCCGGAAGATGGAGAAACTCGACTTCCCGCCTGTCTCGGAGTTCGTCGAGATGATCGCCGACTCCGGCGCCGGCATCTACGCCTGCAAGGCCAGCGTCGACATGTTCGGCCTCAAGCCCGACGACTTCGTCCCCCAGGTCACCGACGTGATCACGGTCGGTGAGTTCTACGAGCAAGCGGCAGGCGGCGAGATCGTATTCACCTAGACAGAGCCGACAAGACCCTGAGAGACGAGCCGCTCCGAGGCGGCTCGTCTCATTCAGGTGTGGCGAATCGAACGGGCTTCGTTCGGCTGGCGGTGGGCAGCTCTTCCGAACGGTTGGCATGTCAATTGCTCCATTACGTCGAAGAGACTGGGCGCAGTTCATTGAGGACGAACCGCTGAACTCGATGGTCTCGGTCGCTTGGTCGTAGCGCCCTGTCGAAGAAGGCGATCACTCGGCGCTCGTACGCGGCGGGTTGCGCCTCGATGCCGCCCGTGTGGTGAGAGCCACGCACCTTCCAGATCGCTTTCGGTTGGCCGGCTGCTGCGTAGTACATCGGGCCTCTCGTGTTCTCGCCGCCCAACCCGGGATCGGCATGGATCAGGAAGATTGGGCGAGGTGCGATATGCGCGATGCGACTCTCGATCGGCGGCGGCGGACCGTGGTTCGAGAAGATGGTCAAGGCGGCGGTCATGAGCGCCAGGTTCGGCTCCGCCAGCAGACGTGCCGGACCGTGGACATCCTCGTCGCCGACGCGACTGCCCGCGCCCTCCGTGACGATCGCCTTGAACGCGGTCGACTGCGCGGCCGCTTCGATGAGGATCTCCCCGCCGATCGAAAAGCCGAAGCCGCCGATGCGACGGGGGTCGACGTCAGGACGATGACGGAGATACTCGGCCGCCGCCAGGAGGTCGCGGTCGCCCGCCCAGCGTACGGTGTCGCCTTCGCTCGAGCCCTGTCCGCGGGGGTCGAGCAGCAGAACGCCGTAACCGTGTCGGATCAGCATCCTTGCTTCCCGGGAGCGCGTGGCGCCCGGGAACAGAACGACCGCGGCGTGATTCCTCGAGGGGACATACGACGCAGCCAGGTTGAGCGAATCGTTGGTGACCACCGTCACGGTTTCGTAGGGGACGCCGAGGTCGGGAGTTATCGCGGACCGCCCCGTGTGCACGTAGATGTAGGCGAAGCCGATCGGGAACACGATGAACCAGACGATCGCCCATGCCAGGAGCGGCGCCGCCAGGGCGATGAGCGCGCGGCGAAAGTAGCGGCGCCGTCTACTTCCGTCGGTGCGCCTTGCTTTCCAAAGCGTGACCGGGCCTAGAAGAAGCAGCGAGACTCCTGCGACGATCGCAAGCAGACCCGTGAACTGGTCGCCGGAGGTGCTGCCGTCGAGGAGGTAGTAGGCCGCCGGCACGCCGATGGTGATGGCGAGCGCCCCCATGGTCATGGCCGTGATTGCCCGTAGCCCAGCGCGCAAGCGCGGGTATCCGGCCGCGAAGATCGCCAGTAAAGCGATGGGAATGAGCCCACTTGCGAGATGGTCGCCCGCTGAAGTACCGGGCTCGGGCTGGAGGAAGTTGTCGTCGACGATATGGAGGCCGACGACTCCTACCGCGATCAGAAATAGTGCCGTGTCTCGGCGGGGAGTGCGTGCGTACTCGAGACGGCCGACTGCGGGGGCCTGGAGTCGCGAGGCGAGGGTGCTCATGACTGAGTCGCGACGTTGCCGGTCGTTGCGGTCCGGGAATCGCCGTGACTGCGGGCCGCGGCCCGGAGCATCGCGTACGCCCAGATCGTTCTGACGATCCCCCAACAGAAGGCGACCAGTCCGCTGAGCAGAAGGACGTACATCAGATCGGGCAGTCCCTGAGCGGCGACGAAGAGCGACAAGCCGAGTTGCTTCGGGACGAGGGCCAGAACGAGGGCCGCCCAGCCGAGGCTGAAGGCAAGCCAAAGCGCGATGCGCGGGCGCGGGCGCACGTGACCAGGCGGAAGGTTGCCGCGACGCAGAGCTGCGATCCAGCGCGCGAGGCCGCGGAACTGGAGAGCGATGACTCCGAAGAGCAAGGCCCAGAGGGCGAACGTGGCGCGGATCGATGGTGGCGGAGCGGGATGGCGTGCTTCGAGGAGGCTCGTTATGCCCTCGGAGATCGTTCCCATGCGTCCGCTGAGGAACAGGTCGATCGAGTTCTCCGCGTTCATCAGCACGATGACGCCGGTGCGGCTCCGGGGCACGAGCACCGCGTTCGCGTGGAAGTTGAATGTCTCGCCCTGATGATGGATGGCCTGGATTCCGTTGATCGGACCGACGAACCACCCCATCCCGTAGGAGATGCCCGTCTCCGGTGTAGGGACGGCGGGCCGGTGGAGCTTGTCCACTCCTTCGGCTGAGAGCACGGTCGCCGAGCGGTAGCGACCGCTGTTCAGCTGGGCGATGAGGTAGTGAGTCATGTCTTCTGCGTCGGAGATCAGATAGCCGGCCGGGACGAGCCCACGGTTGTATGGAAGGTCGGCTGCTCTCGGCCGGCCGAACCAGTAGCGATAACCGGTGGCGAGGCCGTGCTGCTCCGCCTCCGCTGCGGACGTGAACGAGCCGCGCATCTGCAGGGGGTCGAGGATCGCCGTCTGCACGTAACTCTCGTACGAGCGCCCGACGACCGTCTGCACGATCAAACCCAAGACCGCGTAGTTGACCGTGCTGTACTGGTACGTCGTCCCGACCGGTGCAGCCAACGCGACGCTGCTCAGCTTGTGAACCGTCTTCTCGAGCGCCGCGTCACTGATGTCGCCGTTCCCTTGAAACGTGCGTCCGGTCTTGGTCGACAAGCCGCTCGTGTGGTTCAGGAGCTGGCGGACGGTGATCCGGGCGGAAGCCTTCTCGTCCGCGACACGAAACCATGGCAGGTAGCGCTGCACGGGGGCGTCGAGTTGGACTTTCCCTTCCTCGACGAGCTGCATGATTGCCAATGCGGTGAACGACTTGCTCAGCGAGCCGATGATGAAGGGGGTCTTCGGCGTAACCGGGCGTCCGGAATCATCCGCCTTGCCGAAACCGCGGAGGTAGGTGATCCTGTCGTTTTCGACGATGCCGAGCGCGAGTCCCGGGATTCGCTGTGCCGCCATTTCCTTTTGAACGAAGCGCTCGATCGCCGCGAACTCCGGGCCGGCCCCTTGTCCGTTGGCAGCCGGGACGTCGGAGCCCGGCCGGCTCGCGAGGTAGGCCGCACCGAGCACCAGTGCGACGAGGATCATCCACGCGCCGGCCTTCCGTCGGACTGATGGCTCACGTCGGCCGAGGGTGGGACGAAGGTCGCGCCTCGTGGTTTCCGCTTCGACATATTCGCGCGGCGGCAGGAAGCGGATCACGATGACGGCCATGGCGCCGGCCAGGGCCGCGGCCACGAGAAGTCCGGTGCCCATCGCCTGCGTAAACGCGTCGCCGGTCGTCGCGAGTAGCGCAGACGCTGCGTTGGGTGGGAGCTGGGCCGATATAGCACTTGCCGCCCCGACCGAGGACTCGGCTGCCGCCTGTGCGTTGGCAGGCAACGCGTCGAGGGAGCCTTCGACATCGGCCGAATAGAGTGAGCTGACGAGCGAGCCGACGACGGCGACACCGAGCGCTCCCGAGACCATTCTGGCAACGGTGTTGGTGGCCGAGGCGACGCCGGTCTTGGCGGCCGGAACGGCGCCGATGACCGCTTCGGTCGCCGGGGCCATCACCCAGCCCATCGACAGCGCAAGCCCGAAGAACCAGGCCGCGAGCAGGAGCGCGTTCGTGCTCGGGCTCCAGAGCGTGGTCAGCGCCATGAGAAGTGCGAGACCGCTGAGGCCTGCCGCGACGACGCGTGAGGTGCCGAGCCGCCGCACTGCCTTGCTCGAGGAGCCGGCACCCATCATCAGCCCGAGCGCTATCGGGCTCATGATCGCGCCGGCCTCGATTGCGCTGTAGCCGTGGGCAAACTGCAAATACTGGGTCAGCGCGAAGATCGCGCCCAGCAGGGCGAAGAACGCGACGCTGACTGCCGCCGTTCCCACGCTGAAGCGCGCGCTGCGGAAGAAGCCCAAGTTCAGCATCGGCTCCTCCGTGTGGCCTTCCCACCAGACGAAAGCGCCAAGGAGGGCGATTGACGCGGCGAGCGCGCCGAGGACGACGCCAGATGTCCAACCGTGGTTCGGCGCCTCGATGATCCCGTATACGAGGACGGTGAAGCCGACGGCCGAGAGCGCCGCTCCGAGCACGTCGAACGACCCAGGATTGGGATCACGACTCTCAGGCACGTAGCGAATGCCGAGCAAGAGCGCCAATGCTGCGAAGGGAACGTTGACCAGAAAGACCGACGGCCACGCGAACCACTCGAGCAAGAGCCCACCCGCCAGCGGGCCGAGCCCGATCCCGACCGCTGCCAGAGCGGCCCAGATGGCGATCGCCTTGCCGCGCTCTTCGCCGGTGAACACGTTGGCGATGATCGAGAGCGTGGCAGGCATGATCAGTGCCGCGCCGATGCCCATCGCCGCGCGTACACCGATCACCTGGTTGGCGGAATCGGCGAAGAGAGCGCCGAGGCTCGCGAGGCCGAAGATCGAGATGCCTGCCTGGAGTGCGAGCTTGCGCCCGAAGCGGTCCCCGAGCGTCCCGAAGACGAGCAGAAGGCCGGCGAACACGAGCAGGTACGAGTCGACCATCCACTGCAACTTGGAAGGTGAGGCGTCGAACTCGTCCTGCAGCGTTGGCAGGGCAACGTTGAGGATCGTGTTGTCGAGCCCGATGATCACCAGGCTCAGCGAGAGCACGCCGAGCGTCTTCCAGCGGCGCGCGTACTGGACGGAATCGATGGTCATTTGACCGTGCTCCTTTCGAGTGCGAGACGAGGATCGCGGCGCGAGCCGGTGTCGCCGAAGGAGGCGCCCGGTTCTGTCGCGTAGGCGAACGGGTGGTGGAAAGCGGCGAGCGCGTCGGCGCCCGGCACGTGGAACTCGAACCGCTCGTCGAGGCGGGAGTCGACAACTTCGACTTTCACGCGGTCGCTGGCGTTGCTCCAGAAGAGCGACACGGCGAGGCCGTCGTTCTCGCGGACCGCGAGCTCCCGCCAGATGTAGTGCTCACAAGGTGCGCTCATGGCTCCTCCTTCTGAGTTGCGGTTACGTGGGCCGGTCACGGGATCGGCACCTCGCTGACCGGGATGGCCGTCGTACGCTCGGCGACGAAATAGGGCAGCTGCGCCAGCGCGTTCTCCTCGCTTGCGGCGTCGACGGTCCACCAGATCGAGTGGCCGCCCGAAACGCAGGAGGCCAGCGCGCCCTTGTGGCGGAGCGGGCTCTCGAAGCCGCGGAACGCGGCGAAGGCAACGCCGCACTCGGTCGGCTGGTGGGAGTGGTGAAGCAGATAGCGAGGCATGTCTCCGACCCTGCCGCGTCCGCGTCGTCCCGACATCAGGCGACCACCCTGAATCGACCACCCTGATTTCTTGAATTGAGAGCCCTGATTTAGGGTGGGCCGGAAGCGACGATGGCACTTGCCACCCACCTCGTCGGCCGCGCATCAGAACTCGGCTCGGTCGACTCTCTCCTCGCCCAAGTCGATGGGGGACAATCCGCTGCGCTCGAGTTGGTCGGCGAGCCGGGAATCGGCAAGACGCGCCTCCTGGCCGAGTTGGCCGCCCGTGCAGACGCACGGGGCTACCTCGTCCTCTCTGGCCGTGCCGGGGAGCTCGAACTCGACTTGCCGTTCTGGGTTTTCGTCGACGCGCTCGACGAGTACGTCCATGGCCTCGACCCGCACCGCATCGAAAGTCTCGACGCTGATGTACGCGCAGAGCTCGCGACCGTCTTCCCCTCATTGGCGGGCCTCGGGGCGGGGCACGTCACGGCAATCCAGCATGAGCGATACCGCAGCCACCGCGCCGTCTGCACACTGCTCGAAACGCTCGCCCGGACACAGCCGCTCGTGCTCGTGCTCGACGATGTTCATTGGGCGGACCCGGCATCGGTCGAGCTGCTCGGCGCGCTCCTCCACCGGCCGCCGGCCGCTCAGGTACTCCTCGCGTTGGCCGTGCGCCCACGGCAGACGGGCGAGCGGCTCAGCGCCGCTGTCGAACGGGCACACCGCGCCGGCACGATCACTCGCATCGAACTCGGCGCGCTGAGCCCCGATGACGCCCACGAGCTGATCGGCGACGGAGCAGACGCGAACAGCCTCTACGAGGACAGCGGCGGCAATCCCTTCTACCTCGAGCAGCTCGCGCGGTCGGCCGCCCGTCCAAAGGGGCCGGGGCCGGCGCCCGCCCATGAGCCTTCGCTCGCAGGTGTCGACGTCCCAGCGGCTGTCGCCGCCTCGCTCGCTGAGGAGCTTGCTCTGCTGTCGAAGCCCGCCCGCCTCATCCTGAACGGCGCAGCCGTCGCCGGAGATCCCTTCGATCCCGAGCTGGCCGCCGCGGCCGCCGGAGTCGTCGACGCGGAGGCGATCGACGCGCTCGACGAGCTGCTGCGCCTCGATCTCATCCGCCAGACGGACGTTCCGCGGCGCTTCAGGTTCCGGCATCCGCTCGTCCGCCGTGGGGTTTACGAGTCGATACCAGGCGGCTGGCGGCTCGGAGCGCACGAGCGCTGCGCCGGCGCCCTCGCGGACCGAGGTTCTCCGACCTCGGCAATTGCGCACCACGTCGAACGTTCCGCGCGTCAGGGCGACGAGGCCGCGGTTGCGCTACTGCGGGAGGCCGGAGAAGCCGCGGCTCCTCGTGCCCCTGCGAGCGCGGCTCGCTGGTTCGCGGCCGCACTCCGTGTCCTGCCGCCGGCAGCGCACGACGACCGGCGCGTCGAGCTGCTGCTAGCCCGTTCGGAAGCACTCGCAGCCACCGGTCAACTCGGCGAGAGCCACGCGGCACTGCTTGAGTGCATGGACATCGTCCCGCTAGGAGCGGAATCGTTGCGCGTTCGCCTTACCGCTGCCTGCGCGCGCGTCGAGCATCTCCTCGGCCGCTACAAGGAGGCGCACGCCCACCTCGAGACCGCGCTCGTCGAGCTCCAAGACCCCGCCTCCGCGCAAGGAGTCGAATTGATGATCGAGCTCGCAGGCGACAGCCTCTACCACGGTGACTACGACGCGATGCGCGCGTGGGCGAGCCGCGCGGTCGATGCGGCTGTGCTGCTCGACAATCAGACGCTGATCGCAGCCGCGGTCGCCGCCCGTGCCCTCGCAAGCGCGGTTGGGGGTCGCGCGGCAGAGGGACAGGCATATGCCGCAGACGCCGCCACGCTCGTCGACGGTCTGGCGGACGACCAGCTCGGCGCTCGGATCGACGCGCTGGCACATCTGGCCACGGCCGAGTTCTACCTCGAGGACTTCGCCGGGGCCGGGTCTCACGCCGAGCGCGCACTGAGGATCGGCCGAGCTACCGGAAAGGGCGACCTCTTCCCGCTCATCGTCCCCATGCTCGGAGGCAGCCTCTGGGTTCGCGGCCGGATGGCGGAGGCAGGCGAAGTGCTCGACGGCGCGATCGCAGCCGCGCGACTCGTGGACAACCCGCAAGGCCTGGCTTGGAACCTCTTCAACCGCTCCTACGCAGCCTTCGCCGCCGGCGACATCGACCTGGCCCTCGCGACCGCGATAGAGGCGTTCGACCTCGCGCAGCAACTCGACCCCGGACCCGTCCCTGCACACGCGGCGGTCGCACTTGCCTACGCCCGCCTCGAAACCGGCCACGCCGAGCGGAGTGCCGAGCTGTTGGTCGAGTACGCAGGCGGGAACGAGCTGCGACTAATCGGAGGAGGTTGGAGGGCCAGGTACCTCGAGCTTCTCACCCGTTCCTTCCTGGCGGCTGGCCGGCGGGACGAAGCCGAGCAAGCTGCAGCGGCTGCGCAGGCCTGTGCCGAAGCCGTTGGTCTTCCGATGGCGGGCGCAATGGCAACCCTCGCCGCCGCCGCTCTCGACCTCGACCGCGGCCAGCCGGCGGCGGCCGCCGAACGGGCGCTGAGCGCTGCAGCGGCGCTCGAGGCGGTCGGGACCGTCTTCGACGCGGCAACATCGCGCCTGTTCGCCGGACGAGCGCTCGCCGAGGCCGGCGAGCACGATCGGGCGGTCGCCGAGCTAGAGCTCGCAGCGGCGGCGTTCGAGTCTTTCGGGTCGCACCGCTACCGACAGCAGGCCGAACGGGAGCTTCGGAAGCTCGGACGCTCCGTCCATCGGCGCACGCGACCGGGCAAGGCAGACGGATCAGGCATCGACTCGCTCACCGAGCGCGAGCTCCAGATCGCGCGACTCGTCCTCGACCGCAAGACCAACCCACAGATCGCGGCCGAGCTCTTTCTCAGCTCGAAGACGGTGGAAACCCACCTACGCAATACCTTCCGCAAGCTCGGTGTCGCATCGCGCGTAGATGTGGCGCGCGTCATCGAGCGCTCCGAACGCACCAAGGACTGAGGCTACATGTCTTCGGCTCGCAACCGGTAGCCGCGGCCGCGGACGGTCTCGATCATCGACGCCCGCTCACCCAGCTTCTTCCGTAGCGAGCGCACGACCGTGTCGATCACGTTACTCCCGACGTGCGAGTAACCCCAGACGTCACGAAGCAGGTTGGATCGGTCGACCACCTTGCCTTGATGCTGATACAGGTAGTTGAGGAGCTCGAACTCGAGGCGCGTCAGGTCGATGCGTCGTCCCCCGACCATAAGCTGGCGCTCAACGGGGTCGACGATCGAGTCCCCTGCGATGAGGAGCTCGCGTGCCGCGAGCTTCGTCAGCCATCCGTCGACTGACGACGGGCCGAAGTCGAGTAGCACGGTGTGGTAGCCGACCCCGTCGAGCTGGACCGCGTCCGGTAGTGCTACGAATCCGAGTGGAGTGATGATCGGCGCGTACGTGGCGATGTCGCGGACGGTTGTGTAGAGACGCCGGAGCTCCGGTCTCAGCTCCATGTACGCGCGTTTGATGTCGAGCCAGCAGGCCGCTTGCACGCTGGAGCGTTGTTCCCCCTCGTCCTCGCTCAGCCAGCGGCGGTTGCAGAGCACCCGCTGTCCCCGTGGAACCGGGTCTCGGCGCAAGTGTTCTCGCCAGCTCCGTGTGATCGGATCGGCTTCGATCGCACCGTAGGGAACCTCGTCCGGCTCGAACAGGATCGAGAAGCCCACAACGCGACCGTTTCGGTCGCGGACGACGACGAAACTCTGCGGTGACTGCTCCCACCACGAGACCAACTGAGTGGCAGCCGCGTCCGGTTCGTGTCGACGTGCGATCGCGGCGATCGCCGGACCGTCTGCGGGAGTCGACGTCTCGACCGAGAGGACATGCTCGGTTGATGGGAAGAACGCCTCGCGGACGGCCGGGTTCTCGATCAGGTAGAGCATGTCGGCGGTGTATCGCCAGAGGTCGGCAGGGGGCACTGTCGGCAGCTCGCTGCGGAGCTTCTGCCATGCGGCTGCCCGATAGCGCCGATGGGCGACCGGGTCGAACCCGCGCAGGGCGCGGGCGACCGTCTCACGAATCGTGTCGTGGACGACGAGCCCGTCCTGCCCGAGCTGGACGAAGGGGAGAGCTCGTAGACGCTCGAAGACATCCTGCGGCGCGCGATCGGGCAGCATCGCCTCGAGGAGCGAGAGCGTGACCCGCCGGACGACCGAAGCGGCGTCGAGCGCCGCCCGAGTCGAACCGTCGAGGCCGTCGAGATAGAGCCCGGTCAGCTCGTCGAGGACCGCCTGCAGCGCGATGTCGTCGAGCTCGACGTCGGGGCGATCCCGCACGGCGGCAGCCGCGAGCTCGAGAGAGAGCGGATGCCCGCGTGCGAGCCGGTTTACCCTGCGGGCGTCGGCCGCGTCGAGGCCGGCTCTCGCCAGGAGCTCGCCGGCTTCGCCGTCATCGAGGTTACCGAGCCGGACGCTGCGCACGAGCTCGCTCCAGCCCGGCGTTGCGTACCAGCTTGCGATGGGAGGCTCGCGCCCCGCCAGGACCAGCCGCGTGTTGTCGCGCAGCGCCGGTGCAAACACCAGGCGCACCCAGCTGTCGAGCAGGCGAAGAATCTCATATGTGTCGAGGACGAGCACCACGCGTTCCCCCAGCCCTGCCAGGCGCTCGGCTGCTTCTTCAGCGCTCGTCGGCGCTCCTCCGACCGTGCTTCCCAGCCGGTCGAGGAAGCCGCGTTCCGTCGGCTCGATCGATCGGCAATCGATCATGACGACCGTCTCGCCGCGGCTGCGAGCTTCGCGCGCGAACGCCTCGAGAAGCGTCGACTTGCCGACGCCGGCGATCCCGTGCACGAAGACGACGAGCGGGCCGCCCTCCTCCAGCGTCTGGAGCAGGGCGGCCTTCTCCGCAGTCCGGCCGAAGATCTCGGCCGACCGCTCCTCGACGAGCTCACGAATGGTTCGGCTCACTCGGGTACCTCGCTGAAGAGTCTATGCCACGTCTGTCAGGCGGGCACCCCCGCGAGCCCGCGTGTCACGGTCGTCGGTTCCTCGAGCACGTCGAAGTCGATCGACGTGATGCCTGCGAGATTCGGGTTGGTCGCGACGGCCTTGAAGAGGTCGCTCTTCGCGTACTCGTCCATCGCCTCGCGGCTCGCCCACGTGTAGACACCTCCGTAGGTGTTCGTGGTCCGGTTCGCGAGCCAGACCTTCGAGATCAATCCCGGCACCTCCGCGAAGGCCGGCGCGACCTCATCGCAGTGAGCACGGTAGTCGGCCTCGCTCACGTCTTTGAGGTGAAAGTTGATGATCTGGATGTGCATGTCGCCTCCTTTGTGTATGGCAGACCCCACGACCTGCACGGTAGGAGACGCAAGTGTCCAATCGATGGCCCCTGCATGAGAAAGAAATGAGAAACGCCTGCTTGTGCCGAGCATCACGTAGGTGCCCCGTTTCGCGCGCGAGAGGAGCCCGGTTTCGTCGACTCCCACTCGCAGCAGTGCAAGCCGCGCGTGTCGAAGATCGCCTTGTAGCGGTTCACCGAGAGGCGTCGACCTCCAGCCCTTGAACACGTCGCTGAGGCGGCTCGGCATCTCTTCATCGAAGGACCGTTCCGCCGCTGCGGCAGTTCGCGCTGGGTAGCGTCCCACCCCAATTGCTAAGGCCATGATCGCCTCGGAGGCGTTCAGGGTAAGGCTACTCGGTATCGATGGTCAGAATGTCTCGGCGAGCCTCTCAGCGATAGCAGCGACCGTCACGTTGGTGTTTGCGCGGGGGATCGTCGGCATCACGGATGCATCGGCAACGACGAGGCCATCGAGTCCGAGGACGCGGCCCGACGGGTCGACGACGTGCCCGATGGAGCAGGTACCGGCGGGGTGGAAGTAGTTGCGCGCGGTGGCACGCGCGTACTCCTCGAGGTCGCGGCCTCCTGGACGCAGCTCGGTTCCCAGGATTCGTCGGAGTGGCTCGTTGTCCGCGACCGCACGCGCCAGCTCGATGCCCTCCACGACGACGGGCAGGTCGGCCGGATCGCTGAAGAATCCGCGCTCGACGATCGGGAGCTCCCTCGGGTCGGCTGACCGCAGGCGAAGACTGCCGTGCGAGGAGGGCTTCATATGGAAGACGCTGATGGTGAACGCGTAACGGCCGGCGTCGTCTGCCGGCGGTGTGACCCAAGAAAGCAGCATCAAATCCCAGGCACCGGGCACGCAGCTCGTGCTGGCAGCCTTGAGGAACGCGTGCGGCTCGAAGAGCGGCCCGAAGGAGGACTCGTGGGCGGCGCACGTCCTGTCGAGCGCCGAGGTGGGCTCCCAGCCCACCGACGTGCCGTGATGGTCAAGGAGGCGCTCGCCGACGGGGAGGTCGGCAACAGGCTCGATTCCGAGCCTACGCAGATCTCCCACCGGGCCAACACCGCTGCGTATCAGGATTGCCGGGGTGAAGTACGCGCCGGCGGCGAGCACCACCGTGTCCGCCTTGATGCATTTCCCTTCCGCCGTTTGCACGCCGACACAACGCCCTCCGTCGAGCAGCAGGCGATCGACGAGTGTGTCGCCGCAGACGGTGAGGTTGGCACGACCTCGCGCCGGCTCGAGGTAGGAGAATGCGGCGCTCCAGCGCACCCCGCCGAGCACATTTGCGGGCAGCCGTGCCACGCCTACCGGCTGGGCGGGGTCGTTCGGCGCGTCGAGCAGCTGCAGCCCGGTCTGTCGTGCCGCCTCGACGAACGCGTCGTGCGGCGGTGCGGGGCGATCGGTGTTCGCCCCGGTCGTGCACAGGCAGGCCGTGGCCCGGTCGAGGTACGGCGCGAACGACGCGAACGACCACTCGCCGCCCCACTCGTCGTAGTCCGACGGTGCTCCCCAGATCACCATGCACGCGTTGTGCGCGGAGCTGCCGCCGACGATACGCGCGCCCAGCGAACGGGCGTCCTCGCCGCCGACGCCCCAGTCGTGACTGAACGCGAGGGTGCGTGGATCGAGGATGTCCGCCGGCCAGCGACCCTCGGCCCGTAGCCCGTAGTCCTGCCCGGCCTCGAGGAGGCACACGGTCCGCTCCGACTCCTCGGACAGCCGTGCTGCGAGCACGCAGCCGGCCGTGCCAGCGCCCACCACGACGACGTCGTATCCCATGTGCGGCCGAGGATACAAGGCAACTCATGAAGCGCTCTCATCCGCCGCACATCGGGGAGACCCCCACTGACGAATTGGGGAACCTGATTCGGCCGGTGTCGACGATATTGCCGCCACCAGGCGGCTACGGAGCTGTAACGATCGAGGCGCTTCCGACACGATCTCGCGACAACGACAAGAGGAGAGAGCTCATGCCGCTCAACGACTTCCAGCAGGAACTGTGTTCGACCAGCACTTGGGACTTCAGCGATCTCAGGGCCCTGTTCGTCAACTGCACGCTGAAGGCGTCACCTTCGGTCTCGAACACACAGGGGCTGATGGACATCTCGATCGCGATCATGGAAACCAACGGAATCACCGTCGAGCAGGTCCGCGCCGTGGATCACGACCTCGCAGCCGGCGTCTATCCCGACATGACCGAGCACGGCGCAGCCCGCGACGAGTGGCCCACCGTCTACGAGCAGGTGGAGGCCGCGGACATCCTCGTGATCGGCACTCCGATCTGGCTCGGCGAGAAGTCGTCCGTCTGCACGAGGGTGATCGAGCGGCTGTACGGGAACTCGAGCCAGCTGAACGAGCACGGCCAGTACGCGTACTACGGCAAGGTCGGCGGCTGCCTCGTGACCGGGAACGAGGACGGCGTCAAGCACTGCGCCATGAACATCCTCTACTCGCTCCAGCACCTCGGATACGTGATCCCACCGCAGGCCGACGCCGGTTGGATCGGCGAGGCAGGGCCCGGCCCGTCCTACCTCGACGAAGGCTCGGGCGGCCCCGAGAACGACTTCACGAACCGCAACACGACGTTCATGACCTGGAACCTCCTCCACGCGGCCAGGATGCTGAAGGACGCAGGCGGTTTCCCCGCCCACGGCAATCAACGATCGGCCTGGGACGCCGGTTGCAGATTCGACTTCCCCAACCCCGAACACCGTTGACATCCCGCGGATCGCGCCACCCGGTCAGGAGGCGGACGCGATGAGCGTGTGCCATTCGTTCGTCAGCCGGTAGCCACCGCTCGGGGTGCGGTAGGGCTCGAGTCCGTCGACGATCGCTTCGCGAACGGGTTGCTCGCCGACAGCGTCGATGAGCTCGATGATCAATCCAGGAGCGAGCATCGCGCGAGCCAGCGCGTCCTCATCGGGGAACTCGAAGGCCCATGAGACGTCGTGCGCGCTCCTCGGCTTGAGCCCTGCCTGATCGGCGATGCTCTCGAGGACTCCGGGTTCCCAGAGCGCGGGCGGCCCGGGCGCGTCCGGGTCGGGGGCGGGCACGAGCGGAGCAATCGCCTGCTTCATCGCGGTGAGGTCGCAGCGATCGGGTCGGCCCCAGACCTGAATCACGACTGCGGCATCCGGCTTTCCCACCCGTCCTGCCTCGCGGAGTGCGGCGACCATGTCGGCGGCGAAGAAGAACGAGTTGAACCCGGCGACCAGGTCGAACGTCCCATCGTCGTAGGGGAGGAATTGCATGTCGCCGACTACCAGTTCCGCCTCGGGGACACGTGTGCGTGCGAGCTCGATCAACGTCTCGGATGCATCGAGACCGACCACGGATGCGCCCCTGTCCGCCGCAGCGCGAAGGAATACGCCGCTGCCGCATCCCACCTCTAGCACCCGCTGCCCCGCTTCGAGTCCAACGCGACGGATCGCCTCCTCATACGTGGGTAGCTGCTGCTCCTCGTTGATGGCCCAGTCGTGTGAGCGCTCTCCCCAGAGCGGCCCCCACCGTTCTGCGCTGCCAGTCGCAGACGAAGTGGCGTTCATTGCTGCTCCCTCCAGTAAGCTACGGATCGTAGTTCTGTATAAACTATGAAACGTAGTCATGTCAAGAGCTGAGCTAAGCCTTTTCTCGTACGAGATCCTGGGTCTCGTCGGGCGACTTGGCGCGGGCCCGCACGATCTGAAACAGATGACGCAGCGAGGACGGATGCTCGACTGGGCCGGCGAAAGCCAGTACTACGCGGAGCCCAAACGACTTGCAAGCCTCGGATACCTCGAGGCTCGCAAAGAGCCTGGCAAGACGCGCGAGCGAACCGTCTACGCACTCACGGAGAAAGGGCGCGAGGCACTGTCAGACTGGGCGAGAACGCCAGTGACATTCACTCCTCTCAAGAGCGAGATGCTGACGCGAATGCTGATCGCGGACCTTGTCGGCGAGGAGCCAACCAGAGAGAGCATCCTCACGTTGCGCGACGACATCTCGGACCTCGTGGAGCGCCTCGACGAGGCCGAGGCAAGTGCAAAGCAACTCGAGCACCGCTCCAAGTACTTACTCCTGTCGAACGCGTTTCTCCGGCGCCTGCTCGACCTCCACCTCGAATGGATCGACGAAGTGGAACACGAGCTCGCGCCATCAAGGCAGGCGAGCGTCGACACGGCGCTCGCGGAAGCGAATACCACGGCGCGCACCTAGGCGTGAGAATGGGCTAACGGACACACCTCGTCGGTCACGCGCGACCGTCAGGTTCACCGTCGACCCACTTCGCGTGATGCTTGCGAGCCCAGTCGACACGGACGTCACCCCGGGTAACGCCGCGCAGTGCATGCCGCGTGGCCGGGTGGATGAGGGCGAGGTAAAGGTGGCCGGTCAGGAGCACGACCGAGAACAGCGTCAGCCCGTCGTGCAGGACGATGGTGCCGTCGAAACGGAAGCTCGTGTCGCGCTCCCCGAGCCAGAGAAGCGTCCCGGATACCACGAACAGCAGGGCAAACGAAGCGGTCAGGACGGCGTTGAGCTTCTGTCCTGCGTTGAACCTTCCCTGCGGAGCACGTCGGCCCAGGAGCCAGCGCCGGTCGTCACGATCGAACGAGTCGAGCTCGTGCAGTGTGCGCCGTAGTCCGCGGCGGTCACCGAGCACAACGACGGCTGTCAGAGCGATCGCCCAGGCAACGGCAACGAGCAGATGCGTTTCCTTGACCTGCGGTCGGCGGCCGATCTGTTCTCCCAGGTACGGCACATAGAGCACGAGGCCTGTCGCGAGAAGCGCGAAGAATGCGCTCGCGTGAATCCAGTGCAGCGCGCGCTCCGTCAGCGAAAACCGGCGCACGTACCGGGGCTCAGAAGCCGTTCGAGCCACCGACCCACGCATCAGTGTCATAACCGCGCTGCTCCCAGTATCCCGCGGGTGCCTCCCGTGTAAGCGTTATCCGCTCCACCCATTTCACGTTCTTGTAGCCGTACATCTCCGGGATCACGAGCCTGAGCGGAGCTCCATGAACCCGGGGCAGCGGACGACCGTCCATCTCGTAGGCCAGCATCACGTCGCGAAGCCTCGCCTGGCCGGAGGTCAGCGTGTCGACGTACGGCTTCTCGGCCGAAGTAAAGCTCACCACTCGTGCGCCCGGCTCCGCCTGGACGCGATCGAGCACCGTCGAGAGGCGCACCCCCGCCCAATGCACGTTCTGAACCGACCACCCCGTGACGCAGTGGAATGTCGAGACCTGTTCGACTCGGGGCAGCGCGCGCAGCTGCTCGTAACTGAACGACTGTGGCGAACCGACGAGGCCGTCTACCCGCAGTCGCCACGTCTCCGGCGTGAACCGCGGCATCGAAGCAGCGACCGTGTAGATCCGCCAGCCAGCGGAGGGAACGAGGCTCGCCGGAAGTGCCTCGGTCAACGGACTGGCCGCCCCACCGAGCGCGTGCCAGGCGGGCCGTCCCCAAGCGAGCGAGCTCAGGCCCAGCGCAGTGACCGCAAGGAACGCCCGTCGGCCGTACGGCCGCGCTTCCGAACTCGAGGTCGGAGGAGTCTCCATTCCAACGAACGTAGCGCCGCTGAAGCGCACAGACATTACGGAATTCTGAAACGTTCAGCGACCACCGGCGACGAATCTGAACAGTCGCTTAAGAGCACGCCTCAGCCATTGCGCTCGGCTCAGATCGCAGGCAAACCATTCACGCACGCACTCCCATCACCAACCGAAGGAGCTACCTATGCGCCTTGCCCTCCTGCTCGCCACAGCGGTCGCAGCCATCGTCGCCGTCTCTGGTGCGATCGCCGCACCGGCCTCATCCATGAAGCCCGCAATCGAAACGAAGTCGAACATCGGCAAGGTGATCGCAACGCCGATGAAGCTCGGGATCTACTACTGGGACGTCGAGAAGAAAGCCGGCGGCAAGATCAAGTGCACCGGTACGTGCCTGAAGCAGTGGCCGCCCGTCTACGTCACCGGAACGGTGCCGAAGCACGTCAACGGAGTCATGGCGACCTTCGGCTCGATCAAGCGCGGCATGAAGCACCAGCTCACCGTCAACGGCCTGCCGGCCTACACGTACGTCGGCGACAAGGCCGGCATCGTCAAGTGCGACGGCGTCGACGGCTGGCACGCGGCGCGACCGAAGTAGCGGCCCGCCCCAGCGGCGTTTGACTGACTGGCCCGTGGAGAAGGAGACGTGACTCCACAGGCCAGTCGACCCCTGTCTGATCACTATTGGCCTCTGCGGCGGCGGCCGCCGGCCGGTGCAACTTCGACTCAACGCCCGGTCCGAGCCTCGAGGATCTTCTTGAGGAGTGCGAGGTCCTTGTTGTTCGCTCGGCGCATCGCCGATGCCATAAGCGGCGCCGCGAGTTTCGAGAAGCCCGCGGGTTCGCCGCGGTTGCGCAGGGTCATCAGGGTCCCGCCACTCGGAGTGTCGTCCCAGCGATAGGTCGTCTCCATCGGAAATGGCCCTTCTGCGGTTCGCATCACGAGCTTTTCGTCGGGAGCGAACGTCGTAATCTCGTAGGTGTATTCGAGCTTGCGGCCGAGGAATCGGGCCACGAACGAGATGCGCGACCCTACCGCGGCAGGCTTAGCGGTCAGCCAGGCGACGCGTTCGATGTTCTCGTACCACGAGGGAGCGTTGTCGGGATCGGCCGCGTAGCCTGCCACGGTTGTTCGAGGGCGATCGATCGTGACCTCGGTCTGGACGTCGACGGCCATCTACGCGAACACCGGATTTGACCTGCCAGACTCCGCGCACTCCGTAAGCCGGTTCATGATCCGCCCCGCCGTGTAACCGGCTCGCCCTGCACATCTAACCAAGCAAGCCCGTTCCAGAAGGCCCGCACGCGACCTAAGCGGCCGATCTCCACGTGCAGCGTTCTTGGGCGGCATCATGCCAACGGGGATAAAGAGCTCGATGCCCGCCGTCTCCAAGGGCCGGAAGGCTCCCACCGGCGGTTCCGTCGCCGCCCGGAGCGTGATCGTGCCACCGCAGCAGCGCGCGCGGCAAGACATACAACGCGCCGCCACGCTGGTGAATCTCCTCGATCACGCCAGCAGATGCGACGAGTTCGGTCGACATGCCATCTGTGTAGCAGGCCGCGCTGCCGCACGGCTGTACCGGTAACGCCGCTCGACGCAGGCATACACTGACTTGATGAGACGCCCGATACTCGCCTTCGGGCTCGCCGCCAGCGGATGGCTGGGATATCGAATGCTCGCCAGTGGGGCGCTCACTGTCGACACCGGCGTTGGCCGCAGAACACGCGAGCTGGGGCCTGTAACTTGGGACATCGCCGCGCCGCGCGAGCTCGTCTTCGACATCATTGCGACCCCGTACCTTGGTCGAACGCCACGAGCGCTCGCCGGCAAACTCGAGGTCTGGGAAAGCGGTTCTGACATGGTGCTTGCCGCGCACTTCACCGAAGTCAAAGGGCGCACGACCACTACCGTCGAAACGGTGCGGTTCGATCGCCCCGGGCGGATCGACTTCCGCCTCGTGCGCGGTCCCGTGCCGCACGTGACCGAGTCATTCGCGCTCAACGAAACCGACACCGGCACGACCCTGACCTGGCACGGTGAACTTGGAACGGACTTCTGGGCCGTCGGCGCCTGGTGGGGTGATCGTGTTGCGCTCGCCTGGGAAGATGCGGTGCGGAAGTCGCTTCGAACGATAAGCACGGAGGCGGAACGTCGTGCGAAGCCGAAGGACGGCAACGACCCGCCGCCCGACATGGGGGCATAGGTGACGGACGCAACGCCGCTCTCAGGGGACGTGGCCGGAAGGCTCGTCTCCCTCAATGTCGGCCTACCGCGCGATGTCGTCTGGCAGGGGCGCACCGTACACACCGGGATCTGGAAGGACGCGGTCGAGGGGCCGCGGCTGGTGCGTCGGCTGAACGTCGACGGGGACGGTCAGGGCGATCTGGCCGGACATGGCGGCGAACAGCGAGCGGTCTTCGTCTACCAGCTCGGCTCCTACCGCTACTGGGAGGGTGAGCTGGGCCGGGACGATTTCGTCCCCGGCCAGTTTGGAGAGAACTTCACGGTCGAGGGCTTGGCCGACGACGAGGTCTGCATCGGCGACCAGTACCGGATCGGGTCGGCTGTGTTCGAAGTGAGCCAGCCGCGGGTCACGTGTTACCGAGTCGGCATCCGCATGGATGACCCTCGCATGCCCGCAATGCTCGTCTCGCACAACCGTCCCGGCTTCTACCTGCGCGTGCTGGTCGAAGGCGAGGTACAGGCGGGCGACGAGATCCTCACGGTCGCCTCGGGGCCTGAACGGATGACCGTTGCCGAGGTCGATGCACTGCTCTACCTGCCGGGGCATCCCCGCGAAGGCATGAAGCGTGCGCTCCGGATTCCCGCGCTCAGCCCTGGGTGGCAAGCCTCGTTCCGCGCCATCCTCGACGGGCAAGGCAACGGCAACGCAGGGCTCGCAGCGACGAGCCCGCCTCCCGCCTGGCCCGGATTCCGTCCGCTCACGGTCAGCAGGATCGACAGTGAGAGCGACTCGATCGTGTCCATCCATCTCGTCGACCAGGACGGCCTCCCCGTGCCGGCAGCTCTTCCGGGACAGTTTCTGACGCTCCGCCTTCAGACCGAGCCTGGCCAGTCGCTCCTGCGCAACTATTCGCTGTCGGGGCCGCCCGGCGCCGACGACTACCGGATCAGCGTCAAGCGAGAGCCGGGCGGGGCCGGCAGCGGCTATCTGCACACGCACCTCCGAGTCGGCGACCGACTCGAGATCGCAGCACCGCGCGGCACGTTCACCCTCAACCCGAACAAGACGCCGGTGCTCCTGATCAGCGCGGGCGTCGGAGCCACGCCCACACTCGCCATGCTGCATGCGCTCGCCGCCGAACATTCCGAGCGGGAGGTCTGGTGGCTTCACGGAGCGCGGAACCGCGCAGATCACCCGTTCGCCGACGAATCCCGTGCCATCCTCGCCTCACTCCCCAACGGGAAAGTGCATATCGCCTTCAGCCGCCCGCTGCCGGGCGACGTCGAAGGTCGAGACTTCGACAGTACCGGCCGCCTCTCCGCAGCCATCCTCGCCTCACTCGAGCTGCCGCCCGACGCCGATGCGTACCTCTGTGGCCCAGCAACGTTCATGACCGAAACGAGTGCCGCGCTCGCCGCGCTCGGTCTCGACCCGCGCTGCATCCACGTCGAGAACTTCGGCCCGGCGCCCGGCCAAACGCCCGGCATCGCCTCAGCACCATCGCGGTCTCCTCACATGCCCGCAGGAACGCCCGGGAGTGGGCCGCCAATCGAGTTCGGCCGCAGCAACCTCGCTGTTGCCTGGAGCACGGAATACGGCAGCCTGCTCGAGCTCGCCGAGGCGTGCGACGTACCGGTGCGCTGGTCGTGTCGCACCGGTGTCTGCCACAGCTGCGAGACCGCCGTCGTCTCCGGCTCGGTCGAGTACAGCCCCGATCCGGTCGAGACACCCGCCGACGGCTCCGTCCTCATCTGCTGCGCCCAGCCGAGCGACCATCTGATCCTCGATCTCTGAGCGGCCTGCGTTTCCTACCGGCCGATGACCGTCTCGGCGAGGCGATCGAGGAGGTCGGCGAACGCCGCCGGAGCCTCGACCATCGGGAAGTGGCCCCCAGGCAGCTCGATCGCCTCCACGCCAAGAAGCTCACGGCCGACGAATCGTTCCCATTCCGGGGTGAAGAACTCGTCCTCGGTCGTGTAGACGAGCGCCGTGGGGAGATCCGGATGCGCGCTCAGTGGATAGGCGCCGGCGGCCGTGGCTCCGGGCGCAGACGGGACGCCAGCACACGGGCGACGTCCGGCGGAAGTTGTGGATACATCGTTTGGACTGCGTCCTGCGGCGCCCAGACCGACCTGCCGTCGGCATCGCGCCCGGGAAACGGGAAGCCTGCTCGGAAGACATCGGGAGCACCGGACGGTGTCGGGAACGTGCCGAACCGCGGGCAGACATGGACGAGGAGCGCCGCATGGCGGGTAGCCGCGACAAGCGCGGCCTCCGCCGATGCGATCGAATGCCCGACAACGACGATCGGCCCGTCGACACCGTCGAGCGCCTCCAAGGCCGGTCGGGCCCTCTCGGCGTAGTCGGCGTGAGGATCATCGAACGGCATCTCGGGCGCCACCGCCGCATGACCCCGCACGCGAAGGCGTCCTCCGACAGGTTCCCAACAAGACCCGTCGTGCCACTGGCCGTGAATGAGACAGAACGTGATCAAGCGACTGGGTATGGCACAGCGAGAGGTCGAATGCAAGGAGTGCCGGTCGAAAGGCGCAAGTGAGTGGATGGGCCTCTGGCGCATCCACCCACTGCCATTTCAGAAAGGTGACTGCGTGACCATGAATTCATGTATCCGTAACCATTGCGCCCACATAATGCGGCGATGGCCACCGTCCTCGTAGTCGACGACGAGCCGATCGTCCGAGAGGTGGTCGTGCGTTACCTGGAGCGCGAGGGGTACGCAACACTCGAGGCCGGCGACGGGCCGACGGCACGGGCGATGCTCGAGGAGCAGACGGCGGACCTGGTCGTGCTCGATGTGATGCTCCCCGGGATCGACGGGCTCGAGCTCTGCCGCTGGATTCGCACCCGCTCGGCGCTCCCCGTGATCCTGCTGACGGCCCGGGGCGAAGAGGCAGATCGCATCGTCGGACTCGACCTCGGCGCCGATGACTATGTGACGAAGCCATTCTCGCCTCGCGAGCTCGCGGCCCGGGTGCGGACGGTGTTGCGCCGCTCAGCTCCCACCGAAGCTGCATCAGTGCGCTTCGCCTTTGGCGACATCGAAATTGATACCTCTACGAGAGAGGTGCGCAAAGGCGGGCGTGAGCTCCGCATGACTGTGAAGGAGTTCGATCTTCTGAGCTTCCTTGCCGGCAATCCGAGGCGCGTCTTCGGGAGAGATCAGCTGATGAGCCGCGTTTGGGGCTACGAAGCCGCTCTCGACACGGGAACCGTGACAGTTCACGTCAGGCGCCTGCGCGAGAAGATCGAGACCAACCCGTCCGAGCCGCTCCATCTCCAGACCATCTGGGGCGTCGGCTACCGGCTGGTGCCCTGATCCGATGATCTGGGGAGCAGTTGTTGTCTCGCTGATCACGCTCGGCGTGGGTCTGGTACTCGCGCTCGCTCTGAGATCGCTACCGACTGTCCGCCTCCAGCTCATCGGCCTCGCTGCCCTTGCCGTCTGCCTTCCGCTGGCTTCCGTCTTCCTGTCGGGCTGGGTCATGTTCCACATGGGAGACGACGTGAAAATCCTCGCGATGTCTGCCGCGTCAGCAACTGTCGCGATGATCGGTGGGCTCTTCCTCGCGCGATCGATCGCGGGCTCGATCGACCAGGTCCGGGACGCATCGGTAGCGTTGTCGCGCGGAGACCTGACCGTACGAGCACCGGAGTCAGGGCCGGCGGAGGTCGCGGACATGGCAGCGTCGTTCAACGAGATGGCCATGAACCTCGAGCGGCTGTTCGACGCCCGCCGCGAGCTCGTCGCCTGGGCGAGCCACGACCTGCGCACCCCACTCGCGAACATGCAGGCGATGCTCGAGGCCCTCGAGGATGGTCTCGCCGAGCCCGGCGACTACCTTCCCGCGCTCGGAGACCAGGTACGCGGACTCACGCTCCTCGTCGACGACCTGTTCGAACTCGCCCGAATCGATGCAGGCGCGTTGACCCTCGAGCTGCACGCGTTGCCACTCGGAGAGCTCGTGTCCGTCTGCCTCCGCGGCGTCACGGCGGAGGCAGCGCAACGACACATCACGCTGGACGCAGACGTCGACCCCACCGCAATCGCGCGGTTCGCGCCCGACAAGCTCGAGCGCGTCCTGCTGAACCTGCTGACGAATGCGTTACGCCACACGCCGTCGGATGGCGCCGTCGCCGTGCGAGTGGCACCGGACGTCGACACCGTGAGGGTGAGCGTCGAGGACACCGGCGACGGGCTCGGCCAAGAGGCCGAGCGGCGTATGTTCGATCGCTTCTGGCGCAGCGACCCGGCGCGATCCCAGCGAGGCGCCGGCCTGGGGCTGGCAATCGCGCGCGGCCTCGTCGAGGCGCATGGCGGGCGAATCTGGGCCGAGAACCGCGCCGAGGGCGGCGCCCGCGTCAGCTTTACGCTTCCGGCCGGATAGCCCCTCGCACGTTGCGCACGGATCGACACTCTGGGCCAACGGAGGCGATCTTTCGCCATCCATCGGCGCTCTTCGCAGCGCCACGCACTGTAACGCGCGACTCTTCCGGTTGACTGGAGCGACATGTCGGGACGCGAACTGCTATCGCGAACAGGAGGCTGAGGATGGCTGATTACGAGAACATTGCGGATGTACTGCACGAAGCTGCGGAGACCCATCACACGGTGTGGCGGATCACGGATGGCGATGATCCAGACTGGGCATCGTGGTACGCCGACTGGCTGCTCGACCTCTCTGAGCTACCGGGTCTGCTCGGAGCCAAGCCGGTGCGCAGTCATCTCGTCCACGCACTTGTTCAGCTCGATCGTGATCACCTTGGATCAGGGTCGAAGGAACGGTGGGAGGACGTTTACGCGCAAGGTCTCGCAGAGCGCTTCGCCCCCTGAGGTCATGAATGCTGACTCCCGCTCTGCGCCTGCGCAGCACGCCGGTCGGCATGGCACGATCGCGGGATGGGCACTGACGCGCCGCCGGCGAAGCAGCTCTCGCTTCTCCTTCTCGTTGTCGCGGCAAGCCAGCGTCTCGGTCAGCTTGTCGAGCGCGAGCTTGGCGCCGACGGCGTTGGTTCGAACGACTACGCACTCCTCAGCCTGATCGGAGTACGCGGGCCGGTTCGACTGACGGAGGTAGCTGCTGAGCTCGGCATGCCACTGACGACGGCGTCGGATGCGGTGCGCCGGCTCGTTGAGCGTGGGCACGCGCTTCGCCTTCCGAATCCCGATGACGGGCGCTCTGCCCTTTTCGAGCTCACCGCGGAAGGAGACGCGGAGTGGCATCGAGGATGGCCGGCGCTCCAACGGATCGACGGGGCACTCGCTGCCAGCCTCGCCGACCCTGCTCTCACTCGTACGGCGCTCGAGGAGCTCGGCCACGCATTCGATCGGGCCTTAACTCAAGATTAATCCGTTTTCGGATGAAAATAATCCGAAACCGGAGTAAGTTGCCGGGGGATGCGGCGCACCCTCCGCCTCGTTGTCGCACTCGCCGCCATCGTGGTGACCCAGACGGCCGGGTCGGCTCCCACGGTTGTCGCGCGCATCGCGATCCCCGGCTCGATTCAGCCGTGCGCCGCCGCCGCAGGCGGACGCTTCGTCTGGATCAGTGCCTATGCGGCGCCCTACCTGCTCAAGGTCGACCCGCGCCGCAACGTCGTCGTCGGCCGCACCAAGATAGGTTTCGGCTCCTGCGGCCTCGGCCTCGGCGCCGGCTCGCTCTGGATCGAGGACACCAGCTCGAACACCGTCAGCCGCGTATCGGTTCGCACCGGCAAACGGACCGCCGCGATACCCGTAGGTGCAACACCGTACGACGCCACCTTCGCCTTCGGCGCCGCCTGGGCAACATCCAACGGCAGCGGCGAGGTCGACCGCATCGACCCGACTCGAAACAAGGTCGTCAAGCGATTCACGCTCCCGAACGCAACAGGAATCGTCGGCGCCTTCGGCTCGGTCTGGGCGACCGGACTCGACGGAGTCGTCCGCATCGACCCCGCCGCGAACACCATCGTCGCGACGATCCCCGTCAACTCGGCCGGCTGGACGGCCGCATCGAGTGACGCGGTCTGGGTGACGACCCCGACAGGCGTCACCCGCATCGACCCGATCACCAACACGGTCGTCGCCAGCGTCCCGATCGCCGGACCGCTCGGCGACCCCGCCGTGATCGGCGGACGCCTATGGGTTCCCCAGATCCGCAAGAACAAAATCGTAGTTGTCGATCCCGGGACGAACACGATCGCCCAACGCCTCACCGCCGGCAAAGGCCCCTTCGTCGTCACCGAGATCAACGGGGAAGCGTGGGTGCCCAGCTGGCAGGGAACCGACACCTGGCGCTACCGGCCGTGATCCCGCGATTGTCGGTTCCCCGAGGGCACGCAGGCGGCATTGATCGACAACAGTGTTCTCCCGATGGCAGGTCGACCATTCAGAGGTCGATTGCCAACCAGACCCGATCGCGGAGTTCGATTCCATCGATGAAGGCGTTAGTGCGGGAGTGATCATTGGGCACAAAGATCGTTCCTGTGCCTGAATCCGCTGGAATACCCACAAATCAGACCCAATCCAGTTCTCCGCTGGGGCAGTGCGAGAGAGCCGCGATCCCAGTGGCCATGCGGGTTACTGGGTGTCGCGGCCTCCCGTGCATTCCCGCTTTACACCGAGGGGTCGGCGGTTCGAGCCCGTCACCGCCCATCGGCGCAACAGCGTTCCCCTATGCGGCTTCGCAGCGCATCCGTGCCGCCGCTGACAACATTTTCCGGAAATACCGGCGGTCAGCCGCTGCGAAGCGCCCAGAGGACGACCCGCGTGCGCGTAGTTCTCGGCACCTCGGCGGCGGCGGCGCCCGTCGAGTACTGCGGAGACCTCGCGATGCGAGCCCCGGCTGCTGGCCCTAGCCTTCGGTCATGGCCGGTGAGGCGATCAGCGTGTCTGGTCTCACGAAGCACTACGGGGCGACAGTCGGCGTCAGCGATCTCACGTTCACCGTGCGGGTCGGGGAGGTGTTCGGCTATCTGGGCCTGAACGGTGCCGGGAAGACGACGACGATCCGGCTGCTGCTCGACCTGATCCGCCCGAGCGCCGGCCGAGCCGAGGTGTTCGGGCTCGACGTGCGCACGCAGGGTGGGAGGGTTCGCGGGCGTGTCGGCTACCTGCCCGGCGACCTGCGGCTGTACGAGCGTCTGACCGGGAGAGAGCACCTGCGCTACTTCGCCGCGCTGCGCGGCATGCACGACGTCGGCGCTGGCGAGCGTCTCGCGGCGCGACTGGAGCTCGAGCTCGACCGGCCCGTGAGAGCGCTTTCGAAGGGTAACCGGCAGAAGGTCGGGTTGGTGCTGGCGCTGATGCACCGGCCGGAGCTCCTCGATCTTCGATGAGCCGACCGCCGGGCTCGACCCGCTCGTTCAGCAGGTCGTCCACGCGCTCGTCCGCGAGGCGACCGCCGAGGGCTGCACCGTCTTCATCTCCTCGCATGTCCTCTCGGAGGTGCAGCAGCTCGCTGACCGCGTGGCACTGCTCCGCGACGGAAGGCTCGAGCTGATCGAGACGGTCGAGGGGCTGCGACAGCGAGCCTTCTCCCGCGTGGTGGCGACGTTCGTGGCGGCGCCGCCTCCCGACGTCTTCGCCGGGATAGCCGGCCTCCGCGAGCTCGACCGGCACGGGAACACCGTCCACCTCTCCCTGCGTGGAGAAGTCGACCCGCTGGTGAAAACGCTGGCCCGCTTCGAGCTGCTGACGCTGGACATCCACGAGGCGGACCTCGAAGAGGTGTTTCTCGAGCTGTATCGGAGCCCTGCGGATGCTTGACAGCGTGCTCCTGAAGTCGCTTCGCGACCTTCGACGTGCCTTTGCCTGGTGGGCGCTCGGCCTCGCTGGATACGTCGCGATGATCGTCTCCGTCTATCCGACGATCCGCGGCAACCGGGAGCTCGAGAGCCTGATGGACCAGTACCCCGAAGCGCTGAAGGCGTTGTTCTCCTTCGGTGGGCAGCTCGACTTCACCTCATCTGCCGGGTACCTCGGGGGCGAGCTGTTCTCGTTCATGCTCCCGGCGTTGTTCCTCGTGGCGGCGGTCGGGAACGGTGCTGGGGCGATCGCCGGCGAGGAGGAGCGCGGGACGCTCGACCTGCTTCTGGCAACGCCTGTCTCGCGGCGTCGCGTCGCCCTCCACAAGCTCGGCGCGATGTGCGTGGAGGTCGCCGGCCTCGGCGTCGTGCTCTGGCTCTGCCTCTGGGCCGGCAGCATCGCGATCGACATGAAGCTCTCGGCTGCGCATCTCGCTGCCGCGAGCGCCGCCACCGTGCTGCTGGCGATCCTCTACGGTGCGCTGGCGTTCACGCTCGGAGCTGGCACCGGGCGCAAGGGCCTCGCGATCGGAGTCACGATCGCGGCCGCTGTCGCGGCCTATCTCGTCAACTCGCTCGCCGGCCTGGTCGACGTGCTGCGAGGCCCACAGAAGCTCTCGCCCTTCTACCACTACGCCGTCAGTGACCCGCTTCGACACGGTCTCGAGATCTCGCATTGCCTGCTCCTCCTGGGCGCCGCGGCTGCCATCGCCGCGGCCGGCATCGTGCTGTTCGACCGGCGGGACGTCAGCTCCTGACGCCCGGCAGCGGCGGCCCTAGGCGCGGCGGTCTCAGCGGGAGGCGGGCGCGGCCGCGTGCGCGGCGATCCGGCGTCCGACCAGCTTCCTGGCCTCGTCGGCCCAGAGGACGATGCTCGCGAGCGCGATGCAGAGGAGCCATTCGGTGGCCCCGAGCGGTGTCGTGCC
Source organism: uncultured Thermoleophilia bacterium (assembly GCA_963776305.1). Classification (GTDB taxonomy): domain Bacteria; phylum Actinomycetota; class Thermoleophilia; order Gaiellales; family Gaiellaceae; genus Gaiella. The sequence continues at coordinate 183,794 of CAVZMA010000007.1, read as the reverse complement.
GAACGCGTCGTTGAGGATGGGCAGCTGCACGACAGCTAGCTGGAGCAGGGCCGACAGCGCGATCGCGCCCCAGAGCAGCCTGTTGGTGAACATCCGGTGGAAGGCGCTCCTGCGGCTCGGAGCGTGCGTTGAAGCAGTTGAAGAGCTGAGCGAGCACGAGGGTGGTGAATGCCATCGTGCGTGCTTCGTCGATGCTTCCGGTGTTGCCGACGACCCCGCCGGGAAGCCGGAGGTCGAGTGCGGTGAGTGTCACGACGGCCATGACGGCGCCGACCCAGATGATGCCTCCCCACATGCGTGCGTCGATGACGCTGTCGGTGGAGCGGCGCGGCAGGCGCCGCATCACATCTGCGGGAGGCGCGTCGAGGCCGAGCGCGAGCGCGGGGGCGCTGTCTGTGAGGAGGTTGATCCAGAGCAGCTGCGTGGCTAGCAGCGGCACCGCGATCGCCTCGCCCGTCGCCTCGAGCCCGATCGCGCCCGCCAGCGCGACACCGAAGAACATCGTGAAGACCTCGCCGATGTTCGACGAGAGCAGGAACCGCAGGAAGGTACGGATGTTGGCGAAGATGCCGCGCCCCTCACGGACGGCGCGCACGATCGTCGCGAAGTTGTCGTCGGCGAGGATCATGTCCGCCGCCTCCTTGGCGACGTCGGTGCCGGCGACGCCCATCGCAACGCCGATGTCGGCCGCTTTCAGCGCTGCGGCGTCGTTGACGCCGTCGCCCGTCATCGCGACGACAAGTCCGTCCGCCTTGAGCGCGTCGACGATTCCGAGCTTGTGCTCCGGCGCGACGCGCGCATAAACGGACACATCCCGGATCGCGGCGACGTTGTCGTCGAGCTGCTCGAGCTCGGCGCCGGTGACGGTGGACGGATCATCGCCTGCGATCCCGAGGTCGGCGGCGATTCGCGCGGCAGTGCGCGGATGGTCGCCGGTGATCATGATCACGCGCACGCCTGCGGCTTGGGCGTCGGCGATCGCCGCCTTCGCCTCCGGCCGTGGTGGGTCCAGCATCCCCACCGTTCCCAGGTAGATCAGCTCGCGTTCGACCGACTCGTCCTGTGGCCCGGGCGTGTTACCGGCGGGCAGCGGCCGGTACGCGACGGCAAGCGTGCGCAGGGCCCGGTCGGCGAGCGAGTCGACGCTCGTCAGGATCTGTTCCCTGCGGGCCTCCGTCAACGGTCTCACCTCGCCGTGCCGCCGCTCCTCCGTGCAGCGCGCGAGGAGCACGTCCGGGGCTCCCTTGGTGACGAGGGCGATCCCAGTCTCGCCGGCCGCGTCGAGGTGCAGCGTGCTCATCAGCTTCCGCTCGGAAGTGAACGGCACCTCGCCGACGCGCTCGAACCGCGAACGGCGCTCCTCGGCGAGCCCGTCCACTTTGGCCTCCGCGACCAGGAAGGCGGCGTCGGTCGGATCGCCGTGTACCGTCCATTCGCCGTCCACTTCGTGTAGCACGGCGTCGTTGGCGAGGCTGCCGGCCGCGAGCACGGCCCGTACCTCGTCGAGCAGGACCGGATCGTCGAGCAGGCGGCCGTCGATGCGAACGTCGCCTTCGGGTCGGTAGCCGCTCCCGGTCACCTCGACCTCGCCCGAGCCGGTCACGATCCGCTCGATCGTCATCTCGTTCCTGGTCAGAGTGCCGGTCTTGTCGGTGCAGATGACCGAAGCGGAGCCGAGCGTCTCGACCGACGACAATTTCTTCACGATCGCGTGATGCTTCGCCATCCGCTGCACACCGAGTGCCAGCACCACCGAGAGCACGGCCGGAAGGCCTTCCGGCACCGCCGCGACAGCGAGCGAGACGCCTACCAGGAGGACCGAGACGAGATCGGAGGCCGACCGGATGTCGGCGGTGAGGAGGATCGCGGTCACGACGACGACGGCGATCGCGATCACCGCGATGCCGAGCATCCTGCCGATCCGGCCGATCTCGCGTTGCAGCGGTGTCGGCTGCTCCTCGGTCCGGTCGAGCAGGCGTGCGATCTTGCCGATCTCGGTCGTCATCCCCGTCGCCGTCACCACGGCCCGTCCCCGGCCTCGCACGACCGCCGTGCCGCTGAAGACCATGTTCAACCGGTCGCCCAGGTCTGTCGGCCCCTGGATCGGGGGCACGTCCTTCAGGACAGCCTCGCTCTCGCCGGTCAACGATGCCTCGGCGACCGTCAGGGATGCCGCCTCCAGGAGGCGTCCGTCCGCGGCGACCGCGTCGCCCTCGGCGAGCAGCAGAATGTCGCCTGGCACGAGCTCTGCGGCCGGGATTCGCTTCTCTCGCCCTTCACGCAGGACACCGGCCGTCGCCGCGGCCATCCGCTGGAGCGCAGCGACAGCCCGCTCCGCCCGCGCCTCCTGCACGTAGCCGAGGACGGCGTTGGCTACGACGATCGCGGCGATCACGATCGCATCGAACGGCAGCTCTTCCCCGCCCTCCAGCGCCCAGGCAACCAGCGAGACCGCCGCCGCGAAGAGCAGCAGGTAGATCAGCGGATCGGCAAGCTGGCCGAGGAACTTCCGCCACCCCGACACCGATCTCGCTGCCTTGAGCACGTTCTCTCCGACCTGCCCAAGCCGCGCAGCCGCCTCCGCCTCGCCAAGGCCACAGCACGCATCGACTCCGAGCTCCGTGACGACCGCGGCGGCATCACGGGACCACACATCTCGATCGGGCGGCATGGCCGCACTCGCGACGCGTCTGGGGTCAACCGTCGGGCTCACTTCGCGTGTCGAGCGTCTCAGTCGCCGGCTTCGCGCGCATCCGCGCCGACCCGTACCTCGCATACGGATCGCGCGCAGCGGCGCGGCGGGCGTGGCCTGCGCCAAGGTACTCGCCCGGTTCCGCGTCGGCCCCGATTCGGCTTCCGGCTGATTCTGACACCGTCCGATCATGGGTGTGTTCGATCGCGTCGTGGTGGGCATCGATGGAACCGATTTCGGTTTCGAGGCTTCACCAGGCCCTCGACCTCGGCGACCAGCGCGAACCTGGAAGGGATGAAGCTGCGCGCGATGACAGCCAACCCCGCCCCAAGTCGCGTTCCGACGTCGGTCGATCGCGTACCCTTCCACGGCTTCCTCGCCCGATGGGGAGTCCGAGTTGGGGCGACTGCCGCAGGCATGATCGCGACGGCCTTCGCGATCTTCGCTCTCGCGACTGCCATCGGAGGCTCCGGCGCAACCGACGACAGCTGGGTCGGGTACCTCGTCGGCGTCTTGCTTGCCGGCGGGCTGCTGGGATCACTCGTCGCATTCGCGCTGGCTGTCCCCGCGATTGGTCGAGCACGAGCGGTGGGCGCTCCTATGGCTCCCGCTGTTGCTGTTCCCGGCGATCCTCGCCTTCCTCGCGATCGGCGAATCCTTCTGGTGGGAATAGGCTATGGAGGGCGCAGGCTAAGTTGTCTGTCGCCGCCGCGGTGCGGCCTCGGAGCGGACGCGACCTTTGGGGGACCAGCTGACGATCAGTTGGGCGGCGACGATCGGGCCGACCCCGGGCTCGTCGAGCAGCCTGGGTGCGAGCGCGCTCGTGCCGGCCGGCTAACGGCCGCTCATGGACGGCCTGCTCGATGGGTCTATGGGCTGGTGCGCCGGCGGACGATCCAGCGGCGTAGCTCGTCAGATCCCCACACGACGAACGGCATAGGCGCGAGCAGCGCGAGCTCGCCGGGGCTGAGGGCTGCGGTGCCGAAGATCTTCTGGAGCGGCGGGGTGTAGACGAGTGCCGCGGTGAAGGCGATCTCGAACGCGATCCCCCAGAGGAGGAGCCGGTTCGAGAAGACGCCGATCGACCGGAGTGAGACCCGTTCCGTGCGCGCTGCCATCGCAGTCCCGATCTGGCATGCGACGATGCCTGCGAACGTCATGGTTGTCGCGACTAGGTACGTGTGGTGGAGCGGCGAGTCTGGTGAGACGTCGTCGCCGGGGCTCCAGCCGCCGTCGAGCAGGACCGTGAAGAATGCGGCGAGGACGAGTACAGCCTCGATCAGGCCGAGCCATACCCAGGCTCGCACGAGCATCGCCCGCCTGATCACGCCCTCGGACGGCGGGCGGGGCGGCCGGGCCATCAGGCCGGGCTCGGCCGCCTCGCAGCCCAACGCGAGAGCGGGCAGGATCTCGGTGCCGAGGTCGATGGCGAGGATCTGCAGCACCGTCAGCGGCAGCGGCACGGCGCCGCCCGACAGCGCGAAGACGAGGAACGGGATCACCTCGGGTGTGGCGTGGGCGAAGATGTAGACGATGAACTTGCGGATGTTGTCGAAGACCTGCCGTCCCGCCTCGACAGCAGTCACGATCGTTGCGAAGTTGTCGTCTGTCAGCACCATCGTGGCCGCCTCGCGTGCCACGTCCGTCCCCGTGAGTCCCATCGCGACGCCAATGTCGGCGCGGCGCAGTGCGGGTGCGTCGTTGACGCCGTCGCCGGTCATCGCCACTATCTGACCTTCCGCCCGCAGGGCGTCCGCGACTCGAAGCTTCGCCTCCGGCGAGCTCCGTGCGAAGACGAGCTCGTCTCCCTTGCGCAGGAGACGGTCGAGCTCGCGCTCGCTCATCAGCTCGAGTTCGGCACCGGTCACGACCGTCGGACTTGACCTGGCAATGCCGACACGGCGCGCGATCTCGGCCGCGGTGGGGCCGTAATCGCCGGTCATCACGATGATGCGGATGCCCGCGTCGTGGCAGCGTGCGACGGCGTCCGAGACCTCGGGTCGCGGAGGGTCGAACAGGGCCACGAGACCGAGTAGAACGAGATCGTGCTCGGCCTCATCGCGCACGTCCGGCGGAGCGTGCCCCTGCGGCAGGTCCCGGCGGGCGACGGCGAGCACGCGCAGCCCCGTCTCGGCGTAGCGCTCGACCCATTCGAGCACCCCGGCTCGCCGCTCCTCGTCGAGCGGCTCCTCGGAGCCGTCGGCGCAGAGAATTGACACGGCACGTTCGAGCACGGCCTCGGGAGCGCCCTTTGCGTTGACGACGAGCGTGCCTGCCTCGTCGTCGACGGTCGACATCAGCCGCAGCGAGGGATCGAAGCGGAAGATGCGGCGGCGGTGCTGCTCGCGGCGCGCCACGGTCACGTTCGCGCCGAGCAGCTCGGCCGCCTGCAGCAGCCCGACCTCTGTCGCCTCTCCGCGGGACTTGCCCGACTGGTGCCGGTCGATGTCGGCGGTCGTGCAGGCGGCGAGCGTATGAGAGAGCTCTGCGAGCACCGGGTCGGCCGCGACGGCGGGTGCGAGGTCGCCGCCCGTCTCCAGGTCGACCTCTCCAGCCGCGGTCAGGATGCGGACGGGCCGCATCCGGTTCTCGGTCAGCGTCCCGGTCTTGTCGGTGCAGATGACGGCCGTCGAGCCCAGGGTCTCGACGGCGCTCAGGCGTTTGACGAGCGCTCCCCGGCGGGCCAGGCTCGCGACACCGACCGCGAGCGCGAGGGTGATCGTCGGCAGGAGTCCCTCCGGGACGTTGGCCACGATCAGTCCGACCGCGAACGTGGCCGCGTCCTCCAGTGGAAGTCCGGCGACGAGCCACCCGAGCGGCAGGAAGGCCACGCCGACGACGACCGCCACCGCCGAGATCAGCCACGCCACCCGGCGCACCTGGCCCTCGATCGGGCTCGGCTCCTGGCGGACGCCCTCAGACAGGGCCGCGATCCGACCGAGCTCCGTGCTCATGCCGGTTGCGTAGACGAGCGCCCGGGCCTCCCCGCCGACGCACGTCGTGCCGCTGAAGACGAGACGAGGCGAGTCGACGACGGGGCCGCCCAGCGTGTCCTCGGCGTCGGCCGACCGGTAGACGGGCTGCGATTCACCGGTCAGGGTCGAGAGATCGACCTCGACTCCGCCGCTGAGGAGACGGGCGTCGGCGGAGACCTTGTCGCCCTCGCTGATGATGACGACGTCTCCGGGCACCAGGGTGGCCGCGTCGACGACACCGATATGCCCATCGCGAACGACGGTCGCCTGCTGAGGGAGATAGCGTCTTAGAGCCTCCACGGCCCGTCCTGCCTGCCGCTCCTGAGCAAAGGCAAAGGCAGCGTTGAGCAGGATCACCGCGACGATCGCTACGCCCAGCACTGGGGTGCCGGCCACCGCCGCGAGTGCCGCGGCAACCCAGAGCAGCAGGGCGAGCGGGTGGATCAGCTGATTGAGGACTTGTCGCGGCCACTCGCGGCCCCGCCCACGCCGCAGCTCGTTGGGCCCGTACGCGATCAGACGCCGCGCGGCCTCCCGCTCCGACAGCCCCTCCCCACGCACACCGAGGTTGCGGAGAAGCCGCTCGATCGGGTCGCGCGGATCACGCGGCACATTGGGCAGCGCTTCGACAGCCACTATCCCTACGGTGCGCCCATGCCGACGGCACCACATCGGCGGCGTCCCCTATCCGGCTCGGCGTTCTACTGACCCGGTCTGCACCCGAACCGCACCTGCGCACGAGCTACGTCGCCGGAACCCGGATGGGACTGGGGATGGCTCATCGTCCTGTTCGTGTTGGTCCTCGTCGCCGCGGCACGTCTCTACGCCACCGCGCATCTAGGGACGAGCACACGCGCCATCCACGCTGGAACCTCTTGTCTGAGACGAGAACTCGGCCTCGAACGACATGCATCTTCAGGAGGATGCTCAATACGACTCACGAGTAACGCTCGTCGGGCCTTCGATCGTATCGACCGTGCTGTGGCAGCACCCGGTCGCCAAGAACCGCCCGCACGCGCGATGCGTCACGAGCACGGAATTGCCTTCCCGTTACGGCCAAGCCGCAGTTGCGAGTCCGTGCGGCCCCCGATGTCGTCCGCAGCGTCTTGCGCGAAACTGCGTGTGGATGATCCTCGTGCACTTCAATCTGGTGGCTCGGCCAGAGCGGCGCGACGAGTTGCTTGCGGCACTCGACCGGCTCGAGCTGGCGGCAGCCGCAGACGACGCTTTCCTGATCGAGGTCGAGCTTCACGTCCCGCTTGACAACCCGGACCGCGTTCTCATCGTCAGCACCTGGCCCAGCCCGGAGCACTACACTCGCTGGCGTCAAGGCGCCGCGTGGGAGCGAATCTACGACGCGATCGAGTCTCTGCTCGCGGAGGAGCCCGACGTGCACGTCTACCGGCTTGTCGACTCGATCGGCTAGAACCGATCGAGGTGATCGACGAACTAGTCGGGAACGAGCCACGCCCACCCGGAGCAGCGCCACAGGTCCCTGCCGGCTGGCCGAAGCCTCCCGCGGCAAAGAGTCCCCGAGGATCGCGGTCGGCGGGGCGAGCAATGCTGTTGTGGTCGGTATCCGGCCCTCGGCCGCGCCGTGGTCGCCGAAAGGCGTGATGCCGATCGCGAGCTACGCCGTCAGGAGATCCTGTCGGGCTGGGGAGGTGAGTCCTAGGGCGAGAGCAGCCTCGGCGTAGACGTCCATCCCCGCAAGGGAGTATCTGCCGTCGAAATCGACGGCGCCGTTCAGTTCGAGCACGACGTAGCCGGAGTGGGTTGGCGCAAGATCGACCCCAACGAAGTCGGCGCCGATCGCCGCGACCGCGGCCGCCCCGAGCGCACATGCTGCTGGGTCGAGCCGCGCCGGACGCAACCGAGCCCCGAGCGAGACGTTTGTCCGCCACTCGCCGGGAGGCGCGACCCGCTCGGCGGCACCGACCACCCGGCCCTTCGCGACGACGAGCCGGAGGTCGTAGCCTTGCAGCGGCAGAAGTTCCTGCACGATGGCACCGTGGCGCCGGAACCAGTTTCGGTCGCGCACCGCTGTCAGGCACCGATCGAGCTCGAGCGACGTCCCGCATCGGAAGACGTCTCTTCCCCAGCTGCCGTGGCGGGGCTTCACGACTACGGGCGGCAAGAGCCCGATTTCGCTGTCCGCCCGCGTTATGTGTACCGTCCGCGGCTGCGGTAGCCCCGCTCGCTCGAGACGGACGGCCGTTTCGAGCTTGTCGTGTGCGACCCGGAGAGCATCGGGCCTGTTGAGGACGCGTACCCCTCTCCTGACCAGCGTCTCGATCTCGGCAAGGCCGGGCTCGATCCCGTCGAGCGACTCGAGCACGTCGAGGCGAGCAATCACAACGTCTCCTGGAGCAGTTTCGGCGAGTGCTTGCTCCGGCGTGAGCACTCGGGCGTCGACTCCCAGGGCACACCAGGCGGCGGCGATCTCGTCGCTGGTGCTCCCGCGGCGACGCGCGACGATCGTGACGTTCCCAGCCATTGGTTGCAGGCTCATAGTTGGGGTCGATCGGCGCATCGGGGGATCGCCTCAATCGGCTCGGAATTCCCCACATTCGGCAGCACGCCAGGGGCTAGCGTGCATCTGTGCGTAAGCGCTTGACAGCGCGGGCCGCTCGGCCGAAGCGCTTTCGCTCTCGATCTCGCCTTGCTGCCGGAGCACCGTCAAGAGCCGGTGTGCGATACCGTTCGCACGCATCACGTCTACTGCGGCCGCGAGCGACTCATCCATCACCACTCGGACAGCACCAGCGTCGGCAACGCCACATGGCCGAGTTCCGCCGTTCTGACATTCTCCGCGCGGCGGCGCTCTTCATCGCTCACCGCCCGCGCACGACCAGGATCGAGCATGCTGATCGATGGCCGAGCTGTTCGCTGACGCTACCGATTGCTCTAAGCCCACGTACGCCGCGGCTGCCCACGACCAGGAGGTCGGCCGTATTGGAGGCAGCCCGCAGTGCGTCGACGGGATCGCGGTTGTCCCTCTCGACCAGCAATCCATCGAGTTCCTGAACGTCGATCGATGCGGCATCGTCGGCGAGAACGACGCGGATTGTCGCCTCGAGTCGGGCGGCGAGCTCGCGTCCAGCGGCCACGGCTTCACTCGCCCCGGGAGAGCCGTCGTAACCGACCACGATCGATCTTGGCTGCGATCCTCGTTCCCATGCGCCCCGGGCGACGAACACCGAGCACGGAGCCCGATGGAGCATTTCCGTCGCCACGCTCCTCAAGACAACCCCAACCGGTCGGCTGTGGTCTGTGGCCCCGACCGCTACGAGCGTGGCGTGGGACTCCTTGAGCTGTCCAAGCAGTTGATGGACTACCGGGCCCTGGAGAATTTCGGCCGACGCGGCCGGGAATACCGACCGGCCCTTCTCGAACCGATCCTCGAATTCGCGTTGGGCATCCGAGACAATCAGCGGCGCACCATACGCCGAGTACGCGGTCGAGGGCGCGTGGAACACTCCGATGAGCTCGATCGTGCCCAAGCCGTTTCGAAGCACGTCGGCCTGCAGCGCCGCTTCCAACGAACCGGGCGAACCATCGAAGGCACACACGATGCGGTCGAATATGGAAACACGGGTGATCGGGAGGGTTTGCATACTTGGCACCTCTCTGCGAGGTGGCCTTCTACTCCCAGCTTTCCAGCAGCACGCGCGAAATTCGTCGGTGAAGACACCGAATCGAATGCGGTTTTCCGCGTCGGGTCCGTTGGTTCCGTCCGAGGGGGTCGGCGGTTCGAGCCGTCACCGCCCATCCGACCGTGTCGAGGCCCTGGGAGGGACGCTCCGGCTGCAGAGCGGCGCGATCAGCGGAACCTCCGTTCATGCCGAGCTGCCGATCCGCTGAGGAGGGTCTGAGAAGTGATGGCAGAACCGCTCTAGGTAGGCTCGCCAGGTGCCGGGTGCCTCGACGTTCGTGTTGGTTCACGGAGCATGGGGTGGAGCCCATACGTGGCGGGCGGTAAGGCCGCTGCTCTGGCGGGCGGGCCATGAGGTCATCACGCCGAGCCTCACCGGCATCGGCGAGCGCGCTCATCTGACGAGTCCACAGATCGACCTCTCGGTTCACATCGAAGACGTCGTGAACGCAGTGCTCTACGAGGACGCGACGGAGATCGTTCTCGTCGGGTTCTCGTACGGGGGCATGGTGGTGACCGGAGCACTTGCACACATCGCCGATCGTGTCCACGAGCTCGTGTACCTCGATGCGTTCGTGCCCGCCGACGGTGAGGCGTTGGTCGATCTCGTCGGCGCTGCGGGCCGACGCGGTCAACGGCAGACGCTCGCACTCGGCGACGCCTGGCTGGTTCCACCACGGGATCGCACCTACGACGATGCCGCCGAGGCGGCCTTCGCCGAGCCGCGGCGCACACCACAACCGGCGCGAACGTTCAGCGAGCCGGTGCACCTGTCCATGTCGCTCGAGAGCTACCCGTTCGGACGCACGTACATCAAAGCGCTCGGTGATGCCCGCAGCTCGGATGGCCCGGACGCATTCTGGGACGCAGCGGACCGCTACCGCGACAACCCCGCCTGGCGCTACCTCGAGCACCCGAGCAACCACATGATCCCGCAGAACGACCCCGCCGGACTCGCCGCGATCCTGCTTGCACTCACTGAACCCTGAAACCCGCGACGCACGCGACTCTCACGCCAATTCCCTGCTGGCAGTCGTTATCGCCCTGTTGCCCAGGAGGCGAGCGTCGACACTGAGCGGGGTTGCGCTCCTGCTTTCAGCGCTCAGCGCGCTCGGACGCTTCGCGAAAGGCGCGACGCGGGCCTGGCAGGCGGCGGTCGTCGAGACCCGCCGCCGCGTGGCTCAGCTCACTTCGGGTTCGTCCTCCGCGAGGATGCGGTAGAGCGAGCGCCGTGTTTCGGCGAGCACCTTGGCTGCCTCGGCAGCCTGCGTCTTGCCGCCCGCGTGCATGACCTGCTTGACCGCGATCCCGACCTGCATCATCAGCTTGCCGAGCTCGCGGACCCCCTCGGGCACGCCCTCGCCGGCGAGCGTCCAGGGAGAGCCGAGCTGCTCCCGGTGCTCGTCGACGTAGCTGCGGCCGGCGTCGGTCAGCTCGAAGAGGTTCGCGCCGTCGCGGCTTTCGCTCCGGACGAGACCTTCGTCGGCCAGCAGCTGGAACGCGGGGTAGACCGAGCCGGGGCTCGGGCGCCAGGCGCCCTCGCTGCGGGCCTCGATCTCCTGCATCACCTGGTAGCCGTTGCGGGGCTCCTCTTCGACGAGGAGCAGGATCGCGGCCCTGACGTCGCCGCGGCGCATGCGCCGGCGATGACCGCCACCCCGGAAGCCGCCGTGGCCACGATGACCACCCCGTCCTCCAAAGCCGCCGCTGGGCCGCCGGGCCCGCCCGGGTCGCCGAATCCCTCGGGGCCCATTCTGCTGAAACGATGTTCTCTGTTCATGTCGCGACAGTACTAGATATATCGTTATATGTCAATACCTGATGTGCGGGACAGCCGGCAACCTCCGCCCCCCGGTCCGACGGGCGGTGATCCGTGCCCGTCACCCGCCGTTCCTGCAGAGCGGAGTCCCGCAGGGGTAACTCAAGCGATCCCCGTCTTCTGCCGATCTCGGGGGAATCGCCACCCTGTCCCAAGGACTCGGGCCGAGCAGGTCCACATGACGACCGTGTCGATCGCCGACACCGTCGCGCCTCCGCCGAACGGCACGCCGCCGGTCAGCAACGTGCTCGTCCTGATCGGCACGCGGCCGGAGGCGATCAAGATGTTTCCCGTCGTCCATGCCCTCAAGCGGAGCATGTGGTTCGAGCCGGTCGTCGTCGTCACCGGGCAGCATCGCGATCTCGTGCGGCCGATTCTCGAGCTCGCCGACATCGAGCCGGATCACGACCTCGACGTCGGCCGCCCCGGCCTCACCCTCAACGACCTCGTGGCACTCGTCATCGTGCGCCTCGACGAGTTCTGCCGCGACCGCTTCGGTGCCACCGGGGCCGAGGTGACCACACGACGGTCGATTCGCGAGCACGGCTTCCCTGCGGCGGCCCTCGTCCACGGCGACACGTCCTCGGCGCTGGCATCGGCGCTGGCCTCCTTCCATCTACGCATTCCCGTCTGCCACGTCGAGGCCGGCCTGCGCACCGGGTCGACGCTCACCCCGTATCCCGAAGAGCTCAACCGGCAGCTCATCTCGCGGATCGCAGCGTTTCACCTGGCGCCGACGTCGATCAACGAGGAGAACCTCGTCCGCGAAGGCGTTCGTTACGAGCAGATCTTCGTCACCGGCAACACCGGTATCGACGCGCTGCGATATGCGTCGACTCTCGATCCTCCGTTCGACGATCCGTTCGTCACGGGGGCAGTCGAGTCGGGCTGCCCGCTCGTGGTGGTCACGGCCCATCGGCGCGAGAACTGGAACGGGGGCTCGCCCGCGTGGCAGTCGCGGTCGACCGGCTGGCGACGAGCCGGCCCGAGTCGCGCTTCGTCGTGCCGCTGCACCCGAACCCACTCGTCCGGAAAGAGCTCGGTGGCCCACTCGCGGAACATCCGAACGTGATCCTGACCGAGCCGCTCGCGTACGCACAGTTTGCCCGCCTGATGTCGGCGGCGGCCGTCGTCCTCACCGATTCCGGAGGCATTCAGGAGGAAGCACCTGCGCTCGGGGTTCCGGTGCTCGTGGCACGCGACAGCACCGAACGGAGAGAAGGTGTCGGTGCGGGGACATTGACACTCGTCGGGACGAATGTCGAGCGCATCGTCGCCGCGGTCGCCGACGTGCTCGACGACCCTGCTGCGCACGCGATCGATCCCGACCGAAACCCCTACGGCGACGGGCGTGCCGCCGACAGGATCGTGGCAGCGTTCGACAACCTCGCCGGGATCGCGCCCGCGCCCGTCCGGTTCGGCTCGGGGTTCTCGCGAGAGCTCGTGCTCGAAGCAGCCGGCTATCCCGTCGGACTGCTGAGCGAACCGGCCGGCGAGCGGAACGTCCAACCGGACCGTGCCGAGGAGACCGACCGTTGGGTCGGTCGTTGATCGCACTCGCGTCGCCGTTCGCGGGCCTCCCGGCCGTTGTCCAGGTGCTCTTCTGGATCGCATTCGTCCTCATCGTCCTCGGCCTCGCGGTGACGAGTGCGCTCTTCGTGGCGTCGCGGCACGCTCTCGCCGCGGCCCCTGCACCCGACGACGCCGCGGCCGACCGGTTCCTGTGGGTGTTCCTCGTTCCTGCCCTGAACGAGGAGTTGACCATCGTGGACAGCGTGAACCGGCTCCTCGCGGTCGACGCAGCGAACAAGGTGATCATCGTCATCGACGACGGCTCCTCCGACGGCACGGCCACAGCGCTGACGACGCTCCGGTGCGACGAGCTGACGGTGTTGCGCCGAACCCTCCCCGAAGCGCGTCAAGGCAAGGCGGCCGCGCTGAACACGGCGTGGCGCCAGCTCGACGATCTCCTTGCTTCCGGGCGCTGGGCCGAATGGCCACGGGAGCGAGTGGTGGTCGTCGTCGTCGACGCCGACGGCCGGCTGGAGCCCGCCGTGCCGCGGTTTGCCGCCGCGCATTTCGACCGCCCCGAGGTCGGGGGCCTTCAGACCCTCGTTCGGATCTACAACCGCGGCCGACCTCTGACATGGCTGCAGGATGTCGAGTTCTCGGTCTACGGCCTGCTCTTCCAGGCAGGACGGACCGCGCTCGGCACCGCGGGCATGGGGGGCAACGGCCAGCTCAACCGGCTGTCGGCGCTCGACTCGGTCGCCGGGACCGAATCACGCGGACCGTGGCACGACCGGCTCACGGAAGATCAGGATCTCGGCCTTCGGCTGCTCGAGGCGGGTTGGCGGTGTGTCGCCGACGCCCGGATCAGCGTCGACCAGCAAGGATTGCCCGATCTACGGCGCCTCCTCCGCCAGCGCACCCGTTGGGCGCAGGGCAATCTCCAGGCGATGGGCCACCTCCGCCGAGTCTGGCGCGCGGATCTCCCGGTGGGGGCGCGACTCGACCTCGTCGTCTACCTCCTGCAACCCGCCATCCAGGCCGTGATCGGAGTCGCGTTCGCCGCCAGCATCCTGTTGGCCGTATTCGACGTCGCCGGATTCTGGAGCGATACCGGGTGGCTCCAGCTCGCCTTCTTCTTCGTGCTCGGCTTCGGCGGGGTAGTGCTCGGCTGCGTCGCGAGGGGCAGGAGACGCGGCCTTGCCGGCCTTCTCGGCGCCGTCGTGGTCGTCCCCGTCTACGCGGCGTACTCGTGGCTGATCTGGCCGGTACTGACGCGGGCCGCACTCCGCCAGCTCGTTCGCCGACGAGACTCGGCGAAGACGGCTCGAGAGCCTATCGGAAGCCGGAGGGCTCGGGTACCCGCTAGAGCCGCGGATCGAGCTCGAGCGCGCAGGAGTTGATGCAGTACCGCTGCGCCGCCGGGGCCGGGGCCGTCCGGGAAGACGTGGCCGAGATGGCCGCCGCAGGCGGCGCAGGTGACCTCGGTGCGGATCATCCCGTGGCTCGTGTCGACGTGGGTCTCGACGCTCTCGAGCGATGCCGGCTCGACGAAGCTCGGCCAGCCGGAGCCCGAGTCGAACTTCGCCTCGGAGCGGAACAGCTCCGTCCCGCAGCCGGCACAGCGGTAGACGCCGGGCGTCTTCGTGTCGGTGTAGGCGCCGGTGAACGCCCGCTCGGTTCCCTTCTGGCGCAGAACCGCGTACTGCTCGGGAGTGAGGCGGGCCCGCCACTCGGCGTCGGACAGATGTGTCTTTTCCATGGTCATGACCGTACCGTCCGGCCGAGCGCCCGATCGTTCACGGCGCTTACAGGACGACGAGCGACACGGCGACGAACTGCGTGGTCGCGGCCGCGACGACGAGCAGGTGGAAGATCTCGTGGAAGCCGAACGTGGCCGGGAACGGGTTCGGCCAGTGGAACGCGTACGTGAGCGCGCCCAGGGTGTAGAGCACGCCGCCGACCATCACGAGCACCGAGCCGGGCACGCCGACGCCCGAGAACATCTGCGGGATCGTGATCACGCCGACCCAGCCGACGGCGACGTACGCGAGCACGGAGACCCACTTCGGCGCGTGGAGCCAGTAGAAGTTGAGCACGAGGCCGAGCGCGGCGCCGAACCAGACCGTGGCGAGGACGATCCAGCTGATCGTGCCGTCGAACGCGAGCAGCGCGAACGGCGTGTAGGTGCCGGCGATGAAGAGGAAGATCGTCGAGTGGTCGAGCCGCCGCGCCCACACCCGACGAGCGGCCGACTTGAACGGGTAGCGGTGGTAGAGAGCGCTGGCGCCGAACATCGCCGCGAGCGCCGTCACGTAGACCCAGGCCGCGAAGCGCGACATCGCCCCGTCCGCGAGCGCGACGAGAACGACGCCCGCGACGACCGCGACGAAGAACGCCCAGAGGTGAAACACCCCGCGCAGCCGCGGCTTCTCGATGCACGGTCACGCCTCCATTGTGCCTGGCGCGACGGCGTTCGACCGTGTCAGCTGCAGCCCGACGAGCCGCACTTTCGAGCAGACTTCGAGCGACGTGAGCGAGCCGCAGTCACTCTCCGGACCGGACGCGCTGCGGGAGGCGCTGACCGCCGCTGTCGGCGCGGACGTGCGTCACCGACGGCGACTCGGAGCGCGACCTGCACGCGACCGACCTCACCTTCCACCGTGCCGCACCGGCCGGACCTCGTCGTCTATCGCCGAGACGACCGAGGACGTCTCGCGTGTCCTCGCACTCGCCAGCGAGCACCGGGTTCCCGTGACGCCGTTCGGGGCCGGCACGAGCCTCGAGGGTCACGTGATCCCGGTCTGCGGAGGGATCAGCCTCGACCTCTCCCGCCTCACCGGCATCGCTCGACATCTCCCCCGGCAACCTGACCGCCACGGTCTCGGCCGGCGTGACCCGCCTCACGCTCGAGCGAGCCGCCGGCGAGCACGGTCTCTTCTTCCCCGTCGATCCGGGGGCCGACGCGACGCTCGGCGGCATGGCGGCCACGAACGCCGCCGGCACGACGACGGTGCGCTACGGGAAGATGCGTGCCAACGTCCTCGCCCTCGAGGCCGTGCTCGCCGACGGCCGCATCGTCCGCACCGGGCTCGAAGGCGCGCAAGACCTCGGCCGGCTACGACCTCACCGGGCTCCTGATCGGCTCGGAGGGGACCCTGGCGGTGATCACCGAGCTGACGGTGCGCCTCCAGCCGATCCCCGAGCACGCCGTCGTCCTGCGCATCAGCTTCCCCGACGTCGAGGCCGCCTGCGCGACCGCCGCAGCAGTCGTCGGGCGCCGGAGCCGGGGTGACGCGGCTCGAGCTGCTCGACGCGTGGATCGTCTCGGCGGTCAACGCGTACTCCGGCACGTCGTTCGCCGAGGCGCCGTGCCTCTTCGTCGAGGCGACCGGCACACGTCGAGACCGTCGACGGCGATCTCGAGCTCGTGCAGGACATCGCCCGGTCGGAGGGCGCAACCGAGATCGTGTTCGAACAGGATCCCGACGCCCGCGCGCGGCTCTGGAAGGCCCGGCACTCGGCGGCGCACGCCGTCGCGGCCAGGGCGCCGGGCGCAGGGAGCGGACGACCGACGTGTGCGTCCCCGTCACCGAGCTCGCCGGAGCGGTGCGCTTCGCCCGCGCCGAGCTCGAACGGCTCGAGCTCGACGGCGGTATCCTCGGACACGCGGGTGACGGCAACCTGCACGTCAGCCTCCGACTCGAGCCGAGATGACCCGACGGCGAGGCCGAGCGCTCCGACGAGCTCGTCCAGCGGGTGGTCGACGACGCCCTCGCCCGCGGCGGCACCTGCAGCGGCGAGCACGGGATCGGCGAGGGGAAGATCGGGGCGCTCGAGCAAGAGCACGGCGACCTGATCCCGCTGCTCGTCGGGATCAAGCAGGTCTTCGATCCGCTCGGGATCATGAACCCCGGCAAGGTGCTGCGCGACGTTCCCTACACTCCGCCGGGGCCGTTAGCTCAGTTGGTAGAGCAGGGGACTTTTAATCCCAAGGTCGCTGGTTCGATCCCAGCACGGCCCATCATAAACACCCCGCTAATTCGGGATGATCGTTCGGATCTCCTGTCCGTTTGCGAAGACCGCAGCGCCGTTAGCCTAGGCGGGCGCGCCTGCGGTGTCCGGCGGGTGTTGTGGGTGTTCGTCGTCGTCGGGGGCGGAGCGGGCGTGGTTGGGTAGGCGTCGTACCCAGACGAGCGTGAGGAGCGCGAAGAGGGCGAGGAAGCCGAGCGCGGCGCGTAGCGCTTTGAGCTGGGAGTCGGAGTAGACGGCGACGAGCTCTGTCGTCTGGCGTGGGGGCAGGCCGGCGTCCTTTGCTGCCTGTTCGACCGTGGCGGTTGAGACGAAGTTGGCGTTCTTCTCGGAGGCCGCGACCACCTGTTGCTTGACCGAGTCGGTCAGGTTCGGGTTCGCTTTCACTTCGTTCGAGAAGTTCGTGGCCAGGGAGGCGATCAGGATCGAGCCGACGAGCGCGACGCCGAGGGAGGCGCCGAGGTTGAGCGAGGTGCCCTGGAGTCCGCCGGCTTCGCCGCCGCGGGAGGGATCGACCGACGACATGATCACGTTGCCGACCTGGGAGGCGAGCAGCCCGAGGCCTGCTCCGAGCAGCGCCAGCCCGATCCCGAAGCCCCAGCCGTTCAGCTCGGGCCCGATGAAGTGGAGCAGGAGTGCTTCGCCGACGAGCATCGCGGCGACGCCGCGCTGGACGATCCGTTTCGGCGAGTAGCGGCCTGTGATCGCGGAGCCTGCCGATTGCGAAGACGAACATCGCGACCGACATCGGCAGGATCGTCTTGCCGGTCTTGAGGGCGTCGAAGCCGAGCACCGTCTGCAGGTACAGCGGGATCACGAAGAAGGTGCCCTGGATGATGAACGCCTGGCACCACTGCACGACCAGCCCGGCCCGCATCCTCGGGATCTGCGGCAACGCGAGATCGAGCAGCGGCTCCTGGCCGCGCTCCTTGACCCGTTCCTCCTGCCGCACGAACAGCCACAGCAGGACGGAGCCGATCGCGATCAGCCACAAGGTCGGCGACAGCCCGAGCGGGGACACCGGGGCGGCGGCCTTCGCTGTCACCCATCCCCACTGGCTCGACTTCAGGACTCCGAACACGGCTGCGCCCAGTCCGGCCGCCGACAGCACCGCGCCGCCGAGGTCGAGCTTGCTCTTGCGGCCGACCGTCGCCGGGAGCACCTTCAGGAACAGCATCAAGATCAACATCACGACCGTCTCGCCGGCGAACACGTAGCGCCAGGAGAGATTCGCCGTCACCCAGCCGCCGATAATCGGCCCGGCCGCCATCGACGCGCCGCTGACGCCGCCGAGGATGCCGTAGGCCATCGCGCGCTGCTTGCCCTGATAGGTCGCGGCCGTCAGAGCGGCGATCGCGGGGATCACGAGCACCGCGCCGAGACCCTCGACCAGCGACCAACCGATCAGGAGCACGCCCAGGTTCGGCGACAGCGCCGTCGTCAACGACCCCGCCCCGTACACGAGCCCACCGATCCAGAACGCCCGTTTCGCGCCCCAACGGTCGCCGATCTTGCCGCCGATCAGCATGAACGCGGCCATCACCAACGTGTACATCGTGATCGCGGTCTGCAGACCCACCACCGTCGTGTTCAGGTCCGCGACGACCTGCGTGATCGACACGTTCATCACCGTCGTGTCGAGCACCATGACGAACTGGGCCGTCGCCAGAATCGCGGCCACACCCCAACCGACCTTCTTCACCGCCGCCGGTGCCGACGCGACGCCAGCGCTCGACCCTCGGCGTCGCTCGCCGCTGCTGATGCGATCGCGTCAGGCACTCGCGCCCTCGCCGGTGGGCGTGGCTCCGGCGTCGAGCTTGCCGGCTGCGACCTGGGCCCTGTAGGTCTTGGTGACCTCTCCGAGCACGATCTGGATCGTTGCCGCGACCGGAACGGCGATCAGCGCTCCGACGACGCCGAGCAGGGCGCCGAAGAGCGCGACCGAGATGATGATGAAGAACGCCGACAGCTTGACGGCCTTGCCCTGGATCGTCGGGGTGAGGACGCTGTTCTCGACCTGCTGGTAGATCAGCACGACCGCGAGCATGATCAGGCCCGCCGTCAGGCCTTCCTCGGCGAACAACGTGATCGAGAGGATGAAGCCGGCGATCGTGGCGCCGATGTTCGGGATCATGTCGAGGAAGCCGGCGAGCAGCCCCAGCGCGACCGCGTAGCTCGAGCCGAGCAGGTAGGCAGTCGTGCCCTGGACGGTGCCCGCGATCGTGGCGATGATCGCGACCCCGATCGCCCAGCGCGACACCATCGTGGTGACGCGATCCCAGAGCGGCAGCCACACCTCTTCCTGCCCCTTCGGGAGCACGCTCGCGAGCGCCGCCTTCAAGTCCGCGACCTCGCAGAGGAAGAACAGGCAGATGAACGTGATCAGAAAGACATCGAGCGCCAGCGACGCGATCGATCCGGCGAACCCGACGAGCGCCCCGAGCGCGTCGGGAACCGAGCTCGAGACGCTCTGTGCCCCGGAGCTGACGTTGTCGGCCGCGCCCGTGTCCTTGAGAAAGCCGAGCTCGCTCGAGTTCTTGAGCTGGTCGACCGTCTGCGGCAGGTCCTTGAGGAAGGACTGCATTCCTTCCAGGAGCGGCTTCAGGAGCACGAGCCCGAGCAACGTCAGCACGATCAGGGCGCCGATCACGGTCACCGTCGCGGCCATCCCGCGTCCCAGCCGTGTCTTTCGTTCCACGAGCCGTACGGGGCCTTCGAAGACGAGCCCGAGGAAGATCCCCACCACAACGACGACGAAGGTTTCGCGGATCGAGACGACGGCCCACGTCAGCAGAAAGAGCGCCACCGCCAGGAGCAGCGTCTTGAACGAGATCACGACCTGCTGGGGCCGGCCTACCATCGTGCCTGCGATCGTAGTGCCGCGGCCGGTCGTAACCTGGTCGGGGCGGTCTCGCTGGTTGGGCAGCAAGCAGCCGTGTTCATACTGCGGCACGCTCGCTTTGTTCGATGGTCTGCGTTGGTGCGAGTCGGTGCGGGGCGTCTGGTAGGTCGGTGTAGGCGGTCTGGCCGAGGTCGGCGAGCCAGCGTACGAACTGGAGGTGGACGTTCTCGGCGCCGACGATCTGCTGCGAGGGCTGAGCCCAGTCCGAGGGGCTGATGATGAAGGGGTGGTTCTGGGTGCCGCCCATGCCTCCGTGTGAGCCGCAGAGCTCCTCGAACGCGGCGACCTCGTCCACAGCGCTCCAGTAGGTGCTGTTGACCATGATGTCCGGGCAGTGAGGGAAGGTGTCGGTCCGCTTCACGTGCAGGGCGGCGTTGGGCCCGAACGGAGCGAGTGGGTCGTCTCCCTCGATGCGCTTCTCGTCCAGGTAGTTCGTCCCGCTGCGCCCGAGCACTACGGCACCGCGGCTGTTCGGAGCGGACGAGCACGAAGCCGATGCCGGGGTGGGTGCGGAGCGTCTCGACGAGGTCGGGGTAGCGGTCGTCGAGTTGCTCGAGCGTGGCGCGCCCTTCGATCTGCGGGAACGAGATCAGGCCGAGGCAGCCCGACGCCATCACGGTCACCTCGGGCGGCCCCTCGGCGCCTTTCTTCTCGCGGCGTTTGTGCTTGCGGCCCGACTCGTCCCGGGCGCCGCCGAGGTCGACGGTGCCATCGTCCGCGGTCGAGCTTCTGGTGACGAGGCGAGTGATGGAGCCTGTCACGCCGGACGAGGACGCTCCTTCCGTGGCGGCGGCGTTCAGGTATCCCCAGCCCTCGTCGACGCCGCCCGGCACGAGCACCTCGTCGGCACCGCACTTCTCGGTCACGAGGTCGGCGAGTGAGAGCCCGTAGCGTTGCTTGAACGTCGCTCCTTGCGACTGGCCGTGATCGGCGAGGACGACGATGCGATAGGGCCGGGGTGCGTCCTCGGCCGCCCTGGCGAGTCGCGCGAATGCCCTGTCGATCTTCGCAAGCTCCCTCAGCGTCTCCGGCCGCTCGATCCCGGAGTGATGGGCGACCTCGTCGTAGCCGAGAAACATCGTGTAGATCGCCGGCCGGCCGCTGTAGAGATCCTGGATCGTGGATGCCACCTCCAGCTCGCGCTGGAGCACGTTGGTGTAGGCGCGAAGCAAGCGGGTACGGGAACCAGCCGCGGTGCACCCTCGGCTCGATCTCGAGACGTCGCTGCTGGGTCTGCTGCCAGATCTCCGCCACGATCTCCTTGATCACGAGGATGAACGTGCGGCTGACGTCGTAGGGATTGGCGAAGAAGGCGAAGTAGTCCTCGCCGACGCGGCCTTCGCGCTTCTCGCGCACGGTGCTCATCGTGATCATCGAATGTGGTGCATCACCCGAGACGAGGTTCGCCCTACTCGCCCCGTCGGCGTACAGGAGGCCCTTGCCGTTCGAGTGCCTTTTCTCGATCTCCCTCGCGTTTTTGGGGCTGTTCGAGACGAACGCTTCCTGCCTGTCCTTCTCCCACCAGCGGAAACCCGGCATGTCCCAGTTCGAGCCCTGCAAGATCCCCGACTGCATCGCCCCGGTCTGCGACGACCAGTCACATTCCCACTCGATCATCGAATGGGAGCCGCCGCGTAGCCAGGCGGCCATCGTCGGCGCGCTTCCGTCCCGCATCGCGCGCACGAGCACGTCGTGAGCGAGCCCGTCGATCTCCAGGAACAGCACGCCCGGAATGCTGCTCGGCGCCGCCGTTTCCTTCGACTTTCGCGCGTGTCGCTTGATCACTTCGCGGTAGTAGAGGTCGTCGTCGTCGATCCCGAGGAACAGCGTCACCGTGTTGTTGATCAGCGTCAGGCCGAGCGCGACGACGACCGCCGTCCACAACCCGCTTATCTGCACGGAGTCGGCGAGGATGTCCGAGGCCAGCCAGACAAAGACGCCGTTCAGGAGGAGCACCCCGAATCCGAGCGTGATCACGGTCAACGGCAGCGCCACTCGGATCAGTAGCGGCCAGACGAGCGCGTTCAGCAACCCGAGCACCGCCGCCAGAGCAAGGCCGCTCCACCAGTTCTCGATCGAGAAACCCTGCAGAATCCAGGCGAGCAGCATCAATGCCGCCGTGTTGATCACCCATACGACGACGACGCGGCCGACCTTCAAAGACCGATGCTTCATCACGCATCCCCGCCCGCGCCCGTTGCCTCGGGTTCGTCGTTCTTCGGTTTGTGCACCTTCTCTTTCGCGCCGCTGTAGGACGTCGAGACGAGGGCCTTGCCGCCCGTCCAGCCGAAGATGAGGAGGACGAGCACGAGGGCGTAGCCGACGTTGGTGGCGGAGGTCACGAGCTGCTGGCTCAGCGAGTAGGCGGTCGCTGTTGCGCCGTCGGCGTAGTCGCGCAACGCGGCTGCATTGGCTGCCTGAGTGACGCCAACGGCTCCCGGTGTGACCGACGTCACGTTCGCGGCCGAGCTCGAGCCGATCACATGCACGACCGAGCCGAACGTGACGGGGATCGAGTACGCGGCCAGGAAGACCACGATCACGCCGAGCTTCGCGGCGTAGCTGAGAACCTGCCACGTGAGGACACGGGTGACGTACGCCTTCGGGTCGGTGAGGATCTTGCCGCCCTGTTCCGCCTTCTCCCAGAGGCCCTTCAGCTTGTGCCAGAACATTCGTCCGAGGAGGAAGATCAGGAACGCACCGCCGACGATGATCAGCAGAGCGAGCAGTGCGTGGTGGCGGAACCAGCCCAGCTCAACGTCGAAGGCCGCTCCCGCCTGGAGGAACAGCAGGCCGTAAACGACGGCGCCGACGATGGTGAAGAAGATCTTGTTGACGACGTAGGCGGCGAAGATCCCCGCGAAGCTGGAGCCGGGGATGATCGCAACGAACATCAGCAGCGTCACGAAGGTGCCGATGTTGGCCGGCAGGAAGCTGTTCATCCCGACGCCAACGGCGTAGGCGGTCACGATCGGCCACAGCGTCACGCCGGCGTTCGGGTAGGCGTAGCGGAGGATCCCGTAGTAGGCGACCCCGTTGAACGTCGTCTGGGCGACCTGCAACAGCACCCCGGCGACCAGATAGCCGACCGGCACAGCTTTGAGCTGATCCCAGAGATGGGTCAGCCAGCCTCGGACGTCGACGCCCAACAGGTTCAAGACGACCAGAGCCGCCGCAATGACCAGAATCCAGCCGCCCACCTTGACCAGGCGTCGATTCCGCGACGGGTCGCGAAGCGGGCTCACGGCAGCGACTGCCGTGCCGGCTGCGACCGTCGCGCTCACGAGCCCGCTGTGCCCGTCAGGGAGTCACAGGTGCTCGAGTTCTCAAACGCGCTTTTCAGCTCGCCCTTCGCGTCGAGTCCCTGGAGGTCGGTGAACGTCGTCTTGACCTCTGTTCCCATCGTCGCGAGGGTGACCGTCGCCGATGAGACGGCACTGATCACGCCGCTGATCCCGGAGGCGTTTTTGAGCGAGGTTTCGATCGTGGTCACGTTCTGCTCGAGGCTCGTCGAGAGCTGGTCGAGGGAGTCTTTCGCCTGTTGTCCGGCCTCGGTGTCGGGCTTGCCCAGCCCTTTCAGGTCGGAGGAGAGCGTCTGCGTCGCAGTTTTCGTGTCGTCGGCGGCCGTCTGGAGCCCGCTCTTTGTGGGATCGCTCTTCAGAGAGCAGGCGGCTGCCTTGATTGCGTCTTGCCAGGTCGTGAGCGACGTGCAGACACCGCTCGCCCACGTCTCGGTCGCTGACGCGCTGGTCGTTGTTGTCGTCGAGCTGTCGCCGCTCGAGCCGCAGCCCGCCGCGAGGACAACCAGCGAGATCGTGAGGCCGATCAGAGTGAGTGTGCGAGTGGATGTCATCGTCCTGTCCCTTGTTGGGCGGCGGGAGGGCCGGCGGGTCTGCCGGCCCTCCCTACCAGCGAGTTAGGAGTTCACAGCCTTCGTGACCTCGTCGGACGAGTCGGCGAGAGCTTTCTGGAGCTCGTCGTAGTCGTCCTTGTCGATCGCCTTGTTGATCCGCTTGTCGGAGTTGACGAGCGCGGCCTCGACCCTGTCCGCGTACGTGTCGTCGACGACCGCGACGACCGCAGACGATCCCGGCGGCAGATACTCCTCCATCTCGACGCCAAGCTGCTTCTCCTGGTGCTTCTTGCTGAGCTTGCCGACGACGGCGCCGATCCCGGCTCCGACCGCGGTCGCGGCAAGAAGCGGCGGCGCGAACAACCCGACCACGAGCCCGGCGGTGCCGCCGAGAACGGCGCCGCCGGCGACGTGGGCACCGCTGTCGTGCTCGGCCACGTCGACCTTGCCGCTCGCGTCGCGGTTCAGGACGACGGCCCCGACGACCTGATAGTCGCCGGCGTCCTCGCCGGCCTTGAGTGCCTTGTAGTCGTCGGTTGCGGCCCCGGAAACCGAGTAGGTACCGACCACAAGAACGAGATTGTCATCTGCCATCATCGCCTCCTTCACTTGGGAACTTGAGAACACTCGATAGGTCGAGCGCTGCACTGCTGTTGCTTCTGGCGTGCTGTGACGCGGTGGCGCGGGGTGGGCGCGGGGACACGACGGTGACATCGCACGCGCCCACCCGGCAGCCACTGCTACGAGGCGGTCTCTGCTTCGAGCTCGGCCTCGTACTCGGCGATCTCGATCGCGATCCCGAGCGCCTTCATCATCTTTGCCGAGGCCGAAACGACCCGTGCGGTGCCGACGATCGGCGCGACCGCGGTCAGGACGCCCTGGATCTCGTCCGCTCCGAAGCCCAGCTCGCTGGCTGCGCCGAGGTTGAGCAGATACGACGCGGCCGAAGCATCGACCGCGACGAGCGCTGCGAGGCGCACCAGCATCAGCGTCTCGGAGTCGAGATTCGACGCCTCGAGTGAGTCAGCCGTCATGCTCGCCAGCAGATCGAGAACGGGCCTCTCAACGATTTCTTCTGCCATCAGATTCTCCCTTCAGGAGATAGTTCGGGACACGGCGGGACGCCGCAGCCCGGGTCGTGCTGGTGTTACATCCCGCGCCGATCGCGGCGTCGCTCGCGCCGGCGCACGCCGCAGACCGAGACGGGCGACAGCGGCCGCCCGAACGGGTCGATGAACAGCGTCACCGGCCCCGTCTGGGCCGGGACGTCTCCCTCGAGCACGTCGATCGAGTAGCTGAGGTCGCCGTCGCCGCTGAGGCTCGGTGCCGTCAGCACGACGACCGCGTCCGTGGGCACATCGGCGCCGCTTTCGAGGAACGAGAGCACCGCGTTCGGTGGGTCGGTCTCGAAGCTGTTGTCGCCGACGCCCCAGAGGTCGACGAAATCGGTCGTGGCCATGTGCCCGACAACCCGCTGGGGCCGGTCGGAGAAGTAGAGCGTCGAGGGCGTGATCCCCCGCAACGTGAGCGTGCCGTCTTCACTGCTGACGCCCTGTGCGGTTTGCACGAACATCGACTCCTCGGCCTCGAGCTGTTCGGCCAATGCTTCGCTCATCGTTGTGCCTCCTTGTTCAGGGCTCGTGTTCTGCCGATCGGTTCACTCCGGCTGCCCGGCAGGAGGTCGGCACTCTCGGCCGACTGGACCGCCTCGGCGCGGTTCGTGGCCCCGAGCTTCCGGTAGATGTGCTGGATGTGGGTCTTCACGGTCGGCCGGCCGATACCGAGGCGATCGCCGATCGCGGCGAGTGTCAAATGGGTCGGAAGCAGAGCGAGGACGGCCGTCTCGGTCGGCGTCAGATGAACCGCCGACCCCGCCGGTGTCTTGCGCGACGCTCTCGGCTGGCTGACCATGCCCCCGACACTACGACTCGAGCGGCCGATCTACATCGACCGAATAGGCTGATATTTTCCACCCGAGCGAGCGGTCTCAGACGAAGCAGCCACGCTCGCCCGCTCGCGACGGGCCACTGCGGTTCGTTCGCGACAGAGGCGCGCTGGCCGGGCGTGAGAGGGCACGAACGTGCCCTCTCACCCGCGTCA
Organism: uncultured Thermoleophilia bacterium; assembly: GCA_963776305.1. Lineage (GTDB taxonomy): Bacteria > Actinomycetota > Thermoleophilia > Gaiellales > Gaiellaceae > Gaiella. Next base: position 158,257 of record CAVZMA010000007.1, on the reverse strand, counting down.
GCTACGGCAACAGCCGTCGCGACCGGCTTGCAGCCAGGCTCACGGAGCTCTGCCTAGAGGCCGAATTCGGCGGCGACCCTGCCGAGGTCGACTGCGTTCTTGAGCGCTGCGTAGTCGCGCTCGTTCTGGTCGGCGTAGGTTTCCGCGAAGCGGGCTAAGGCGCGATCGAAGGTCTGGCTCTGGCCGAGGTAGCTGGCGATCGCGACGCCGTCACCTGCCCGTGCGTGCGCGCGTGCGAGCTCTGTCCCGCAGACGCGCGCGTAAGCGACCATCGTGCGTGGCTCCATCACGTCGACGAGGGCCGACATCTTCCCGTCCCACAGTTGCCGCACGTAGAAGTCGCGCTTGACGCCGTCCGGGGCGTCGACCTTGATCCAGCCGAGCATGATGTCGCTCGCCGCCTGCGTGAGCCGCTGGCCCTCGACCACGCGCTGGCCGCTGTTCGCGAACTCGCTGCGACCGAGGAACGGCTCCAGCACGGAGGGCTGCGCCTCCTTGAACTGGAGGAACAGCGGGTCCTCGTCGTCGCGGCCGAGCATCAGGCAGATCCAGGCCCGGGTGCCGACGCTGCCGACGCCCACGACCTTGCGCGCCGCGTGGACGTAGCGGAAGCGCTCGAGCAGCTTGCGCCGGTCACCGGCCAGTGTGCGCCGGTAGGAGCGGATCACGAGCCGCAGGAACTCCTCGATCTGGTCGGCCTCCATTCCGGGGTAGACATCCTCGACCGGCGTGATCAGCGGCGGGTCGCCGACGATCCGGAGCTGGCCGTCGACGACCCCGGTCAGCTTCCCGAACGCTTTCATGCTGTCCTTCGTTCGGCCCTTTGCGACGTTCGCGTCCCCGCGCTCGAGCGCCTTCGCGTCCTTCGCTTTTGCGAGCCGGCGCAGCTCTGCGAGAAGCTCGTCCACGTCGAGGCGCGAGTACCAGATATCGAGGTTCCTCATCGCGGAGTACTTCCGGATTCCCTCCCGGTAGGCGCGTCCGACCATCAGGTTGACCGCTTCCCGCTGCTTCTCGTCGAAGCCACGATCGCGCCCCGCGACCGCGAAGCTCGCGACGAGTCGCTTCACGTCCCACTCAAACGGTCCTGGCAGGGTCTCGTCGAAGTCGTTGATGCTGAACACGATCTGCCGGTCCGGAGCCGCGAAACCACCGAAGTTCGAAAGATGGGCATCGCCGCAGAGCTGCGAGTAGAGGCCCGTCCTCGGCCCGCTCGCGAGATCGGACGCCATCAGGTACGCGGCGCCCCGGTAGAAGGTGAACGGCGACACCAACATCCGCCCATAGCGGATCGGCACGAGCTCCGGCACCCGCGTCTGAGCCTGCTCCGTGAGCAGCTCCACCGGATCGGGACGATGCAGCGCCGGCTCCCAGTCGCCGTGCGAGGCGCGCGTGACCTCCGCCCGGGCCGCTTTCCCCCGCGCCGCGCGCTCCGCAACCGAGAAGTGCTCCACCATCCGAGGAGCACCCTGATGCCCGGCCGACGGCCCCGCGCCGCCGTGGCCGTTCCCGGCGTCCGTTGCGCCACTCTCCGTCGCGTTGGGGTCCTGCTCGTCCGTGGTCATGCCGCTGCCGTCATCGCTGTCCGGTCGCTCACCATGTACGCGACAATCAGCGCGGCCGGGAAGAAGACGAGACTGAACAGGAAGTAGCCGAAGAAGCTGTGCCCCTTCCGGGCAGCGACCCGTGCGGGCCAGAACGCAATCGCGATCCAGACGACGATCGCAATCGTTGTCCAGAGCCAAAAACCGCTCGCAGCGAGGAACATGTCAGGCCTCCTTGATCGGTGACAGCACCGGCGGCGCTACGGCTGCATCCAGTGCTGGCGGGCTATGTGCCCGACGTTACGCCTGGAACGGTCGATCTACATCGACCAAATAGGCTGATAATCTGACCCGACGATCGCTAGTTCTTCCCCACCTCGCGAGCGTCAGCGACTGCTGGAAGCGCCGACGATTGTGGTGCCGCCTGTCCGTGCCGATGCGGTCCCGCGACTGCGTCTCTCGGCGCTCCGGGAGGCGGCGCAGCGCAGCCGCGTCGTGCTGGTTTCCGCTCCGGCCGGGTACGGCAAGTCGACACTCGTCGCGCAGTGGAGTGCCCTCGATCCCCGTCCGGGAGACTGGGTGCAGCTCGCGCGCGGTGACAACGATCCAGTAGTGCTGCTCGCTCGCATCGTGGCCTCTCTCGAGCGAACCGGCCCCCTCCGCGGTGACCTTCTCGAGGAGCTGTCTCGACGGACGCCGACGGTCGTCGAGGCTGCTCTGCCTCTCTTGGCTGCAGACCTCAGCGAGCGCAATCCATTCTTGCTCGTGCTCGACGACGTAGATCTGATCACCGCCAGGAGGAGCCGCTCGATCCTCGCGTTCCTTGCCGAGGAGGTGCAGGCCGGCTCCCAGCTAGTCCTCATCACGCGCGGCGATCCGGGAATGCGGCGCGGCCGCCTCCGCGCAAGCGGCGATCTGACCGAGATCGGGACACAGCTGCTCGCCCTCGACAGCGAGGAGACCCGAGCCGTTGCTGCCCTCGGCGGTCTCGAGCTCTCCGAGAAGGAGGCCGAGGCCCTACGCGAGCGAACGGAGGGATGGGCGGCAGGGGTCGCACTGGCAGCACTCTCATCCCGCGACCGCGTCGACGCAGCCGCCACCGTCGCCGCCCTGGCCGGCACGCAGCCCCAGATCGCGGACTACCTCCTCGACGAGGTCCTAGGATTCCAGCCGGAGCATCTGCGGACATTCCTGCTCGCCACCTCAATCCTGCGACGGATGACGCCGGCCCTCTGCAACGCCGTGCTCGGCAGAGAGGACGCCGCCGATTCGCTCGAGACCCTGGCACGCTCGAACGCGTTCGTCGTCCCGCTCGACGATCGCGGCGAGTGGTACCGCTACCACCACCTCTTCCGCGACCTCCTCCGAACGGAGCTCAAGCGTCGCCATCCCGAGCTGCTCCCCGTCTACCTGAAGCGGGCAGCAGACTGGTGCGAGGAGCACGGAAGCCCCGAGGAGGCGTTCACCTACGCGCACGAGAGCAGCGATCTCGACCAGGCCGGAAGGATTGCGCTCAAGCACTGGGACGAGCTCACCGGCAGCGGGCGGATCGAGACGCTGCGGCTCTGGCTCAAGCGCTGCACCGACACAGAACTCGAATCCGACGCCCAGCTAGCGATCGCGGCAGCCTGGGCGGCCGCGCTGCTCGGCGACCCGGTCAAGGCGAGGCGATTCATCGCCGCAGCCGAGCGGAAGCCGCTCGACGTCCCATCCGCCGACGGCGCATCGTCGCTTCGGTCCGCGCTCGCGATTGTCCGTTGCGCCGTCGCCCCCGACGGAATCCACGGGATGCTGCGCGACGCCGAGTACGTCTACGCCGCCGAGAAGCACGCGAGCAGCCGCTGGCTCCTCAGCGCCTGCCGCGCCCTCGGCACAGCGAACGTTCTTCTGGGCCGACCGCAGGAAGCGCTCAACGCGTTCGGCGAGGCACTCGCCCTCTGTGGCAGCCGACCGGAGCTCGCACACATCCAGCTCTACTGCCTCAGCTACATGGCCTTCGCCGCCGCAGAGACCGGCGATCTCGCGGCACGCCCAGCGATGGGCGAACGAAGCGCTCAGGCTGCGTCGAGGAAGCGCGGCTCGACGAGATCGCCCAGAGCGCGATCGCCCACGCGGCAGGAGCGCTGGCACACCAGCACCACGGCGACAACTCAGAAGCCGCCCGCCAGCTCGAACACGTCCGGCGGCTCCGCCCTCTGCTGCACGGTGTCACGTGGCTCGAAGCAGACCTGGCGCTGCGCTGCGCCGAGATCAGCCTCAGACGTCGGTGACCTCGCCGGCGCCCTCGAGTTCAAGCTCGCCGCGAACGACGCGCTCCAGGGCTACCCGGACGCCGGAACGATCCCCGCCAGGCTCGAGAGCCTCAGAGAACGGATCAGGAAGGGAAGGACTACGAGCTAACCCCGGCCGAGCTCCGGCTCATCTCCTTCCTGCCGACGCATCTGTCGCTCCAGGAGATCGCCGATCGACTCTACGTCTCCCGCCCAACCGTCAAGACCCAGGTCGCGTCGATCTACGACAAGCTCGGCGTCAAGACCAGGTCCGAAGCCGTCGAGATCATCGACCAGTACAACCTCGGACCGACCGACGGTCGGTCCTCAAGCTCAGAACCGACTACCGACTAACTCGCTGCACGCGCTTAACCGGCCGGAAACAGGCCCCAACGCCCTTTCGACCTCGAGGGGAGGGTGGGCGGCCGGTGGAACGCCAACTCTGCGACACCCAGAAACAGCTTGAAATGGAGCGGAGCGACGGGACTCGAACCCGCAACCTCCGGCGTGACAGGCCGGTGGTCGCTAGCGAGGCGCTGACCAGTCGCCGTGAGATGGTGCAACGAAGTGGAACTCCCTGGCGGCGCAGACCGGACTGAAGAAGATCAGGTTATCCTGCCCGTCGTCGTCCAGGTCAACGAGATATGCCTCCCAGCCATCGGCTCCGCCTTCGCCCTTGCGACAGCACTCCTCGCACGTCATGACTTGATCGTGACGTGAACGTCGCCCGAGCGGAAGTGGCCGAAAGGGACAATCCGCGATCCAGAAGTCAATACGGCAGGTCTACGCGACCTCTCGGATCTTGATCAAGTCCTCTTGACTTGCTTGATGGCAGTCCCTACAGCGGGCCTCGTACGAGTCGAGGGCACCGACCACGATCGTCTCGCCCGAGTAGGGGGCGGGCCGGCCGTCGAGCAGCCGCTGCGTCGTCGTCGCCGTGCCGCCGCAGCGGTGACACACGGCCTGGAGCTTGTCGACGAACTCCGCGTGGGAGAGGAGCTCCGGCATGACGCCGAACGGTTGCCGGCGGAAGTCCTGGTCGAGGCCCGAGACGACGACCCGAACGCCGCGGTCGGCGAGCGACAACGCGGCATCGACGATGGATGCGTCGAAGAACTGCACCTCGTCGATCCCGACGACGTCGTGGCCGTGAGCGCGTGCGACGAGCTCGGGAACGCTGTCGACGGCAACTGCCCGCATCCGGGCTCCGGCGTGGGAAACGACGTCCGTCGCGTCGTAGCGGTCGTCGATCCTCGGCTTGAAGATGACGACGTGCTGGCCGGCGATCTCGGCCCTGCGAAGTCGGCGGATCATCTCCTCGCTCTTGCCCGAGAACATCGGCCCGCAGATCACCTCGAGCCAGCCGCCGCGCTGAGGGGGAATGCGAATCACGGGTTCTGAGGCTACAGAGGTGGTCGGCCGGACGACCATTCCGTTAAGTGATGGTGAATGGGGTTGCGCAGCGTGCCTGGATGGGTAGAGGATGGCCGCCATGCGGATCGCACTCGTCGCCGGAGGTCGCACCGCCGCGAACACCGCGCTCGTCGAGGCGGGCTGTCGCCGCGCCGAGTGGGCGCAACTGACGCCGGACGAGGCGTTCGCGACCCTCCGCGCGGGTGATGTCGCGATCGGCCGGCTCGACGTGGCTCCGACGCTCGATGGTGTCGACGAGGGCCTCTGGGTGCTCGGTGCCCTCGAGGCCAGGGGTGTGACGGTGCTGAACGGTGCCCCGTTCCTGCTCGCCGCGCACGACAAGCTCCTCACTGCGCGGCTCCTCCGCACGGCTGGGCTGCCACACCCGAGAACGCGGCTGATCGAAGGTGACCGTCCAGCGTCGCCGCTGCCGGCGCCGGTCGTGATCAAGCCCCGGTTCGGGAGCTGGGGGCTCGGCGTCGAGCGCTGCGACGACAGGGCGTCCCTCGCCGCTCTCCTGGCCGGGCTGCGCGACGAGCCGTGGTATCGCGCTCACGGCGCGATCGTGCAGACGCTCGTGCCACCGCTCGGCTTCGACTTGCGCGTGGTGGTCGCAGGCGGTGTACCCGTCGGTGCGATCAGCCGGATCGCCGCGCCCGGAGAGTGGCGGACGAATGTCGCGCTCGGCGCGGAGCGGCGGGCGACGACCCCGCCCGCCGACGCCTGCGCGCTCGCTCTCGCTGCGGCCCGTGCCACGGGTGCCGCGCTCGTGGGCGTCGACCTTCTCCCGGACGGCCTCGGGGGGTGGACCGTGATCGAGATCAACGGAGCCGTCGAGTTCAACATGAAATACGCCCTGCGGCCGGGTGCCGATCCGTTCGCCGAGACGGCATTTCGCCTCACCGAGGCGGCGATGTTCGCTAGGGTACGCCGGCCTGCGCACCTGGCTCCCGCCTAGAACGGGTGGAAGCCTGCGCCAACGGGTTCCTGCGCTCGAGCGCTGCTAGACTGCGGGACTGCCCGGCGGCGTAGCTCAGTTGGTTAGAGCAGCGGAATCATAATCCGCGTGTCGTAGGTTCGAGTCCTACCGCCGCTACCTCGCACGCCCTTTTCCCACCACACGAGAAGAAGACATGGCAACCGGAGTCAGAGTCGCAATCACGCTCGCCTGCACCGACTGCAAGCGGCGGAATTATCAGACGGAGAAGTCGAAGCGGAACTCCCCCGACCGGGTCGAGTTCAAGAAGTACTGCCGTTGGTGCGGTACTCACACGATCCACCGGGAGACCCGCTAGACGTGGCCGACGAGACCCGCAGGCAGCGGCGCGACGCGCGCCGCGCCGCCGGCGACCAGGGGAACGATGCGGGCGGAATGCCGCAGCCCGCGGTCGCAGGCGGGCCTCCGGCGCCCGCGCCCGCGCCGATCGAGCACGAGCAACGACGCCGTGGTGGGTTCATCCGCGAGTCCTGGGCGGAGCTGCACAAGGTCGACTGGCCCAATCGGGCACAGGTCATCCAGGGCACCGTTGCCGTGATCATCGCCGTCATCATCGTCGGCGCCTATCTGTGGGGTCTGGATCAGATTCTCCGCCCCTTCGTCCGCGACGTCCTTCTCGGGCAGTGAGGTCGACATGTTTCTCTGGTACGTGATCAACACCTACTCCGGGCACGAGAACAAGGTCAAGACGAACCTCGAGCACCGGATCGTCTCGATGAATCAGTCACCGCGGTTCCGGCGCGTCGTCGTGCCGACCGAGCAGGTGATCGAGACCAAGGACGGTCAGAAGGTGCAGACCGAGAAGCGGGTTCTCCCGGCTACGTGCTGGTGAACATGGACCTGAGCGACGAAGCATGGATCGTCGTCAAGGGGACACCGGGCGTGACGGGTTTCGTCGGAGCCGGCGCGAAGCCGGTGCCGCTCTCACAGGGTGAGGTCGACAGGATTCTCCATACCGCGGGCGTCGGCGGTGGCCCGGCGGCGAAGTCGCAGGCTCAGTTCTCCCTGGGTGAGTCGGTCAAGGTGACCTCCGGCCCGCTCTCCGACTTCGACGGTGAGATCGTCGACGTCAACCCCGACGCACAGAAGCTCAAGGTCCTCGTCGACATCTTCGAGCGGCAGGTGCCGGTCGAGCTCGGTTTCGACCAGGTCAAGAAGATCGACTGATTCGCACGTAAACGACAAGACGGGAGGAGGGGCGAGCAGCCCCGACTGCACTCACGCATATGGCCAAGAAAGTCCTCACACTCATCAAGCTCCAGATCCCGGGTGGCCAGGCCAACCCGGCGCCGCCCGTCGGCCCTGCCCTGGGTCAGCATGGCGTCAACATCGTGGAGTTCACGAAGGCGTTCAATGCGCAGACCGCGCACGAGAACGGCCGCACCATCCCGGTGGAGATCACGGTCTTCGAGGACCGATCCTTCACCTTCATCACGAAGACTCCGCCGGCAGCGGTTCTGATCAAGGAGGCCCTCAACCTTCAGTCGGGCTCCGGCGAGCCGAACCGCGTCAAGGTGGGGAAGCTCACCCAGGCGCAGCTGCGCTCGATCGCCGAGACGAAGATGCCCGACCTGAACGCGCACGACGTCGAGCAGGCGATGAAGGTCATCGCCGGCACCGCTCGCTCGATGGGCGTGGAGGTGGACGCATGAATACCGTCAGCGTCGCCGGGTTCGGCCGCGTGAGCGGCCGCTTTAGGGATTGTCGCGATCGCGAATCCGCGCTCGCGGATTCGCGATCTGCGGGACAAGGCGGGGTGGAGGTCGAATGAGCGGCCACGGTAAGCGGTACACGGCGGCGCGGGCCAAGATCGATCGCGAGAACCTCTACACACCCGTCGAGGCGATCAAGATCCTCAAGGAGACCGAAGGCGCCAAGTTCGACGAGACGGTCGAAGTCCACTTCCGGCTCGGCCTCAACGTTCGCCATGCCGACGAGCAGCTCCGAGGGACGCTCATGCTCCCCCACGGCACCGGCCGGACGATGCGCGTGGCGGTCTTCGCCGAAGGTGACAAGGCTCGGGAGGCAGAAGAGGCCGGCGCCGACGTGGTCGGCTCGGCGGATCTCGCCGCCAAGATCGAGGGTGGGTTCACCGACTTCGACGTCGCGATCGCAACCCCCGATCAGATGGGCAACGTCGGCAAGCTGGGCCGCGTGCTCGGCCCCCGCGGGCTGATGCCGAACCCGAAGACGGGCACGGTCACGTTCGACATCGCCAAGGCCGTCTCCGATGCCAAGGGCGGCAAGCTCGAGTACAGAACAGATCGTGGCGCCAATGTGCACGTGTCGATCGGCAAGAAGAGCTTCGACGAGCGCGCGCTCGTCGAGAACTACGCCGCAGTCGTCGACGAGATCGTCCGGGCGAAGCCGGCCGCGTCCAAGGGCCGCTACATCAAAGGCATCACCCTGACGTCCACGATGGGGCCCGGGCTCCACGTCGACCCGGCACGCACGCGCGGCATCGTCGAGGAGTTCGAGGAGGCCGGAGCCCTCTAGGGGCGAGCCTGTCTCGCCCATCCGTTTTCGTTCATAACGCCCGTCGCCGAAGACAGCCGGCAGCCCTCTGGACGAGGGCAGAAGCCCGGCTCAGGCGGTCTCGAAACGGAAACCGTTTCGAGGTGTCTCCCCGAGAGCAGAGGAGACACCTCGAGGCCGTTCCTCCCGAGCCCGCTTCGTGCGGGCTCGAGTTTCGAGAGGAGGTGGAACATGCAGAAAGCAGACAAGGAGCGAGTGATCGACGATCTGACCGAGCGCCTGCGCTCGGCAGAAGCGTTGCTCGTCGCGGACTACCGCGGGTTGACCAACAGCCAGCTGGCCGCCCTTCGGGTGGAGTTGCTGAAGCACGGCGCTCGATTCACCGTGGTCAAGAACACGCTCACCAGGCGGGCCGCTGAGGCGGCCGGCTCGGATGCGTTGCTGGCCATGCTCGAGGGGCCGACGGCGATCGCGTTCGTCGAGGCCGACGGTGACCCGGTTGCGGTGGCCAAGGCCCTGAGCGACGCTGCCAGGGAGACCAAGATCCTGGCGTTGCGGGGCGGTGTCCTGTCGGGAAGCGCGATCACCGGCGAGGACATCGAGAGCCTCGCGAAGCTCCCGCCGCTCGGCGTCGTACAGGCTCAGCTCGTCGGGGTGATCGTCGCCCCCTTGAGCCAGCTCGTGGCGGTGTTGAACGCACCGCTGCAGAACCTGGTGGGCCTGATCGACGCGAGGATCGCGCAGCTCGAGGAGAGCGGCGAGCCGTCGGCGACGGAGCCCGCCGAGGCGGTGGCCGAAGAACCGGTCGCGGCCGAGCCGTCCGCGGAGGAGCCCGTCGCAGAGGCAGAAGCGGCAGACACGCCGGTTGCCGAAGCGACGGAGGAGATCCCCGAGGGCGATGCGCCTGAGACGGAGACCTCTGAGTCGGAGGTCCCCGAGGCGTAAGGGGCGAGGCGTGCCGCGCACTCGCCGACCAGAATCACACACCAAAACCTGAGAGGAACGAAACGAGATGGCAACGGATACCGCGAAGGTGCTCGAGACGCTCGGCAAGATGACCGTGCTCGAGCTCGTCGAGCTGAAGAACGCGATCGAAGAGGAGTGGGGCGTCACGGCCGCCGCACCGGTGGCTGTCGCCGCAGCGGCGCCCGCCGGCGGTGGCGGCGGGGACGCGGGTGCGGCGGAGGAGAAGGATTCCTTCGACGTCGTCCTCACCGCGGCAGGAGACAAGAAGATCCAGGTGATCAAGGTCGTCCGGGCAATCACGGGTCTCGGGCTCAAGGAGGCGAAGGACGTCGTGGACGGCGCCCCGAACCCGGTCAAGGAAGGCGTCGCCAAGGACGAGGCCGAGAAGCTCAAGGCGGAGCTGGAAGAGGCAGGGGCAAGCGTCGAACTGAAGTGACCGAGCCTCAATGGCTCGATCTCTTCACGTAGGGGCGAGGCGAGCCTCGCCCGGTTCCGGCGACGCAGAGTCCGCCCTGCGGCCGCCAGTAGTAGACCGTGTCCGAGGTGTCTCCCGGAACCAGGGGAGACACCTCGGACGCTGCGCTCGTTCGGGCTCTCACGCTTTCGAGCGCCCATGGCCGGCGAGTGCAAGGCTCTCGCCTCGCCCCGACGGGATTTCATGGGCAACGAGGTCGAGGCACGGCTCGCCCACGGATTTGCGCACTTCCGGTATAGTTGCTCTCGGACGTTCCGCCGACGCCGCCACCGGGGCGGTTGCGGCGGCGCATGCGTGTCCGCTATTCTCCATGGTTCCGCCCCGAGCTTTCTTGCTCCTCCGACCCTGCACGTTGTAAAGGGAGGCTGTCGCATCTTGAGCAGCACTACTGTTGCGCCGCGCGCGCGCACGAGCTTTTCACGTCTGAAGCATGTCCTTGACCTCCCCAACCTGATCGACATTCAAAAGGCGTCGTTCGAGTGGTTCTTGAACGAGGGCCTGCGCGAGACGATCGACGACATCTCGCCCATCGAGGACTACACCGGGACGCTCGCCGTCGAGTTCGGCGACTACGCCTTCGGCGACCCGGCGAACACGATCAACGAGTGTCGCGAGAAGGACATGACCTACCAGGCCCCGTTGTCGATGACGGTCCGGTTCGTCAACACCGAGACGGGTGAGATCCGCGAGCAGCGGGTCTTCATGGGTGACTTCCCGATGATGACGGAGTGGGGGACGTTCATCATCAACGGCACCGAGCGCGTCATCGTGACGCAGCTCGTGCGGTCACCGGGCGCCTACCTGATGGAGCCGAAGGACGGCACCAAGCAGGTGTTCATCGCGAACCTGATGCCCTCACGCGGTTCGTGGCTCGAGCTCGAGATCGACAAGAAGGGCGTCGTCTACGCGCGCATCGATCGCAAGCGCAAGCTTCCGATCACGACACTCCTGCGTGCTCTGCCGCTCGAGGATCCAACGACCGGCTTCCAGCTCGACACGAGCACGAACGAGAAGATCCTCGCGCTGTTCGGTGGTTCGGTCTACATCCAGAACACGCTCGAGAAGGACACGACGACGCGCGAGGAAGAGGCGTTGATCGAGGTCTTCAAGAAGCAGCGGCCGGGTGAGCCGCCGACGCTCGACAACGCGCGCAACCTCCTGCGGGCGCTCTTCTTCGACCCCAAGCGCTACGACCTGACGAAGGTCGGCCGGTACAAGCTGAACCAGCGGCTCGGCGTCGGCGTGCCCGAGGACACCCGCGTGCTCACCACCGAGGACATCCTGGCCCTCGTCCGCCGGCTGATCGCGCTGCCGACGAACCTCGGAGTGCCCGAGGATTCGAAGGACTACGCCGCCGAGGCGGCACAGATGAACCGCGACCCGATCCGGGCAGAGCTCGACGAGTACGAGCACTTCGGCAACCGCCGCCTGCGGACGACCGGAGAGCTGATCCAGGAGGCCTTCCGGGTCGGGCTGTACCGGATGGAGCGCGTCGTCCGCGAGCGGATGACGACGGAGGACGTCGACACGATCACGCCGCAGACGATCATCAACATCCGACCCGTCGTCGCTGCGCTGAAGGAGTTCTTCGGATCCTCGCAGCTGTCGCAGTTCATGGATCAGACGAACACGCTCGCCGGGCTCACGCACCGTCGTCGTCTCAGCGCCTTGGGCGCGGGTGGCCTGACGCGTGAGCGGGCACCGATCGAGGTCCGCGACGTGCATCCGACGCACTACGGCCGCATGTGCCCGATCGAGACGCCGGAAGGCCCGAACATCGGTCTCATCGGCTCGCTCGCCTCGATGGCGACCGTGTCGGAGTTCGGCTTCATCCAGACGCCGTACCGCATCGTCAAGGGCGGCAAGGTGACCGACGAGATCGTCTACCTCGACGCCTCCGAGGAGGCGCTGTTCACGATCGCCCAGGCCTCCGAGACCGTCGACGAGAAGACCGGCAAATTCCTCCACGAGCAGGTGCTGTGCCGCTCTCGCGAGGGCGAGGCCGTGATGGTGGCACCCAAGGACGTCCAGTACATGGACGTCTCGGCGTCGCAGATCGTCTCGGTCGCGACCGCCCTGATCCCGTTCCTCGAGCACAACGACGCAAACCGCGCCCTGATGGGGGCGAACATGCAGCGACAGGCTGTGCCGCTGATGATCCCCCAGGCGCCGCTCGTCGGAACCGGCGTCGAGTATCGGGCCGCGATCGACACCGGCGACGTGATCATGTCCCGCACCGACGGGTCCGTGGTCGACGTCGACGCAGAGGCGATCGTCGTCGAGGGCAAGGGAACGCGCGAGGAGTACAACCTCACGAAGTTCATGCGCTCGAACCAGGGCACCCTGATCCATCAGAAGCCGATCGTGAAGCTGGGCGACAAGGTCGTGAAGGGCACCGTCCTGGCGGACGGGTCGTCGACCGACGGTGGCGAGCTCGCGCTCGGCGCCAACCTGCTCGTCGCCTTCATGCCGTTCGAGGGCTACAACTTCGAGGACGCGATCGTGCTCTCCGAGCGGCTCGTCAAGGACGACGTGCTCAGCTCGATCCACATTCACGAGTACGAGATCGACGCGCGCTCGACGAAGCTCGGCGACGAGGAGATCACGCGCGACATCCCCAACCGGTCCGAGGAGTCGCTCGCGAATCTCGACGAGCGAGGCGTCGTCCGGATCGGAGCCGAGGTGACGTCCGGCGACCTGCTCGTCGGCAAGGTGACGCCGAAGGGCGAGACCGAGCTGACCGCAGAGGAGAAGCTGATCCGCGCCATCTTCAAGGAGAAGGCGCGCGAGGTCCGCGACACGTCGCTCAAGGTCCCGCACGGCGAGGGCGGCAAGGTGATCGGCGTCAAGACCTTCTCGCGTGACGCCGGCGACGATCTGCCGCCGGGAGTCAACGAGCTCGTCCGCGTGTTCGTCGCCAAGAAGCGCAAGATCTCCGAGGGCGACAAGCTCGCAGGTCGGCACGGCAACAAGGGCGTGATCTCGAAGATCGTCCCCGAAGAGGACATGCCGTTCCTCGAGGACGGCCGGCCCGTCGACATCGTGCTCAACCCCCTCGGCGTTCCGAGCCGGATGAACATCGGACAGATCCTCGAGACGCATCTTGGCTGGGCCGCCGCGCACGGCGTCTTCGCGGAGTCCGACGCCCGCATCGGCGTGAACCCGCGGGCCCCCATCAACGCGCCCAATCCGCATCCCGTCGCGACGCCCGTCTTCGACGGAGCGACGGAGACGGATGTCGACGAGGCTCTCGTTCGGTGGGCCGAGACGACCGACTCTCCGATCACGATGAACGTCGACCAGTCGCGTCCGGCCGGCCGCAAGGCGTCGGGCAAGGTTCGGCTGTACAACGGCAAGACCGGATCACCGTTCGAGCAGAAGGTGACCGTCGGCTACATGTACATCCTGAAGCTGCTCCACCTCGTCGACGACAAGATCCACGCTCGCTCGACCGGTCCCTACTCGCTCGTCACCCAGCAGCCTCTCGGCGGCAAGGCCCAGTTCGGCGGGCAGCGGTTCGGCGAGATGGAGGTCTGGGCGCTCGAGGCGTACGGCGCCGCGTACACCCTGCAGGAGATGCTCACGATCAAGTCCGACGACACGATCGGGCGCGTCAAGGCATACGAAGCGATCGTCAAGGGCGAGAACATCGCCGAGCCGTCGATCCCCGAGTCGTTCAAGGTGCTGCTGAAGGAGATGCAGTCCCTGGCGCTCGACGTCCATGTGCAGTCGAACGACGGGCGTGAGGTCGAGGTGCGCGAGGAGGACGACGAGTTGCTCCGTGCCGCAGAGGAGCTCGGAATCGACCTGTCGCCGGCGGCCGTCCGCGCCGCAGCAGGGGAGCTCTCGGCCCAGGAGGTCGAGGAGGGCGCTCCCGCAGTGGGCGAAGGCGCCGACGTGAGCCTCGCAGCCGACGAGTCCCTGGACGGTGTCGAGGCCGAGGCCGAGCTCGAAGTGGGTCTGGACGACTAACGAGTCTTGCTGCGCATGACCCGTTAGATGTGGCGTTCCGAACTGGACGCAAGCACGCAATTGGTTTTCCCAAGAGTTGGACAGACGAAGGAGCGATGCACACGATGAACGCCCCATCTAGCGGTTTCACCGGAGGTGAAACCCTTTGATCGACATCAACGAGTTCGACGCGATCCGCATCGGGCTGGCTTCGAGCAAGCAGATCCGCGACTGGTCATCCGGCGAGGTCACGAAGCCGGAGACGATCAACTACCGGACGCTCAAGCCCGAGCGTGACGGTCTCTTCTGCGAACGCATCTTCGGTCCGACCAAGGACTGGGAGTGCTACTGCGGCAAGTACAAGCGCGTGCGCTACAAGGGGATCATCTGTGAGCGCTGCGGCGTCGAGGTGACGCGCCAGAAGGTGCGGCGCGAGCGGATGGGGCACATCGACCTGGCCGCCCCCGTCTCCCACATCTGGTTCTTCAAGGGTGTGCCGAGCAGGATCGGCTACCTCCTCGACATCGCGCCACGCGAGCTCGAGAAAGTCCTCTACTTCGCCGCCTCGATCGTCACGGGCGTCGACAACGAGGCACGTGCCAAGGACCTAGCCGACCTCGAGGACAAGGTCCGTGCCGAGTCCGAGCAGATCTACGTCGACCGCGACGAGCGCGTGCTCGCGGTCGAGGAGCGCCTCGCCCGCCGTCGCGAGTACTTCGCGACCGGCAAGGAGAAGAACTTCGACGAGGACGACGAGTTCTGGACCCGCGGTCTCAACAACTGGGCCGAGGATCAGCTGCTGCCGACGCTCGAGGAGAACCGCCAGCTTGCCGGCGGCATCTTCCCCAAGCTTGCGAAGTCGCTCACCACCGAAGACGGCAAGAAGATCCGCGAGCTCGTGCGCCAGACCGCGACCCGCGAGGATCGCAAGCTGACGCCGCGTGAGATCGAGTCGGTTGCGACGGCCGCGCAGGAGATCCACCAGGCGCTCGACCCTCTGCGGGCCGAGCTCGCGACCGCGACCGGGTCCAAGAAGGGTGCGATCACAAAGCACCTCAACAAGCTGGTCGAGTCGCTCACGGGCGGCACCGAGCTGTCGGGCGAGGACGCCGAGATCGTGGCGAGCGTCGACAGCAAGAACCTCGACAAGGCGCGCGAGGTCGGTAACGGCCTGCTCGCCGACGTGCTGGCGCAGGAGAACGTCGGCCAGACCGTCGACGAGGTGCGGGAGCTCGCGTACGACCTCTGCCTGCTCCCCGGAGCCAAGAAGGACGACCTCGATGTCGTCGGCCAGTGGGCGCTGAAGGTGCGCGAGATGGTGCAGGACATGGATTCCCGCCGCGACGACGCCCGCGAGGCGGCTGTCGACGGTGTCCGCCGGCTCGAGGAGACGTGGAAGCTGTTCCGCGAGCTCGAGCCCAAGCTCGTCGTCAACGACGAGCAGCTGTTCCGCGAGCTGAAGGACAGGTTCGGCTCCCCGTACGGTTTCGGGCAGTACTTCCGCGGCGGCATGGGTGCCGAGGCGATCCGCGACCTGTTGCGGGACCTGGATCTCGCCGAGGAGTCCATTTCGCTCCGCGACGTGATCAAGACGTCGAAGGGACAGAAGCAGCAGCGGGCGATCAAGCGCCTGAAGGTCGTCGAGGCGTTCATCAAGTCGGAGAACAAGCCCGAATGGATGATCCTCGAGGCCGTTCCGGTGATTCCGCCGGAGCTGCGGCCCATGGTGCAGCTCGACGGTGGCCGGTTCGCCACCTCCGACCTGAACGATCTCTATCGCCGGGTGATCAACCGAAACAACCGCCTCAAGCGACTGCTCGATCTCGGCGCGCCCGAGATCATCGTGAACAACGAGAAGCGGATGCTGCAGGAGGCGGTCGACGCGCTCTTCGACAACGGCCGTCGCGGCCGTGCGGTGACCGGCCCGGGCAACCGCCCGCTCAAGTCGCTCTCCGACATGCTCAAGGGCAAGCAGGGTCGCTTCCGGCAGAACCTGCTCGGTAAGCGGGTGGACTACTCCGGACGGTCGGTGATCGTTGCCGGTCCGAACCTGAAGCTCCACCAGTGCGGCCTGCCCAAGTTGATGGCACTCGAGCTGTTCAAGCCGTTCATCATGAGCCGTCTCGTCGAGCGGAAGGCCGTCCAGAACATCAAGGCGGCGAAAAAGCACGTCGAGTCGATGTCGCTGGACGTCTGGGACGTGCTCGAAGAGGTCATCGCGGAGCACCCGGTGCTCCTGAACCGAGCGCCGACGCTCCACCGGCTCGGCATCCAGGCGTTCGAGCCGATCCTCGTCGAGGGCAAGGCGATCCAGGTTCACCCGCTCGTCTGTCACGCCTTCAACGCCGACTTCGACGGCGATCAGATGGCTGTCCACCTGCCTCTCTCGGCCGAGGCGCAGGCGGAAGCCAGGATCCTGATGCTGTCGTCGAACAACGTTCTCTCGCCGGCTCACGGTCGGCCGCTCGCGACCCCGACGCAGGACATGGTGCTCGGTGCGTACTACCTCACCTACTGCGATCACGAGCTGCCGTCGTCGACGTCCGAGGCGATCGCCAAGGTGCTCGGGAAGCCGGGATTGAAGCGCTTCCGCACCGAGGAGGAGGTCGAGTTCGCGGTCGAGTCCGGCTCGGTGCTGCTGCAGGAGCCCGTCGAGTACCGCTGGCACGACGAGATCGTCCTGACGACGCCGGGCCGTGTGATCTTCAACGTCGAGATCGAGCGCTCGCTCGCGGCGGCGGTGCACACGGAAGGCTCAGTGGCGCACACGTACATCAACAGGCCACTGTCCAAGCGAGAGATCGACATCTTCATCGCCGAGCTCGTCGGGCTCTACGGCGCCCATGCGGTCGCCTCGGTGCTCGACACGATCAAGTCGCTCGCCTTCCGCTTCGCGACGCAGGCCGGGATCACGGTCTCGAAGAACGACATCGTGATTCCACCCGACAAGGAGCAGATCCTCGTCGGGTACGAGGCCGAGGTTCGCAAGCTCGAGGGCGAGTACCAGCGAGGCCTGATGACGGAGGAAGAGCGGCACGAGCGAATCGTGGCTGTCTGGACGGAGGCGACCGAAGCGGTCGCGGATGCCATGAAGGACAACCTCCATCAGACGAACACGATCTTCATGATGGCCAACTCGGGGGCCCGCGGCTCGTTCAACCAGATCCGCCAGCTTGCAGGCATGCGAGGGCTGATGGCCAATCCGAAGGGTGAGATCATCGAGCGCCCGATCAAGGCCAACTTCATGGAAGGTCTTTCGGTGCTCGAGTACTTCATCTCGACGCACGGTGCCCGCAAGGGCCTCGCGGACACGGCTCTCCGAACCGCGGACTCCGGGTACCTGACCCGACGTCTCGTCGACGTCTCTCAGGACGTGATCATCCGCGATCTCGACTGCGGGACGACCGACCATGTCGAGTTGGCCGCGGTTCTCGACGACAAGCTGAACTCCAGCGTCGTCGGCCGCGCAATCGCCCTCGACATCTACAAGCCCCTGAAGGACGGGAAGCCGGGCAAGACGCTGCTCGCAGCCGCGGGCACCGAGCTGACCTTGCCGCTGCTGCGGGAGATCCTCGACGGGCTCGAGGAGCACGCCGAGGGCTACCACGTGCCGGTGCGCTCCGTGTTGAAGTGCAAGAGCGAGCACGGGGTCTGCCGGGCGTGCTATGGCACCTTCCTCGCCACGGGGTACATCTGCGAGGTCGGAGACGCTGTCGGAATCATCGCGGCACAGTCCATCGGCGAGCCGGGGACGCAGCTGACGATGCGGACCTTCCACACCGGTGGTGTCGCCGGAGCCGACATCACGCACGGTCTTCCTCGTGTCGTCGAGATCTTCGAGGCCCGCAACCCGAAGGGTGCTGCGACGCTGGCCGAAGTCGGAGGCAAGATCGAGGTCGAGGATGCCGATCGCACCATCAAGCTGACCGTGGTTCCGTCGGCTCTGGACGACAACGGTGAGCCGATCCCGGCCCGCGAGTACAGCTTCCCGCGGCGCACGCGGTTCCTCGTCACGAGCGGGCAGGTCGTCGAAGCCGGCGATCCGCTGAACGAGGGCTCGATCGCTCCGGCCGAACTGCTGGCCCTGAAGGGATCGACAGCGACGGAGCTGTATCTCGTCGGCGAGGTGCAGAAGGTCTACAAGTCGCAGGGCGTCGATATCCACGACAAGCACATCGAGCTGATCGTCAGGCAGATGCTGAAGAAGGTCCGGATCGAGAGCGCGGGCGATACGGCGTTGCTGCCGGGCCAGCTCGTCGACAAGGCAGTCCTCGAGCGGGAGAACGCGGCAGCGACGAGCGCGAAGAAGGAGTTGGCGACGTTCGAGCCGCTGATCCTCGGGATCACGAAGGCGTCACTCGCAACCGAGTCGTTCCTCTCCGCAGCATCGTTCCAGGAGACGACCAAGGTGCTCACCGATGCCGCGATCGAGGGCAAGATCGACCGGCTCCTCGGTCTCAAGGAGAACGTGATCATCGGGAAGTTGATCCCGGCGGCCACGGGGCTGAAGAAGTACCGCGGCATCGAAATCGAGCCGGCCGAGCCGCTGCCCTCGTCGATGTTCGCTGCCGAGGCGCAGGAGCTGCTCGCAGCGCTCGAGGAGATCGGTGACGGAGACGTCGACCTGACGGCACTCGGTCTCGGCTTCGAAGAGGAGCTGCCGGCGGAGGACGCACCTCCGACGCCCGACGAATAACGCGTCGTCGAGCGAGACGCGTCTCGCCCGACGTGCCGCCCGCGAGTGGTTTCGGCGAGGGGGCGCAGTAGAACCGAGAAGAGGTGTCTCCCGGAAGAGCAGGGGAGACACCTCTTCCGCTTCTCAGGCAGCAGTCCCCTTGCCGGCCTCCTTGGCGCGATGCAGGGCTCGTTCGGCTCGCTCGAACAACGAGACGCCGTCGTCGTCGGGTTTCAGCTCTGCGATCCCGGCTGAAAGGCTCAGCGCCGGGCCCGGAGCGGGCGGCCGTCGCCTGAGCGACGCCTGCAGCCGGGCATACGTGGCTTCGGCCTCGATCCGGCCGGACTCGGGCAGGATCACGGCGAACTCGTCCCCGCCGATCCGGAAGGCTCGGTCGCCGCGCAGCAGATCCGCGATCTCGACGAGCAGCGCATCGGCCGTGACCTGACCGGCCTGTTCGTTCGCGGCCCGGAAGTCGTCGACATCCAGGACGCACACCGCGAGCCTCTCTCCGCGACGCTTCGCCCTCGCGACGTCGACGGCGAGTGTCTCGTGGAACCCCTGTCTGGTCCCGAGCGCCGTCAGTCGGTCGACGGGCACGGGCCGCGGTTCGCTTTGCCCGGGTGCGCGCGCGAGCGCCGGGCCTGCGTGGCGGGCGATCGCCTCGAGTGTCTGGAACTCGGCCCCGGCCACGGGTGGGTCCTCGCTGAGGCCAAACACCGTCAGAAATCCCAGACAGCCGTCCTCCGACTCGAGCGGAACCGCGATCGCGGAGCGCAGGGCGTCCCCGCTGTCGTCAGCGGCGAGGTAGTGGTAGGAGACACCGACGGCTCTGACCCTGCGGCCGTCCGGGGGGCCGCCCGGGATTCCCGCCGCGCGGAGCGACTCCTGCGCCGCCGGGCCAAGGCCCGCGGTCGCGACGAGCGGGCTGCCGTTCAGCTCGATCTGGACGATCGCGGCGGCGACGTCCGGCAAGCGCACCGCTGCCTCGGCGCAGCGGGCCGCGACTTCGTCGCGATCCAGTGCCTGGGAGAGCGACTCGACGAGCCGGGCTCGCTCCGCGTCCTCACGGACCCGCGTGACCGTCCCTGCAAGCTGAAGGGAGAGCGAATCCAGCCGCTCGCTCATCGCATAGAGCTCCGCTCCGATCCGGCGGTCCGACGCTCGGCGTCCGCGAACGACCAGGACCGCGACGGCGATCGTGATGACGACTGCCGCGGCTGCGACGACGAGTGCGAGGGTGGCGGAGCTCATCTCACGTGGCGTGCAGATTACCCCGGCGGGCGGGGCTGCACGCCCTGACGGGCGTGATCCCGAAACGGCACGCTACACACGCGCTGGGGTTTGCGCATCGCCATTGCTCAAGCCCCACCAGACTCGTCGTCACCGTCGCTGCGAAGGTCGTTCTTGCCGCTTCGCTTGACGATCTGCTGCGCGTTCCCAGCGCGCTCCTTCAGGCTTTCGACGGTGTCGTCGGGTCGGAGCTCCGCGAGGCCGCCCGACAGCGTGACGGGCTCGAGCAGGCCTCCGAGTGGAGGTGTCGAGATCTCGAACACGAGCCTCCCGTAGAGCCGCTTTGCCTCGTCGCGGGTCGTCTCGGGCAGGATCAGGAAGAATTCGTCGGCGCCGCCCGAGTTCCGGAAGGCCCGGTCGCTTCCGCGGATCGTTGCGCGGACCCGTTCGCCGAATTCGCTCAGGACTCGATCGCCGACCTCGAGCGAGAATTCCTTGTTGATCCGACCGAAGTCGTCGAGGTCGACCTGAATCAGGCAGAGCGGGCGCCCGCGGCGTCGGGCCGCGCTGATCTCCCGGGGGAGGGCCTCCTTGAAGGCGATCGGGCTGCCGAGGCCGGTGAGCATGTCCGTGGCGGCGCGTTCCTGGACCTCGAGGAAGCGGATCGCGTTCTGGATGGCGGGCACGGCCCGAACGGCGATCTTGGCAAGGGTGCCCGCGGCCTCGGCATCGAACGCGTGAGGGAGGCGGGAGTAGACGGAGAGCGTGCCGAGACCGTCGCGGCCGAGGGGGACGACGAGGCCGGTTCTCAGGCCGCCGGGGCCGTCGGTCTCCCACGACGCGATTCCCGAGACGAAGGGCATTCCATCCGGCGGCCCCTCGAACGGGGTCCCGACACCCTCGTCGATTCGGCCCCGCACCTGGGTCTCGACGACGCCGTTCGAGCGACGGACGCTGACGCGGCCACCGTCGACTGCCGGCAATGCCTCGGAGGCGACGAGCGTTCGTTGCAGGACCTCGCGGAGCTCGATCGTCGAGCCGATCGCGGTCTCGAGGTCGGCGTCGGGCTCGCGCGGTCCGATCGCTGCCGCAGAGATCTGCTCGGAGATCCCACTCAGCCGCTCATCGACGCGATCCAGCGTTCTCGCCAGCCGCGCGTCGAGACGTCGCCGCCAGATGGCCGCGAGCAGTGCGACGGCAAGCACGAGCACGCCGACGAGACATACAGCCGCAACGACTTCCGCAGTCCTGATACCTCCCCCTTCCCCTGCTCCCAACTCTATGCGGGAGGATGGTGCTTGTATACGGGGCGCACCGAACTCGTAGCCTCTTGCCGCGAGGCGTGAATCTTCGCTACACTCCTCGTCCGCAGGAGGCGGGGCCCCGTGCCCTGCCGACTATCTGCGTGTTCTGTCCGATCCTTGTTCGAGAGCGTCAGGAGCAGCGTGCCCACCGTCAATCAGCTCGTCCGCAAAGGCCGCAAGGCCCCAGTGGCAAAGACGAAGACCCCTGCTCTCCGCGGTGCGCCGCAGAAGCGCGGTGTCTGCACGCGCGTCTACACGACCACGCCGAAGAAGCCGAACTCGGCGCTGCGCAAGGTCGCGCGCGTGCGGCTGACGAACGGGATGGAGGTCGGCGTGTACATTCCCGGCGAGGGGCACAATCTGCAGGAGCACTCGGTCGTCCTGATTCGTGGTGGCCGCGTCAAGGACCTGCCGGGGTTCCGCTACAAGGTGATCCGCGGCGGGCTCGACACCTCCGGCGTCTCGGACCGCCGCCAGGCTCGCTCGAAGTACGGCGCCAAGAAGGCGTCCAGCTGATGCCGCGTCGCGCAGAGATTCAGCCGCGCCAGCTCGAAGCGGATTCCGTCTACGGCTCGGTGCTCGTGACCCAGGTGATCAATTGCGTCATGCTCGACGGCAAGAAGTCGACGGCCGAGCGGATCGTCTACGACGCGCTCGCCCTCGCATCGGAGAAGACCGGCAAGCCGGCGCTCGAGATCCTCGAGGGCGCCGTCAAGACCGTGACGCCGGTGCTCGAGGTGCGCTCGCGCCGCGTCGGCGGGGCCAACTACCAGGTGCCGATCGAGGTGCCGCAGCGTCGCGCCCGCACCCTGGCGATCCGCTGGATCGTCCAGTTCGCGCGCGATCGCCGCGAAAAGCACATGGGTGACAAGCTCGCAGCCGAGTTGATGGACGCCCTCAACCAGCAGGGTGGGGCATACAAGAAAAAGGACGACATCTACCGGATGGCACAGGCCAACAAGGCCTTCGCCCACTACCGCTGGTAGGACGAGAGACGATGAGTATCACTGCTTCACGCATTGAGCTGGACCGTGTCCGCAACATCGGGATCATGGCGCACATCGACGCCGGCAAGACGACGACGACGGAGCGCATCCTGTACTACACGGGCCGCACCCACAAGCTCGGAGAGGTGCACGAGGGTGCTGCGACGATGGACTGGATGGCGCAGGAGCAGGAGCGTGGGATCACGATCACGTCCGCTGCGACAACCGCAGAGTGGCGCGATCACCGGATCAACATTATCGATACGCCCGGGCACGTGGACTTTACGGTCGAGGTCGAGCGCTCGCTGCGCGTGCTCGACGGTGCGATCGCCGTCTTCGACTCGGTCGCGGGCGTCCAGCCCCAGTCCGAGACCGTGTGGCGGCAGGCCGATCGCTACGGGGTGCCGCGCATCTCGTTCATCAACAAGATGGACCGAACGGGGGCCAACTTCTTCGCGGCCGTCCAGACGATGCGTGACCGTCTCGGTGCGACCGCCGTCTGCGTGCAGATTCCGGTCGGCGAGGAGGAGCGGCACCGGGGCGTGATCGATCTCGTCGAGATGAACGCGGTCACCTATGACGACGATCTCGGCGAGGCCTTCACCGTTGGTGAGATTCCGGCCGAGCTCGCCGATCTCGCGCGTGAGCATCATCACGCCCTCATCGACGCGATTGCCGAGTTCGACGACGAGTTGATGGAGACCTACCTCGAGGACGAGGAGTCCGTGACGCCCGAGATGATCCGCCGCGCGCTTCGCGCCGGAACGCTTGCGAGCGCATTCACCCCCGTCCTGCTCGGCTCGGCGTTCAAGAACAAAGGCGTGCAGCCTCTTCTCGACGCCGTGATCGACTACCTTCCGAGCCCACTCGACGTACCGTCGGTGCAGGGCATCGACCCGAAGACCGACGAGGAGCTCACGCGTCCCGCCTCGATGGATGCGCCGTTCGCGGCCCTCGTTTTCAAGGTCATGTCGGACCCCTTCGTCGGCAAGCTGACCTACTTCCGCGTCTACTCCGGCCACATCCAGTCGGGAGCGCGGGTGCTCAACACCACGAACGGCAAGACCGAGCGGATCAGCCGCATCCTGCAGATGCACGCAAACCACCGCGAGGAGCGCGACGAGATCGGTGCGGGCGAGATCGCCGCTGCTGTCGGACTGAAGCAGTCGACGACCGGCGACACGCTCGCGAGCGACAGCGCGCCGATCGTGCTCGAGTCGATGACCTTCCCCGAGCCCGTCATCTCGGTGGCGATCGAGCCGAAGACGAAAGGCGACCAGGACAAGCTTTCGCAGGGCCTCCAGCGTCTTGCCGAGGAGGATCCCACCTTCCGGGTCACGTCCGACGAGGAGACGGGGCAGACGCTGATCGCCGGCATGGGCGAGTTGCACCTCGAGATCATCGTCGACCGCTTGATGCGCGAGTTCAAGGTCGACGCCAACGTCGGCCGCCCGCAGGTTGCCTACCGCGAGACGGCCGGCAAGCCGGCAGAGAAGGTGCAGGGCAAGTTCGTCCGCCAGACCGGCGGCTCGGGACAGTACGGCGATGTCACGATCAACCTGCTGCCGCAAGAGCCGGGCGTGGGCTACGAGTTCGTCGACAAGATCGTCGGAGGGAAGATCCCGAAGGAGTACATCAAGCCTGTCGACGAAGGGATCCAGGAGGCCATGAACGCGGGCGTGCTCGCCGGCTACCCGGTCGTCGACGTCAAGATCGAGTTGATCGAGGGCTCATACCACGATGTCGACTCGAGCGAGCGCGCATTCAAGATCGCGGGCTCGATGGCCTTCAAGGAGGCCCTCAAGCGCTCCAAGCCGAAGCTGCTGGAGCCGATCATGGCCGTCGAGGTCGTCACGCCGGACGACTACCTCGGCGACGTGATGGGAAACCTGAACGGCCGTCGTGGGCGCGTCGAGTCGCTCGAGCCGCTCGGCAACTCACAGTCGATCAAAGCGAGCGTGCCGCTGTCGGAGATGTTCGGCTATTCCACCGACCTGCGCTC
This sequence comes from uncultured Thermoleophilia bacterium, assembly GCA_963776305.1. GTDB lineage: Bacteria > Actinomycetota > Thermoleophilia > Gaiellales > Gaiellaceae > Gaiella. The sequence continues at coordinate 133,966 of CAVZMA010000007.1, read as the reverse complement.
GATGTCGCAGGGTCGAGCCACTTTCACGATGCAGTTCGACCGATACGAGGAAGTACCCCAGTCCATCGCGAGCGACATCGTCGACTCGCAGTCAGGTTCGTAAGAAGGAGATCGTAGGATGGCGAAGCAGAAATTCGAGCGGTCGAAGCCGCATGTCAACGTCGGCACCATCGGCCACATCGACCACGGCAAGACGACGCTGACAGCAGCGATCACGAAGGTGCTCTCCGAGTCGGGCACGGGCACCGCCGCGCGCGATTTCACGTCGATCGACGCGGCTCCCGAGGAGCGGCAGCGCGGCATCACGATCAACACGGCGCACGTCGAATACGAGACCGAGAACCGCCACTACGCGCACGTCGACTGCCCGGGTCACGCCGACTACATCAAGAACATGATCACCGGCGCAGCGCAGATGGACGGCGCGATCCTCGTCGTCTCGGCCGCGGACGGCCCGATGCCTCAGACCCGTGAGCACATCCTGCTCGCGCGCCAGGTCGAGGTGCCGTACATGGTCGTCGCGCTCAACAAGGCCGACATGGTGGACGATCCCGAGTTGCTCGAGCTCGTCGAGCTCGAGGTGCGGGAGTTGCTCACGAAGTACAACTTCCCGGGCGACGACATCCCGATCGTGCACGTCTCGGCGCTCAAGGCGCTCGAGGGCGACCCCGAGTGGACCCCGAAGATCCTCGAGTTGATGGCCGCGGTGGACTCGTACATCCCGGAGCCCACGCGCGATACGGACAAGCCGTTCCTGATGCCGATCGAGGACGTGTTCACGATCACGGGTCGCGGAACCGTTGTCACGGGCCGCATCGAGCAGGGCAAGATCGAGGTCGGCCAGGAGATCGAGATCGTCGGCATCCACGACAAGGTGGAGAAGACGACTGTCACCGGGCTCGAGATGTTCCAGAAGGTGCTCGACTTCGCCCAGGCCGGCGACAACGCTGGCGCACTGCTCCGCGGCGTCAAGCGCGAGGAGGTCGAGCGCGGCCAGGTGCTCGCGAAGCCCGGCTCGATCACGCCGCACACGCACTTCAAGGCAGAGGTCTACGTGCTTTCGAAGGACGAGGGTGGCCGGCACACGCCGTTCTTCAACGGCTACCGCCCGCAGTTCTACTTCCGCACGACGGACGTCACGGGCTCGATCAAGCTCCCCGACGGCCAGGAGATGGTCATGCCGGGTGACAACACGCAGATGGAGATCGAGATGGGCCAGCCCATCGCGATGGATGCCGGACTCCGGTTCGCGGTCCGCGAGGGCGGCCGCACCGTCGGCGCCGGCGTCGTCACGGAGATCATCAAGTAGGAGCGAGGTCGAGCCTCGCTCCTACTTGCGTAGGGGAGAGGCGTGCCTCTCCCGCTTGCGGAGAGACCCACCACATGGCGCAACAGAAAATCCGCATCAGGCTCAAGGGCTACGACCACCAGCAGCTGGACCGGTCGGCGTCGCAGATCGTCGAGACGGCGCAGCGCACCGGTGCGACGATCACCGGCCCCGTGCCCCTGCCCACCGAGAAGAACGTCTACTGCGTGATCCGCAGTCCGTTCAAGGACAAGGACTCGCGCGAGCACTTCGAGGTCCGCACGCACAAGCGGCTGATCGACATCCACAGCCCGACGCCGAAGACGGTGGATTCGCTGATGCGCCTCGATCTTCCAGCCGGCATCGACATCGAGATCAAGCTGTAGGCCGTGCGATGAAAGGCATCCTTGGCAGAAAGCTGGGCATGACCCAGATCTTCGATCCCGAGACGGGCGGCGTCACCGCAGTCACCGTGATCGAGGCCGGCCCCTGCCCGGTCGTCCACGTCCGGAGCGAGGCCGCCGACGGCTATACGGCCGTTCAGCTCGCCTACGAGCCCGTTGCCGACCGCAAGATCACGAAGGGCGAGCTCGGCCACCTGAAGAAGGCGGGCACCACGGCTCATCGGCATCTCGCCGAGTTCCGGGGCGACACCGAGCTCGCGATCGGAGACACCGTGACGGTGGAGGCATTCGAGCCCGGCGACGAGATCAAGGTCGCCGGCACGTCGATCGGCAAGGGTTTTGCCGGCACCATCAAGCGTCACAACTTCAAGCGTGGCCCCGTCTCCCACGGTTCGCACAACATTCGCAAGCCCGGCTCGATCGGTGCCTCCGCGACACCCTCCCGCGTATTCAGGGGACAGAAGATGTCGGGCCGGATGGGCGGGGAGCGCGTCACCCAGCTCGGGCTCGTCGTCCACCAGGTGGACGTCGAGCGCAACCTGCTGCTCGTGAAGGGCTCCGTTCCGGGTCCGAAGAGCGGCATCGTCGAGATCAGGAGCACCAGCTGATGGCTGCGTTGAAGGCAGACGTGCTGGGCGGTTCGTCCGCCGGCAGCGCCACGCTCGAGGCGGCGGTGTTCGGCGCCGAGCTGAAGAAGCACATCGTCCACGAGGTCGTCCGCGCCGAGCTGAACGCGCATCGCGCGGGTACGCGCGGCGCCAAGACGCGCGGGCTCGTCTCCGGCGGCCGCGCCAAGCCGTGGCGCCAGAAGGGCACCGGTCGAGCCCGTCAGGGAACGATCCGCGCCCCGCACTTCACGGGCGGTGGTGTCGCGTTCGCGCCCGGGATGAGAAGCTTCGAGGTCAAGGTGAACCGGAAGGTCCGCCGCGCCGCGCTCGCCGGTGCGCTGTCGAACCATGTCGGCAACGGGACGCTGGCACTGGTCGCCGGGGCCGCATTCGAGACTCCGTCCACGAAGCAGGCCAAGGCGTTGATCGAGACATGGGGTAAGGAGACGCCTCTCGTCGTCGTCGCGCACGAGGACGAGATCGGCCTGATCAAGTCGTTTCGGAACCTGGACCGTGTCCTCGTGACGGTGCCGTCGGAGCTCGAAGTCGCCCCGATCGTCTGGGCGCGCTCCGTCCTCGTCAGCGAGGCCGCGCTGCCCCTCGTCGAAGGGAAGGCAACATGAACCCCGCCGACGTCCTCCTCGCTCCAGTGGTGTCGGAGAAGAGCTACTCCGGTCTCGCTGATCGGCAGTACACGTTCAAGGTGCATCAGGATGCCCACAAGACGCAGGTCCGCCAGGCGGTCGAGCAACTGTTCGACGTCAAGGTCAAGAGCGTGCGCATGATCTCCGTGCCCGCGAAGCCCAAGCGCCGTGGTGTGTTCAACGGTGTCCGTCCCGGTTGGAAGAAGGCCGTCGTGCAGTTGCGCGAAGGCGAGTCGATCGAGATCTTCGAGGGGGCTCAGGTTTAAGTGGCTCTCCTGGCAACAGTTAGAGCGCCTCTGGCGCGCGATCCGCGGCGCATTGCGTCGTCCTCGGTCACGCCCAGGCAAACCAGCCTGGGCGCTCCCTGCGTCCTAGCACTGCTTGCGTCTCACACCCCAGAGACGCGAAACCGTCACCAGGAGAACCACTAGTCATGGCCGTCAAGAAATACAAGCCCACGAGCCCCGGTCGTCGCTTCATGGCGGTCTCCTCGTTCGAGGACGTCACCAAGAAGACGCCCGAGAAGGCGCTCACCGAGCCCTTGAAGAAGACCGGCGGCCGGAACAACAACGGCCGGATCACCACCCGTCATCAGGGCGGCGGGCACAAGCGCATGTATCGCGTCATCGATTTCAAGCGGGTCAAGGACGGGGTGCCGGCGAAAGTCGCCGCAATCGAGTACGACCCCAACCGGTCGGCCCGGATCGCACTGCTCCACTACGCAGACGGCGCGAAGGCGTACATCATCGCCCCACAGGGCCTCCGCGTCGGCGCCTCCGTGGAGTCCGGCCCGACGGCCGACATCAAGGCCGGCAACGCGCTTCCGCTCGAGAACATCCCGACGGGCACACTCGTTCACAACGTCGAGCTCAAGCCCGGCCAGGGAGCCAAGATGGCCCGCTCCGCCGGCGCAGGCGTCCAGCTCGTCGCGAAGGATCAGGGCTACGGTGTCCTGCGGCTGCCGTCCGGTGAGATGCGGCGCGTCCTCCTCACCTGCCGCGCGACGGTCGGTCTCGTCGGCAATTCGGATCACGCGAACGAGCAGTCCGGCAAGGCAGGTCGCAGCCGTTGGCTCGGCAAGCGCCCCTCCGTTCGCGGGTCCGCGATGAACCCCGTCGACCACCCGCACGGCGGTGGTGAGGGCAAGTCCAAGGGCGGCCGGCATCCGGTGACTCCCTGGGGCGTGCCGACCCTCGGGAAGCGCACCCGCCCCAAGCACAAGGAATCCGACAAGCTGATCGTTCGCGGCCGCCGCCGCGGCAAGGAAAGGCGCTAACCACCTATGTCAAGATCATCGAAGAAGGGGCCTTTCATCGACGACCGCCTGCTCGGGCGGATCGAGGCGATGAACGCGGCCAACGAGAAGCGGATGATCCGCACCTGGTCGCGCAGCTCCACCGTCTTCCCCGACATGGTCGGCCACACCATCGCCGTTCACGACGGCCGCAAGCACGTGCCGGTCTTCGTCAGCGAGCAGATGGTCGGCCACAAGCTCGGCGAGTTCGCCCCGACGCGGACGTTCCGTGGTCACGCCGGTGACAACAAGACCCAGGTGAAGAAGCGTTAATGGCCGCTGCAGACACATCCACGTCGACCCAGTCGCGCGCCGAGGCGAAGTACGTCCGCCTGTCCGCCCGCAAGGCGCGGGTCGTCCTCGATCACATTCGCGGTCGAAGCGTTCCCGAGGCTCGCACGATTCTCGCATTCACCCCACGCGCGGCCGCGGTCGACATCGAAAAGGTCCTCCGCTCGGCGGTTGCGAACGCGGAATCGGCGCACGCCCTCGACGGCGACGAGCTCGTCATCCTGGCCGCGTACGCGGACGAAGGCCCGACGCTCAAGCGGTGGCGCGCGCGTGCGCGCGGCCGCGTCAACCGGATTCGTAAGCGAACGTGCCACATCACCCTGATCGTTGGCGAAAATCCGAAGGCCGTGGCGCGGCCGAAGCGGGCGGCCGCAAAGCCGTCTGCGACGGTCGCTCCGACGCCCGACGCACCCGCAAGCGACGAGAAGCCGAAGTCGGCCCCGAAGCGGTAAGGCGCCGGCGAAGAAGAAGGAGGCTGTTGCATGAGAGCGGCCTCCCCCATCACATCTCGCGACAGCCTGCGCGCTGCAATGCGGCGCCACGCGTCGTCCTCAGTCGCGTCCGTAGCCTCCGGCTACGAACGCTCCCTGCGTCCTAGCCTGGCTTGCATTTCGCGGCAGGCTGCCACGATCTGTAATGAGGGAGACCGCTAATGGGCCAGAAAATCCATCCTGGCGGCCTACGCGTCGGTGTCATCCACGACTGGAAGTCGAACTGGTACACCGGCAAGAAGGAGTTCGCCGATTACATCCTCGAGGATGTCCGCATCCGCGAGCACATCACCGGCAAGCTGTCGCATGCCGGGCTATCAGACATCCTGATCCGCAAGGACAAGCAGCGGATCACGGTCGACATCTACACCGCCCGTCCGGGCATCGTGATCGGCAAGTCGGGAGTCGAGGTCGATGCGCTTCGCAAGGAGCTGCACGCGATCACCGGCAAGTCGGTGCACATCAACATCAACGAGATCAAGCGGCCCGAGCTCGACGCCCAGCTCGTTGCCCAGTCGATCGCCGAACAGCTGCAGAACCGCGTTTCGTTCCGTCGCGCGATGAAGCGAGCGCTGGCGTCGGCGATGCGCTCGGGCGCCCAAGGGATCAAGATCCAGTGCGGCGGCCGCCTGGGCGGCGGCGAGATGAGCCGCTCGGAGCGCTACACCGAGGGGCGCGTGCCGCTCCACACGATCCGGGCCGACATCGACTACGGCTTCGCCGAGGCCAAGACCACCTATGGCCGGATCGGCGTCAAGGTCTGGGTCAACAAGGGCGAGATCATGCCCGAAGGTTACGAGGGCACCTCCACCGGCAAGGAAACCCGCCTCGGTGACCAGGACCAGGCACGCCGGAAGCGCGGTGGAGCTGCAGAGGGCCTGGGAGCGTCGCGCGAAAGCGGTCGCGGTCGCGGCCAGGACCGCGAAGGTCTCGGCCTGGTCAAGAAGGGACGGCGTGGAGCCGGCGGTGGAGCCCCCGGCGGCGGTCGTCCCGGCGGTGGGCGTGGTCCGCGGCCGTCGGGCTCGGGCGGAGGCCGTCCGCAGTCCGGACAGGGCGGAGGGTCGCGGCCCGAGCAACGCGCAGCGCGACCGCCCCGTGAGACGGAGCCGAAGGCACCGGAGCAGACCGACGCTCCGCCGACCGATGTGGCGCCTTCAGAGGAGACCGACGCCTGATGCTGCTCCCCAAGCGAACCAAGCACAGAAAGCACCATCGCGGCCGTCGCGACGGCTTCGCGAAGGGCCAGACCACGGTCCAGTTCGGCGAGTACGGGATCAAGGCCCTCGAGGACGGTTGGATCACGAACCGTCAGATCGAGGCGGCCCGCATCGCGATGACGCGCAAGATCCGGCGCGGCGGCAAGGTCTGGATCAACCTCTTCCCGGACAAGCCGTTCACCAAGAAGCCCGCCGAGACGCGGATGGGCTCGGGGAAGGGATCGCCCGAGGGCTGGGTCGCCGTCGTCAAGCCTGGACGGGTCCTGTTCGAGCTCGCCGGCGTCGACGAGGCGCTCGCCCGCGAGGCTCTGCGCCTTGCCGGGCAGAAGCTCCCGATCAAGGTGAAGTTCGTGCGACGGGAGGCTGATCTCTTTGAGAGCTAGGGAACTACGTGACCTGACGGACGAGGAGCTCGCCGAGAAGATGGTCGAGACCCGCAAGGAGCTCTTCAACCTCCGCTTCCAGTCGGCGACCGGCGCGCTCGAGAACAGCGCCCGGCTTCGTTCGGCGAAGCGCGAGATCGCCCGCATCCTGACCGTGAAGACCGAGCGTGACCGACTGGGGAAGATCTGAGATGGCAGAACGAAAGAAGAAGACAACCGAGAAGGCCCCCGTCGAGGCCACTGAGGTCGAGGTTGCCGAGGAGGCGATCGAGGAGGCCGTGGCCGAGGACGTCGAGGTGATCGCGGCTGAGGTCGAGGTTGCCGAGGAGGCGATCGAGGAGGCCGTGGCCGAGGACGTCGTGGAGATCGCGGCTGAGGTCGAGGTTGCCGAGGAGGCGATCGAGGAGGCCGTGGCCGAGGACGTCGAGGTGATCGCGGCCGAGGTCGAGGTTGCCGAGGAGGCTGTGGCCGAGGACGTCGCGGAAGGTGCGATCACCGCCGAGGAAGGCGCCGTCGCCGTCGAGGCGATCGAGGAGGCTGCCGCGGAGGTCGTGGCGGAGGAGGTCGTGGAGGCTGCTGCTGCCGAGGAGGCGATCGAGGAGGCTGCCGCGGAGGTCGTGGCGGAGGAGGTCGTGGAGGCTGCTGCTGCCGAGGAGGCGATCGAGGAGGCTGCCGCGGAGGTCGTGGCGGAAGAGATCGTGGAGGCTGCTGCCGTCGAAGCAGCGATCGAGGATGCCGTCGCAGTCGAGCCCGCCGAGCCCGCCGCACCCGCTCAGCAGTCCGGTCCCAAGCCCAAGAAGAAGCGCCTGCCGCGGTCACTGCGGCCCCAGAAGACGCGTCCGACCCGGGTCAAGGCGACCGAGCGCAAGCCGATCGTCCGCCTCGAGAAGCCAGAGCACGAGCGCGGCCGGAGCCAGGAGCGACAGGGCACGGTCGTATCCGACGCGATGGACAAGACGATCGTCGTCAAGGTCGATGTGATCAAGTCGCATCGGAAGTACAAGAAGGTCGTTCGCCGATCGGTCAAGTTCCATGCTCATGACGAGTCCAATTCGGCCAAGGTCGGTGACGTCGTCCGCATCATCGAGACGCGTCCGCTCTCGGCAACCAAGCGGTGGCGGCTCGCCGAGATCGTCGAGGTTGCCAAGTGATCCTCTCCACCCGCACATCTCGCACGCGCTGGCTCGCTGCAACGCCGCGCCATGCGTCGTCCTCGGGATCGTCCGGGCACTCCATGCCCGAACGATCCCTGCGTCCTAGCCTGGCTTGCGTTTCGCGGCCATCACGCACGATCTGTACGGGCGGTGAGGATCAGTGATCCAGCAGGAAAGCCGCCTCAAGGTCGCCGACAACACCGGCGCCCGCGAGATCCTCTGCATCCGCGTGATGGGAGGGTCGCACCGCCGCTACGCGCGGGTCGGCGACATCATCGTTGCTACCGTGAAGACCGCGACACCGCAGGGCACGGTCAAGAAGGGCGAGGTGGTGAAAGCCGTCGTCGTCCGGACGAAGAAGCCCTACGGGCGCAACGACGGCACGTTGATCGGGTTCGACGAGAATGCCGCCGTCATCATCGACAACCAGCTGAACCCACGCGGGACGCGCATCTTCGGGCCGGTTGCCCGCGAGCTGCGCGAGAAGAACTTCATGAAAATCGTTTCCCTGGCACCAGAGGTCCTCTAGAGATGGCAACAACGATGAAGATCAAGAAGGGCGACACCGTCCAGGTGCTCGCCGGCAAGGACCGCGGCAAGCAGGGGCGGGTCATCGAGGCTCGACCGAGCGAGGGCCGTGTCATCGTCGAGAATCTCAACCTCGTCAAGCGCCACCGGAAGCCGGCCCCCGTCCGCGACACATCACGCATGGGTGGAGCGCAGATGACGCCCGGCGGCATCTTCGAGAAGCCCTCTCCGCTCGACATCAGCAATGTCATGCTCGTCTGTCCCACGTGCAACCAGGCGACGCGGATCGGCGTTCACGTCAAGGACTTCAAGGGCGAGACCTCGCGCGTCCGGTTCTGCAAGCGCTGCAACGAGGAGATCGACCGCTGATGGCCGCGACGACCGACACCTACGTCGCGCGCCTCAAACAGCGTTTCGACGACGAGATCAGGCCGGCGCTGAAGGACGAGCTCGAGCTCGACTCGATCATGCGCGTGCCGAAGGTGACGAAGATCACGCTGAACATGGGAGTCGGCGACGCCAAGACGGACGCCAAGGCGATGGACGCCGCCATCGAGGAGCTCTCGACGATCGCGGGCCAGCATGCCCAGGTACGCCGCGCCCGCAAGTCGGTCGCGAGCTTCAAGCTTCGCGAGGGCATGGCCGTCGGCGCCCGCGTCACTCTCCGCGGCGCGAAGATGTACGAGTTCCTCGACCGGCTCGTGTCGATCGCGCTCCCGCGGATCCGCGACTTCCGAGGGCTCAATCCGGATTCGTTCGACGGGCGGGGGAACTACTCGCTCGGGATCAGGGAGCAGATCATCTTCCCCGAGATCGACTACGACAGCGTTCAGGCGATCAGGGGCCTCGACATTGCCATCACGACGACGGCCGAAACCGACGAGCACGCTCGCGCGCTGCTGCGCCATCTCGGGTTGCCGTTTGCCACCGAGAGCAGAAGGGACTAACAGGGCATGGCCAAGACATCCCTCAGCGTCAAGCAGAAGCGGACGCCGAAGTACAAGACGCAGGCCTACACGCGCTGCAACCGCTGCGGACGGCCGCGGTCGGTCTACAAGAAGTTCAAGCTCTGCCGGATCTGCCTACGCGAGCTCGCGCATCAAGGAGCAATCCCCGGCATGACCAAGAGTTCGTGGTGATGATGAATATCACCACGAACTCTTGCGACGACATTGGCCCGGCCTTCGGCCAGGCGGTTGGAACCGTAGGAGAGACGAGATGCTGACCGACCCGATCGCAGACATGCTGACCCGGATCCGCAACGCCAACAAGGCGATGCACGACTCCACCCAGATGCCGTCCTCGCGGATGAAGGAGGAGATCGCACGCCTCCTCAAGGACGAGGGCTACATCAAGGACTTCAAGGTCGTCGAGGGAACCCCGTTCTCGACGCTCGTCGTCGAGCTCAAGTTCGGCCGCAACCGCGAGCGCGTGATCACCGATCTGAAGCGCGTCTCCAAGCCCGGCCGGCGCGTCTACGCCCGCAAGGACCGGCTGCCGCGCGTGCTCGGCGGCCTCGGCACCGCAATCCTGTCCACCTCGACCGGCGTGATCACCGGCCGCCAGGCCGCCGAGCGCGGCGTCGGCGGCGAAGTGCTCGCCTTCGTCTGGTAAGCGCCTTCGCTTCGCGAAGCCACCAAGGGAATACGAACAGCTATGAGCAGAATCGGTAGGAGGCCAATCGAGGTTCCGAGCGGGGTCACGGTCGACGTGTCGCCCGGCGGGACGGTCAATGTCCAGGGGCCGCTCGGCACGCTCGAGCAGCAGGTCCCCGCACGCATCGAGATCGTGCAGGAAGACGGTGTGCTGAACGTCAAGCGCCCGACCGACCGCGGCGACGACCGCGCGCTCCACGGACTGACCCGGACCCTCGTTGCGAACATGGTCGAAGGCGTCACGAAGGGCTTCGAAAAGCACCTCGAGATCCAGGGTGTCGGCTACCGCGCCCAGCTCAAGGGAAGCGACCTCGAGCTGGCCGTCGGCTATTCCCATGCCGTCACGGTCACGCCGCGGGCCGGTATCTCCTTCGAGGTCCCGATTCCGACCCAGATCATCGTCAAGGGGACGGACAAGCAGATGGTCGGTCAGACCGCCGCGGAAATCCGCAAGGTGCGCCCGCCGGAGCCCTACAAGGGCAAGGGAATCCGCTATCGCGACGAACAGGTCCGGAGAAAGGTCGGTAAACGGGCATGAGCACACTTTCGACGCGCGAGGCCCGCCTTCGCCGCCACCGTCGGATCCGCGGCAAGGTCGCCGGCACCGCGGAACGACCCCGTCTTGCAGTTTTTCGCTCGAACAAGGGCATCTTCGCTCAGCTGATCGACGACGGGAGCGCACGCACGCTTGCCGCTGCGAGCTGGCTGCAGTTGAAGGGCTTCTCGGGGAACAAGACCGAACAGGCAGCCGAGGTGGGCAAGAAGCTCGCCGAGTCCGCGAAGGCGGCGGGCGTCACAACCTGCGTGTTCGATCGCGGCGGCTACCTCTACCACGGACGCGTCAAGGCGCTTGCCGACGGCGCGCGCGAAGGAGGGCTTCAGTTTTGAGTACGTTCGCAGTCGCAGAGACACGTGAGCTGAAAGAGCGCGTGATCGAGATCAATCGCGTCGCCAAGGTCGTCAAGGGCGGCCGGCGCTTCTCCTTCACGGCGCTCGTGGTCGTCGGAGACGAGACCGATCGCGTCGGCGTCGGCTACGGGAAAGCGCGCGAGGTTCCGCTCGCCATCTCGAAGGCCGTCGACGATGCGAAGAAGAACCTGTTCACCGTCCCCAAGCACGGGACGACGATCACGCACGAGATCCTCGGCCAGTTCGGGGCAGCGCGTGTGTTTCTCCGCCCGGCCAGCGAGGGCACCGGCGTGATCGCCGGGGGTGGCGTTCGGGCCGTGCTCGAGCTCGCGGGGATCCGCGACGTGCTCGCGAAAAGCCTCGGGACGACGAACCCGATCAACATGGCCAAGGCAACAGTCGACGGGCTCAAGAACCTTCGCCGCCCGGAGGACATCGCGCGGCAGAGGGACCTGACGATACGCCAGGTGCTGCCGTTGCCCCGCGGGTACGACGCAACGAAGATCGCGGCCGCAGAGGCGGCCGCCGCCGCCGAAGTTGCCGCCGCCGAGGTTGCCGCAGCCGATGTCGCGGAGGCGACCGCATGAGCACGGTGAAGATCACGCAGGTCAAGAGCACGATCGGCCAGAGCAAGGCGCACGAGGGAACGATCCGTGCGCTCGGCCTCGGCAAGATCGGTCGCAGCGCGGAGCACACGGAGTCGCCCGTTCTCGCTGGGCAGCTGCGGCACGTCGCACATCTCGTCAAGGTCGAAGGGAAGGACAGCTAGTCATGGCCGAGGAGCTCAACCTCCATAGCCTCCAGCCGGCGCAGCCGCGGAAGGACCGCAAGCGCATCGGCCGCGGCATGGGCTCCGGCAAGGGCCGCTACTCCGGTCGCGGGATCAAGGGACAGAAGTCGCGCTCCGGCTCGCACATGATGCCGGCGGGATTCGAGGGCGGGCAGATGCCGATCGACATGAGGATGCCGAAGCTGCGCGGCAACACGTCGGCAGATGCCATGCCGATCGGGCCGTTCCGCACCTCGACCCAACCCGTGAACCTGCGAGATCTCGAGGCGCGGTTCGACGCCGGTGCCGAGGTCACGCCCGATGCGCTCGTCGCGGTCGGGCTGATCAAGAACACCAAGACCGATATCAAGATCCTCGGCTCGGGCGAGCTGACGAAGAAGCTCGCCGTCACAGCGCACGGATTCTCCAAGTCGGCGAAGGAGAAGATCGAGGCTGCCGGCGGCACCGTGAGCTGGATGCGTGGCGAGCCGGTTCCCAAGAAGAGCACCCCTCACAGAAAGAAGCCGCGGGTTCTGACCGACGACTCGGCGGAAGAGGCGGAGACCGAGATCGTCGAGGAGACGGCGTCGGCGGAGGCCGAGGACGCCGCCACGGCGCAGGGCGAGTCGTCGGCTGAATAATGCTGAGCTGGCTCGGCAATGCATGGCGTGTCCCGGAACTGCGGCGACGGATCCTTTTCACCGCGTTCGCGCTCGCCGTCTACCGGCTCGGCTCGTGGATCCCGGCGCCCGGCGTCGACTCGAGCGCGATCGAGAACTACTTCTCGGGCAGCGGTGGCTCGATTCTGGGGCTCCTGAACCTGTTCTCGGGAGGCGCCCTGTCGCAGTTCTCGCTGTTCGCACTCGGGATCATGCCGTACGTGACGGCGTCGATCATCGTCCAGCTCCTGACCGTCGCGGTGCCGCGGCTCGCCGAGCTCCAGAAGGAAGGTGAGGCCGGCTACGCCAAGATCAACCAGTACACCCGGTATCTGACGGTCGTGCTCGCAGCGCTTCAGGCCTTCGGGTACGCCGTGCTCTTCCAGCGGCAGGACGCGCTCGACGCGAATGCCGGCCGGATGACGTTGATCGTCGTGACCCTGACCACGGGCACCGTGCTGCTCATGTGGATCGGCGAGCAGATCACGAAGCGCGGAATCGGCAACGGCATCTCGATCCTCATCTTCGCATCGATCCTCACGAGCCTGCCGCTCGGCGTCAGCGCCTGGTGGAACGGCGGCCCGATGGAGCGCATCTTCTTCCCGCTGATCGCGCTCGGCATCGTGGCTTCCGTCGTCTTCGTGCAGGAAGGACAGCGCCGGATCCCCATCCAGTACGCGCGCCGCATGGTCGGACGGCGGATGACGACCGGTGGGGCCACCTACCTGCCGTTGCGGATCCTGATGGCGGGTGTGATCCCGGTCATCTTCGCCGCCGCTCTGCTCGCCTTCCCGGCGACGCTCGCGCAGTACTTCCCGGGCACCCAGGAGTTCGTCAACGCCCACTTCCAGCCCGGGAACCTGACGTACCTCCTCACCGAGGCGGCATTGATCATCCTGTTCACCTACTTCTACACCGCCGTCCAGTTCAACCCCGTCGAGCAGGCCGACAACCTCCGCAAGTACGGTGGCTACATCCCCGGCATCAGGCCGGGCCCGCCGACGGCGCAGTACCTCGACCGGGTCATGACCCGCCTCACGTTGCCCGGGTCCCTGTTCCTCGCCCTCGTGGCTGTGGCTCCGAGCCTCTTCATCCGCTACGGCGGCTTCTCGCAGGCGAACGCCCGCGCCCTCGGCGGTACGTCCGTGCTGATCGCAGTGGGTGTCGCGCTCGACACCATGCGTCAGATGGAGAGCCAGATGATGATGCGCAACTACGAGGGCTTCCTGAAATAACCACCGTCAACGTCCTCGTACTCGGACCGCAGGGATCCGGAAAGGGCACGCAGGCGAAGCGGATCTCCGCGTCCCACGGCGTGCCTCATGTCTCCACCGGTGACATGTTCAGGGCCGCGGTCGCAGACGGGACGGAGCTCGGCAAGCAGGTCGGCCCGATCCTCGCTGCAGGGGAGCTCGTCCCGGACGAGCTGACGATCGCGCTGATCCGCGATCGGCTGTCCCAGGACGACGCCGTGAACGGGTTCATCCTCGACGGATTCCCGCGGAACCTCGTGCAGGCGGAGGCGCTCGACGAGATGCTGCAGGAGATCGGACGCCCGCTCGACACCGTCCTGTTCTTCGACCTCGACGACGACACCGCGACGCAGCGCATGCTCGGTCGGGCGCAGGACGAGTCGCGCGGCGACGACACTCCCGAGGTGATGGCGCGTCGACTCGCGATCTATCACGAGCAGACAGAACCGGTCGTCGGGCGGTACCGTGACGCTGGGACTCTCGTTTCTCTCCACGCGGACAGGAGTGTCGACGACGTGTTCGCCGAGATCACAACCGCTCTGCAGAGGGTCGAAGCATGATCATCCGCAAGGGGCCCGAGGAGATCGAGCGGATCGCCCGTGCCGGCGATCTCGTCGCGGCGACCATCGCGCACGTCGGCGACCACCTCCGGCCGGGAATCACGACCGGCGAGCTCGACCTCATCGCGGGGGCCTTCATCGACGAGCACGGTGGCGTCTCGGCCTCGAAGGGGTACCACGGCACCTACCCTGCGGAGATCTGCATCTCCCCGAACTCGATGGTCGTGCACGGGATCCCGGGGCCGTACGTGGTCCGGGACGGCGATCTGATCACCGTCGACGTCGGCGTCGTGCTCGACGGCGCGATCGGGGACAGCGCGTACACGTTCGGCGTCGGCGACATCGACGACGAGGCACAGAGACTCCTGGACACCTGCCAGGACGCGCTGGCGGCCGGCATCCGAGAGGCTCGACCCGGCAACAGAATCGGAGATATCTCGAACGCAATCCAGCGGGTCGTCGAGGGCCAGGGATTCTCCGTCATCCGCAGCCTGGTCGGCCACGGCGTCGGCCGGCATTACCACGAGGACCCGCACGTCCCGAACTTCGGCCAGCCGGGCCGAGGGCCGAAGCTCTCGGAAGGGATGACGATCGCCATCGAGCCGATGATCACAGCCGGGGGGCCGGACGTGTACCTCCACGACGATCACTGGTCGATCTCGACGGAGGACGGCTCGCTCGCTGCGCACTTCGAGCACACGGTTGCGATCACCGCCGACGGTCCCCGGATCCTCACCCCCCGAACCGGCTGTGCCGTCGAGAGGGTGAGTTTGCTACAGTAAGCGGCCCGCGGCGCGGCCGTTTTGCTGCGCTATGGGATTCGCTCCCGTATTCAGATCCACCAGTGTCGTTCAGGCCCCGGCGAGGGCCGCATACCGAGAGAGGCGCGTCCGCGAGGGAAAGGGTGGCAGTCAAGGAAGAGAAGATCGAGGTCGAAGGCGAGGTCGTGGAAGCGCTCCCGAGCACGATGTTCAGGGTGCAGCTCGACGAGGGACACACCGTTCTCGCTGCGATCTCAGGGAAGATGCGAAAGCACTACATCCGCATCCTGCCGGGCGACCGGGTCAAGGTCGAGCTCTCTCCCTACGACCTCACCCGCGGCCGCATCACGTTCCGTCACCGCTGACAGCCATCACTGACCGACACCGAGGAATCCGCATGAAAGTCCGCCCATCCGTCAAGCCCATGTGTGAGCGCTGCCGCGTCATCAAGCGGCACGGGCGCACCATGGTGATCTGCGTCAATCCCCGGCACAAGCAAAGGCAGGGTTAGCACTTTGGCTCGCATCGCAGGCGTCAACCTCCCGAATCAGAAGCGTCTCGAGATCGGGCTCACCTACATCTACGGGATCGGCCAGTCGACGGCGCAGAAGATCTGCAAGGACCTGGAGCTCGACCCGGACCACAAGATCAAAGACCTCACCGACGACGAGGTGGCCAAGCTCCGTACCTACATCGACGCGAACGTCGAGGTGGAAGGCGACCTGCGCCGCGAGCGCTCCCAGGCGATCAAGCGCCTGTCCGAGATCGGCTGCTACCGGGGCCTCCGGCATCGCCGCGGCCTCCCGGCGCGTGGTCAGCGCACGAAGACCAACGCTCGCACCCGCAAGGGCCCGAAGAAGACCGTCGGACGCGGGAAGAAGGGGAACTAGATGGCACCTCCTCGCAAAGCCCCCGCGGCCCGCGGCCGCACTCGTCGCCGCGTCAAGAAGAACATCGCGATCGGGCAGGCCCACATCAAGACGTCCTTCAACAACACGATCGTTTCGTTGACCGACCGCGAAGGCAACGTGATCGCGTGGGAGTCGGCAGGCTCCGCAGGGTTCAAGGGCTCGCGGAAGTCGACCCCGTTCGCGGCGCAGGTGACCGCCGACAACTGCGCCCGGAAGGGCATGGAGCACGGGCTCCAGAAGGTCGAGGTGTTCGTCAAAGGCCCCGGTTCGGGTCGTGAGACCGCGATCCGGTCGCTGCAGGCCGCCGGCCTCGAGATCCTGGGCGTCAAGGACGTCTCACCCCAGGCGCACAACGGTGTGCGTCAGAAGAAGCGGAGGCGAGTGTAGTGGCCCGCGATCTCGGCCCCAAGTGCAGGATGTGCCGGCGCGAGGGCATCAAGCTGTTCCTCAAGGGTGAGCGTTGCCTGACCGAGAAGTGCGCGATCGAGCGGCGGTCGTACCCGCCGGGAGAGCACGGCCGCGGACGGATCAAGCAGAGCGAGTACCTGCTCCAGCTGCGTGAGAAGCAGAAGGCGCGCCGGTACTACGGCTTGCTCGAGAAGCAGTTCCGCAACACCTACGAGAAAGCGACGCGCGGGACAGGAGCGCCGGGCGAGAACCTGCTGCGGATGCTCGAGACCCGCCTCGACAACGTCGTCTACCGGCTCGGGTTCGCCGGCTCGCGTGCGCAGGCGCGCCAGCTCGTCCGCCATGGGCACTTTCAGGTGAACGGCCGCCGGGTCAACATCCCGAGCTTCGCGGTTCGCCCCAACGACGTGATCACGTTGAAGTCGGGGAGCGCCGCGGCGCCGCTCGTGCGCGATGCGACCGACCTGACCGCCTCCGTCTCGCCCTGGCTGCAGGCCGATCACGAAGGCCTCGCCGGCAAGGTGCTCCGCTGGCCCGAGCGCGCCGAGATCGACACCCCCGTGCAGGAGTCGCTGATCGTCGAGCTCTACTCCAAGTAAACGACGGAGGGCGTGCCCTCCCGACCGTAGGGGCGAGGCGCAGCCTCGACCGCCCGCCCGCAGAAGACGAAAGGATCGCTTTGGCAACTCGTACCAGCCTGATGGACTTCCAGATTCCCCGGATCGTCAGCGAAGAAGGCGACGACCACCGTGGTGTGTTCGCAATCGAGCCGCTCGACCGCGGGTTCGGTTACACCTTCGGCAACTCGCTCCGGCGCGTGCTCCTGTCCTCGCTCGAAGGCGCTGCCGTCACGGCCGTCAAGATCGAGGGCGTCGCCCATGAGTTCACGACGCTGCCGGGTGTGCGCGAGGACGTCACCGACATCATCCTCAACCTGAAGAGCCTGATTTGCCGCCTCCACGGTGAATCGCCGGAGGTCGAGGTGCACATCTCGAAGAAAGGCCCCGGCGTCGTCACCGCCGCCGATATCGAAGCACCGGCAGACCTCGAGATCCTGAACCCGGAGCTCGAGATCGCCCAGCTCGCAGCCAAGGGCAAGCTCGAGATCACCCTGACGATCGGCCGCGGTCGTGGCTACGTCCCGGCCGAGATGAACCGCAGCGCCGAGACGACGATCGGCGTCATCCCGATCGACTCGATCTTCTCGCCCGTGCGGCGCGTCGCCTACGAGGTCGAGGCTGCGCGCGTGGGTCAGCGCACCGACTACGACAAGCTCGTCCTCGACGTCACGACCGACGGCTCCATCGAGCCGCGTGACGCGATCGGCCAGGCGGCCGAGATCCTGATCAGGCAGCTCGCGATCTTCACCGACCTCGATTCGATCGAGGGCTTCAGCGAAGCCGCCATCGAGGCAGCCGCCGAAGCGACGACGTCCCACGGGATGGAGAACTTCCCGATCGAGGAGCTCGAGCTCGGTGTGCGCTCGTACAACTGCCTCAAGCGCGTCGGCATCGAGACGATCGGTGACCTCACCTCCAAGTCGGAGGCTGAGCTCGCGGCGATCCCCAACTTCGGCCGCAAGTCGGTGGAAGAGGTTCGGGAGACGCTTGCAGCGCACGGGCTGACGTTGAAGGGTGAGGAGCTGCTCTAACGTGGCTCTCCTCGCAACAGTTAGTGCCTCTCTGGCGCGCGAGCCGCGGCGCATTGCGTCGTCCTCGGTCGCATCCAGGCATACCAGCCTGAATGCTCCCTGCGTCCTAGCACTGCTTGCGTCTCGCACGCCGGAGACGCGAAACCGTCACGAGGAGAGCCACTAAATGCGTCATGCACGATCAGGAAAGAAGCTGGGCCGTGACTCCGCGCATCGCAAGGCGCTCTACTCGAACCTTGCCGGAGCGTTGATCCAGCACGGGCGGATCGAGACGACCGAGGCGAAGGCGAAGGCGGTCAAGCCCTACGCCGAGAAGATGATCACCCTCGGTAAGCGCGGTGACCTTCACGCTCGCCGGCTCGCGATGGCCGAGTTGCGCTCCAACGACGTGGTCCACCACCTCTTCCTCAATGTGGCACCGCGCTTTGCCGAGCGGAACGGTGGCTACACGCGCATCGTCAAGCTCGGCCCGCGGCAGGGTGACGCAGCGCCGATGGTCCTGCTCGAATTCGTCGATTACGACCCAGCAGCCGTCGCCTGATTCATTCGGACATCCATGGTCGAGGAGGGGCGCCTACAGGCGCCCCTCCTCGTTGGCACAGCATCCGTACCCTTCGCTTCATGCTGACGATCATCGCGCTCGTGATCGCGCTCCTCTTCCTCTCTTGGCCCTGGAACATCGTGCTCGTGATCGGCGCCGCACTCGTCGACGTTGCGGAGACCGGAGGCTTCGTGTGGTGGTCGCGACGGCGACGGCGGCTGCAGCCCGCGAGCGGAGGAGTGGAAGCGCTCGTCGGCCGCACGGGAATCGCCCTGGCACGACTCGGTTCGCGCGGCACCGGTCAGATCCGGGTCGGCGGCGAGATCTGGAACGCGCGCTCCACGGTGCCGATCGACTCGGGCGAATCCGTGATCGTGGTCGCCGTCGACGGGCTCACGCTCGAGGTCGAGCCGGCACCGTGAGCGCGTGGTAGAACCACCGGCCGTGGCGACGCTGAAGTTGACACTCGAGTACGACGGAGGCGACTTCCACGGCTGGGCGCGTCAGCCGGGTCAGCGCACCGTCGAGGGCGTCGTCCGTGAGGCACTCGACGTCATCTATCCCCACGGTTGGGACGGCCTCGCGGTCGCGGGACGTACCGACAAGGGTGTGCACGCGACGGGGCAGGTCGCAAGCGTCGTCGTCACCGGAGGTGCACCCGCCGATCGGGCGGCCGAGGCGCTCAACACGGCCCTTCCACCCGACGTGTCCGTCCTCGCTGCGGAGAACGTGCCAGAGGGCTTCAACGCCCGCTTCTCCGCCACGGCACGCTCGTATCGGTATCTCGTCCTGAACCGGGTGGCGCGATCGGCGCTCGAGGCACGTCGGTCGCTCTGGTGGCCGCGCTCGGTCGATCTGGAGACGCTCCAGGCCTGTGCTGCGGTTCTGCCCGGTGAGCACGACTTCAGCGCCTTCACACCGGCCGAGAGCCAGCACGAGGTCTTCCTTCGCATCGTCCGCGACGCCGCGTGGGACCGCCATGGCGACCATCTCCATTTCACCGTCACAGCCGACTCGTTCCTGCGCCACATGGTACGAACGCTCGTCGGCACCATGCTGCAGGCGAGCCCGGATCGGTTCGCCCGACTCCTCGAGGGTCGACCGCGTTTCGAAGGCGGGGCGACCGCGCCTCCGTGGGGGCTCTACCTCGAGCGTGTGGAGTATTCGAGCGACACGAAGGGCGGAGGCTGAAGCCACGCCCCGCGCGTGGATACGATCGACGCGTGAGGTACCGCGTCATCCTCTTCGACCTCGACGGCACGCTGATCGACTCCGGGCCGATCATCCTGGCTTCGATGCGCCACGCCTCCGTGACGGTGCTCGGGCGCGAGCCCGATGAGGACCTCGTGCGCGCTGCGATCGGCGGGCCGGGGCTGATCGCCCAGATGCGCGACCTCGACCCGGAGCGGGTCGACGAGCTCGTCGAGGTCTACCGGGCCCACAACGAACCGCTCCACGCCACGCTCCAGGCGTTCGACGGCGTCTTCGAGCTGCTGGTCGAGCTGCGTCGCCGCGGCCACGTGCTCGGGATCGTGACCGCCAAGCGCGTCGCGACCGTGGAGCTCGCGTTCGAGCGCCTGCCGCTCCTGCGCGAACTGACCGACGTGCTCATCGGCGCGGACGACACCGAGCGCCACAAGCCGGACCCCGACCCGGTGCTGGAGGCGTTGCGTCGCCTTGGAGCGAGCCCCGAGGAGGCCGTCTACGTCGGCGACTCCCCGTTCGACATCCGTGCCGGCAAGGCTGCCGGTGCGGCCGCGATCGCGGTCGGCTGGGGCGGTATCCACCCCGATGAGCGACTTCTCGCCGAGGAGCCCAACGCCCTCGTCCACCATCCGGAGGAGATCCTTGAGCTCGTCTGAGCGCGCCGCGGAGCTGCGCGAGGTCGTCGCCTACCACTCGCACCGCTACCACGTGCTCGACGACCCGGAGATCCCGGACGCGGCCTACGACGCCCTCTACGACGAGCTCGCCGCCCTCGAGCAGGCGCACCCGGAGCTCGTCACGCCCGACTCTCCGACGCAACGTGTGGGCGCACCGCCGTCCGAGCGGTTCCAGAAGGTCGCGCACGTGACCCCGATGGGCTCGCTCGAGAAGGTGACGAGCCGCGAAGCGCTCGAGAAATGGGCCGACGACGTGCGCAAGCGGCTCGGCTCCGACGAGCCCGTTGCGTACGTGATCGAGCCGAAGATCGACGGCCTCGCTATCAACCTCACCTACGAGAACGGCCTTCTCGCGCGCGGCGCGACACGTGGCGACGGCATCCAGGGTGAGGACGTCACCGTCAACCTCCGCACCATCGGCTCCGTGCCGCTCCGCATGCTCGGTGACGACCTGCCCTCTCTGCTCGAGGTGCGCGGGGAGGTGTACCTGCCGCTGTCGGGCTTCCGCGAGCTCAACGAGCGACTCGAAGGCACCGGTCAAAGACTGGCGCCGAACCCCCGCAATGCCGCCGCGGGGTCGCTGAGGCAGAAGAACTCGGCTATCACCGCCGACCGCCCACTCGCCGTCTGGGTGTACGGCGTCGGTGCGCGCGAGGGCCTCGCGCTCGGATCGCAGACGGAGATGCTCGGCTGGCTGCGCGAGCACGGTTTCCGCACGAACCCGCACACGGAGCGGCTCGAGACCATCGCCGAGGTCGCCGACGCCTGCGAGAGCTGGGAGACGCGTCGGGAGGAGCTCGATTACGAGATCGACGGAATCGTGATCAAGCTCGACTCGTTCGCCCAGCAGGAGCGGCTCGGGGCGCTCCACGAGCGGCCGAGGTGGGCGCGTGCGTTCAAATGGGCGCCGTCGACGGCTGTCACCACCCTGAATCGGATCCACATCCGCGTGGGGAGGACCGGCGCGCTCAATCCGTGGGCCGAGCTCGAGCCGGTGCAGGTGGGGGGCGTCACGGTCTCGAACGCGACGCTGCACAACGAGGAGGACATCAACCGCAAGGACATCCGCGAAGGCGACCTCGTGATCGTTCAGCGTGCGGGTGACGTGATTCCGCAGGTCGTCGGGCCTGCGGGCGCGCACCGCCCGGGCACCGTGCCGTGGAAGATGCCGACGCATTGCCCGCTCTGCGGCGTCGAGGTCGTCAAGCCGGAGGGCGAGGTCAAGCACCGTTGCCCCAACCGAGCGTGTCCGTCCCGTGGGCTCGAGACGCTCATCCACTGGGTCAGCGCAGCGATGGATATCGAGGGAGTCGGCGAGCAGTTCGTCCGCAAGTTGTGGGACGAGGGACTTCTCCGCTCGATGCCCGATCTCTATCGGCTGACCGCAGAGCAGCTCGCCCGAGCTCGACGGCTACGGCGAGATCTCGGCAACGCGCGCGATCGAGGCGATCGAGAGCTCGAAGGCGCAGCCCTTCTCGCGTGTCCTGTTCGGGCTCAACATGCCGAAGGTGGGTTGGGTGCTCGCACGCAACCTCGCGCGACACTTCGAGACCGTCGATGCGTTGATGGCCGCCACGCAGGAGGAGCTGGAGGAGGCCGAGGGGATCGGCCCCGATCGCGCCGAGCTGATCGCCGAGTGGTTCGCGGATGACGAGAACCGGGCCCTGGTCGCCGACCTGCGCTCACTGGGACTGCAGTTCGAGGTGGGCGAATCCGACCGTCCGGTCGAGGGCCCGTTGACCGGACGTCAATACGTGATCACGGGGACGCTCGAGGAGTTCAGCCGCGAACAGGCGAAGGCGGCGCTCGAAGCGCTCGGTGCGAA
The DNA here is from genome assembly GCA_963776305.1 of uncultured Thermoleophilia bacterium. Taxonomy (GTDB): domain Bacteria; phylum Actinomycetota; class Thermoleophilia; order Gaiellales; family Gaiellaceae; genus Gaiella. The sequence goes on along the minus strand of CAVZMA010000007.1, from coordinate 111,861 downwards.
GGTTTCGGACTCGGTGTCACGGAAGACGACGGGCGTGATCGTGGGGGAGAGCCCCGGCTCGAAGGCCGCGAAGGCGGAGAAAGCCGGCGTCCCGATTCTCGACGAGGCCGGGCTGAAGGCGTTGCTGGCGGGCCGGCCGTAGGGGCGAGCGTCGCCTCGCCCGCGGTCGACGCTGCGTGTCGCCCTACGCCCCCGTGCCGGCCAGGATCGTGACGAATCGGTCCTGCGCAGCCCGTGCGGCCCACGATGAGACCGGGCTGCCGTTCTCGAGGACCGCGAAGACGACCGACGTTCCGACGAGTCCCGACAGGGTGCAGGCGAGGTTCGTCGTGCCCGTCTTGCCGCGAACCTTTCCACGGAGAGCCGGGAGGCGGTCCCGCAGCGTTCCGCTCACGCCTGCGACCGCCAGCGACCCGAGGAACGCACCGCGGACCACGGGATCGGTTGCGCCGACGCGAATCACGCCGACGAGCGCCTGCGCGGTCAGCCGGTCGAGGCTGGACAGACCCGAGCCGTCGACGATCCGGACACCGGCGACGGGCAGTCCGGCGTCTCGCATGGACGCGACGACGAGCTTGCCTCCGCCGGCCGAGGTACCGACCTGGCCGGCAGCCGCCGCCACCTGCTTCAACAGCATTTCGGCGAGGAAGTTGTCACTCTCGTGGTTCATCCGCCGGATCACGACAGCCAGCGACTCAGAGGTGTCCGACGCGAGTGGAACAGCCGTCGCCGGCGCAGATCCCAGCCCGGGCCGACCTGCGACCGTGACGCCGCGTCGGCTGAGGGCGTCCCGAAACGCGCGGGCCGCGAGCAGCGGCGGCGAGAGAGCCGGCCACCCGCTGGCGCGATCGACGACGAGGGCCGACAGCGGGGGCGTCTCGCCACCGAGGAAGTACTGCTTCCAGCCGGGCGCCCCGCGCTTGGCGTCGTAGAACGACTCGTCACCGACGATCCGCCCGGTGACGGAGCGAATCCCGCGACCGCGGATGGTTGCGGCGAGGCGGTCCAGATCAGCGGTGACGAGAGTCGGGTCGCCGAACCCCTTCAGGATGAGATCGCCTTCCCACCGGGAGCCGCTACGCACCCCCGCGCCGTACACCTCGGTGTGGAACCGATACCCGGGGCCGAGGCGCGTCAGAGCCGCCCATGAGATCGGAATCTTCTGATTCGACGCCGGCAGCACCGGCATTTCCTGGTTGTGCGAGTAGACGACAGCCCCCGTGTCGAGGTCCACTGCGAGCGCAGCCGTCCGGCCGAGCGAGAGCGACGGTGACGCTAGCGCCTGTCCGAGCTGGGATTGGATACCCGCCGCGGTGGCGTTGACCGCCGCCGCGCACGTGATGAAGACGACCGCCAGGCCGACACGGAGCTTCACGGGCTCAACCGTAGATGATGATCGTGACGGTGCGGCGACCCCACGCACGAGCCTGCGCGGTGCTCGGCATCCAGAGGTCGATGATGTTCCCCTTGACCGCGCTGCCGGTGTCGGCGGCGACCGCCGGGCCGTAGCCGGGGATGAAGAGCCGGGTTCCGAGCGGGATCACGGTCGGGTCGACCGCGATCACGCCGACGCCGACGGGGAGCCCGCTCGCCGTGTTGCCCGACAGGTGGTACGCGACGGCATCGGCGACGAACGAGCGTGTCCCGCCGGCCGGCTGCGTGTCGGCCGGGGCGCTCGGCCCGGACGCCGTCGTCGTCGGGGCGAGGTCGGTGTCTGCAATCGCGGTCGTCGCCGTCGCCGCGGCTGCCGTTAGCTCGAGCGATTGCTGCTCCGCCTTCTGTGCCCGCGCTTGGAGCGCCGCGAGCCGTTGCGCCGTCAGCGATTGCCGGGCGCGTATCGCAGCGAGAGTGCCACGTCGTTGGGCGACTGCGGTCGCAAGCCGCCGGGTGCCAGCGAGCGCCGCCAGTCGTGCTTCGGCGAGGCCCGCGCGCCTGTCGGCGAGCCTGCCGCGAAGTCGCGCCAGCGCGCCGGCCTGGGACTCCGCCTCTTCCCCGAGTCGCTGGTTGGCAGCCGTCGCGCGCGAGAGCCCTTCGATCCCGGCGACTGCCTCGTCGAGAGAGGTGGCACCGAGCAAGACGGAGATGGGATCCGGCTCGCCCTGCACATAGAGCTCGCGGAGCAGCCGGGCGACGCGTCGTTGGGATGCAGCGAGGGAGCGTCGCACGATCTCCGTTCTCGTGCGCGCCTCTCGCTCTTCGGCGGCGAGTCGTTCGGAGCGCTCCTGGAGTCGTGCCAGGTCGGCCTCGGCACGGGCGAAAGACGCCTCTGCGGCGTACAACTGCAAGAGCGCCGCCGACTCGGATCGCCGCAGCGCATCGGCCTGCCCGGCGAGCCCATCACCCGTCACCGCGCCACCGTCCGAAGGTGTCGATGCGGCCAACAGCACGCCGGCGACCAGGGCCGCGAGGAGCAGCGGCGAGCTGCGTGTGAGCCGTTGCACGAGGCGAAGACCGTAGCAAATCGGCGGCCGTCAACGCGCATGAAACCGCTGTTTTGCAGGGATTATTACCTCACGGTGGTTGCAGTCCCCCGCGGCCGCTGCTAGCATGCACGCTTCGGATGGGTACCGCCGGAAGCGGCGTGCCTTTCGACGATCGAACCGGATTATGAATCGTTCGAGAACGCGACAGGCTCCGGCCCTCACCCTCGCCTCTGTGGCGCTCATTGCGACGTTGTTTGCGGTTGTCTCGTCGGCGACCGCCAATCCTTCTGTCCAGTCGAAGCGCGCCCAGGCCCAGGCGGTTCTCGCACAGATCCAACAGTCCGACGCCGAGCTCGAGCAGGCAATCGAGTCCTATAACTATGCGAACGTGCAGCTCGGTCAGATCGATGCCGATCTGACGGCGAACGCGCACCATCTCGTGATCGCCCGCAAGAGCCTGGGTGTCGCACAGGGGCACATTGCCGAACGGTTGAAGGCGCTCTACGTCAACGGTGACGGCGGGGGTGCCGTCGAGGTGATCCTCGGTGCGCAGAACCTCGACGATCTCCTCGGTCGCCTCGACATGGTGCAGCGCGTCGGTGACCAGGACGCCAAGGTGCTCGGAGACGTCAAGCAGTTCCGCAAGGAGATCGATCAGCGCCGGGAGAAGCTGAAGGCCGCCAGAGCTGCGCAGGCGCGTGTCGTCGCACAGCGCGCGAGCCAGAAGCAATCGATCCAGAACCGCCTCGCCGAGCGGCAGCGGATGCTCGCCGGCATCCAGAGCGAGATCAGGCAGCTCCAGGCCGAGGAAGCGCGCAGGCAGGCCCGCATCGTCGCCGAAGCTCGCGCTCGACTGGCGGCACAGCAGAACGCCGCGTCGGCAGCTCGCGTCCAGGCGCTCGAGGTCACCACTCCCGTCGACTCGGGCGCGAGCGACTCGAGCGACTCCTTGATTCCCGCGGCGCCGCCGTCCCAGTACGGGGGGGTCGTCGGGATCGCGATGCAGTACCTCGGAACCCCCTACGTGTGGGGTGGGGCGAGCCCCGGCGGGTTCGACTGCTCCGGGCTCGTCTCGTACGTCTTCGCCCAGGTCGGTGTCTCGCTTCCCCACCACGCAGCGTCGCTGTACGGCATGGGGACGCCGGTCTCCACGTCGGACCTGCAGCCGGGCGATCTCGTCTTCTTCTCAGGGCTCGGGCATGTGGGGATCTACATCGGTGGCGGTCAGTTCATCCACGCACCGCACACCGGCGATGTCGTCAAGATCTCGAGCCTGAGCGACCACGGCTCGTACGTCGGCGCCCGTCGCATCTAGCTCGAGCCTGCACGACGCGCGCCGAATCCCGCGTCAGCGGTAGAGGGCTTCGACCTCGTCGGCGTAGTGCTGCATGACGACGCGTCGCCTGAGTTTCATCGTCGGCGTCACCTCGTCCCGCTCGATCGTGAAATCGTGTGGCAGGATCGCGAACCGCTTCAGCTGCTCGAAGCGTGACCGTTCGCGATTGACGTCCTCGACGATCGCCTCCACGAGAGCCGTTACCCGGGGCTCGGTGGCCAGCACAGCCATGTCCGTCGAGAGTCCCTGGGCCCCGGCCCACTTTCCGATCTCCACCGCGTCGAGGGTCACGAGGGCTGCTGGATAGGGCCTGCGGTCGCCGATCACCAGCGCCTGGGAGATGTACTTCGACGCCTTGAGATCGTTCTCGATGTTCTGAGGCGCGATGTTCTTGCCGCCGGCGGTGACGATGATGTCCTTCTTGCGGTCGGTGATCGTGACGAACCCGTCGGCGTCGATCTCGGCAATGTCTCCCGAGCGCAGCCAGCCGTCGCTACCCAGCACCTCCGCCGTTGCCTGCGGGTCCTTGTAGTAGCCGCCGAAGACGGTCTCGCTCCTGATCAGGAGCTCGCCGTCGTCTGCGAGGCGGAGCTCGAATCCCGGCAGCGCCGGGCCGACGGTCCCGAAGCGCCAGCGCTCCGGCGTGTTCGTGGTCGCGGCCGTCGTGCACTCGGTGAGCCCGTAGCCCTCGTAGATCCGGATCCCGATCGCGTCGAAGAACTCGGCGATCTCCTGCACGAGCGGGGCCCCACCCGAGATCGGAGTCCGGAGCCGTCCGCCGAGCCGCTCCCGGATCTTCGACAGCACCAGCTTGTCGGCGACACGGTGCTTCGCCCGCAGAAGACTGCCGGCCGGGCGGCCTGCAGCTTCGTGCTCGCTCAGGTCGCGGCCGACCGCGATCGACCAGTCGGCCAGTCGTCGCTTCACTCCGGTCGACTCGTCGATCGCGCTCACGACGGCGGTATGCACCTTCTCGTAGACGCGCGGGACGCTCGGGAGGACGGTAGGGCGCACGGCCGTCAGGGCCTCCGCCGTCTGCAGCGGATCGGGGAGAAATGCGATCGCATACCCGACATATGGGCCTGTGAGGTGCATCAGTCGGCCGAAGTTGTGCGCCAACGGGAGGTACAGGAGCATGAGGTCGTCGTTGCGGACGTACCCGGGCAGATGGTCGATGACGGAGGCCATCGCGTAGTAGTTCCTGTGGCTGATCATGCAGCCCTTCGGCGGCCCGGTCGTCCCGGATGTGTAGATGAAGGTGAACAGGTCTTCCTCGTCGATCGCCGCCACGGCGTCGTCGAGGGCCGTCGGATGCTCCGCTTTGAAGGCCGCGCCTTCGGCCTCGAGAGCCGGGAGATCGGCGTACGTCAGGACGTGGCGTACGAGGGGGAGGGACGCTCGCTCTGCGTCGACCTTGCCCACCTGATCAGCATCCTCACAGAGGACGCCGATCGACTCCGAGTGGGCGAGCACATACGCGACGTCCTTCGGTGAGCTGTTCGCGTAGACACCTGCCCCCACGGCGCCGACCTGGGCGAGTGCGAAGTCGAACAGTGCCCACTCGAGCGTCGTTCGCGCCAGCGTCGCGAACGCGTCACCCTTCCGGACGCCGCGGGCGAGCAGGCCGTTGGCGAGATTCTCGACCCGCTCCGCCGCCTCCCCCCAGGTCACCTCGTGCCAGTGGCCGTCGCCCTGGACGAGGTACGCGGCCCCGGTGCGCTCGCGAGCGACGGCGTCTCGCCAGAGCCTGGCAATCGTTCGGTCGGTGCCCATCGGGGAGAATCTACTCGTCCGGCGTGCAGGAACCGCAGAACCGGGGCAGAATGAGGTCGGTCCCCGATCGATCGAGGAGTCATGCGCACGACCTGGAACGGATCATTGACCTTCGGGCTCGTCAGCATCCCTGTCGGCCTCGCGCCGGCGACGAAACCCGCTGCCAGGCAATCGGACGTCTCGTTCCGGCTCCTGCACCGCGAGTGCCTCACTCCGATCAAGCAGAAGCGCTGGTGCCCAAAGCATGACCGCGAAGTCGGGCCCGACGAGATCGTCAAGGGCTGGGAAGCGTCGAAAGGTCACTTCGTTCTCGTCGAGGAGGGCGAGCTCGAGGCGCTCGAAGGGCACGACGACTCACGCTCGATCGAGATCTCGCGGTTCGTGCCCGTCGAGCAGGTCGATCCGATCTGGCTCGATCGAACCTATTTTCTCGTCCCGGGCGCAGCGCCTGCGGCGCGCCGCCCGTACCGACTGCTGCTCGAGGCAATGCGCGAGACGAGCACCGGTGCGCTCGGTCGCTTCATCCGCTCCGGCCGTGAGACGTTGTGTCTCGTGCGCGCGCGTGGCGACGGCCTCGTGTTGGAAACGCTCTACCTGGCCGAGGATGTCTACTCGGATGCCGAGATCGCCGAGGCGATGGAGGAGACAGAGGTCAAGGAGCCGGAGCTGGCACTCGCCCATCAGATCATCCAGAGCCTCGAGGGCGCGTTCGAGCCCGTCGAGTTGACGAGCTCGTACCGCCGTGATCTGCGCGCCCTGCTCGAGGCGAAGCTCGCAGGCGGCGAGGTTCCGTTGCCGACCGAGCCGGAGCCCGAGCTGGCGCCCGCAGCCGACCTGCTCGAGGCCCTCAAGGCGAGCGTCGAGGCCGCGAAGACGGCGAAGCCCGACGGCTCGAAAAAGAAAGCGACGCCGAAGCGGGCTGCGACGAAATCGAAGACCCGCGCTTCGAACTAGGGGCGGCGCGCCGACCCTGCAGGGAAAGACGCTCGCCCACGCGGGGAAAGGCGCTTGCCCGCGGGTGTCTCCCAGGAAAGCAGGGGAGACACCCGGGTTGCCGGACGGACGTTCAGGCGTGCTGCGGGACGGGCATGCCGATGGCTTCGAGCTGAACCTGGAAGAGATGCTTGTCGATCTTGCCCTGGTAGATCGGGACGCCCTCCTCGATGCAGAGCTTGATGATCGCTTCGCGGTCGATGCCGAGCTCCTGTGAGAGCTCCTCGGGCGTCAGATGGTTCGCCATGCGTCGCCTCCTTCGAGCATCAAAAAAGCCCGCCGGCGCAAGGCGCGCGGTCGGGCTGAATCGACGCTCGGTTGTCGTTGGCGGGGGTCAACGGGCCCGCCTCCCGAAAAGCACCATGATTTCCAAGAATACCCCGGTCACACGACGTAACGCAACGCGTGCGGCCGCCTTCTCGCGCGCGCAACAAGCTCCGGTGCCGCACTAGACCGGGTTGTCGACCTCGAAATACCGCCACTCGACGGAGAAGGTCTCGGCGAGGTGCGCGGACAGCGCCTGCACGCCGAGTCGCTCGGAGGCGTGGTGCCCCGCCGCGATCAGGTGCACCCCGAGCTCCTCCGCGGTCGCGCGGTTCGGCTCCTCGGGCTCGCCAGTGAGCAGCGCATCGAACCCCTCGTGGGCAGCGCGGATCAGGTCGTACCCGGCAGCTCCCGTCGAGATCGCGAGGCGCCGCACCCGCGACGGCCCGGACGGGAAGACGAGCGGTTCCCTCTCCACGGCGTCCCCGACCCGGGCCGTGAGCTCCTCGATCGTGATGCCTTCGACCGTGCAGGCGACTCCGACGTCGGCGAACGGTCCGTCGGGAACGGCTCCGATCGCAGCGGCGAGCTGCGCAGCATTCCCGAGCGTCGGGTGCGCGTCGAGAGCGAGGTGATACGCGAGCAGCGAGGCGTTCGCCCGGAAGAGCGCCTCGAGCCGGCCGCGTTGCCGGCGGTCGATCACGAGCGGCTCGTTGCGCCAGAAGAGCCCGTGGTGAACGATCACCATGTCGGCCCCCTCCCCGGCCGCTCGCTCGAACAGCGCCCTCGAGCTGGAGACCCCGCACGCGATCAGCGTGACCTCGTCGCTCCCGACGACTTGGAGCCCCGGAGGAGCGAACTCGGGCCATCGTTCCACGTCGAGCAATCTGTTCGCGTACCCGACGATCTCGTCCCTGGCAGCCATCGGCACAGTCTAAGAGGCCGCGACGCCCAGGATAGGACACCCAAACCGCCGTCCAGGACGGCATACCCGGACGGCCTCGTGTGGCCTCAGCGTTCGACCAGAACCGAAGGCGCGCTTGCGCGCTCTTCAGGATCACGGGGTTGACCGTGCCCTCGGCAGATCAACCCCGTGCAGCAAACATCGGTGCGGCGTCCCGGAACGGACGGTTCCAGTCGACGTTTCGGGACGCCGCACGAGTCGGTACCCTGTGCTCGCTCGGGGTGTGGCGCAGCCTGGTAGCGCGCTCCGTTCGGGTCGGAGAGGTCCCCAGTTCGAATCTGGGCACCCCGATGTACCCGCAGATCCAGGATCCCCGAGCGGGGATCCTGGATCGCGACGATCCCTGAAGCCGGAACCTACGGTTCCTGTGACCTCCCTTCTTGCGGCCTCGCGGCCGGGCGGAGCCCGGCTCCGGCGGCAACGTCGACGAGCTGACGGTCGAGGTGGCTCCGACATGGACTGGGGCTATCCTCCGCGCGATGCTCCGTGCCGTCTTGTTCGACGTCGATTTCACGCTGTCACGTCCCGGGCCGGAGCTCGGGCCAGAGGCCTACCAGCGGGTCGGGGCCGAGCACGGTCTGGTGCTCGAGCCGGGCCGCTACGAGGAGGCCCGTCTCGCCGCACTCGAGGATCTCAGATCCCACCCCGAGCTCGTCCACGACGAGGAGATCTGGATCACCTTCACCGAGGACATCGTCCGGGGGATGGGAGGCGCTGTCGAGGGTGCACGGTCGTGTGCGGTGGACATGGTGGCCCGCTGGGAGGTCCACGCCAACTTCGATCTCTACGACGACGTCCTTCCGACCCTCGGCGTCCTGCGGCGTCACGGCCTTGCGATCGGCCTGATCTCGAACGGGCAACGCGATCTCGAGGACTTCGCCCGCCACCACTTGCTCGATGTCGACGTTGCCGTCGGCTCCAAGAGCCACGGCCGTACGAAGCCGCACGCATCGATCTTCGAGCGCGCGCTCGACGCAATCGGTGTCGCCGCGAGCGACGCCGTGATGGTCGGAGACTCCGTGGAAGACGACATCGAAGGGGCCAGGGCGCTCGGAATCCACGCGATCCTCGTCGACCGTGATGAACGGTACCCGGACGGGGTCGATCGGATCACCGATCTCCTGCAACTGCCGACCGCTCTCGGCTTACCCGGCAGTTGACCGGCGACTCGGCCAAGCGTTTATCCTGGGCCGTCTTGAGCGACCAATCAATCGCACCCGAGCAGGCGGGCAAGGGACGACAAGCGGCGAGTGAGGAGAAGCGCCGCCTCATCATCGATGCCGCGGTCCGGGTGTTCGCGCGTGACGGCTACCACACCTCGCGCGTCGGCGACATCGCGGAGGAGGCAGGGATCGCCCACGGGCTCCTCTACCACTATTTCTCGTCCAAGGAGGAGGTGCTCACGACGCTGTTCCGCGAGAACTGGGGTGAGCTCCTCGGCCGCCTCGAGCGGGTCGAGCAGTCCGACGAGCCGGCCGACGAGCAACTGCAAGGAATCGCCAAGATCCTGTTGCGCTCGTGGCGGAACGACCCCGACCTCGTCTCCGTCATGATCCGGGAGGTGGCCCGGAGCTCTCATCTGCTCCAGCAGGTGGACGAGATCCAGGACGGATTCGCAACGATCCAGCGCGTGATCGAGCGCGGGCAGGCGACAGGCGTCTTCCGCGCAGATCTCGACCCAAGGCTCGCGAGCTGGATCTTCTATGGTGGCCTCGACGAGATTCTCACGGGCTGGGTGCTCGGCCAGCTTCCCGACGGTGACGAGGAGGTCGCCCGTGCAGAGCGGACGATCATCGACGTCGTCTGCGGCGGCCTCGTCGCCCGCGGCGTCGCGCGAGCCTGAATACCCGTCGAGCATCGCCACCTCCATCCTGCTCGGGGTCGGTGCCTTCGGTCTCGCCTGGGCGCTGACGACGACTGCGGCGTACCTGCCCCCGGTTCTCGGTGAGTACACGGGCTCGACGTCGCTGATCGGAGCGGTCCTTGCGGCGGAAGGGGTTTTCGCACTCACCTTGCCGCTCGTGATCGGGCCGTGGAGCGACACGTTTCACACACCCATGGGCAGAAGGCGGCCGTTCATGCTGGTCGCGGTCGGCCCGATCGGGTTCTGCCTCGCGCTGATGGCGTTCATGCCGAGCCTCTGGACGACCGCACTCCTCGTCTTCGCCCTCTTCTTCGCCTACTACGTCTACGAGCCCCCGTACCGCGGGCTCTACCCCGATCTCCTCCCGGAGCGCGTCTACGGACGGGCGCAGGGAATCCAGCATCTCTTCCGGGGGATCGCGCTCGGCGGTGCGCTGATCGGGGGCGGCGTGCTCTACCACATCTGGCAGCCGGCTCCGTTCCTCTTCGCCGCCGTCGTCGTCTCGGCCGCCTGCCTCGTTCCCGTCCTCTTTCTGCGCGAAGACGGGGGTCACGGTCGCGTGTTCGAGGGTGTTGCGACCTATGTGCGGCACTCGTGGCGCGTGCTGCGACGGAACCCGGACGTGGGTCGCTTCCTGCTCGCCAACGCTGCCTGGGAGGGAACCTTCGCCGGCGCCCGCACATTCGTCGTCCTGTACGTGACGGTCGGGCTCGGTGAGCCGCTCTCGACCTCGACATTCGTCCTTGCGGCCGTGGCGTCGGGCTACGTCGTCGCTGCGCTCGTCTCAGGCCCTGTCGGCGATCGATTCGGGCTCGCACGCGTGATCACCGCGTGCTCCGTCGTGTACGGGGTCGGGCTTCTCGGCGGCGGGCTCGCCACGCAATGGCATGCCTGGTACCTCCCGATCATCTTCGTGATCGCGATCTTCGGTGGCTCCGTGATGACGCTCGCCTGGGGCTTGCTCTTCAAGCTGATGCCACCCGACGATCGGGGCGCGATCTCGGGTCTCGCGACGACGACGAAGGGGATCGGCCTGATCGTCGGCACTCTCCTCGCGGGCATCCTGATCGATCTCCTGCGCCCGTACCTTCCAGCGACCGACGGCTACCAGGCCCTGTGGCCCGTCCTCGCCGTCCCGATCTTGCTCGCGATCCCGCTCGTCGCCTCGCTGATCCGCCCGGAACGGGCTGCAGCCACACTCACAGCTGGCTCTTAAGTTCGCCTGCTGTACTGACGGTTGACATCGAAACGGGGAGTGTCGAATGAGCGTACGCGGCAAGCAGGCGATCGTGATCGGAGTCCTGGCGATAACCCTCGCCGTCGGTGGCGGCGTTGCGCTCGCCGGAGGCGATACTGCCGGCGACCGGCAAGCGTTTCTCGACGACGTAGCCAAGCGCCTGGGTGTGACACCGGCGCAGTTGAACGCTGCTCTGGAAGGTGCCTACGGTGACCGCGTCGACGCTGCCGTCGCCGCAGGAAAGATCACGAAGGAGCAGGCGGACGCCATGAAGCAACGCGCCAAAGACGGCGGCCTGCCGCTGTTCGGCGGCCATCGCTTCGGCGGACCGGGCGGTTTCGACGGGCATCGCGGTGGACGGCTGTTCATGTCTCTCGATGGCGCCGCGACCTATCTCGGGGTCACGGAGGCGAAGCTGCGCACCGAGCTCGAATCGGGCAAGTCGCTGGCGGAGGTCGCGAAGGCCGAAGGCAAGTCGGTCGACGGTCTGACGAAGGCGCTAGCGGCCGAAGCGAAGAAGAAGCTCGATACCGCCGTCAAGGACGGCCACCTCACGCAGGCCCAGGCCGATGCGATGGAGGCGCGCCTGGCCGAGCATCTCGACGACATCGTCAACGGGACCGGCGGGCCAGGTCGACCGCACGACGGGCACGGCTGGGGCGGTCCGCCACCCATGAGCTCGGCACCGCCGGCCTCGTACGCTCCGCTGCCGAGCGCGGCAGCGACGGCCTAGAGGCCTGAATCGCGCGTCATGCCGCTTCGGGGTGAGGGCCCTCCGCCTCGCCCCGGAGCGACGCGCGGAGTCGCTCCAGCGCGCGTCCGCGATGGGCGTCCTGGAGGCGGACGACCGCGTCCGCGTCCGCCGCTGCCACAGCTGTGAGGATCGCCCGATGGGCCGCGTCGGCGGCGGCCGCCTCGCCGGGCAGGACGTAGTAGAGGGCGCGATACGCCTCCGTCGAGTCCCAGAGAATGTCGATCAGCCTCGCCTCGGGCCGGCTGCCGGCGAGGCCGTGCAGCAGGTCGTGGAAGCGCCGGTTTGCAGCCAGCTGGCCTGCAACGTCACCGGCTTGGCCCGCCGAGGCGCACGCGTCGGCGGCGTCCTCGAGCGCGCGGAGGTCTGACTCGGTCGCGCGGCCGACGCCGCGGCGCAGGGCGTCGCTCTCGAGGAGTCGACGGAGCCGGTACACCTCCTCGAGCTCGTCCAGGTCGAGCTCCGTCACGGCATAGCCTCGGCGTGGTCGGTATGTGACCAGACCCTCTCCGGCGAGAGCGCGGAGCGCCTCGCGGAGCGGGATCAGGCTGACGCCGGCGCGCTCCGCCCACGCCTCCTGGTTGACGCGTCGCCCCGGTCGAAGCTCGCCGTCGAGAATCGCGGTGCGGAGCGTCGCGGCGGCGCGATCCTGCGCGGTCGGTGTCCGCGGGGCCGATCCGACCGACATCCGAGCTACCGGAACGCCGAGGTGCCTGTGAGCGCTCCGCCGACCACGAGCGTGTGTACCTCGTGTGTTCCCTCGTAGGTGAGCACGGACTCGAGGTTGTTCATGTGGCGGATCACCGGATACTCGAGTGTGATCCCGTTGCCCCCGAGGATCGTGCGAGCGCTGCGGCAGACCTCGATCGCGCCGCGGACGTTCCCCATCTTTCCGAGGCTGACATGCTCCGAGCGAAGCGTGCCGGCATCCTTCATCCGGCCGATGTGGAGCGCGAGGAGCGTCGCCCGGTTGATCTCGAGCGCCATCTCGGCGAGCTTCTGCTGGGTGAGCTGGTAGGCAGAGATCGGCTTCTCGAAGACGATCCGCTCCTTCGAGTACGAAAGCGCCTCCTCGAAGCATGCCCGGGCTGCTCCGACGGCCCCGAAGACGATGCCGAACCGTGCCTCGTTCAGGCACGAGAGCGGGCCTTTGAGCGAGCTCGCACCCGGGAGCATGCTCCCGGCCGGCACGCGCACGTCGGCGAGGACGAGCTCCGACGTCACCGACGCGCGGAGCGACAGCTTCTTGTGGATCTCGGGGGCGGTGAAGCCGGGCGTGCCGCGCTCGACGATGAACCCGCGGATCTCGCCGTCCTCCGTGCGTGCCCACACGACGGCGATGTCGGCGATGGAGCCGTTCGTGATCCACATCTTGGCTCCGTTGAGAATCCAGTCCGATCCGTCGCGTCGGGCGTGGGTGCGCATGGTGCCCGGATCCGATCCGGCGTCGGGCTCCGTCAACCCGAAGCAGCCGATGACCTCTCCCGTGTGCATCCGCGGCAACCACTGCTCCTTCTGCTCCTCCGAGCCCCAGCGCCAGATCGCGAACATCGCCAGCGACCCCTGCACGGAGACCGCGCTCCGGATCCCGGAATCGCCGGCCTCGAGCTCGAGGCAGGTCAGGCCGTAGGCGACCGCGCTCGAGCCCGGGAGCCCGTAGCCGTCGAGATGCATTCCGAAGAGCCCGAGCTTTGCGAGCTCCGCGATCACTTCGCGCGGGAGGATCCCCTGCTCGAACCAGTCGCCGACGAACGGGACGATCTGCTCGCGGACGAACTGACGAACGGTGTCCCGGATCGCTCGCTCCTCGTCGTCGAGCAGTGCGTCGATCGCGAGGAAGTCCAGCGGATCGAGAGTCGGCGGGGCGGCGGTCGTCGTCACGGGGAGAACCTCCGGGTGTCGGATGAGAAATGTCGGAGCGGAGCAGCCGCGAACGGCTCTCGGCAGGAATATATAAAAAAAGTCAGTCGGCGGTTGCGCCCCAGCGGCCGCCGCGGCGGGTGACACTGATGGGGATGCCGAAACACGACGTGAGCCGGTTGTCCGTGAGGACGTGGTCGACGGCGCCTTCGCTCTGGACGACGCCGTCGCGGAGCAGGAGCGCGTGTGTCGTCGACGCCGGGAGCTCCTCCAGATGGTGGGTGGTGACGACGACGGCGAGGGAGGGATCGATCGCGGACAGGCGGGCGAGAGCAGCGAGCAAGAGCTCCCGTCCGGGGAGGTCGAGGCCGGCTCCCGGCTCGTCGAGGAGAAGGAGGCGGGGCCGCGCCATCAGTGCCCTCGCGATGAGCGCGCGCTTCCGTTCGCCTTGCGAGCAGTCGTGGAAGCGACGCTCGGCGAGCCGCCCGAGCCCGAATGTCCCGAGCAACGTGTCGGCGCGGTCGATGTCGAGCATGGCGAGGCGCTCCTCGAAATAGCCGATCGTCCCCGTGGCGCCCGTCCTGATCACCTCCCGCACGCTCAGGAGCGGCGCGAACCGGGCACTGTCGCGTGCGTCGACGAAGCCGACGCGCTGGCGCAGCTTCGCAACGTCGGTTCGCCCCATCGTTTCTCCGAGAATCTCGACCGTCCCGCTGCTCGGAAAGTCGCCTGCACCCGCCACGGTGAGGAGCGTCGTCTTGCCGGCGCCGTTCGGTCCCAGGACGGCCCAACGCTCGCCGCTTCGGACCGTCCAGTCGACCTCGTCGAGCAGGGCCTTCCGCGTCCCGCTCGCGTGGTGCCAGCGCCAGACCCGGACATCCGTGAGGCGGATCGCGTCGAGGGCTTGACCTGCCGGCGAATCGCCCCCTACACTGTTTGACTGACTAGTCAATCGATCTTGCTGCCAACGACATTCAGGAGCCGTCGCGCATGACAACAGTCGAGAAGGGTGCCAGCACGGGAGTCTCGTTCGGGCTGACCGACGAACAGCGCGAGTTGCGCGCGCTCGCTCGCGCGTTCGCAGAGAAGGAGATCAGGCCGCGGGCGGCCGTCTGCGACGAAGGTCAGATTCATGCCGCCGACATCATCGCCAAAGCGCACGAGATCGGGCTGATGAACCTGCATCTGCCGGAGTCACTCGGCGGTCCCGAGCTCCCGTGCTTCGACGGGTTGCTCGTCGGGGAGGAGCTGAACTGGGGGTGCTCGGGTATCGGCACGTCGATCGGGGCGAACGGCCTCGCCGCCGGCCCGATTCTCGTGGCCGGCAGCGACGAGCAGAAGAAGCAGTGGCTCGGGCCTCTGCTCGAGGCTCCCCTGCTCGGCTGCTTCGGGCTCACGGAGCCGGGTGCAGGCTCCGACGTCTCCGGGATCCAGACGACCGCCGTTCGCCGCGGCGACGAGTACGTCGTCAACGGTTCGAAGATGTTCATCACGAACGCCGGCCAGGCGGCGTGGATCGTCTGCTTCGCCTCGACCGACCTCACGCAGGGCCACAAGGGCCTGTCGGCTTTCGTGATCCCGATGGACGCTCCGGGTGTCACGATCGAAAAGCACCTGGACAAGATGGGCCAGCGGGCAACGGATACGTCGGCGGTCGCATTCCAGGACGTCGTCATCCCCGCAGCGAATCGGCTCGGCGAGGAAGGTGAAGGGTTCAAGATCGCCATGCAGACGCTCGATTTCACGCGTCCAGGGACGGCGGTCGGCGCCGTCGGGGTCGCCCAGGCGGCGTTCGAGCTCGCGGTCGAGTACACGAAGGAGCGCGTTCAGTTCGGGATGCCGGTGGCGATGAACCAGGGCGTCAGCTTCCTCGTTGCGGACATGGCGACGGAGATCGAGGCGGCGCGGCTGCTGACGTGGCAGGCGGCGTGGATGATCGACGAGGGCTGGGGGCGGAAAGCGACGAAGTACTCGTCCTTCGCGAAGCGATTCGCAGCCGATACGGCCATGAAGGTGACGACCGACGCGGTCCAGGTCTTCGGCGGCTACGGCTACATGAAGGAGTACCCGGTCGAGAAGCTGATGCGTGACGCAAAGCTGTTCCAGATCTACGAGGGCACGTCTCAGATCCAGCGACTCGTGATCGCGAAGGAGATCTACCTCGGCAGTTGACGCGGCCTGCCGAGGAATGCGCAGCGTCGAGCCGACGCCTGCCTGCTCTTCGCGTCGGATCACCCTGCCGACGCTGACTCTGCTCGGCTAGTCTTCTCTGTTCGGTGCGCCTCGAGACGACGATCTACGAATCACGTGTGCGCCAGCGCCGATCCCCTCGTCGGATAGCCCTGCGCCGCGCCGTCTTCCTGACGGCCGTCGTTGCCCTGCTCGTGATCCTCGTCGGGCTCGCTTTCGCCGGCTCGCGATCCACGCTCGCGGCAGGCACGACCGTCGCCGGGATCGATGTCGGCGGCCTTTCGGAGAACGCAGCCGTCGAGCTGCTGTCGGCGCGAGCCGCTGCGGTCGAGCAGACGCCGGTGACCTTCACGGCAGGTGGAGCGACGTTCCCGCTCTCGGCGTCGGTGCTCGGCGTCCAGCCGGACTGGCGGAAGAGCGTCGCCGAGGCTGCCGCCGGTGGTGGGGGTTTCGGCCCGCTCCGCGGCTACCGAAGGCTCCGGGTGCGATTCTTCGGCCTGGACAGCGCGCCGCCCGTTTCCGTCTACCACGCCGCCGTCGACTACAAGCTCGGTCAGATCGCGGCGGCCGTCGATCGCAGGGGTGTCGACGCGAAGGTCGTTCGCACGGGGCTCCGGGTGAAGGTGGTCGAAGGCCGTGCCGGTCTCCGTCTCGACCGCCCCGCCGCTGCCGCCCTCGTCGCCCGGACCCTCGCGGGATTCGACCGCGGGAAGCCCGTCGCTCTCCCGCTCGTCGCAACCGAACCGGAGGTCAAGGGCGTCGACCTCCAGGAGGCCGCCGCCCAGGTCCAGGACCGCTCTGTCGGCGCCGCTTCGCCTGACGTACGGCGAGACGCGTTGGCGGGTTCCGCGCTGGCGCCTGGCGCCACTCTTCATGCTCCCGGCCGGCGGTGCGACGAGGGCCTCGTTCGGTGGTCGCCCGGCCGAGGAGTACCTCGAGCGGCTCTCCGCGGCAGTCTCGCGCAAGCCTCAGGACGCACGGTTCCAGGTAACGGCGACGGGGAAGATCGTCATCAAGCCGTCCACGCCCGGGCTGCAGCTCGACCTCGCGGCGACGGCGAGGGCGATCGAAGCGGCGGCGTTCTCCGTCGATCAGCGCACCGCCAAGCTGACCGTGCGGGTTGCGCAGCCCACGCGCACGACGGAGATCGCGCGGACGATGGGGATCACGGGAGTCGTCTCCTCGTACACCACCACCTACGGTGGCACGCCCGGCCGGCTCAACAACGTCCAGCTCGTGGCCCGACTGATCGACGGCACCCTGATCAAGCCCGGTGGGACGTTCTCCTTCAATGCCACGACCGGCGAGCGGACAGCCGAGAAGGGCTTCCAGGAGGCTCCGGTGATCATCAACGGCGAGCTGCAGAACGGCCTCGGCGGCGGAATCTGCCAGGTGTCGACAACCGTGTTCAACGCGGCCTACGAAGGTGGTCTGCCGATCGACGCGCGAACGAACCACGCGCTCTACATCAGCCACTATCCGCTCGGCCGCGACGCGACGGTGAACTTCCCCGATCTCGACCTTCGCTTCTCGAACGACACCGACAACTGGCTGCTTCTGCGGACGTTCGTCGGCGCCGGCTCGTTGACGGTGAATCTCTACGGGACGCCTGTCGACCGCCGCGTCGAGAGCATCCCTGCGCCGCTCGAGGTCACCGGGCCCATCCCGATCAAGGAGACCCCGGACCCGGCGCTCGAGAAGGGTGAGCGTGTCACGGAGCAGGTCGGAGCACCGCCGCGGCAGACGAGCGTTCGGCGGCTCGTCTACGACGCTGACGGGACACTGCTCCACGACACCACGTGGCGGTCCTTCTACGTCGGTGAGCCGACCCTCGTTCGCGTCGGCACGAAGAAGCCGGTGCCCAACCCGGCCGCCAAGGGGAAGAAGGCGGCCAAGGGTGGAGCGCCACCGACCGCAAACGGCGCCGGTGAGACGAGCGGACCAGCAGCCGCGACCGACGGTGCAAAGACATCGCCGGATCCCACCGTCACGGCTCCCGCTCGGCCGTAGCGATCGCCTCCACGAACCAGGGCGGAACACGCGTCGGTGCCCTGGTCGTCGCGTCGACCGTGGCATGGAGCGTCTCGCCGCTCGCGACGAGCTCTCCCGCCCGCTCGAGCCGGTAGATGTAGCGGAATCGTGCGCCGCGAACGTCGACGCATCGCAGATGGACCGTGAGAACGTCGTCGAAGTACACGGCAGCGTGGTAGTCGAGCCGGACGCCTGTCGTCAGCGCCTCGATGCCCTGTGCCTGGATGCCGCGATAGCCGCCTGCGTGGTCGGCCAGGTAGGCAACACGCGCGACCTCCAGCCAGACGACGAACGCGGCGTGATGGGCGATCCCCTGCGCGTCCGTCTCTGCGAAGCGGACGCGAACGTCGTATGCGCTCCTGAACCCGTCGGGCATGCCGCAACAATACGCCGGGGTTTCCCCGCCGTCGTCGCGGTGCTATTACTGAGGCATGCCAGAAGCGACGAAAACACCCAAGGACGACCGCGACGTGATCACCCGCCTCTCGAGCCGGGGGGAGCAGACGATCGCGCGGCTTGCCGACCTGCCGGGCGGCACCAAGGCGATGAAGGCCGTCAACGACCTTCGCGTGCGCGTCGACGAGCTCGGCAAGAAGGTTCGTGGGATCGACGGGCTCGAGGAGCGGCTCGCGAAGCTCGAGAAAGAGGTCGCGACGCTCAAGCGTGCGCAGAAGGCAGGCAAGGCGCCCAAGCCTGCGCCGCCCTCGACGCCTGCCGACTGACCGCTCGGCCTCCGCGATCGGAGCCGTCCGATTGGACGGCGCGTCACCGGCGTGAGCCCGCTCACGGGGTCGCCTGGCCCTGAGGGACTCTGAGTCGTAACGCGCCGGGGAGCACCTCGAACCGCGCGGGTGTGGTGCCGGGTTGCTCCCCATCGAGCTCGACCGGAATCGGCTCGGCGGTCTCGACCGTGACGATGCGCCCGCGCAGTGCCTCGGCCTTCGGGTGTGGAAGGTGGGTGCCGCGATAGATCTTCGGCATCGTCAGAACGAGATCACGTTTCGTCACGTCGCCGATCGTCACGACGTCGAGGAGCCCGTCGTCGGGCAACGCATCGGGGCACATCTTCATGCCGCCTCCGAAGAAGCGACCGTTCGCGACGACGACGTCGAACATCCTCCCGCTGCGCTGCTCGTCGTCGACGGTGAGGTGCGTTTCGACGGCGGACCAGCCTGCGAACACCGCGAAGGTCGCCCACAGGTAGGAAGCCTTGGCTCCGAGCGCCTTCGACGTGTCGTTCGCCCGTTGTGCGATGGCGCCGCTCATGCCCGCGCTTGCGACGTTGGCGAAGAGGGCCGAGCCCTCATGCCCGTCCCAGGTGCGGTAGCTGACCCGGCCCAGGTCGATCGGTTTCGTGTCGCCGAGGAGCGCGGTCCGCGCAGCCGCAGCAACGTCGTCGCCGATCCCGAACGTGCGGACGAAGTCGCCGCCTGTCCCGCGTGGGATCAACGCCACGACCGGCGGCTCTGCGATCCCGTCGATCCCGTTCGCGACCTCGTTGAGGGTCCCGTCACCACCGACGACGACCAGCAGCTTCGCTCCACCGGCTGCAGCCTCGCGGGCGAGATCGCGCATGTGACCGTGGTGCTCGCTGAAGAGCGCATCTCCTTCGAGGCCCGCCCCGGCTGCCTGGTGTGCGATCTCGGGCCAGCGGCGCCCGGTCGCTCCATTCGCGGCCGCCGGGTTGACGAGAAAGACGGTCTCGCTCAGGGCGCTCAGGCCGTCACGGTGTGGAGGGCGAGCTCGGTCATCGTGTCGACCGCCTTGCGCATGTCGTCGTCGCTGATGCGGACGAACTCTCCCTCGACGACGAGGTCGCTGACGATCAACATGCAGCCGGTCTGGATCTTCCTCAGGGCCCCGAGCGTGAACAGCACCGCGGCCTCCATCTCGACCGCCAGGATGCCGCGCTCGGACCAGCGGCCGGCCATGCCCGGGTCCGGGTTGTAGAAGATGTCGCTCGAGACGATCGGGCCGACCCGAACCGGCAGGCCGAGGTGCTTGGCTTGGTGGACGGCCTCGTGCATCAGGCCGAAGTCCGCGGTGGGCGCGTGCGGCTCCCCGAGGACGTAGTGCGTCGACGTCGCGTCGGCAGCGGTCGCCGACAGTGCGATCAGGAGGTCGCCCATGGCCAGGTCGGCCTGCAGGCCACCGCAGGTCCCGACCCGCACGATCTTCTCGACCCCGAGCTGAGCCAGCTCCTCGATCACGATCGCGGCTGACGGGCATCCCATCCCGCTGGACTGGACGGACACGGGCTTGCCGTCGAAGGTGCCGGTGAACCCGAGCATCCCACGCTCGCTGTTGCGCTGCACGACATCACTCAGGAACGTCTCGGCGATGTACTGCGCGCGGAGCGGGTCGCCTGGGAGCAGGCATGCTTCCGCGTAATCTCCGGGGTTGGCACGTACGTGAATTGGCATGCGCAGAGCCTACGGATTCGATCGCTGCCACGTCACGGACAACCCGAATCGAGCTCCCTGAGCGACCACTAGAGTTGCGGCCGTGCGCAAACGACTGATCGAGCCTTCGACAGAGCAGATCCTCCGCTTCTGTGCCCTCGACCCGGTCGAGCGTGTGTTCCTCGAGGACATGGCGCGGGGTCGGCAGGGACGCTTCGCCGCGCTCGTCGACGGCGAGGGAGAGGTGACGGGGCTCTGTCATCTCGGCACGAACGTCGTTCCGTCCGGGGAAGGCTGTCAGGCGTTCGGCTCCCTCGCCGCGAAATCGGGTGCCAGGATGCTGATCGGCGAGGCCGGTGCGGTCTCCGACCTCTGGGATGCAGCCCGGCGGAAGCTCCCGCGCCCACGGCTCGACCGTCCCGGCCAGCCCGTGTACTCGATGACAACGGCGCCGCCGGCGGGCGGAACACCCCTCCGCGCCGCTGAGATCGGCGACCTCGACCTCCTCGTGCCGTCGTGCGCCGCAGCCCACTACGAGGAGCTGGGCGTCGACCCTCTGCGTCGTGACGCGAGCGGATTCCGCTGGCGCACCAAGGCCCAGATCGAGGCCGGGCGGTCCTGGCTCTGGGTCGACGGCGGCGTGATCCGGTTCAAGGCCGAGGCGTCCGCCTGGACGCCGTCGGCCGTGCAGCTGCAGCAAGTCTGGGTCGATCCCCCCGCCCGACGGCACGGCTTCGCCGTTCGGGGGCTCAGCGATCTCATCAGGCTGCTCCTCGTCGGGACTCCAACCGTCTGTCTCTTCGTCCGGTCGGAGAACGCCGCTGCGATCCGCCTCTACGAGGCCGTCGGGATGGAGCACGTCCTCGACTACCGTTCGATCCTTCTTTGAAGCAGCTGATCCTGGCCCGCCACGCTCGGGCAGGCTCGAACGCCGAGGGCGTCGTCAACGCAGTCCCTCCCGGTGACGGGCTGACGGCGGACGGCATCGACGAGGCCCGTGGGCTCGGGCGGCAGCTCGCGGCGGCGCCGTTGAGCCTCGGCGTCTGCTCGAGGCTCGCGCGATCGCGCGAGACGCTGGAGATCGCTCTTGCCGGACGGTCGCTCGAGCCAACCGTGAGCGAGCTGTTCGACGAGATCGGGTTCGGGGACTTCGAGGGGCGTGCGCTCGATGCGTACCGTGGCTGGGCGTGGCAGCACGGGCCGGAGGATCCCTGCCCTGGGGGCGGTGAGAGCCGGGCCGCAGCCGCCTTGCGACTCGCCGACGGCCTGCAGTGGCTGCTCGACAGGCCTGAGCAGCACGTCGTCGTGATCAGTCACGGCCTCCCGGTCAGGTACGTGATCGACGCAGCCGCAGAGCACGTTCCCGCGAGGCGGCTCGCCTCGGTGCCCCACGCCGTGCCGTACCGGCTCGAGCGACCGGAGGTCGAGCGCGCGGAAGCGGTGCTACGGCGCTGGGGGCTCGCACCGCGGTTTTCGGACGCCGAACCCGATGCCCCTTTTGGTGGATGACGCGCGGCTCTCGTCCAGTCGATGCATACTTGGATGACTGTGCGTCGCACGACTGCCGTGCTCTCGATCCTCGTAACCCTCGTCGCACTCGCGGCCTCGGGTTGCGGTGGCTCCGCCACGGCTGTCCCCGAGCTGACGAGCCTCACCCAGGTCGCCCAGTCGAGCTCCGCCACGGATACGGCACGGTTCGCGATGTCGCTCGAGATGACGATTCCCGGGTTCGGCGACCAGTTGTCGTTCGACATCGACGGCGCGTTCGATACGCCGGCGAAGCGCGCCGAGCTGAAGGTCGATCTGTCCTCGGTGGCGGACATCATGAAGAGCCTCGGCGGGCAGTTCGGCGGCACGATGACGGGTGATCTCGGCAGTGCCGAGGACTGGCAGCTCGAGGCGATTCAGGACGGCGACACCGTGTACGTCAACTTCCCGTTGATCGCCAAGAAGCTGCCGGCGGGGAAGACCTGGATCAAGGGCGACGCCAGCACCCTCTCCGAAGCAGACGCCGGCCAGCTCGGCCAGTTCGGATCTCTCGCCGGCACGGATCCACGTGACGTCTTCGGGATCCTGAAGGCGATCTCGGGCTCGATCGAGTCGGTCGGCAGCGAGGAGATCCGTGGGGTCGAGACGAGCCACTACCGGGCCACGATCGACATGGCGAAGCTGGGGCAGCTCGTCCCCGCCGACCAGCAGAAGAGCCTCGGCGGCCTCGATCAGGCTGCGAAGCAGGCAGGCCTTTCGGAGCTCCCGGTCGACATCTGGATCGATGCCGACCAGCGTGTTCGGAAGCTGTCGATCGATCTCGACGTCAAGCAACCGGGCACCGACGCTCGCCTGCAGGCGGCGCTCAGCGTCGAGTTCTACGACTACGGGAAGCCGTTGGAGCTCACGCTTCCTCCGGCCGACCAGGTGGTCGACGCCGCCACGCTGAAGCACACGCAGTAAGCGCCTCGCGCTTCGTGGCGACGGAACTGCGTGGGGACCACCGGTCCATCCGTCACACTTGAGAGATGACGACGGAGCTCCAGGAGCGCATCGAGCATGCCGTCCGCGTTCACTCGCTGATCGAGCCGGGAGGTGCGGTCACGTGCCTCGTGTCGGGCGGTGCGGACTCGACGTGCCTCTGGCACGCTCTTCGCGCGCTCGGCTACCGGGTCACCGCCGTGCACGTCCATCACGGCGTTCGGGGGGCCGCAGCCGACGCCGACGCCGCTCACTGTGCCGAGACGATGGGCGCCGCCGTCGTCCGGATCCCTCCTGCGCCGACCGAGGCCGCAATGCGGGCCGCCCGCTACGCGTCCACAGCCGGCTTCGGCCTCCGCGCGACGGGGCACACGGCGACAGATCAGGTCGAGACGGTGCTCTACCGGATCGTGTCGAGCGGCTCGACGCGTGGGATCAAGGTGCGTCGAGAGGACGGTGTCGTCCGTCCACTGCTCGGGGTCACCCGTGACGAGACCGTCGCGTATTGCGTGGACCAGGGGCTCGCAGTGCGGGACGACGCGACGAACGCGACGACGGCGCGCGGCCTCATCCGGGCCGAGATCCTGCCACTGCTCCGGCAGCTGCATCCCGGCGCCGACGCGAATCTGCACGCCCTCGGTGCGCGGCGCCCCGGTCTTCCGCGTGCCCTCGAGGCGTCTCTCGTCGAGCTTCTCTCCTCGCACGCGGGTTCGCAATCGGCAGATCTCGGGCGCGGGATCCAGGCTGTGCGCGAATACGGCACGCTTCGTCTCGAGGGGACGGTTCAGTGGGGGCCGTGGACACTTGCCTCCGACCGAACCGACCTGGTCGTCCGTACCCGGCGTCCGGGGGATCGTCTGGCGGGACGCCGCAAGAAGGTGCAGGATCTCCTCGTGGACGCCAAGGTGCCGAGGGCGCAGCGTGACGCGTGGCCGATGATCGTCCATGAGGACGGGGTCGTGGCCGTGCCGGGGATCGCCGTCGCACCGGGATGGGAGGAAGCCGTGACCGCGTCGTCGGCGTCACCGGTGGGCGAATGGCGGTGAGCGACGTCCACCACGGGGTCGGCGAGGTCCTGATCGGCGAAGCTGAGTTGCGCGCACGCGTCGCCGCACTCGGGGCCGAGATCTCGGCCGACTACGCAGAGCGAGATCTGTTGCTCGTCGGCGTGCTCAAGGGCGCCGTCTTCTTCATGGCCGACCTGATGCGCGAGCTGACGATCCCCTGCGAGATCGACTTCATGGCGATCTCGAGCTACGGAGCGGCGACGGACTCATCCGGCGTCGTCCGCATCCTCAAGGACCTCGACATCAACATTGCAGGGCGCGACGTTCTCGTGCTCGAGGACATCATCGACTCGGGCTTGACGCTCTCGTACCTGATGCGCAACCTCCAGGCGCGCAAGCCGGCGTCGCTCGCCGTTTGCACGCTGCTGACCAAGCCCGAGCGCCGTGAGATCGACGTGCCCGTGCGCTACGTGGGGTTCGAGATCCCGAACCGCTTCGTGATCGGCTACGGGCTCGATTTCGCGGAGCGCTACCGCAATCTCCCCTACATCGGTGTGCTGCACCCCGATCTGATCCCGAGCGCACCCCACTAGGCCACGGGCTCCGCCAGCGACCGTCCCCGAACTGTCCGTCAGTGCCACCCGGCCGGTCGGTCATCGCCACTCCGGCGGCCCAAGGGCACCGAAAAGGTGCCCTCTTCAGGGATCGTCGCGATTTGAAATCCCCGCTAGGGGATTTCAAATCTGCGGAAAAGAAGGGATCTTCGCGATCTGAAATCCCCGCTAGGGGATTTCAGATCTGCGGAAGAGCAGCCACGCTGCTACCCTCACGGGTACTTGTGAACCGCTTCTTCCGCAGCGCGCTGTTCCCTCTGGTCGTGATCGTCCTGCTCGTCTACCTGGCGAGCCAGACGCTGATCCCGAAGCGCGGCAACGAGACGAAGCTCACGTTCTCCGAGCTGATCTCACAGGCTCAGCAGGGCAACGTCAGCGAGGTCAAGTTCAACCCGAACCGCCAGTCGATCAACGCCACGCTCGACTCGGGCCAGAAGGTGAAGGTCAACTACCCGACGGCGCAGTCCCAGTTCCAGTTCCAGCAGGTGCTCGAGAAGAACAACGTCAAGTTCGACTCCAAGGGAACCGGCACCTCGACGTGGGTAGCTCTGCTCACCGGGCTCCTGCCCATCCTCCTGCTGATCGGGTTCTGGATCTTCCTCATGAACCAGATGCAGGGCGGCGGCTCGAAGGTGATGAGCTTCGGAAAGAGCCGTGCCAAGCGCATGTCGCCGGACTCGCCGAAGGTCACCTACAAGGACGTCGCCGGTGCCGACGAGGCCGTCGAGGAGTTGCAGGAGATCAAGGAGTTCCTCGAGAACCCGAAGAAGTTCCAGGCGCTCGGCGCCAGGATCCCCAAGGGCGTGCTCCTCTATGGGCCTCCCGGGACGGGGAAGACGCTCCTCGCGCGCGCAACGGCGGGAGAGGCAGGGGTGCCGTTCTTCTCCATCTCCGGCTCGGACTTCGTCGAGATGTTCGTGGGTGTCGGCGCTTCTCGCGTTCGTGACCTGTTCGAGCAGGCGAAGCAGGCGAGCCCGTGCATCATCTTCATCGACGAGATCGACGCCGTCGGCCGGCACAGGGGCGCAGGCATGGGCGGCGGGCACGACGAGCGGGAGCAGACGCTGAACCAGCTCCTCGTCGAGATGGACGGCTTCGAGCAGAAGGACAACGTGATCCTGATCGCTGCGACGAACCGACCCGACATCCTCGATCCTGCGCTGCTGCGGCCCGGCAGGTTCGACCGCCAGATCGTCGTCGACCGGCCCGACCGGAAGGGGCGCCGCGACATCCTCGAGGTTCACTCGAAGGGGAAGCCGCTCGGGAAGGAGCTCGATCTCGACGTGCTCGCGGCGCAGACGCCCGGTTTCACCGGCGCCGACCTCGCGAACGTCATCAACGAGTCGGCGCTGCTCGCGGCGCGCCGCGGCGAGAAGACGATCGGCCAGAACGAGCTCGAGGAAGGGATCATGCGGGTGATCGCCGGCCCCGAGAAGAAGTCGCGCCTGTTCTCGGAGAAGGAGCGGAAGATCACCGCGTACCACGAGATGGGGCACGCGCTCGTCGGCTACTTCCTCGAGGGAACGGACGACGTGCACAAGATCTCGATCGTCAGCCGCGGCCAGGCACTCGGGTACACGATCTCGCTGCCGAGTGAAGATCGGTACCTGACGACGAAGGGCACGCTGATGGATCAGATGGCGATGACCCTCGGTGGCCGCGCAGCCGAGGAACTGGTGTTCCACGAGGTGACGACCGGTGCCGCCAACGACCTCGAGCGTGTGACCCACACCGCGAAGCAGATGATCATGCGCTTCGGGATGAGCGAGAAGCTCGGCCCGCGCGTGCTCGGCCGCGACCACGACATGCCGTTTCTCGGCCGGGACATGGGCTCGGCACCGGACTACTCGGAGGAGATCGCCCGCGAGATCGACGACGAGATCCGCCGGGTGATCGAGGAGGCGCACGACACGGCGACACGTGTGCTTCGTGAGCACATGGACGAGCTCCACAACCTCTCGTTGATCCTGATCGAGCGCGAAACGGTCGACAAGGACCAGTTCGAGCGGCTGCTCGCCGGCGAGGCCGAGGCCTCGGTGTTCCCGGAGGAGGCCCCCAAGGCCGCGGAACCGGCATCGGACCCGTCGCAGGAGAAGAAGCCCGCGATCCGGCCGGCGCCGCGCCCGATTCCGGGAGCGGCCATGCAGCCCCCGCCCGAGGGCGCTGCGGGCTGATCCCCGAGGGCACGGCCGGCGCCGAGCCCACCTGGTGCGACTACGGCGTCTGCCGGACCTTGCGGCCGACGGAGACGACCAGCGCGACGGCGGCGGCTGCAGCAGCCGCGCCCGTGACCTCGATTGCGATCCCGCCGGTGCGGACCAGATCGGCCGTTACGACGAGTGCCCCGCCGACGACGAGTGCGCCGAGCGCGGTCGCTGCGACCCAACCCACCCGCCTCGGAATGCTGCCGCCGTCGCGGAGTTCGGGCTCGTAGCTCGGCGTGTCTCCCTTCCCGGCGCCGCCGGCCGACGGGGCCGAAAGGCCGGGAACGGTTCGCTCTCACCCGGTGGGCGGTCGCGTCTTCGAGATCCAGCGGAGTGAAAAGGCGAAGACGCACAGGAACAGGAGCAACCCGACGAACGGGACGAGCGAGCGACGGCGCTCCGCGCCGCCGTGGACATCCTTGGGAGCGCGCGCACGAACGAGGAAGACGTAACCCCAGAGGAGCGCACCGAACCCCATCAGGAGCAGGAACAGGCTGAACACGACGTCGAGCACCTGATCGGAGGGCCTGCGCGCGCCACCGGTGCCCGCGGGAACCGCTCCGGTCGACGCGACCGTCACGGCGAGGACGAGCAGGAGAAGCGCGGTCAGGGTGACGACGCCTCGCCGTCCGGAACTGCTCACGCCGCTAGTCTCCATTGCCTCGTGAGACGCCCGCCCCTCACCGAGTGTTGGCCGCGCCCAGCGGTCATGGGCATCGTCAACGTCACCCCCGACAGCTTCTCCGACGGAGGCGACAACCTCGATCCCGCGGCTGCGATCGCGACCGCGAATCGGTTGCTCGCCGAGGGCGCTTCCGTCGTCGACGTCGGCGGCGAGTCGACCCGCCCGGGGGCAGAGCCGGTCTCGGTCGACGAGGAGTTGCGGCGCGTCGTGCCGGTTCTGGAGGCGCTGAGCGGTTCGCCGCTGTCGATCGACACGACGAAGGCCGCCGTGGCGCGCCGCGCTCTCGAGCTCGGCGTGGCGCTCGTCAACGACGTCACCGCGTTGCGCGGCGATCCCGACCTCGCGGGCGTGATCGCCGACGCCGGCGCGTACGTCTGCTTGATGCACATGCAGGGAGAACCTCGGACGATGCAGCTCGAGCCGCGGTACGACGATGTCGTGAGCGAGGTGACGTCGTTTCTCGAGAGCCGTCTTGCGGTCGCGGTCGCCGCGGGCATCCCGGAGGAGAACGTGTGCCTCGACCCGGGGATCGGGTTCGGCAAGACGCCCGACCAGAATCTTGCGCTGGTTCGCGGCCTCGACCGGATCTGCCGGATCGGTCGGCCGGTGCTCGTCGGGCTCTCGCGGAAGAGCACGCTCGCGCGCGTGCTGGGCGACGAGAACGGGCGCGTGGCCGGCACTGCTGCGTCGGTCGGTGCCGCGGTTGCGGCGTTCGACCGTGGCGCTGCGCTGTTTCGCGCCCATGACGTCGGTGCCCACGTGGAGGCCCTCGCCGTTGCCGCCGCAGTCGAGAGAGGGCACCTGAAGTGATCATCGAGCTGCGCGGGATCGCGCTTCGCGGCTATCACGGCGTGCTCGAGGAGGAACGCCGCGTCGGCCAGCGCTTCGTCGTCGACGTCGAGCTCGATCTCGACGACGATCGGGCTGCGCAGAGCGACCGGATCGAGGATGCGCTCGACTACCGGCGGGTCGTCGCCCACGTCAAGCAGGTCTCGGATGAGCGGTCGTTCTATCTCCTCGAGGCATTCGCAACGGCGATCGCAGAGGCTTTGCTCGGCGAGCAGCATGTTGCCCGTGCTCGGGTGCGGGTACGCAAGCCGGATGTCGTCCTCGATCCGCCTGTCGAGTACGCGGCCGTCTCGGTCGAGCGCCGGCGGTCATGAGATCGCGCAGCCGGTATGTCGCCTCTCGCACACCTGTCTTGGGTACGACAGCCAGGTACGCGAACCGGCCGGGCCCTTTGTTCGTGAACGTGAGGCGCTCGCTCGTCCCGGGAGCGATCGCTCGAGCGAGTCGATCGTTACCGATCACGCGCTGATTGACGCCGAGCGCCCCCTGCCTCCACAACCCGAGATCGAGGCCCGCGTTCGCGCTCAGCGTCGCTGTGAAGCGGCCGTTTCGCGCCAACCACACGCGGTAGACGTCGCGGGGATCCTCGACGCGATCGATTCGAGCCTGAAGCGTCGTCACGCGTTTCGTGACCGACGTGAGCGAGGGAATATCGTTGTAGTAGATCACCTTCGGGATCGACGAAGTCGATGTCGTCGTTGGGCTCGAACGGGTCGAGAACGGGGGCCGGGTAGGCAAGCGCGGCCGGGACGTTCAGAAGGCCGTACCCGGCGGCGTCGTCGCGCCCGGCAGGGCCGATGTCGACGGCCGAACGCCGCATGATCTCGAACAGCTGGGTTGCGTCGAGAGTCGGCCGCGCAGTCCACACCCACGCGCTCGCGCCCGACACGAGCGGGGCTGCGAAACTCGTGCCGTCGGCGGTCCGCCAACCTTTGCCGAGGGCCGTGGCGATCGGCATCTCGACACCCGGAGCAACGAGGTCGACGAAACGGGAGCGGCTCGAGAACGATGCGACCGCACGATCCTGATCCGAGGCACCGACCGTCAGCACGTGCGGGATGCTCGCCGGATACCCGAGCGGGCTTCCCTGATCGCCGTCGTTGCCCGACGCCGCCACGATCAGCGTCCCTTTCCGCACTGCCTCGTAGATCGCCTGCTCGATCAGGAGCTCCTTGCGGTCAGAGCCGAGGCTCAGATTCACGACGCCGGGGCCGCTGTTCGCCGCCGCGAGGATCCCCTGGACGATCTCGGTGGTCTCGAGCTGCGTCCCCTGGCCTTTGGCGGCGTCCCAGGAGCGAAGGCGGGCTTCGGGATAGATACCCACCATCCCGAGACCGTTCTCCGGTGCCGCCACGACGGACGCCACCGCCGTCCCGTGCTCGCCGCCGATGTCCACAGGCTCCTGGGCGTTGAGCATCTCGGTATTGGGACGTCCCGCGAAATCGGGGTGGGTGACGTCCATGCCCGAGTCCACGATCGTCACCGGCGTGCCGGCGGGTGGCGGCGTCAGCGCGTCGACACCAACCGCGGCGCGCCACCATTCTGTGGGAACGAGCGGGTCGGTGAAGTCCGCGACAGCCAGGGTGCCGGCCGGCCTGTTCGGGGCGCTGTAGCGGAGGGCGCCGCGGGCGCGTAGCGTGGGCAGGATCGCAGCTGCGGCATCGTCGGAGACGACGTAGAGGCCGAGTGACTGCGCGATCAACCGCCCTCCGGCGGCAGTCACGAAGGTCGCCTCGCTGCACCGTGCTGCGGGCATCAGCTCGATCAGCGTCGAGGTGTTTGCCGAGCCGCTCCCGACGGCGAGGGCTGCGTCGGGAACAACGGCGAGACAGGCGAGGAGAGCGAGCAGAGCGACGCGCATCGACCTCGAGTTGTACGTACTTCCCCCTCCTCTCGGTTGTAAAGGCTGATTAAGGTTGGGTTGTGGGGCAGGGCTACGTGGGGCTCGGGGCGAACCTCGGCGATCGGCTCGCCACCCTGGAGCGCGCCGTCGAGCTGCTCGGCGACCGGCCGGGCGTCGACGTCCTCCGCGTCTCCACGTTTCGCGAGACCGACCCCGTCGGCTTCCTCGACCAGCCGCGATTTCTCAACGGCGCCGCGCAGATCGAGACCTCACTCGCGCCCCGGGCACTCCTCGACGAGCTTCTCGCAGTCGAGCAGGAGCTCGGACGTACGCGGGACGGCCCGCGCTTCGGCCCGCGCCTCGTGGACCTCGACCTGCTCCTTCTCGAGGGCGTCCGGATCGACGAGCCCGGCCTGACCGTGCCCCATCCCCGCCTCCACGAGCGCGTGTTCGCCCTCACCCCGCTCGTGGAGCTCGATCCCACGCTCGTCGTGCCGGGATACGGCACCGTGTCACAGCTGCTCGAGCAGCTAGGGGTGTGATGTGCCTCTAGAATCCATCCCATGAGTCATCTCGACGAGCTCGACGAATTCGAGGCCAAGCTGGAGCTGGAGCTGAAGCGCGAGTACACCGCGGTGTTCGGGCTCTTTCGCTACTGCGTCCTGACCCAGGATGCGACGTACCTCTGCAATCGGCTCGAGCTGGAAGTCGTCCCACAGGCGAGTTATCCGTTCTTCCACCTCCAGATGGAAGACGTTTGGGTCTGGGACAAGAACCGGCCGACCCGGATGATCCCGCGGGCCGAGGTCTACACGTCGGGCGACATGACGGTCGAAGAGCTTCGCGGCGAGGGTGACGAGCCCAAGCTGACCGCAGAGTCGCTCGCCGACCGAATCGGCGAGTCGTTGCCCGGCGACGAGGAGACCCTGTAGGCGAGACTGTTCCGCCCGCAAGGCGTGGACAGGCAGAGCACGCGTGGCAGAGGCCGTCGCAGGCCCATCCCTACAATCCCCTGATGCTGCTCGCCGTCGACGTGGGAAACACCCAGACCGTGCTCGGGCTGTTCGACGGAGATCGGCTGGCCGACGACTGGCGCCTCGCCACGGAGCGGACACGGACGGGTGACGAGCTCGGCGTCCTCCTCGGTGGCCTGCTCGAGCTCGACGACATCGACGGGATCTGCCTCTCCTCGACGGTGCCGACTCTCGTGCGGGAGTGGGAGCGGGTCGCGAGCCGCTGGGCGCATGTTCCGGCGCTCGTGGTCGGGCCCGGAACGAAGACCGGCATCCCGATTCGCTACGACGATCCCCGTGAGGTCGGCCCCGACCGGATCGTCAACTCGATCGCCGCCAAGCAGCGATACGGCGCGCCGGTGATCGTCGTCGACTTCGGCACCTCGACGAACTTCGACGTCGTCTCGCCGGAGGGTGACTACGTCGGCGGCGTTCTGGCACCCGGGATCGAGACGTCCATGGAAGCGCTCTTCGCGCGTGCGGCCCGGTTGGTGAAGGTCGACTACGTGGAGCCGCCGAGCGTGATCGGCAAGACGACGGTCGGCGGGCTCCAATCCGGCGTCGTCTACGGCTTTGCCGGGCAGGTCGACGGCATCGTCACGGCGATCCGCGGGGAGCTCGGCGTCGCCGCGCGGGCGATCGCGACCGGCGGCCTGGCCGAGCTCGTCGCACCTCATTCGACCACGATCGAGGCGGTCGACCCGCATCTCACGCTCGAGGGCCTACGTCTCGTCTGGGAGCTCAACAGGTGATCGTCGATCCGCACACCCTCTTCGTCTTCTCCCTGGCGGCGCTCGCCATCCTGGCGGTGCCGGGCCCTGCGGTCGTCTACATCGTGACCCGAAGCATCCATCAGGGTCGCGGGGCGGGACTCGCGTCGGTGCTCGGGATCCATGTCGGGACGCTCGTGCACCTGTCGTTCGCGACACTCGGGCTGTCGGCAATCCTCGTCTCCTCGGCCGCGGCCTTCACCGTCGTCAAGGTGCTCGGGGCGGTGTATCTGATCGTCGTCGGGATCCGAACGTTGCTCGGACGCGCCGACCCCGCCGACACCGATCCGCAGCGCCCGCGCCGGCCTCGGCGCAAGGATTTCGCGGAAGGGGTCGTCGTGAACGTGCTCAATCCCAAGACGGCTCTCTTCTTCCTTGCGTTCCTACCTCAGTTCGTGCAGCCGAGCGCCGGTGAGGCGTGGCTGCAGATTCTGGTGCTGGGGCTCACGTTCATGCTTCTGGGGCTCGTCACCGACTCCATGTGGGCGCTCGCCGCGGGCTCGGCCGGGGAGACACTGCGGAAGAGTCGCCGTTGGGCCGCGGTGCAGCGCTACGTCTCGGGCAGCGTCTTCGTCGGGCTCGGGATCGTCACGGCTCTCACCGGGCCGCATCGCTCGTCGTAGGGGCGAGGCGCTCCTCGCCCGCCTGTGCGCGGCGCTAGGCGGATTCGAGGTGGAGCGTGAGCCGGGGCGGTAGCGCAACCGCGGACGCGTCGCGCGTGCGCTTCGCCTCGTACAGCGCGCCGTCCGCCCGGTGGAACGCCGTGGCCGGCGAGACCGAGCCGTCGAGCAGGGTGCCCCCGACGGAGACGGTCACCGGCAGCGCCGTCGTGGACGTTGCGATCGGGATCTCGTTGACGAGCTCTCGGATGCGCTCTCCTGCCTGCTCCAGCTGGCGGCGGCCCTTGATGCCCGGAGCGAGGACGGTGATCTCCTCGCCGCCCCAGCGGGCGACGACGTCGTGCGGGCGCAGGCCGTCGGTCAGCCTGCGAACGACCTCGGTGAGGACCTCGTCGCCGACGGCGTGCCCGAAGCGGTCGTTGACCGACTTGAAGCGGTCGAGATCGACGACGAACAGGCCGGCCGGCACCGCACCACGGACGACGCGGGCGTGTTCGGCAGCCATCGCTTCCTCGAAGGCACGGCGGTTGGGAGCACCCGTCAGCTGGTCGCGCCGAGCGTTTGCCTGCTCGGCGACCAGGGCGGCTGCCGTCGTCTCACGACTCCTCTGCGCCAGCAGCAGCACCGCGAGGAGAGAGCCCATCGTCGTCGCGACGAGCGGGGTGCTCTCCGTGTCGGCGATGATCAGGACCGACAGCAACGGCACCACGAGAACGGTTTCGAGAAGATCGACGCGCAGTCCCTGCGCCCACCGCTCCAACAGCGATCCCGGGTGCCGCTCGAGAATGACGAAGAACCGACAGGTGGTGTTGACGGCAACGGCAGCGAGCATCGCACCAGCTGCGGCCGAGGCAGCGTCACTCGCATCGTGCATGCCGGTGGAGAGGAGCGCGAGACCCGCGATCCCGGCGGCGAGACCCTGGAGGGCCGCGACGCCGCCCTCGGTCGAACGGCGCCGCCACACCGCCTCCCGTTGGATCAGCTGGGTGGAGATCCCGGCAGCGACGCCAAGGAGAGGACCTCCGAGCAAGGCAGCCAGCACGACGACGGGGGTGGAAGCGGTGTACCAACTGCGCGGCCCGAGCTGGACGACGACCTGGCTGGCCGCCGCCGCGACGGCGAGCATCGACAGCGCAATCGGGATCGAGACGGTGAGGTCGGCGCCGTGCAGCGTCACCCATGCCACCGTCGCGACGACCGCGGTTGCCGGAATCCCGAGCGCGACGCGCGGTGCCACGGGAGGGGTCCGCGACGCCCGTCGGCGGACGGGTGCTCGAGCCCGGGCGTCGCGCCCGGCGGTTCGCCGCTGCATTGTTCACTCCACCTGATGAAACGGGCGTAGGCCCCCGTTCGAGTATCCCCCGGGTGGGGGACGCGGTCGCTCACGAGTGCGGTGCGAGCGTGTGGACGGTCGCGGTCGTCGCCCGTTGAGCACGCAGTCCAGACCTTGCCCCCTCACGCGCAGGCACGCCTCGCCCCTACCCGCCGCCGAAGGCCGAGATCGGCAGGCTGAGGGTGACCTCGTCGCCCGACGGGAGCTCGGCCTCGAGCCGGTCGATCAGCTCACGCGAACCGGGGGCAGCCGCAATCAGCCGACGCTCCACCTCGGCCGTCGAGTCGAGGACGACCAGCTCCTGCTTGAACGGGCGCGGGAAGCGGCCACGACCGAGATACCACGCATAGAACTTCTTGAGGAAGCCGGAGGCCCGCCGTTCGCCGAGCTCGCGGACCGTCTCGCGGATGAAGAGCACGAGCTCCGCGACGACCTCCTCGCGCGTCGGCTCGGCCCCGTCGCCGTCGACGATCTCGCGAAGGGCCCAGGGATTGCCCTGGGCCCCACGGCCGACCATGACCGCCGCAGCCCCGGTCGTCGCGAGCACAGTCTGCGCGCGGGCACGCGACGTGATGTCTCCCGAGGCGATCACCGGCACGTCGACCAGCGAGACGAGCTCCCCCGTGAGTGAGTGGTCGGCAGTCCCCGTGTACATCTGCTGCGCCGAGCGGGGATGAAGCGTGAGCACGGACGCGCCGGCCTCGACGAGCTGCGGGCCGACCGAGAGGCAGGTGCGAGAGTCGTTTCGGAGCCCGCGGCGCATCTTCACGGAGACCGGAATGTCCACCGCGGCAGCGACAGCCGAGACGATCCGGCCCGCGAGAGCGGGGTCGTCGAGCAGGGTGGCCCCGGCGCCCGTCTTCGTCACCTTGCGCACCGGGCAGCCGAAGTTGATGTCGACGATATCCGCGCCCGCGTCCTCGACCATGCGCGCGGCCTCGGCCATCGTCTCGGGGTTGGAGCCGAAGATCTGGATCGCGAGGGGATGCTCGTCCGACGCGACGCGGAGGTAGCCGAGCGTCTTCTCGTTCCGATGCTCGATCCCCGCGCACGAAACCATCTCGGAGCAAACGAGGCCCGCGCCGAAGCGCCGGCCCTGCCGCCGAAACGCTTGCACACTGACGCCGGCCATCGGCGCGAGAACGAGTCTCGTCGGTACCTCGACCATGTCGATGTGCCAGGACTCACGCAGGTCGATCTGCATCGAGCCATGGTAGACGCAGACCGTTTGCGGCCCTCACGCGCTACAGCTACCCTTCACGACCGTCGTGACGCCCGGATTTGGGCCGTCACCCCGCCGAAGTCGCCTTGGAGGCCGTGTCTTGAAGGAAGTGCTCCTCACACCCGAGGGCTACGAAAACCTCACGCAGGAGCTCGAGCTGCTGCGCACCGACAAGCGTCGGGAGGTCGCCGATCGCATCCGGGTCGCCCGTGAGTTCGGCGAGATCGCCGAAAACGCCGAGTACGACGATGCCAAGAACGAGCAAGCGATGCTCGAGCACAAGATCGCGCAGCTCGAGGAGCGTCTCTTGAACGCGCGCGTGATCGACACCGACGACGTCGACACGAGCGTCGTCTCGGTCGGCTCGGTCGTGCGCCTGCGTGACGTTGAGGCGAAGGAGACGGTCGAGTACCACATCGTCGGCTCGGCCGAAGCCAACCCGATCGAGCGCCGGCTCTCCAACGAGTCGCCCGTCGGGCGAGCGATCCTCGGTCACAAGAAGGGCGAGACGGTCGAGGTGACGACGCCTCGCGGGGGCAAGATCAAGTTCAAGATCATGGAAATCAAAGCGGCCTGACAGCCTGACGCGCACTGGCCGGCGCCGGCTGCGGCCGGCGGAGCCGGCTCCGCCGCCGCCTCGCGCCGCTCAGAGCACGCTCTCGGGCTGTACTCGCGTACTATCCCCTCCGGCCGCGCGCTCTGAGCGACGCGCCAGGGCCGACGATGATGTCGAATTCCTCCACTCCACCCAAGCGATTCCCCGACCGGGACGAGATCGTCGCCGTTCGTGCCGAGTGCGAGCCGCTCGAGAACGGCATCGCTCTCGAGACGACCCGCCGGATCGCCGGTCGCGCGATGGCGCGCCGGGACATGGGCAAGCTCGTCTTCCTCGACGTCGTCGACCGGTCGGGCCGGATCCAGGTGATCTGCGAGGCGGCGAAGACGGGCGAGATCGACGTCTTGCTCGGAGATGTCGTCGGCGTCAGCGGGCGCCCCGGCCGCGCCCGCCGCGGTGAGCCCTCGCTGCTGGCGGACTCCGTCGAGGTGCTCTCGCGGAACACCCAGCCGCTGCCCGACACCTTTCATGGCCTCACCGATGTCGAGCTGCGCTACCGCAAGCGGTATCTCGACCTGCTCGTCAACGACGAGACGAGAGCGGATTTCGTGCTCCGGGCCAGAATCGTGAGCGCAGTCCGTGGCTATCTCGACGCAGAGGGCTTTATCGAGGTCGAGACGCCCGTCCTCCAGCCTCGGTACGGTGGCGCGTTCGCGCGGCCGTTCGTGACGCATCACAACGAGCTCGAACGCGATCTCTACCTGAGGATCGCCACCGAGCTGTACCTGAAGCGGCTGATCGTCGGCGGTCTGGAGCGCGTCTACGAGCTCGGCAAGGACTTCCGCAACGAGGGCGTCTCGTTCAAGCACAATCCCGAGTTCACCATGCTCGAGTGGTACGAGGCCTACGCCGACTACCGCGACACGATGACCCGGATCGAGACACTCGTCGAGTCCGTCACCGCGCAGGTCCTCGGCACGACACGGGTGCGGTTTCGCGGTCACGAGATCGAGCTCGCGGCCCCCTGGGCGAGGGTCCGCTTCACGGCAGCGCTCGAGGCCGAAGGACTCTGGAGCCGAGACGAGGCGGAGCTGCGGGACAGGCTCAACGAGCGCGGCGTCGACACCAACGCCGACAAGGACTGGGCGCAGCTCGTCGACCATGCGTTCAGTCACTTCGTCGAGCCTGGGCTCATTCAGCCGACGATCGTGCACGACTACCCGATCGAGCTGTCCCCGTTTGCGCGTGCGACGGACGACGACCCCACGCTGACGGAGCGCTTCGAGTACTTCGCGGGTGGGATGGAGCTCGGCAACGCGTTCTCGGAGATCAACGACGCGGCGACGCAGCAGGAGCGCTTCGAGCTCCAGGCTGGTCAGGTCGACGGTGAGCGGGGCGATCCGGATTACGTCGAGGCGCTGTCCTATGGCATGCCGCCGACCGGTGGGCTCGGGTTCGGGATCGACCGGTTCGTGATGCTGCTGAGCGGTCGCGAGACGATTCGCGACGTCGTCCTCTTTCCGGCATTGCGCTAGTGCGGCGCCCCGGAACGTTCGACCGGGAAGCGTACGTTCCGGGCCGCCGCACTGATGCTTGCTGCACGGGGTTGATCTGCCCTGCGCGCCTTTTCAGCACTAGAAGAGCATCACCCAGAGAGCATCACCCGAGGCGGGGGAGTGTGACTTCCCACCCGTGCGGTAGGATGAGTTGACCTTCGACTTCGGGGCGTGCGGGCGTCGCATCCCCGGATCACCTGCTGAAAGGAGGGTCGACGGTTGTTCGAGCGATTCACCGAGCGGGCCCGTCAGGTCGTCGTCCTTGCCCAGGACGAGGCGCGAGCCCTGAAGCACAACTACATCGGGACGGAGCACATTCTGCTCGGCCTGCTCCGCGAGGAGGAGGGCCTTGCTGCGCGCGTGCTCGAGTCGCTCGATATCACGGTCGAGGAGGTTCGCGCCCAGGTCGCGCGGATCGTCGGTCAAGGTGACGAGGTCACGACCGGCCAGATCCCGTTCACTCCGCGTGCCAAGAAGGTCCTCGAGCTGGCGCTGCGCGAGGCGCTCTCGCTCGGCCACAACTACATCGGCACCGAGCACATCCTGCTCGGTCTCGTGCGTGAGAACGAGGGTGTCGCTGCGCGCATCCTGCTCGACTTCGACGCCGACGCCGAGAAGATTCGCAACGAGATCATCCGCATGCTCTCTGGCCCGGGCCGCCGTCAGGCAGGCGCCGGCGCCGCCCCGGGCGGCGAGAAGACGAAGAATTCGAAGCTGCTCGACCAGTTCGGGCGCAACCTGACCAAGATGGCCACCGAGGGCAAGCTCGATCCCGTCGTCGGCCGCCAGACCGAGATCGAGCGCGTCATGCAGATCCTCTCCCGCCGGCAGAAGAACAACCCGGTGCTGATCGGTGAGCCGGGCGTGGGCAAGACCGCCGTCGTCGAGGGCCTCGCCTCGCGGATCGCCTCGAACCAGGTGCCGGAGCTTCTGAAGAACAAGCAGATCTACACGCTCGACCTGGCCGCCCTCGTGGCCGGCTCGAAGTACCGGGGCGAGTTCGAGGAGCGCCTCAAGAAGGTGATGAAGGAGATCACCCAGCGCGGCGACATCATTCTGTTCATCGACGAGCTGCACAATCTCGTCGGCGCGGGTGCTGCAGAGGGCGCGATCGACGCCGCCTCGATCCTGAAGCCGGCGCTCGCGCGCGGCGAACTGCAGACGATCGGCGCCACGACGCTCGACGAGTACAGGAAGTATCTCGAGCGCGATGCCGCATTGGAGCGCCGTTTCCAGCAGGTGCGGGTCGAGGAGCCGTCGATCGACGACACCGTGCAGATCCTCCGCGGCCTCCGTGACCGGTACGAGGCCCACCACCGCTGCAAGATCTCCGACGAGGCCCTCCGTGCCTCGGCAGTGCTCGCGGATCGCTACATCCAGGACAGGCACCTTCCCGACAAGGCGATCGACCTGATCGACGAGGCGGGCTCGCGCCTTCGCATCCGCACGATGTCCGCCCCGCCCCGGTACCGGGAGCTGGAAGAGGAGATCGAGAAGGTGCGCTCCGACAAGGAGAACGCGATCGAGGCCCAGGAGTTCGAGAAGGCCGCCGCGCTCCGCGACAAGGAGCGCAAGCTCACCCAGAAGAAGAAGGAGCTCGAGGAGAACTGGCGCAACGAGGCCGACGAGGAGCAACCCGAGGTCGGCGAGGACGAGATCGCGGACATCGTCTCGATGTGGACGGGTATCCCGGTGTTCAAGCTCACCGAGGCCGAGTCGCAGAAGCTCATCCGCATGGAGGAGGAGCTGCACAAGCGCGTGATCGGCCAGGAGCCGGCGATCGTCGCCGTCTCCAAGGCGATCCGGCGCGCGCGCGCCGGGATCAAGGACCCGAAGCGCCCCACCGGCTCGTTCATCTTCCTGGGGCCGTCCGGCGTCGGCAAGACCGAGCTCGCCCGCACGCTCGCCGAGTTCCTGTTCGGCGACGAGGACGCGATGATCCAGATCGACATGTCGGAGTACATGGAGAAGCACTCCGTGTCACGGCTCGTCGGCTCCCCGCCAGGGTACGTCGGGTACGACGAAGGAGGCCAGCTGACCGAGGCCGTGCGTCGCAAGCCCTATTCGGTGCTGCTGCTCGACGAGGTCGAAAAGGCCCACCCCGACGTTTTCAACATCCTGTTGCAGATCCTCGAGGACGGGAAGCTGACCGACTCGCAGGGGCGGAAGGTCGATTTCCGCAACACGATCGTGATCATGACGTCGAACATCGGCGCCGCGCAGATCTCGAAGAACCAATCGCTCGGCTTCACGCTCGGCGACGAGACGGGGCTCTCGTACGACGACATGAAGGGTCGCGTCATGAGTGAGCTCAAGAAGGTCTTCCGGCCGGAGCTCCTGAACCGCATCGACGAGATCATCGTCTTCCACAAGCTCGAGAAGAGCGAGATCCTGCAGATCGTCGACCTGATGATGAAGCGGCTGCGCGATCAGATGTCGATCCACGGCGCCACCATCGAGCTGACCGACGCGGCGAAGGAGCTGCTCGTCGAGCAGGGCTACGACCCGGCCATGGGTGCGCGGCCGTTGCGTCGCTCGATCCAGAGGCTGATCGAGGACCCGCTGGCCGACTTCGTGCTCGGTCGGGAGCTCGGCGAGGGCGCCACGATCGTCGTCGATCGGCGGGAGGAGCTCACCGGGCTCGAGGGCGAGTCCCTCGTCGAGATCACGGTGATCGAGGGCGAGGTCACACCTGAAGCGGTGACGGTCCCGCCCGACGAGGCCGGCCCGGGCGAAGCCGACGAGGCACCAGGCTCCGACGATTTGACCTGACGCAGCGCGGCAAGACTCGAACAGCGCCGAGACGCGAGGTGTCGTACCCGAGCCGGCCGTCGCGGGCAGGTTAGAGTCCGAACGTGGAGATCCGGCACGCCAACCCGTCCGACTACGGCCGCGTCATTCAGCATGTCAACGCCTGGTGGGGCGGTCGCGACATGGCTCCGATGTTGCCGAAGCTGTTCTTCCTCCACTTCGAGGGAACGAGCTTCGTCGCCGAGGACGACGACGGAAGGCTGACGGCGTTCCTGATCGGCTTTCTGTCGCAGACCGATCCGGAAGAGGCGTACATCCATTTCGTCGGGGTTGCTCCGTCGGCCCGGGGGTCGGGCGTCGGGCGGGCCCTCTACGAGCGGTTCTTCGCTGTCGTTGCCGCCCAGGGCCGGACCCGCGTTCGCTGCGTGACATCCCCCGTCAACGAGGGCTCCGTCGCATTTCACGAGTCGCTCGGATTCACGGCCGAGCGGGTCGTGCCTGACTACGACGGCCCCGGCGAGGACCGCGTGCTCTTCGCCAAGACTCTCGTCTGATCGACCTCTCTTCGGGATCGAGTACCCACCCCCGCGACCGGGCCACCGCGCGGACCGTCGCCTCTCGACCGTCCCATCGGCGCATCGCCGCGATGCGTTGTCTCTTTTGACGACACACCGTCCGACGCGTTCCGTATCATCGATCCATGGCCAAGGTGATCGTTCAGCATGTGTGTTCCGAGTGCGGCACCACGACGGGCCGCTGGCTCGGCAAGTGTCCCGGGTGCGGAGCGTTCGGGTCGCTCGTGGAGGAACTGACGTCTCACGCAGGTGGATCGCGCGGCGGAGCAGCCGGACGGCAGTCGGCCGGAGTGGCTCGCGATCCTCAGAAGCTGGCGGATGTGCGGGTCGAGGAAGCTGCCCGGATTTCGACCGGTGTTCCCGAGCTCGACCGCGTTCTCGGTGGCGGCCTCGTGCCGGCATCGCTCGTGCTCGTCGGCGGCGAGCCGGGTGTCGGCAAGTCGACCCTCCTCCTGTCGGCACTCGGTCACGTGAGCCGTGGCGGGAGGCGCGCGCTTCTCGTCACCGGTGAGGAGTCGATCGCACAGGTCAAGCTGCGGGCGGAACGAATCGGCGGGTCGGACGGCGTCGAGATCCTGGCCGAGACAGAGCTCGATTCGGTCTGCGCGACGCTCGAGCGCGAACGGCCCGACGTCTGTGTGATCGACTCGGTGCAGACGCTGTACGCGAACGACCTCGGGTCGGCACCGGGATCCGTCGGTCAGGTTCGCGAGGCCGCGGGTCGGCTCCTGCGTGTGGCGAAGACAGAGGGTGTCGCGACGATCCTCGTCGGGCACGTCACCAAGGATGGTTCGGTGGCCGGGCCCCGCGTGCTCGAGCATCTCGTGGATTGCGTCCTTCAGTTCGAAGGCGACCGCTATCACGCACACCGCGTGCTGCGGGCGGCGAAGAACCGCTTCGGCTCGACGAACGAGCTCGGAGTGTTCGAGATGACGAGCGCAGGTCTCGTCGGTGTTCCTGATCCCTCGGAGATCTTCGGCCGGACCAAGGCGGGTGAAGTCGGTGCGGCGGTTGCCTGCGCTCTCGAAGGAACGCGGCCGATCCTGCTCGAGATTCAATCGCTCGTCTCGCGCACGGACCTTGCGATGCCGCGACGAGTAGCGACCGGTGTCGACCCGAAGCGGCTGGCGATGATCGTTGCCGTCCTCACTCGTCACGCCGGCGCCGCGCTGGGGTCCGCCGACGTCTTCGTCAACGTCGCAGGAGGAGTGCGAATCGACGAGCCGGGAGCCGACCTCGCGATCGCCCTCGCGATCGCGTCGGCCGCACGAGGCGTCCCGGTCCGCGACGGTACGGCGTCGTTCGGCGAGATCGGGCTCACCGGCCGCTTGCGGCCGGTCGCGCAGGTCGACCGGCGGCTCGAGGAGTGCGCGAAACTGGGCCTCCGGACCGTGCTCGCTCCCGAGGGGACGACAGCGCGCGGTGGGCCCCGAGTGATCGGTGCGGAGACTTTGCGACAGGCGATCGCGGCCGGTCTAGAAGGTACGAACGCGCGACCAGATCCAACGGAGCAGCAGCAGTCGGGAGCGAATGGACGGAGAGGGGTTTGGAGGCCGCCGATCCGGTGGATTGACGGCGCCCGATGCCGCGGCGGGCCTGCCGACGGCGCATCACGACCTACGCCGTCCTGCGCGCCGGTGACTGGTGCAGATGTTTGAAAATGACCAGGAACGAGCGGCAATTCTCAGCTAGAATGACTGTCCCTCGCCGGCAGCCTCTCAGCGCCGGCGGTTTTCGTGAAATGGGCGGACAACGGGAGGGCTGGCTTGTTCGACGTCGGGGACAATGTGGTGTATCCACACCACGGGGCAGGCACGGTCGTGAGCAAGGATTCGCGCATAGTTCTCGGACAGGAGCGCGAGTACCTCACGATCAAGATCCTGCACAACGACATGACCGTCAACGTGCCCACGGAGAACGCCGAGAAGGTCGGTCTTCGCTGGGTGATCGGGCTCGAGGCGGTGGAGGTCGTCGTGAAGGCGCTCTCGGGTGAGTCGACCGAGATGCCGAAGAACTGGAACCGCCGCTTCAAGCACAACCGCGACAAGATGAAGACCGGCGACATCCTCGAGCTCGCCGAGGTCGTCCGGAACCTGGCGCTGCGGGATCACGAGAAGGGGCTGTCGACCGGTGAGAAGCAGATGTACGTGAAGGCGAAGAAGATTCTCGCCTCCGAGTTCATGTACGCGAAGGACATGACGGAGGACGAAGCCGCCGAGTGGCTCGACGAGGTGCTCGCAAACCCCGCCGGCGGCAAGCGCAAGGTCAAGCCGAAAGCCAAGGTCGCAACAGCAAGCGCGTGAGATCGAGCACCACCGGTGAGCCTGAGGTAACCCTCTGACCGGTGGCGGAAGCGACAGTTCGACCTGGGCGATCCTCGTGGCGGCCGGGTCGGGCGAGCGGCTGGGTGCGGAGCGCCCGAAGGCGTTCGTCGCGTTCGGCGGGCGCGTGTTGCTCGCCGAGAGCCTCGAACGCCTCGACGCGTGCGCGTGGATCGACGCCGTGGTGGTGGCGGTTCCCGCCGAGTGGGAGGAGGCCGCCATCGTCCTCGCCGAGGAGCTCGTCGCCTCGAAGGTGGCCGCTGTCGTCGTCGGCGGCGCGACACGGGCCGACTCGGTCCGCGCCGCCCTCGCCGAGGTTCCCGAGACCGCGCTGGTCGTGCTCGTCCACGATGCAGCCCGACCGCTCGTGACCGACGCCGTGATCGCCCGGGTGCTGGAACCGCTCGCGGAGGGGGTCGACGGCGTCGTGCCCGGTCTCCGTCTGCCCGACACCGTCAAGCGAGTCGCCGACGGGCTCGTGACCGAGACGGTCGATCGCCGGGCGCTCGTCGCGGTGCAGACGCCGCAGGCGTTCACTGCCTCGGCGCTCCGGGCCGCGTACGCGGGTGACGGCCCGCTCGCGGCGACCGACTGCGCATCGCTGGTCGAAGGACAGGGCGGCCGTGTTCGTGTCGTCGAGGGTGACGTCCGGTTGCACAAGATCACGACCGAGGCCGACCTCGCGCTTCTCGAGTCATGGCTCTGAAGGCTGCCTTCTTCGACGTCGGCGAGACCCTCGTCGACGAGGAGCGCTGGTGGCGCGTTCTGGCCGACCGGCTGTCGTTGCAGCCGCATGTCGTCTGGGCCGCGCTTGGAGTCACGATCGAGCGCGGAGAGGAGCACAGCGAGCTGTGGCGTCATCTTGGGATCGAAAAGCCAACGACGTGGTGGCGTGAGCTCTCCTACGACATCGAGGACCTCTACCCCGACGCCATCGCCTGCCTCGAGATGACCCGTGCCCTGGGGCTTCGGGTGGGAGTCGTCGGTAACCAGACCGCAGTCCTGGAGCAATGGGCCCGAGACTCGGCGCTGCCGGCAGATGTGATCTCGTCGTCGGACAGCCTCGGTGTACGGAAGCCCGACCCGCGGTTTTTCGCCCGGATCGTGGAGCTCGCCGGTTGTCCCGCGGGCGAAGTCGCCTACATCGGAGATCGCGTCGACAACGACGTTCGACCAGCGGCGGCCGCCGGGCTCGTCGCCGTTCACGTGCGTCGTGGGCCGTGGGGCATGCTGCAACGGACGCCGCCCGAGGCCGCCTTCGGTGTCGACGACCTCACGGCGCTGCCCCAGGCGCTAGCCTCGATTCCATGAGCGAGTTCCGCATCGGGCTCGGAGTCGATGCCCACGCGTTCGAGGCGGGGGTGCCGCTCGTCCTCGGCGGCGTGGCGATCGATCATCCGCGCGGTCTCGCGGGACACTCCGACGGCGACGTCATCGCCCACGCACTGACGGACGCGCTGCTCGGCGCAGCGGGTCTCGCGGACATCGGTGCTCTGTTCCCGTCGGCTGACGAGCGCTACCGCGGCGCGGATTCGGTGGCGCTTCTCGCCGAGGCGTACCGAGACGTGCGCGAAG
Source organism: uncultured Thermoleophilia bacterium (assembly GCA_963776305.1). Classification (GTDB taxonomy): domain Bacteria; phylum Actinomycetota; class Thermoleophilia; order Gaiellales; family Gaiellaceae; genus Gaiella. The sequence continues at coordinate 67,810 of CAVZMA010000007.1, read as the reverse complement.
CGGGCTACGAGCTCGTCAACGCCGACTGTGTGCTCGTCGGTGAGGAGCCGCGGATCGCGCCGTACCGGGCGGCCATGCGGGGCGGCTCACCACCGCGCTCGGGGTCGGTGACGGCTCGATCAACGTGCGTGCGACGACGACCGACCGGCTCGGCTTCACGGGCCGTGGGGAAGGTCTTGCTGCAGAGGCGGTCGCACTGCTCCGGGCGACATGACCCTTCGTCTCGTCTCCCACAGCGAGCAGCCGGAGCTCGTGGAGCGCGAGGAGATCTGGCGGACGTGGCCGGCGTTCATGCATCACGATCCGGTTGCCGCCGAGCGTTGGGACGCCTTGTACGAGCGCTTCGCTGCGTTTCAGTTCTTCGCCGTCGATCCCGAGACAGACGTGATCGCGGCCAAGGCCAACGCGATCCCGACTCCGCTGGACCCGAACGACTTGCCGGACGGCGGCTGGTCGGAGGCGTTACGGGCCGGCGTCGACGATTCCGCTCGCGCGACCGTCGTCTCCGCGCTGCAGATTGCGATCGCGGATGAGTACCGTGGCGGCGGTTTGAGCATGGTGATGCTCGGCGAGATGCGCAGGATCGCGTTGGAGCACGGCTTCAGCGATCTCGTAGCCCCCGTGCGCCCGACCTTGAAATCCCGCTACCCGCTGACGCCGATCGAGCGCTATGTGGGCTGGGTGACAGCCGAGAACCTGCCCTTCGATCCGTGGCTGCGCGTCCATGTGCGCGCGGGAGCGGAGCTGGTCAGGGTCTGCCCTCGCTCGATGACGATTCCGGGGTCTGTCGGGGAGTGGGAAGAGTGGGCGCAGATGCTGTTCCCGGAAAGCGGAGACTACGTCGTGCCGGGCGCACTCAATCCGGTGACGATCGACCGCGAAGGAGATCGGGGTCTTTATGTCGAGCCGAACGTCTGGATGCACCACCGGCTCTCCTGAGGGAGCTGCGGGCTGCGCCGGTCGGCCGCCGATGCCGGCTCCGACAAGGGTGCACATTCGGCTCGAACGCGACCCAGAGCAGTCACGGAATCGGGGCTATCGTGGTCTCAGGGGGACTCGAGCCCCCTAGGGGCGGTTGGGCGGTTGGGCGTCTTTCCACGACAGCGGGGGTGGGGGCCTAGGGAAGGGTGACGGTGCCGTCGCGCCGGAGGATGACGAGACCATCGCGAACGAGTGCGTCGACGGCGGCGGCATCCAACTGCTCGTGCCCGACCGCGGCTGCGGCGACCGCCCGCAGGGTGTCTGCCCTGCGTTGCCGGAACGACCCTTCGAAGCGTCCTTGTTTGCGACGAGGCTCGTCCCTGATGCCGCGTGAAGGGCAGCCGGCGGCGAGCGGGCACACATCACAGCGGGGAATCCGAGCGAGGCACACCGTCGCCCCGAGATCCATCAGCGCTTGTGCCGCGGCGCCGGTGAACCGATGATCGGTGCGCCGCTCGACGCGGTCGACGTTGACATCGTGGGGAAGCACGTCCTCGCCGAATGCGAAGTTCCTGACCGCTGCCGAGGTGTACGGCCCGACCCCGGGCAGTGTCGTGAGGTCCTCCGGCCACCCCTCCCTGGCAACGGCTCGTGCGGCGCGGTGGAGTGCGATCGCGCGCCGGTTGTAGCCCAGACCCTGCCAGGCGCGGATCACATCAGCCGGTGACGCTGCCGCGAGCTGCTGAATCGTCGGCCAGCGCTCGAGCCATTCGAGGTAGCGGGGCAGCACGCGATCGACCTGTGTCTGCTGCAGCATGATCTCTGACACGAGGATGGCGTACGGGTCCTTCGTCTGACGCCAGGGCAGGTCGCGGCCGTTGCGGCTGTACCAGGCCAGCAGCAGTGCTTCCATCGGTGCGATCCTACGTCGGGGCGAACGTGCTGGGTTACGGGTTGACCGCGAGGACGAGGAACGCAGCGAAGAGCACGAGGTGGACACCGCTCTCCTGCAGCGTCGCCCGGCCGGGGAGAACGGTGAGCGCGCCTACGACGACCGTGATCGCAAAGAGAACGATCTGGGTCGTCCCGAGGCCCAACACGAGCCTGCCGTCGAGCCAGATCGACGCGATCGCGATCGCGGGAATCGTCAATCCGATGCTCGCCATTGCCGACCCGAAGGCGAGGTTGACGCTGGTCTGAACGCGCCCTCGCCGCGCATTGCGAACGGCCGCGAGCCCTTCTGGCAGGAGCACGAGCAACGCGACCGCGACGCCGACCGCCGACGGAGGTGCGCCGATGGCGTCGACTGCGTCGGAGATCGCCGCTGACTCCATCTTCGCGAGGCCGACGACGGCGACCAGCGCGACGAGGAGGAGCCCGAGGCTCGACAGCGTTTGCCGATCCGACGGTATCTCGTGGCCGCCCACGGTCGCCGGTTCTGCTTCGGAGAACGAGTCGCGATGGCGGAATGTCTGCACGAAGACGAAGAGCGCATAGAGGGAGAGCGACGCGACTGCGGCAAACGTGAGCTGGGCTCCCGAGAACTCGGGGCCGGGCTTCGACGTCGTGAAGGTCGGCAGGACGAGCGTGAGCGTCGCCAATGTCGCCACCGTGGCGAGCGCGGTCGCAGCACCTTCCGCGTTGAAGGATGCGACCCCGCCTCCACCCCGAAGGGCGCCGACGAGGAGCGAGAGACCGAGAATGCCGTTGCACGTGATCATCACGGCTGCGAACACCGTGTCGCGCGCGAGCGTGTGCGTCTCCGGGCCGCCCGAGACCATCAACGTCACGATGAGAGCCACCTCGATGATCGTCACCGCACACGCGAGCACGAGTGACCCGAACGGCTCACCGACGCGGAGTGCGATCACCTCTGCATGGTGGACGGCCGCCAGCACGGCTCCTCCGAGAAAGAGCGCCGCTACGACGAGGACGACGCCGTGGGGCTTGGGCCACAGGACGATCAGGAGCCCGAGGGCCAGAACGGGAACGAGCCACACCCAGTCGCCGGGATGCGGGATGAACGAGCGGCGCCTCACCCGCCTACTGTCGCACGCGGCGCTATCCGCTCGTCCACCTGCCGCGATCGGCATCCATCCCGCCGTCTCCGCCGTTTGCGCGCGACCCACAGCGTGTCACACCGGAAACTGGAGATCGGGGGCCGGTTGGCGTAGCGTCTCGCCGTGAGCCCGGACGAGACAGCGTATGCGCCCCCTCCGGGCCAGGAGGCCGTCGTGGAGGCCCTCCGTCACGGGGATGAGCACGCGTTCGCGGCACTTGTCGACGAATACGGGCCGGCGATGCTCCGCGTCGCGCGGATGTACGTCTCCTCACGCGCCGTCGCGGAAGAGGTCGTCCAGGAAGCGTGGCTCGGTGTCCTCGCCGGGATCGGCCGGTTCGAGGGCCGCTCGTCGCTCCGGACGTGGATCTTTCGGATCGTCGCGAACATCGCCAGGACGAGGGGCGAGCGGGAGAGGAGAAGTATCCCGTTCTCGTCCGTCACCGGGAGCGACGGTGACGGCGTCGAGGCTGCTGTCTCCCCGGATCGGTTCCTCGGCGCCGGCCGTTACGCCGGTCACTGGGCATCGGTGCCGAGCAGGTGGTCCGAGCTTCCGGAGGAGAAGCTCGTCGGCGGCGAGACGCTGAGTGTGATCGAACGTTCGATCGCCGCGTTGCCCGACGTCCAGCGCACGGTGATCACGCTGCGCGACATCGAGGGTTGGAGCTCCGAGGAGGTTCGTAACGTCCTCGACCTCAGCGAGACCAACCAACGGGTGATCCTGCACCGAGCGAGATCGAAGGTGCGGCAGGCCCTCGAGTCGTACCTGGATGGAGAGCAAGCGTGAGCGTCGATCTGACCTGCGAGGAGCTCGTCGAGCTCGTCACCGAGTACCTCGAAGGAGCCCTTGCCAGCCGCGAGCGCGACCGGTTCGAAGCGCATCTCGCGCGCTGCAGCGGTTGCACGAACTACCTCGATCAGATCCGCACCACGATCGCTCTCACGGGTCGTGTCACCGTCGACCACCTGACCGTGGAGGCCAGGAACGAGCTGCTGGCCGCCTTCAAGGCATGGAAGCGCACCTGAGCGCTGTCGCCCGACCAGGCGCCGTTCGGGCCGTCGCTGCCGGCGGCTCGGTCGTCGCAGTCGCTTGACCCGCCCGCCGACATCGGCGTGTGTGCAAGAGTCCGGGCATGCTCCTCTACAACTCCGCCGTCTCCGGAAATTGCTACAAGGTGCGCCTGATCGCGGCCCACCTCGACCTCCCGCTCGAGCTGCAGGAGCTCAGCGTCGTCGACCGCTCGAACCGCGCGGAGGTGATCGGCCACCTCAACCCCGCGAGGCGCGTGCCGACGCTCGTGCTCGACGACGGGCGGCCGCTGGCGGAGTCGAACGCGATCCTCTGGTACCTGGCTGACGGGAGCGACTACCTGCCCGACGACCGCTACGAGCGCGCCCAGGTGCTCCAGTGGCAGTTCTTCGAGCAGTATCAGGTCGAGCCGTCGATCGCGGTCGTCCGGTTCCTGGTCTGCTTCTCGGGTGAGGCGGAGAAGCACGCCGACCGCATCCGCGAGCAGACCGCCAACGCCTATGTCGCGCTCGACGCCATGGAACGTCACCTCGCCACCCGTTCGTTCCTCGTCGGCGAGCGGTACACGATCGCCGATATCTCGCTGTACGCGTATACGCACGTGGCGCACGAGGGCGGCTTCGATCTTGGGCAGTACGCTGCCATCGGCCGCTGGCTCGAACGGGTTGCGAGCCAACCCGGCCACATCGCGATCGACGCGTGAGCACGACGGTCCGCGTTCGATTCGCCCCGAGCCCGACCGGGTCGCTCCATCTCGGGAACGCGCTCTCCGCGGTCGCGAACCGCACCTTCGCCGATGAGCACGCCGGCGTCCTCGTGCTGCGCGTCGACGACACCGATCCGACTCGCACGATCGACGGAGGGGAGGAGGCGATTCTTGCCGATCTGACCTGGCTGGGCGTTGCCTGGGACGAGGGGCCGATCCGTCAGAGTGACCGGAGGGAACGGCACGCCGCCGCGGCGGCGGAGGCGCTCGACGCAGGTGCCGTGCGCGACCCTGACGGCTCGATCAGGCTCGGCGGGACGACGCTCGCGCGGTCTGACGGAACCGCGACGTATCAACTCGCAACCGTCGTCGATGACCTCGATCTGGGGATCACGCACATCATCCGTGGCTCGGACCACCGCCCCAACGAGGAGGTGCAACAGCGCATCGCCCGGGCTCTCGGCGGGGAGTTGCCTGAGGTCGTTCACCACGGGCTGCTCCTCGGAGACGACGGCAAGAAGCTCTCGAAGCGCGCGGAGCACGCCTCGGTGGCCGACCTGCGCGCCGAGGGAATCCCCGCGGGAGCCGTTCGCGCCTACCTCGCGGAGCTCGGCCTGCCTCGCCATGACGTCCACCTCGACCTCGCCCGCATCCACCGGCTGGCGATCGACGCGATCGCCGGCATGTCGGATGCCGACCTGACCGCGGCGGCGGACGCGCCCGTCGAGCTCGCACGTGCTCTCCGCGGGGCGCGGACGCTCGTCGAGGCGCGCGAGATCGCCGGCCAGATACTCGTGCCCGACCCTGTCGAGCTCGGGAGCGAGGCGCAGCCGACAATCGAGCGGTTCGTCGAATTGCGCCGACCGGAGCCGGAGAGCCTCGACGAAGCCGAAGCCCGTGGGCTCGTGCGGGAGCTCAAGGCGGTAGGGGGCAACCTCAAGGCGTTGAGACTTGCGCTGACCGGCGCCGAGAGAGGCCCGGAGCTGTGGACGGTCGTCGCGACCGTACCGCGCGACGAGGCTCTCCGCCGGGCCGCCGCCGCTATAACACCGCGATGACCGTACGCCTCTACGACACCGCCTCGAAGGCCCTCGTCACACTCCCCGACCCGCCGGCCGAGGTCGGGATGTACGTGTGCGGCCCGACCGTGTACCAGAGGGCGCACATCGGGAACGCGGTTCCGTTCGTCCTCTTCTCCTGGCTGCGCAACTGGTTGCGCCTTCGCGGATACCGCGTCACCTATGTCCACAACATCACCGACGTGAACGACAAGATCTACGAGGCGGCACCGGGCGCGAGCGCCGAGCGCGCGCGAGATGCGACTGCGTGGTACCTCGAGGACACTGGCTCGTTCGGGCTCGGGATGCCCGACGAGATGCCGCTGGCGACCGAGACGATGCCCGAGATCATCTCGCTGATCGATGAGCTGGTCGATGCAGGCCATGCCTACGAGGCAGGCGGAGATGTGTACTTCCGCGTCGGAAGCTTCGCCACCTACGGAGCGCTCTCGGGCCAGCGTCCAGACCAGGTCGAGGAGCAAGAGCCGAGCGCATTGAAGGAAGATCCGCGCGATTTCGCGCTCTGGAAGGCGACCAAGCCCGGTGAGGACACGTCGTGGGCCTCCCCGTGGGGCCCCGGCCGGCCGGGCTGGCACATCGAGTGCTCCGCGATGGCGGAGCGTACGCTCGGGCCGGAGTTCCTGATCCACGGCGGCGGGCTCGACCTCGTCTTTCCGCACCACGAGAACGAGCGGGCCCAGTCTCAGGCGGCCGGGCGTCCGTTCGCCCGAATCTGGATGCACAACGGCCTGTTGCGCTTCGTCGGCGAGAAGATGTCGAAATCGGTCGGGAACGTGGCCACGATCCAGGACGTGATCGGAGAGTGGGGACGAGAGCCCGCGCTGCTGTTCCTGATGACCGGGACACTGGCGCAAGCCGCTGGAGTTCTCGCGGGAGACGATGACGGCCGCCGTCGCGCAGGTAGAGAGCCTTCGCAACGCGCTGCGAGGCGAGACCAGGGCTGAAGGCGACTGGAGCGAGCTCGTGGCAGTCCTCGACGACGATTTCAACACTCCTGCAGCTCTCGCCGTCTTCCATCGCTGGGCCCGGGAGGGAGCCCTCGACGAGCTGCGCCGAGGGCTCGACGTGTTCGGGCTCGGCACACTCGGAGCGGCAGTCGTCGTTCCGCCCGCCATCGCAGCCCTCGCCGCCGCACGGACCGAAGCACGTGCGGCCCGCGACTTCGCCGAATCGGATCGGCTACGGGACGAGATCGCGGCGGCGGGCTGGGAGATACGGGACGCCGCCGGCGGGTACGAGCTCGTGCCCCTCTCGTGACGCGCGAGCTCGTCTTCGGTCGAAACGCCGTGCGGGAGGCTCTTCGGGGGCGTCGCGAGGTGCTGGAGCTCTGGGTGTCCGAGCGGGCCGCGGCCTCGCTCGACTGGCTCGGGGAGGGCCCTCGGCCTCGGGTCGTCAAGGAACGTGAGCTGACCGAGGCGGCGGCAAGCCCTGATCACCAGGGCGTGGTCGCCTGGGCCACCCCCTATCCCTACGCGGATCCCTGGGAACTGGCCGCCCGGGAGAAGCCCCTGCTCGCGTGTCTCGACCAGGTCACCGATCCCCGAAACCTCGGGGCGGTGATTCGCTCCGCGGCCGGCGCCGGCGCGACAGGTGTGATCGTGCCTGCTCACGGCGCGGCACAGGTCACGCCGGCGGTCTGCCGGTCGTCCGCCGGCACGGTCGAGCACCTGCCCGTCGCCGTGGCGCCGAATCTCGCCCGCTATCTCGCGGAGATCAAGCGGAACGACCTCTGGTCCTACGCCGCCACCGCCGATGCGCCGCAGACGATGTGGCAGGCGGACCTCACCGGCGGCGTCGTGCTCGTCTTCGGTGCCGAGGGCAAGGGCGTTCGGCCGCTCGTGCGCAAGACGTGCGACGCAGCGATCTCGATCCCACTCGGCGCCGGCGTCGAGTCGCTCAACGTGAGCGTCGCTGCGGCCGTGTTGTTGTACGAGGCGCGGCGGCAGCGCTCCCAGGCAACCCCGACGTAGCTCCGCCGACGGACGGGACGGCCCAGGCTCCGTCCCGCTCGTCCTGGATGGCCGCCGGCACTCCGCCCGCCTACCATGATCCTGGTGCCGGAGCCGACGCTGTACCTGTTCGACGGTTACAACTTGCTCCACGCGAGCGGTCGGGCCGATGTGCGCGAGTTGACCGACGAGCTCGCAGGGTTCGTCGCCATGAAGGCAGCACGTGGGATCGTCGTCTTCGACGGCGTCGGCAGCGCGTCGGAGGTCGGGAAGCTGTCGATCCGCTATGCCCCGCACGCGGACACCCTGCTCGAGCGCCTGGCAGCCGAGTACCGCGGCCGTGAGCGTGTCTGCCTCGTCTCCTCGGATGCGGCGATTCGCGGGACGGCCGGGCAGGAGGTCAGGAAGCTCTCGTCGGCGTCGTTCCTGCGGAGCTTCGAGCGTCCGACGCACAGCGAGGACGAACCGTCCCGGCTCGGCGATCGAATCGATCCCGAGACGCGCGCCCGGCTCGAACGGCTCCGCCGCGGTCTGTAGGGGCGAGGCGTGCCTCGCCCGCGTGGGGAACGCGTCACCGGGGATCAGCCCGTGCAGCCATCCAGTGGCGCCGACGCGTACGACGCCCACCGAACGTTCCGCGGGCGCCACGAGGCGCGCAAGCGCGCCGTGCTTTCGGGGGTCGAGCGCTGAAAGAGGCCTCGTCCGGCCGATCCGAACACACGTTCTGATCACCGTGCACTATTTGCAAAGGGGTTGTAACGCGTGCAAGAAGGTGCTAGGTTCTCCCTCAACTTCAGGGTGAGACTTCGATCGACCCTGAAGCGAAAGAGCCTGGAAACCGCTCAAAACAGGGAGAATCGATGTCCGCCCGTACCGCCGTTGCCCCAAAGACGCCGCAGAAGCTTCAACGTGAACTTGAGGATCTTCAACTGGTCCTCAAGGCTCGGAACGGGAACCAGGCGGCCCTCGACCAGCTGATGCGCCGCTATCACGGATTCGTGCGCCTGAAGGCGAGCAGCTACTTCCTCGCGGGCGGTGACGCCGACGATCTGATCCAGGAGGGGATGATCGGCCTCTACAAGGCGATGCGCGACTTCCGGCACGACAAGGAGACGTCGTTCCGTTCGTTCGCGGAGCTCTGCGTCACCCGGCAGATCATCACCGCGATCAAGACCGCGACCCGCTTCAAGCATTCGCCGCTCAACACGTACGTCTCGTTCAGCCATACACCTGCCGGTCAGGAGAACGACGGCGACTGCACCCTCGGCGACGCGCTGCCCGGCCCCGCGACGAACGACCCGTCGAGCTGCGTCATCTCGACGGAGGAGCTACAGAGCCTCGTGGGCTGTCTGGGCACGACGCTGTCGTCGCTCGAGGCCGACGCTCTGCGCCTCTACCTCGACGGCAAGTCGTACGACACGATGGCGGTCGAGCTCGACTGCGATACGAAGACGATCGACAACGCGCTCCAGCGTGTGAAGCGCAAGATCGTCGCGCATCAGCAGACGCGCGCAGTGCCGGCGTAGCCCGGAGTCAGCGGCGCGCGAATCGCAGGTGCGTCACGCCGGGCGCCGGGACGGTCCCGACGTGACGCAGCCGGGGGTTGCCGGCGCCGAGCCCTTCGAACAGGCGCTCGCCGTCGCCGAGAAAGACCGGCACGACGCTGATCAGCATCTCGTCGACGAGATCGGCCATGAGGTACTGCCGCGCCGTCGCGGCGCCGCCCGCCAGCGAGACGCCCATCCCACCGGCCGCGACGCGGGCCTGCTCGAGTGCAGACTCGATTCCGTCCGTGACGAACGTGAACGTGGTGTTTCCCTGCAAGGCCAGCGGTTCGCGTGGATGGTGGGTGAGCACGAAGACAGGGTGGTGGAACGGTGGGTCGTCCCCCCACCAGCCGTTCCAGGGCTCGTCGCCCCACGGGCCTGGCCCGCCTCCGAACATGCTCCGACCCATCACCGTCGCGCCGATGTCGGTGAGCATCTCTTCGACCACCGCGGTGCTCTCGTTGACCTCACCACCCTCCAGCCCGTGCGGGCCCCGCCAGGCAGCGAGCGGGAACGCCCACTCGTGCAACTGCATGCCGCCGACGCCGAGCGGGTGCTCGAGAGATTGCAATGGCCCGGCGACGTACCCGTCGAGAGACATCGAGATCCTGAACCGGAGCTTGCTCATCTGGACCGCGTGATCATAGGTCGACAGACTGAATAGACTGTTGCTTATATAGATAGATGATGATATATAACGTCGATGCACGCGTTCGACGTTCTCGGCGATCCGGTCAGGAGACGGCTTCTCGAGCTTCTCGCGGGCGGTGAGCGGGCCGCCGGTGACCTCGGTGCAGTCGTGCAGGCCGAATTCGCGATCTCGCAGCCTGCCGTCTCGCACCACCTGAGAGTCCTCCGCGAGCACGGCTTCGCCCGGGTGCGCACCAGCGGGACGAGGCGCCTCTACGCGGTGGAGACAGCTCCGCTGGACGAGATCGACCACTGGCTGAGCACCTATCGCGCCACGTGGGAGCACCGCCTCGACGCACTCGCGACCGAGCTCGCGCGCGGCAAGCGCACGCGGCGCCTCGACACCACGACACGGAAGGATGACGAACACGATGACGACTGACACCCGCGACCCGGACCTTGCCCGCTATGACGTGGTCCTCACGCGCCTCTACGACGCAGCCCGTGAGGACGTGTTCGATGCCTGGTCGAGCGAGGAGCGGCTGGTTCGCTGGTTCGGCCCCGACCTGTACCCGGCGGTCTCCTTCGAGCTCGACTTCCGCCCAGGCGGCGCTTTCGAGCTTTGCATGCGCGGGCCGAACGGTGAGGAGGCGCGCTCCAAGGGAGAGTACGTCGAGATCGCGCCGCCGGAGCGAATCGTGATGACCAGCAGGATCGAGCACGAGGGAGCCGTGCTGTTCGAGGTGCTGCAAACGGTGACCTTCGCCTCCATCGGGGAGCAAACCGAGCTCACGGTCGAGCATCGCGTCCAGCGGAACGACGGCTTTCCAGGGGCGGGCGGAGCGCAGGTGGGGTGGGAGCAGACGCTGGCGCGACTCGGCGCATACCTCGCCGCCGGCCGCGAGCCGGTGGTCTGACGCGCCGGCGAGCGGGAGTGCGTTCGCACGTCGTGATGGCCGTGCCTGACACGAGGCGGCCCGATCTGCAAGGCTACGAGGAGCAGTCGGTCGCTGCGACGGCGCCAACGTGACGCCGCCACGGCCGGCGAAACGAAGGGAGTGCCATGGTCGGACGTATGGCCACCTACACCTACAACGGCGACGATGCCCAGGATCTGGCTCGGAGGGCGGAGGCGGGGATCCTGCCGATCCTTCAGGCCTCGCCCGGGTTCGCCGCGTACACGGTCTCGTTGGGCGACGGCGAGATCCTCTCGCTCAGCGCCTGGGAGACACGTGCCGACGCCGAGGCAGGCAGCGCAGCGGTTGCCGCCTGGGTGAGCGAGAACATGTCCGGCGAGCTCGAGCTCGTCGGGATCCGGTACGCCGACGTGCTGTTCAGCACCACGCTCGGGATCAGCACGAAGGTCGCAGCGACGGCCTGACGCCTCAGCGGCTCGGCCGGGGGAAGGCTCGCTTCGGCGGGCCTTCCCCCGCGCCTCCGAGGCCCCAAGAGAGCCGGAGAAGGGATTCGAACCCTTGGCCCCCGCTTTACAAGAGCGGTGCTCTGACCAGCTGAGCTACTCCGGCGTCCTCTGATCGTAACCGCGACGCCGCCTCGTCCGACACGCCGAGGTACCCTTTTGGCGCGGGTCGGCGGCAACGGCGCCAGTCACCCGCACCACTCACGACTCCACGAAGGAGGCTGCGATGGCGCAGGAAAAGGCGCGGCCCACGCGTGCGCGCGCGAAGAAGGAAGCGGATGCTGCCGAGCCCACTCCCAGGGCGAAGAAGCCACGGGCACGGCCGCAGGTGTCCCACCCTCACACCCCGGAGGAGGTTGCGACTCTGGCGTACCTCATGTGGGAACGGGGCGAGTGGGGCGACGCGACCGAGCACTGGCTGCGGGCGGAGCGAGAGCTGGCAGCCTGAACACAGGAGGGCCCCGGCGGTATCCGCCGGGGCCCTCCTCCCACGGGCGACCTCGTGGTCGCCGATCAGGCTGCGGTCGGCGCCGGCAGCTGGTCCGAGGGAGCATCGAGCGACCGCTCGTGCTCGAGCGTCGGCAGCCACTCGAGCCACGTCGGCAGGTACCAGTTCCACTCGCCGAGGAGCTTCATCGTCGCGGGCAGGAGCACCGCCCGCACGATCGTCGCATCGATCAGGACTGCTGCTGCTAGACCGATCCCCATCTCCTTCATGTCGATGATCGGCATCAGGGCGAACACGCCGAAGACGAACACCATCACGACGGCCGCGCTCGTGACCACACCGGCGGTGGAGCGGATACCCGCCGCGACCGCGTCCTCGGTGCTCATGCCACGGTCGAAGTACTCCTTCACCCGGCTCAGGATGAAGACGTGATAGTCCATCGAGAGCCCGAACAGGATCACGAACAGGAACATCGGAAGCCAGGAGGCGATGCCGCCGTTCCGCTGGAAGTCGAGCACGTTCGAGCCCCAGCCCCACTGGAAGATCGCGACCAGAAGGCCGTACGCAGCCGCGACCGAGAGCAGGTTCATGAGGATCGCCTTGATCGGGATCACGATCGACCTGAACGAGAGCAGGAGCAGCACGAACGCGAAGCTCAGCACGAACAGGAACACGATCGGAGCAGACGACTTCATGCTGTCGTTCCAGTCCTTCGACGAAGCGGTTTCGCCGGTGACGGCGTACTCGACGCCGGAAACGCGGCCGACGGTTGCCGGAAGGATCTCGTTGCGCATCGTCTCGAGAGCCTCGTTCGACACGGTGTCGGTGCCGTCGCCGACGAGCGGAATGGCAACCCGGAGGACCTTCCCGTCAGGTGCGACCTCGGTGTAGATCGGCTCGAGCGCCTTGCCGGACGCCAGCGCCTGCTGCTTCAGATCGGCAACTGCGGCCTGGAGGCGCCGATCGGAGGCATCACCCTTGATCGCCACGACTGCGGGAGTGGCGCCACCCGGGAACGCGTCCCGGACCTTGTTGAACGACTGCACTTCCGCGAGCGACTTCGGCAGAGCGTCGAAGCCGGACTGGCTCGTGTGCAGGCTGAGCGCCGGGATCGCCAGCACGATCAGGACCGCCGTGGCACCGATCGCGGAGACGAGCGGTCGCCGCAGGACGGCGCTGAGGATCGCACCCCAAAGGCGTCCCTGTCCGTCGTCGCTCTTGAGCCGACCGATGAGCGGCACCCGGACCTTGTCGACACGGTCACCGAGCCACGAGAGCATCGCCGGCAGAACGGTGAGCGAACCGATCATCGCCACGGCAACGACCATCATCGTCCCGATGGCGAACGACATGAACGTCTTGTCGCCCGAGAAGAACATCCCGGCCATCGCGATCATCACGGTGACGCCGGAGATGAGAACGGCCCGCCCCGACGTCGCGGCGGCCGCCTCGAGTGCCGCAGTCTCGCTGCGACCGGCCCGTCGCTCATCGCGCTCGCGGCGGATGTAGAACAGCGAGTAGTCGACACCGACGGCGAGGCCGATCAAGAGGATGACCTCCGAGATCGATTCGTCCATCGGCACGATCTGGCTGGGGAGGGCGACGAGCCCCATCGTCGCGAACACTGCGGTCAGTGCGAGCCCGAGCGGGATCGATGCGCCGACCAGAGAGCCGAAGACGAGCAGGAGGATGACGAGGGTGATCGGGATGGAGATCATCCCGGCGCGGGCGAGCTGTGAGCCGAACATCTCGTCGAGAGCCTTGCCCGTCGACGCGGAGCCGGCCTGGACGACGGTGAAGCCGGGGTTCGCCTTCTGGACCTGAGCCGTGCCGGCGACGATCGTGTCGATGTACGACGTTGCCTCCTCGTACGAGCCCTTCGGGCTGAACTGGATCAGCGCGGCGTGGCCGTCCTCGGAGATCTGGCCCTCGTTGCCGCCGGCGAGCGGCGAGCGCACCTTCTCGACCTGGGGGAATCCTTCGAGCTTTGCGATGGCCGCGGTCACGACCGCGCGGAAGGCCGGGTCGGCCGCCGTCGTGTTCGGTGACTGAACGAGGACGTATTCCATCTGCTCGTCCAGCTTGAAGCCGGCGTCGCGGATGATGTGGTCGGCCTTTCGTGCTTCACCGACATTCGTATCGTTCGGGTCGATCGTCTTCATGCCGACCGCTCCGCCGATCGCAAACGACGCGATGACGAAGGCGAGCCAGCCGAAGATGGCTGTCTTGCGGTGCTTGGCGCTCCAACGACCCATCCGGGCCGCCACGTTGGTGCTGTGCTTCAGAGGTGACATGCGGTTCTCCTTCGAGAGTCGTTGTTGTGTCTCTCGCAGGCTGGCACTGGTCGCATCCCGGGACAGTGCGGCGGTCAGGCGTCTCGAGGTAGGGGTAACCGCACATCTGTTTGTCCGCAGAGCAGGAATCCGCTCGCGCGGATTTCTGCTCGCGTGAGTCCCTGAAGCCGGGAACCTACGGTTCCCTCGGGTACCCTCCCTTCCCTTTCTACGCGGGGTGCTCGCTTCAGGTCTGCTCGCTTCGTCGTAGAAGCGACGTGGAACCCTTTCGATTGCCCTCCCGCGGGCGCGTCGCCGATGAAGGCGAGCACGGCAAGACGTTTCCGGAGATCGGCGTCACTGACTGGCTCTCGCGCGGCGACGATCGCTCGACAGGGCGAGCCACGGCACAGCACGCGACGGTGGTCGTCCGTGCTCGCCGGGAGGTCGAGCTTCGTGAAGATGCTCGTGACGTGCTTCTCGACCGCCCGGAGCGTCACGAACATCCGGTCGGCGATGGCCTGGTTGGAACGGCCCTCTGCCATCAGCTCCATGACCTCTCGCTCGCGCGGTGTGAGCTCGTCGAGTGGCCCCGTCTCGCGTCGCTTGCCGAGCAGTTCGCTGACGACGGCCGGGTCGAGGGCGGAACCACCTTCGCCGACCCGGCGCACCGCGCTCGCGAACTCTTCGAGGTCGGAGACGCGATCCTTGAGGAGGTACCCGACACCTTCCGCGCTGACCGACAGCAGGTCCATCGCATAGCCGGCCTCGACGTACTGCGAGAGAACGAGGACGCCGGTCGACGCGTGCTCGGCCCTGATCGTCCGGGCCGCGACGAGACCCTCGTCCGTGTGCGTCGGCGGCATCTTGATGTCCACGATCGCGACGTCCGGCCGGTGCATCGCGACGTGCCGCAGCAGATCGGTGGCGTTGTCCGACTGGGCCACGACGTCGAATCCGGCCTCTTCGAGGAGACGTGCGACGCCTTCGCGGAGGAGCACCGAGTCCTCGGCGATGACGACCTTCATGGCATTCCCGAGCATGGCGACGGTATTGCGAAGTGGCGGAAAGTCGCGTGGCAGCCCGTCGGCCAGCAGCTGATGGATCTGCTCGGGTTGAGGCAACCCTGCGAGCCGATGCGTCCCGAGGTCTCGCAGCTGGGAGGCCGGCAGAGCCGCAGCCGTCGTCTCCGACACGAGGATCTGGCCGCCGTGCCCGGCAGCGCCGACGCGGGCTGCGCGATGAACCGCGACACCGGTATATCCGTCCTCGGTCACGATCGCGTGGCCGGAATGCAGGCCCATCCGCATCCGGACCTCGTGACCGCCCGGCCATTCCTGCTCGATCAGCGATCGTTGGCCGGACACGGCTGCTGCCGCCGCCGACTCGGCATCCGCGAAGACGGCGAAGAGCTCGTCTCCGTGGGCGTCGATCTCCGTGCCCCCGTGGCGGGTGACAGAGTCCCGCAGGACGACTCGGGTGATGCGGATCAGCTCCGGATAGTCGGTGCCCGCCGTGTGGACGAGAGCCGTGGAGCCTTCGACATCGCAAAGGAGGAACGTGACAGTTCCGGTCTCCTCGATCACGGGTTGAGTGTATGCGCGGCGCCGGAGTGGAAGGCGGCTACTGCGGTCGCAGCGGGATCGTCGCCGTAACGCATGTTCCGACGCCGAGTGGGCTCTCGACCGACAGGGCTCCGTCGAGTGCGGCCACACGGTCGGCGAGGCCACGAAGGCCCGTGCCGTGTGCCGGGGAGGCGCCGCCCACGCCGTCGTCTGAGACCTCGACGACGACACAGTCCTCGCTCTCGCTGATGCAGACGCGCGCCCGGCTTGCCGACGCATACTTCGAGACGTTCGTCAGAGACTCGGCGACCACGTAGTAGGCCGCCGCTTCGACTGCCGGTGGGAGCCGGCGCTCCGTGACCTCGAGCTCGAGGGGAACAGTGGCTCGCTGGACGAGCGCGTCGAGCGCAGCCCGAAGGCCACGGTCGGTGAGGATAGCTGGATGGATGCCGCGTGCGAGCTCGCGAAGGTCGGAGAGCGCCTCGGAGAGCTCGTCCCGGGCGGCGGCCAGGAGCGAAGTCGCGGTCGTGGGATCCGTGGCGATCTTGCTCTCGGCGAGTCGGAGTGAGACCGCCAGCGCCACGAGACGCTGCTGCGCTCCGTCGTGCAGATTGCGCTCGAGCCGCTGGCGCGTCTCATCCGACGCCTGCACGAGTCGCGCGCGCGAGGCGCGGATCTCCTCCTCCTGGATCCTGCGGACGGTCACGTCGGCGCCGGCGACGAGGACGAGCCGCTCCCCGTGCATGCCCGTGACCGGCCGTGCCGTCCAGGCAACGATCCGGCTGTCTCCGTCCCTCGAATCCCAGCGTGATTCGATCTCAGCCTGGGGGATGCCGCTCGCAGCGGTCGCGATCAGCCTGCGGGCCGCCGAGTCCGTGGAGGGAGCGACCTGACCGACGAAGCTCTCGCCCGCGATCTCCTCGGCTGTCCACCCGAAGGTCGCCTCGAAGGCAGCGTTGACGCCCTCGGCCCGGATCGTCGCATCGGCGTGCGTGACGATCAGGTAGCTCGGGATCGCGGCGGTCATTGCGTTGATGAACGCCACGCGCAGCTCCGCCTCCCGCTCACGAGCCCGACGCTCGGAGATGTCCGCGCCCGAGACGAGCACGAGACCGTCGGTGCGACCGGTCACGTCGACCACGGGCGATGCCCGCCACGAAAACGGGACGCGGGTGCCGTCTGCCCGGAGCAAGTCGGTCTCGATCGCCGCCGACGACGAGCCGCTCGCTGCCTCGGCGATGGCTGCGGCCGCCTGGGCGTCGTCATCGGCGACGAGCTCGAGAAAGGAGCGGCCTACGAGTTGCTCGTCCCTCCAGCCGAGCGCCTCGCGGAAGGCCCGGTTCATGGCGGCCCGTGGGTTGCCGACATCACGGTCGCGGATCGCGCCGTCACGGCCGAGAACGGCGATCGCCGAGGGGGTCGCCTCGAGCACGGTCGTCGTGGCATCCCGTTCTCGCGCGAGCTCTACCTCACGGCGGCGCCGTTCGGTCACGTCGACTCCCGAGACGAGCAGCAGCCGGCGTCCGTCGATGGACGGCAGGCGCGTGCACGACCACGCCACGGACAGGCGGCGACCGCTCTTCGTCAGCCACGTCGTGTCGGTGCTCGCGCATGCGGTCGCCCGCGACGACCCCACGAATCCGGCGCTCGACCTCGTCGGCCTCCTCCGGGACGACGTAGCGCTCCCAGAAGACGGCGCCGCCCGTCTCGGCGGGGAGGTACTCGAGGGTCTCCTCGAAGGCGACGTTGGTCGCGGACGGCTCGAGCACTCCGTGCTCGTCGATCAGGCAGAGGAGGCTCGGGGCGTTGTTGAGGATCGCGTTCCGGAAGATACGCTCCTGCTCGCGCGCCGCTGTCTGCCGGTGCGTCTCGGTGATGTCGAGGCCGCCGGCGACGATCCCTGCAATGCGTCCGTCCGGGCCGTCGGAGCGGCGCGCTTCGCCAGAGCGACCACGAGCGTCTCGCCGCGGACGTTGGTGAACGTGTTCTCGTACTCCGCGGGTGGGTGATCGGGCGCAGCCGCCCGAAGCGCGCGATCACATCCGCCCGCTCCGAGGATCGATGAAAACGTCCCAGAAGAGCCGGCCGCGGATCTCCTCTTCGTCGTCGTAGCCACTCGCTCGACGGTGGCCCGGTTCTGATTGACGATCCGGCCCTCGAGGTCGATGTGATCGAGAGGCTCGGCGCCGTGTCGACGACGTCTCGAGGAACGTGTACTGGCCGCGGAGCTCGGCCTGGAGCCGCTGGTTGAGAAGGGGGAAGCCCGCTGCCGCGACGACCGCGTCGATGAGCTCGGGCTCGTCGTCGAGCGCAGGGTCGTGGGTGATCGCTGCGACGACCTCGCCGTCGGGCTCGACCAGCGTCACCGACCGGTCATCGGTGGCCCGAGGTGTCGGGGACGGCGGTCCGTCACGGTCGACCCAGATGTCGCCGTTCGCGAGCGGATAGACGATCTCGATCGACGGGTCGCCGAGGGCGGCCCGATCGCGTCGACGACATCGGTCACCCTGTTCGATCGAGAGGAGCAAGCCGGCGGCAGAGCCACGGTCGAATCGGCTGCGCAGGACACCGGCCAGGAACGCGAGCGGGACGATCGCGAACGAGATGAGGAAGAGCACCCAGGTGACCGAGTACGACCGGGAGTGCAACCGGTCGACGACCACCGAGGTGAGCAGCAGCGCCACGGCGATGCCGCACGAGGTGAAGACGGGCCAGAGGACCCTGCGGCGCGCTGGTGATGCCCGCTTCCAGCGATCCCGCAGGATCGCGACGACAGCGATGAGCACGACGACGATGACGACCGTGGCGAGCGTTGCAATGGCGTCGGCGAGTCGTGGCTCGTTCGTGAGGGCGATCGCACTCTTCGGGCACTTCGGACACGACCGAGCCGGCGACTTGTCGACCAGAGCGACGGCAAGATTGGCGCCGACGGCCGCCACGCCTCCGGCAGCGACGATCCACCGGTCGCGTCGGATCAGGATCCCGTCCGGGAAGGCAAGAATCAGGGTTCCGAAGACGACGATCGAGATGCCGCCGCCCACGAAGCCGATCGTCCAGATGCCGGAATTGTTCGACTCGCCGAGGGCTCCGAGGAACCACAGATATCCCGTCGCCGCGAGCAGGTAGCCGATCGGATGTCCTGGGCGACGCCAGAGCGCAACGAGCCCGGCCGTGACGAAGGAGAAGAGCGCCGTCACCGCGAGGAGCGCCACGAGCCATGGGTTGTCGTCGTGATTGCTCGTGAAGACGAGCGCGATCGCGATCGCTGCCTCGACGACCGCTACCGCCGCCGCGAGCGCGAACCTGAGTGGCCTCACGCGATCAGCGCGGCCACGGCATCGCCGGTCAGCTCGGCCTTCGGGACGAAGCCGCAGGCACCGCTCGACTCGATCAGCGAGCCGTAGTCGGTGGCGTCACGGCTCGAGACGAGCACGACCGAGGTCTCGTCGAGGTCGCCGCACTCGACGCAGACGTCGAAGCCCGTCATGTCGGGCAACTGCACGTCGAGCAGGACGACGTCCGGGCGAAGCTCCCGCATGAGGAGGAGCGCCGAGGCGCCGTCCTCTGCCTCGCCGACGATCGTGAACCCGTCCGCTCGAGGATCGCGCGCGCCGAGGCGCGAAAGCTCGGGTGGTCATCGACGATGAGAACGCTATGAGGTCACGCGTCAATCGTGGCAGAAGGTGCGGGTCGGCGCAGTACGGGCAACCGCACTCTGGACGAATGCAGTCCCGTGCGGAATCCCGGGTGCGGCATACTGCCACGATGACCACTCACGCGAACAGTCGACACGGCACGCCCGCATCCTCGCCGAGCGCGCCCGCTACGTGAGCGCCGGCATCTCGACTCCGAAGCTCGTCGTCTCGCACGCCGACGGCGCGCGCGTCACCGATGTCGACGGCCGCACGTTCATCGACTTTGCGGGCGGCATCGGCTGCCAGAACACCGGCCACCGCTTCGCGCCCGTCGTCGAGGCGATCAAGGCGCAGGCCGACGAGTACCTCCACCAGTGCTTCATGGTCGGGGTCTACGAGCCCTACGTCGAGGTCTGCCGCCGCCTCGCCGAGCTGTCGCCGTGTGCCGGCGAGCAGCAGAAGTCGATTCTCCTCAACTCGGGCGCCGAGGCGATCGAGAACGCGGTCAAGATCGCGCGCTCGGCGACCGGGCGGCCGGCCGTCGTCGTCTTCGACAACGCCTTCCACGGCCGCACGCTGCTGACGATGACGATGACGGCCAAGGTGAAGCCGTACAAGGCAGGCTTCGGGCCGTTCGCTCCCGAGGTCTATCGCGCGCCGGTGCCGAACCTCTACCGCGGGATCACCACGGACGACGCCATCGCGGGGCTGCAAAGGCTCTTCAAGGCCGAGGTCGACCCGGCCACGTGTTGCGTGCGTCGTGCTCGAGCCCGTCCAGGGTGAGGGCGGCTTCCTGCCGATGCCCGCCGACTACCTGCGGCGCCTGGCCGAGCTCTGCCGCGAGCACGGCATCCTCTACGTCGACGACGAGGTGCAGTCCGGCGTCGGGCGGACGGGGAAGATGTGGGCGATCGAGCACTACGACGGTGCTCGCGCCGGATCTGCTCGTCTCCGGCAAGTCGATCGGCGGCGGCCTGCCGCTCGCGGCGGTCACCGGCGCTGCCTCGATCATGGATGCGGTACCTCCCGGCGGCCTCGGCGGCACCTTCGGCGGCAACCCGCTCTCGTGTGCCGCCGCGGTCGCCGTGCTCGACGCGGTCGCCGAGCCGGAGTTCCTCGAGCAGGCGAGCGCGCTCGGCGTGACGATGCGAGCGCGGCTCGAGCAGCTGGCCGCGAAGCACGACGGCGATCGGGGAGGTGCGCGGTCTCGGGCCGATGCTCGCGTTCGAGCTCGTCGAGCAGGCGCCCGAGCAGGCGGGGGCGATCGTCGCCGCCGCGTTCGAGCGGGGGCTGCTCCTGCTCGCCTGCGGCATGTACGGCAACGTGATCCGCCTCCTCGCGCCGTTGACGATCGACGACGCCGTGCTCGAGCAGGGCCTCGCGCTTGCTGGAGGAGTCGCTTGACGCAGCTCTCTGAGCCGGCGCCTCCCGCCGACGTCAAGATCACCGGGCTCCGCAAGAGCTACGGGACGGTCGCTGCGGTCGACGGCGTCGACCTCGAGATCGCGCGCGGCGAGTTCTTCACCATGCTCGGCCCGTCGGGGTCGGGCAAGACGACGACGCTGCGGATGATCGCCGGCTTCGAGCGGCCCGACGCCGGCACGATCGAGCTCGGCGGCAAGGACGTCTCGTCGCTGCCGCCGTTCGATCGCGACGTCAACACGGTGTTCCAGGACTACGCGCTGTTCCCACACATGACGGTGCGGGAGAACGTCGAGTACGGCCTGCGGGTGAAGAAGGTGCGCGAAGGCGGAGCGGCGCGACAGGGTCAAGGAGGTGCTCCGCGTCGTCCGGCTCGGTGATTACGGCGACCGCAAGCCGGGCCAGCTCTCGGGCGGCCAGCGCCAGCGCGTCGCACTCGCACGCGCGATCGTCAACACGCCGCGGGCGCTGCTGCTCGACGAGCCGCTCGGCGCGCTCGACCTGAAGCTGCGCCAGGAGCTGCAGATCGAGCTCAAGCAGCTCCAGCAGGAGCTCGGGATGACGTTCGTCTACGTCACCCACGACCAGGAAGAGGCGCTCACGATGAGCGATCGCATCGCGGTCTTCAACGAGGGCAAGATCGTGCAGATCGGACGTCCGGCAGAGGTCTACGAGCATCCCGCGAACGAGTTCATCGCCGGCTTCGTCGGCGTCTCGAACGTGATCGAGCGTGACGGCCGCCGGGTAACCGTGCGGCCCGAGAAGATCCAGGTCCTCGCCGACGGCATGCAGCCGGACGCGGGAGCGCACGTGGAGGAGGGAATCGTCCGCGACGTCCAGTACGTCGGGCCGGTGACCCGGTTTCATGTCAGCCTCGATCGGGGAGGCGAGCTCCAGGTGCTGACGCAGAACCTGGAGGAGACCTCGACCGACGTGCTGGCAACGGAGGGGCGCCGCGTGCGGCTCGCATGGCGCCCCGAGCAGGAGTCGGCAATCGTTGAACGGGAGGGAGTTCCAGCATGACTGAACGGAAGAAGCGCCTCGGCCTGCGGGCCGTGCTCGTCCTGCTCGTGGCGGCGCTCGCCGTCGTCGCGGCAGGCTGCGGCGGCGACGACGACTCGAGCTCGTCGAGCACCCAGATCGAAGGGCTCGGCACGACGCTCGAGGAGATCCAGGCCAAGGCCAAGGAAGAGGGCGAGGTCAACCTCGTCAACTGGGCCGGCTACGTCGAGAAGGACTGGACGACGCGTTCGTCGCCCAGACGCGGCTGCAAGGTCAACTCCAAGGTCGGCGCCAGCTCGGACGAGATGGTGACGCTGATGCAAGACCGGGAACTACGACGGCGTCTCCGCGTCCGGCGACGCGACGCTTCGCCTGATCGCGGCGGAAGACGTCGCGCCGGTGAACCTCGACCTGATCCCGAACTACGCGAACGTCTTCGAAGGCCTGAAGAACCAGCCGCACAACACCGTCGACGGCGTCTCGTACGGTGTCGCGCACGGTCGCGGCGCCAACCTGCTGGTCTGGAACACGAAGGACGTGACCCCGGCACCGACGACGCTGGGACGTCGTCTGGGACGCGAACTCCCCGGCCGCCGGGAAGATCTCGGTCTACGACAGCCCGATCTACATCGCCGATGCCGCGCTGCACCTGAAGACGACGCAGCCGGACCTCGAGATCGACGAACATCTACGAGCTCGACGAGGACCAGTTCAACGCGGCCGTCGACCTGCTCAAGCAGCAGAAGAAGATCGTCGGCGAGTACTGGAGCGACGCCGCGAAGCAGATCCAGTCGTTCACGAGCGGCGACAGCACCGCCGGCACGACCTGGCAGTACCAGGTCAACCAGCTGCAGGGCGCGAAGGAGCCGGTGCCCGGTCGAGGCGATCCTGCCGGAGGAGGGCTCGACCGGATGGTCGGACACGTGGATGATCGCGTCGACCGCGAAGAACCCGAACTGCATGTACCTCTGGATGGACTACATCATCAGCCCGGAGGCGAACGCCAAGGCGACGGAGTACTTCGGCGAGGCCCCGGTCTCGGCCGAGGCGTGCAAGCTCACCGCCGACAAGGACCACTGCACGAAGTTCCACGCCGAGGACGAGGACTACTTCTCGAAGGTCTACTACTGGACGACGCCGGTCGAGGACTGCGGCGACGACAGGGGTGACGTCTGCAAGGACTACTCGGAGTGGACGACCGCCTGGACCGAGATCAGAGGCTAGGCCGCGGCGCTAGGTGACCTCACTGGCCGGAATCGAGCCGCCGCCCCGCCGTAGCGCGGGGCGGCGGCTGTCGGCCTGGCTGTACCGGCGGCCGCGGCGCGCGACTCGGCGCTCTCGTCGCCGGGCCGTTCGCCTGGATCGTGATCCTCTATCTCGGCTCGCTCGCCGTCCTCCTGGTCTCGGCGTTCTGGCAGCTCGACACCGTTCACCGGCGAGGTCGTCCACGAGCCGACGCTGAAGAACTTCCAGACGATCGTCGACGTGCCCGTCTACCGGACGATCGCGATCCGGACGATCACGATGGCCGCGCGCGGTGACGATCGCCTGCGCCGTGCTCGCGTTCCCGATCGCCTACTACATGGCGCGCATCGCCTCGAAGCAGGCGCGGCGCCTGCTCCTCGTCGCGATCCTGATCCCGCTGTGGGCGAGCTACCTCGTGAAGGTGTACTCCTGGCGGATCATCCTCGGCAAGGAGGGCGTGCTCAACTGGCTGCTCGAGCCGTTCGGCCTCAACGGGCCCGGCTACTCGATCACCGGCACCTGGCTCGTGTTCACGTACCTCTGGCTGCCGTACATGATCCTGCCGCTCTACGCGGGTCTCGAGCGGATCCCGGGCTCGCTGCTCGAGGCGTCGGCCGACCTCGGCGCCAAGTCGGGCCGCACGTTCTTCCGGGTCGTGCTGCCGCTCGTCTTCCCGGCGCTCGTGGCCGGCTCGATCTTCACGTTCTCGCTCACGCTCGGCGACTACATCACGCCGGAGGTCGTCTCGAGCACCCAGTTCATCGGCAACGTGATCTACGACAACGTCGGAGTCGCGAACAACCTGCCGCTCGCTGCGGCGTACGCGTTCGTCCCGATCTCGGTCATGGTCGTCTACCTCCTGCTCGCGCGGCGCGCAGGCGCGTTCGAGAACCTGTGATGGTCGAAGGGCCGCTGACACGGTGGTTGCTGCGGCTCGGCACGGCGTTCGTGCTCGCGTTCATCTACTTCCCGCTCGTCGTGATCGGGCTCTACGCGTTCAACGACGACATCACGCAGGCGTGGCCGATCCAGAACTGGACGACGAAGTGGTTCACGGTCGCGTTCCACGACCCCGATGTGCGCGATGCGTTCTTCCTCTCGCTCAAGGCGGCGACGCTTCGCGACGCTGATCGCGCTCGTGCTCGGCACGTGCCTCTCGTTCGTGATCGCGCGCTACCGGTTCTTCGGTCGCGAGACGATCTCGTTCCTCGTCGTGCTTCCGATCGCGCTGCCCGGGCATCGTCACGGGGCTCGCGCTCAACGCGACGATCAACACCGTCCTCGAGCCGATCGGGATCGGCTTCGGGCTGCCCACGATCGTGATCGGTCACGCGACGTTCTGCATCGTCGTCGTCTACAACAACGTGATCGCGCGGCTGCGCCGGACGTCGCTCTCGTTCGAGGAGGCGTCGTCCGACCTCGGCGCCGACTCGATCCAGACGTTCAGGCTCGTGACGCTGCCGGCGCTCGGGACGGCGTTGCTCGCCGGCGGGCTGCTCGCGTTCGGGCTCTCGTTCGACGAGGTGATCGTGACGGTCTTCACGGCCGGCTCGGACCAGACGCTCCCGATCTGGATCTTCTCGAACCTCGCCCGGCCGAATCAGCTGCCGATCATCAACGTCGTCGCGCTCGTCGTGATCGTGATCTCGATCATCCCCGTCTGGGCGGCGCAGAAGCTGGCCGGGCCGATCGAGGGCGACGAGGCGAAGACGGTCGGAGTCGCCGAGCCGTAGGCTGGCGGCGCGAAGCTGACCCGAGCAGGTCCAATTCGCAGCTCCGTCGGGAGTAGTGTTCCGGCCGTCCACGATCGAGGAGGCTGCCGTGAAGGTCGTCCACTGCCCGTGCGGCGCGACGTCGAAGGCGAGACCGACGACGCGCTGGTCGAGAATGTCGAGGCCCACATCGCCGCCGACCACCCCGATCTCGTCGGCAAGTACTCGCGGGAGCAGATCCTGGAGATGGCCCACGAGCACTGACGAGCGTCCGTCTCGCGCTGCCGTCTCGACGTCACCAGCGGTCGTGCGGTAGCCACCCATCTCGGTAGGGAACGAATCTCGATCGTGGCAAGCCTGCGTGGAACGGCGCGTATGCCTCGCGCGGATCGGTCGTCTCGTGCTCGACACTTGCTCCGTACCGAGCGGCTGCGTCGCACACCGGATAAGACGAGACCGCCACCAACCCCGCGGCCTCGTGCTCCGACCGCCACCACGCACGGCGCCCTGGTCGACCGCAGCGACGATCACGTGTGCCGTTCCCCCCGGGCAGTGGAAGTAGTCCCAGGCCCGCAACGCGCGCTCCTCGCCCTCGACGATCAACGTGCACGAGCCGGAGAGCACCAGAGAACCCTTCCTGGCGCTTTCTCGCGGTGGTAGAGCGCGAGCGTCTCACCGGGCTCGAGTACGTTGATGTTGATTCCGAGTTGCCGGAACCGCCGCTTGCCTTCGAAGGTGCAGTAGGAGCCGAGCCGTCCTTCCTCGCGCCACCGCGATTCGCGCGCGTTGAGCACGAACCAGCCGTCGACGTCCGCAACGAGGCCGTTCTTGGTCATCCGCAGCGGCGCTTTCGGCGTCATTCGGATCAGGCGCCGTTCCTCAGCTCGCGACGCCCGTGCCGATCGGGCACGCGACGCCCGTCCCGCCGATCCCGCAGTAGCCGCGCGGGTTCCGCGCCAGATACTGCTGGTGGTAGGTCTCGGCGTAGTAGAACGGCCCTGCCTCGGCGAGCTCGGTCGTGATCGGGCCGTGGCCGGCCTGCGCGAGCGCCAACCGCGTAGCGCGCCTGCGAGGCGAGCGCCGCCTCCTGCTGGGCGTCGGTCGTCCAGTACAGCGCCGAGCGGTACTGCGAGCCGACGTCGTTCCCCTGCCGCATTCCCTGGGTCGGGTCATGACCCTCCCAGAACGTCCGCAGCAGCTCGTCGTAGGAGATCCGTGGCCGGGTCGTAGGCGACGAGGACGACCTCGGTGTGGCCCGTCCGGCCGGAGCACGTCTCCTCGTAGGTCGGGTTGGGCGTCGTGCCGCCGGCGTAGCCGACCGCGGTCGTGTAGACGCCGGGCAGCTGCCAGAACAGGCGCTCGGCGCCCCAGAAGCAGCCCATTCCGAAGATTGCCGTCTCGATCCCCTCGGGGAACGGCGGCTCGAGCGGGGTGCCGAGCACGACGTGCAGCTCGGTGACCGGCATGGCGCCCGGGCGGCCGGGGAGCGTGTCCTCCGGGCGCGGGCATCGTCTGAGACTTGCGTGTGAAGAGCATGCTTCTACGGTATCCGCGAGGGCGTCGATCGTTACAGCGGCGGACAGGATCAGCTGCTGCCCGCCTGACGAGTGCTGGCGGTCAGGCTCGCGCGAGCGCCTGCGCTCGAGGTCGGCCCAGAGCAGCTCCGGCGTTCTCGAGCCCGACCGACAGTCGCAGCAGCCCTTCCGGGCAGCGATCGCCCTCCCAGCGATGGCGCGACTCGAGCTTCGTGCGGGTGCCGCCGAGGCTCGTGGCGTTCTCGATCGTCGTCGTCGCGATCTCGACGCGCCGGGCGGCGTCGCCGTCGGCGACGTCGAAGGAGATGAGGAACCCGAAGCCGGGGTAGCGTACCGTCGTCACGGCCGGGTGCGTCGGCGAGTCGCTCGGCGAGCATCGTGCGCGGTCGCCTCCATCCGGTCGAGCCGCACCTCGAGCGTCTTCAGCCCTCGCTCGAGCAGCCAGGCCGTGTCGGCCGAGGCGACGAGGCCCGTCAGTCGGCGCGTGAGGTGGAGGCGATCGAAGAGCGTCGTCGTCCTTGACGCGTGGCGACGCCGGCGAGGAGGTCGTCGTGGCCGGCGAGCACCTTCGTGGCGCTGTGCAGCGAGACGTCGCAGCCCGAGCTCGAGCGGGCGCAGCCGGAGTGGGGAGGAGAGCGTCGCATCGCACACGACCGGCGCCGGGTGGGCGGCGGCCGCGTCGAAGTCGGGCATCGTCAGCATCGGGTTCGACGGTGCCTCGATCAGGATCAGGTCGGCTCCGGCGGGCGGCGCGCCTGTCTGGTCGTACTCGACGACCTTGATGCCCCACGGGCGAAGGTGGTCGAACAGCTGCTTGTGGCCGTAGTACGAGCCCTCTGCGAGGGCGATCGTGCCGCCCGGCGGCAGCATCGTCAGCACGACGCCGGTCACCGCGCCCATTCCGGCCGGGATACAGCAGCGAGCGGCCGCCCTCGAGCTCACCGAGCGCTGCCTCGACCGACGACGGCGTTCGGCTGCTGGTCGCGGGCGTACGAGTAGCGGCCCGGCTCGCCGGCCGCGTCGTACGGCCAGGTGGCCGAGCGGTCGAGGGGCGCGGTCACGGCTCGACTCTATCGCCGACGGTCCTACACTCGCCCGATGGCGGCAGCGCGCGCTGATCGACCGATGCCGTGGTAGAGGCGTTCCGTCGCGACGGCGCCGTCTGCATTCGCGGCGCGTTCTCGGACGCGGACGTCGTCGCTCGCCGAGGCGGCGATCGAGCAGAACCTCGCCGCACCGAGCGATCGCGCACTCGTCGCGAGCCGGCCGGACGATCCGGGTCGGTTCTTCGAGGACTTCTGCAACTGGCAGCGCCTCCCCGAGCTCGAGCAGGTCGTCCGCACGTCGCCGGCCGCTGCGATCGCCGGCGAGCTGATGGGCGCCGGCGCGTCCGGTTCTACCACGATCACGTCCTCGTGAAGGAGCCGGGCACGGCGCAGCGGACACCGTGGCATCAGGACCAGCCGTACTACAACGTCGACGGGACGCAGACCTGCTCGGTCTGGATGCCTGTCGACCCGGTCTCGCGTGCCTCGACGCTCGAGTTCGTCGCCGGCTCGCACCTCGGCCCCTGGCTGATGCCGCGCACGTTCATGGACAACCAGGCGAAGTGGTTCCCCGACGGCGCGCTGGACGGAGCTGCCCGACATCGAGACGCGACCGCAGCGCCTTCGAGATCGTCGGCTGGGAGCTCGAGCCGGGCGACGCGGTGTTCTTCAACATGCTGACGCTGCACTGCGCCGGCGGCGTCGAAGGCCCGCGGCGGCGCCGGGTGCTGTCGCTTCGCTTTCTCGGCGACGACGTCACGCACGCGCCGCGCGCGTGGAAGACGTCGCCCGACTTCCCCGGCCTCGCCGACGAGCTTGCGGCCGGAGCGCCCGATGGAGCATCCGTTGTTCCCGGTCGTCTGGGAACGGAGCCCATGATCCGACGCGCCGCGCTCGGTGCCGGCGTCGGTGCGCGAGGCAGGACGCTAGGCTCATCCGCGATGGCAGTCGACGAGAGCTCCGAAGCGGTGCAGCGAGACGACCGAGGCGCAAGCTTCTCCGGCTCGCGGAGCTGAAGCGCCGAGGTGTTCGGCCGCGGGCGAGGAGGCCGAGGCCAAGCAGCACGCGCGGGGCAAGCTGCTCGCGCGCGAGCGAATCGAGCGGCTGCTCGATCCGGGGTCGTTCGTCGAGCTCGATCGGTTCGTGCGGCATCGCGAGGTCGAGTTCGGGATGCGCGAGAAGCGTCCGTGGGGCGATGCGGTCGTGACGGGCTACGGCACGGTCCTCGGCCGGCCCGTCTGCGTCTTCTCGCAGGACTTCACGGTCTTCGGCGGCTCGCTCTCGGAGGTGTTCGCCGAGAAGGTCTGCAAGGTGATGGACATGGCGATGGAGGTCGGCTGCCCGATCTTCGGGATCAACGACTCGGGCGGAGCGCGGATCCAGGAGGGCGTCGTCTCGCTGGCGGGGTACGCGGAGATCTTCTGGCGGAACGTGCAGGCCTCGGGTGTGGTGCCGCAGATCTCGCTCGTCCTCGGTCCGTGTGCCGGCGGCGCGGTCTATTCGCCTGCGATCACGGACTTCGTTCTGATGGCCGAGGGAACGTCGTACATGTTCATCACCGGCCCTGACGTCGTGCGGGCAGTGACCGGCGAAGAGGTGACGCAGGAGGAGCTCGGAGGCGCCGCGGCGCACGCGAAGCGTTCGGGTGTCGCCCATCTCACCGCCGAGCACGAGGATGCGGTGCTCGAGGATGCGCGCTATCTGCTCTCGTTCCTGCCCCAGAACA
This sequence comes from uncultured Thermoleophilia bacterium, assembly GCA_963776305.1. Taxonomy (GTDB): domain Bacteria; phylum Actinomycetota; class Thermoleophilia; order Gaiellales; family Gaiellaceae; genus Gaiella. The sequence goes on along the minus strand of CAVZMA010000007.1, from coordinate 38,860 downwards.
ATCTCGAGACGGCGCCGTTCGCCGTCGCCTGCCGATCCGGTCGATCGTGAGGCGCCCGAGCTCGACACGCTCGTACCCGACTCGCCGCACACGCCGTACGACATCAAGCGCGTCGTCGCTGCCGTCGTCGACGAGGGTGACTTTCTCGAGCTCCAGCCCGAGTACGCGAAGAACATCGTCTGCGGGTTCGCGCGGCTCGGCGGCCATGCCGTCGGGATCGTGGGGAACCAGCCGATCGCGCTTGCCGGCGTGCTCGACATCGACGCCTCGGTGAAGGCGGCCCGGTTCGTTCGCACGTGTGATGCGTTCAACGTCCCGCTCCTCACGTTCGTCGACGTCCCGGGATTCCTTCCCGGCACCGAGCAGGAATGGAGCGGGATCATCCGGCACGGCGCCAAGCTCCTCTACGCCTACGCCGAGGCGACCGTGCCGAAGCTGACGGTGATCACCCGCAAGGCCTACGGCGGTGCGTACGACGTGATGAGCTCGAAGCACATTCGTTCGGACGTGAACGTCGCCTGGCCGACGGCCGAGGTCGCGGTGATGGGGCCCGACGGAGCCGTCAACATCATCTTTCGACGAGAACTGGAGGCCGCGAGCGACGCTGACGCCCGGCGCCAGGAGTTGATCGCGGACTACAGGGAGCGCTTCGCCAACCCGTACTCCGCCGCGGAGCGCGGGTATGTGGACGACGTGATCGAGCCGCGAACGACCAGGCCGTACCTGATCCGGGCGCTCGAGATGCACCTCTCCAAGCGCGTGCAAACACCACAGCGCAAGCATGGGAACATCCCTCTCTGAGTCGCGCTCGATGACCGACCTCGACCCAAGGAAGCGCAGCTCCGTCCCGGCCGACAGGCGATGGGATCCCGAGAGCATCTTCCCGACGGTCGAGGCCTGGGAAACCGAGCTCGACGCGATCCTCGCCGATCTCCCTTCGATGACCGCACTTGCCGGCCGCGTCGGTGAAAGCAGCGCGACCGTCGCTGCCGTGCTCGCAGCCCGCGACGAGCTGGAGTACCGCCTCGGCCGGCTGTCGGTCTATGGAATGCTCGGCTACGCCGTCGAAACGACCGATCCGGACGCCGTCCTTCGGTTCGGTCGCGTACAGGCGGTCGACGCTCAGGTGGTGGCCGCGATGTCGTTCGCCGAGCCGGAGCTGCTTGCCATCGGGCGAGAGCGGTTGCGTGAATGGGCGGCGACGGAACCGTCGCTCGCAGCCTACGACCACTACTTCGACGATCTCTTCCGACGGGAGGCGCACACGCGCTCGGCCGAAGTCGAGGAGGTCGTGGGGCTGGCGTCGGATGCGTTCTCCGGCCCGCACTCCGTCTACAGCGCACTCGTCGACAGCGATCTGGCGTTCGTGCCCGCGACCTCTCACGCCGGGGAGTCGGCGCCCGTCACGCAAGGGACGATCGACGCGCTCCTGGCGGAGTCGGATCGTTCGCTGAGGCGGAGTGCCTGGGAGAGCTACGCCGACGGGTATCTCGCGGTCCGGAACGCGCTTGCTGCCAATCTCGCGACGGTGATCAAGCAGGGCGTGTTCTCCACGCGGGTGCGCCGCTACACGTCTCCGCTTGCCGAGTCGCTTGCGGGAGCGAACGTCCCGGTGGAGGTCTTCGACAACCTCATCGACGCCTTTGCGGCCAACCTCCCGACGTGGCACCGCTACTGGGCGCTCTTGAGCCGGATCCACGGAGTGGAGAAGCTGGCGCCGTTCGACGTCCTCGCACCGCTCGGCGAGGCACCGCCGCTCTTCGAGTACGAGCAGTGTGTCGAATGGATCTGTGCCTCGCTCGAGCCGCTAGGGAGCACCTACGTCGACACCGTGCGACAAGGCTGTCTCGAATCGCGCTGGGTGGACGTGTATCCGACCACCGGAAAGATGGGAGGCGCATTCTCGGCCGGCGCGCCGGGAACGCGGCCGTTCATCGTCATGAACTTCGACGGCACGGCGATCAGTCTGGGGACCCTCACGCACGAGCTCGGCCACTCGATGCACTCATTCCTTGCGTGGCAGAACCAGCCGCAGGTCTACAGCCGGTACACGACGTTCGTCGCCGAGGTCGCCTCCAACTTCCATCAGGCCCTGCTCCGGGCCCACCTGCTCGAGGCGGTTGCCGACCCGGCCTTCCAGCTCGCCCTGATCGGCGAGGCGATGGCGAATTACCATCGCTACTTCTTCGTGATGCCGACACTCGCGCGCCTGGAGCGTGAGCTCCACGAGCGCGTTCACGGCGGGGAGGGTCTGACCGCCGACCTGATCAGCGAACGCACCACGGCGCTCTTCGCCGAGGGGTTCGGTCCTGATGTCGACATCGATCAGGACCGGGTCGGCATCACGTGGGCCCAGTTCCCGCATCTCTACGACCCCTTCTACGTCTACCAGTACGCGACGGGGATCTCGGGGGCGAATTCCCTCGCTCGCGCCGTGATCGACGGGCACGCGGGTGCCGCCGAGCGATACGTCGAGTTCCTCGCAGCGGGAGCGTCGATCTACCCGCTCGAGGCGCTGGAGCGGGCGGGCGTCGACCTGCGATCGCCGGGGCCGGTCGAGGATGCGTTCGCTGTGCTGGCGTCACTCGTCGACCGGATCGAGTCGCTCGTCTGACGGGTGGTGCGGCCCCGAACGGTTCCCCCGCGGCGTCAGCGCGGGAGGAGGCGCGTCGCAGTCGCCTTGAACGAGGCGACGACGATATCGCCCTCGCGAAGCCCGAGGCGCTCCGCCGAGGCCGCAGTCACCTCGGCGACGATCGGGCCGACCCGGATCCGAGTGCGGTTGCCGAGCGGCACCACGGAGGAAACGCTTGCCCGGATGTGGTTCACCGCTGAGTCGGCCGTGAGCTCGCGGGAGAGTGAGACCTCCCACGGATAGACGGCGAGGCTGACCCGGCCTGTTCCGGGATCGGTGCTCCACGCCGAGCCGCCGGTGTCGAGAACGACCTCGGTCAGGCCGTTCGTCCCGGCGGCTGCCGTTCCCTCGAGGAGTGTGGCTCCGGTGAAGCTGGCGACGAACGGGTCGGCGGGCGAAGCCACCAGCTCTGCCGCGGTGCCGCTCTGGAGAATGTGCCCGTCGACGATGACGCCGACCTGGTCGGCGAGCGCCGCTGCGTCTTCGAAGTCGTGCGTGACGAGAATCGTCGGCAGCCCGAGCTCGTGAAGGAGCTCGTGCAGCTCCACACGAACGGAAGCCTTGGTGTGCGGGTCGAGGGCGGAGAGCGGCTCGTCGAGCAGAAGGAGCCCGGGTTGAAGTGCGAGTGCGCGGGCGAGCGCGACGCGCTGTCGCTCGCCGCCCGAGAGCTCGCGCACACGCGCCCGCGCAAGGTGCGCGATCTGAAACCGCTCGAGCAGCTCGTCGATCCCTCGGTGTCGGCGGGCGCCGAAGCGAATGTTCCCGAGGACGTCGAGGTGGGGGAACAGGGCATATTCCTGGAAGACGTAGCCGACCCGGCGGCGCTCCGGGGGCAGGTCGATTCCCCGCTTCGTGTCGAGCCAGACGTCATCGTCGAGTGCGACGATGCCCTCGCGAGGGCGCAGGAGGCCCGACGCAACCCGCAGCATCGTCGTCTTCCCGGCTCCCGACGGACCGACCAGCGCCGTCGTGGTACCGGCCCCGACGGTCAGCGAGACGGTCGCGTCGAAGCTACGAAGGGGATGGGTGAAGTCGAGTTGGAGCGCCATCGGGTCAGGATCTTGACGAGGAAGAGGGTCACTGCGCTGATGATCACGAGGACGGCGCTGATCGCGAGCGCGACGTCGAAGTCGATGTCGAACTGCTCGTAGATCGCGAGCGAGAGCGTCTGGGTCACGCTCTGCAGCGAGCCGGCGAACATGATCGTGGCGCCGAACTCGCCGATCCCACGGGCGAATGCGAGGGCCGCCCCGGCACCGAGGCCGCTCGTGGCGAGCGGGAGAGCCACCCTGAAGAAGACACGAGCGGGTCCGGCACCCAGAGTGCGCGCGGCCGCAGGGAGCGCCGGGTCGATCGTCTCGAAAGCCGAGACCGCCGTTCGGACATAGAACGGACTGGCGACGAATGTGACAGCGAGGATCACTGCGGTCTTGGTGAACGCGATGTCGATTCCGAGTGCGTCGAACGTCCCGCCGAGGAGGCCGAGGCGCCCGAAAGCGGCGAGGAGACCGATCCCCGCGACCGCCGGCGGCAGCACCAGCGGCAGCTCGATGAGCGTGACGACGACATCGCGAGAACGTGAGCTGCGTGTGGCGACCCAGTACGCCGTCGGAGTGCCGAAGGCGATGATCAGCAACATCGCGACGGCATTCGTCTGGAGCGTCACGACGAGCGCATCCTTTGCTGCGGCCGTCGTCAGTGCATCCAGCAGCTCGCCGGGCGGGATGCGGAGGAAGATCGCCGCGACGGGCAGCAGCAGAAAGAGAAGGGCGACGCCCGTCGCGAGAACGAGCGTGGCCCTGAAGACCCTGTCTACGAGGATGCCTTCGGAAGGGCGAGGAAGCCGGCGTTCCTCAGCGCCGTCTGTCCCTTGCCGGAGAGAATGCGCTTGATCCATGCCTCGGCCGCCGCCTTGTGGGCCGATTTCGAGACGACCGCGATCTCGTAGCGCACACGCGGCTGCGCCCAGGCGGGGATCCGGATCACGATGACCTGGTCGCTGACGGAGCGGGCGTCGGTGACGTAGACGAAGCCGGCGTCTGCCTGACCGAGTGCGACCTTGCCGGTGACGCCCTTGACGTCGGCCTCCTGGCTGACGACCTTGGAGAGCACCCCGGAGAGGCTCATCTTCTTCAACACTGTGCGGGTGTAGCCTCCGACCGGAACGGCCGCGTTCGCGATCACGAGCTTCACGTTCTTCGTCTTCAGGTCGTACACGGACTTGAGGCCGGCAGGGTTCGACTTCGGCACGATCAGAGTCAGCCGGTTGGCCGTGAACGTGACGGGCTTGTCGACCACCCCGGCTGCGTACAGCCTCTGGGTGTTCAGCGGGGCCGCCGAGGCGAAGATGTCTGCCGGCGCGCCGTTCTTGATCTGCGTCTCGAGCGCGTTGGAGCCCGCGAAGCTGTAGTTCTGGTCCGCGTCGTAGGCCTTGAACACCTCGGTCAGAGAGGCTGCTGCATAGATCGTCAGCGGGTCAGCCTTCGTCTGGGCCGACGCCGTCGCCGACACAGCCAGCGCCACGACCAGAACGCTTAGACCGAGAAGCGGTGGAACCCGTCGTGTCGTTCTGTTCATTGGTTGTCTCCTAGCCGAGGTAGGTCTCGGTTGCCGCGCTCGCGGTCTCGACGTCAATGACGGGCGGGAACGAAATGCCGATCACGCGGCCGCCGCTCTGCTGCCGCAAGAATCCGACCTGCTGGCCCACGTTCGCAGCCATGCTCGCAAACAGCGTCCGGTACGAGCCGATCGAGATCGCGCTGGCAGCACCCACGTAGACACCCAACAGCGGCTCCGCGACTTTCAGGCCCGTCGCGAATGCCGAGTTCCCATTCGCGAACGTGCCCTCCGGCCAGGAAAACTCGAAATCCTCCTCCAGCGCGGCGGTCTGGCCCGCATCCGTCAGCAGCTTCCCAAGCGCAGCCGCGTGCTCGGAGGCATTCAGACCACCGCGAGCGACCTCGTGCGCTGCCGCGCCGCCGACGAGCTTCGCCGCGGCGGTCTTCGCGTAGAAGTCCTTCAGCAGGAACTCGGCCGCCTGCCCGAAGCTCGCATACCCGAGCTCGTCGTCTGTTGCGGCGAGCGCGACGAGTCCGCTCGGCCCCGCCAGTCCGCTGACGGCGAGCCCGGTGCCGGCGGCCGTGAGGAGAAGGCGTCGTCGGTTCATGCCGATCGTTGCTCCTTCTGTTGCCGAGGCGGTTACAGAGTCGCCCGCGGTTGGTAGAAGAATATTGACTACGGAAGGTGGCACTGTACCAACCCGGTCGCGAACGGGTCTGCAGACCGTGTCGAGCGTTCACCTCCGCGAGTAGCCCTCGGGCGCAGCAGCCCTGGAGCGTCGTAGGATCGCTGCATGGTGCGAACGCCCAGAAGCCGGCCGACCTTGACGGAGTGGGCCGTGCTCGGACTGCTCTGCGAACAGCCTGCTCACGGCTGGGATCTCGCCCGGTCACTTGCGCCCGACGGTGACGTGGGGCAGGTATGGACGGTGAGTCGCCCGCTCGTCTATCGCGCCGTCGCCGTTCTTCGCGGGCTCGGCTACGTCGAGGAGCGCGAGACTGCGCCGAGCCCTCTGGGACCACAGCGCGTCCTGCTCGCTCCGACCCCCCGCGGCCGTCAGGCGTTGCGACGTTGGCTCGCGCGCGCGACGCCGCATGTGCGTGACCTGCGCTCCGAGCTGATGGTGAAGCTGCTGCTGCTCGACCGCGCGGGAAAGGAGCAGGCGCCACTGCTCCGCGCCCAGCTCGCACTGCTCGAGCGAGGAGAGAACGCACTCGTGGCGAGAGTCGCGCAGGCGGAAGGGTTCGAGCGAACCGTCGCGGTCTGGCGACTCACGACCGGTCGTGCGGCGCGAGCCTTCGTCGAAGCCCTACTCGACCAGCGGCACGGTGAGCCGGTGCAGTACCAGGCGGTCGGCTACGTCAGCTCGATCCACACAACGCTCGACGGGATGCCGCTCCAACCCGCCGCCGATAGTTCGGGGCCTTCCCGGATCGTCCTCACCGAGCCGCACCTCGGCTGTCTCGCCGACGTCGACGGGTTCTCGCACGTCTGGGTTCTCGCCCACCTCCACGAGTCGGTGGGGTGGTCGGCAACCGTCGACCCGTTTCTCGACGATCGGCCGCGAGGGACGTTCGCGACGCGGTCGCCGCACCGGCCCAACCCGATCTCCTTGTCTCTCTGCGCCTTGGTCGAGGTCGAGACAGACGGCATCGTCGTCGCAGGCCTCGACCTGCTCGACGGCACACCCGTGCTCGATCTCAAGCCGTACGTCCCGCTCTTCGACCTTCCCGAGGGGGATGTGAGAGCGGGCTGGTTCACCGACCGCGCCGAGCTGATCTTCCAGCGCACCTCGGACGAGCGGTTCGAACAGCGCAGCCGCCGCCCGCGGCGGTCGCGCTAGGACGCCTCGGCGGTGAACGCGATGTTCGCGAGCGGCAGATCTCGCAGTAGGCTTCTCTTCCTATGGTGATCGAGCTCATCCCCGACCCAGGCCCCGGCGACCCGGCGACTCGCGTGGCCGGCGCGGCCCTCGTGATGGAACGTCTCGTCGAGAACCGAGGGCCGTCGCGCCATGGTGGAGCGTGGGGTCGCGCAGGGCTGATCGAGGGGACAGAGCGGGTCCCGGCGTCGCGTGATCTCGGCTTCGGCTGCTACGTGTCGCGCGCGCGGAGCACGCGTGGCGCGACCCGGGCGTAGTCGAGCCCCGAGACCCACGTCAGCACGACGGCGACGAGGAGCACCCACCACGCGAGATCATCGCTCCAGGCTCCGGCCGCGGCCATCCCACCGACGATGACGGCGAGCGCCTGGACCCACGTCTTCAGTTTCCCCAGGTCGCGAGCTCCGATCACGACGCCCTTCTCGATTGCCGCGAGGCGGAGACCGGAGACGAGGAGCTCGCGCGCGACGATCGCTGCCACCATCCAGGCGGGAGCGACGCCCTCGCCGATCAGCATCACCAACGCCGCCATGACCAACACCTTGTCCGCGATCGGGTCGAGCAGCGATCCGAACGCCGATGTCTGGTCCCAGCGGCGGGCGAGCCACCCGTCGACCTGATCCGTCGCCATCGCCACTGCGAAGACCGCAGTCGCCCAGTAGTCGTGATTGGGAAAATCCCACGCGAAGAGGACGACGACTATCGGAACCGCGAGCGCCCGGGCGAGCGTCAACTGATCGGGGACGGTCATCCTTCGGGGAGAATACGCGGAGCGCATGGCTCCCTTCAGCAAAGTCCTCATTGCGAACCGCGGCGAGATCGCCGTTCGGATCATCCGAACGTTGCGCGAGCTCGATCTGGGCGCCGTCGCCGTCTACTCGGACGCCGACCGGGGACGGCTTCACACGCGGATGGCCGACGAGGCGTACCGCATCGGCCCCGGGCCGGCGGAGGAAAGTTATCTCAGGGCGGACGTCATCATCGAGACCGCCCTCCGGGCCGGGGCCGGGGCGATCCATCCCGGCTACGGATTCCTGGCCGAGAACGCATCGTTCGCCCGTGCGGTCGAGGACGCAGGCCTGACGTGGATCGGCCCTCCTCCGGCAGCGATCGAGCTGATGGGCTCGAAGACGGAGGCGCGAGCGGCAATGCAGGCCGCGGGAGTTCCGATTATCCCCGGCGCCACCGACCCGGTGCGGAGCGCCGAGGAGATCGTGAAGCTCGGAGACGAGATCGGCTACCCCCTGATCATCAAGGCGGCCGCAGGTGGGGGCGGGAAAGGCATGGAGCTCGTGCCCGACGCAGGCGCCGCGGCTCGGGCCCTCGACGCGGCGCAAGGGCAGGGCCTCCGGTATTTCGCCGACGACACGGTCTACGTCGAGAAATACCTCGAGCGCCCACGGCACGTCGAGGCGCAGATTCTCGCCGACGACCACGGCACCGTCCTCTTTCTCGGTGAGCGCGACTGCACGATCCAGCGGCGCCATCAGAAGCTCGTCGAGGAGACGCCGTCGCCGGCTGTGGACGAGGAGTTGCGAATGCGGATCGGCGAGATCGCCGTCAACGCCGCTCGAGCGGCGGGCTATCGCTCCGCCGGCACGATCGAAGGCCTGCTGACGGCCGACGGCGAGTACTTCTTCATGGAGATGAACACCCGCATCCAGGTCGAGCACACCGTCACGGAGCTCGTCACGGGCCTCGATCTGGTCCGGGAGCAGATCCACGTCGCGCAGGGTGAGCCTCTCTCCCTGCGACAGGATCAGGTCACGTTCCACGGTCATGCGATCGAGTGTCGGATCAACGCCGAGGACGTCGGGAAGGGATTTCTTCCCGCCCCGGGGGTGATCACAGCGTACGATGAGCCCTCGGGCCCTGGGGTTCGGGTCGATTCGGGCGTGGGAACGGGAGACGAGATCTCCGGGCTCTACGACCCGATGATCGCGAAGCTGATCGTGCACGACACGACGCGCGAGACTGCGCGCCGCCGGATGTTGCGTGCACTCTCGGAGTTCCGGATCGAAGGGCCGCCGACGTTGCTCGGGTTCCACGTAGCGCTGCTCACCGAGCCGCAATTCATCGAAGCGGATCCGTGCCACGATCTCGTCGAGTCGGAGGAGCTGGCACGCCGTGCGGACGAGGTGACGGAGCTGTTTTCTCATCGGACAACGATATCCGCACGGGCGGACGGTGGCCTCACCCGGGAGCGGGTGGTCGCGGTCGAGGTCGACGGACGCTCGTTCGACGTGCGTCTCCATACCACCGAGCCGCCGTGGGCGGCGCTCGGACGGCGCCGCCGAGCGCGTGTAGCGGCCGTCGACGGTGCGGCGTCCGGCGCTGTTACGAGCCCGATGCAGGGCACAGTCCTCAAGGTGATGGTCGCGGACGGCGATCCGGTGAACGTCGGCCAGCTGCTCTGTGTCGTCGAGGCGATGAAGATGGAGAATGAGATCGGAGCTCCGCGTGCGGGCGTCGTTACAGAGCTCGCCGTCTCGGCGGGGCAGGGTGTCGCGACGGATCAGCTGATCTGCGTCGTAGCGGCTCCGTGATCGGCGGGCCGGAGACCGTGGTGGGGGCGCTGGTGCGCCGGCTCGTCGACGACGGGACACTTCTCGGCGCGACCCTGAGCGGGCCACGTCGCGCGGACCCGTCACGGCCGTCGAGAATCACCGTCACGCCCGTCTCCGTCGGCGGAGCGCTTCGCTATCGCTTCACGACGCACCGAACAAGCGGGACGACGGACGAGAACCTTCCACCCGACGCCGCCGTCGACACCCTCATCGCGCAACTGGCGACGGAGTTCCGCCAGGGCCTGCTGCACTCGACCGACGCGGACTGGCAGGTGCTCGCCGCCGGTAAGGAGGCAACGGTCCTGCGGCGGCCGCCGACCCGTCAGAGTCTCGAACTCTCGCACGATCGCAGGAAGCAGCGCCTCCTCCCGGACGGCGTTCCCGTGCCGTTTCTCGTCGAGCTCGGGGTGATGACCGCGGAAGGAAAGGTTCGCTCGCGGCGGTACGACAAGTTCCGGCAGGTGAATCGATTTCTCGAGCTCGTGGACGACATCCTTCCGTCTCTCCCGCAGGGGCCGCTCCGGATCGTCGACTTCGGCTCCGGCAAGTCCTACTTGACGTTCGCGCTCCATCATCTCCTCACGGCGATCCGTGGACGGGAGGTGGAGATCGTGGGCCTCGACCTCAAGAGCGACGTCGTCGCCCGCTGCGAGGCGCTGGCGCGATCGATCGACGCCGCCGGCCTCCGCTTCGAGGTCGGCGACATAGCAGGCTACGACGCACTGTCAGGCGTCGACATGGTCGTGAGCCTCCACGCCTGCGACACCGCAACCGATGACGCGCTCGACCGCGCCGTACGCGCGGGCGCGCCCGTCATCCTTGCAGTTCCGTGCTGTCAGCACGAGCTCATGCCGCAGCTCGTGAACGCCTCCCTCCAGCCCCTGCTCCGTCACGGGACCCTGAGGGAGCGATTCGCCGCCGAGGTCACGGATGCCGCCAGAGCACAGCTTCTGGGAGCCGTGGGCTACGACGTCCAGGTCGTGGAATTCGTCGAGCTGGAGCACACGGCGAAGAACGTGCTTCTCCGCGCCGTGGCTCGGCCCGGCCGTGACGTGTCGAAAGCCCTCGCCGACTATCGCGCGTTCGCGGGCGAGCTCGGGATCGATCCGGCGCTCGCCCGGCTGCTCGCGGACGTGCTGCCCGCATGACGGAAGTGCTCAGCTGTTCGGACTCGTCCCTGCAGGCGGGCGAACCCCTCGCCGCGAGCGCGAGCGTCGCAGACAGGTGGCTCCTCGTGGAGGTGCGAGGAGCGTGGGGACGAGACGCGCTCACCGACAGCGGGCTGTCGTCGAAAGTGCACGCCTATCTGGGCGGCTTCCCAGGCAAGGTGATCCTGATCCGCCGGCCGGACCGCCGCCGCGGCGTGACGGTGGTTCACGCGATCGCCGGCGAGGCGATCGGTGAGGCGGTTCGCCAGGAGCTCCAATCCCTCGAGCTTCTGCCGGACATCGACCTGAGCAGGGGGGAGCGCGTGGACGGTGCGGTCGTGCTCGTGTGTGCCCACGGGCGTCGGGACGCCTGCTGTGCGCGCCTCGGCGGGCGGCTCTTCGACGCGCTGCTGCCGGCTATCCCGCCCGCGCGACTCTGGCAGGCCTCGCATCTCGGTGGGCATCGATTCGCTCCAAATGTCGTCGTCGTGCCCCAGGGCCTCCAGTTCGGGCGCGTTCCGATCGACCGTGCCGTGGAGCTCGCCCGCTCGATCGACGCCGGCCGCATCCCCCTCGACCTCTACCGCGGTCGGACGATCTACCCCCAGCCCGTCCAGGCTGCAGAGTTGCTCGTTCGCACGGTGACGGGCCACGACGGCATCGCCGATCTGCGGCTCGTCTCCCATGACCCCGGGCGCGTGACGTTCTCGACCCCGAGCGGCGTGCTGACGGCTCACGTCGAGGAGCGGCCAGGCCCGACCGTCCCTGCGAGCTGCGGAGCCACGCCCGAGCCGACGTCGGGCTGGGCGGCCTCGCTGGATCTGTGATTCTCGTTCCGGTGGATCCTCTAGAGTCGAGGCATGAGCGCGGAGCGGCCTGTTGCCCTGATCACCGGCGCCTCTTCAGGGATCGGCGCCGCCACCGCCCGGATGTTGAGGGCAAGCGGTTGGCGTCAGATTCTGGCCGCTCGGTCGCTCGACAAGCTCGATGCGCTCGCCGAGGAGCTCGGCGGCGCGGACCACGCGGTCGCAGTCGAATGCGACGTGACGGAGTGGGCCGACCAGCAGGCCGCGGTGACCGTCGCGCTCGAGCACTTCGGCCGGCTCGATGCAGCGTGGGCGAATGCCGGCTTTGGAGCCGCGCGGAGCTTCCTCAGCGAGACCGTCGAGCACTGGCGCGACATGGTTCTCACGAACGTCTACGGAGCGGCGCTGACGGTTCGGGCCACGTTGCCGGCGCTGAAGGAGTCGCAGGGGCATCTCCTGCTCACCGGGTCGGTGGCCGGCCGTCGACCGATCCCCGGGTCGCTGTACTCAGCGACCAAGCACGCGGTCCATGCCATGGGTGAGTCCGTCCGGCTTGAGCTCGACGGCACCGGCGTCCGCGTCACCGTGATCGCGCCGGGAATGGTCGATACGCCGTTCTTCGACACCGTGCCCCTGGAGGTGCCGCTCGAGCCGGACGATGTCGCCCGCGCCGTCCTTTTCGCGCTTTCTCAGCCACCGCACGTCGATGTGAACGAGATCCTCGTTCGGCCCACAGCTCAGCCGCATTAGGTAGGTCGGCGCGCCGTCACACGGCGCCGAGGGCCGCCGCCGCGACGAACGCCTCGAGCAACGGAGAAAGCCCGCCGGTTTCGCTGGTCCCGACCTGCGGCTGAAACGCCGTTGCGAGGAAGAACCGATGCCCGGGGAGCTCGATCGCCTCCACACCAGCGTCCGGGGCCGTCGCTCCGACGACCACGCCGGCCCGGAGGAGTGGGGCGACGTATGCAGGGTCGAGGCCGTAGCCGCAGTAGTGGTACCCCTCGAACGGCTCGACACCGCAGATCTCGGCGAAGCGGGTGCCGGGCACAGGGGTGACGGTTCTCACCTCGCCGTACAGACTGCAGGCGAGCCGCGAGATGACCAGAGTCGCGGCTTCGGGGTTCGTCTCCTCGTGCTCGGCATCCGCGATTCCCGCTTGGCCGCGGGCGAGCTCCACGAGTGCGTGCTGAAACCCGCCGCAGGTTCCGAGAAACGGTGCGCCTGCGACGAGGCAATACCGGATGGCGGCAAGCGCAGCATCTGCATCTCGGTAGGGCGTACCAGGCAGGAGCCAGATCCCCGAGCACCCATCGAGATCTCGCGCGGTCGACGAGCTCGTCCCGACCCAGTCGGTGCCTGCCGGGAAGAGCGCGAGCGCGGCATCGACCTCGCGATGGGTGAGGTAGCCCGGATCGCGGTCGCCGAGTGCGAGGATCATCAGAGCGTCCGTTGGTAGGCGCGGAAGCTCGCCGTCGCAAACGCCGTCGTCAGCGCGACGAACGCGCCGAGGAGGAGCAGGAACGCTCCCATCGTGCCCCAGTCGGTCCCGGGAAGCGCCTCGCCGCGCGCCGCCCGCACTGCCCACTCCACCGGGTTCAGGAGCGACACGTTCTGCATCCAGCCCGGGATCAGCGTGCGCGCGATCAGGAGTGATGAGAAGAACAGCAACGGCAGGCCGATGAACTGGGCCACCGCGATCATCGACGCCTCCTGTCGGGTGCGGAGCGCGATCCCGTGTGAAAGCCCGGCGAATCCGGCCGCGGTGAGGAAGGCGGCGAGGAGGATCACGACCCAGCCCACGAGACCACCGTTCGTCGCCCCGAGGGCAAGCCCGGTGAGCAAGATCAGGACTGCCTGCAGGGTGGCGACGATCGCCGACTCGAGGATGCGTCCGAAGACGATTGCGCCGCGACTCGCCGGCGTCGCGAGGAATCGCTCGAGCACTCCGCGGTCGAGATCCTCGATCATCCCCATCCCGGCCCACGAACCGGAGAAGAACGCGGTCATCACCGCGACGCCGGGGGTCAGGTAGTCGATGTAGGAGGTCGTTCCGAATCCGGGGAGGTCGGTGATGCGGCGGAAGAGTTGGCTGTAGAGCAGCAGCCAGAACATCGGTTGCACGATCATCACCACGATCCAGATGGGCTGACGCGAGAGGTTGCGCAGGACCCGCCCGCAGAAGAACAGTGTCTGCGAGAGGACGGTCACGAGCCGCTCTCGTCGTCGGCGCGGAAACCGCGCCCGGTGTGGTGGAGGTAGACGTCGTCGAGTGACGGTCGCGACACGGTCACCGCCTGAACGCCGGTTCCGCCCGAATCGAGGGCGGCGAGGATGACGGGCACGGCCTGCGCTCCGTGATCGACACGGAGGTGCAAGCGGCGCCCGTCCGGCGTGACCTCGTGAACGCCGTCGAGCCCGCGGGCGATCTCGGTGGCACGATCGATATCTGCGCGGTCGACCTCGACCGTGACTGCGTCGCCGCGGAGCTCGCGCTTCAGCGCCTCCGGCGAACCTTCGACGACGACCTTGCCTCGCGAGACGATCGCAACACGGCGCGCGAGCCGGTCGGCCTCCTCGAGGTAGTGGGTCGTGAGCAGGATCGTGAGGCGCTCGGCCGCCGCCAGGCGCTCGAGCTCACCCCACATCGCGGCGCGCGCCTCGGGGTCGAGCCCGGTCGTGGGCTCGTCGAGGAACAGCACTTGCGGTCGGTGAACGAGGCCCATGGCGACATCGAGTCGCCGCTTCATGCCGCCCGAATAGGTCTTGACGAGCGCGTTCCCTTTCTCGGCGAGGCCGAAGGTCTCGAGCAGGTCGGTCGCCCGCTGCTCGAGGTCAGGGCCTCTCATCCGCTGCAGGCGCCCCTGGAGGACGAGGTTCTCGCGCCCGGTCGCCTCGCGATCGATGCCCGACGCCTGGGGCACGTACCCGATCGACCGCCGAACCGCCCCGGCTTTCGAGGCCACGTCGTGTCCTGCGACGATCGCGCGACCCGCGTCGGCCTTCGTCAGCGTGGAGAGAATGCGAACCGTCGTCGACTTGCCGGCCCCGTTCGGCCCGAGCAGCCCGAAGACCTCTCCCTCCGGGACCGCGAAACTGATCCCGTCGAGCGCTCGCGTGTCCTTTCCGTACGTCTTCTCGAGCCCGTCGACGACGATTGCATCCATCGAGCGAGCGTACCCGTCGCGAAGTCCTGATCAGCCCGAGGAAGCAGCCTCGGGGTCTCGTGGCGTCACAGGCTTGGCCGGCAGGCGGTGGGTGAAGACGATCGACAGCAGGGCGAGGAGCGCCACCGCGAGCATCGCCTTCTTCAGTGCGTCGAGCTCGGCCTCGCTGTAGTCGGCCGTGATCGCGTCGGCCTCGGCCGCGGTGGCACCGGCAGCGATGACAGCGGCGTGCACCTGCTCCGCCGTCACGATCTCGATCCCGTCCTCCGTGGCGGCGCTGATCTGCGTCTTCGTCGAGTCCGAGAGAGCGGGGTTCTGGGCGATCCTGTCGTTGAAGCCGGTGAGCAGGCCCGTGAGGAGAACGGAGCCGATCAGCGCTGTTCCGAGTGAGGCGCCGAGGTTCTGGGCGGTCCCCTGCAGGCCTCCGGCCTCGTTCGTCTTCTCCTGCGGCGCCGACGACATGATCACGTTGCCGAGTTGCGACATCAGAAGGCCGGCGCCGACGCCGAACAACGCGAGCGAGAGCTTGAAGCCCGTCTCGTTGAGGGTCACGTCGATCGTTGCCGTCATCACCAGGGCTGCCAGACCCATGGCGAGCAGCCCGATCCGCACGATCGCCCGTGGCGGCAGACGGGTCACGAGCTTCGGGCCCGTGAGTGCTGCCGCGAGCATCGTGATCGACATCGGGAGCAACCGCTTCCCCGTCTCGAACGCGTCGAACCCGAGGACGACCTGCAGGTACACGGGCAGGACGAAGAAGGTGCCCATCAGCACGAGCTGCTGGGACATCAGCGTCGACAGGCCTGCCCGCAGGGCCGCGATCGTCAGAAGCGTGCGGTCGAGCAGCGCGTCCAGTCCCAACGTCGCTCGGCGCTCCTCCCACAGGCCGAAGCACCAGAGGAGAAGGACGCCGCCGGTGATCAGGAAGGGCACGAGCGAGAATCCGAGCGGTGTGATCTCGTGGCCGTCGATCGTGGGAGCGTCGAGCGGCCAGATCCAGCCCCACTTGCTGCTCTGAAGGATGCCGAAGACGATCAGGCCGAGGCCGAGGGCCGAGAACGCTGCGCCCCCGACGTCGAGCTTCGGCGGGTGCTCGGGTCGTGGCGCAGCCTGCATCCGCTTGCGCAGAAGCAGGACGGCGATCACGATCACGACCTCGCCGACGAAGACGTACCGCCACGAGTAGTAGGTCGTCACCCAGCCGCCGATCACCGGCCCGACGGCGATCGCGGCTCCGGCGACGCCTCCGATGATCCCGTATGCGAAGGCGCGATCCTTGCCCTCGTAGTTGGCTGCGGTAAGGGCGGCGATCGCCGGGATCACGAGCACGGCTCCGAGGCCTTCGACGAGCGACCAGCCGAAGAGCAGGACGTAGAGGTTCGGGCTCAGGGCGGTTGTCAGCGAGCCGAGCCCGTAGACCGCGAGCCCGATCCCGAAGGCGCGGTCTCGTCCCCAGATGTCGCCGAGCTTTGCGCCGACGAGCATGAACGCGGCCATCACGAGCGTGTACATGGTGATCGCTCCCTGGACGCCGGTGACGGTCGTGTCGAGGTCGGCAACGATCTGGGAGATCGAGACGTTCATGACGCTCGAGTCGAGCACCATCACGAACTGGGCCGCGGCGAGGATGATCAGCGGGAGCCAGCGGCGCACCTGCTCAGCCTACGGGACCTGCATCCCGAATGCCCATCCTGCGGCGTCCCTCGACGTTCGAGCCCTACCCGGGCGCGGTCAGGCCGGCTCGGCGGCGACAGTCTCGAGCTCGTGCGCGTGATCGGTGAACCACACCACCTGTGGCTGGGCACCCTCCGGTGGCGTGCCGACGCTTCGGAACGCGCCGAACGAGAGCCGGACCCAGAGCCCGCCCGCGAGCGCACCGGGTGCCGCGACCGTTCCCGCCCACGTTGCGCCGGGCTTCAGGACGGCGGGGAGTGCCGGCCGGAAGCTCTGCGCAGCACGGATCGCAGGCAGGTTGCCCTCGCGGTTGCGGCGCTCGAGATCCTCGAGCGCCCCGGTCGGAAAGAGCAGGACGCCGAAGGCGCGAGCTGGTGCACCGTCCGGGCCGCCGATCTCCCAGGCGACCGTCGAACGATTCCTGACCGAGACCTCGGCCCTCCATCCCGTCCGCGTGACGGTGAACGCCGAGACTCCGAACACGAGCGCGGGCTTGTCGGCGGGATAGGGCTCGTTCCACGAGAGCTGCGCCGTTTGCGGTGGCGCCTTGACGGCTGCCGGCACAGCGACGTCGGTCGAGCCGCAGCCGGCCGCCGCCGCGGCTACCGCAGCCGCCAGCAAGCCGGCGAGGAGAGGGCGGCGCATGAAGAAGATCGTCGCACACGGAGGCAGGTAGGCTCGTGACGGATGGATCTCTACGAGTATCAGGGCAAGGAGCTGTTCGCGCGCGCCGGGATCCCGGTGGGCGCGGGGCAACTCGCGACCACGCCGGCGCAGGCTCGTCAGGCCGCCGAGGTGCTCGGGAGCCCGGTGGTCGTCAAGGCGCAGGTCCTGACCGGTGGCCGCGGCAAGGCGGGTGGCGTGAAGCTCGCGACGAGTGCGCACGAGGCGGAGGAGCACGCGAAGAACATCCTCGGCCTCGACATCAAGGGCCACATCGTAAAGCGGCTGTGGATCGAGCAGGCATCCGAGATCGCGAAGGAGTACTACCTCTCGCTCACGTTCGACCGTGGCGCGAAGAAGCCGTTGTTCATGTTCACGACGCAGGGTGGAATCGACATCGAGCAGGTTGCCGCCGAGAGCCCGGACGCACTCGTTCGGCTTCATGTCGATCCCCTGGAGGGTTTTCACCCGTGGCAGGCGCGTCGGCTCGTCTACGGAGCCGGTGTCGGTGACCCGCAGGAGCAGAAGCAGATCGCGCGGATCATCGGCCAGCTCTACGACGCGTTCGTCCAGTTCGACGCCATGCTGTGCGAGATCAATCCGCTGATCGTCACCCCCGATGGCACCGTCAAGGCGCTCGACTCGAAGTTCACGGTGGACGACAACGCCCTCTACCGGCACCCGGATATCGCTGCCATGCGCGACGAGGATGCGGCGGATCCGCTCGAGGCGCTGGCCCGCGAGAAGAACGTGACCTACGTGAAGCTCGACGGCGAGGTCGGGGTGTGCGGCAACGGCGCCGGCCTGACGATGTCGACGGTCGACGTCGTCACGTTCGCCGGCGGTCGTCCCGCCAACTTCTGTGACCTCGGCGGAGGTGGCGACGCGCAGGGCGTTGTCGATGCTCTCTCGGTGATCACCCGCGATCCGCAGGTCAAGGCGATCTTCTTCAACATCTTCGGCGGCATCACGCGGTGCGACGAGGTCGCCCGCGGGATCCTGCAGGCGCTCACCGAGATGGGCCTCGAGTTGCCGCTCGTGGTCAGGCTCGACGGCACGAACGCGACGGAGGGGCGCCAGATCCTCGCCGACGCTGCTCCCCCGAACCTCTCCGTGGAGCCGACGATGCTCGACGCAGCACGACGCGCCGTGGAGCTCGCTGCGTGAACGCCGATATCCACGTGCCCGACGTCTGGAGCGAACGAGCAGCGCTGTACGTCGAGTCGGATGCGCACCGCGACGGTGAGGATCTCGACACCCTCGTCGCCTGGAGCCGGGGAGCGCAGACCGCACTGGACGTCGCGACCGGGGGTGGCCATGTCGCCCGGCGGCTCCGTGAGGAGGGCCTGGAGGTTGTCACCCTCGACCCCGCACCGGGGATGCGGCCCGATGTGGTCAGTGCCGCAGAGTCGCTCCCTTTCGCGGACGGGAGCTTCGAGGTGGTAGCGTGTCGCACCGCTGCGCATCATTTCGCCGACGTCTGCGGGGCAGTGCGAGAGATGGCCCGCGTCAGCAGCGATCGCGTTCTGCTCGTCGACACCGTGAACATGGGTGACGACGTCGAGCAGGCCGAGAAGCTGCGAGACCCGTCGCACGTGCGGAACTACACCGACGCCGAGTGGCGTGGCTTCGTCACCGACGCGGGGCTCGGGATCGACGAGGTTCGGTTCTTCGAGCATGCGATGGACTACGAGGCCTGGCTCCGACGGACGGGTTGCGACGGGGCCGACGCCTTGCAGGCGACTGCGCTGCTCGGTGACCGCGTGCGTGATGGTCGCCTGACGCTTGCCAAGATCGCGATCAGGGCGCGCAAGGGAGTCTGATGGCGATCATCGTCGACAACGAGACACGGCTCGTCGTGCAGGGGCTCACCGGCTCCGAAGGCCGCTTCCACGGGCTCCGCAATCGCGCCTATGGCACGAACCTCGTCGCGGGGGTGACCCCCGGTAAGGGAGGTCAGGACGTCGAAGGAGTTCCCGTCCTGCATACGGTGGTGGAGGCCGTCACCGAGCACGGCGCGAACACGGCCATGATCTTCGTGCCGGCCCCGTTCGCCGCGGACGCGGTCTACGAGGCCGTCGATGCCGGCATCGAGACGGTGATCTGCATCACCGAAGGCGTCCCCGCGCACGACATGCTTCGCATCCACACCTACGTGCACGACCGAGGGGTGACGCTGATCGGGCCGAACTGCCCCGGAGCCCTCTCCCCCGGAAAGGCGAACGTCGGGATCATCCCGGCCGAGATCTTCACGGCGGGCACGATCGGGCTCGTCTCACGGTCTGGGACGCTGACCTACCAGATCGGTCACGAGTTGACCCAGATGGGGCTCGGCAACTCGACGATCGTCGGCATCGGCGGCGACCCCGTCGTCGGCTCGTCGTTCGTCGACATCCTCGCCAAGTTCCAGGCAGACCCGGAGACCGAGTACGTGGTCATGGTCGGGGAGATCGGAGGTGACGAGGAGGAGAAGGCCGCGGCGTATATCGAGTCCGAGCTCACCAAGCCCGTCGTCGCGTACATCGCCGGCTTCACCGCGCCCCCCGGCAAGACGATGGGCCACGCCGGAGCGATCATCTCCGGCTCGTCGGGAACCGCACAGGCGAAGAAGGAAGCGCTCGAAGCGAAAGGCATTCGTGTCGGGACGACACCCACCGAGACCGCAGAGCTCGTAGCCGAGATCGCCCACCGGTAGGCGATCCGCGCCCGGCGCCCGGCGCGCGGCCGTCGAGGTCGTGGCGGCGGGTACAGTTCGGCGGTGCCCTTCGGACTCGGGATCTGGGAGATTCTCATCCTCGCCGGGGTGCTCGTCCTGTTGTTCGGTGCCAAGGGCGCACCGGGCATGGCCAAGAGACTCGGTGTCGGCGTGCGCGAGATGAAGGACGCCGTCAGCGAGATGGATCCACGCTCGTTGCTCGACCCCAAGTCGGACAAGCCCAAGCCGTCCTCACGACCCGGCAAAGAGCTCGAGGCCGCGAAGCCACCGGTGCAGGAGCCCTCGGCCGTGCCTGCCACGCCGACTCCTCCGGTCGCAGCGGCTCCGCCGGCTGACGAAGCGCCTCCGAGCTGATGGACGTCGTCGCCTACGGCGGCCTCGAGCCGTTCACGACCAAGGACGGCTCGACGATCCGCGAGTACATTCACTCGCCCGCCCAGTCGCTCGCGGAGGCGATCCTCGAGCCGGGGCAGTCGACGGTGCGCCACTACCACGCCCTCAGCGAGGAGATCTATCTCCTCGTCGGAGGGGGTGGCGCGATGGAGCTCGACGGAGAGACGCGTGAAGTGGGGGCGGGAGACGCGATCCTGATCCCGCCCGGCGCCTGGCACGAGCTACGAGCCGGGCCGGACGGCGTGCGGCTGCTGTGCTGCTGCGTCCCTGCCTACAGCCACGACGACACCTACTTCGCGTAGGGCGACGCCGTACGGGGCGAGGCGATCCCTGTCCGGGTGACGCCGTAGGGGCGACGCAAAGCGTCGCCCTCGCCTACGGGCTGTCTTCGCCTCCTGCAGCGGGCGCCGGCTAGATCTTGCGGCGAGGCCTCGTGGGGCCCCACTTGGAGCCGCGTTTGCGCCCCGAGTAGAGCAACTTCGGAGCGGCGACCTTCATGCCGGTCTCCTCCCACTTGTCGTGCTGGCCGTTGAGGCGGGCTACACGGCTGACCTCGGACTGCTGATCCGGGAGCACGAGCGTGACGCCCGTCCCCGAGCGACCCGCACGACCGGTGCGACCGACGCGATGGGTGTACGCCTTCTCGTCCTCGGGTGGATCGAAGTTGATCACATGCGTGATGTCCGACAGGTCGAGCCCCCGGGCGGCGACGTCGGTGGCGATGAGCGTCGTCACCCTGCCGGCCTCGAAATGTGCGAGTGCCTTCTCGCGTGCGGCCTGCGTCTTGTCGCCGTGCATCGCGACGGCGCGCACCTGGTGGCGCTCGAGGCGCTGCGCGAGCCGATCGGCGCCGCGCTTCGTGCGGACGAAGACCAGTGCGAGCCCGCGCTCCGCGTTGAGGAGCTCGACGAGCTTGTCCACCTTGTTCTCCGGCGTGACCGAGACGAACTGATGGTCGATCTCACCCGGCTTGTTCACGGTGGGGAGCTCGGCCTCGATCCGGACGGGCTGCCGGGTGTAGGCCCGGGCGAGCTCACCGACGGGGCCGTCGAGAGTGGCCGAGAAGAACATCGTCTGACGGTCGTCCGAGACCCGGCGCAGGATCTTGTCGACCTGCGGCTTGAAGCCCATGTCGAGCATCCGGTCGGCCTCGTCGAGGACGAGAATCGACACCGCGTCGAGCGTCACGAGGCGCCGGTCCATCAGATCCTGCAGGCGTCCGGGAGTCGCAACGAGGACGTGCGCCTTCTTGGCCTTGGCGGCCTGAGCCGGGATCGGCACGCCGCCGTAGACCGAGGCGACCTCGAGATTGCGGGCCTTCCCGAGATCCGCCAGCACCTCGGTGACCTGCACCGCGAGCTCGCGGGTCGGGACGAGAACGAGAGCGAAGGGCCTGCCGGCGCCGGGAACAGCGCGCTCGACGATCGGTATGGCGAAGGCGAGTGTCTTGCCCGAGCCTGTTGGCGCCTTGGCGAGCACGTCCTGGCCCGCGAGCGCCGCCGGGATCGCTCGCGTCTGGATCTGGAAGGGTGACTCGATTCCCTGAGCGGTGAGCACGCGAACAACGTCGGCGCTCAGCCCAATCGAGGCAAAGGTTGATTCTGGCATTCGGTTTTCGACTCCTTGGATTGTGTTCGAGACCACCTACCCTCGAACCACCGATCTCGGAGTCGAAATCCGAGCCTAGAGTCGAAAGAAGCTGATCTCCCGGGGCGGCACAACGCCGATTCCCTGTGGACAACAGTAGCAGTAGGCCCCAATTCGCCGTACGTGGCGGTTCCCATGCAAGCCGGCGGATCCTGCCGGGTAGGCTCACGGGATGACAGCGATCTCGTTCGCGCGCGGCGCGCCGGCGCCAGAGTGCCTCGATCCGGCTCTCATCGCGGATTGCGCGAGGGCGGCGCTCGAGCGGGACGGCGTTGCGATTCTCTCGTACGGGACGGGCGGCGGTTACGGGCCGCTGCGCGAGGTGCTCGCCGAGCGGCACGGTGTCGAGGCGAATCGCGTCTTCATCACGACCGGTGGCCTGCAGGGGTTCGTCTTCTACGCCGCTGTCCAACTCGCGAGTCGGCCCGGTCGTGTGCTCGTCGAGGGCCCGACGTACGACCGGCCGCTCAAGATCCTGGCGCGCGAGGGCGCAGAGGTGGTGCCGATCGCGATGGATGCGGAAGGGCTCGACCTCGACGCGCTGGAGACGGAGCTACGGCGCGGGGGTGAGATCTCGTTCCTCTACACGATTCCGACGTTCCAGAACCCCTCGGGGCGGTCGCTCGGGACCGAACGGAGACAGCGGCTCGTCGAGCTCATCCGGGAGTTCGACCTGCCCGTTCTCGAGGATGATCCCTATGGCCGGGTCCGCTACGACGGTGCCCCGATCCCGTCGATCCACGAGCTCGAGGGTGGTCGGTCTGTCACCTTCACGTCGTCGTTCTCGAAGACGGTGGCTCCCGGTCTCCGGATCGGGTACTTCGTCGTCCCGGAGGCTCTCGTCGGCGCCTACGACGATCGCGCCGTCTCGACGTACATCTCGCCCAGCCTGCTCCCGCAGGCGATCGTGTACGAACTCGGTCATCGTGGTGCCTTCGAGCCGAACCTCGATCGCGTGCGCGGCCTGCTCAAGGGACGGAGGGACGCCATGCTCGGCGCCCTCGAGGCAGAGATGCCGGCAGGCACGACCTGGAGCTCACCGCAAGGCGGCTACTTCCTCTGGCTCGACTTCGCGGGCGACGTCGACTCGAGCGCGCTTCTCACACGGGCGACAGCTGCTGGGGTGACGTTCGTGCGGGGATCGGACTTCTTCCCCAATGCATCGGCGGGGCAGTCGTCGGCGCGTCTCGCCTTCAGCTACGAGTCACCCGAGCGCATCGTCGAGGGCGTCGCCCTGCTCGCCACCCTCCTGTAGGGGAGAGGCGAAGCCCTCCCTCGCCTGCAACGCTGCTGTAGGGGCGAGGCGTGCCTCGCCCGCGCCTGCCAAGCGTAGAGTCTCACTCTCCCAGACATCGTAGAATCGAACGATGTCGACGCAGCCCACGCCGGAAAGAAAGAAGAGCGCCTGGACGCCGCGCCGGATCATTCTCGGCGTCGTGCTCGTCTACGTGGTGATCGTCGTGCTGGCAAACCGCAATCAGGTCGCGGTCAACTTCGTCTTCTTCAAGACCGAGGCGTCTCTCTTCGTCGTCCTCCTGCTCGCCATCGGCTTGGGCTTCGTCGCCGGCTGGCTCTTCGACGATCTGCGGGATCGCCGCAAGCAGCGTCGCGCCAAGGCGCTCGTAGTCGCAGGGCCGGACGCCCTACGTCGAGGAGGCGACGAGTGGGACGGCCGGGCGGAGGACGAGTCGGGGCTGCTTGGGCGGCAGGAGCTGCCCACCCGCTGCGACCGCCCTGAACGTCGGGCAGGGAGTCTCGCCGGGGATGGCGCAGAGGCCCTCGCGGCGGAAGTAGCAGTTGTTGCAGGATGCTTTAGTCGACAAGGAAAGTTTCCGGGATGAAACACTTCTGGCCGGGCTGACCAGGTGGCATTGTGGCCACAGGTCGTCGGGCTGGCAAGGGGGTGGGTCAGGAAAGTGCCGCAATTAGCGGCCGTTGCCCTGGGCGACAAAATCCCTGCAAAGGTCGGTACTACGACGGCATCGTTCGCAATGCGGACAACGCCTGTTGAAAACTCCGCACCGCGATGATGCGAAGCTTCCCTGCATATCGCCTCGCCTCCGCTGCGTTTTCCCCAGCGGGAACCAGGAACACGTCTGCTCCGGCCTTCCGCGCCCCGAACGTCTTCTGCTTCACCCCGCCGATCGGCCCGATGCTGCCGTCGAGCGCGATCTCTCCGGTCGCCACGACCCGGTGCCCCCGATCGACGTTCGTGCCGAGCTCCTGAAGCACGTCGAGCGCGAACGGGAGGCCGGCGGACGGCCCGCCGACGCCTCCCAGGTCGATGTCGACCTTGAGCGGGAGCTCGATGTCGGCTGCCTGCGCGACCCTGATGCCGATGATCGCCCGACCTTTCTCCGCCGGTGACTCGACCGTCCGCACGACCACCGTCTTCGTCGTCTTGCCCCGCCTGATTCGCAGGGTGACGTCACTGCCCGGGCGGACGTCGTCGAACGAGCGGCGAAGCTCACCCGGCGTCTTGATCGTGCTGCTGCCCGCCTTGACGATCACGTCGCCGGCGTGGAGCACGGTCACTGCCGGCGCGTCAGGTGCGACCGACTCGACCAGGGCGCCCTTCGGCGTCGCCTTGACGGAGTACCCCGCGTGCCTGAGGGCGACTGCCGCCGCGACGCTTTCGGACCGGGCCATCTCGCGTAGTCCCTCCTCGCGGCGATCCTCGAACGTCCCACCCGGGGGGACGACTTGGCCCTTCGGGACGAGCGTCGCCCCGTCCGGCCGAGTGAACGCCAGCGCGCGTTCGACCCAGGTCGCCTTGCGGATCGAGACGTCGACGTAGTAGATCGCTCCCGGGCCGGACGACGTTCTCTTCTCCCCTTCCACCTTGACCTTCGAGGCGACGGGGCTGGCCTCGTTGGGGACGTAGAGATACGAGCTGGACGGGGCGAACCAGGCAAACGCGAGCAGCACGACGGCCACGCCGGCGACGCTCCAGAGGAGGACGTTCAGGTGCCGACGCGACACGCTACAACAGACCGTTCAGCATGCCGCCGTCCACCGGGAGGACGGTGCCGCTGATGTACGCAGCCCCGTCCGATGCAAGGAAACGCACGGCAGCGGCGATCTCCGTCGGCGAGCCGAGACGCCCAGCGGGAATCTGAGCGAGCAGCTCGGGCGGAGGTCCATCGTCCCCGTACAGCGAGACGAGCCGCTCGGTGTCGATCCGGCCCGGCGCGATCGTGTTGACTGTGATCCCATCCGGCCCGAGCTCGCGGGAAAGCGTCTTCAGCCAGCCGACGACGCCGGGCCGTACTGCGTTCGAAAGTGCCAGGTTCGCGATCGGCTCCTTCACCGACGTCGACTCGATGGCGACGATCCGGCCACGCCCATGTGCGCGCAGGTGCGGCAGGCACAGCCCGATGAGGTGGACGTGCGGGACGAGGAGGAGATCGACTGCCGCGCGGACCGCGTCCGCCGTGACACCCGACGCCGAGCCGGGAGGAGGGCCCCCTCCGTTGAGCACGACGATGTCGATGCCGCCGAATCGTTCGACGGTTGCGGCCACCAGTCGGTCGAGGTCGGCGAGGACCGTGAGGTCTCCGGCGACGGCAAGGCCGCCGATCCGCGTCGCCTCACGCTCGACGACATCGGCCCGCCGCGCGAACATCGCAACCCCGGCGCCGTCTGCAGCAAGGCCTTCGGCGATCGCGAGCCCCATTCCCTGGGATGCACCGAGCACGATCGCGGTCCGTCCTTGAAGGCCGAGGTCCATGGGCCGGAAGGGTACCCCGCGCGACTGTTCAGGTCGCGCAAAGGCCGAGCTCTCACCCCGGTGAGCCGGCAGCCGCTCGCGGAGTCGCGCTAGCCGTCTTGCAGGACGCCGACGACGTCGCGAACCGCTGCGGCCGATTCGCGGAGCATCCGCTTCTCGCCGACGGAGAGCTTGAGCTTCACGATCTCCTCCACGCCCTTCGCTCCCAGCCTGACGGGGACGCCCATGTAGAGGCCGTGAACGCCGTACTCGCCTTCGAGGAACGCGGTGCACGGCAGGACGCGCTTCTCGTCCAGGCAGATGGCGTCGACCATCTGGGCGGCCGCAGCGCCGGGGGCATACCAGGCAGACGTGCCGAGGAGGTTCACGACCTCGCCGCCTCCCTTGCGTGTCCGCTCGACCATCTTGGCGATGCGGCCCTTCGTCGCGAGTTGCTCGAGCGGGACGCCGCCGACCGTCGTCGCCGACACGACGGGGACCATCTGGTCGCCGTGTCCTCCGAGCACCATCGCCGTGACGTCCTTGACGGACATCCCGGTCTCCCACGCGATCGAGGCTGCGAATCGCGCGGTATCGAGGATCCCGGCCATGCCGACGACGCGCTCCTTCGGGAACTTCGAGACGGCCTTGGCGACATGGCACATCGCGTCGAGGGGGTTCGAGACGACGACGATGATCGCCTTCGGCGATCGCCTGACGATCTCCTTGGTCACCGAGCCGACGATCGCCTCGTTCGTGGTGACGAGGTCGTCGCGGCTCATCCCGGGCTTCCGGGGGAGGCCGGCGGTGATCACGACGACGTCCGAGCCGGCGGTCTCCAGGTAGCCGTTCGATCCGACGACGTTGGGCTCGTAGCCCAGCACCGAGGCCGCCTGGTTGATGTCGAGCGCCTTCCCTTGCGGGAAGTTCGGCTTGATGTCGACGAGAACGACGTTCGCGTAGTCGCGTCGGGCGAGCTCCTGCGCGCACGTCGCGCCAACGTTCCCTGCGCCGACGACCGTGACCTTCTGTCTCACTTTGACTCCTTGGGTGCGATGCTCCGTGTGCTGGACAAGGTCTGTGCCGAGCCCGCCTAGCCGGCCAGCTTCTCGATGATCGCGTCGGCATATTCGGCCGTGCCGACGGCGGTCGGGTCGTCTCTCGACGGCTTCAGGTCGTAGGTGACGCGCTCGCCCTCGGCGATGACGGCCGCCACAGCAGCCTCGAGCCTGCCGGCGGCCTCGGTCTCGCCGAGGTGGTCGAGCATGAGCTTCCCCGAGAGGATCATCGCCGTCGGGTTCACCCTGTTCAGTCCTTTGTACTTCGGTGCCGATCCGTGCGTCGCCTCGAAGACAGCGGAGTCCGGGCCGATGTTGCCGCCCGGCGCCACACCGAGCCCGCCGACGAGGCCGGCGGTGAGGTCGCTGATGATGTCGCCGTAGAGGTTCGGGAGCACGAGGACGTCGAACTCCTCCGGCCGTTGGACGAGACCCATGCAGAGGGCGTCGACCAGCGTTTCCCACGCTTCGATCTCGGGGTACTCCTTTGCCACCTCGCGGAACACGGCCAGGAACAGGCCGTCGGTGAACTTCATGATGTTGGCCTTCGTGATGCACGAAACGCGCTTGCGGCCATGGGCGCGGGCATAGTCGAACGCGTAGCGGATGATGCGCTCGCTTGCCTCCGGGCTCATCGGCTTGATCGAGATACCCGACGTCGCCGCGATCTGCTTCGGTTGCATCCCGTTGAGCATCTCGATCACGCGCGCCGCCTCCGGCGTGCCGGACTCGTACTCGATCCCTGCGTAGAGATCCTCGGTGTTCTCGCGGACGACCACGAGGTCGACGTTGTCGTAGCGCGAGCGCACGCCCACATACGACTTACAGGGCCGCAGACAGGCGTAGAGGCCGAGCTCGTGCCGCAAGGCGACGTTGACGGAGCGGAAGCCGGTACCGATCGGAGTGGTGATCGGGCCTTTCAGCGCGATCCCGGTCCGTCGAACCGAGGCGAGCGTCTCGCCGGGCAACGGCGTCCCCTCGGTCTCCATCACGTCGACTCCGGCTTCCCGCACCTCCCACTCGAACCCGACGCCGGTCGCCTCGAGGACACGGCGGGCCGCTTCGGTCAGCTCGGGCCCGGTGCCGTCTCCGGGAATCAGGGTCACGCGATGCACGAGCTGAGCATAGTGGCACGGCCGAGCGTGCTCTCTCAGGTAGCGTCCGCATCGGTTCGTGGTCGTCGACCGAGGAGTGCGATGAGCGAGTTCAAGCCGGGCCTCGAAGGCGTCGTCGCGTTCGAGACCGAGATCGCCGAGCCCGACCGCGACGGCGGCGCCCTTCGGTACCGCGGGGTCGACATCGAGGATCTCGTCGGCCGGGTCCCGTTCGAGAAGGTCTGGGGCCTGCTCGTCGACGACGCGCCGGAGCCCGGCCTCGCAGCCGGCGGCGGCATACACGGCGAGAACCTCACGGGCAACGCCCCCGCCGACCTGCAGGCGGTCACCGCGCACCTCTCGGGAGCGTGGGAGCTCGGGCAGCTGATCGACATCACCGACGCCGAGGCCCACGCCGACCTTGCCCGGCTCTCGGCGACGATGATCTCCGTCGTGGCGCAGTCGGCGCGCCTGGCCGACGGCCACACGACGCCGGTCGATCCGGAGCTCGTCCAGACAGGGGCGACCGCCGCTGCCCGCTTCCTGCTCGAGTGGAGGGGGGAGGCCGATCCGAAGCACGTGCAGGCGATCGACACGTATTGGATCTGCACGGCCGAGCACGGCCTCAATGCGTCGACCTTCACGGCCCGGGTCGTTGCGTCGACCGGGGCCGACTGCGGCGCCGCTCTCTCCTCGGCTGTCGGAGCGCTCTCCGGCCCGCTTCACGGAGGGGCGCCGGCTCGCGTCTTGCCGATGCTCGACGGAGCCGCCGAGGCCGACTCGATCGAGCGCTACGTCTCCGATCTCCTCGACTCCGGCGATCGTCTGATGGGGTTCGGCCACCGGGTCTACCGCGCGGAGGATCCGCGCTCTCGCCTGCTTCGCGGCACGGCGATGGACCTTGGCTCGCCGCGGTTCGACGTCGCCGAGGAGCTCGAGCGGGCGGCACTGGCCGAGTTGCACAGGCGGAAGCCCGACCGCGTTCTCGCGACGAACGTCGAGTTCTGGTCGGCCGTCGTTCTCGACGTTGCCGACGTGCCGCCGAAGCTCGCGCCGGCGATGTTCGCGTGCTCGCGGACAGCCGGCTGGTCGGCGCACATCATGGAGCAGAAGCGGCTCGGCCGCCTGGTGCGCCCGGCTGCTCTCTACGTCGGCCCCGGACCGCGTCCGCTGCCGAGCACCTGATGGACCTCGCGCAGGCAGCGGCCCTCGCCGACGAGTACGCCCAGCGCGGCCTCGAGCGCGAGCTGGCCACGCTCCGGGGTGAATGGGGCGATGAGATCGAGTCTGCCGCCAGGAATCCCGACTACAGGGTTCGAGCGGTTGCCTACCGTTCGATCGCGCAGTTCCGCTTCCGGCAGAAGCTCGAGTTGCTTCGCCGCGGGTTCGAAGACGACAGCCCGGCGGTGCGCGGATCGGCCCTGATCGCCCTCGAAGGCCTCTCACGGGCGCATCCGGGAGATGTCAATTCCTATCGCTCGATCCTGCACGAGCTCGCCGCCCGCGACCCCAACGTCGCGGTGCGACGGCTCGCGATCGCGTGTTTCAAGAACGGCACGCCCGCCCGCGAGACGATCGTCATCCTCGACGGCATCGCCGCCGACGACGAGACGGATGCCGAGGTGAGGAAGACGGCCCGATCGGTGTCGCTCCTGCTCGTCAAAAAAGCGCGAGTGAAGGCATAGGGGCGCCGGCTCCGCCCGCGAACCATGCGTGACCCTGCCACGTCCACGACCGACGCGCCGCTCGTCGGGCTGATCATGGGGTCTCGCTCCGACTGGGAGACGATGCAGCATGCGGCGCAGACATTGGAGTCGCTCGACGTCCCCTTCGAGCAGCGCGTCGTTTCCGCCCACCGGACACCCGACCTCCTCTTCGACTACGCGGCGTCCGCGGAGGCGCGCGGACTGCAGGTGCTCATCGCCGGCGCGGGCGGTGCTGCGCATCTACCGGGCATGGCGGCCGCGAAGACGGCGCTTCCGGTCCTCGGCGTCCCGGTCGAGACCAAGACGCTGAAGGGGATGGACTCGCTGCTCTCGATCGTCCAGATGCCCGCCGGAATCCCGGTCGGAACGCTTGCGATCGGTCGTGCCGGGGCCGTCAACGCGGCGCTGCTCGCCGCGGCGATTCTGGCTCGAAGCGACGCCGGAATCCGTGCTCGGCTGGCCGCGTACCGGGCAGACCAGACGCGCTCGGTTCTCGACGCGCCCGACCCGGCGGCGTGACGCGCCCGCTGTGACGCTCGTCGCCTGCATCGGCGGCGGCCAGCTGGGCCGGATGCTCGGAGCCGCGGGGATCCCTCTCGGGCTGCGGTTCCGGTTCCTCGATCCTTCCCCGGACGCTCCTGCGGGGGCCGTCGGAGAGTTGGTCACAGGCGACTTCGACGACAGGGTCGCACTCGAACGCCTCGCCGCCGGGGCGGACGTGGTCACCTACGAGTTCGAGAACGTCTCCGTCGAGGCGGCGCGCGATCTCGACCCGGCCCCTTCGGTTCGGGCGCTCGAGCTGGGTCAGGACAGGCTCGTCGAGAAGCAGCTCTTCCGGCGGCTCGGGATCCCGACGGCCCGGTTCGGGCCGCTCACCGAGACAGGGCTCCCCGCGCTCGTCAAGTCCAGACGCATGGGCTACGACGGGAAGGGTCAACGGCGTGTCGATGCCCTCGAGCAGCTCGGCGAGCACGAGCTGGCGGAGGAGCTGGTCGCATTCGAGCGAGAGCTGTCGCTGATCGCCGTGCGCGGCCGGGACGGTGAAACGCGCTACTGGCCGCTCGTCGAAAACCTCCATCGTGACGGCGTGCTCCGCGTCTCGCGTAGCCCGGCCGTCACGGCTCCACAGGCCGCGGCCGAGGAGCTGGCGCGACGGCTCCTCGACGAGCTCGGCTACGTCGGCGTGCTCGCACTGGAGCTGTTCGAGGTCGAAGGAGCAGTTGCTCGCGAACGAGTTCGCGCCGCGTGTTCACAACACCGGCCACTGGACGATCGAAGGCGCTGCGACGAGCCAGTTCGAGAACCACCTCCGGGCGATCCTCGGCCTTCCGCTGGGATCCACGGCCACCACGGGTGCATCCGTGATGCTGAACCTGATCGGCGGAGTGCCCGCCCTCGCCGACATCCTGGCGCTCCCCGGAGCGCATCTCCATCTCTACGGCAAGGAGCCTCGCACGGGTCGCAAGCTGGGTCACATCACGTTCGTCGACGCGACGGAGGAGGTTCTGGCGCGAGCGCTCGCTCTCGTCGAGGCGGCCTCGGACGGGTGAGTTCGTCCGAAGGGCAGGCCCATGACGGCGCGCGAGCCCGTCAGTGACGGTCGCAGGTGCGACCTGCGATCGTTCGACCGCACGAGGCGCACCGTCGACGGCGCCTCTTCAATTCGAGCATTCGCTTCTTGCAGCCGGTGAAGACCATCGTCCACGCGATCGTGGCGATCACAGCGACCGTGACGACGTGCGGATCGAGGGCCATGGACTCGCTATCGGCAGGCGCGTGCCTCTGCCTGAGGCCCCTGTGCGGGCCGGCGCGTCCGGTCAGGAGGCCGTGTCGTCCCGTGCCGGTGCCGGCTGACGCGCGTGCGGGTGCGCTGCGAAGTACGTCTCGCGGCGACGGCGATCCGAGACGTGTGTGTAGCGCTCTGTCGTCGAGAGGTCCGCATGCCCGAGCATCTCCTGGACGGAACGCAGATCGGCGCCGCCTTCGAGGAGGTGGGTCGCGAACGAGTGGCGCAGCAGGTGCGGGTGAACGCGCTCGGGCTCGAGACCTGCCTTCTCGGCGAGCTTGCGCAGGATCAGGAAGGCACCCGAGCGGGTGAGGGCACCACCACGTGCGTTGAGGAACAGATCGGGTCGGTGGCGCCTGTCGAGATGCGGGCGGCCGAGGGCCAGATACCGTCGCACCGACTCCGCCGCCGGACGCCCGAGCGGGACGATGCGCTCCTTGTCACCCTTCCCCAGGACGCGCACGATGCGCGCGTCGATGTCGACGGCCGTCCGCGCGAGCCCGACTGTCTCCGATACGCGAAGGCCTGCCCCGTACATGAGCTCCACGAGCGCCCGGTCGCGAAGCGCCCGCGGTGTGGTGCCGTTTGCCGCCTCGATCAGGCGCTCCGATTCGGCAGGTGAGAGGGTGCGCGGCACCTTGCGGACGCGCCGGGGCGTGTCGACCTCCGCCGCGGGGTTGTCCGTGCGCTCGCCCAGAAGCATCTGGTGTCGAAAGAACGACCGGACTGCCGCGATCCGACGCGCGATGGTCGACGGGGCCAGGCCGGCGGCCCGCATTCCCGCCACCCACGCCTCCAGTGACGCTGTCGACGCCGAGCTGACCGGCCCGCCGAGGAACTGTGACACCGCTGCGAGGTCGCGCCGGTAGGCATCGACCGTCCGTGGCGATCGCTGGGCCGCGAGGAGCATCAGGTAGCGGTCGACATCTTCCTCGAGTGTTGCGGTGCCGCCGGCCGGCGAGGAGGGGAGGCGGGTCATCGCCCCCGATTCGGCGTGCCGCCCATCGCTCCTGCGACCGGTCATGACCTGGGGTGACTGAAGTCGTAGACGCGGCGCAGGCGCCGTGCGTCGACGTGACTGTAGATCTGGGTGGTCGAGAGCGACGCGTGGCCGAGAAGCTCCTGGATCGTGCGCAGGTCCGCTCCCCCCTCGAGGAGGTGGGTCGCGTAGGCATGGCGTAGCCGGTGCGGGTTGTGCATCAGGCGCCTCAGGACCGACGTGTCGAGCGCCCGACCGCGAACGGAGAGGAACAGCGCGTCGTTCGCTCCCTTCGTCAAGTTCGGCCTGCCGTCACGGAGATAGCGGGCGAGCGCCAGACCTGCCCTCTCACCGAGTGGAACGACGCGCTCCTCGGTTGCCCTTGCCGAGCACGCGAACCGACTCCTGGTCGAAGTCGACATCGCCCAGGCGGAGACCGACGACCTCTGCGCTACGCAGGCCGCACGAGTACGTCAGCTCGAGAATGGCGCGGTTGCGAAGGGCGAGGGGGGCGTCGCCCGTTGCGGTTGCGATGATCGCCTCGACAGACGGCCAGCTTCGGCGCATCGGGAATCCGACGGCGGCGTCGTGGCGGCAGCGAGGTTCCCGGCACCCGCGCCGAGCCGAACGTGAATCGGATGAACGACCGGACGGCGGCGAGCCGTCGCGCGATCGTGGTCGGGGCAAGCCCGCGGCGGCCGCGACCGAGCTCGGTGGTGTACTCCGCGAGAGCCCGAACGTCGACGTCGTCGAGCGTGCGGCCGGTTCTCTCGAGCCAGGCCCGGAAGTCCGTCAGATCGGCTGCGTAAGCCCTCCGGGTAGACTCGGCGAGAGTCGGGCTGGCGAGAAAGCGGTCGGTCGCTGGGCCTATCTCCATCCGGTCGGATTCGCCCCCAGCTCCCGCCCGCCTGCCTGATGCGCTCCCTCGCTCCCATCGTCGTCCTCGTCGGAGCCGTCGCCGGCGGGGCTCTTCTCGTTGCCCGAGCGACCGACGGCGGCCCGGGGTCGGCGTCGAGCGGAGCGGTGACGCTGGTCGGCGATTCGCTCAACGTCGGCATCGAGCCGTACCTTCAAGGAGCGCTCACAGGCTGGAGAATCACCTCGAACGACCGCGTCGGCCGTACCACAGCGGAGGGCATCGACGAGATCGAGGCCCGGCGGCCGGCGCTCTCGTCCCACGTCGTCATCAGCCTCGGGACGAACGACTCTCCCAGGGAGGTGGCCGCGTTCCGTTCGGACGTCGCGCGGGTTCTCGAGCTTGTAGGCCCGAACCGGTGTGTGGTCTGGGCGACGATCTGGCGCGACGGGAGACCGAACGATGCGTTCAACGATGTCCTGCGGCATGCCGCTGCCGCGAACCGCCGGTTCCGCGTCGTCGACTGGGCCGCGATGGTCGGGCAGCAGCCGGACTGGCTCGCGGCCGACGGGGTCCACGGCACCGAGGCCGGCTATCGCGAGCGGGCGCGAGCCGTCGCCGAGGCAGTGACGGGCTGTACGCCGGGTCAGACGGTCTCCGGATGACACCTCACACCGAGCAGCTCGGCACCGGCGCAGACATCCGCATCACGAACGAGGACGCGCCGGCAGGCTGTCGTGCTCGTGAACGGTGGCTCGGCAAGAGCCGTTCCCGGGACCTGGAGTGCGACGAGCCAGTTGCTGACAGAGGCGCTGGCGCCGCGATTTCCCGACCTCTTGTTCGCCGAAGTGCGCTATCGCGTCAAGACCTGGAACGCGCTCGAGTCCTGCCTCGCGGACGCTCGCGCGGCGCTCGAGCTCGTCAACGCGCCCACACTGCTCGTCGGGTTCTCGATGGGCGGTGCCGTCTCGATCGGGGTCGCTGCGCACCCGGAGGTCTCCGGTGTCCTCGGCCTTGCACCGTGGATCCCCGAGCAGCTTTCGCTCGAAGGGCTCCGTGGCAAGCGGCTGGACGTCATTCACGGGTCATGGGACCGCTATCTGCCGGGGATTCCCGGCGTCAGCCCGACCAACTCGAGAGCAGGGTTCGAGCGGGCGCGCGCGCTCGGGATCGAAGGAACGTACACCCTGATCTCCAGAGGCTTGCACGGCGTCGCTCTGCGACGACCTTCGGGCTCGGTCGTGCCACTGCCGCGAGCGGGCGCGTGGGTCGAAGCGGTGGCGGAGCGCCTCGATGCCTTCAGGGCACGACCCTCGTGAGGTTCGAGGCTACCGTCGGCACCTGACTCCCCTCGTGCGTGGGATCTACCGCGTCGATGTGCGGGGCACGGAGCGTGTGCCCAGGCGGGGTCCGGTCGTCGTCGTCGCGAATCACGAGTCATTGCTCGATCCGTTCCTCCTCGCCGCCGCGATCCCCCGACCGATGCGGTTCCTCGCCAAGGCGGAGTTGTGGAATGCCCCGCTCCTCCACACCATGCTCGATGTGCTCGACGCGATCCCCGTCGAACGAGGCAGGAGCGACGTTCGTGCTATTGCCTCGGCTGTTGCCGCGCTGGAAGCGGAGGAGGTGGTCGCGATCTTCCCTCAGGGCGGGGTGCGGCGCGACGGCCCGTGGCTGCGGGGTGCCGCGCGAATCGCGCTCGCCGCCGGAGCGCCGCTGCTCCCCGTGAGACTGCTTGGCACGCGGGCGGCGCTCGGGCCCGGCACCTTCGGGTTCCCGCCACTTGCCGTGCTGATCGGCGAGCCGCTCGAGGTGGCGAGGGCGGTGCCGACGATCGAGCAAGCCCGGGCGTTGACCGGCCGGCTGCAGGCAGCGGTGGAGGCGCTCGGAGCGTAGGGCGAGGCGTGCCTCGCCCGCGTGCGGGAAGCGGGCCGCCAGCGACAGCCCTGACCGCTCGGCGGCAGGCACCATAGAGGCTGATGCCAGGCCGTCGATTTGGAGCCGATCCCACCGAGCCGCCGGAGCGGCCTGCCGATCCGGCCGTCCGGAGGGCGAACCTGCGCCGGATCTTCCCGCTCTTCCGCTCGTACCGGCCGCAGCTCGCGGTCGTCTTCACCCTGATCATCTTCTCGGCGGCCCTCGGTGTGATCCCGGCTTTCCTGCTGAGAGAGATCCTCGATACGGCGCTCCCCGAGGAGGACATGCGCCTGCTCACCGCGCTCGTCGCGGGGATGATCATGATCTCGGTCGTCACCGGCGCGATCGGCGTCTACCAGACGCTCCTCTCGAACCGCGTCGGGCAGGCCGTGATGCACGATCTCCGCACCTCGGTCTATCGGCATCTCCAGCGGCTCTCGCTCGCGTTCTTCACGCGGACGCGCACCGGCGACGTCCAGAGTCGGATCGCCAACGACATCGGCGGCATCGACTCCGTCGTCACCTCGACTGCGACCTCGGTGCTCTCGAACGTGACCACGGTCATCGCCACGGTTGTCGCGATGGTGCTGCTCGACTGGCGGCTCGCGCTCTTCGCCCTGATCCTCCTGCCGCTCTTCGTCTGGCTGACGAAGCGGGTCGGCGACCAGCGCAAGAAGGTGACCGCGGAACGACAGGTGTCACTCGCCGATGTCTCTTCGATCGTGCAGGAATCGCTCTCGGTCTCGGGCATCCTGCTCGGCAAGACGATGGGTCGCACCGGTGACCTCGCCGAGCGGTTCTCGACCGAATCCCGTCGTCTCGCCGATCTCGAGGTGCGGAGCCGAATGACGGGCCGCTGGATGATGGCGGCGATCCAGATGACGTTTGCGGTCATGCCCGCGCTCGTCTACTGGTTCGCCGGGTGGTCGCAGTCCCGCGGGAACGCGATCGAGATCGGGACGCTCGTCGCGTTCACGACGCTGCAGACGCGTCTGTTCTTCCCGATCGGAAGCCTTCTGGGCGTCCAGATCGAGGTCCAGAGCTCGCTCGCGCTGTTCGACCGCATCTTCGACTACCTCGACCAACCGATCGACATCGTCGAGGGTACGAAGACGCTCGATCATCCTCGCGGCGACGTCACGTTCGATCGTGTCTGCTTCCGCTACGACGACGACGCCTGGACATTGAAGGACGTGTCGTTCTCCGTGCCGGCAGGCACGAAGACGGCGCTCGTCGGCGAGACCGGGTCGGGCAAGACGACGAGCGGGTACCTCGTCGCGCGCCTGTACGACGCGACGGACGGCACCGTGGCGATCGACGGGATCGACGTCCGCGAGCTGACGTTCGAGTCCCTCGCGGCCTCGGTCGGCGTCGTCTCGCAGGAGACCTATCTCTTCCACTCGACCGTGCGCGAGAACCTCCGGTTCGCGAAACCCGATGCGAGTGACGAGGAGGTGGAGGAGGCCGCACGAGCAGCCCAGATCCACGAGCTGATCGCATCGCTGCCCGACGGGTACGAGACGGTGGTCGGGGAGCGGGGCTACCGCTTCTCGGGCGGCGAGAAGCAGCGCATGGCGATCGCCCGGACCGTCCTCCGGAATCCACCGATCCTCGTACTCGACGAAGCGACCTCGGCGCTCGACACCCAGACCGAGCGGCTCGTCCAGGAAGCGCTCGAGCGCCTCGCGGAGGGCCGTACGACGATCGCCATCGCTCACCGGCTCTCGACCGTGCGTGATGCCGATCAGATCGTCGTTCTCGACCGCGGCACGGTTGCCGAGCGCGGGACGCACGAGGAGCTGCTCGCTGCCGGCGGCCGCTACGCGGCGCTCGTAGCGCGCGATGCGGACGTCGATCTGGCGCCGCAAGGGGAAGTCGCCGGGTTCGCGTGAGCGGATGCCTGCCGGGTAACTGAACGCCGTTACGTCGGCGATGCGTAGACTGCAGGGGCTTCAGGGACAGCATCTCGCTGCCTTATGACGTGAAATTCCCGATGCGACGGCCACTGGAGGCGCTGACATGACGACGACCCCGACGCGGGTCCATGCCGGTCTCGACGGTCACGGCCTGCATCCGAACGGCAGCGTCGTCTGGAGCCCGACGACCGCGCAGCTCTACACGGCGGCCCTGAAACGTGGTGATGGGGCGCTCGCTCACGGCGGCCCGCTCGTCGTCGACACAGGCACGTTCACCGGCCGCTCGCCGAAGGACAAGTACGTCGTCAACGAGCCCGGTTCCCGGGATCGGATCTGGTGGAGTGAGATCAACCATCCGTTGCCGGAGGACATGTTCGATCTCCTCCGCGCGAAGGCCGTCGCGCACCTCGAGACGCAGGATCCGCTCTATGTCGTCGATGCCTTCGCCGGCGCCGACGCCGCACACAGGATCGGCGTGCGCGTGATCACCGCCAGCCCGTATCACGCCCTCTTCGCGAAGACGATGTTCATCACGCCGACCGCTGAAGAGGCGCTGTCGCTCGTGCCCGACGTCGTCGTCCTGCATGCGCCGGGCGTCGAGGCCGACCCCGAGACCGACGGCACCGGCTCGGGTACCTTCGTCGTCCTCCACCCCACCCAGGGGGAGGTGCTGATCGGGGGCACGTTCTATGCCGGTGAGATCAAGAAGGCGATCTTCACCGTGATGAACGACCGGCTGCCACTCGAGGGCGTCCTGCCGATGCATTGCTCCGCGAACGTGGGTGAAGACGGGAAGGTGGCCGTCTTCTTCGGTCTTTCGGGCACCGGAAAGACGACGCTGTCGGCCGACCCGGAGCGCTCGTTGATCGGCGACGACGAGCACGGCTGGGGACCGAACGGAGTCTTCAACCTCGAGGGTGGCTGCTACGCCAAGGTGATCCGGCTCTCTGCCGAGGCCGAGCCCGAGATCTCCCTGACGACCAAGACGTACGGCACCGTCCTCGAGAACGTCGCCGTCGACGAGCGCGGCGTGATCGACCTCAACGACGATTCGAAGACCGAGAACACCCGTGCCGCGTACAAGCTGGAGCGGATCTCGAACGCGCTACCGACGAAGATGGCCGGACACCCGTCCGCCGTCGTGATGCTGACGGCCGACGCCTTCGGGATCCTGCCGCCCCTCGCGCGACTGACCCGCGATCAGGCGCTCTTCTACTTCCTCTCCGGCTTCACTGCGAAGCTGGCGGGCACGGAGATCGGCGTTCAGGAGCCGCAGCCGACGTTCTCGACGTGCTTCGGCGCCCCGTTCCTGCCGCAGCCGCCGGCTGTGTATGCGCGGATGCTCGGCGAGAAGCTCGATCGCCACGGGTCGGCCGTGTGGCTCGTCAACACCGGCTGGACCGGCGGCCCTCACGGCGAAGGGCGCCGGATGCCGATCCAGGCGACCCGCCGGCTGCTGCACGCTGCACTCTCCGGGGAGCTCGAGGGGGTCGAGTACCGTGCCGACGAGGTGTTCGGCTTCGACGTGCCGGTCGAGGTCCCCGGCGTCGAGCGATCGCTCCTCGACCCTCGCTCGACCTGGCGCGATCCGGCGGCATACGACACGAAAGCGGCCGAGCTGGCCGGCATGTTCGCCGCGAACTTCGAGAAGTTCGCTGCCGACGCAGGCACTGCGATCGCGGCTGCCGGCCCGCACGTCTGATCCGCCCGGTGTGACCGACGATGGAGGAGACCGGCTCCTGGATGAGGGCTTCTACGGCACGTTGACCGGGCCTGTCCCCGGCGGCATCGGGTAGGTTCCGTCTCGATGGAGCCTTCCTACGACGTCCTCGTCGTCGGCGCCGGGTGCGCCGGTATGCGTGCAGCCATCGAGGCGCACGACCGTGGCGCGAACGTCGGGGTGATCTCGAAGCTGCATCCGACCCGAAGTCACTCGGGCGCGGCGGAAGGAGGGATCAACGCAGCGCTCGGCAACAAGGCCGAGG
>CAVZMA010000006.1:0-323135 GCA_963776305.1 uncultured Thermoleophilia bacterium | reverse complement strand
CTCGAAGAAGCGCCTGAAATTCAGGTTACGGAAACGCTGCGGCCAGTACGGCAAGACCACCTGGACGCGGAAGGAGTACGGATCCTCGTCGCCGCACGATTCGCCCGTGGGATCCAGGCACACCTCGATCAGCTGGTCCTGCGTGGTCATGGGCCGCAGCAGGATGTGCTCGATCAGGTGGAACCCTTCCTGGTCGCAGGCCGCGTCCGCCAGCAACAGCTCGTCGTACCGGTCGATGATCGCGCGGATGCTTTGCATCGCGTCGGCCTCGATCTCGAAGCTGGTGTCGTGCCGCAGCGTGATGCCGCCCGCGCTGATGTGGTAGCTGACGTTGCCGGTCCGCCGCTCGCGTCGACCTGGTAGCTGCTCTCGTGGCGGATCGCCGGATACAGCGGCTGCATCACGGCGTCCGGCGCCAAATCGTGATCGGCAAACATCTCCACCGACTGAAGAGCGGCCGCCTTGCGCGTCGCTGATCTCGACCTGCGGAACTGGGGGGCTCGCCGTCGCGCTGAACAGCAGGCCGAACAGCGCGTCGCAGGCCAGATCACGGCGAGTGTAGTCGTCGAGCCCGGCAGCCGGCTCACGCGCTTCCCCAGCCCCGAGACGTTGTCGCTGTTCCAGATCTCGGTGGCCTCCTCCGGGTGGTAGTTGAACGCTTTGTTGCGCTCCCGGCTGATCACTGGATACTCGCGCAGAAAGTCGATCTTGTCGGCGATCAGCGGCTCGCCCGTCTTCAGCGGATCGCCCTCCAGCGTGAACATCAAGAGGACGTAGCCCGTGAACTGCTCGGCGAAGCGCGCGGTGAGATGGTCGAGCACGCGGTTGCGCCGCTCCTGGAAGCGCGCCTCGTCCTCGGTCAGGCGCTGCGTGGAGCATGGTCGTCCCGGAGCCGCGCGCCGTCGACGTAGAACTCGCTCCTCGACACGTTCCGCGGGTCCGGCGACATTGTCGAGGTACTGCGAGAAGTAGGTCTGCCCGACGTCTTGCGCAGGGAGAACAGCGGCGGACGTTGGCCAAGCTGCGCTCAGGTAGTCGGCGAGCACCTGGTCGTAGAAGGTGAGGTACGCCTTGAGCTGCCTCGCCTGAGACACCCGCGCGAGGTGGCGGTGGCCGGCAGGCCGGCCTCGCCGATGCCGTACGTTTTCGGGAAGTCGTGCTGGATGCGAGACGTACTGCTCGGGGTGGCGGTAGCGGCCTCGCGGCAGGGGCAGCGCCTGGTTGGGCTCCACGTACGCCGCCTTCCTGTCCATGGCGTGGAGGTAGTCCAGTGTC
This sequence comes from uncultured Thermoleophilia bacterium, assembly GCA_963776305.1. Classification (GTDB taxonomy): domain Bacteria; phylum Actinomycetota; class Thermoleophilia; order Gaiellales; family Gaiellaceae; genus Gaiella. The sequence goes on along the minus strand of CAVZMA010000006.1, from coordinate 321,860 downwards.
CGCTGGAACTCCTCGGACTGGGCCCGGTACGGGATCTCGTTCTTGAGGAAGAGGATCTTCGACCGGTCGATCGCGAGGACCGGCTGGTGGAGGGGCTGCGATCGTTCAGGCTCCACTTCTGGCTGTTGCCGACTCGGCGTCCCGTGGCGTCGTGGGCCCGGAGCAGCACGTTCCGGACCGACACCACGCCATCCAGGTCCATCAGGGCGTTGATGATGTCGGAGACGTACACGACCCGCCGGAGCTCGCTCGCTTCCAGGTCGGCAGTCTTGATGAAGCCCGACTTCGTGAAGACCAGGTCGTCGCCACGCGAAACTTCGGGTTCACGTACGGGCGTATCGAAGATCTCGTCGGCGCAGCTGCCCTTCGTCCAGAAGGCCTTGAGCGTGTAGTAGTGGACGGGGCGGGTTGAAATACCTTCGATGGAGTGAAAACCTTGGCCTGCACCTACTCGAGATCGGCGTCGGGCTTGACTTCGATGTCGGCGCAGACCGCGACGTGAGTCGGCTGCACGGTTGTAATGCTCAGAAAATCCTCGCACAGGTTGCGATTCGCCTGCAGATTCACGCACCGGGCGCCGGGCGACGCTCCGCTGGCGAGTCTGCTGCTTCTCCCAGAACAGTGCGATCGGGCCGTCCTCGGCGTTGTCGGCCAAGAGGTCGCGGAGTGGTGCCGCCGTCACCGCGACCGGGTCGGCTTCCGGGCGGGGCCGAGGCTCGACGACTCGCACGGTGAGCGGCCGGGAGCACCGCGCTCGCTGCCGCCGGCGAGCCGGACGCGCACCTGGGTGGTGAAGGCCTGGCCGGCCGGAGTGACCGACACGACCTCCGACACCGGTCCAGATCGGGGCCGAAGTCCACCGCGCCCGTGAGGAACCGGGGTCCGCGCTGTCGAGTGAGAAGACGAGGCCCTTGAGCGGCGCCGCGCCGGGCCTGGTAGATCAGCCGGCTCTCGTTGAGCGAGCCGAGCCGGTCGTCGATCTCCAGCTCGAGCAGCACGCGATACAGGCCGCTGAGACGCACGCGCGGGTTGGCCTCTCCGTGGGCGCCGCGTCGGCTGGTAGGAGAGCGCGCTGGCCCCGAGGTCCGCGTAGATCGGCACCTCGGACTCCCGGTAGCCCCCGGGCCGCGCCGGATCCATCATCGGGTCGAGCCACGCGTTGCGCACGCCCTCGATCTTCAGGAGCAGCCGCCGGTAGTCGAGAATGGTCAGCGGCGCGGCGGTCAGCACCTCGTGGGCCGGAAACAGCCCGCTCTGCTCCGGCGGCGCGAGCGAGCCGTCCTCGGCGGCCAGCAGGTCCTTGACGTCGAAGCCAGTGCGGTACCCGAGATCCGTGAGGGCGTAGCAGAGGATCTCGAGGGCCGTGATGCCCGGGTCGTGCAGCGTTGTGATCCGTCCAGATCCGCCCCGAGAGCTGTCGGATGTACTCGAGGCCGCTGGCGCGCAGCGACGGCGTAGTCCTGCGGAGGCAGCAGGCGTCGGCTCTTGTCGAGGACGATAGGCTCAACCATGGATGACGTGTGCCGGGTGCGACACGAGGATCGAGCGCGCGGTGGTCGCCTCGACGACTTCCTCGTCCGCCCGGATCCATTCCGGGCCGTGGGGTCCGGGCGGTGGTACATCTTGAAGTCCGTCACGTGGTCCACGTACGGCTGCTCCTCGACGAAGTCGAGGATGGCCGACTTGTGCCACCGGCCGCCGAAGCTGATCTCGACGCCCGACTCGTACGCCCAGGGCGATAGGTAGCGGACGATGGCCCGGTTCAGCTCGTCCTTGTGGAAGGCGAGGTCGGCGATGTCCGGCGGTGAAGATCACCGTGAACTCGACCTGCACCTCCTCGAACTTCGGGTTCTGCACCTCGAGCTGCACGAAGGGCGACAGGCGCTGGCGCAGAAAGCGCGTCGATGGCGCCGCAGGGTGCGCGTGTCGGTGTAGGGGCGCAGCGGATCGCCGGCGCCGGCGCTCCTCACGTAGGGCACGGTGACCACCAGGACGTGGCCGGGCTTGACCTCGTTGTCGGCGAGGACGCTGTTGGCGGCATCGCGTACCAGCTCGGTGTGATTGATGCATCGCACCCGGTACACGGCGGGAAGTGCTCCAGCACGAGGTGCTCGTAATCCCACATCGTCGCCGCCCGGTCCTTGTGGCGCAGGCGCTCGCTGGCCCGGATCGCGAACGCACGCGCGCACTCTCCGCCGGCCGGCCGCCGAAGGAGGCGAAGGGCTGGCTGACCTTCTTGATCGCCGCATCGGGAGTCTTGAGCTTGGCGATGGTGCCGGGCGGCCGCGGTCGAGCCAGGAGCAAGGGGTCGCCGGGCGGCGTCGGACAGCGTCGCGGACGCCTGCCTGGGCGAAGAGCTCGCGCAGGTTGTTGAGCGCGTCCGGGTCGGCCGCCGCCGCCATGCGGAACCAGTGGAGCCCCGCCGGCAGGATCGTGTGCCCGGTGTCGGCGTCCGCCGGGACCGCGAGCCCGACGATGCCGGATCCCGTCAGGTTCCGGGTCTTGTCGTCCACCGCCTGCCCGGGAGCGTGATCCACGTCGTTGCCGCGCAGGTAGTGCCACTGGAGGCCGTGCTCGCGCTTGAGCGGGTTGGCGGTGCCGTCCGCGACCTGCACGAGCAGCGTCAGGCGCTGCGGAGGCCGCAGGTCGCCGATCCCGATATACAGAGCGCCCTCGTGGGCCAGCTCGGGGAGGAGCCGGCCACTGGCAGCGCTCTCCGGGGTGAAGCCGAAGGGGTGCAGGTGGAAGAAGCGCGCCGGCGCCTGCGGCTCTGTGATGTAGCTCAGCGAGAACTCGATCACCTTGGGCGTGTAGGGCTCGGCCGGCAGGCCGTCCGAGTTGAAGTTGTAGACGGTCGACGTGGGCGGGCTCGCGCTAGGACTTGTCGCCAGCCGGATCGCCGCCGCCGTCTTCGGTCCAGGTGGTCGAAGCCCTACTCCAGCTCCAGCTTGACGAACCCGGCCGTAGCGTCGGCCGTGTAGGGCACGTTCTTGCGCGTCGGTGGGCGGCGTCGTACTCAACGAGGACAGGTTCGACAGCGAGATCGTCGTTGCCAGACCGCTCGCGGGAAACACGGGATGTCGTAGGGGCCGCCTGCGCCTTCCCACTTTCCGTCGCGAAGCCCGCGCAACCGTGCCTGGTGGCCCTCCGGGCCGCTCCGCAAGAAGTAGGCCCCCGCCGTCAGGGGGCGCTCCCAGACCACGTGCAGGGTGATCTCTGCCAGCTTCTTGCTGAATAGCTCGCTGCTGCCGAGGATGAGCGGTGAGTTCCCCGTCGGCGTCGCCCCGAAGGGCAGGAACGGCTTGGAGGGGTCGATCGCGCCCCCCTCGTTCTGCAGGGTGATGTTGTGGATCTCGTCGACCACTATCCACACCATGAGCCCCTGGAACTCGACATTCCGGAGCTCCATAAAGCGCGGACCCCTCCGTCGCGATCAAAGGCGAACTCGATCCGGAGCATGGGCACGGCCCCGTATAGCCTTCGCCGTGGACGGCCGGATCGTAGGCGACGACCGGCGGATCGTCGGCGCGCTGGATGGTGATGACCAACGTGAAATCATCTACCTTCCGCGAATCCTCTGACGACCTTGCGAGTTCGTCGATCCAGCCCTTTTCGCTCGTCAGGACGGCCTTAAACCCGGCCGCGAGGAATCCAAAAACTCGGGTACGACCTGCTGGTCCTGAAGGCGAGGGTGATCGTGCGCGCACCCTCCCGCAGAAACAGCTGGCGGTCCGCGACCGCGAAGCCGATCCGCGCGGCCGGCGCTGCGCGCCGGGCCGAATGGTGGCCACTGCGGATCGTCCTTGGGCAGGGCGCCTGGCCGTCCCGCTGGAGTTGGTGACCTGGGAGGCGACGGAGCCCTGCTCTGCTCTGATCCCCTGGAATCAGCACTTCAGCGACGCGACCTGGCCCGGTTCACCACGAGGTCGCTGTCGAGCCGATAGAGGATCTCCTGGCCCGTCGCGTCCTTGCCGGCCCTGAAAAGGGTGGCGGCGGCCGGCAGCAGGTGCTCCTCGACGTTGCGGTTCGGCTCCAGCACCAGGTGGACGCTGGTCGGGCTCGGGGCCCCGGCACAGCCGCAGCACGTCCCGGTAGTAGTAGTCGAGGTGCCGCTGCGTGAGGGTGTTCAGATGATGCCGATTGACCTCCAGCAGGCGCAGGAACGCCAGCCACAGCCCGTAGTGCGGCGTGTGCCCGTCGAAGGCGGTGAGCGACTCCTGCAGGAGCCGACCGCCTCCAGCGCCATGCGCTGCAGCGCCTGGAACAGACGCTCCAGCGCCGTGGCGAGCAGGTTGTAGTCAGCGCGTCGTAGATCTGGTGGTAGACGCGGTCGGCGCGGCCGAGGCTCGCCTCGTAGGGCGCGGTGTCGGCCGGTCCCGCCGTAGAAGGCGGCCCACCCGGCGGGGCAACCCCCGGCGAGATTCCGCGCTTAGGGCCAGCGCCGAGAGCGCCGCGCCGCCGATCCGCTCCGTCACCGCGGTCGGCAGCTGGATGCGCGGATCGGTGTCGTCGAAGGCGGTGTTGTAGTCGGCGGCGTCGAGCGGCGTGTCCGACAGCGGTCCGTTGAAGGGCGGACGGCCAGGGCCAGCGCGCCCTTGTAGAACTCGACAGGTCTTCCAGCGGAACCGCCACGTCCCGCATCATCACCGTCCGCATGAAGTCCGCAGCGGGTGATCGGCGGGAGGCGATCGAACGCATCGCCCACCTGCTGAGCAGCAGCACCGGCAGGTGAAGGACCAGCTTGAAGTGCGCCGAAGGTCCGCCTCGCTCCGGTTTGGATCGTCGGCCAGATAGGCCTGCAGCGCCCGGGCGAAGTGCTTGGAACGCTCGACCGGCAGCGTGGCGAGGCCGGCCAGGATGGCCGCGACGTCCCTGTAAAGAACGGCTGCCAGTCGCCATCGGCCTTCACTTTGGCGGCATAGTACTTTAGGCTGCCGGCTAAAGCGGTCCGCGAAGCGATAAGGTCGGCGGTGTCCGCTCGTCCACGCGGAAGAAGTCCGGATCAAGCGCCGGCAGCGCGCGCTCGCGCTGGTTCGTTCCGCTCCGCGTCAACGGGTTGCGTCGGTCGCAATGGTCGGCATCGCCATCCGCTCGGCGTCGCCAGGTAGAACGGGTAGACGAAGTTGAAGCGTGAGTTGGTCATGCGCACGGTGTAATTCGACCGAGAGCCACAGGGTGCCGGCGGTCGTCGGGGCGGACCTCGATCTGTTCGGCGTCGATGCGCGGCTCGTGATAGAGGATCGCCGTCTTCAGTAGATTGGCGAGATAGGCCAGCTTGCCGGTGTTCATGGGCTCGAAGACCATCTCGTCGAGGGCGCAGCCGAAGGTCGGGTTCATGATCCGCTCGCCCAGGGCGGTGCTGAAGATGATCTCCAGGCTGCGCTGAATATCGCATCTACAAGACAAGGGATGGCGGCCGGCACTGGCAGCCGACGGGCGCGCGTGGGGCATACTGGGCTAGCGACGTCCTCTCGTTGACAGCGGACCCGGTCATTTCGGGAACGCTCTACGTTGGCACCGATACCGCGATCTACAAGTCGGTTGATGGCGGAGATAGCTGGCACCCGTTCAAGGAGGGCCTGTTCCCTGGGCCTGGAGCCCGCGTTTGTTATCGGCTGGCGCCGTACACGAAGCCGACCTGCATCGACAGCCCTCTCATTTCGGCACTCCGGGAGAGACAAACTGGGCCCGGAACGCTGGCTGGGTTCTCGACGTCGCGGTTGATCCGGCCGACAGCAGCGTCGTCTATGCCGCCGCCGAGGAAGTTCGCAAAAGCACCGACGGCGGCCACACCTGGAAAGCCATGCATCTGCCGTACGCCAAGCACTGGTACTCCGCAGCGGAGATCGTGGTCGCCCCGACCCGCCCCGAGACGATCTACACGATCGCTCACAGCAACCAGATGCTCAAGAGCACAGCGATCTACAAGTCGACCGATGCCGGCATCCACTGGCAAGCAACCGGGGGCCCTGACCCGGACTTCCCGAACTCCTGGGCAGCCCGGACTCCAGCGATGCACTCGTCGTCGATCCGCAGCATCCGGAGACCGTCTACGCCGCGATCGGCGGCGCGGTCATCAAGACGAGCGACTCCGGCGACCACTGGCAGAAGGTCACGAACGGTCTCCCACCGGGCGATGGCAGTTCACGGCTCTCCGGCCTGCCGGCAGGCAATGCCACATCGCTCGCGGCACATCCGCACCGCCCAGGCACCCTCTACGCCGGACTACGTCGGGGGCCGTACAAGGGAGCCATCTACAAGACCACCGACGGGGGTGGCTCCTGGAGGCCGATCGTCGGAACCGACGGCGCGATCTATGCGATCGAGATCAACCCGGCACGCCCCGCGACGATCTGGGCCGTCGGCTGGGCTGGCGGCAGAACCCGAAACGGGGAGTGGACGTCGAAGCCGCACATCTACAGAAGCACCGACCGCGGCCAGACCTGGGCGAGCGCACCGTGACCACCCACAAGCAGTCGGCGCGCTTCCCGAACGGCTGAGCACGCTGCGGTTCCGCCCGAGGGGCCGGCAGAGGCCGGGGCGACGCTTGGCTCACCCAGAAGGGGCTTGCCCGCCGGGCCCGGAACGGCTTGGCTTACTGAGTGCGGTGGCAAGAGACGGCGACGGCGTCTGTCCGTGATGACGTTCCAGCGAGAGCGGCGAGCCTGTACCGGGGCATGCTCAGACACGGATTCGCGAGACCCTGGGCCCACGACGAGGTTGACGAGGTTGCGCTCTTCCGGGCCGTGAAGGCACTCGCGGCACAGGACAACCTGAAGGTCGTTGTGATGTACGAGCCGTACGCGGCGAGTTACGCGCAGTCTTCGAGATCGCTCAGCGAGGCGGCGGCGCCTACTCGACGAAGATCATCGCCGAGGAGATGGAAGACACGTACGTCCGGTACGCGGAAGCTGACTGGGGCGAGACCCTCGAGCGGGCTCGTGCGCGCAACGCAGCCGCGAGCGACCTCGTTCTGTAGTCGCGGCTAGCGGGCGTCCGGGTGCTGATGACGATTTGGGTACAAACGCGGGTACAACTTAGACACGTCAGTGCCACGAGGAACGCGAAAGGCCCGCATTTCCGGGCCTTTCTCATAGCGGGGGCAGGATTTGAACCTGCGACCTCCGGGTTATGAGCCCGGCGAGCTACCTGACTGCTCCACCCCGCGACGCGGCGTCCATCGTAGCACCGTCCCGCGCGGAGAGCGCTCCCTGTTAGCGTTCGCGCCATGATGGTCTGGCTCGCCGCCGCCCTGCTGCTCGTCGCCGTCGTCGCGGGGATCGCGTATGCCGTCGTCAGAGGCCTCCAGCTCTGGCGCAACGTGAAGCGGAGCAACGCGACGCTCAGCGCAGAGCTCGATCGGATCAGCCTCGCCTCGGCGCAGATCGAGCATCACATGGCCGCTGCGGAGGCAGCAGGTGCACGCCTGTCGAACGCGACCGAGCGCCTGGCGCGGTCCCGCGCCCAGCTCAACGTGCAGCTCGCCGCGATCCAGGAGGCACGCGCGCGCGTGCGTCGCACCTTCTGGTTCGTCCCCGGCCTCTAGCCGGCAGGCGACGTCGGTGCGCGTCGGAGCCGTCGATCTGGGGACGAACTCGACCCGTTTGCTCGTCGCAGACGTCCATGACGGGCGTCTCACGGAGGTCGTGCGCCGGCTCGCCATCACGCGACTCGGAGAGGGCGTCGACGACGGCCACGTCCTCCTTCCCACAGCGCTCGCGCGCGTTCTCGCCGTCCTCGACGGCTACGCGAGTGAGGCCGCGGCGCTCGGCGCCACGCACGTGCTCGCAGTCGCGACGAGCGCCGTGCGGGACGCCTCGAACGGCCGCGAGTTCCTCCGCGGCCTCGGCGAGCGCTACGGCTGGGCAACCCGGCTGCTCGACGGCACCGAGGAGGCCGAGACGACGTTCCGCGGCGTCACCTCCGACCGCTCACTCGCTGCGGGAACGCTGCTGGTCGACATCGGCGGAGGCTCGACCGAGCTGCTCGTCGGCGGGCCGGAAGGCGTCTCGTTCGCGACGAGCCTGCAGGCCGGATGCGTGCGCTGACGGAGCGATTCCTCGCGACCGATCCTCCGGCGCCCGCCGAGCTCGAGGCCGCAGCGTCCCACCTGCGCACGCTCCTGCCCGCGCTCACGGCGGAGAGCGCGATCGGGGTCGCGGGCACGGTGACGACGGTCGCCGCGATCGACCTCGGGCTCGACGACGTACGACCCCGTCCGGATCCACGGCCATCGGATCTCACGCGGGGCCGTCGAACGGGTACTCGCGGACCTCGCTTCGCTTCCGCTCGCCGAGCGCAGACGAGTACGGGGCCTCGAGCCTGCGCGGGCGCCGGTGATCGTCGGCGGCCTCGTCGTCCTGCGTGAGGTGATGGAGCGCTACCACCTCGACGAGATCGAGGCGAGCGAGCGCGACATCCTTCACGGCACGGCGCTCGCGGCCGCCGACGACCTCTAGCGCGGCCCGGTCGGGTGCGCCGCTATCGTCGCGACGTGACCGTGCGCGCGATCGTGCAGATCGGCCACCCTGTCCTTCGAGCACGGGCCCGGGAGGTCGCAGCCGACGAGCTCGGCACACCCGAGCTCATGCGCATCTGCGACGACCTCGTCGAGACGATGCGTGCGGCGAACGGCGCCGGCCTCGCTGCGCCGCAAGTCGACATCCCATTGCGAATCTTCGCCGTCGAGGTCGGCGACAATCCACGCTATCCGTACAAGCCGCGGCTCGGCCTTCGCGTGCTCGTGAATCCCGTCGTGCGCAGCGTCTCGGACGAGACATATCAGAGCTACGAGGGCTGCCTCAGCATCCCCGACCTACGCGGGCTGCTGCCTCGCGCCGTGAAGGTCGCTGTCACCTATCTCGATGCGGCCGGCGAGACGCAGTACGCGAGGAGTTCGGCGGGCTCAGCGCCGGCACGATGCAACACGAGCTCGACCACCTCGACGGGGTGCTCTTCCCGGACCGGGTGGAGGACACCACGACGCTCTGCACGTGGGAGATGTTCCGAGCGCACCACCAGGATGCGTGGGTGGACAGCATTCGAGCCATTGCTCCACCGCTTCCCAGGAGAAACGGAGACCAGATGACGCTTGCCGACTTCCCTCGCATACCCCTCACCTTTGGCCCCTCCCCGGTCCACCGCCTCGAGCGCCTCTCCGAGCACCTCGGCGGCGAGGTCGAGATCTGGGCCAAGCGTGAAGACTGCAACTCGGGCCTCGCCTTCGGTGGCAACAAGACGCGCAAGCTCGAGTATCTCGCCGCCGATGCGCTCGCGCAGGGCTGCGACACGCTGGTCTCGATCGGCGGCGTCCAGTCGAACCACACGCGTCAGGTCGCAGCAGTCGCAGCTCACCTCGGCCTCGGCTGTGTGCTCGTGCAGGAGCACTGGGTCGACTGGGACGATCCCGTCTACGACAAGGTGGGGAACATCCTGCTCTCGCGGATCATGGGCGCAGACGTACGGCTGTCGGACGCCGGCTTCGACATCGGCTTCCGGGAGAGCTGGGAGCAGGCCCTGGCCGAGGTCACCGCGCGAGGCGGTACGCCCTACCCCATCCCCGCCGGCGCCTCCGACCACCCTCTGGGAGGCCACGGCTTCGCGCGCTGGGCGGATGAGGTTGCCGACCAGGAGGCCGAGCTCGGGGTGTTCTTCGACACGATCGTCGTCTGCTCGGTGACCGGGTCGACACAGGCCGGCATGATCGCGGGCTTCGCCGGGCAGACGCGCGAGCGCACGGTTCTCGGAGTCGACGGATCGGCGACGGTACAGCAGACGTGGGACCAGATCGCGCGGATCGCCCGCCGCACGGCGGAATCGATCGGCCTCGGCCGTCCGCTCGGCGACCACGAGATCGTCCTCCTCGACGAGTGGCACGCCGGCACATACGGGATCCCCGACGCAAAGACGATCGAGGCGATCCGACTGTGTGCCAGGCTGGAGGGAATGCTCACCGACCCCGTCTACGAGGGGAAGTCGATGGCGGCGCTGATCGACCTCGTGCGCGACGGCCGGATCGGTCCAGGCTCGAAGGTGCTGTACGCCCACCTCGGCGGGCAGCCCGCACTCAACGGGTACGCCGGGGTTCTCTCGTAGAACCGGGCAGGCGTGGCGTCGGGCGACTCATGCGTGCCCGCCGTGTCACGCTGTCGCGAAGCTGGAAACCAGATCGACGAGCCGTCCGATCTCGTCGTCGGTGTTGTAGTAGTGCACCGACGCGCGAACGACGGCGGCGAGTCCACGCGCCTCGAGATCGAGCCGGCTGTAGGACTCCGGGATCACGGAGACGTTGACCCGCTCCTCGGCGAGCCGCGCGGCGATCTCACTCGCGGCGACCCCGCCGACCGTGAACGTGACGATCGCGCATCTCTCGTCTCCGAGATCATGGATGTCGACGCCGGAAAGTGCGTCGAGCTGCGCTCGCAGCGACGCAGCGAGGTCGGTATTTCGTGCGGCGATCGAAGGAAGCCCCCAGCCGAGGGCGTAGTCGACGGCGGCGCCGAGCCCGAGCTTGGTCGCGTAGCTCGTCTCCCAGTTTTCGAATCGCCGTGCGTCGGGCCGGACGAGATACGTATCGCCGTCCAGCCATTCGGCGGCGTGGAGATCGAGGAACGGGGGCTGCAGCTCTTCGATGAGCTCGCGCCTGACGTAGAGAAAGCCGGTGCCGCGGGGGCCACGGAGGAACTTTCGTCCCGTCGCCGAGAGCATGTCGCAGCCGAGCTCGCCGACGTCCGTCGGCAGCTGGCCCACGGACTGGCACGCGTCGAGCAGAAGGGGAACACCAGCCGCGCGACAGAGGCGGCCGGCATCAGCGGCCGGTTGCACGAGGCCGCCCTGGGAGGGCACGTGCACGAGCGACACGACCCGAGCGCCACGCTCGAGCTCGCGCTCGAGCGCCGGGAGCGAGATCTGGCCGCGCCCGTCGTCGGCGATCACCTCGACAACCGCCCCTGTTCGCTCGGCCACCTGGAGGAGCGCGATGTAGTTCGATGCATACTCGGCCGCGCAGGTGAGGATTCTGTCGCCGGGTCGAACATCGAGCGAATAGAACGCCATGTCCCAGGCGCGGGTCGCGTTCTCGACCACTGCAACCTCGTCGCGTGAGCATCCGAGCAGGCGCGCGATCGAGTCGTAGACGGCCTCGACCCGATCGTGCTCCCGGGCCGCGGCCTCGTAGCCGCCGATCCGGGCCTCGAGCTCCAGGTGCTCGACGACCGTATGCAGCACGACGTCCGGCATCAACCCGGCACCGGCGTTGTTCAGGTGGACGACGTTCGCGCACCCGGGCGTCTCGCTCCGGGCTCTGGCCACATCGAGGGCGTTCACTCCACGCTCGAGTCGACCGGCTCCTCGTCCTCGGCGAGTCGTCTCTGCAGGACGCTGCGCGACAGCACACCGACGAGGCGACCACGCTCGACCACCGGAACCCGCTCGGCGTCGTGCTCCTCGAGGAAGTGGAACGCCTCGTCGAGCGGCGTGTCCGCCTCGATCGTGTAGTAGGGCTGCTCGGCGAGCTCGCCGATCGCCGTCTGGCGAGGATCGAGGCCGGCCGCCACCACCTTGGCAACGAGGGTCTTACGCGTCAGCACGCCACTCAATGCACCGGCGTCGTCCACGACGTACACGGCCCGTACATCGGCTGGTGTCAACACCTCGCCCGCCTCCTGGGCTGTGGCCGTCCCCGGCAGCGAGCGCGGGTCGGAGATCATGGCATCTCGAACACGCTCGCTCGTCAGGGCCGAATCCCCCATTCCAAGCGTGATGCGGAGGCAGCGAAGGTGCGTTCCATGGGCCGCCAGTCTACCGGGCGCAACGACCGAGTCCGGGGTGGTCGGCGCGGAGAACCGGGGGGTTTCGCGCACTCCCAATGAGGGTCTGCGGCCTCCACCCCACGTTGCCGCTGATTCACACCCGGGCGACAGGCTCTGGAGCACGAAAAGTTCGCTACGAGCGGGTTTTTTTACGTCTCGAACTTGACCTGAGGATGCCGAGAGGAGTACACCGGAGAGGCCAGCGGGGATGGCGAGCTCACAGGGGAGGTGGCGGCGTGGAACGCCGCCGCTGGTGGGTGTGTCGTCCTCACGGGTAGTACCAGCGGGGCAGCGGCCTGTCTCCGTCAACTGCGGGAGGGGAAAACCGATGAGGGAACGACCGTCTCACCGCCGAGACGCGGCGTCGCCGTCGTGACGGGGCGTCGCCGTGCGATGGGATTGCTCGGCCGACCCTGGTGCGCTGCGGTCATCTCGACGACCGTCTGCCTTCTCGCCTCCACCATCGCCGTGGCGTTCGCGCCACCGGTCAGCGAAAGCCCGTTCAGCGCCTGGTGGGTCCTCGCCTATCACGACAAGAGCCTGCCCCTCGTCATCCTCGTCCTCCCGGCGGTCCTCCTCTACGTGATCCGGAATGCCCCGCTGCTCGTCCGGGTCAGCGGCGGCGTGTTCGCTGGTGGCGTCGTCGCTCAGGTGCTTGCCGCCCGGATCTGGGGCAGCGTGCCCGACTATCTCCACATCGAGACGGGCATCCGAGACTATGGGGTGATCGCGAACGTCGCGGACATGCTCATGCTCACATCCCTCATCGTGCTCGTGCCCTTTGCTGCCGCAGGAGCGCTCGTGACGGGATGGAACGCAGCCCGGCCGATCGCTCCGCCCGAGCCGGCCAGGACGGAGCCCGTCCGCCCGCACGCGTCGGACGACTAGCCGTCGTAGAACCGCACGACTGGCTCGCCGTCCCCGTCGGACTCGGCGCGCGAGTCGTCGTCCGCATTCTCCCGACTGAGGACCGCGGCCGCATTCCGAGCAGACGGCCAGCGACTCGCTCGCTCACGCGCAGGTGCGAGATGTGTGCATTCGCGTCGTGTCGGAACCCGGGTTGTGCAGGCGCGACGGGACGGAGTACATTCGGTGAGGTACCCGACGCGAGCGGAGGTCATCGCACCGCCGCCCCGCACGAACCACGGAGGTCCTCATGAGCACGACCGTCGAGACCGCGATCGACATTCGTCCTTTCCACGTCGAGTTCCCGGAAGAGCAGCTTGCCGAGTTGCGTCGGCGCATCACTGCGACGCGCTGGCCCAGCAAGGAGCTCGTCGACGACCGCTCGCAGGGTGTGCAGTCGGCGACGCTTCAGGCGCTCGCGCGCTACTGGGCCGCAGAGCACGACTGGCGTAGGGCCGAAGCGAAGCTGAACGCGCTGCCGCAGTTCACGACCGAGATCGACGGCGTGGACATCCACTTCATCCACGTCAGGTCCGAGCACGAGAACGCGCTGCCGCTGATCATGACGCACGGCTGGCCCGGCTCGGTCATCGAGTTGCTCGAGTCCGTCGGCCCGTTGACCGACCCGACCACCCACGGCGGCAGCGCCGAGGATGCTTTCCACCTCGTGCTCCCCTCCCTACCCGGATACGGGTTGTCCGGGGAGCCGGTCGAGGTGGGCTGGGATCTGGGTCGGACGGCACGGGCATGGGCCGAGCTGATGCGCCGACTCGGCTACGCCCGCTACGTGGCACAGGGTGGTGACGTAGGCGCCGGCGTCACCGATGCGATGGGCCGCCAGGCGCCCGAAGGCCTGGTCGGCATCCACACGAACCTGCTCGTGCCGGCGCTGGGCGGCACCATGCCGACGGACACGGACGAGGAACGCGCTGCGTCGGCGCAGATCGCAACCTTCGGGCAATCCGGGAACGGCTACTTCGTCGAGATGGCCACGCGACCGCAGACGATCGGTTACGCGCTGCTCGACTCTCCCATCGCCCTCGCGGCCTGGATGGTCGACCACGACACGGATGCCTACTACAAGATCGCGCGCGCCTTCGTCGACGGCCAGCCCTCGGGCAATCTCACCCGCGACCACATCCTCGACAACATCACGTTGTACTGGCTGACCGGCACCGGCGCCTCCGCGGCTCGGTCGTACTGGGAGGCCTACGGGGCTGACGCCCCGGCCGCGGGCCGTCAGCCCCTGCCACCGCCGGAGATCCCCTTCGGCTTCACGACGTTCCCGGGCGAGATCTGGCGGACGCCGCGCAGCTGGGTCGAGGCGAGCTACCCGAACGTCACCTACTTCAACGAGGTCGAAAAGGGCGGCCACTTCGCCGCCTGGGAAGAGCCGGAGCTCTTCGCGACCGAGATCCGGGCTGCATTCAGGTCACTGCGTTGATCGTCACGCGCGGGTGGCGCACCTTTCGTGCGCCACCCGCGACGTGGTACGGAGTCACGGAACGTCCTGCGCTCGCCGGCCATCCGCTCGACTGCGCGACGGGCCTACGCGGACCGCGACAGCGGAGCGCTTGTGTTGCCCTCTCGGTTGCACCCGCGATGCCGAACCGCATGGATAGCGATGCCGGGGCTGGGATTCGAACCCAGACGTCCCGAGGGACACCCGATTTTAAGTCGGGCGCGTATGACCAGTTTCGCCACCCCGGCGGGTTTGGAGTCTGCCGTCGAGGATCGTACTGCAGGTTCCCAGCCCGCATCCCCCGAGTCCGGCCTTCACGCTCGCAGAAGCGACGGCCTCGGCCGGGGAGCTACATCCCGGGGAGCAGGGAACTGCTCGGGAACCGCTCCGGCCCCTTGAACTGATACGCCTTGAAGAAGGCGGCGTACGCGGCCTCGTCGAACGTCGTGCACATCGCGAGGTGCGCCGTGCCGTTGTCGGGAGACGACGCGCTCTTGGTCGTCCAGACTCCCATCGCGATCTTCGAGCCGAGACTGGGTAACGGAGCAAGCAGCGTCGCATTCTGGTGCTTGTCGTAGAAGCCCTTCAATTGCGCGATCGTCGCCTGCGGCACGTCCTTGCCGTACTGGATGAAGATGCCGCCGTGCTCGAGGTTGTGGACGACCTGTGCCTGAAGCAGGGGCTCGGTGTACGCGCCCCAGATGGCAGGCGTCTGGTAGTGCGGCCCGCTCGTCGGCGGCGACGTGTTCCACTTCTTGGACGTTCCGTTGGCAGTCGTGACCGAGTGATCGCCTGACGGCAGGGCGGCGACCGTCTTGACAGTGCAGCCGGCTGCCTCCAGCTGGGGGATCGGGTTGGCCGCAGCGCTGTCGCTGCCTCCGAGAAGGGTGTACCCGGCGGCCGAAAGGACGACGACGATCGCCGCCACCCCCATCGCGATGAAGACCTTGCGATTCGAGCCCCCGGTCGGAGGTGGCGCCGACTTGGCGCCGCTCTTCTTCTTCGGCTTCGGCGCCCGCGGGGTCGGTGGCATCGGCGGAATCGTAGCCAGAAGCAAGGACGTCCCGCCGTCCGACCGCCGGTCTAGCGTATGTCGCCCTCATGGCCATCGTCGCTCTTCTGGTCGGGCTCGTCGTCGGCGCCGCCGGCGTGTACGTGATCGCAGTCCGCAGGGCGCTCGCGGATCGCGATCTCGCCGCAGTGGACGCGCGCGAGGCGCGCCGCGCGCTCGCCGAGACGGAGGGGGCACTGGCGGCGGAACGCGGCGCCTTCGACACCCGCGTCGAGACCGCGATCAAGGCGCTTTCCACCGAAGCCCTCCGTGAAAACGCGACCGCGTTCACCGAGCAGGCCCTGGGGCGGCTCGGCGTGTTCGTGGAGCCGCTGCAGAAGTCGCTCGAGAAGGTCGAGACGAACGTGACGCTCCTCGAGCAGCAGCGCCAGCGCGCGTATGGCGAGATCCACAAGGAACTCGAGATCGTCCGCCAGACCCACGAGGGTCTTCGGTTGCAGACCGGGAATCTCGTCAACGCGCTCCGCGGTGAATCGCACACGCGGGGTCGCTGGGGGGAGATTCAGTTGAAGCGGGTGATCGAGATGGCCGGCATGCTCGCGTACTGCGACTTCGACGAGCAACAGTCGGTCGCGGGCGACGACGGCCGGGTGCTCCGGCCCGACGTGATCGTGAAGCTCCCCGGCGGCAAGTCGATCGTGATCGACGCGAAGGTCTCGCTCGTCGGTTACCTTCGCGCCCACGAAGAAGGAGCCGACGCGGAGGCCCGCCGAACCGGGATGGCGGATCACGCGCGGCAGGTGCGCACCCACATCCAGACCCTCGGCCAGAAGGCGTACTGGCGCCAGCTACCCGCAACCCCCGAGTTCGTCGTCATGTTCCTCCACGACGAGTCCTCGTGGCTCGCGGCGCTCGACGTCGATCCCTCGCTCCACGAGCTCGCCCTGTCGAACAACGTGATCCCGGCCTCGCCGACGAACCTGATCGGCCTGCTCCGCGCCGTCCACTACGGCTGGCAGCAGGAGACGATCGCCGAGGGAGCGCGTCAGATCAGTGACCTCGGTCGCGAGCTCTACAAGCGGCTGTCGACGATGGGTGCGCACGTCTCGAAGCTCGGACGATCGCTCGACGGCGCCGTGAAGTCGTACAACGAGACCGTGGGCTCGCTCGAGCGACAGGTGCTCCCGCAGGCGCGACGCTTCGAGCAGCACGGGATCACGGGCGTCGAGCCGCCGGAGCTGACCCCGATCGAGCGGCAGACAAGAACGTTGAGCGCGCAGGAGCTGATCGACGAGGGGCCGGTTCAGCTCGAGGTGCTCACAGCCGATAGCAGCGCCGCCTGACGGCCTGGAACACTCTGCGGACGGCCAGCGTTGTCTACCGTAGGACATGGAATCGAACGCAGACCCGTCGAGTGTCGTAACGAAGCGCCGCTGGTCGGGATCAAGGAGCTGAGAAAGCAGTGAGCGACGTACGCAATGTGATCATCATCGGAGGCGGCCCAGCCGGGTACACGGCGGCGTTGTATTCGGCGCGCGCCAATTTGCAGCCGCTCGTGATCGAGGGCTTCAACTGGGGCGGCCAGCTGATGATCACGTCCGACGTCGAGAACTATCCGGGCTACGCCGACGGTGTGATGGGGCCGACGATGATGCAGGACTTCCGGCGCCAGGCCGAGCGGTTCGGCGCCGAGTTCCTGACCGACGACGTGACCCGCGTCGACCTTTCCGAGCGCCCGTTCCGTGTGTACGTCGGCAGAGACGAGTACCTCGCCGACAGCGTCATCGTGGCCACCGGCGCGAGCGCACGCCAGCTCGGGCTCGAATCGGAGGTTCGGCTGCAGGGCCGGGGCGTCTCGTATTGCGCCACGTGCGACGCCTCCTTCTTCCGCGACAAGGTCGTCGCCGTGATCGGCGGTGGTGACACGGCGCTCGAGGAAGCGACGTTCATCAGCCGCTTCGCGAGCAAGGTCTACCTCGTGCATCGGCGCGAGGAGTTTCGGGGATCCCCGATCATGGTCGACCGAGCCCGCGCGGACGAGAAGATCGAGTTCGTGCTGAACAAGGTCGTCGAGGAGGTGCTTGGGGGCGAGAAGGTCACCGCCATGCGGCTCGCCGACACCGTCACCGGTGAGTCGACAGAGATCGAAGTGGACGGGTTCTTCGTGGCGATCGGCCACGACCCGAACACGGCCCTCTTCCTCGACCAACTCGACCACGAGGCGGAATCCGGCTATCTCGTCACGAAGGGCAAGTCGACGGAGACGAACATTCCCGGCGTTTTCGCCGCCGGTGACGTGCAGGATCACACGTACCGTCAGGCCGTTACCGCGGCCGGCTCCGGCTGCGCCGCCGCGCTCGATGCGGAGCGGTTCTTGAGCGATAGGCGCCACGCGGCCCTGACGGCTGCCACCAGCGGGACGTGAGTCGAGGGTACGCCCGAAACCCGGGCGCGCGTAGCCCGCCCCTCAGGATCACGCCCGTCAGGGCGTGCAACAAGCATCGAGTGGGGCTTGCTGCAACGACATTTCGGGTCGAACGTTGCAGCAAGCCCCACTAGCCGGGGACGCGTGTAGCCTCGAAGCGTGAACGAGAGCATCGCCGCTGCTCCCGTCCTTGCCGACCGGTCGCCGTCGTTCACCGGATTCGCTTGGCGGCTGGCACCCGTAGGTGTGGCGCTGGCGTCGCTCCTCGTCGGCATCGCCGGGATCGGCCGCCGATCGCTCAGCACCGACGAGGCGGCATCGATCGCGACCGCAGACGGCTCGTTGACGACGGTGCTCGAACGGATCGTCCGGGACGATCCCGGACAGGCCGGCCACCTGCTGCTCCTGAAGCTCGCGTGGGTCTTCGGCAACGACGAGCGCAGCATGCGAGCCCCGGCCGCCATCTCCATCGCGCTGGCGGCCGGGTTGATGGTCGTCCTCGGGACGATGCTCGTCGGCCGGCTCGCGGGCCTCGTCGCAGGGGTCGCGTTCGCGGGCAACGCTGCGGTGATCACCGCGTCATGGGAGGCGCGTCCCGCCGCGCTCGGGCTCCTCGGAGTCGTGCTCGCCACGCTCCTGCTCGTCGCCTCGCTCGAGCGAGGCGGCGGCTGGCGGTGGGTCGCGTACGCCCTCGTCGCGGCGTCGCTCCCACTCACCCATCCGCTCGCTGCTTCAGTTCTCGCTGCGCACGGTGCGGCACTCATCGCTCGACGCGACAGAGGCGACCTCCGGGCCGGGGGTGTCGCTCTCCTCACCGGGACGATCCTCGCCGGCGTGCTGCTGGCCTGGATGGCGGCCGACCGGTTCGACGTTCCTGACGGAACGGCAGCCCTCGACCTCGAAAGCGTCGGACGGGGCACCGCGCGGGCGTTCGGCTGGAACCCCGTGCTTGCCGCGGCGGCGATTGCCGGGATCGTCGTCCTGTTTCGGACGCGCGACGCTGTCGCAGGTGCCTGGCGCGGCGTGCTCGTCGCTGCGCTGATCGCGGCACCGGTCGTGGCAACGCTCCTCGTGGCGACCGTTCTGCCCGTCTTCACAGGGCCGCTCGTCCTCTGCGCACCGGGCATCGCTCTCGCTGCGGGAGCCTCCACCTCACTCCTCGGACGGCGATCGTGGGCTTGTCGCGGCAGGGGTCGCCGCGCTGCTCATGCCGTCCGTCGTCGTGCTCGCCCTCCAGCTCGGCAAACCCCCCGACGAGGATTGGCGGTCGCTCGCGTCGGCCGTGAGACGCGTCAAAGGTGGGCGCGAGACCGTTGTCGTGGTGCCGGAGCGCTCGAGAGCCGCCTTCGCCTACTACGCGCCGTACGTCCCTGTGATCGAGCACGCCCGGGGCGAAGGCGCCTGGATCGCTGTCGTGGCACGGACGCCCTCGGCTGCGATCGCCGACGCACGCCCCGTCGTCCGCACGCCGACCTACGCGCTCCTGCGGCAGTTCCGATACGGCAACGACCTACGGCTACAGCACTGGGTGCGGCCGTGACCCGGCGTCAGTGCGCTCGCCTGCAGAGACGACGCGCACTTTCGTTCCTCGCGGCGGACGGCAGGAACGAACGCCGTCCCGCACACGAGCAGAACCGCCCGATCATGGGCGCGAGTGTACGACTTCGGCCTCGAAGCCGCCTATCCGACGCGGCTGGACGGGCAGAGATCCACCGAGCACGCACACCTCGCAGCGCGGCTTTCGCGCGTCGCACACACGACGGCCGTGCCAGATCACGAGATGCGGGAAGCGGTGCCAGTCGGCCCGTGGCACGATCTTGACCAGATCGCGCTCGATCTTGACCGGATCCTCCTCTCGCGTCAGCCCGAGGCGCTGCGAGATCCGGCGAACATGGGTGTCGACCACGATTCCCTGCGCCTCCCCCAGCTCGGCGGCGACGACGTTGGCCGTCTTGCGTGCCACACCCGGCAGCCGTAACAGCTCTGGGATCGTGCGCGGAACCTCGCCGTCGAACTCCTCCAGCAGCACGCGCATCGCGCCGCGGATCGACTTCGTCTTCTGTCGGTAGAAGCCGGTCTGGAAGACGTCCTGCTCGAGCTCCTCCGGCGGTACGGCGAGGTAGTCCTCCGGCTTCCGGTACTTGACGAACAGCTTCTCCGTGACCCGATTGACGTTCACGTCCGTCGTCTGAGCGGAGAGCATGACGGAGATCAGCAGCTCCACGTCGCTGTCGAAGCGAAGTGCGATCTCGGCGTCATCGTGCTCGCTCGCAAGCCGCGCGATGATCGGTCCGATCCGCTCCCGCCGCGTCCCGAGCCCCCGACGACGTGCCTCGCGCACGTAGCTCGGTGCCACCGACTACTCCGCGGTCGCGAACTCGTAGTCCGGCGCGCTCGATTCCTCGCCCAGCCGTGGCCCTGCACAGACGACGTCGAGCGCCGGGCAGCCGGCACATGCGAACGGGCTCGGTGTGGGCCGGAAGTCACCGGCACGAATGCGCGCGATCCCGGCCGAGATCGTCGCCTCCAACTGCTCGCGATCGGCTGCGGTGAAGACCCGCTGCACGACGGCGTCGACGCCCTCGAGGAAGTGGTAGACCACCTCGACCTCGCTCGCCCCGGCACGAAGGCACGCGACGGCGTAGATCGTCTGCTGCATCACGTACTCGGCCGCGACGATCTCGGCGGGGTCGCGCTCGAGCAGCGCGTTGGTCTTGTAGTCCAGGACGAGCGCCTGCGCGCCGTCTCGCCAGAGAACGTCGAGTCGTCCGTTCACCAGCACGCCGTCGAGCTCGAAGGCGAACGAGCGCTCGGGCCGGGCGCCCTGGAGCGTCGCGATCCGAGCCGCGAGCGCGGAGCCTGTGTACCCGTGCACGAGCTCTCCGATGCGAGCGACCTCCCCGGCCGAGACGGCCGGATACCAGCCCTTGACCTGTGCTACGAGGGCCTTCGGATCGGGAGCCACCGGGTTTGCGAGATCGACGTGCTCGAGCAGCCGATGGACGGCATCGCCGATCTCCGTCGGATGGAGCCCGGTCGCGCCGTCATCGCCTTCCACACCAATCCCCCAGGGGGCCGGTCGCATGCCGACGATGCGCTCGACGTAGTACCGGTAACCGCAGCGCTCGTGGAGCGAGAGAGCGCTGTAGGAGAGTCGAGCCACCCGGCTCTGGGTGGGAGCAGTAACCGTGACGAGCTCGCGGAGGCGTGGTGCGGCTGCCGGCACGTCCTCTCCCGCGCCCTCGAAGAGCACGAGCTGTCCCTCCTCCTCGCCCGCTTCCTCGAATTCGACGCGTGGGCCGGCAGCCTCGGGACTGAAGCGATCGAGCCGCAGCACGATCCCGGCTGCACCACGCTCGACCTCGAGCGGGCCGAGATTCTGGTCTCGACCGAGCTCGGAGGCGAGGTCGAGGCGGTCGAGCACCCAGCCGATCGGTGTCCGTTCGTCTCGCTCGCTCGCCCCGTCGACCGAACCGGAGACGATCAGCCGATCCATCGCCCTGGTCATCGCCACGTAGTAGAGCCGCAGTCGTTCGGCCTCCTCCTCCCGGTCCCTCGTCTCCTTCACGTGCTGATACGAGGTCGTGCCGACGCGTGAGCCCGTGCCGGGGTGCGCAACCTTGAAACCGAAACGACCGTCCGAGAGGCACAGGATCTCGTCCGTCCGCGTCCGCTCGCGCCCGGCATCGGCGACCACGACCACCTTGAACTCGAGGCCCTTGGCCGTGTGGATCGTGAGCAGGCGGACCGCGTCGGCTCCCTCCTCCTCTGAGACGGCGTCGAGCTCGCGGGCGCCCGCGGCCTCCTGCTCGGCAACGAAGCGGATGAACCCCTCGATGTCGGGTCCTCGCAGCTCCTCGTACGACCGCGCGAGGCGCGCCAGCTTACGCAGGTTCGCATAGCGACGGCGGCCGTCCTGGCGCGTCAGGACCGCGAGGTCGTAGTCGTGCTCGACCAGGATTCGCTCACAGAGCAGCTCGAGTGACAGCCGCGTCGAGCTCTCGACAAGGCGCTCGTATCGCTGCAGGAACGCACGAACCAGGCGCCTGTCGTTCTCGGGGAGGTCGGGCGGGAGCGTTCGCTCGATGCCCTTGAAGATTGGACGGCGCTCCGCCGTCGAGCGGATCAGAACGAGAGCGTCGTTCGACACGCCGACGAACGGAGACGCCAGGACGCTGAGCAGCGCTTCGTCGTCATACCGGTTCTGCAGCAGCCGGAGATACGAGAGCAGGTCGACGACCTGCTGCTGGCCGAAATACCGGCGCCCCGTCATGCGGATCGTCGGAAGGCCCTGCAGGCGCAACTCCTCTTCGAACCATTCGGCATCCGTCCCGGCGGCGAACAGCAGCACGATCTCACCGGGCGTCGCCGCCCCGGCATCGACGAGGTCCCGAACGCGCCGGGCAACGTGTCGCGCCTCGGCCCGCCGCCAATGGAGGCCCGTATCCGCGTACGACGCCTTGTCGGTGACGAGAAGCTCGACGGGCGTCCCGAACACGGGATCGGAGTACCCTGCCGCGGGCTCGAGTGGCTGAAAGCCGTTTCCGAACTCGTCGGCGAACAGCTCGTTGATCGCGGCGAGCACCTCCGGCCGCGACCTGTAGTTGAGGGTGAGCGGTAGGACGTTCGGTGCCGCCTCCCGGCGATCGCGAAACACGGCCACGTCGGCGTGCCGGAACCCGTAGATCGACTGGAACTCGTCGCCGACGACGAAGATGTCCTTCGGTGCTCCTGCGGAGAGGAGGTCGATCAGATCGGTCTGGAGGCGGTTCGTGTCCTGGAACTCATCGACCATGATCGAGCGAAAGCGCAGCTGCTCGACTTCACGGATCGCCTCGTTCGCCTCCAGCAGCTCGCGCGCGCGGAGCTGGAGGTCTTCGAAGTCGAGCGCCGACTCTCGGTCCTTCGCTACGGCGTAGGCGGCACCGAAGCCCGTCAGGAGCTCCTGCAGCAGCTCGCGATCGCGCGCGGCGAGCTCCTCCAGCGCAAGGGCCCGCGCAGTGGTCCGCGCCTCGTTGAAGGCCGCGGCACGCGCTCCGCGCGCCGATGACGATGCGAGTGCGAGCAGGCCCTCCGGGTCACGGGTGGTCTCCAGCAGGTCCAGCACGTCTCGAGCTCCGAGCCGCTGCAGCTCGGTCGCCTTCTCGTCGGCTGCGAGCGCTGATGCTTCCGCCACCAGGTCGGCGAGAGCGTCGTCGAGGCTCTCACGAACGCCTGGGACCAGCACGAGCTCGCGCCCTGCCGAGCGCAGCGTGTCGTAGACGCTGACGAGCATCGATCGCAGCCCACCCGCGCGGTAGGTCGCGAGCAAACGCCAACGGTCGGGGTCGTCAGCCGCACAGAACTGCTCGAGCGCGACGGTGAAGGCTTCGCCCTGGAGAACCCTGGCCTGTGCCTCGTCGAGAACGCGGAACCTCGGATCGATGCCCGCGGCGAGCGGGTACGCGCTGAGCAGGCGCCGGCAGAACCCGTGGATCGTCGAGATCCACGCGCCGTCGAGGTCCCGCGCCAGATCGGCACGATCGAGCTCCAGCAGGCGGGCACGGATGCGGGCGCGCAGCTCGCCGGCGGCTCGGTCCGTGTAGGTGATGACGAGGAGCGAGTCGACGTCGAGCCCGTCGTCGACCACCGCCCGGGCGAATCGCTCGACCAGGACGGTCGTCTTGCCCGTGCCGGCTCCCGCCGAGACGAACGTCGAGCCCCGCGCCTCGATCGCGGCCTGCTGCTGCGGATTCGGCGCGTTGCTCACGCATGCACCTCAGCGACATGCCGTTCTCCTCCGAACGAACGGCTCATGCGCGCTCCTTGCGACACATCCGCCAGAGGTCACACCAGCCGGGGCATTCTCCGCCGCGCGGATCGTGGCGCACGTCGCCCGCTCGAATGCGCCCCGCGAGCGTCACGGCGAGATCACGGGCGTGCTCGATCTCCGCCTCGAAATCGGAGCCGTCGAGATAGTCCGCGGCCGCGAACCCGGGCACCTGGTCGTCACCGGCTCGCATCAGTCCACGGGCACGACGGCCGCCCCCCAGTGGAACGTAGACGCCGCCCATCGGCTCGAGACCCAGCTGATCGCGGAGCACGAGCAGATAGAGCGGGATCTGGAGTCGCGCCTCCTCGTGGATCTGAGCTGCCGAAGGTGCCGCCCCGGATTTGTAGTCGACGATGATTCCCCGCGCGCTGAGCGGATCTGCGTCGACGCGGTCGATCTTGCCGCTGACCGACACCCCTGCCGCGAGCTCGTAGGCCTGGAACGACACCTCCAGCTTTCGGGGCACAAAGGTCGAGCTCGCAGCTGCCTCCGCCCTGACGAGCTGCTCGAGGTCGTTGCGCATGCTCTGCTCGAGCTCGCGCCGCTGGAGGTCGTCGGCGTCGATCCGGAGTCCCGAGTCGAGCGCGCTCTCGACACAGGAGTGCATCAGCTCGACGGCGGCTTCGAGGTTCTCCGGCGTGACCCGCTCCGCACCGGGGATCACCGACGGAAGCTGACTGTAGAACCGTTGCATGGCGACGTGTGCGATGGATCCACGCATGCGCGGGTCGATGGCCTGATCGATCCCTCCCGGCCGCAGATACCGCTCGATGAACCAGGCGGACGAGCAGCCGGCCATTCGCTCGAGGTCGGTGACGCGGAACGTCTCGCGGCTCGCGAGGAGGGACACGGCTCGCGGATGCCGGATGACCGTGGGTCGATTGAATGCGCCTCGCGCCCGGCCCAGCTTCCGCTGCCACCCGTTCGCGTACGCGAGCGCATCCGCCTCCCGCGGATCGTCTGCGGCGAGACGGGCGAGCGACCGAAGGCGCTCGCGCTCCGTGGGTGCAGACTCGATCGGCCACGTGAGCTGCGCAAGCGGCCTGCGGGTCGTGTACCGGCGTGCGTCGTCGGGCGCGAAGAGCCCGCGGACCGCATCCCAGAACGGGCTCGCCTCGCGCGGCGAGCCTTCGTCCGTGGCCGCCTCCCGGACGAGCGTGAGCAACGTACGCGCGCGGGTACACCCGGTGTAGAAGAGATACCGGTCGCGGCTCGCAGAATCGGGACGAAGCAGGCGAGCGCCCCTCGCAGCGTCGAGCTCGCGCCGGGTCTCGTCGTCGACGAACGGCGACGTGGGCGCTCGGCGGGGCAGCGAGCCCTGTTCGAGGCCGACGACGAACACCGCGTCGAACCGACGCGTACGGGCACGCTCGAGATCGAGGACGGCGACGTGGCCGGGCTCACCGGGGGCATCGCCACGAACGGTCGCCCGATCGAGAGCGTGCAGGACATCGTCGACGCCGATCGGCACCGCAGCCTCGACGAGACGGGTCAGCTCGTCGAGCACCCGGCCCGCAGACTCCGCCGCGCGAAGATCACGAGCGATCGCAGTGGTCACCGGAGGCGATGCAAGGCCGTAGGCGCTGCGGAGCATCCCCGCGATCGCGGCGCGTGCGGCGCCGAGCGGGTCGGGTGCGGAGTGAACGAGCTCGAGCAGGGGGAGCGGCCGGCCGTTTCGGAGCTTGGTCGTCTCCTCGCTGGTTCGGTCTCCGCGAACGACGGCTCGACCGCGCAGTCGTCCCTCCAGAAAGTCGACGTCCGGCCGCGCGAGCCCTCCGAACGGCGTCCGGAGAAACGAGTAGAGGTCCCGGCGCGTGCCGTTGCTCCACGCGAACCGGAGCAGGGAGAGAAGTGCCTGCCCGAACGGTGTCGCGCCGAGCCGCGTCCGCCCCTCGACGACGAACGGGATGCCGAGCGACTCGAACGCCGTCTGGATCGGTGCGCGAGAGCGATCCAGCGAGGGGCAGACGACGGCAATCTCTTCGAGCGCCGTTCCGTCTGCGACGAGGTGGAGGATCGTCTCGGCCACGAGCTCGTACGTCGCACGCCTCCCGGCCCCCTCGAGGAAGCGGATCGAGCCGTCGAGATCGGCCGTCGCTGCGCCGTCCTCGAACAGGTTGCGCTCGAGATGCGCGAGCGATCGCGGCAGAAACCGCTTCGACCCGGCGGGCAGCTCGACGATGCGCGATCCGGCCAGCGCTCCGAGATCGTTCGCCGTCCGGGACAGCGACGCAAACGCTGTCCGCCCCGGCTCGTACGGCAGCGAGACGTGGACCTCCCCACGGGCCGCAAGCGCCTCGACGAGCCGCCATTCGGCACCGGTCAGGTCCTCGAAGCCGTACGCGAACACCGGTGCACCGCTCCAGGCACCGAGATCCGTGGTGAGGCGCTCCACTGCCCGACGGCGCGCCATGCCGCGGTCACGCGCCCCGAGCGCTTCGAGCTCTCTGTGATACGCCCGCGCCAGGTCGGCCAGCCCCGGGTCGAGGTCGTCCGGGGCCGAGCAGCCCTGCCTCGATCTCGGTCAGAACCGCTGCCAGGGAGTCGGCGAACCCCGTGAATCGCGACGACGGGCCGAACGCGTGAGGCGAGGCAACGATACGTCGCACGAGCACGCTGCGCTCTGTCTCCCCCACGACGCGCGACGGCTGGTCCTGGACCGTCGAGAAAGGCGAAGAGCGTGTCGAACGTGCCGACCGTGCCGCCGAGGAGCGAGCCGCACCGGCCCGCAAGCTCGCGCTCGACTCGGTCGACATCGACGCGGTTGGGAACGACGAGCCAGGGATCGCTGTCGAGAGCGTCGACGAATCGGTCGAGCAGCAATGCAACCTTGCCCGCATGCGCCGGCCCGACTACGAGTGAGAGGCCCATCGATGCATCGTAGTCGCGGGCTTTCCGGCTACCGTCTTACGCGCCGCGATGCCACCGCAAAGTGCGCAAAGGTTCGTCGGAGGCGGCGGGCCGGCGCCGCCGACACGACGGGCGCGCGTCGCCCCTAGGCGGCAGATTTGGGCTTGCGCCCGCGGCGTGCGACCGCGTTCCCGGGCATCGTGCCCGCGCATCCGTCGCAGAGATCCGCTGCCTTGGCGCCCCGTCGAGCATCGGTGAAAGTGACGCGCATCACCGCGCCACGACCGTCCTCGACCTCTGCACCGCAATTGTCACAGACGAGAATCGTCTTTCGTGCCACGTGAATTCCTCTCGTTCGGTGTGTCGAGAATATGCTCGACACAACGCTTATGAAAATCGTAATGGACGCGCGTGATTTTAGCGGCACATTTCACCACGCGTCAATACGCTGCCGTTCACCAAACGTGACTAGAATCCTCCGCGATGGACTCCCGCACGATTGTCGTTCTCGAAGGAGACCAGACCGGCCAGGAGCTGCTGGAGGCGTCGCTCCGCGTGCTCGAGCCGGACGTGATCGGATTCGAGATCGCCCTTCCCCGCTTCGATCTCTCGCTCGAGAATCGCCGGGCCACGGACAACGGAGTCGTGCATGAGGCAGCCGTGGCGATCCGGGAGCACGGGCTCGGCCTCAAGGCCGCGACCGTCACGCCGGAGGAGCAGGGCGACGTCGGCTCCCCGAACAGGATTCTCCGCGAGGAGATCGGGGGCAAGGTGATCGTGCGGACAGGGCGTCGCATCCCCGGGGTCGTGCCCTTCGGCGGCGTCCACTCGCCGATCTCGGTCGTCCGGATGGCAGTCGGTGACGCCTACGGCGCCAAGGAGTGGCGCGAAGGCTCCGGACCCGACGAGGTCGCGTTCCGCACCGAGCGGATCGAACGGGGCATTTGCACCGCCGTGGCCGAGTTCGCGTTCCGGGAGGCCGAGCGCATGAATGCAAAGGTGTTCGGCGGCCCGAAGTACACCGTCAGCCCGGTGTACGAGGGGATGCTGAAGGAGGAGATGGACGACGCGGCGGCCCGCCACCCGGACGTCGAGTACGAGCCTCAGTTGATCGACGCGACCTTCGCGCTGCTGATCTCGTCGAGCGGCTCGCCGATGGTGATTCCGGCGCTGAACCGCGACGGAGACATCCTGTCCGACCTCGTGCTCCCGCTCTTCGGCTCGATCGCGGGCTCCGAGTCGATGCTGGTGGCCTTCGGAGAGGACTACGTGCCGTCCGTGTTGATGGCCGAGGCAGCGCACGGCACCGCTCCCTCCCTCTTCGGCAAGGACGTCGCGAACCCGATGGCGATGATCCTCGCCTGCGCGGCCCTGCTCGGTCACGCGGACGACGAGCGCGCACTGACCGCGGGCCGGGCGATTCGCGAAGGGTGCCTCGAAGCGGTTGCCTCCGGGATCCGAACCGCAGACCTCGGAGGGCACGCCGGCACGATCGAGTTCACCGACGAGGTTCGGGAGCGAGCGCGCACGAAGCTCGAGGTCTGGGACGCTCTGTAGGGGGAGGCGAAGCCTCGCCCTCGTCCGCCGCGGCTCGGCCGCCTACACCGCGATCGCGACGGGCGGGTCGCTGCAGATCTCGCCCGCAGCGAACGCCTCTGCAAACACCTCTGCCAGCTGCGGGTCGAACTGACCACCGGCACACCGCTCGACCTCGAGAGCAGCTTCGTCGACCGACAGGCGATCCCGGTACGGTCGCAGCGACGTCATCGCATCGAATGCGTCGGCGACGGCGAGCACACGGCCCTCGATCGGGATCTCAGTGCCGCAGCGGCCGGTGGGGTACCCGTTGCCGTCCCAACGCTCGTGATGGAAGAGGACGTACGGAAGTGCGGGCGCAAACGACGGGACCCCGGCTATCAGCCAGGCTCCCTCGACCGGGTGCGCTTTGATTGCGGCGAGCTCACGCGCATCGAGAGGGCCCTGCTTGTCGAGGATCCCGGGGCGCATGACGACCTTGCCGACATCGTGGAGGGCCGCACCGAGCCGAAGATCGGCCATAGCGGCGTCCGTCCACCCCAATCGGCGAGTGATCGCGGCGGCGTGATCGCCGACGCGCGACGCATGACCCTCGAGTGACGGATCGCAGACGCCCATGGCGGCCGAGAAGGCGGCGAGTCGGCTCATGAGAGTCGAGGTTCCTCCAACGCCGGCAAATCCCTTCCCGTAGATTCTTGATCGTGCGTGTCATCGTCCCCCGCGAGGCCGCACCCGGCGAGGGCCGGGTGGCACTCGTACCCGAGTCCGTCGGCCGACTCACACCGTCCGGCTTCGAGATCGTCGTCGAGCGCGGCGCCGGCGCCGCCGCAGGATTCCCTGATGAGGACTATGTCGCTGCGGGCGCCACGCTGAGCGAGCTCGGCGGCCTCTACGACGGCGCCGCCGCGATCGCGCGGGTGTCGCGCCCGTCTGCCGACGAGGTCGCGGCGATCCGCCACAGGAACCGTGCTGATCGGCTTCCTCGCACCGCTCACCGACGCCGAGGGGATCGAGCGGCTGCGCCGCCAGGGTGTCATCGGTTTCGCGATGGAGTCGGTCCCGCGGATCACCCGGGCGCAGTCGATGGACGCGCTCTCGTCGCAGGCGACCGTGGCCGGGTACAAGGCCGTCCTGATCGCCGCCGATCGCGTCCAGAAGATGTTCCCGCTCCTGATGACAGCTGCCGGGACGATCGCGCCGGCCAAAGTGCTCGTGATGGGCGCGGGAGTGGCAGGCCTGCAGGCGATTGCGACCGCCCGCCGCCTCGGAGCGGTCGTCTCGGCCTTCGACGTTCGCCCGGCGGTCAAGGAGCAGGTCGAATCGCTCGGTGCGAGGTTCCTCGATCTCGGCGTGCACGGCGAGGAGACCGAAGGCGGCTACGCCAAGGAGCTGACGCCCGAGCAGCAGGCAGAACAGCAGGCGGCGCTCGAGGAGCAGCGTGCCCGACTTCGACATCGTGATCACGACCGCCCTCGTGCCCGGCCGGCCGGCCCCGCGGCTGATCCCCGCATCGACGGTCGCCCAGATGCGGCCCGGGAGCTGCATCGTCGACCTCGCGGCCGAGGCCGGCAGGCAACTGCGAGCTGACGAACCCCGGGCAGGAGATCGTCCGCGAAGGCGTCACGATCGTCGGCTTCACGAACATCCCGTCGCTGATGGCGGCCGACGCCAGCCGCCTCTACGCGCGCAACGTCAGCGCCCTGCTGCAGCATCTGGCACCGGGCGGCGAGCTCGCGCTCGACTTCGACGACGACATCACAGGCGGCGCGTGCGTCACGCGCCCGACCGAGGAGGTGACGGCATAGAAGCGTCATTCGTACTCGAGCTGACGATCCTCGTCCTCGCGATCTTCCTCGGCATCGAGGTGATCTCGAAGGTGCCGACGATGCTGCACACGCCGCTGATGTCGGGCACGAACGCGATCCACGGGATCGTGATCGTCGGGGCGATCCTGGTCACCGGCACCGCAGACGACACCTTCACGCAAGATCGTCGGGTTCGTCGCCGTCGTGCTCGCGGCCGCGAACGTCGTCGGTGGCTTCGTCGTCACCGACCGGATGCTGCAGATGTTCAGGCGAAGGGAGCCGAAGCGTGAGTCGAACGACGACTGACGCCCTCTACCTGGTCACGATCGTGACCTTCATCCTGGCGCTCCGGTTCCTCTCGTCGCCGAAGCACGCGCGCAAGGGCAACTGGATCGGCGCAGCCGGAATGCTGCTCGCGATCGTCGTCACGCTCGCGCAGGACGGGCTCGGCAACTACCTCCTGATCGGGATCGGCATGGTGATCGGCGGAGCCGTCGGGCTGTTCGGGGCGCGCACGGTGAAGATGACCGCGATGCCGCAGATGGTGGCCCTGTTCAACGGGGTCGGCGGCGGGGCAGCAGCCCTCATCGCGCTCGACGAGTTCCACCGCTTCGCCGGCGATCTCTCGACGGTCGAGGCGACCTCGACCGCCCTTTCCGCGCTGATCGGCGCCATCTCGTTCTCCGGCTCACTGGTCGCGTTCACCAAGCTCCAGGAGCTGATCTCCGGGCGGCCGATCGTCTTCCGTGGCCAGCAGATCGTCAACGCGCTGATCATCGGCGTTGCCGTCGTCCTCGGCGTCTGGATCTCGGCGGGCGGCGACGAGCAATGGCTGATCTACGGGCTTCTGATCGCGGCCCTCGTGTTCGGCGTCATGTTCGTCCTGCCGATCGGCGGCGCCGACATGCCGGTCGTGATCTCGCTCCTGAACGCGTTCACCGGACTCGCCGCCTCGGCGACCGGCTTCGTGCTCCACAACAACGTCCTCATCGTCGCGGGCGCGCTCGTCGGCGCCTCGGGCACCCTGCTGACGATCCTGATGGGCAAGGCGATGAACCGGTCGATCACGAACGTGCTCTTCGGGGCGTTCGGCCAGGTGCAGGCCGGATCGGCCGCGGCCCGCGTCGACGACGGGCGCACCGTGCGGGCCACGTCGCCCGAAGACGTCGCCGTGATGCTCTCGTTCGCGCGCAAGGTGATCGTCGTCCCCGGCTACGGCCTCGCCGTCGCCCAGGCGCAGCACGACGTGCGCCAGCTCGCCGAGCTGCTCGAGGAGAAGGGCGTCGACGTCGTCTACGCGATCCACCCCGTCGCCGGTCGGATGCCCGGTCACATGAACGTCCTCCTCGCCGAGGCGAACGTCCCGTACGACCAGCTGAAGGAGATGGACGAGGTCAACCCCGAGTTCCCGCAGGCCGACGTCGCGCTCGTGATCGGCGCCAACGACGTCACGAACCCGGCCGCGCGCACGGACACCTCGTCGCCGATCTACGGGATGCCGATCCTCGACGTCGACAAGGCCGCGAGCGTCGTCGTGATGAAGCGATCGATGGCCCCGGGATTCGCAGGCATCGACAACGAGCTCTACCTCGACCCCCGCACGACGATGCTCTTCGGCGACGCGAAGGACTCGATCGTGAAGCTGATCGCCGCCGTCAAGGCCACGTAGGGCGAGGCGTGCCTCGCCCGACCAGCGGCAGCCGAATCGCGACGACCTGCACCGCGCGGCGAGAGCACGCGGCCGGCGACCCGATCACCGACGAGAGCCGGCTCCGCGAGCTGATCGGCGAGCCGTCGGAGCTCGTCGTCGCGAAGGTGAGCGATCGGGTCAACGAGCTCACCCGGCAGTTCATCGACCTCTCCCCCTTCGCCCTGCTCGCGACGTCCGCGCCCGACGGCACCTGCGACGTCAGCCCCCGCGGCGACCCGGCCGGCTTCGTCCACGTGGTCGACGAGCGAACGCTCCTCATGCCCGAACGACCGGGCAACCGCCTCGCCGACTCGCTCCGCAACATCGTTCGCAACCCGCACGTCGGCCTGCTGTTCCTCGTGCCGGGCGTCGGCGACACGCTGCGGGTGAACGGGCGAGCGACGATCGTCACCGACGCCGAGCTCCTGGAGCCTCTCGCCGTCGAAGGCAAGATGCCGACAGCTCGGGCTGCTGATCGAGATCGACGAGGTGTTCACGCACTGCTCGAAGGCGTTCCTGCGCTCGCAGCTCTGGGACCCGCGACGGCATGTCGACCGGACCGAGCTGCCGACCTCCGGCGAGATCCATCGCAGCCTCAACCCGTCGTTCGACGCCGAGACGCTACGACGCCGAGCGCGCCGAGCGCTACGCCCGCCGCGAAGGCTCTGTACGGGTGACGCCGTCCGCGCCCGTTCTTCCCGGCGCGCGACGTCGAGCGCGCGGTCTCGCCGCACGAGGCGTACGACGCCGTCAAAGCGGCGTTCGTCGCCCACGCGCGCGGCGAGTGGACGATGCAGCCGAAGCTCTACGTGACGAACTATCCGGCGGGCGACTTCCGCGCCATGCCCGCACTCGGCGGCGGCCACGCGCTGCTGAAATGGGTGACGTCGTTCCCCGGCAATCCGGCGAAGGGACTGCCGACGGTGACCGGGCTCGTGCTCCTCTCGAACGCGGAGACGGGCGCAGCTCGAGGCGCTCCTCGACGCCGCCGCGGTGACCGCGCTGCGTACGGCCGCGGCCGCCGTCATCGCAGCCGAGACCCTGTGCCGGTCGGGCGCGGAGTCGATCGCCGTCATCGGGTGCGGCGTCAACGGCGCCGAGACAGCCAGGATGTTCCGCGCGCTCGGCTCGGACGTGCTCGGTGTGGGACGTCGACGCAGGCGCCGTGCCGCGGCCGTCGCCGAGCGGCTCGGCGCGCACGTCGCTCCGTCGCTCGCCGACGCGCTCGCCTCGGACATCGTCGTCACCGTCACGCCCGGGCGCGACATCCTCTTCCCGGCCGGCTCGCTCCGCGCGGGCCAGCACGTCTCGCTGATGGGCGCCGACGGTCCCGGCAAGGCCGAGGTCGCGGTGGCGGAGCTCCGGCGGGCCGACCTCTTCTGCGACGACTGGGAGCAGGCGAGCCACGGCGGCGAGCTCGCGGCCGCGCGTCGAGGCGGGGGTCGTCACGCGCGACCGTGTCACCGAGCTCGGCCGCGTCCTCACCGGCGACGCCGAGGGGCCGCCGCAGCGCGCGAGGACATCACCCTCTTCGACTCGACGGGCTCGCGATCCAGGATCTCGCGATCGCCGAAGGTCGCTGCTCGCGAAGGCGGAGCGCGCTCGATCTGCCGACGGCTTCGCGCTGAGCCGGCTTGCGCTTGGCGTAGTGCGCCAGCTCGCCGCCGAGCTGAGCACCGGCGACCGAGGCCCGGAGTCGAAGGCGACGCCTCAGCGCTCGTTGAGCAACCGCGCCGGGTCGAACGACTCGAGCAGCGGGACGTCCTCGCCAGCGACGGCCCGGGCCACGAGCTCGCCGCAGGCGAAGCCGAGCACGTTGCCGTGGCCGGAGTAGCCACCGGCCACCCAGACGTTCGTCGAGCCCCGGCACCCGTCCGACGACGGGCAGGAAGTCCATCACCATCCCGAAGATGCCGGCCCACGCGTAGTCGACCCGAAGCTCGCGGCCGACGAAGCCCGTTGACGAAGGCGTGCAGCGCCGTCCTGCACGGGCTCGGTGAGCTCTCTCGTCCGCCGTGAACTCCGTCGTCGAAGGAGACGTCACGGAAGCCGCCGGCGACGATCGCGGCCGTCCGGCGTCCTGATGCCAGTAGTCGAACCCGTGGCGGCCGTAGTGTGGCACCTCGAAGAGTCGCTCCGGGATCGGCTCGGTCGCGATCACCTGCCCGCGCGTCGGGATGATCAGCCCCTCGATCGGACCGAGCAGTCCGCTCGGGTAGCCGTCCGTGCAGACGACGACGGTGGCACCGTCGAGCTCCTCGAGCGACTCGATCCGCTGTGTGCTCCCGGATCTCGACGCCGGCCTCGGCTGCCAACGCCGGCGAGCCGGCGCACCCAGCGTGCGGGCTGCAGGACGCCGTCCGGCACGTGCCGGAGCGCCGCGGTGAAGCGGCCTGCGAGCGGTGGCTCGAACCGTTCGATCCAGTCCGCGGCAAAGCCGGCCGGCGACGAGAGCCTCGTACTCCGTGCGGAGCTCGTCGCGCTCCTCGTCGTCGACGGCGATCCGCAACGAGCCGACACGCCGGAACGCGTCGCCCGCGAGTCGCTCGATCGTGTCGATCGCCTGCTCCGTCCAGGTCCATGAGCGCGTGTGCGCGCTCCGCGCCGACGGACGCGATCGTCACGTCGAGCGGCGCCGGCATGCCCGCGCAGCGCAAAGCCGCCGTTGCGGCCGCTTGCGCCGCCTGCGACCTCGCGTGCGTCGTAGAGCCGCACGCGACCGGCCCGCCGCGCGAGCCGCAGCGCCGCCGAGCAGCCCGTGACGCCTCGCGCCGACGACGACGACGTCGGGGTCGGCAACCGCTGCCGGAGATCGTCGCAGAGGCGCCTCGCTGAGCCAGTACGACGTCACGGCCGCGATTATCCGACGCGTCCCTGCGGCCGGAGCGCGCAGGGCATAGGATCCCAGCGCGGGGCTCCTGCCCGGTGACGAATGAGTCAGATCGCTTCTCCCGAGCGCGCAGATCCCCCGCGAGGCCATGCTGGCAGCGGCTGTCGCAGCGACGCTCGCCGCTGCTCTCGCCTGGCTCGGGCCACCCGGCAGCGACTTCGCGGCACACCTGTACCAGAGCGATCTGTTCGAGGAGCCACGGCTTCGGAGTCTGGAACAACTTCTGGTACGCCGGCCGCTACAGCTTCGTCACCTACAGCCTGCTCTACTACCCGCTCGCGGCGCTCCTCGGGATCAAGCTCCTCGCGGTCGCGAGCATCGCGACGGCGGCGCTCGCGTTCGGCGTCGTTGCGGCCCGCGAGTGGGGCCCCGCCTCGCGCTGGTCGAATCGCTCCTTCGCCGTCGTCTGGGCGGGCGATCATCCTCTCGGGCGCGTTCCCGTTCGCGCTCGGGATCGCGCTCGCACTCCTCGCGCTCTGGGCCCTGCAGGCGGGGCGGCGGGGACGCTTTGCGATCCTCACGGTGCTGGTCGCTCGCCGCGAGCCCGGTGGCGTTCGTGCTACTCGCCGTCGTGATCGCGGGCATCGGGCTCGTCGCGGACGCCGCGGCGGGCCGAGCTGACGCTCCCGCTCGCGACGCTTGCGATCGCCACTGCCGCCGAGCTCGTCCTGCTCCGCCTCTTCGCGGCCGGAGGTCGGTTCCCGTTCTCCTTGCCCGAGTTCGCCGCGGCGTGTGTCTTCTGTGGGCTGGGAATCCTGCTCACCTGGCGGGTCGCTGCAGCGGGTGTGTTGCGTTGGATCTACGTCGTCTATCTCGTTGCGTGCACGACGGCCTACCTCGTGCCGTCGGGGCTGGGAGAGAACATCGCGCGGCTCCGTTACGTCGGCGATCCCGATCGCGATCCTGACGCTCTCGCTGCGCCGCTGGCGCCCGCTGCCGCTTGCCGTCCTCGCATTGTCGCTCGCTGTCGCGTGGAACCTGACGCCGATCGTCGGCAGCTTCGTCAAGACGAACGCCGACCCCACAGCCGACCGGGCGTACTGGGCCCCGTCGATCGCGTTCCTTCGCGCCAACCTGTCGCCGTCGTACCGGGTCGAGGTCGTCGACACGGTGGGGCACTGGGCGGCCGCGTACCTTCCCGCTGCAGGGATCCCGATCGCACGCGGCTGGTACCGCCAGGACGACTTTCCGCGGAACGGCGCTCCTCTATGCCGAGCTCGACCGCGACGGCTATCAGACGTGGCTCCGATCCCTCGGTGTCAGGTTCGTCGTCCTTCCGGATGCCCCGCTCGACTACAGCGCCAAGCAGGAAGCGGCTCTGATCACCGGCGGCCGCTCCGGCCTCCGCGTCGCCTTCAGATCGGCCCATACGACGATCTTCGAGCTCCCGTCGGCGAGCAGGATCGTCACCGGACCAGGGAGCGCGCGCGTCCTCTCGTTCGGTCAGACCAGGATCACCCTGGCTCTCGGCAAGCCCCGGCCGTTACCGCATCGCGACGAACTGGTCGCCCTACTGGCGGAGTGGCTCCGGGTGCATCTCGAGAGGCGGCGACGGCACCGTCGCAGCTCGAGGTCCGGCGGGCGGGCACCGTGCGCCTCGATCTCTCGGTCAATGCTCGGGGAGCCCTTCGGGCACTGGAGGGCGGGTCGAGCGCACGGTGCGCTCGCTGACGGCGCGGGGCTCGCGAGTCTCCGCCCACGCCGTGAGGGTCAAGCATCCGAGCGCGCCGTAGCAGAGCACGTCGACGGGGGTATCGTTGACGATGAGCGAGACGCCGATCGCGGCGACCATCGCGACGATCGGCGGTGAGCGGCGGCCCCGGAAGCCGAGCCACGCGAGGCCCACGAGCCCGACGAGCGCACAGCAGAACGGTATGCACGGACGTCGTGGCCCCCGCCCACGAGATTCGAAGCCGCCGATCGAGGTCGTCCAGCACGGTGCCGGGGCCGCCCGAGACTGCGTTGGTGACGTGGCTCGAGCCGCCGAGCAAGGCATCGGCACCGACGATTGCGAGACCCACGCCGACGACGACGGCCGCTCCGGCGACGAGCCGCAGCGGTGTCGGGCGAACGCGACGCTGGCCGGCCAGCAGGACCACGAAGGCCGTGACGACAACGACGAGACCGCCGCCGTCGGCCCCTGCGCGGCTCCAGCCGACCGTCACGAGCGAGCAGCAGCCCGATCGCGACCGCCCCTGCGACGCCGAGCGAGGCCGCAGCCGCGAGAGCCGGCGCGAGCACGAGCGTGCCCACCTGGTTCGTGACGCCGTAGAAGCGGCCCCCGCCGTCCGGATGGGGCCCGATCGCGGCGAGCGCGTTGACCTCCGGCCATGCCGCGAGCGCGATGAGGTACAGCACGAGCATCGCCACGACCGCGGGGACGAGAATCTCGCGCCGAAGACCGAGGACGATCGACCCGATGCCCGTCGCGATCGCCAGGATCGCCACGACCGTTCGTGGTTCGTCGATGCCGAGAGCTCGTACGAGGAGCGCGGCGGCAAGGGCAACGGGCGCGGCCAGGACGCGCGGCGCGCCCCGCCGTGGCAGAACGCGCCAGGAGACCGACGAGTGCGAGTCCGACCATCCATCCGACGAGCACGAGCGTCGCCCCTTCTCGCGCGTCGTGCGCCCGCGTCAGTCGCCCGTCGAGCCGTTCGAGCGTGGCAGCTGGATCTGCGTCCGACCGCGCGGTGATCGGCGGATCCTCGCCTCGTGCAAGAGCGAGCGCGCTGGGCGCGATATCGGCGAGTGAGACGAGACCGTCGATTCGCGTCGACTCGGACCGGAGAAGCCCGCTGTAGCCGGAACCGACGATCGCGACGGGATACCGGACGACGTTGTGCTGTGAGCCCGGAGGCGGCAGGGCAACGTAGATCGTCGTCGCAGCCGGCGCTTCTGAGAGTCGGAGGATCTCGTCCCCGTCGAGGTGGACGAGCGACGAGATGACCCGGCCCCGGACGAGGGACGCGAGGGCACGCTCGCGCGAGACGGTGGAGCCGGCACCGGGCACGAAGAGGCCGACCGCACCCTTGTCGGCGTAGGCGCCGGGATCGAAGCCCGGGACGACGATGACCGCCACGTCTCGGGTCGTTGCCGCCGCCGCAGGGGCCGCAACGACGACGCTGCCGAGAGCCAGGAGGATCGCGAGGACGCCGGCCGGCTTCAGGGCGCGGGCGAGGCGCAAGCTTCTGATCCGGAGCACCCGCCGATGGTAATCGGGACAGGCGCGCCGACGCCCACGCATAGGGACGAGCTCAGCGCCCGACACCCACCCGGTACACGCCCTCGGTCTCGCTGATCCTGCCCGTCAGCTCCAGCTCGATCAATGCGGCGGCAACCTCACCAGGTGCAACCTCGACCGCCCGAGAGAGCTCGTCGATGCTCGCGGCGCCCTCGGCCAGCCGTGCGAGCAGCGCCCCCGCAAGCCCTTCGACCTCGGCCGGCGGCCCTGACTCGCATCGGATTCCATAAACCTCGAGCACGTCAGCGGCTGCAGTCACAGGCGTCGCGCCGAGTCGCAGGAGCGCGTTCGAGCCGGCGGACACCGTTGACGTGATCTCGCCGGGGACGACCATCACCTCGCGGCCGTCCTCCAACGCGAAGTCTGCCGTGATCAGCGCTCCCGACCGTTCCCGGGCCTCGACGACGACGGTTGCGTGGCAAAGGCCGGCGATGATCCTGTTTCGGGCCGGGAACCTCCACGGAGCCGGTTCCACGCCCACCTCGTACTCGGAGACGACCAGCCCTCGCTCGCAGATACGTCGTGCGAGCTCGCGGTGAGCCGCCGGGTAGTCACGATCGATCCCACAACCGAGGACACCGACCGTGATCCCGCCGGCATCGAGGGCGCCACGATGCGCCTCACCGTCGATGCCACGCGCCAGGCCGCTGACGACCACGAGCCCTGCTCCGGCGAGCTCGCGTCCGAGCGAGCGAGCGACGGCACGCCCGTACGACGTGCATGCGCGCGCGCCGACGACCGCGACCGACGGCAGCCCGAGCACCTCCACGTCCCCCCTACCGCGCACCCACAGCAGCGCCGGCGGGTCCGGGATCGCCGCGAGGAGGGCGGGATACGGAGCAACTCCTCGCCGGAGGCACCGGAAGGTCACGCTGTCGGAAGCCCGGTGGGAGAACGGTACGAGAGGGCCTCGGCCAGATGCTCCGGGAGCACACCGTCGGCGTCGACGAGCGCCGCGATCGTCCGCGCGACCCGTGCGACTCGTGCACGTCCTCTGCCCGAGAGCGGCACACGCTCGACCGCGCGGTCGAGGAGCGCCGACGCCGCCGGCGTTCGGCGCAGGACTTCGCCGTCCCGGAGTCGCGCGCGGGCTGCGACAACGCGTTCGCGCACGCGTGCAGACGGCTCCCCCGGAGGTGCGGCGAGCTCCTCGGCACGCGATCGCGGCATCGCAACCACGAGGTCGAACCGGTCGAGCAGCGCGCGCGAGACCTTCTCCCGATAGGCGGATATCCGCTGGGCGCTGCACCCGCAATCGGCGGCAGGATCGCCCCGTCCCCCGCAAGGACACAGGTTCATGGTCGCAACGAGCCGGAAGCGGGCCGGGAAGAGTGCGTGCCCGCCGACCCGAGCGACGGAGACGACGCCGTCCTCGAGCGGCTGGCGTAGCGATTCGAGCACGGGACGAGGGAACTCGGGTAGCTCATCGAGGAGCAGCACGCCGCGGTGCGCGAGGCTCGCCTCGCCGGGTCGGGGCGTGGCACCGCCGCCGACGATCGCCGCTGCCGATGCGCCGTGATGAGGAGCGCGGAACGGCGGCGTGAGGATGATCGGGCGACCCTGCGGCAGCGTTCCGGCGACCGAATGGATCCGTGTCACCTCCAACGCCTCGTCACGCGTGAGCGGCGGGAGGATGCCGGGAAGACGGCGCCCGAGCATCGTCTTGCCTGTCCCCGGCGGGCCGGCCAGGAGCATGTTGTGCTCTCCCGCCGCAGCGATCTCGAGCGCGCGTCGACCCCGTTCCTGCCCGCGCACCTGGGAGAGATCGGGCAAGAACGGCTCCTCGAGCTCGTCGCAACCCGGCGGCGTGGCGAGCGGGATGTGCTCCTCGCCGCGGAGATAGGCCGCCGCCTCGGCAAGGTGGTGGACGGGAACGACGTCGATCCCGGCGAGGGCCGCCTCAGGGCCTGACTCGGCCGCACAGAGGAGGAGCTTCACACCCGCGCGACGGGCACCCTCGGCGACCGCGATCGTGCCTGCAACCGGCCTGATCCGGCCGTCCAGTGAGAGCTCGCCGACACACGCGTGCTCGAGCAGGCGCGCCGGCGGTAGCTGATGCGACCCGGCGAGCAGCGCGAGGGCGATCGGCAGATCGAAGCCCGACCCTTCCTTCCGGAGCGCTGCGGGAGCGAGGTTGACGGTGATCCGATGCCGCTCCGGCCACGGCAGGAGTGCGTTGACGATCCCGCTGTGGACTCTGTGCTTTGCCTCCTGGCACGCACGATCCGCAAGCCCGACGATCGAGAACGCCGGCAGGTCGGCCGAGACGAGGTGGGCCTCGACCTCGACGCGACGCGGCTCGAGGCCGACGACGGCGGAGGTGAGAGCGCGTGCGAGCACTCCTTCGACGGTACGGGTCGAGCCGTGTCGCGTCTGTGCCCTTTCAGGATCGAAAGCGCATCGTTCGGGAGCTCGTGGGTCGAGGCCGGTGGGCGCTCGCTAGCGAGCGGCGGCGACCAGGATCGATTCGTAGTACTCGCCCGCGCGACGCCCGGTACGGCGGTTCACGTGGCGCTCGTGCCGATCGACGAGGCGCAGCCCGGCTCGCGACAGAATCTCGGGATAGAGATCGCGGCGGTCGTTGACGACGATGCACATCCGGGCCCCGAGCACAAGCGACGATCGCGCGTTCTCGAGCACGGCCGCGATGCCCTCGACGTACTCCGCGAGCGCCGCCCGACCGGTCCCCCGCGCCGGCCGACCGAGCTCGAGATCCCGCCGTTCGTCGACTCCGAGCAGCTCGTACGCGTAGCGATGCTGCTCGTGATAGTCGATCAGGCCCGGATACGGGGGCGAGGTGATGACCCCTTCGAACGGACCCTCGAGGTCGATGGTGCGTGCGTCGCCGTGCAGCATCCTCGCAACCGCCTCGTCATGCCTGACGGCGGTGAACGCTTCGATGCGGTCGAGCGTGTCGAGCGTGTAGCGAAGGAGGAACCGACGCGCCGCTTCGACCGGCTTGCACTCCCTGCGATGCTTGAAGCACCAGTACGGCTCGCGCTGCGGTGCTCGGGGGAACTCGAGATCGAAATGCGCGGTCCTGCGGGCCGACCGTGCAGAGCGGGCCAGGATGACGCGAAGCACATCCGCGGAGCCGACCTGCTCGACCAGCGTGCGGAAGTGGAGCAACTCCTCGGCCGCTGCCGGTGCGTACCAGGAGCGAACGTAGGCCGACGCTTCTGCCGGATAGCGCCCCTGGGGCTCGAACGCCTCGGCCTCTGCGTAGGCCCACAGAAGGTCACGCCGCAGCGCGTCCAGGTTGTAGCGGCGCGTCTTCACACGCGTGAGGAGGGCGTTGAAACCGGCGATGTCCACGCCGGTCGCATCGTGTCCCGATTCGAGGGCCTGCACGAGCGTGGTTCCCGAGCCCGCGAACGGGTCGAGAACGCGGCCACCCGGCGGAACGTGGCGCTCGAGCAACGTCTCGACGAGTTGAGGGATGAACTTGCCGAGGTACGGGTGCAGGCGGTGAACGTGCTTCGTGCGCTCGCGCTCGGGAAGCGTCGCCTCCGACCACGACAGCTCGAGATCGTGCGTCGCGGTAGAGCGCCTCCTGGGTTGCGGCCATGACGCGTTCTTCGACGCGCTCGCGGCCGTCCCTACGCAGTCACGAGGACCACCGTGCCGACGCTGACGCCTCTCCGTCCTCGAAGGTCGCGGGGATCCGCCGCAACCGTCCGTTGTCGAGCGTCACGACCTCGAAGCCGACCCGGACGTACGGCGGCTGCGGGTTACGAGTCAGCCACACCCTTGCGGCGCGGCGGACCCTCCGGCGCTTCTCGGCGTCGACCGCTCCGACTGCGCCTCCGAAGCCTCCGCCGCAGCGGCTCTTCACCTCGACGAACGTCAGATCCCGGCCACGGCGAACGATCAGGTCGATCTCGTTCCTGCCCGCCACGACGTTCGTGCCGAGGATCCGGTGGCCGCGGAGACGGTAGTGCCAGAGCGCTCGTCGCTCTCCCGCGTTCACGCAGCGGCCGGCTCCGGCTCGTAGCACCTCGCCGCGTATGACAGGCGGTGCTGGTCGCACGGCCCGAACGCCCGCACGGCTGCCGAGTGAGCGGGTGTGATGTAGCCGACATGTCGCGAGAACCCGTACCGCGGGTACAGCGCGTCGATCCGGCGCATGATGCGATCGCGGGTCACCTTGGCGACGATCGACGCCGCTGCGATCGCCGCGCTGCGAGTGTCGCCGTCGACGACGGCTCGGTGAGGCGGCGCGAGTGGGCCGAGCGCGAAGCCGTCGACGAGGCAGACGCCTGCTCGCGGCCAGACGTCCGTCAGGACATCGCGCAGGCCCTGGAGGTTGGAGCGGTGCAGGCCGCAGCGATCGATCTCGCACGCCGGGACGATCTTGACCGCCACGTGCGTGGCCACGTCGAGCACCGACTGGAGGAGCAGCTCGCGCACCGACGGCTCCACCTGCTTCGAGTCGTTCAGCAACGCGAGCCGCCGGGTCCTGTGCCCCTGGACTGCGTGGTAGTCGAAGAGCACGGCGGCGACGACGAGCGGACCGGCGAGCGAGCCCCGGCCCGCCTCGTCGGCGCCCGCCACGAACCGCTCGCCGAAGCGGCGGTCGTAGCGGAGGAGCCTCTGGCCGGGTGACGAGCTCACCGATCGAGAATATCGCCCGATCCGGAACGCGTTCGTGCCGATGGTGGAGCGAGTTCGTGCCGACGGGATGGACGAGCTCTCAGAACGGCAGCACGCACCCCGCGTTGCGTCGGTCGAGCACGACGTCCCAGCCGGCGTTCTTCAGGGTGGCGCGGTACCAGTCGCACTCGGCGTCGCGCCGTGTGGCCGCACAGATGAAGACGTCGGCCTCGCGCTTGATGAACCATGGAGACGGGTTGCCGGTACAGCGCGTCTTGTCAGCGACGTACTCACCGGGATCGAGAGCGTCTTCGACCGCGACCCGCGCGCCCGCCTGGCGCGAGTCCTCGGAGCCGCAGCCAACCGTGACCAGGGCGGCGACAATCACGAGGAGGGCGGCGACCCCGCGCACGGTCACCAGAGTAGTCCGATCCGCGCGGGTGAGGCTGCTAGGACTGGCGCAGCTCGCGGATACGCGCCTTCTTCCCGACACGTCCACGGATGTAGTACAGCTTCGCGCGGTTGACGTCGCCGATCATGGCGACCTCGAGCTTCTCGATCTTCGGGGAATGCAATGGGAACGTCCGCTCGACACCGACGCCGAACGACTGCTTGCGAACGGTGAACGTCTCGCGGGCTCCGGATCCCTGACGCTTGATCACGACGCCCTCGAACACCTGCACGCGCTGACGCGCGCCCTCGATCACCTTGAAGTGGACGCGGACGGTGTCCCCCGCCTTGAAGACCGGGACCTCGCGCAACTGCGCCTGCTCGATGCTCTGGATGATCGTGGACATGGGAAATGGGCGGCCAATCGATGACCGGCGACGGAGTGTAGCGAACGCGTCGCAGGCGCGGTCATACCACCGCGAACAGCCGCAGGACGACGGTGCCGCGGGGAGGGCGAACGCCTCTAGTGCAGGGAGAGGCGATTCGGGGGCCAGTACGTCGCGAATACCTTGCCGATCAGGTTGCTTCGCGGGACGGTGCCCCACATCCGTGAGTCACACGACTGCGAGCGATTGTCGCCCATCATGAAGTACTGCCCGGGCTTGACGCGGATCGGCCCGAAGTTCTGGACCGCCGCGCGGCGCGTCTTCTCGATATACGGCTCCTCGAGCGGCCGGCCGTTGATGTACACGTACCCATCGCCGCGACGGAGCCTCAGCTCGACGACGTCACCGGGCAGCCCGATCAGCCGCTTGACGAACGTGCCCCCGGCTCCGCACTTGACCTTCGCCGCCGGCGGCGTCTTGAAGACGATGATCTCGCCTCGCCTGGGGTCGCGCAGGCGGTACAGAAACCGGTTCGCGAGGACTCGATCCGAAAAACGAGCCTCACAGCCGACCGACGGCTTCGCACAGTGCAGCGTGGTCTCCATCGATGACGAGGGGATCCGGTAGGGATTGACGACGAACGCCTTCACGAGCAGGACGATCGCGATCGCGCCCACGATCGTGACGACCCAGTCGATCGTCACCCGCAGCCCGTTCGGCAGCCCGCGGGTCAGCCGGTCGACGGGGTTCCGTGAGTGCCGCCGAGGAGGAGGCCGGAGCCGCATCCGCGGCTGCGCCGGGCTCGGTCGCCGGAGCGCCCGCGTCGACGGAGGGCTCGGCCGCGCCCGGAGCGATCCTGGTTTCGGCGGCAGGCGGCGGCCAGGTCGCAGGGACCGGAGCCGAGCCCACGCCGTCTCCATCGCCTTCCGGCACCGGAGGAGGCAGCCACGAGGCCGGGGCGTCGGCCTCGACGGGTGGGTCGTCGCCGGCGCTCACGCCGTGCTCCGTTCGCGGATCTGGTCACGGCGCCACTCGTCGATGCGCGCGTGATTCCCGGAGAGGAGCACGCTCGGTACCTCCCACCCTCGGAACGATGCGGGCCGGGTGAAATGAGGGTGTTCGAGGTCGCCACCGAGTGCGTCGCCGAAGCTCTCGTTCTCCCCCGAGCCCGCGGCGAGCGCGCCCGGCAGCCGCCGGGCGATCGCATCGACGAGCACCATCGCGGGCAGCTCGCCTCCCGAGAGCACGTACGGCCCGATCGAGACCGCGTCCGTGCACAGGTGATCGACGATCCGCGCATCGAAGCCCTCGAACCGCGACGAGAGCACGGCGATGGCGGGCTCGGCGGCGAGCTCCTCGACGAGGGACTGGTCGAGCTGGCGGCCCTGGGGCGTAAGGGCGATCACACGGCCGGGGGGCGTGTCGCCGTAGACAGCGTCGAGCGCGCTCGCGACGACGTCGACCCGCAGCACCATCCCTGCACCGCCTCCGTACGGCGCGTCGTCCACCTGGCCGGCTCGCAGCGGTGTCGTATCGCGGTAGTTGAACAGCCGGAGATCGAGCT
Source organism: uncultured Thermoleophilia bacterium (assembly GCA_963776305.1). GTDB lineage: Bacteria > Actinomycetota > Thermoleophilia > Gaiellales > Gaiellaceae > Gaiella. The sequence goes on along the minus strand of CAVZMA010000006.1, from coordinate 277,488 downwards.
CGGTTCCGAGAACGGTTGCGACCGGCCGCTGCTCGGTCAGCCAGCCGAACGCGTGCGGAATCTGGGTGAAGACGTCGAGTTGCACCGCGGCAGGGTATCCGTCAGCTGATGAAGCCCGGGTTGAGAAGCACGACCGCGGCCTCGAGGTCGATCGACTGGATGGCATCCTCGATCATCGGCACGAGCGTCCCGTCGTCGAGCTCGAGATTGTCATTGGCCGCGCCCGGGATCACGTCACGCACCGTTCCAAGCGTACGCCCGTCCTCCTCCACCCGAAGCCCGACGATCTCGAAGGTGTAGTACTCGTCGTCTCCCAGGACCGGCAGGTCGGCACGTGGGATCGTCAAGCCGGCGCCCCGTTCGACCTCGCGATCGAGCCGGATCGCTCGCCGCCCCTTCCCGACCCTGCGGGACACGATTACCTTCGCCGGTGCGCCGTCGACGTACAAGACGGCGCCGATCGCGTACCGGGTCTCGTCATCGCTGCCCTGCTCGACGATGAAGGCGCCGTCCAGCCCGTGCGGGCGGCCGACACGGCCGACCGGCACGAACGCGTCGTCAGCGGTCAGTCTGCGATCTCCAGCACAACGCGCCGATCGTCGCGCGCACCGCTCGCTCGGACGAGGGTGCGCAGTGCCCGCGCGATCCTGCCCTGGCGTCCGATCACCTTGCCTACGTCGTCCGGTGCGACGTGGAGGCGCAGGACGAGGACATCGTCGCGCTCATCGGCATCGACACGAACGGCGTCGGGCTCGTCGACGAGGTGGCGGGCGATCCAGGCGAGCAACTCGGCCATGTGCCTACGGGGTGATTCCGGCGGCCTTGATCAGCTTCGCCACGGGATCGCTCGGCTGAGCGCCCTTGGCGAGCCAGTCCTTGACCTTGCCTTCATCGAGCTCGATCGTGGACGGATCCGTCTGCGGGTTGTAGCGCCCGACGATCTCGATGAAGCGACCGTCACGCGGCGAGCGCGAATCGGCCACCACGACGCGGTAGATCGGGTTCTTCTTCGATCCGATGCGCGTCAATCTCATGCGAACAGCCATTCTTCTCCTTCGTGTGCTTCCTGTTGGTCTCGACGTTCTGGGTCGAGAGGGATTGTGCCGATCATCTGCGCGGCTTGCCGCCGGTGAGCTCGGGAGGCAGCATCGGCGTCTTCCCCTTGCCGAGCTGTTTCATCATCTTCTGCATCTGCTTGCGTGCCGCGAGCAGCCGGTTCACCTCGTCGATCGAGGTGCCGCTGCCGGCTGCGATTCGGCGCCGACGCGGGCCGTTGATGAGATGCGGGACGCTCCGCTCGTGCGGCGTCATGGAGAGGATCATCGCCTCGACGCGCGCCATCTGGCGCTCGTCGATGTCGACCCCGTCGAGCTGCTGGCCCATGCCGGGGAGCATCTTCAGGATGCCCTTGAGAGGGCCCATGCGTTGCAGCATCTTGTAGCTCTTGAGGAAGTCGTCGAAGGTGAACTCGCCGGCGCGCATCCGGCGCTCCATCTCCGCCTGCTCGTCTTCGGCCACGACCGCCTCGGCCTTCTCGATCAAGGTGAGGACGTCGCCCATCCCGAGAATCCGCGAGGCCATGCGGTCGGGATGGAAGACCTCGAGCTGGTCGAGCTTCTCGCCGACGGAAGCGAACTTGATCGGCTTGCCGGTGATCGCCTTGACGGAGAGCGCGGCACCACCTCGAGCATCCCCGTCGAGCTTCGTCAGGACAACGCCGTCGAAAGCGACCCGCGCCTGGAACGCCTCGGCGACGTTGACGGCTTCCTGGCCCGTCATCGCGTCGAGCACGAGCAGGATGTTGAGGGGCTTGACCGCATCCCGGACGCGGGCGAGCTCGTCCATCAACGCCTCGTCCACGTTGAGACGACCGGCCGTGTCGACGATGACGACGTCGAGGCCGTCCGCCTTCGCGCGCTCGAGGCCTTCCACTGCGGCCCGAACGGGATCCTCGGTCTGGGTTCGATAGACCGGGATCGCAATTTGCTTGCCGAGCTGCTCCAGCTGGTCGATCGCCGCCGGGCGCTGCAGGTCGGCGGCAACGAGCCCCGGCTTCTTGCCGTCCTTGCGCAGGTGCAGGGCCAGCTTCGGCGGACGTGGTCGTCTTGCCCGAGCCCTGGAGCCCGGTCATCAGGATCACGGTCGGAGGACGGCCGAACGCGAGCTTGGAGTCACCTGTTCCCATCAGCTCCGCAAGGCGGTCGTGGACGAGCTTGACGACGTGCTGGCCCGGGTTCAGGCCCTTGAGCACGTCCTCGCCGAGCGCGTCCGCTTTCACGCCCGCGACGAAGTCCTTGACGACCTGGAAGTTGACGTCGGCCTCGAGGAGCGCGAGCCGGATCTCGCGCATGGCGTGATTGACGGCGTCCTCGTCCAACCGCTTGGCGCGGCCAAGCTCACCAAGGGTGGCCTGAAGCCGGTCGGAAAGGGCATCGAACACGGCCGTGAAGTGTACGGACGAGCGGCGAGCGGCTTCCGCCGCTCGCCGCTATGCGATTTCCGCCCTGTGTGCCGCTGCAGGCAGAGACAACGCGCCGTGGTGCTCGATCATGTCGATGTCCGGCGCGAACATGTTGTGCAGCGGTTCGATGCGATACGCGAGCTGGTCGCTTACACCTGCCGCCTTCAGTGCATTTTGCAAGCGATTTGCGATGAAGCTCTCAGCGGCCTGCGCCGTCCGCCAGACCTCGAAGACGTTCACCGCGCCGACTCCCTCGGAGGTGATGTGCAGGATCGAGCCAGCTGGCGGATTCGCGTCGAGCTCGAGATCGAGCATCATCCGGTCGTAGCGGTCAAGCGTCAATTCCGGGATACGCATGTACAACGTGACAGCCATCGTCAGACCCCCTTCGTTCGCGCCCACGCGGCGCTCCTGACCTGAGGGTACGCCGGAAATCCGACGACGCAAGGCTAGGACTGGTGCGGCTGCACCGGGGGATGAAGGCGCGCTAGCCCGAAACCAGCGCCCGGGCGAACTCGTTCGGATCGAACGGGCGCAGGTCGTCGATGCCCTCGCCGACCCCCACGAGCTTCACGGGCAGCCCGAGCTCGTATGCGATTGCGACCGCCACTCCGCCCTTGGCGGAGCCGTCGAGCTTCGTCAGCGCCACTCCGGTCACTCCTGCAGCCTCACCGAAGAGCCGCGCTTGCTGGAGGCCGTTCTGGCCGGTCGTCGCGTCGACGACGAGCAATGTCTCGTGCGGGGCGCCGTCGATTCTCCCCTCGATCACCCGCCTGACCTTTGCGAGCTCGTCCATCAGGTTCGACTGCGTATGAAGGCGGCCGGCAGTGTCGACGATCACGACATCGCGGCCACGGGCACGGCCGGCTTCGACCGCGTCGAATGCGACAGCGGCCGGGTCACCACCTGCAGGGGCGCCGACGAAGTCGGCGCCTGCCCGCTCGGCCCAGATCTCGAGTTGCTCCTCGGCCGCCGCGCGGAAGGTGTCACCGGCGCCGACGAGAACGCTCCGGCCGTGCTCCTTGAGCTTCTGCGCGAGCTTGCCGACGGTCGTGGTCTTGCCGGTGCCGTTCACACCGACGACGAGGATCACGCAGGGCGCATGCGCGAGATCGAGTTTGGGTGCAGGCCCGAAGAGCTGCTCGATCTCCTCCGCCAGAGCTTCGCCGAGATCGACCACCTCGCCTCGTGCCTCCAGTCGCCGGACGATCTCGGCCGTCGCTCTGACCCCGACGTCACCGTGGATGAGTGCCTCCTCGAGCCTCTCCCAGGCTTCCTCGTCGCCCGGGTCGAACGTGCCGGCAGCGATCTCGGCGGTGAGGGCGCGGCGACTCTTCGCGAGGGAGTCGCGCAGCCGCCCGAAGAACCCCGCGCGCTCGGGCTCGTCTGCGGCCGTCGGGTCGTCACCGAACAGCTCTGCCCACGTCCTCGACATCGATGCAACGCTACCCGCACGAGCCGCGGATCACGCAGTGGCTGCGGCGCGGTCGTGCTCGTGCTGCGGCAGTCTGCGCGAGACGACCTGTGAGACCCCGTCCCCGCCCATCGTGACGCCGTAGAGAATGTCCGCGGCCTCCATCGTGCGCTTCTGGTGGGTGATCACGATGAACTGCGCCCGGTCGGCGTAGCGGCGTAGCAGCTCGACGAATCGGGAGACGTTCGCATCGTCGAGGGCTGCCTCGACTTCGTCGAGGAGGTAGAACGGGCACGGCTTCGCGAGGAAGAGGGCGAACAGGAACGAGATCGCTCCGAGAGCCTTTTCGCCGCCCGAGAGGAGGCTCAGGCGCGTGATCCGCTTGCCCGCCGGCCGGAGCTCCACCTCGACCCCGAACTCGAGCTCCTCGTTTCCCGCAGCGCCGTCGTTTGCTGCCTCCGAGTCGGGCTGGACGAGCCGGAGCCTGCCTTCCCCACCCGGGAAGAGGGTTGCCGCGACCTCTTCGAAGTTGCGTGCGACCGTCTCGAAGGTCTCGGCGAAACGCGTCCGGACCGTCTCGGCGAGCTCGTCGCGGAGCTTTGCGACCTCCGCGAGCGACGTCTCGAGATCGAGCCGCTGGGCAGAGAGCTCCTCGAGCCGCTCCTTCTCCGCCTCGTACTCCTCCTTGGCGAGTGGGTTGACCCGTCCGAGTGCCTCGCGGCGCGCGTCGAGCCGCTCCACGCGTGCCGCGAGCTCCGATCGGTCGTCTCCGTCAGCCGGTTCCACCGACCCTGCCTCGGCCAGGCGTCGCCCCGCCTCCTCGGCTTCGCCCTCGAGGCGTGCAAGCTCGACCTGGACGAGCGTCGTCCGCTCTGTCGCCTCGTCGGCCTGCCGTCGCGCCTCGACCTCGTCCGCACCGAGCCGGCGCAGCTCCTCACCGAGTGTTGCGGACCGTGCAGCACCGGCATCGACGCGGGCGCGCACCGGGGCTTCCAGGCGGACAGCGAGCAGAGCTGCGCGTTCCAATACTGCGCCCAGGTCGGCAATCGAGTCGCAGAGGCGAGCGAGCAGGTCCGCGTCGAGCGTCGAGCGGCGCGGCGCCTTCTCGAGCAGGGCTGCGTCGGCGCCGCGCGCCCGGTCGGCCGCGGCGCGCGCCTCCGTCGCGAAGTCGTCCGCCCGTGCGAGGAGCGCTGCAGCCTCGTTGCTCAGCTCCTCGCGCGAGTGCGACCCTTCCGGCACGGCAGTTTCGATCGTGCCGCCGAGTCGCGCCACGACGACCTCGGCAGCCTGTGCTCGGGCAACCGCGTCCGCGGCCTCGCGCGCCGCCTCGCCCTCGAGGGCCGAGAGCCTCCGTAGTTCTGCTCCGAGCTCGCTCGCCTGCTCGGCGCCGACGGTGAGTCGCGCCGCAAGCGGCTCCTCGAGGCGTGTCGCGACCCGGGCAGCCGTCGAAAGACTCAGGTCGAGATCGGATGTGAGTCGGACGAGAGCGGCGAGCAGCGCAACGTCGGTCGTGCGCTCGCGCAGGTGCGCGACCGCTGCGAACGCCTCCTCTGCCGTTCGAGCGGCCTCCGTCGCGTCGTCCGCCGCGTGTGCGGCCGCTGTCGCACGTCCTTCGAGCTCGGCCGCCTGATCAGCGAGCGAGCGTCGTCTGGCGTCCATCTCGAGCAGGACCGACTCGGGAGTCTCGCCCGCGAGCCAGAGCTCGCCGCGCTCGGTGTCGAAGCCACGACCGGCAGCCGTGACCACCGTCCCGTGGGTCGCATCCAGGAGCTGTCCGTCCTCGACCAGCCAGACACCGTCGAGCAGTCGCATCGCGGCGGCGCTGCCCGAGGCGAACGAAGACAGCGGCTTTGCGCCCCGCACCGGCGGCTCGGCGGGCTGCAGCGGCTCTCGATCGAGAACGACCGTGACGCTGCCGAGTCCGTCCTTCTGCGTGCGGTCGAGCAGGTGGACGGCCGCCTTCGGATCGCCGGCGAGGACGGCCGACGCGCGCCAGGAGAGCGCCGCCGCGATCGCCCGCTCGGCACCCGGTTCCACCTCGAGGGCGGTGAGGGCGAGCATCTCGCCGGCGTCCGCGAGCGCGCGGGCCGCCGGAGGGATCCCTTCGCGCTCCCCGATCGCCCGCTCGAGGGCCTGAAGGCGCTCTCCGGCCGATCGCGCCCGCTCGGCGACGTCGTCTCTCTCCGTCACAGCTGCGCGTGCGGCGGCGGCCGCGTCGTTCGCTGCTGCCTCGAGCTCCGCCGGGCTCGGCCCACCTCGGCGCGCCAGATCCTCCGCCTCGGCAAGCTCGCGCGCGAGGGACTCGCCGAGGACGCCGGCGGACTCGCGACGGAGCTCCAGCCGCTCGCGAGCGCTTCCGAGCGCAACGAGCCGACGGTCGGCTCCCTCGTTTCCGCCTGTCGCGTCGGCGAGCGACGCCTCGACCGATCCGCGCGCGGTCCGAAGCTCCGCCAGTCTCGTCTCGGCGCCGGTCGCGAGGCGCCGCTCGAACGCAGCGACACGGGCGTGTGCCAGGCGGGCCTGCTCCGCCGCCTGACCCTGTGCTTGTGCTGCATCGCGCGCGGCACCGGCAGCGGCACGCGCGGCATCCTCGAGGAGTCGGACGGCCTCGTCGCTTCGATCCGCGCCGGCGCGCTCGGCGTCGGAGAGATCCTCTCGCAGCCTGGCCTCGAGGCTCGCGGCGGACTCGCGCCTCAGCCCCAGCCGCTCGCTCGCGCCCTGAAGGCGGTAGAGCGCTCCCAGTGCCGCCTCGCGGCCACCGGCGGCATCGGACAGCTCCTCCTCCGCCTGCCTGCGCTCGTCGAGCAAGGCCGTCAGCCGCTCCTGGGCACCGCGGCGCGCGATCGCGACGGCATCACGCCGTGCTTCTGCGTCGGCTCGACGCTCGGCGACGGCCGCGAGGTCGATCTGGGCGATGCGCGCACGAAGTCCTGCGAGCTCGACCGCGAGCTTTTCGGCGCGCTCCGCTGCCGTCGCCTGCAGGGCGAGAGGCCGAAGGCGCTTCTTGACCTCGTCCTCGACGTCGCGCGCGCGCTCGACCTGGGTCGCTACCCGGGCGAGCTTCAGCTCCGCCCTGTGCTTGCGGCGCTTGAACTTCCCGAGCCCTGCTGCCTCTTCCACCAGATGGCGTCGGTCCTCCGCCTTCGACGCGAGGACAGCGTCCACCTTGCCCTGCGAGACGATCGAGTGCATCGAGCCACCGAGGCCCACGTCGGCGAGCAACTCGACGAGGTCCGTGCGGCGAACCGGTGCCTTGTTGACGAGATACTGGCCTTCACCGCCGCGAACGAGCCGGCGCGTGATGGCGATCTCGCTGAAGTCGACCTCGTCGCCGAAGCCGCCGTCCGCATTGTCGAAGACGAGCTCGACCTCGCAATGGTCGGCCGGTGCTCGCGTCGACGAGCCGCCGAAGAGCACGTCGTCGGGCTTCTCGGCCCGGAGCTCGGACGGTGTCAGCGAGCCGGCCGCCCAGACGATCGCATCGGCGACATTCGATTTGCCCGAGCCGTTCGGGCCGACGACGACGGCGACGCCCGGCTCGAGCTTCAGCTCGAGCGGCTCGACGAACGACTTGAAGCCACGAATCCGGATCGATTGGAGGTGCACGTCCCTGCAACGCTAGTCGCGCTCGCGGACGTCATCGCGCCGAGTCCTAGCGCGTGCGAAGGCGCAGCGGACCGCGGACTGCTGACACCTGGAAGCACCCAGGAGAAAGGCCCGCGGGCGGGCCCCTTCAGGGGTTGTCGCGATCCGAAATCCGCGCTAGCGGATTTGGGATCTGCGGGAAAGAGTCGTTGTCGCGATCCGAAATCCGCGCTAGCGGATTTGGGATCTGCGGGAAAGAGTCGTTGTCGCGATCCGAAATCCGCGCTAGCGGATTCGGCGATCTGCGGGAAATCAGTCCGGGGCGACGATCCCCATCTCCTGCAACGCCTGACGAGCCGCTTCCTGCTCTGCCGCCTTCTTGGTCGAGGCCATCCCGATGCCCACCTGCTCGCCCGCGATGACGGCCACACACACGAAGCGACGATCGTGCGGCGGGCCCTCGATCCCGATGACGTTGTATTGCACCTGGTTGCCCGACCGGGCGAGCGCCTCCTGGAGCTCGGTCTTGTTGTCGACATGGCCGGTCCGAGCGAACTCGATCCGTGCGTCGAAGGCCTCCACGACTGCCGGCTCGACGCGCTCGAAGCCGAACTCCAGGTAGACAGCGGCGATCGCTGCTTCGAGCAGCGCGGCCAGCACGTTGCGGCTGCGCGAGATCCGGTCGAGCTCCGCTTCGGGGATGTCCCGCGCCTGCTCGATCAGGAAGCGGGCGAGGTCGAGCTCCTTCGCGACCCCGGCGCAGCTCTGACGCGAGACGACGTGAGCCCTGATCTTCGCGAGCCGACCCTCGGAAGCATCGGGGAACCGGTCGTACAGTGCCCGCGCGATCGCGAGCTCGAGGACCGAGTCACCGAGGAACTCCAGCCGCTCGTACGAGGATGCGCGATCCGACGCCCACGAGGTGTGGGTGAACACGTGATCGCGCCGCTCCGGGGGAAGGGCTTCGATCAGGCGCGCAAGCGCGCGCCCTTCCCCGGGCGGTCGCTGTTACTGGTGTGCGACGACGTAGTCGACAGCCTGGCCGACGGTCGTGATCTTCTGCGCGTCGTCGTCCGAGATCTTGATCCCGAACTGATCCTCGAGCTCCATGATCAGCTCGACGAGATCGAGGGAGTCGGCATCGAGGTCCTCCTGGAACGAGGCGTCTTCGGTGAGATCGCCCTCGTCCGCCCCGAGCTGTTCGCTGAGGACGGCCTTCACACGCTCGGCTACTTCTTCACGGGACAGTGCCACTGTTCGTCAACCTCTCGTTGTTCCGGACGGGTTTGTGGAGCGCGGGGACTCTACCACGCGATCCGGAAGTGCCTCTCGCAACCGCTCGACGATGTCATGGTCACTCCCGCGGGCTGCCATGCGGATCGCATTCTCGATCGCGACCCTCGAGCTGGATCCGTGGGCGATGACGACGATCCCCCTCAGTCCGAGGAGGTAGCCGCCGCCCGTGGTCTCCGGATCGAGCCTGTCGCGAAGGCTCCGCGCGGCAGACCGGATCAGCATCCCGCCGAGCCTCCCGCGGCTCGACGACTCGAGCTCGTTCCGGAGCGCTGTGAGGAGCCCGTGGATCGTGCCCTCGAGCGTCTTGAGGGCCACGTTCCCCGTGAACCCGTCGCAGACGATCACGTCCGTCGCCCCCTGCAGCATCGAGCGGCCCTCGGTGTTCCCCTCGAATCGGAGCGCGCTGCCCGCGAGGAGCGCATGGGCGTCGATCGTCAGCTGGTTGCCCTTCTCCGGCTCCTCGCCGATCGACAGCAGGCTCACGCGCGGCGTCTCGATCTCGAGTACCTCCTGCGCGAAGATGGCTCCCATGTGACCGAACTGGAGCAGATGCTCGGGCCGCGCCTCGGCGTTCGCACCGGCATCGATGAGGACCGAGGGCCCGTGCTCTGTCGGGATGACGACGGCGATTCCCGGGCGGTAGACACCCTTGAGGCGCCTGATGTGGAGCAGGCTCGCGGCGAGCACCGCTCCCGTGTTACCAGCGGAGACGACGGCGTCCGCCTCGCCGTCTCCGACGGCGCGGACGGCCCTCACGAGCGACGAGTCAGGCTTGTTCCGCACCGCTTCCGCAGGCTTGTCGTCCATCTCGATCGCTCCGTCCGTGACCACGTGCCGGAGCCCATGCGTTTCGAGCCCTGCAGGCCCGAAGATGATCGGCGTGATGGCGTCCGTCGCGGCAGCAAAGGCGCCGGCGACGATCTCGGCGGGCGCGCGGTCGCCTCCCAGGGCGTCCACGGCGACCTTGATGCTCATCGGCCTCAGGGAGCGGGCGCGCCGAGCGGCTGGACGTCCCGGCCCCGGTACGTCTTGCACGTCGGACAAACGTGATGCGCGCGCGTCGGCGACCCGCAGTTCGGGCACACGTTGACGCTCGGAGCGGCGATCCCGTGCTGGGCGCGACGCTTGTCGCGCCGGGCCTTCGAGGTTTTTCGCTTGGGGACAGCCATGGGCGGCCGCAGAGTGTAGCGGATCCCGCCTCCGACCGGATCCGCAGCAGGTAGGGCGAGGCGCAGCCTCGCCCACCCCGACGTCAGACCGCCAGCAGGTCGGCGAGCGCGCGGGGCCGGATGTCCAGCCCTCGGAGCTCGTCGAGCGGTATCCAAACGGGCTCGTGCGTGCCGTTGCGCTCCCGTTCGCGGTCGGTGAGGTGCGCGTGATCGGGCCAGCTCCCGGTGCCGAAGCTTCCACCGACGATCCAGGCGTCGTAGTAGAGGAAGATGGTGCCGCCGAAGGACTCCTCGTGCACGAGCGGCCCGAGCTCGACCTGGACGCCGAGCTCCTCGATAGCCTCCCGGCGGGCGGCTTCCTCGGGGGTCTCGCCGGCTTCGACTCCTCCACCCGGGAAGAGGTAGTACGTGTGGCCGTCGCGAACACGGCGGATCAGTGCGACCATGTCGTTTTCGACGAGCACGATGCGCGCCCGCGGGAAGAGCGGTCTCATTCTTCGCGCAACGCCTCGAGCGCCGCCCAACGAGGGTCTTGCACCGTCTCCTCGTGGACGTGAGGCTCGACGTTGAGGTCGGCACCGCAGATCGGGCAGAGCCCGGCGCAATCGGGACGGCAGAGGACCTGCTCGGGAAGCCCCGTGGCGACGGAATCGTGCGCCCACTGCGAGAGCTCGAGTTGCCCGTCGACGACGTATTCGGTTCGGAGGTCGTCGGGCGCGTCGTCCGCTGCAGCGTGGTACTCGACCGCGTTCACGACGACCTCCGCGACGGCATCGGCCAGGCACCGCATGCAGGGGCCGTGCAGGCGCGTTCGGAACGAGAGGTGGAAGACATCCCCGCTGACCGCGCGCTGAACCTCGAACGCGGCGTCGACGGAGGCGGGTACCGGGAGGTACGTCTCGCCGCCCAGCTCGAACGGGCGCAGGTCGATCGTGAGGCTCTCGCGATGCTCGTCGCCGAGCCGCAACCGCAGCCGCCGCAGGGGGTAGGTCGTCATCGTCTCAGCGTAGCCAGCCGCCGGAAGCTCGGGATCATGGTCGGTGGGCTTTCACCGGGCCCTGCGCTCGGGCCCCGGCGCCCCCTAGACGTACGAGTCGTCGTCGGCTCCGGCACTGACGGGGTCGATCGGGCCGATCCCGGACATCACCGATTCCTGTGAGCGCTCGTGGAGTCGCTCCCGCCCGCGTCGAACCGCGACGAGGAACTTGTCGAGGTTGACCTCGAGTGTCGAGAGGATCCCGTCAGCCCAGTCCTCCATCTCGAGACGCGTCTCGCGTGCCTGCCGCCGGGCGTCATCGACGATCTCCTGTGCCTGCCGCTCTGCGATCTTGACGATCTCGGTCTGAGAGGCCTCCCTGACCGCTTGCTCGCGGGCCTCGCCGATCAGGCGATCGCACTCGCGCTTCGCCTCGGCGAGCATCTCCTGGCGCTCCTTGACGATCCACCGAGCCTGCTTGATCTCCTCGGGAATCGTGGCGCGCATCTGGTCGAGAATGTCGTAGATCTCCTCGCGGTCGATGCGCACCTGGTCGGTGAGCGGCACCGCCTTGGCGTTGTGCACGAGATCGTCGAGCTTGTCGATGAGTACGAGAACGTCCATGGGCGGATCTTACTCCTGAACTCGTGGGATTGCGGGTTGATGAGGCGCTGGTGGTGCCGGTGGAGCGCTTGCGTTCGGAGCTCCGTGCAGTGCTATTCCTGGGGGTTGAGGGGCGCGCCGGGCCGACCGTTGGGGAAGAGCTCGCGGAACCGTCGCGCGACCGCCTCGGGTACGAGCTCGTCGACCTCTCCGCCGAACGAGGCGATCTCCTTTACCCCACTCGACGAGATGAAGCTGTACTGCGGACCTGCCATCACGTACATCGTCTCGATCTCGGGCGCGAGCAGCCGGTTCAGATGGTTCATCTGCGCCTCCCATTCGAAGTCGGCGATCACCCGCAGCCCTTTGACCATCGTCTTCGCATCGTGCTTCCGCGCGAAGTCGACGACGAGCTCGCGGAAGACGTCGACCGTCACGTTGTCGAGTGCCGCCAGGGCGTCTTCGAGAAAGGCGACCCGCTCCTCCAGTGAGAACATCGTCTGCTTGTGGTGCGGCTCCCGGACGACGCCGACGACGATGCGATCGAAGATCGAGGCGGTACGGCGGATCACGTCGACGTGGCCGTTCGTGACGGGGTCGTACGTTCCGGGATAGATAGCCGTGATCATGCGTTGAAGAGGGTAATGCGTGCGGAACCGTAGCGGCGACTCGTGACGGACGGGAGCGGAAGCTCGGGTTCGACCCTGGACGCCGTCTCCACGACCAGCAGCCCATCGGTCGCGAGCACCGCCGGCAACGCCTCGGCGAGGCGGGGCTCGAGATCGCGCCACGCGCCGTACGGTGGGTCGGCGATCACGAGGTCGTAGACCCGACGCGCATCGCGTTCCTCGCGCAGCGCCTGGAACGCGTCCTTGCACAGAACGACGGCGCCCGTGAGCTCGAGCCGGGCGAGGTTGTCGTCGATCACCCTGCAGGCGCCGCGGTCGGACTCGACGAATACCGCCCGGCGGGCACCGCGGGAGAGCGCCTCGAGGCCCATAGCGCCCGAGCCTGCGAAGAGATCGAGCACCGCTGCGTCGTCGACCGGCCCGATCAGGTTGTAGACGGCCTCGCGAACGCGATCCCCGGTCGGCCGCGTCGCGGTGCCTTTCGGTGCGGCGATCGTATGCCCCTTGCGACTACCCGCGATGATGCGCATCGCCGCCAGAGTACGCCGTCGTCCGACTCCGCGAGCGCTGTCCAGGAGATGCACGTCACGAGCTGCCCAGGTGCTCGCCCTCGTCGAGCAGCGACTCGACCAGAACGGCGAGCACTTCCGACCCCGACGCACCGCTTGCCACCGCCCGGGCGCGCTCGAGCAGATCGGTGTCGTCTCGCAGTCTCGTGTAGCGGAGGTCGGAGAGCCCGGACTGCCGGGCACCGAGGAGCTGACCCTCGCCGCGGATCTCGAGGTCACGCTCGGCGAGCTCGAATCCGTCGCTGGTGGTGACCATCGCCTCGAGACGATCACGGGCGACGTCGGTCAACTCGTCCTTGGGGCCGGACACGAGGAGGCAGTACGACTGCTCGGCCCCGCGACCGACCCTCCCCCGCAGCTGGTGGAGCTGTGCGAGCCCGAACCGATCGGCCTCCTGCACGATCATGATCGTCGCGTTCGGGACGTCGACGCCGACCTCGATCACCGTCGTCGCCACCAGAACGTCGAGCTCGCCAGCATTGAACTGTGTCATGATCGCCCGCCGGTCGGCCGGCTTGAGGCGACCGTGGAGGCACCCGACCCGGAAGCCGCGCAACTCGGCCCGCCGCAACCGCTCGGCCTCGTCCTCGGCGGCGCGTGCGACGGTCGTCTCCGAGGCTTCGATCAGCGGGCAGACGACATACGCCTGACGGCCGTCTGCGAGGTGGCGGCGCAGCCGCTCGTAGGCCTCCGAGCTCCGATCGTCGGTCACCCACGCGGTCACGATCGGCTTCCGATTCCCGGGTGGTGCATCGATCTCCGAGACCGAGAGATCGCCGTACACGGTCAGCGCGAGCGTGCGCGGGATCGGGGTCGCGGTCATGTGGAGGACGTGAGGGCTCGCGCCCTTCCGGCGAGCGCCGAGCGCTGCTCGCACTCCGAAGCGGTGCTGCTCGTCGACGCACGGCCACCGCGAGGTCGCGGAAGGCGACCTCCCGCTGGATCAGAGCGTGGGTGCCGACGGCGATGTGCGATGTCGCCCGACGCGAGCAGCTGCCGGACGTTCGCGTGGTCCTTGCGCGCCGAGCGCGCTCGTCAGCAGAGCAACGCGCACGCCGAGCTCCGCGCAGATGCCCTCGATCGTGAGGAAGTGCTGCTCGGCGAGCACCTCGGTCGGTGCCATCAGCGCTCCCTGCCGGCCGGCCTCGACGGCCCGAAGGAGCGTCGACGAGCGCGACGACCGTCTTGCCCGAGCCGACGTCGCCCTGGAGCAGACGCTGCATCGGCATCGTCGGCGCGAGGTCGGCGTCGATCTCGCCGATCGCCCGTTCCTGCGCGTCGGTGAGCGTGAACGGAAGCACGTCCCGGTAGCGGCGGCAGCAGCTCGCCGGCGGAGGCAGCGCGTCCGGCGACGAGCCGCTCGCGCTCGGCAGCCCGGCGGGCCAGCGCGAGCTGGAGCACGAGCAGCTCGTCGAACGCGAGGCGCCGTCGCCCGACCTCGGCCTCGTCGAGCGAGCGCGGACGATGGAGCGCGACGAGCGCGTCGGCGCGAAGCGGCAGCCGTTCGTCGACGGCGAGCCGCGCGGGCAGCGGCATCCCCGTCCGCGCGAGCGAGCTCGAGTGCCGCGCCGACGAGCGAGCCGCAGCTGCTTCTGGGCCAGCGCCTCGCTCGCCGGGTAGACGGGCGCGTAGTCGGCCGTCTCGGTCGCCTCGCCGAGGTCGTAGCTCTCGACCTGGAAGCCGTAGCGGTTCGGCTTCCCGCGCAGCCGTACCTGCGTGCCGACAGCGAGCTGTGCCTCGAGCCACGGCTGGTTGAACCACGTCGCCCTGATCTCGCCCGTGTCGTCGGCGACCCGGGCAGTGAGGATCCGGAGCCTGCCGCGGCCGCGTCGGGAGCTGGCGCCTCGCACGACTCCCTCGATCACGGCCTCCTCCTCGCCGAAGAGGTCGCGAATCGCCCGCTCGTCGACCGGGCGCTCGTACCGCCGTGGCCGATGCCCGAGGAGATCGCCGACCGTGCGGAGGCCGAGATGGGCGAGCCGGCCGCGAACAGCCGGGCCGACCTTGGGAGCGTTTCGACGCCGGCGGCAAGGGCCTCCGGCCGGGGGGCGCTCCGCGTGCGCGGCCAGCGGGACGGCGAGTCCGCGCCGGCGAAGCCGACGGGGAGCCGGGTCGTGGTGAGGCACGCTGGGCACCGGACCGAGTATAGGACCGGGACCGGCGCGGGTCCAGGCCTGCGTCGTCGGACGTCGCGCACGACGCCGGGCCGCGGATCGGTCGAGTGCGACCGCGTCGTCCTGGAACCAGAAGAAGCCGACCGAGCCCGGGCCGGCATGCGTCCCGACGACAGCGCCGAGGCCCTGAACCAGCTCGATCTCGGCCTGCGGCCGCAGCTCGTGCGTGAGGGCCGTGAGGTCCTCGATCCACTCCGGCGCGTCGGCGTGGGCGATCGAGACACGAAGCCCCGGCTCGTCCTGCGTCGACTCGGCGAACACCCGTCCGAACTCCTGCAGCGCCTTCTGGCGACCCCGTACACGCCCGATCGGAGCGATGACGCCGTCGGCGACCGAGAGGATCGGCTTCACGCTGAGGAGCGCCCCGGCGAACGCCTGAGCCTTGCCGATGCGTCCTCCTTTCTGCAGGTACTCCAGCGTCCCGACCGTGAACACGACCCCGTTCTCCCGCTTGAAGCGGTCGATCAGCTGCTCGAGCTCGGCATCGGTCGTGCCGGTGGCGAGCCTCCGCTGGATCGCGAGCGTCAACATCCCGACTGCGAGCGACGCGGTCTCCGTGTCGATCAGCCGCACCCTGTCCGCACCGGCGATCCCGGCGGCCTGCACGGCCGACTGGTACGTGCCCGACAGCTTCTGCGAGAGGTGAAGGGAGTAGATCCGGTCGTACCCGGCGAGATCCTCGTACGCCCGCAGGAACTCCCCCGGGGTCGGCTGCGAGGTCGTGGGAAGCTGCGGCGACGTCTTCAGTCGCTCGTAGAAGTCGTGGCCCGAGATGCCCACATGATCGAGGATGTCCTCGTCGCCGAAGAGGACGTGCAGTGGCACGACGCGCATGTTCGGGAAGCGCCGGCGGGCATCCACCTCGGGGTAGTCGGAGGTCGAGTCCAGGACGATCGCCGTGTTCTCAGAGGTCAGGTCCATGGGAGTCACTGCGGCGTCCTTCGCCCACACGAGGGCGCGGCACGCCTCGCCCCTACGAGGCGCATGCGCGCCTTCGGGTCCGATTCACTCGTAAGAGCCTGCACTAGGCTGACCGTATCGCGTCGAGGATCGCCTGCGTCGAGCCACCCTTCTCGACCACCGCTGCCGCGCCCGCGCGTGATCACGCGCTGACGCTCGTCGGGAGTCGCCTCCGCAGTCAGGCAGACGACCCGGGTGCCCGGTGACCCGGCGACGAGAGACGCGGTCACCTCGTCCCCAGTGGCCCCCGGGAGCCGGAAGTCGAGCAGGACCACGTCCGGACGAAGCCGCACGGCCGCCGCCACCGCCTCGGCCCCGTCAGATGCCTCGGCCACGATCTCGATCCCGTCCCGCCCGTCGAGGAGCAGCGCGAGCGTCGACCGGTAGACGGTGTTGTCGTCGACGAGCAAGACCCGGATGCCCGGGATCGTCATGCGAAGAGCAGCAGAGGGTAGTGCGGCTGGCCTCCGTCGATGACCTCGACGGGTTCGAGGCGCGGGTGCCGCTCGGCCAACTGCGCCTGGAAGCTGCCGAGCCACCACGGCACATCCTCGCCCAGGATCGCCGTCAGGGTGTCTGCGCCGTCGGCGAGGACACCGTCGGCCACCGCGAGCGCAACGTCGACGAAATCGGTACCGGCGGCCACCACGAGGCCTTCGACGAGCCCGAGCCAGTCGTCCTTGCGAACCTCTACCCCGTCGACCTGCGCCGACCTCGAAGCGCGGGTGACCTCGCCGGTGCGAAGGTCGGCAACCGCTTCCTTCATCGCCACGACGATCTCGTCCGCGTGCGTGCCGTAGTGGTAGGCGAGCGTGAGGGCGTGCAGGCCCGCTTGCACGGACTCGGTGTCGACGACGCGGACGCTCTTGCTGGAGAACTCGGACGCCTGGATCGCCGCTCCGACGACGTTCCTGTTGTTGGGCAGAACGATCACCTCCGGCGCCCGGGCCGACTCGATCGCCTCGGCGATCTCCTGCGCAGACGGGTTCGCCGTTTGGCCACCGGAGACAACGATGACCTCGCCGAAGGTTCGTCCGAAGTGACGGCGGTTCCCCGCGCCCGACACCACCGCGACGACCGCCGTGACGAGGTCGGGGAGGATGCGCTCACGGATCTGCTCGTCCATGTCGGCGATGTCGACCGTCGATGCGACGACGGTGCCGATCCGGCCGGCGGTCTCCGTGGCCAACTCCGGCTCGTCGGTGTGCACGTGCACGCGCACCATCGAGCCGTCGCCGACGACGAGCAGTGAATCGCCGATCGTCCACAGTTCCTCGGCCAGTGCCTCACGGTCGAGGCCGGCTCCCTCGACGACGAAGTTCGTGCAGTACTGGTACGTCGAAAACTCGTGGTCGAACTCAGGATGCTCCTCGGCAGCGTCGCCGCTCACGGTCTCGGGCACGTCGATCCCGGCCACCGAGAAGTAGATGCCGCGGGCGAGCTCGACGAGTCCGAGCCCACCCGCATCGACGACGCCTGCCTCGGCGAGCTTGGCAAGCATCTCGGGTGTGCGGCGCACGGCATCGTCGCCGCGCTCGACGACTCTCCGCAGTAGTTCCTCCTTCGGAAGCTCCGCCGCCCCGGGCAGCTCTGCTTCCTCCGCCATCTCGTCGATGACGGTCAGCATCGTGCCTTTCACGGGCTTCTGCACGGCACGGAATGCCTCGGTGGTTGCCGCGCGCAGCGCCCGCGCGATCAGCGGCGAATCGACCTCGTCCTGCTCGCCGAGCACCTCCGAGAGACCGCGGACGATCTGGCTCAGGATCACGCCGGAATTGCCGCGGGCGCCCATGAGCGCCGCACGTGACAACTCCTTCGCGACCGCCTCGTGGCCCTCGGCGGTCGAGGCATCGAGGGCTTCCACGATCGCCTGCATCGTCCTCGCGAGGTTCGTCCCGGTGTCGCCGTCAGGGACGGGATACACGTTGAGATCGTTGATGTGGTCCTTGTGGGCCTCGAGGTTGCGGAGAGCGTCTCGGGCTCTCTTCCGTGCGATCTCGATATCCATCAGGATCGCCGTGCGTCGTCGATGCTCACTTCGACAGCCGCAACGGTGACCCCCGTGCACCGCTCGACCTCGTAGACCACGCGATCGCGCAGGGTCGCGGCCACCTCGGTGAGACGGAGCCCGTATTCGACGACCACGTGGATGTCGATCTCGACGCCTCCGTCTCGATGTTTCACCGCCACGCCGTCGGTGAGTTTGTCACGCCCGTGCAGCCGGGGGAACCGCCGACCGGCCATGCCGACGATGCCGTAACTCTCGGCTGCGACGTGACCGACGAGCTGAGCAATCGCCTCGCCCGACACCGAGACCCGCCCCAGGTCGGTCGTTCTCGCCAGGAAGGTGCTCTTGTCCACGCCGCGAGGTTAGACGACGACGGCCCGATCCGGGGTTGCGCCGGGGTCGCGGCCCGGCGGGCGAGGCTCCGCCTCGCCCCTACACCGCTTTGGTGACCTTGCCCGCCTTGAGGCAGCGGGTGCAGACATACGCGCGGGTCGCCTTGCCGTCCAGCATCATGCGGACACGCTGCAGGTTCGGGTTGAACCGGCGCTTGGTGGCGACCATGGAGTGGCTCCGGTTGTTACCGAAGCCGGGCTTCTTGCCACAGATGGAGCAGATCTTGGACACGCGGCTCCGGATGGTAGCGGAAGCGATTGCCAGCGGCTCGCAGTGTCGCACCACATGATGGAGAGCCGAAGGAAGATCTCGGGGCGCCGGTTCGAGGGAGGGTACCCGAGGGAACCGTAGGTTCCCGGCTTTAGGGATCGTCGCGATGCGGGATCCCCGCTCGCGGATCCTGCATCTGCGGAAAAATCAACGCGCTGCAGCGGCCCTCAGGTTGGCGAACACGTCGGCCATCTCGAGTCCCGTGCGTACGGCCTCGGCTCCCTTGTCGCTGCGGCTCTCGGCCTGGTCGGCGCGGTCGAGGGTGAGGACGCCGAACGCCACGGGCACACCGGTCTCGATCGCCGCCAGCTGCAGTCCGCTCGCAGCCTCGCTCGAGACGTAGTCGAAATGCGGCGTGTCACCACGGATGACGCACCCGAGCGCCACGATGCAGGCGAACCGGCGGGTCTTCGCCAGCGCCATGGCGGCAAGTGGCAGCTCGAACGCGCCCGGGACCGGCATCACGGTGATCGCGTCTCTGGCGACGCCGCATGCCTCGAGCTCGGCGAGTGCCGAGTCGAGCAGCCTGGTGGTCACGTCGCCGTTGAACCGGGCGACGACGACGCCGACCGCGCGCCGCTCACCTGCCGGCTCGCCCTCGAGCACGGAATAGCCAGGCGGGACGGTGAGGTCGCCCGGCGCATGCTCGCTCGTAGCCGAGACGTGGTCCGCGAGCGGCACCGGGAGCTCCGTCGGGACGTCGGGGTCGGCCTCCTCCTCGACGAGATCGGACTGCTCGCCGAGCGCATCGACGTCGACGTTGGTGGCGGCGGGCGGTTCGACTTCGACGCCGGTGGCGGCCGGCAGCTCGTCGTCGAGATCGACATCTGCATCGATCGAGTCGTCGGCGTCGGCGGCGGTCGTCGCCGGCCACCCGTCGAGGACGTTCTCGCTCGACGCGTCGAGATCGGGCGCTGCGGCCTCCTGCTCGGGCTCGGACGTGCCCGTGGAGGCGAGATCACGCCCGCCGGGCTCCTCGATCTCGTCATCCCAGCGCGGTGTCTCGTAGCGGTCACTCATCGTCTCGGTCCTCTTTCGGTCAGGTGCTCTCGGGATCGAACCGCAGGTGCTGATGGGTCTCGGGCTGTCCGATCGTGTGACCCAGCTTGTCTCGCTTGGAATCGAGATACCGCCGGTTCTCCTCGTTGGGTTGAATCTCGATCGGTTCCTGCGAGACGACCGAGAGGCCGAATCCCGCGATGCCGCTGATCTTCTTCGGGTTGTTCGTCAGCACGCGGATCGTCGTCAGGCCGAGGTCGGCCAGGATCTGGGAGCCGATCCCGTACTCGCGGGCGTCGGCGGCGAACCCGAGGCGAAGGTTCGCCTCGACGGTGTCGAGGCCCTGATTCCTGAAGCTCGTAGGCACGGAGCTTGTTCAGGAGCCCGATCCCGCGGCCTTCCTGCGCGAGGTAGAGCAGGACGCCCATACCCTCCGCCTCGATCAGCTCGAGAGCTCTGTCGAGTTGCGCCCCGCAATCGCAGCGCTGGGAGTGGAAGACATCACCCGTCAGGCACTCGGAGTGGACGCGAACCAGCACGTTCTCGGCGCCGTCGACATCGCCCTTGACGAGCGCGACGTGATGCTTCCCGTTCAGCACCTCCTCGTAGGCGACCGCCTGGAAGACGCCGTGCGCGGTCGGCAGGCGTACCGAGACAGCGCGCTGCACGAGCTTTTCGTGTCGCCGGCGGTACTCGATCAGGTCGGCGACGGTGACCAGCTTCAGCTGATGGAGCTCGCAGTAACCGATCAGGTCGGAGACCCGCGCCATCGTGCCGTCCTCGTTCATGATCTCGCACACGACACCGGCGGGCGCAAGACCGGCCAGTCGGGCGAGGTCGACCGCCGCTTCCGTCTGGCCCGACCGCTGCAGGACGCCACCGGTGCGCGCCCGCAGGGGGAAGATGTGCCCGGGTTGGACGAGATCGTGTGGTGTCGAGGTCGGGTCGATCGCGACCTGGATCGTGTGCGCCCGGTCGTGAGCAGAAATGCCCGTGGAGACACCCTCACGCGCTTCGATCGAGATCGTGAACGCCGTCCCGAACGGGGTCTCGTTCTGGTCGGTCATCTGGCGCAGGCCGAGCTCCTCGCAACGCTCCCGTGTCAAGCAGAGGCAGATCAGGCCCCGCGCGTGGGTCGCCATGAAGTTCACCGCCTCGGGCGTCACGAACTGCGCGGCGATCGTGAGGTCGCCTTCGTTCTCGCGGTCCTCGTCGTCGACGACGACCACGAACCGGCCCGCTCGGATCTCCTCGATCGCCTCTTCGACGGACGCGAAGACGGAGTTCGGTGCCTCGGTGCTCATCCCGATCATGGTACCCCGGCCGTCGGTGGCACCTTACGGCTCCCGCACCCGGGGCTGGATCAGGCGTTCGACGAGCTTGGCGAGCACATCGGCCTCGAGGTTCACGGGCCGGCCGGGCACGAGTGTCGCGAGCGTCGTCTCGGCGAGCGTGTGTGGAATCAACGCCACCCCGAATGCGTCGTCGTGGATTTCGGCGATCGTCAGCGAGACGCCGTCCACGGTGATCGAGCCCTTTTCGACGCACGTGCGGAGGATCTCCGGCGAAGCCTCGACCACGACCCGCAGCCCTTCTCCCTCCGCTTCGATCGACTGCACGCGGCCGACGCCGTCGACGTGACCCTGGACGATGTGGCCACCCATCGGGTCGCCGGCGCGAAGCGCCGGCTCGACGTTCACCTTCGAGCCGCGCCCGAGGGAGCCGAGCGTCGAGCGGTCGAGGGTTTCGGGCACGGCGTGGAAGGTCAGGCGGTTGCCCGTGACCGACTCGGCCGTGAGGCAGACGCCGGCGACCGAGACCGACCCGCCGACGGGGACGCCCGCTGCCGTTGCCGGCGCTTCGACCTCGAGGCCCACGCCGTCCTCGCCCCCCGTGACCGCGACGACGGTTCCGACCTCGCGGACGATCCCCGTGAACATGCGCGAAGGCTACATAGTGCGGCTCCTGCCGAGCCGTCCGTCCTCTTCAGGCGGACGGTCATGAGACGGCGCACTAGGGCACGTGGATGTAGGCCTCGACGAGGATGTCGCCGCCGACGGCGCGGGTCGAGAGGTGATGCAGCGCCACCGGAGCGGCGAGTTCGCCGAGGAGCGACGGGCCGGCGCCGGCGAGCGTCGGCGCGATGAACACGAGCATCCTGTCGACGAGGCCCGCCTCGAGGAAGGCGGTCGCCAGTGTAGGCCCGCCCTCGAGCAACAGCGACTGAACGCCTTCCTCGGCGAGCGCTGCGAGCTCCTCTTCGAGGCCGCCCGAGCGGAGCTCGAGCTCCGACTCGTCGGGGAGCGGCCCGCTGCCGAACGCAAGCCGCCGCGGCTGGCGCACGACCGGGACGTCGCGGGCGTCGAGCCGTGGAGCATCCGCGCGAACCGTTCCCATCCCCACGGCGACGGCGTCCGAGACCGCACGGAGCTCGTGCACGAGCCGACGTGACGCTTCCCCCGTCACCCACCGGGCCCCGGGCATCGTGACGCGTCCGTCGAGAGTGGTCGCGACCTTGTAGGTGACGAACGGTCGTCCGCGCGAGATCCACATTCGCCAGGCCTCGTTCTGGCGGCGTGCCTCGAAGCGATCGTCGAGCTCGGCGTCGATGCCGGCCGAACGCAGCACCTCCAGGCCACCCGCAGCCTGCGGGTTCGGATCGCGGGATCCCGCAACGACTCGCACGATCCCTGCCGCGACGACCGCATCGACACACGGGGGTGTCCGACCGTGATGGGCGCACGGTTCCATCGTCACGAACAGCGTTCCCCCCATCGCACGAGAGCCGGCGGCCGCGAGCGCCACGACTTCGCCGTGCCGTCCGCCGTGGGCCTCGGTCACGCCCTCTCCGACGACCACGCCGTCGGCTGCGACGACGACTGCCCCCACGGTCGGGTTCGGATAGGCGACCCGGGCCGACGCCGCGGCGAGCTCGAGCGCGCGGTCCAGGCTCATCCGGCAGCGGCCGCGAGGCGCCTGTACGCAGCCGCCGGATCGGGGTCGTCGAACACGGCGCTGCCGGCGACGAGAAGCGTCGCTCCTGCCCCGCGGACGGCCCCAGCATTGGCCTCCCCGATCCCGCCGTCGACCTGGATCGGGATCTCGACGAGCCTCGCGAGCTCGCCGATCCGCTCGTATGCCGCGGGCATGAACGGCTGTCCGGAGTAGCCCGGAACGATGCTCATGCAGAGGATCAGCTCGGCCTCGGCCTCAGCAGCGAAAGCCGCGGCTCTGACCGGTTCGGTCGACGGGTTGAACGCGACTCCGACAGCGAGCCCCACGGCCCTTGCGGCTGCCGCGACACCCGCTGCATCATCCGTTGCCTCGACGTGAAACGTGACCGAATCGGCGCCGGACGCGGCGAACTCCTCGAGGTGACGAGCCGGGTCGGCCACCATCAGGTGGCAGTCGATCACCCCGCCGGCAGCGTGGATCATCGGCGCGATCGAGCGGAGCACCACCGGTCCGATCGTGACCGGGGGAACGAAGTGACCGTCACCGACGTCGAAATGGAAGACCCGGCAGCCCGCCCCGAGCAATGCGTCGATCTGCTCGCCGAGCCTCGTGAAGTCGGCGGCGTAGAGCGACGGCTCGATCTCGCTTCCGCCACGCAGCCATCCGCTCCATCCCATTGGCCCGATCCTAGTGTTCAGAGGCTGAGCCGGGCGATGAAGAATCCGCTCGTCCCGTGCACATGGGGCAACGTCTGGAGGAACTCCGGACGGGACGCGTGGCGGAACTGGGGCCACTGCTCCCCGAGTGAGGCGTC
Organism: uncultured Thermoleophilia bacterium; assembly: GCA_963776305.1. Lineage (GTDB taxonomy): Bacteria > Actinomycetota > Thermoleophilia > Gaiellales > Gaiellaceae > Gaiella. The sequence goes on along the minus strand of CAVZMA010000006.1, from coordinate 254,213 downwards.
GACGTCGAGACCCGAGGCGTCGATGACCGCTTCGGACTCGTCGCGATTCACGGTGCACACCGAATAGAGAAGCGTCCCACCGGCCCGCACGCGCGACGCCGCAGCGGCCAGGAGCTCCAGTTGGAGCTCCGGCAGCGGCTGGGAGCGCCAGCGCAGGTCGGGCCGAGCTGCGAGGACGCCGAGGCCGGAGCACGGCGCATCGACGAGCGCGCGATCGAAGTCGGTGAGATCGCGCGGGAAGCTCGCGACCGTCGGCGTTGACGACGCTGACATTCGCTGCGCCGAGCCGCCGGACGTTCTCCTCGAGCTCACGTGCTCTCGCAGCGTTCGCCTCGACGGCGACGACGTCTCCCGCGAGCATCGTCGCCTTCCCGCCGGGCGCTGCGCAGAGATCCAGGACGCGCTCGCCTGGAGCCGAGCCGACGCAGAGCGCCGCGAGCTGCGAGCCGACGCTCTGGGGCCAGATCCGGCCTTCGGCAAACGCCTCGGCGTCGACCCGCTCCACGTGCCACGCGCCGGGAACATCGGCGTCGGCAACGCCCTCGATCTCACCCCGCACGAGCCTGACGACGGTCGGCAAGGCCTCGTTCTGCGCCCGCATCAGTGCGCGAGCAGCGTCGGCTCCGAGGTCCCTCCACCAGGTCTCGGCGACCCAGTCGGGATAGGAGTGCTTGGCGCCCGCCTCGGCCCACGTGGCGTCCGGCAAGGCGTCGACGAACGCTCTCCCCTCGTCGGCGAGGCGGCGAAGCACAGCATTCGCAAACGGCACCGCCCGCTCGAGCCGGGCCCGGCGAACGAGCTCGACGGATTCGTTCACGGCCGCATAGCGCGGCACGCCGTCGAGGTAGACGAGTTGGAAGGCACCGAGACGCAGTGCCGCCCGGACGGCCGCGTCGAGGCGCCGAACGGGACGACGACCGATCGTCTCGATCGCGAGATCGAGCGTCCTGGCCCGTTGCACGGTTCCGTATGCGAGCTGTCGGGCGAGCGCCCGGTCGCGGTCGGAGAGACCCGCCGCTGCGGTTCGCAGCGCTCGGTCGGCGTATGCCTCGTCCTCGAAGACCCGGCGGACGACGTCGAACGCAGCGGCGCGGGCGGGAGCGATCGAAGGATTCGTCACCGGAGCCCGCGCAGCCAGGCAGCGGCATCCATCCGCTTCCCGCCGTCCGGCTGCACCTCGACGGGCTCGAACTCCCCTGCCTCGCCGACCCGGGCCCGCCAGACGGTCACGGGCCGGCCGTGGAGCTCGGCGCGAGCTCCGATATGCGGAGAGAGCGCGCGCACGCGACGTACGAGCTCAGCGGCCGGCAGAGTCAGGTCGAGGCGCCGGTCGGTCGGCTCGATCTTGGGCGCAAGCGTCACGCCCGCCGCGTCCTGCGTGACGAATCGACGCTCGGGATCGGCGAGAACGACTGCCAGCAATGAGGCCGCCACGGGCACAGCTCGTGCGAACACCGCGCCGGCGTCGTCCTCGGGACCGATCGGGAACGCCTCCTGCGCGGCGATCGGACCAGCGTCGAGCTCCTTCACCGTCTCGTGAATGGTGACGCCGGTCTCGGTGTCACCCGCGAGGATCGCCCGCTCGACGGGAGCGGCTCCGCGCCAGCGAGGGAGAAGCGAGGGATGGACGTTCAGCCACGTCCGCTCCGAGAGAAGCTCCTCGGGAAGGAGAAGCCCGTACGCGCACACGACAACGACGGGCGCGCCGAGCGCGAGACCCGGCTCGGGGCGCTCCGGCTGGAGAACCGGGATCCCGAGTTGCCCCGCGACGGCCTTGGCGGGCGGCGGCGCCACGCGACGACCCCGTCCCTGCTTGGAGTCCGGGCGCGTCAGCAGCGCCGTGATCTCGTGGTGCTGGGCGAGCGCCGAGAGCACATCGGCACCGAAGGGCGCCGTCGCAGCGACGGCGATCCGGGTCACGCGCCTACCTGAGGACGAGCCGGGGCCGCAACTGCGACATCGCCTCGCGGCGCGAGTCAGGGTCGGTGCGATCGATGATCAGCTTGCCGTCGAGGTGGTCGAGCTCGTGCTGGACGACGCGAGCCGGGAGGCCTTCCAGCTCGAGCCGGAACGAACCGCCATCGACATCGACCGCGTCGAGAGTGACCGCGACGTAGCGTTCCACGGGCATGCGAGCCGGCCCGAGCGACAGACAGCCTTCCTCGTCCACCTCGGTCCCGGCACTCGTCGCTGCGAGGACCGGATTGACGACCACTCTGTCTTCACCGTCGTCGTTGAAGACGAACAGCCGCCGCACGATGCCGACCTGCGTCGCAGCCAGCCCCACCCCGTCGGCGTCGTGCATGACCGCGATCATCCGCTCCGCGAGGCGCGCAAGCTCCTCGTCGAACACATCGACCTCGGACGCTCGCATCCGCAGCACCGGATCACCGTACTGGCGTACCTGGGACAGCGCGATCTGGCGCCTCGCGCGGCGCTCGGCTTGCTGATCGGGGTCATCCTCGTGGTCACCGAGCTCGTGGTCGTGACCCTCGGGATCGTGGTCATGGTCGTGGTCGCTCATGCAGGCGAGTCTATCGTCAGAGCGCCTCTACACCGACTGCGCATCGACGTCGATGACGGCGCGCAGGCCCCGCCGGCGCAAGGCCGGCCCGGCCGCCGTGAGCAGCGCCGCGACCCGGCGGGCGAATGCTCGCGGCTCGTGTGTCTTCGCCACCAGCTGCGCTCGATGACGGCCCCGGAGACGCAGCAGAGGGGCCGGGCCGAGTAGCGTCCCCTCGGCACCTTCGAGCCCGGCACGCACTTCGCGGAGCACCTGAGCGACCCCGGCTGCATCGGGCCCTGAAACGACGACGGTGACGACGTGGCTGACCGGCGGATAGCCGAGCGCGGAGCGGCGCTCGAGCTCCTCCGCCAGAAAGCCTTCGACGTCGTGCCGCTGCGCGAACTGGAACGGCATCGCGTCGGGCTGGAACGTCTGCACGAGGACGAGGCCCGGGGCGTCCCGCCCGCTGCGGCCCGCGAGCTGGGTGACGAGCTGGAACGTCTTCTCCTCCGCGCGGAAGTCGGGCATCGCGAGCCCGGTGTCGGCATCCACGACGGCAGCGAGATCGACGCCGGGGAAGTGGTGCCCCTTGGCGACCATCTGCGTGCCGATCAGGACGACCCGGTCCGTCGCCCGGAAGCGCTGGATCGCCTCGCGTAGCCCATTGGGCCGGGCGGCGGTGTCAGCGTCGAGGCGGATGCGCTCGAGCTCGGGCACGCTCCGCGCCAGCTCCTTCTCGAGGCGTTGCGTCCCGGCACCGATGTGGGCGAGCTCGACCGAGCCGCAGTCGGGACAGGCCTCCGGCAGTCGGCTCGCGGTAGCCGCAGTGATGGCAATGGAGCCCGACGTCGCCGTGCAGCGTGAGGGCGACGTCGCAGTTGCCACACCGACGCGACCTGCCGCAGGCGCGACAGTGGATCGCAGGTGTCACTCCGCGCCGGTTCAGCAGCAGAATCGCCTTCCCCCCGGTCTCCGCCACCCGGCCGAGCTCGGCCAGCAACGGAGCCGACAGCGGATAGCCGCTCTCGCGCCGAAGATCGACGATCCTGACGCGCGGCATCGGCGCCCCGATCCGAGCCGAGAGCTTGATCCGCTCGAGGGTCGCCCAGGTCTCGGGCCTCGGGGTCGCGCTCCCGTACACGGCGACGGCGCCTTCGAGGGCAGCGCGCTTGGCGGCGACCGTCCTCGCGTCATAGCGCGGATCCGACTCCTGCTTGTACGAGGAATCGTGCTCCTCGTCGACGACGACGAGGCCGAGATCGCGCATCGGCGCGAAGATCGCCGACCGGGCCCCGACAACCACCCTGGCCTCACCTCGCGCGACCCTGTCGCGCTCGTCACGACGCTCGGCCTGCCCGAGGGCCGAGTGCAGAATCGCGACCGTCGTGCCGAAGCGCTCTCGAAAGCGGCCGACCGTCTGAGGGGCGAGGGAGATCTCGGGGACGAGCACGATCGTGCCGAGCCCGCGCGCGAGCGCAGCCTCGCACGCCTGGAGATAGACCTCCGTCTTGCCACTCCCTGTCGGCCCGACGAGCAGCAGATGCGCTCCACCCGGATCTGTCGAAGCCTGTGACGATCCGCTCGATCGCAACGGTCTGTTCCGGGCTCAGCTCCGACGGACGGGCCTCACCCGGCAGAGACTCGCGCTCGACCGGCGACGGCCGCTGCCCACGCGGTGTGCGGCGGCGAGGAGCGACGAGCTCGAGAGCGCGGGCCGGCGTCGTGCCGTAGTAGTCGGCGACCCACAGAGCGAGGTCGACGAGCGCCGGTGGGATCGTGTCGAGCACCTTCCCGGTCGCCGTCAGCGTGATCCCGGCAGGAGGTTCGACTCCGACCTCCACGACAACGCCGCGTGTCGCACTCCGTCCGAGCCGGACCTGGACGATCGATCCCTTCCCGACCCCGTCGGGAGCGTCGTAGGTGAACAGGCGCGCCACGGCCCGCGAGGAGACGAGCGGGTAGACGGACGCGGGCGGCACTCGTCGAGGCTAGACGAAGTCCGGCGTCCACCCGGATGCCGGAGGGCGACGTCGGCGCGACAGGCAGGCTCTATAGTGGCCAGGTCGGGACGTTCGAGCGGGAGGCTATTGATGGCGCACGGTCAGGGGCATTCGGTCGACGAGTATCTCGAGACGATCTACTTCCTCGCCTTCCCGATCGGCGAGTACCGGCCGGCGACCGCGTCGAACGCGATCGCCTCACGCGTGGCCGACATGCTCGGTGTCTCGCGCGCGTCGGCCGGCGAGATGCTCAAGCGCCTCGAGGCCGAGGGACTGGTCGAGCGCGGCGAGCAGAAGGAGGCGATCCTGACGCCCACGGGCATCGTGCGCGCGGAGCACGTCGTCCGCAAGCATCGGTTGATCGAGCGCTTCCTCACGGACTTCATGGGGTACACCGCCGCCGAGTCGCACGTTCACGCAGATGAGCTCGGAGACACGTTCTCGGACGACATGGTCGAGCGCATCAACGAGCGGCTCGGGTATCCCGACCGGTGCCCTCACGGTTGGCCGATCGCCACGGACGTCGAGCAGGCGGAGAACGCGGAGCTCGTCTCGCTGGCGGAGCTCGAGGCAGGACAGGAGGCCGAGATCGTGCGGCTCGCCGAGCACGACGGCGACCTTCTGCACTGGTTCTACGACAACGGGTTCTCGCCCGGCGTGACCGTGTTGCGGCAGCCGTCGTCGACGGACGACGTTCTCGAGGTCGAGCTCGACGGCGAAGCCGCCACGATCGACGAGAAGTTCGCCGAAGGCCTGTACGTGCGGTCGGCCGCCTAGCGACGGGCGCCGTGCCTGCGGCGAGGCGAGAGCCCCTACACCGGAGCGGTGGCGGCGAGCCCTGCGGCCGCGCGCAGCGTGTCGGCCTTGTCCGTCCGCTCCCACGTGAAGTCCACGTCGTCGCGGCCGAAGTGGCCGTACGCCGCCGTCTTCCGGTAGATCGGCCGGCGCAGGTCGAGATCGCGGATGATCGCTCCGGGGCGAAGGTCGAAGTGCTCCGAGATCAGGCTCTCGATCGTCTCCTGCGGCAGCACGTTCGTCCCGAAGCAGTCGACGAGCACGCTCAGGGGATGGGCGACACCGATCGCGTAGGCGACCTGGATCTGACAGCGGTCGGCGAGCCCGGCGGCGACGACGTTCTTGGCCACGTAGCGCGCCGCGTAGGCCGCCGAGCGGTCGACCTTGGTCGGGTCCTTGCCCGAGAAAGCCCCTCCGCCGTGCGGGGCGGCGCCCCCGTAGGTGTCGACGATGATCTTTCGCCCGGTCAGGCCCGTGTCGCCCATCGGCCCACCGATCACGAACTTGCCGGTCGGGTTGACGTAGACGAAATCCTTGTCCTCGAACCGCTTCTCGTCGTACAGGGAGTGCGGCAGGATCGGCCTCAGCACGTGGTCGATCAGGTCGGGCTTGATCATCAGCTCCGCATCGAGCCCGTCACGATGCTGCGTCGAGATGAGCACCCGCTCGATCTCGACCGGCCGCTGATGGCCGACCTCGTCGACCTCGTACCGCACGGTCACCTGCGCCTTGCCGTCCGGCCGCAGGTATGGCAGGACATCAGCCTTGCGCACTTCGGCGAGCCGGTGGGTGATGCGGTGCGCGAGCTGGATCGGGAGCGGCATCAGCTCCTCGGTCTCGTTCGAGGCGTACCCGAACATCATCCCCTGGTCACCGGCACCGATCTGGTCGATCGGGTCGAGGTCTCCGTGCTGGACCTCGAACGACTCGTCGACGCCCTGCGCGATGTCCGGCGACTGCTCGTCGAGCGCCACGATCACCCCGCAGGTCTCCGCGTCGAAGCCGTACTTCGCGCGCGTGTACCCGATGTCGCCGACCGTCTTCCGCACGAGCCGCGGGATGTCGACGTAGGTCGTCGTCGTGATCTCCCCGGCGACGACGACGAGACCCGTCGTGATCAACGTCTCGCAGGCGACACGACCCTCGGGGTCGTCGGTGAGGACGGCGTCGAGGACAGCGTCCGAGAGCTGGTCGGCGATCTTGTCCGGGTGCCCTTCCGTGACCGACTCGGAGCTGAAGCTGAACGAGCGCACACTCATTGGCGGCAGCCTAGCCGATCCGCCCCGGAGCTCATTCGGAGGTGGGAAGGCGCTGCATCAGACCCGCCACGAGATCGCCGAGCGGGACGCCCTCGAGGACCGTGCAGACACCTTCGGTGATGGGCATTTCGACGTCGAGGCGATGGGCGAGATCGCGCAACACGGGAGCCGTAGCCAGCCCTTCGACGACCATGCCGATCTCTGCCGCTGCCTCGGCCGGCGTCGCGCCCTGGGCGACGAGCTCCCCGCAGCGGCGATTTCGACCGGACTTCGACCAGCAGGTGACGATGAGATCACCCATCCCGGCAAGCCCGGCGAACGTCTCGGGCCTCGCTCCCGCCGCCTCGGCGAAACGGCCCATCTCGGCGAGCCCTCGAGCCACGAGCGCAGCCTTGGCGTTGTCCCCGAGACCGAGCCCGTCCGCGCCGCCCGCCGCGAGCGCGATGACGTTCTTGGCCGCGGCGCAGAGCTCGACCCCGGCGACGTCGTCGTTGATGTAGACCCTGAAGGTCGGGGACGTGATGGCGAGCTGGATCTGGAGCGAGAGCGCCCTGTCCTCACCTGCGATCACCGCAGCAGCGGGAAGGCCCCGCGAGATCTCCTCCGCGATGTTCGGGCCCGACAGGACTGCGACCGGACGGTCGGTGACGAGGGTCGACAGTCGTCGGCCGGTGCCCGGGTCGAGGCCCTTGCTCAGGCTGAGGACGGGGCAGGTGCCAGGGAGCGCCGCGACGGTCTCGCCGAACGCGGAGCTCGGGACAGCGACCACCGCGAGGTTGGCCTCGGCGATCTCCGCCTCTGGGATCGTCGTCGCGGTGATCCCCTGGAGATCGACGGTCGAGAGGTAGCGGGGGTTTCTCCCGGTCTCCGTGATCGCCTCCGCCTGTCGCTCGTCGCGGCAGGCGAGAGTCACCTCGTGGCCGTGATCGCGCAGGACGACCGAGAACGCCGTTCCCCACGAGCCGCCGCCGACGACCGTCACCCGCATCGTGGCAGCCTAGAGGCTCCTCGGGCGGCGGCGTCGAGGGCGGCGCTCTGCGTCGCCCCTACTCGGACTTGACGAAGTCGATCGAGACCGGAATGCCTTCGAGGTCGAAGCGCTTCCGCAGCTCGTTCTCGACCCAGTACCCGTAGTCGCGCGTGACGAGGCTCGGCGCGTTGACGAAGATCCGGAACCGGGGTGGCCGCGTGCTCACCTGCGTGCCGTACATCAGCTTGAGCCGCCTCCCCCGCTCTCCCTGCGGCCCCGGCCGGGCCTCCTTCAGCTCACCGAGGGCACGGTTCAGCTCACCGGTCGTGATGCGGCCGTTGTGCTTCGCGAAGAGCTCCTCGGCCTTGTCGAGCAGCCGGTTGACACCTCGTCCCGTCTTCGCCGACACGGCGATCACGGGAGGCCTCTGACGCAGGCGGCGAGCGAGATGCCCCTGCGCTTCGACGATGTCGAGCTCCGTGACGTCCCATTTCGAGAGCACGGCGAGCGTCGAACAGCCGGCCTTCCGCGCAATGTCGGCGACCGCGAGATCCTGCTCGACGATCCCCTCCGACGCGTCGAACAGCACGAGCGCGACGTCTGCACGCTCGGCGGCCTGCAAAGCGCGGAGCTCGGAGTAGTACTCGATCCCCTGCCGCTGCTTTCGTCGTCGGCGCAGGCCGGCAGTGTCGACGAGGACGAAGGTGGTGTCGCCTCGCTCCAGCACCGTGTCGATCGCGTCCCTCGTCGTCCCGGGCACCTCCGAGACGATCACGCGCTCACGCCCGACGAGCCGGTTCAGGAGCGACGACTTCCCGACGTTCGGGCGTCCGAGAATCGCGATGCGGATCGCCTCCGTCCCGATCGCAACCTCGCTCGTCCCGGGCAACCGTGAGACGATCTCGTCGAGCAAGTCGCCGGTACCGTGACCGTGCAGACCGGAGAGCGGCCAGGGATCGCCGAGACCGAGCCGGTGGAAGGCTGCTGCGTCAGGGTCGCGCCTCGGGTCGTCGATCTTGTTCGCCAGCCGATGACCGGTCGTTTCGCAGCGCGCAGATGACCGCGAGCTCCTCGTCGCCGGAGTGATGCCGGCACGGGCATCGACGACGAACAACACGAGATCGGCCTCGTCGATCGCAGCGCGCGCTTGCTCGGCGATCTTCGTGCCGAACACCCCGCCGTCGACCTCGTCCACGCCGCCGGTGTCGATCAGCCTGAACCAGGTCCCGCTCCATTCGCACAGCAGTTCCTTGCGATCACGGGTCACCCCCGGCGTCTCGTGGACGACCGCGGCCCTGCTCTGCGTGAGGCGGTTGATCAACGTCGACTTGCCGACGTTCGGGAAGCCGACGATCGCCACCGTTCCCGCCAACTCGCGCGGTGCCCTCGACCTCATCGAACTGCTCGGTGTCGTTCATCGCGGCGGGATCGCCTCGGGACGTCCGAGCTCGTGCATCTCGACGAGGAAGTCGAAAGGCTCCGGATCCTGGCCTGGCAGCACGAGAGACGCCTCCTTGTAACCCTTGCCCCCTCTGGGTAGACCCTCGAACAGGATCGGCTCGCCCCAGGCGAGCGAGATCGGATGGAAGTTCCACGGCCGCCACGACTGCGAGCCGTGGATCGCGACGGGGATCACCGGGACGTTCTCCTGCAGCGCGACCATGGCCGCCCCGGGCTGGAGCGGGCCGGGGACGCCGCTCTTCTGGCGCGTCCCCTCGGCGAAGAGGCCGAGCGCCTTACCGTCGCGCACGATGGTGCGCATCGTGCGGACTGCGTCTCGATCCGATTCGCCACGTCGCACCGGGAAGCGTGCCGAACGCCTGGATGAACGGGCCGAGCCCCGGCACACGATGGGCTTCGACCTTGGCCATGAAGTAGATCGTGCGCGGGCACGCGTAGCCGAGAGCCGGCGGGTCGACCCAGTGAAAGTGGTTGCAGGCAATCACGAGGCCGCCGGTCATCGGAACGCGTTCCCGGCCGTAAATCTTGATCCGCCCCGCCACCTTCACGGTCGTGCCGATCGTCGGCCGACCGACGGCCCACACCTTGTCCGCCGTGGTGCTCATGCCCGCTCCGGCGCCGGCACAGCCGGCACGTCCGCTCACCCAACCGACTCCGCTCACGCGATGCGCTCCCGCAGCAGCCCCTCGATCCGGTCGATGACCTCGTCGAGGCTCAAGAACGTCGTGTCGACCTCGATCGCGTCCGGCGCGCGGTGCGTGTTCGCGGCGTCGCGGGCGTCTCGGCGGCGCATGTCGTCGGCGAGCGTGTCGACCGTGATCCCATCCCGTTCGGCGTGCCGTCGCTCGGCCCGAACCCGCGAGTCTGCGACGAGCCAGATCTTGAGATCTGCATGGGGAACGACGACGACGCCGATATCGCGGCCTTCGATCACCGAGTCGCCTTGCTCGCCGAGCGCCCTCTGCCGCTCGCGCATCACGTCCCGCACCTCGGGATGACGGGCGACGATCGGTACCGATGAGTCGATCGCCGGTTGGCGGATCTCGGCCGTCACCTCGTGCCCACCGATCGAGACACCGTCGGCAGCCGTCGAACTCGACGGGATTGTCGTTCGCCAACTCGACGAGCGCGGGAACGTCGTCGAGTGCGATCCCGCGCTGCTGCGCGAGCCAGGTGAGAGCGCGATACATCGCCCCCGTATCGAGGTAACGGAAGCCGAGCCGAGCCGCGAGAGCGCGCGCGACAGAGCTCTTGCCGGCTCCGGCAGGTCCGTCGATTGCAACGATCACGGTTTCACCTGCGGCGAAACCGCGGTGATGGGAGCCGGTGGCGACCGACGGAGATCCTCGGCATGAGCGGACGGCACTGCTTCACGAAGGCGGTCGAGGAGTTCGAAGAAACCGGGAAAGCTCACTCCGACGCATTCGGCGTCCTCGATCTCGACACCCTGCTGCGAGGCGAGCGCGGCGACCGCACCGAGCATCGCTATGCGGTGGTCGCCGCGGCTCGCAATCGTGCCGCCCCGAGGCCGCGTGGGCACGCCACGGATCCGGAAGCCGTCCTCGGTCGCGAGTACATGCTGACCAATGGCGCGCAGGGCGTCGACGGTCGCCTCGACGCGATCCGACTCCTTGGCCCGCAGCTCCTCGGCACCGCGCAACCTGCTGTTGCCGTGGGCGCACGAGGCGGCGAGAGCGAAGAGCGGCAGCTCGTCGATCGCCAGCGGCACCTCCGGCCCGAGCACCGTCGTCGCCACGAGGTCGGCCGAGTGCACCTCGAGGTCACCCGCAGGCTCCCCGGCGATGCGGCGTCGGTTGTAGACCGTCACCCGTCCGCCCATCCGCTCGAGAATCGTGAGCAGCCCGGTCCGTCGTGGGTTGAGATTGACCCCATGGATATGGAGCTCCGACCCCGGGACGAGTGTCGCCGCGACGATGAAGGGCGCCGCCGAGGAGAAGTCGCCCGGCACCTCGATCTCGCCGAGCTCGAGCCGTTCCGCCGGCTGCACCGTCACACTCCGCTCCCTTCGCGTGATCGTGACTCCGGCCGCCTCGAGCATGAGCTCGGTGTGGTCGCGGGTCGGCGACGGCTCGACGACCGTCGTCTCACCCGTCGCGTAGAGACCCGCGAGCAGAATCGCCGACTTGACCTGGGCGCTGGCGACCGGGAGCTCGTAGCTGATCGAGGAGAGCTGCCTTCCTTCGATGCTCATCGGCAGGTGGCCCTCGTCCGTCTCGAAGCCCGCTCCCATCCGCGAAAGCGGCTCTGTCACCCGCCCCATCGGCCGCGCGCTGAGCGACGCGTCGCCGGTGAGCTGGAACCGTTGGCCCGCCTGCCCGGCGAGGATGCCCGAAAGGAGGCGGACGAGCGTGCCGGCATTGGCACAGTCGATCGGTCGGCCGGGGGCAACCAACCCTCGCAGGCCCTTGCCGAAGATGCGCAGCGTGTCGTGGTCGTGCTCGTACACGGTGACCCCGAGTGCGCGCACGGCCTCGATCGTCGCCTCGGTGTCGGCCGAGCGACCGAAGCCCGTGACCCGCGTTTCACCATCGCAGAGAGCCCCGAGCAGCACCGCGCGATGGGAGATCGACTTGTCGCCGGGAACCGCGAGATGCCCGACGACCGTGGTGAGGGGCTCGACCTTCATTCGTCGATCACGGGAGCGACGACGACGCCGTAGCCCTGCGCCTCGAGCAGTGCTGCCGCACGCTCGGCCTCGGTTTCCCCTGCCACGATCACTGCGAGGGTGCCGCCCCGATCGGTCGAGAGGTGGTCCATCTCGAAGTCTTCGACGTTGATGCGCTCGGCACCGAGCGCCTGGAAGATGCCCGCCAACACGCCCGGCCTGTCGGGCAGGTGCACGCGGAGCCGCTGCAACGCGCCGGGATCGCCGTGCGCCGTCGCGAGCATCCGCCGTCTGTTGCCGGCTGCCTCGGCGATCCACCGCGCGAGCTGGCCACCGTCCCCGGCGGCGAGCGCCGTCTCGAGCTGCTCGATGCGCCGCCGGTGCTCTCCGAGCGCCTCGACGACCGCATCCCGGTTGTCGAGGAAGATGTCGACCCAGATCCGGGGGTTCGCGCCGGCGATCCGCGTCATGTCCCTGAGCGACCCACCGGCGGCCTGCAATGGGTCGTGGCCGTCGACGCGCGTCGCACCCGCCTGGTTGAGCAGGATGTTCGCGAGCGCATGCGGGAGGTGGCTCGTGACCGCGACGAGCCGGTCGTGCGCGCCGGCATCGATCGCAACGGGGCGCGCACCGAGCGACGTCACGAAGCCGTGCACCGTCCGAAGCAGCTCGGGGCCCGTCCCGGATGTGGGTGTCAGGAACCAGGTGGCGCCTTCGAACAGGTCGGCGGTCGCCCGATCCGGGCCGCGCGTCTCAGCGCCGCAGATCGGGTGCCCGCCGATGAAGCGCCCGTCGCCCCCCGCAGCGGCGCAGACGGCGCCCTTCGTCGAGCCGACGTCGGTAACCGCGCACGCCGCCGGGGCAGCGTCGAGCACATCGCGGACGACATGCGGTAGTTCTGCCACGGGCGCGGCGACGAGCACGAGGTCGGCGTCGGCAACAGCGTCGCCGAGAGTGTCCGCCGGCTCCACGGCCTCCCGCTCCTGCGCGACCCGGAGCGTCTCCGGATCCGGGTCCCAGCCGCGCACGGCCGCCCCCGCCCGCCGTGCTGCAAGGGCAGCGGACGCGCCGATCAGGCCCGTTCCGACGACGGTCACGTTCCGCACCATCGCTGTCCTACCCTCGCATCAGCTCGGCGACGCGGAACGCGAGGTCGAGCGACTGGCGAGCATTCAGGCGCGGATCGCAGAGCGTTTCGTACCGGGTGTCGAGCTGTTCCTCGAGCACGGCCTCCGAGCCGCCGAGACATTCCGTCACGTCCTCACCGGTGATCTCGAGATGCACTCCTCCCGGCCACGTCCCCACCTCGCGGTGGGCGGCGAAGAACCCTTCGATCTCGTGCAGCACGTCGTCGAGACGTCTCGTCTTGTGACCCGAGCCCGTGACGAAGCCGTTGGCGTGCATGGGATCGCAGACCCAGACGACCGGGATCTCGGCCTCACGCACGGCGCGAAGCAGCGGCGGTAGCAATTCCTCCACCCGCTTCGCTCCGAGGCGCGTGATCAGCGTCAGGCGCCCCGGCGAGCGATCGGGGTTGAGCCGGGTGGCGAGAGCGACGAGCTCGTCGGGCGTCGTCGTCGGGCCGACCTTCGCGCCCACGGGATTGTGCAACCCAGAGAGGAATTCGACGTGAGCACCTTCGACCTGGCGCGTCCGCTCACCGACCCAGAGGAAGTGGCCCGAGCAGGCATACCAGTCGCCCGTCGTCGAGTCCTTGCGCACGAGCGGCTCCTCGTAGTCGAGCAGGAGCGCTTCGTGACTCGTCCACACGTCGACCTCGTGGATCGACCGCTCGTCGCCGAGGTCGATGCCGATCGCCTCCATGAAGCGCAACGCGCGGCCGATCTCGTTCGCGATCGTCTCGTAGCGCCGGCCCTCGAGCGAGCTCGCGACGAACTCCTGGTTCCACGTGTGGACCTGGGTCAGGTCGGCGAAGCCGCCCTTCGTGAACGCCCTGAGGAGATTGAGCGACGAGACGGCCTGGTAGTACGCCTGGACGAGGCGTTCGGGGTCCGGTGTCCTCGCCTCGAGCGTCGGCTCGTGGGAGTGCACAGCGTGGCCCCGGAACGAGGGCAGCTCGACCCCGCCGATCGTCTCCGTCGGCGACGAGCGCGGCTTCGCGAACTGACCGGCGAGCCGTCCCACCTTGATCACCGGCAGGGTGGCGCCGTACGTGAGGACGGCCGACATCTGCAGGAGCAGCTTCAGCCGTTCGCGAATGGCGATGACCGAGAGCTCGTCGAACGACTCTGCGCAGTCACCGGCCTGGAGGAGGAAGGCCCGCCCCTCGGCTGCCTGACCGAGCGCCTGCCGAAGCGCGCGTGCCTCGCCCGCGAAGATGAGCGACGGCAACCTGCTCAACCGCTCGCGAACGGCCTCGAGCGCTGCCTGGTCAGGCCATTCCGGCTGCTGCAACGCGGGGAACCCGTGCCACGACGCGGGTGACCAGGTCGTGTCGGTGACCGCCATCAGCCCAGTGTAGATGCCAGCCGTTTTGACGCTGGCGCCTGCAAACGGCTAGATAGTGAGGATGCGAATCTTCTCCGGCATCCAGCCGACCGGCGAGAAACACCTCGGCAACCTGATCGGCGGCTTCCGTCAGTACGCAGCAACGCAAGAGCAGGGCGAGGCGTTCTTCTGCATCGTCGATCTCCACTCGATCACGACCGACTACGAGCCCGCCGATCTGCACGCTCGAACGCTCGACCTGTACGCGATGCTGATCGCGACGGGCCTCGAGCCCGAGCGCTCGACGATCTTCGCCCAGAGTCACGTGACCGCGCATGCCGAGGCGTCGTGGCTGCTCTCGGCCGTCACGAGCTACGGCCAGTTGGGTCGGATGACACAGTTCAAGGACAAGTCCGATCGCCGTGATTTCGTCTCGGCGGGGCTGTTCACGTACCCGGTGCTGATGGCGGGCGACATCCTGCTCTACCAGGCCGACATCGTCCCGATCGGCGACGACCAGCGCCAGCACCTCGAGCTCGCCCGCGACATCGCCGAGCGCTTCAATGCGCGCTTCGGCGAGACGTTCACCGTGCCCGCCGGCGTCTACCCGACAGTCGGGGCCAGGATCATGGATCTCCAGGAGCCCACCAACAAGATGTCGACCACGGGTGGAACCGCCCAGGGGACGATCGGCATGCTCGACCCCCCCGACGTCGTACGGAAGAAGTTCCGTTCCGCCGTGACCGACTCCGGCCGCGACGTGCGCCGAGCAGCCGACAAGCCGGGTGTCTCGAACCTGATCGACATCCTCTCGGTCTCGTCGGGGCAGAGCCCGGAGGAGATCGAGGCGCGCTACGGCGACGAGGGCTACGGCCAGTTCAAACAGGACGTCGGCGACGCTGTCGTCGAGCTGTTGACGCCGGTGCAGCAGCGCTACGCCGAGCTTCGCCGCGACGAGGCCGAGCTGCTTCGCCTCCTGCGGCTCGGCGCAGACAAGGCGCGAGCCGCGTCCGCGCCGACCCTCGACGCGATGATCGGGCGCATGGGGTTCGTCCAGCTTTGAGACGGACGGCGATCGTCACGGCGGCCGTGTTCGCCATCGTGATCGTCGCCGGCATCCTCCACTACACCGACGCGGCGCCGGTTGCGGTGTTCGTGGTCTCCGGGGCGGCGCTGGGAGGAGTCGCCTGGGCGATCGGAATCGCGACGGAATCGGTCGGATCGCGGTACGGGCCCGGCGTGACCGGCGCCCTCCAGTCGACGCTCGGCAACCTGCCGGAGCTCTTCATCGTGCTCTTCTCGCTCAGCGCCGGAGAGCTCGTGGTGGCGCAGTTCTCGATCCTCGGCTCGCTGTTCGCAAATGCGCTGCTCGTGCTCGGCCTCGCCATCGTGGCGGGCGCCGTGCGCGCACCGGACAGCGTGATGCGGTTCGAGAAGCGCCTGCCGAACGACACGGCGACGCTGCTCCTGCTCTCGATCTTCCTGATCGCGTTGCTCGGGCTGTCGGATCAGGTCGGGGATGCCGCGAGCACGCACCAGGTCGAGATCTCCGTCGTCGGCGCGATCTGCCTCCTGGTCGTCTACGCGACCTGGCTCTTCGGGTACCTGAAAGGCGACATCGAGCACGAGCGCGCGCTCGAGGAGCCGACCCACGTGCTGCTGCCGTTCCGGTTCGCGATCGCGCTCCTGGCGGTTGCGGGCGTCTCGGCCGCGCTGGTCTCCGAGTGGTTCGTGGACGCCATCGACCCGGCGGTCGAGAAGCTCGGGATCTCGAAGGCCTTCACCGGCCTCGTGATCGTCGCGATCGCCGGCAACGCGGTGGAGAACGTCGTCGCGGTCCAGCTCGCGCGCAAGGGCAAGGCCGACCTTGCGATCTCGGTGGTCAAGAACTCGGTCGCTCAGATCGCGTGCTTCCTCTTCCCCGTGCTGGTCCTCGTCTCACTGCTCTTCGAGCAGCATCTGACGTTCGTCATCGATCCGGTCTTCATCGGCGCGCTCGCCCTGATGGCGATCGCCGTCTGGCAGATCACCGGCGACGGCGAAGCGGTGGTGTTCGAAGGGATGGCGCTGATCGCCTTCTACGTCGTCCTCGCGACGCTCGTCTGGTACGAGTAGCCGCTCGGGCGTCGGCATTCGGGCGACGCATGTGTCGCCCCTACAGCCCAACGAGCCGTCGCAGCCCCTCCAGCTCCTCTCGCGTCAGCGGGCGCCACGCTCCGACCTCGATCCCCTTGGTGTCCAGCCCCGCGTAGCCGGTTCGCCGCAGCCGCACGACAGGGTGCCCGACGGCCTCGCACATCCGTCGTACCTGGCGGTTGCGGCCCTCGTGCAGCACGAGCTCCAGGCGCGAGCGTCCGAGCCTGCGCGCGCGGGCCGGGGCCGTGACACCGTCGTCGAGCTCCACGCCGTCGGCGAGCGCATCGACCACGGCCTGGGTCGGCTCGCCCTCGACGTCGGCGACGTAGGTCTTCTCGACGCCGTAGCGCGGATGGGCGAGCCGGTGCGCGAGGTCGCCGTCGTTCGTCAGCAGGAGCACGCCGCTGGTGTCGATGTCCAGCCTCCCGACCGGCACGACGCGCGATTCGTGACCGACGAGATCGACAACGGTCGGCCGGCCGTCAGGGTCGCTTGCGGTCGTGACGACGCCGAGCGGCTTGTGCAGCAGGACATGGGCCAGCTCCTGCTTGCCGACCGGCTCGCCGTCGACCTCGACCACGTCCCTCGCCGCCACGAACGTGTTCAGCTCGCCGGGCCGTCCGTTGACAGAGACCCGGCCCGCCTTGATCAGCTCGTCAGAGGCGCGGCGCGAGGCGACGCCGGCGCGAGCGAGATAGCGGTTGAGGCGCACCAGGCCATTGTCGCTACTCTCTCGCGCGGTGCACGACTACTCCGACTGGACCCGTCGGCTCGCCGACCTGATCGTCGGCTTCGGGGCGAACGTGCAGCCCGATCAGCTCGTCGGAATCACGAGCTACGTCGGCAAGGAGGAGCTGACCCGCGAGATCACACGCTCCGCCTACGAGCGCGGCGCACGGTACGTCGACGTTCTGTACTGGGACCAGCTCGTCAAGCGGGAGCGCCTGCTCCACGGTGCCGCGGACACGCTCGACCACATTCCCCAGTGGGCCCGTGACCGGTTGCAGCACTTCTCCGACGTCCACGCCGCCCGAGTGTCGCTGAGCGGGCCGCAGGCCCCCCACGCACTCGACGGTGTCGCCGCCGAGAACATGGGACGCGACCTCCTGCCGTACCTGCCCGAAATAGGATCGATCGTGAACCAGAGGACGACGAACTGGTGCGTCGCCCCTGCTCCCACACGCGACTGGGCCGAGCTCGTCTACCCCGACGCGAGCCCGGAGGATGCCTATCGGCAGCTGTGGGAGGCGATCGCGCACGTCTGCCGACTCGACTTCGACGATCCGGTAGCCGCCTGGCACGAACGGATGGAGACCGTCAAGCGCGGCGCCGCGGCCCTCACCGCACGACGGTTCGACGCGATCCAGCTCCGTGGGCCGGGAACCGACCTGACGGTGGGATTGTTCCCGTCATCCCTCTGGCACGCGGCAGAGTTCACGACCGTCGACGGCGTCGAGCACTTCCCGAACATCCCGAGCGAGGAGACGTTCACGACCCCGGACCCGCTCAGGGTCGACGGGCACGTGACCGCGACGAAGCCCCTCGAGCTCTACGGCTCGCTGATCGACGGCATCAGGGTCGAGTTCCGCGACGGCCGAGCGGTCGAGATCGACGCCGAGACGAACGGCGACGCTCTCCGCGGAGCCTGCGCGAAGGACGACGGCGGCACGCTCCTCGGCGAGCTCGCACTCGTCGACGGCGGCGGCCGGATCGGCCCGCTGAACACCGTCTTCTTCGACACGCTCCTCGATGAGAACGCGGCGAGCCACATCGCCCTCGGCTCTGGCTACAGCCTCGCTGTCGAGGACGAGGCCGACAAGCAGCGCGTCAACAAGAGCCAGATCCACATCGACTTCATGATCGGCAGCCCCGAGCTGCAGGTCGACGGCATCACCCACGCCGGCGAGCACGTCCCCGTGCTCCGCGACGGCGCCTGGCAGATCTAAGGACGACCTTTCCGTGCACCACGGGGCGACGCTCCGGCTCGCTCACGCGAGCCTCCGCATCGCCCCTACGGTCGTGCCCGCCGCGCGCCACCACCCCCACGTCGGGGTGAGGCATAGCCTCGTCCCTCCCGGCCCCGGCGTCCTCCGACCGCTCGGACTTGACAGCCCGACAGTCGGGTCGTTATCTTGTTTGGTCGAACGACCAATAACAACTCTTCGAAAGGAATACCCACTGATGACCACTGCAACCGTCGACTTCTCCGCCGTCAAGGCGCGCCAGCAGGCCACCTGGGCGAGCGGTGACTACTCCCGGATCGCGACGTTGATCGTCCCCGTTGCCGAGCGGCTCTCTGACTCGGCCGACCTCATCGCCGGCTCGAGCGTGCTCGACGTCGCCTGTGGAAGCGGCAATGCGACGATCGCGGCCGCGCGCCTCGGAGCCCGCGTGACCGGGGTCGACTACGTCGCGAGCCTGCTCGAGCGAGCACAGGAACGTGCCGACGCCGAGCGGGTCGACGTCGAGCTGTTCCTCGGGGACGCGGAGGCACTCCCCTTCTCCAGGGCGTCCTTCGACGCCGTCCTCTCGGTGTTCGGGACGATGTTCGCACCCGACCACGAACAGACCGCAGCCGAGCTCGTGCGGGTCTGCCGGCCCGGCGGCACGATCGCGCTCGCGAGCTGGTCTCCCGACGGGTTCCTCGGAGCGCTCTTCGCGACCGTAGGACGCCACGTACCGCCACCGGCAGGCGTCGCCTCGCCGATGCGCTGGGGCGCCGCCGGCCACCTCGACGAGCTGTTCGGCGATGCCGTTACCTGGACGCATGCCGAGAGAACGTTCACGTTCAGGTTCGCGTCCGCCGAAGCGCTCGTCGAGACCTTCGCGACGTACTACGGCCCCACCCTGCGGGCGATCGAGGCCGCCGGGCCGGCGCTGGAGGACGACCTCCGCGCTCTCGTCGCGGAATGGAGCCGTCTGCCGGACGGCGGCCCGGTCGCGGTGCCCGCCACCTATCTCGAATCGATCGGGTTGCGGCGATGATGGATGCCAACAGGACGTGGCTCGCACACGACATGCTGCGCGCCGAGCGTCAGGGAACCCGGCTCGAGACAGCCGTGGCGATCAGATCGCCCGCTGGATCAGAGAGCACACGGAGGCGAGACGGCCGAAGGCCACGCTGCCGTCCCTGCTTCCGTCCCACATTCGGCAGCCTGCGACCGCCGGCAGCGGAAGGACGTAGCCGCGGGAGAGGGCGACGCTCCGCGTCGCCCTCTCCCGCAGGCCCGCAGGACGCGCTCGCGTCACCGCTGCTCGACGTTTTCCTCCCAGTCCTGCCAGTCGATTCCGTGCTCTTCGACGTGCGCCCGAACGGCGAGACCGATCGTCGGGTAGAAACGGCGTTCCTCGATCTGGTCCGCCAGGCCGTATCGCCGGAGCTTGTCCTTGACGGGGCCCTTGAGCTCTGCGAAAGCGAGCTCGATTCCACGTCGCCCGAGCTCGGCATCGATCTCGGCGAGCACCTCGGCAGCGGTGGAATCCACGTCGGTGATCGGTTCGGCGGCAACGACGACCATTGACACGGGGCGGCGTTCCGCTGCCAGGGCTCGGTGGAGAGTGTCCCTGAACACCTCTGCGTTCGCGAAGAACAACGGTGCGTCGAAACGGAAGAGAACGAGCCCGGGCACCTGCCGTCCCTCGGGGTGCCGGATCGTGTCGTGGTAACCCTTGAGCGCAGCCACGCGCCCGAGCACGGCTGTGTAGGGATGCCAGGCACGTTCGAGCACGGCGATCACCGAGAGGGCTACGGCGAACCCGACCCCGGGGAGGATCCCGAGCACGAGCACGCCGGCGAACGATGCGACGGCCAGCGCGAAGTCGCCGCGGTTGACGCGGAGCAGCCACCGAAAGGCCGGCACGTCGATCAACCGCACGACAGCGGCGATCACCACCGCGGCGAGCGCCGAGACAGGGATGTCCTCCAGGAGCCCCGTGCCGATCACGAGCACCACCGCGACGGTCGCCGCCGCGACGACCCCGGTCAGCTGCGTGCGAGACCCGGCTGCCTCCGCGACGGGCGTCCGCGACGAGCTGCTCGAGATCGGAAAGCCCTGAAACAGACCCGTGGCGAGGTTGGCGACGGCGAGCCCGCCGAGCTCGCGGCTCTGATCGACCCGCTCACCGAGCCTCGAGGCATAGCTGCGGGAGAGAACGCTCGTATCGGCGAACGCGAGCAAGGCGATGGCGACAGCGCTCAGCCCGAGCCCGCCGAGGTCGCCGATCGACGGTGACGGAATCGTCAGGGCCGGCAGACCACCGGGAACCGCTCCGACGACCGCGACGTCGAGGTCGAAGGCGGAAACCAGGATCGCGGCACCGGCGACGGCAACCAGGAGACCCGGGAACGCCGGAGCGACGCGCCACAGCACGAGCACCACCACGAGGCACCCGATCCCCAGGGCGGCTGTCGCCGGATCGATCTCGCCGAGGTGTCCGCCGAGGTCCCTGACGTCGTCGACGAACTGGCCACCGGACGTCGGAACGCCGAGGAGGCGCGGCACCTGGTCGGCGATCACGATGAGTGCGATCCCGGCGAGGTACCCGAGCCTGACCGGCTTCGAGAAGAGGTCGGTGAGGAAGCCGAGCCGGGCGACCGAACCGATGAGGAGGATGGCGCCCACGATGAGCGCAAGGAGACCGGCGACGGCGACGCGCTCGGAGGGGTCGGCACCCGCAACGGGGATCACTGCGGCTGCGACGAGCGGGGCGAGTGCCGAGTCCGGGCCGAGGACGAGAATGCGCGACGGCCCGAAGAGCGCGTAGGCGAGCAGCGGGACGACGGTTGCGTAGAGACCGGTGACCGCCGGGAGCCCCGCCAGCTCCGCATAGGCCATCCCCTGCGGGACGAGAAGTGCGGTGAGCACCAGCCCCGCGACGACATCGCGATGGAGCCACTCCTTGCGATAGCCCTTTGCGACCGCGATTCCGGGAAGAAGGACGAGCCAGCGGTGGCCGGAACCAGCGGCTCGTTCCTCGGCCGTCATCAGCGGTGCCTCACTCCTCTCGTCCGGTCGGACGATAGTCGCGCGCGAGCCGTCGGGCGACCGGAGGACCGCACGGGCCGCCGGACGGGGTCTTACGAGGCGCGGGCCTCCGCGACCTCGAGCAGACGATCGCGGATCGCCGCCTGGTCGTCGCCGATGTCGTCGAGACGCGGCAGCGCCGCCAGCGACTCGAGCCCGAAGACACGCTCGAAGAGCGCCGTCACGCGATACCGCACGGCACCACCCGGACCGCTCTCGCGCCCGGCCTCCGCGATCAGTCCGCGCTCGACGAGCGAGGCGACGGCCGAGTCGGCGGCAACGCCGCGGATCCGGCGATCTCGGGTCGAGAGACGGGCCCGAGGTACGCGACGATGGCGACCGTCTCGAGTGCAGCCTGCGAGAGCCCGCGCTCCACGGG
Organism: uncultured Thermoleophilia bacterium; assembly: GCA_963776305.1. Lineage (GTDB taxonomy): Bacteria > Actinomycetota > Thermoleophilia > Gaiellales > Gaiellaceae > Gaiella. The sequence goes on along the minus strand of CAVZMA010000006.1, from coordinate 232,609 downwards.
ACGCTCGAACAGGCGGGCGCACGCTTCGGCGGCCGCGCGGGAGGCGCCGAACGCATACCCTCCCGCCACCTTCTGGAGGACGATGCCGCTCCGGCCTTCGCGATACCGCTCGCCCAGGAGGCCGAGTGCCGTCTCGATCCGCTCCGGGTCGTCGGCGGTCGCCTCGGCGAGCTCGTCGAGCGTCAGCGGCTGAGAGGCGACGACGAGCAGCGCCTCGACGTGCGGGCGGAGCGCGTCGACCGGGTTCGTCGAGATCAGGCGGAGCGGGCGGTCCACTGCAGGATCCTTTCGTCGTCGGCTCGTGGAAATCCTGATCGGAGCGAAGGGTGCGGCCTGGGAGATCGCGATCTCCCCCTCCTTGCGCAACTCGAGCAGCGCGAGGAATGCAACCGCCTGCTCGACACGCGAGAGCCCTCGCACCTCGGAATCGAAGTCGAACCGGCGGCGACGCAGCAGCAGCGCGCGAAAGCGCTCCACGAACTGGCCGACCGGTGGGAATCGCAGCGCCATGTGCGAGATCGAGACGTGCGGTGGCTCGACTGCGAGCGCGCGCATGGCCTCGACGAGGCGCAACGGCTCCTGGGGCGCGAGCCGGCGCTCGGGCTCGGGAGCGAGCGGCGCCGGGCCGACGCGGAAGTAGCGCTCGCGCTCCGTCCTCGAGCCGCTCGCGCAACCAGGCCGAGGCAAGCTTCATGCGGCGGTACTCGGCGAGCCGCCGGCGCGAGCTCCTCGGCCGCCTCCTCCGGCTCGAGCTCGGCGAGCTCCGCCTCCTCGTCGGGGAAGAGGTGCCGAGCCTTGAGCTCGAGCAACGCCGCGATCAGGACGAGGAACTCGCCGCAGGCGTCGAGATCGAGCTCGTCGCGCTCGGCCAGGCCGCTCGACGAACGCGACCACGATCCCGGCCATGTCGATCTCCGACGGCTGGATCGCGTCCTTGAGCAGAGCGTCAGGAGGAGGTCGAACGGCCCCTCGAACGCGTCGAGGTCCAGCTCGAGGTCGCGGACGGCGCTGGCCACGGCGTGACCCTAGCCTCCGGGTCGGACGCGGCTCTTCGGCACGGCCATCTTCGGGCCGCCTGGGGCGTCGGCGCCGCCGAGCGGCGGCTGCCGGGCCCCGGCCTCCGCGCGCTGGGAGAGCCAGAACCAGACGAGGCCGGCGACGCACGACGAGGCCCGAGACCCAGGTGTTCGACGCGCAGGCCCAGGATGTGGTTCGCGGGATCGACCGAACGAGCTCGATCCAGAAGCGGCCGAACGAGTAGAGGGCGATGTAGAGCGCGAAGAGCCCCGGCGGCCGCGGATGGAAGCGCCTCTCGATCACGTAGACGAGCAGGGCCGCGGCGAAGAGGTTCCAGAGCATCTCGTAGAGGAAGGCCGGGTGGTAGGTCACCTGCGTGATCGATGGAGGCGAGCGGCCGTGGACCGTGTCGATCTCGAGGCCCCAGGGCAGGTCGGTCGGCTTTCCGAAGAGCTCCTGGTTCCACCAGTTGCCGATGCGCCCGACCGCCTGCGCGACGAGGAGCCCGGGCGCGAGGCAGTCGGCGAGCAGCCACGACGTCGGCGCCGGCCCGCTTCGCGATGAGGCCCCCGACGAGGCAGCCGAGCGCGATCCCGCCCCAGACGCCGAGCCCGCCCTTCCAGATCGCGAACGGCCCCCACCACTGGTCGGGCACCTCGTTCCAGCTCGTGGCGAGGTGGTACAGCCGCGCGCCCGACGATCCCCGCGCCGACGCCCCAGACGGCGCAGCGGAAGATCGAGGTCCCAGTCGCCGCCGCGGTTGACGAAGCGCGTGCCGGTGATCCAGATGCAGATCGCGATCGCCGCGAGCAGCGTCAGCCCGTACATGTGGATCGTGAAGCGGCCCGAGGTCGACGGCGCCGCTGCGCGGGCGACGGGATCGAGGCGAGCAGGCTCATGCGGTCGCATTCTTCCCGCCTGAGCGCAGGATGCCTCCATCAGCCAGCGTGACGCCCGGCGCGCGGCCGGGCGTCAGGTCGAGCCAGCGGACGACCGGGTCCTCAGAGGAGGATCTGGAGGGCGAGGTCGACGGGCAGCCGCGCTCGAGCAGGCGCATCGCGTAGTGGAGATCGACCTCGTGCGAGGCGGCAAGGACTGCGGCCGACTCGGGGTCGTAGCCCGCCCGCGCGAGCGACTGGGCGCGCCACCGCTCGACGAGCTCGATCTCGACATCGGGTAGCTCGTGAAGCTTTGCCGCAGACATCATCGCCTCTTTCAACGTGGTCGGGTCCTCTGGTCTTCGATCGCGAGGCCCGATTGGATGTCTCCCTTGTTCACGCGGTCCGCGTCAGGGAATTGCCGACTTCTCGTGAGGACTTCGTAAGGGAGCAGGGACTCCCTTCCCGTGTCAGGCCTCCAACCAGTCGAGAAGCCGCCAGAACGATGACTGCGGGGGCGGGATCGACGGGGCCGGCGACGGTTCGAGCGCAGCTCGGCCCAGGTCACGTACGACCTGAGCCGCTTGCCGATTCGTCGACGGGTCACGTCGGTGGGATGAACGAGCGCCTCGGCGAATGCGAATCGCCACGCCGCCTCCTCCCGCTCGAGACGGCGACCGCTCGCCCGCTCCGACGAGGTGACCGATCTCGTGGAGCGCGACGAAGTAGCTGACCTGCCCTCGGACCGGCGGAACGCGTATCTCCAGGCGACGTTCGCGCCGCCCGTCGCGGTGACGGACGCTGATCGACGACTGCCCGACCGCTCCCGGCGGCTCGACGGATGCCGTGCGCCGCGCAGAGTTCGTCGATATGCCGGTCGAGGGTGTCCGGGCGCACCGCGCGAGGGTAGATCCTGGGGCGGAGGTCGCCCGTCGCGCCTGTCTACACTCGCCTGCGTGATCGCCCTCGCCTCAGGTCTGGCTCTGCTGATCGGGTGGTATCGCGGCTTCAATCGACGTTCCCTGGAGCTCGCAGCGGCGGCCTTCGCCGTGGTTCTCGCGGCGCAGACCGTCGGATTGATCGTCACGGGCGGCGAGACCGGCTCCTACTACTGGCCCACCGTTGGGCTCATCGCCTGCGCGTGGGTCGCGTGCGTCTGGGTCGGAAGCCGGGCCCGGGCTCTGCTCGGGCGTTGACCGGCGTCCGTTTCCCAGGGTCTAGGATCCAGTCGATGAAGCTGCGCCGCAACGCCAAGATCGACCTTCTGCGCGGGGTCCCGCTCTTCTCGGAGTGCTCGCAGAAGGAGCTCGGGCAGATCGCTCGGTCTCGCCGATGAGCTCTACCAGCCGTCGGGCACCACGTTGATCACGGAAGGGACGAAAGGTCGCGAAGTTCTTCGTCCTCGTCGACGGTTCGGTCGACGTGCTCGTCGGCGGCGGCCTCTTCTGCAGCATGGGCAGCGGCGAGTTCTTCGGCGAGATCGCTTGCTCACCGACACGCCGCGAACGGCGACGGTCGTCGCGACCACCCCGGTGCGCGTGCTCGTGGTGACCGGCCAATCGTTTCAGCGGCTGTGCAGCGAGACGCCGTCGATGCAGGCCAAGGTGCTCGAGGCGCTGCGCGCGCCGGCTCGCGCACGACACGGTCTAGCGATACGGCGTCGTCTCACTGTTCGACCCGGTAGTGCGTCGACGATCTCCATGTTCAGCGAGACGCCGAGACCGGGCGAGGTCGGTACCGCCACGAACCCTCGGCGTCGAGTGGGAAAGTACTCGTGCGTGAGGTCACGGTTGATCACGGTCTCGCGCACGCAGTACTCCTGGAAGACGTCGGTGCCCCCGATGATCGCGTTCACGTGGAGGGAGGCCGCCTTGATGATCCCGCTCTTCCATGCGTGCGGCACCGGCTGCGACGTTCCGCTTCCGGCGAGCTCGATGATCCGTGAGGATCTCGGTGATTCCGCCACAGCGGGTCACGTCCGGCTGGACGACGTCGATCCGGCCGCGCTCGATCAGATCGCGAAAGCTCCAGAGCGTGGCGTCCTGCTCGCCGGCCGCGATCCGTAGCTCGACGGCATCGGCGAGCTCGGCGTAGGCGTCGATCTCGTCCGGCTGGAACGGCTCCTCGAGCCAGTAGACGCCGACGTCGTGGAGCTCTCGGGCGACGGGGATCGCCGCGCTCGGGTCGGCGCCGTAGGCGAACCCTGCATCGATCATGATCGCGACGCCGTCGCCGGCTGCGTCACACGCGGCAGCAGCGAGCGCGATGTCGTTCGCCGGGCTCTGCCCGAGCGGCCCCCAGCCGAGCTTCACCGCCGTGAACCCCTGCTCGCGCACCTCGGCGACCTGCTCGCGCACCTCGGCGGGCGTGTCCGGCATCAGCATCGATGCGTACGCGCGCACCCGGTCGCGCCGGGGTGTTCCGATCAGCTCCGAGACGGGCTTCCCGAGTACCTTCCCCTTGATGTCCCAGAGCGCGATGTCGATGCCGCTGAGCGCGTGGATCGCGACGCCACGGCGTCCGAGGAAGATCGCGCCGCGGTACATCTTCTCCCAGAGGCGCTCGATGTCGAGCGGATCCTCGCCGATCAGGAGATCGCGCAGACCGCCGGTCGAGCGAGTGCGATCGCGGTGCAGTGATGACGGCGCGCGCGACCTCGGGCGAGAGTCGACCTCCCCGATCCCCTCGATCCCTTCGTCCGTGCGGACGCGGATCGACCAGGTCGTCCTGGCTGCCGTCGGCGATTGCGCCGTCGAGGCTCGGTTGCCGGACGACGATCGCTTCGACGTCGGTGATCTTCATGTGAGCCCGCTCTCATCACGGAGTGATTATCGATAATCCATTGATCGTCGCATAATAAGCTGTATGCTGGCCGCGTGCGGATCGGCGCACTTCGGCGTCGGTCGCGCCAGACCGTCGAGCAGGAGACCACCGATGACGGACGTGACGCTGGAGCGCCTCGCCGAGATGGAGTACGCCACGATCGTCCCGTGGTTCAAGCGTGAGGGCGATCGACGTCGTGGCCGGCGAGGTCCTCGCTCGAGATCGAGGCCGACAAGGTCACGCAGGAGGTCGTCGCCCCGGTATCGGGTGTGCTCGAGACGATCCACGCGCCTGCCGGTGACGAGATCCGCGTCGGCGAGGTGATGGGAACGATCGCCGAGCAACCCGGGTCCGGCGAGGGATGACGGCAGCAGCGGTCGGCGGCGGTCATCCCGCGCCGAGACGCTCGAGCACCTGCTCCTGCAGATGTGGCGGATCCGCTGCTTCGAGACGCGCGCCGGTGAGCTGTTCGACGAGGGCCTGATCCACGGGCCCGGTGCACTCCTACGCCGGCATGGAAGCGATCGCGGTCGGCGTCGTGCTCGAGCCTCGGCCCCGACGATCTGATCACGAGCTCCCACCGCGGGCACGGGCACTGCATCGCGAAGGGCCTCGATCTCGCTCGGATGATGGCCGAGATCCTCGGGCGCGAAGACGGCTACTGCCGCGGGCACGGCGGCAGCATGCACATCACGGCGATCGACAAGGGCATGCTCGGAGCGGACGCGATCGTCGCGGGCTCGTCGGCGATCGCGGTCGGCGCGGCCCACGGCCTGCGCCTGCAGGGCGAAGGACGGTGTCACCGTCTGCTTCTTCGGCGACGGCGCGGCGAACCAGGGGATCCTGCACGAGGCGTTCAACCTCGCTGCCGTGCTCGACGCGGCGGTCGTCTTCGTCTGCGAGAACAACGAGTGGGCGATCTCGACGCCGATCTCGGCGGTGACGCGCGTCGAGGACATCGCGGTCAGGGCCGCTGGCTACGGCTTCCCCGGCGTGGTCGTCGACGGCAACGACGTGCTCGCCGTCGCGACAGGTGGCCGCCGAGGCTGTCGAGCGTGCCGAGCGGGTGCCGGGCCGACGCTTGATCGAGGCGAAGAGCTACCGCATCGAGCCTCACTCGGCCGCGCGGAAGACGGATCTCCGGTCACCGGCGGAGCTCGAGGAGTGGCGTGCGCGCGATCCGATCCTCCGCTTCACGCGCTATCTCGTCGAGGAGGCGGGGATTCGCGCCGGCACGCGTCGACGAGCTCGAGGCCCAGGCGCGCCGAGAGGTCGCCGACGCGGTCGAGGTGGCGCTCGCGTCGCCGAAACCCGAGCCCGGGTGCTGAGCTCGAGGACGTCTACGCGCCTGCCGCCTGGCTGACCCCGGGTCGGCTCGTCGTGACGGCGTCCGCCGACGACGGGGTGCGCGAGCTGACGATCGCCGAGGCGCTGAACGAGGCGCTGCACGAGGAGATGGAGCGCGACCCGGGCGTGTTCGTGATCGGGGAGGACGTCGCGGCGCTCGGCGGGCTCTTCCAGGTCACGGCCGGCCTGCTCGATCGCTACGGCCGCTGCGCGCGTGATCGACGCGCCGATCTCCGAGGCGGCGCACGCCGGCGCCGGTGTCGGCGCCGCGCTCGTCGGGTGCCGGCCGGTCGTCGAGCTGCAGATCGCGGATTTCGTGACCCTCGTGATGGATCAGATCGTCGAACCACGCCGCGAAGTGGCGGTACATGTCCGGCGGCCAGGTCAGCGTCCCGCTCGTGCTCCGCGCGGCCGTCTCGAGCGGGATCGGCATGGCCGCCCAGCACTCCCAGACCCTCGAGTCGTGGTTCGTGCACACACCCGGGCTCGTCGTCGTGATGCCGTCGACGCCCTACGACGCCAAGGGCCTGCTGAAGTCGGCGATCCGCGACGACAACCCCGTCGTCTTCCTCGAGCGGCGCCTCCACTACGGCCGCCTCGGGCCCGTGCCCGAGGAGCGAGTACACGGTGCCGATCGGGGTCGCCGACGTGAAGCGCGCGGGCACCGACGTGACCGTCGTCGCGTACTGCGGGCGGCGTGCAGCTCGCGCTGCAGGCCGGACGTCGGCTCGCGCGCGAGGGCATCGAGATCGAGGTGATCGATCTCCGCACGCTGAAGCCGCTCGACCTCGATGCGATCGTCGGCTCGCTCGAGAAGACGCGCAGGCTCGTCGTCGTGAGCGAGGGCGCGCGGGCCGGCGGCTTCGCCAGTGAGGTCGTCGCCCGTGTCACCGATGCGGCCTGGGACCTGCTCGACGCGCCGCCGGTGCGCGTGACGGCGAAGGACACGCCGATGCCGTTCGCGGCCGTGCTCGAGCGAGAGGTGCTGCCCCAGGTCGCCGACGTCGTCGCCGGCGTCAGAAGGCCGCACTCGACGACCGGCGAGCACGACGTACCGCCCGACAACGGAGGATCGAGCATGAGCGCCCCGTGAACCAGCCCGTCGCACGCGCCGAGCCGACTTCGAGGTCCCGGCCGGATTCGTCGAGAGCCTCTTCGGCCTCGGTGGTCGCGTCGCCTGTGTCACGGGCGGCGGCAGCGGGATCGGAGCCGCGATCGCCAAGGGCCTCGCCCAGGCCGGTGCTCGCATCGTCGTCGATCGACATCGACGACGACGGCGCCGCGGCCACGGCTGCGACGATCGCGCGCCCAGGGCGGCCAGGCGCGCACGACCACTGCGACGTGACCGACCGCGCAGGCGGTCGAGGCGACTGGCGGACCGCGTCGTCGGCGAGCTCGGGCAGGTCGACGTCCTCGTCAACAGCGCGGGCACGGCGTTCCGCAGCCCGGCCGAGGACTTCCCGGAGGAGCGCCTCGACGCGATCCTCGACCTCAACATCAAGGGCACGTACCTTCCGTGCCAGGCGTTCGGTCGCCACATGCTCGCGCAGGGCAGCGGCAGCATCATCAACCTCGCCTCGATCGGCGGCTTCGCGGCCTTCCCGCACGCGAGTGCGTACGTCGACGAGCAAGGGCGCGGTCGTCCAGCTGACGCGTGCCTTCGCCGTCGAGTGGATCGACCGCGGCGTGCGCGTCAACGGGATCGCACCGTGCCGGGTCGACTCGCCGCTGTCGGACCAGCTCGCGACGCAGTCGTCGATCACGAGCGACTTCATCGACGGGCGGATGCTGCACGGACGGGATGCTGCTCCCGCGCGATCTGGTCGGCGACCGCGCTCTTCCTCGCGGGCGACGCCTCGCGACGCGTGACCGGGCCACACGATCGCCGTCGACGACGGCTACCTGGCGGCCTGAGGATGCCGATGATCGGCGACATCCCGCAGATTCCGCCCAAGGGTGGTCTGGCGCGCGATCGCATCGCCGTCGAGCTGCGGAACGCGATCATCCACGGCCGTCTGCAACCGGGCGAGCGGCTCGTCGAGGACCGGATCATGGCGTGGCTCGAGGCGACGCGCGGGGCCACCCGCGAGGCGTTTCGCCAGCTCGAGCACGAAGGGCTCGTGATCTCGTACCCGCACCGGGGCGCGGTCGTCGTCGGCGTCACCGAGGACGAGGTGCACAGCGTCCTGATCCCGATCAGGCTCGTGCTCGAGCAGTTCGGATTCACGGATGGCGCTCGAGGTAGGCACCACCGCCGACCTCGCCGAGCTCGCGAGCTACATCTGGATGATGGAGCAGGCCGCGGCCGCCGGCGACATCGACGGGATCGTGCAGGCCGACGTCGAGTTCCACGAGGCGGTGCTCCACATCGCACCGCAGTTCCACACGATCCACATCTGGCGCAGCATCGCGCCGAGGATCCGCGCCTACTTCTACCGCCACTTCCGCGAGCGCGACCTCGACTCGGTCGTCGCCGAGCACCGCGAGCTCCTCGACGCGCTGCACGACGGCGACGAGCAGCTGCTGCTCGAGGCGCTCCACCGGCACATCGTCGTGCCCGTCCGCCGGAGGCGGCTCGCCCGAGCCCTCGAGGCACGACCGACCCGGCCCACAACCCGCTGAAGGGAGCCCCGCATGACCCGCGCGTCCGAGGAGTATCGCTACGCGAAGCTGACCTGGCCCGAGATCGACGATGCGGTCGAGATCGGGAAGGTCTGCATCGTCCCGTGCGGCGCCGTCGAGCAGCACGGGCCTCACCTGCCGCTCGACGTCGACATCCTCTGCCCGACGGAGATCGCGCTCGGCGCCGGCCGCGAGATCCCCGACAAGATGCTCGTGCTGCCGACGGTCTCCTACGGCTACACCGGCCACGTGATGGACTTTCCCGGGCACGATCAACACCCACTTCGAGCACTTCATGCACCACGTGCTCGACATCACGAAGTCGCTCGCCTACCACGGCTTCAAGAAGATCATCCTGCTCAACGGCCACGGCTCGAACTGGCCGAACCTCGACCTCGTGGCGCGGCGGACGAACCTCGAGACCGACGCCGAGTGCCTGCCGATCCAGTGGACGAACCTGCTGACGATCGACAAGGAGTTCCTGCCGAGCTGGCGTGAGAGCGCGTTCCCCGGCGGCTGCGCGCACGCGTGCGAGCTCGAGACGTCCGTCTACATGTACCTCGACCCCGACAACGTGCGCAAGGACAAGATCGCGAACGGGACGATCTCGCTACAACGAGGAGAACAACCCGTTCAACTGGGTCGACTGCTTCGCCACCGGCCCGGCCACCGTGCTCTCCTGGACGGCGAGCTACAGCGAGACCGGCGTGCTCGGCGAGCCCGAGCTCGCGACGGTCGAGAAGGGCAAGCGTGCCTACGACGAGTCGGTGCAGCCAGCTGATCGCCTTCGTCGACTACTTCAAGGACCGGCCGAAGGACGTCCGGCGCGATCGACATCGCCACGCGCCGACGATGCCGATGCCGTGGGGCCAGACCCCTGTGTCGAGATGAGCTGAGGGACGCTCGATGACGACGCAGCTGACCGAGAGCCGCGTTGGAGCGATTCGCCAGCGATGGGTTCGTCGTCGTCGAGGACCTGTTCGATCCGCCGACCGACTTCGCTCCGCTCGTCGGACGAGTGGAGCGAGGTGCTCTCTCGCGTCGCCGCGGATCTGATCGCCGAGGGCGCACTCGGGTCGTCCTACGACGAGCTCCCGTTCGACCAGCGCCTGATCGCCGATCTCGGCGGAGAGCGGGCAGAAGCATCGCCCAGGCCTTCGACATCAGCCTGCCGCAGAAGAACATCGCCCCCGACACGCCGATGCATCTCGGCGACGCCGTGTTCCGGATCATCACCCACGCACGAAGCTGCTCGACGTGGTCGAGGCGCTGCTCGGCCCGGAGATCGTGTCGAACCCGGTGCAGCACGTGCGGATGAAGCTGCCGGATCAGGCGCGTCCCGACGCGAGCAGGCGCGGACTACCTCACCGGTCGGGTCTCCTGGCACCAGGATCTCGGCGTCCTGGCGGAGGAGGCGGACGCGGCGACGATCCTCTCCTGCTGGATCGCAGTCACCGACGCGACGGTCGAGAACGGCTGTCTCCAGGTCATCCCCGGCAGCCACCGTCGGCGATCTGATCGATCACTGCCCCACGGGGCACGACCTCGGGATCCCGGATCGCCTCCTCACCCTCTCCGACGCGACGCCGCTCCCGCTGCGGGCCGGGTCGGCGCTGATCTTCGGCCAGCAGCTCGTGCACGGCTCGCTCGACAACACGACCGGCGACCAGGTGCGCATCAGCATCGACCTCCGCTACCAGCCGCCCGGTCAGCCGAGCGGCCGCCCGGATTTTCCGTCGTTCCTCGTCCGCAGCGCCGACGCCCACGGACACGACGAGGTGCTGGACGACCCCGCCGAGTGGCGGCAGCTCTGGGCCGACGCGCAACGCCGCTTGTCGCAGCAGGAGACCCCGAGGTTCAACCGTTGGAACGCCGACTCGCCATCGTGCGCCTGACCTCGCCCCTATTGCCGCGCCGGCCCCGCTCGACGTCCAGGACACGTCACTCGTGACGGTGGTCCGAGGATAGTGTTCCGAGATGCCCGACGTCTCGGAGCTGCGAGCCGCCTACGACACGCAGGTGCGCTCTCACGTATCCGACCCGCTGCCGAAGGGCGTGAAGCGTCGAGAGAGACGGACCGCTCGTGCCGCCTCCTACGGGTCTGGCCGGCCGCGGCTTCGTTCTCTATCGAGACCTCAGCGGGATCGAGGGGCAGGACCTCGACGAGCTGATCGCGCGCCAGGTGCGCGTCTTCGCCGGAGCGGAACGAGCCCTTCGAATGGAAGTTGCATGGCCACGACCTGCCGGTGGACCTGCCGCAGCGGCTGCGCGCCGCGGGATTCGTGCCAGAGGAGATGGAGACGATCGTGATCGCGCCCGTCACCGAGATCGCCAAGGGAGAGCTTCCAGCCTACCCGACGGCGTGTCGTTGCGGGAAGTGACGAAGCCGCAGCGACTTCGAACGGATCGCTTCACTCGAGCAGGCAGTGTGGAGCGACGCGGACGACCACGGATGGGTCGTCGACATGCTCGAGATCCGAGCGTGCCGTCGACCCGAGCTCGCTTACCGTCGTCGTGGCGGAGGCCGGTGCAGGAGCGTCGTCTGCGCCGGCCTGGATCCGGTTGCGAGCGCGGGACCCGAACTTCGCGACCCTCTGGGGCGGTGCGGACCCTTCCGGAGTGGCGCCGCCGCGGGATCTACCTGGGGTACGGTGGTCCATCGGGCGAACCTGGCCGCCGGGCGGGGTTGTCCGCTTTCTCGAAACGGACGCCTCGGGACGATAGCCGGCCGATCCTCGAGCGGCTGGGCTTCACGGCGGTGACGACGACGACGCCGTGGGTCTGGTCTCCCCCGACCGTCCCCGGAGGGCCCTAGTTGAGCGCCAGGCGCACGCCTGCGCCGCTGTTCGAGATGTCTCTCGCTTGCTGGATTCCGCGCGTTGCTCCGGGAACGCTAGTGGAGATCGGAAACCGCATGCGGCGGGCCGAGAACCTCCGTCCCTGGCGTCGCACTGCCCGTGACCTATCATCTCGGTGGTGCTCCTCGACGCTGCGAGAAATCACCGGTCGTGGTTCGGGCGAGGTCGCGAGCTCATCGAGCTCGACGGTGTGACGATGTTTCTGGGCGACGGAGATGTGGTGCTCGCCTTCCCCGACCGCCAGGGGCGACCTGTCGGGCGCCGTGCGACTCGCGCGCAAGTCGGGAGCGCGAGAGGTTGGCTGCTGGTCGCTGGCGCCAGACGACGACCTGGCTGCGGGGTTGTCAGCGCCTCGGCTTCCAGACGGCTGGCAACCGCACTGGATGGGTGTGGACCCCAGAACGAAGGTGGACGAGCCCGGGCACGAGATAGTCGCAACGCCGAGCTGCAATCGCGACCTTCCGTACTGGTCAGGCGGCCACGAAGCGGTCATCGGTGGCGATGTCCATCACATCGTCGTACGGGACGGGGAGACGACCGTCGGGCACGTCGTTCTCAATGTCGACGGCGAGACCGGCGGCGTCTACGACATGGGCGTTGCCCCGCGATCTCGACGCCGGGGGTACGGTCTCCTGCAGCGCTAACCCTCGCCGCTCTGGCCTGCGCCCGTAGCGAGGGCTGTACCAGCGTCACCCTGAACGCGACAGGGAGGGCGAGCCATCTACCTGAATGTCGGCTTCGAGTCGCTCGGCCTCGGCATGACATGGTGGCTCTTCCCGCGCACCCCGTGACGACCCGTCATATCGGCATGTCGCTCGAGATGTGACCCGCCGCATCTGTGGGTTCGAGGGTAAGAGCCGTCAGCCGCCGAGACGTTTCTCGAACCAGTGGTCGGCATACGGCTCGTCGTTGAACGCCGCGACCTCCGTGTAGCCGGTCGATCGGTAAAGGTTGATCGCCTCGGTCAGGGCTCGATTGGTCTCGAGGCGGGCGCTCGCCGCACCCCGTCGGCGGGCCTGCTCCTCGAGCTCACGGAGGAGTCGCCGCCCGAGGCCGAGTCCGCGAGCGTTGGACCGACCCACATGCGCTTGATCTCCGCCGGGGCGCTGCCGTGCAGCTTCAGAGCACCGCAGCCCACCGGTTCATCCCTCAACCGCGCGACCAAGACGAACCCCCGAGGCTCGGTGAGCTCATCAGCGTCCGCGGAGATGCTGCGGGCCGAGTCGAACCCGGACTCGAACCGTACGTCGAGTTCGGCGAAGTACGCCTCGAAGCAGTGCTGCACCGCGTCGCTCGTGGGCTCGTCGATCCCGATCGAGACCAGCCCGGCTGTCAGGAGCCGCTCCACCAACCCCATCGCGCCGACGAGACACGCGCGCTGCTCGTCGTCGAGCGGTTCGACCAATGACCACGCGAGCTCGTCGCTGCGGCGGTCGAGCAGCCTCCGCTCGACCCGACCCTTCCTGCTCGGCCGCGCGATGCGAACACGTCGATCCACGTGGCCCGCGCTCACGACGACCAGCCCGTCGGCCTCGAGCCAGCGGAGAAGCCGACTCAGGTACCCCGAATCGAGGTCGAGCCTCGCGCGCAGCGACTTGACCTCGAGACCATCCTCCCCGATCTCCCACAGGACCCGCGATGCGCCGAGCGACCGCCCTCGAGTCAAGTACCCGTCGCTCAGAGCGCCGATCCGTTGTGTCACCGTACGGTTGAACCGTCGTACCTGCCGCAGTCGCGACCGGATCCATATGTCTGACTCTAGTCAGACAACTCGTCTAGCGTCAACAACGCCCGGAGATGCCCCTTGCCCGGCTGTGCTCCGAGGAATGCCACCCGCGGCGAGAGCCACAGGCGGTCGCCCGCCGCTAACTCCGCTCGACCACATCCTTCAGCTCCGAAAGCATCGTCTCCCAGTTCGCGGCTGAACGCTTCGCTTCGTCTTCGCTCGCGTTGTTGCCCTGGCTCAGCGTGACAACGGTCTTCTCCCCGACCGCTTCGAGCTCGTAAACGATGGTGTGGTAGTTCTCGGGAGCGTCCTCACGACCGCTCGAGGGGCTGAAGTGAGTCATCTTCAGGTGCCGCGGCGGCTCGATCCTCCAGGATCTCACCCCGATCCTCGTATTTCTTGCCCTCGTATTCGCCTTTCCAGACGATGGTGCCACCCTTCGTCCAGTCCGTCACGACGTGCGAGCCGAACATGTACTCCTCGATCTTCGCCGGATCGGTCAGAGCGCTCCAAACCTCCTCGGGCGACGCCTGGATCTCGGTCTCTGCAACGGCCACGTGAGTACCCATGGTTGTGCTCCCTTCCTGGGTCGTCAGACCAGCTGGGACCACTGATACCCGAATGCCTCCAGTCCTAACCACCAGAGAGTGTGTGGAGACCTCCCACTCCAGTGTTCTAAGACGTCACCCATCACTTGGCAAGATTCGCTATCCTGGCGCCGCCCGCCATCATCCCACGCCTCTTCGTCCACCGTGCGCTTCTGAGTTCGCGGCGGCGGTCGTTCCCCGACGGCACTCTTCCCGTGGGATAGTCGGTCGTGTCACCAACCTCCGAGAGCGCTGGGAAGGAGTTCCGTGAGCGAGACGATCCACGGAGCATGCCTGTGTGGGCAGGTCACGTTCGACGTGCACGACCCCGAGGCGCTGGGCTTCTGCCACTGCACGCGCTGCCAGCGTTGGAGCGGCGGCGCGGGCACCGCGTCGATCGAGGTCGAGGGACCGAACTTCGAGGTCACGGCGGGCCAGGAGCTGATCAAGCACTTCACCCAGGAAGGGTTTTCGGGTGTTGGCTTCTGCAGCAACTGCGGCTCGAGCCTGTACGGATTCGGCGACGGGAAGTACTACGTGTCCGCGGGAACGCTCGAGGATGTGAAGCTGCAGCCCCAGTACCACATGATGGTCGCCTACAAGGCCCCCTGGGACGAGATCGGCGACGACGCGCCGCAGTACCCGGAGTCCCCGCCCGAGAACTAGCCAACTTCCTCATCGAGTTGTGCTGGGGTCGGGGTCGAACAGAAGCACGATCGGCTGCAGTGACCACCGATCTGCGTGTTGCCGTGAGCCGGATGCCCGACGCGATCGAGCAGCTCCGGACAGCTCTCGAGCCGAGCCCACCAGCCGCGCTGGCCATCGACGTCCTCGCGCGGAGCCTCACCGAGATTAGGCGCGCCGATGATGAGGATCTCGAGGCCCTCCGGGTCCGGCCTCGTAGCCGCGCCACGTACCAGGAGGAACGCGCACCGCGTCCCATTCCTCGAGCTCGATGATCTCGTCGTCGAGCTTCATCCGTCCGCTTCCGCGCAGGACCACGTACACCTCCTCTTGCTTCTTGTGCGTGTGGCCGTACGGAAAGCGATAGCCGGGCGGGACGCGCTGGTAGCTCAGGCCGGATTCCTCGAGCTCGAGCGCCGCGGTCGCCGCGCGGAACTCCAGGTTGGCGCGCCGTCGAACAGCGAGCCGATGTCGTCCAGATCCTTGATGTTCCTGAGCGTGAACGGCACTGCGCAATCCTACGGCACGGCGCAGGAGGTTCTATCGCGCTACACGATCCGGCTGCCGGCAGCCCCTACCGGTTCTTCTCGAGCAGATGCTCACGGGTCAGGTCGACCCGCACCTGCTTTGCCGAAGGCTTCGATGCATCGCCATAGGTCTTGAACGACATATGAGCCGGGATTCGGATCGCTGCCCTGGACGATCGGCTTCATCGCGTTCCAAAGCGCCTCGGCGTCCGGCCCGTAGGCGAGCAGTTGGGCCTCGCCACCGTCGTCTGTCGAATACCATCTCGTTTCGTCGTACTCGCCGACGGCTCGCTGCGCAATCTTGGCGTCCAGTCGTTTCTCCAACGCAAGTGCGTCGTTGGACGTCACAGACACAAGGTGGACACTCACCGACTCGTTGCTCACGCTGCTGCCTTCGTCCGAGCCTCCGCCGCAGCCCGACAGCACGAGAACCGCCGATACAACAGCCACGATCCGTCCCATCTTCACAGGCGGAGCCTAACGATTGGCCTGTGCAGGGTCGAAGTGCTTCTTTCTGGGAGGCACCCACGAGGATCGATCGTTGGGACGCGGCCGCGGCGATGTCGCGCTCTCGCGTGTTTCGGACGCTGTAGGCTGCCGATCCGTCATCTGATTGCGTGTGCTGCCTAGTGCATTGGTGTTGAAGGGGAGGTCGTCATGCGTCGTTCCATTCGTGGTGCTCTCATTGCGGTCATCGGGTGCCTTGTGGTCGCTCCGGCGGCTTCACCGGTCCGGCTCTGGCCCCCGATACGGCCCAGGTGTACGGGGTCGATGCTGCTCTGAAGCCGATCGAACTCGTCTACGGCGTTCATGGCTATTTCAAGCTACGGGGAGTGGTCGATGAGTCACGTGCAGGCGCCGCGGGGCTGACCGGTTCTGGTCCACCCGGTCGACAACTCGTCGGGGGAAGCGGTGTGTCCTTCGCCGGCGCCGAAGGCAACAGGCCTGTTCGACGACTTCGTTGCCGTCGGTTCCCCGTTCGACATCACCTACGCCTCCGGCGTATGGACGCTCGCGCACAAAGTCCGCTTCTGTTTCTACTTCGTTCACCACGACGGCTCGCAAACTCAATCCTCGCAGGATGTGACGTTCCGCGACCCGGTCGACAAGGTGACCGTGAAAGTTGGGAACGTGAAACCGAAAGCAACCCGAATGGTCACCGTCACACTCGGCGGCGAGTCCGACCACCAGTACAGCGGCAAACTTCGCGTTCACGCGGCAGCCAAACCCTGCGCGGACACCTACGCCTCCGACACAGGTGTCGGAAGCGATATCCCCAATCCCTTCGGCGTGCCCGCTACTGGAGCCGGCTCTACAGGACAGCGAAGGCCAAAGGACCGACCCTGAACCTCAATTCCCTCGCGAGAGGCACCTACCGCGTCTGCGCCTGGATCGGCCCTGCGAACAACCCAGTCTCCAAGACGTCGGACAACGTTCAAGATCCAGTAGCCGTCAGATCCGCCGTCCTCGAACGCGCTCGCCTGCGCCAGTGCTCGGGAATGTCACCCGAGAGGTCGTGAGCGTGAGGCTGGTGCGGTGCGGCTATTGCTCGTTGACGATGTACGCGCGTACGGGGAACGTCGCGCCACCAACCCAAGCGATCGGCACCGCGTGGAGGCGCCCGCGATCGGACTCGACCGCGGCCAGGTTGGTCATGTGCTCGCAGATCGGGACGCCGGCACCCAGCAGGGTCGTGTGCGCCGGCCGAGACTTGTCGTCGATGTCGTCGATGTTCAACGAGTCGATCCCGACGAAAGCCACCCCGGCTTCGACGAGCGCCTCGCACGCGTCGGCGGTCAGGTACGGATTCTCGCTGAAATAGCTGTCCGTACCCCAGTGGCGTGAGAAGTCGGTGCGGACGAGTACCGCCTTGCCGCGCACGTCGCCGAGCGGGTAGGTCGCCGGGGCCAATCGCGCGCTCGGCACCGGTGGCATCGGCGACCACAACCGGAAGGTCGGCTAGGCGTTCGAGCGGCAAGCCGGCAAGGTCCACGCCAGCTCGAAACCGGTGCCGAGGCGAATCGACGTACGTACCGGTGTTGCCACACAGGTGCAGAGAAGCAATCAGGAACTCCGACTTCCCGTCGTACACCGACGCGTCGTAGTCGTTGATGACCTCGACCACCGGCGTCGGCAGAGGCCGATAGGTCTCCATGCCCTCGACAACCTCGTGGCTCACGTCGACGAAACGTCCCAAAGCGATCGCCGGCCATGATAACGGCGCGGCCCGGCAAGGCGAACCCGCCTGCGCCCGCGCCTCGTGGAAGGGGCGACTAACCGCTGACCCAGGTCGCAGTCCACCCGCGGGTCGGCTTGTCGTCGCAGTAACCCCAGACGCCGGTGTACCCGCGCCATCCTCCGAGAACGTGAACACGAGGCGCCCCCAGTACGGGGTGCCGTTCCGCTCCACGCCACAGTTCCTGGCCGATTTCGGCTCGATCCAATGACCAACCAGGTTCCTCGTCCGGAAATCGAGCACACCATCTGGGATCGTGCCGTCTTCGACCGTGTAGGCCGCGGTGACCGAGGTTCCCGTCTGGTTGAACCGCATCATCCCGTAGGTGGTCTTGTACACCCCGTCACGGATCATGAACGGCTCCACGCCGGGCTCGCGCTCGCACGCGCTGTGCTCGTCGCCGAGGGTGCAGAGATCGCTACCGGGTCCGCCGGTCAGGATGTCGACGCCGGGCCCGCCCGTCAGCGCATCGTCGTTCGCCTCACCGAAGATCCTGTCGGCGCCGCTGCCGCCGTTGACCGTGTCGTTCCCGGCACCGGCGCAGATGAGGTCGTTGCCGCCGCCACCATTGATGATGTCACGCGCCACCGCCGAGAGACAATGACGTCGGCCCGGTTCGTCCCCACAATCCGGTCCGGGCCTGGCTTACCGACGATCGTCGCCACCTGCCCTGGCAGCGGAGGGTCTGCAACGATGCAGCCTGCGTTCCCGTGGCGCCCATCACCCCAGCCGACGGCGATCACGGCAGCCGCCAAGCCCAGCCCAAGTCGCATCATTCCCCCCTCATTCTCGGCCCGCTGCGCGAGCCCATCACGGACGTCCGCAGAGTACCAACTTCTGTCATCGGAGGCAGCAGCGCGTGCCGTACTGTCGCCACCCAAGAGCCGGGTCAACTGGCCGACTGTCCGACCGCGTGATGTTGGCAGATCGTCGCGCACGTCGGACTGAAGGCCCGCTGCGACGGGCAGCACTTCCGTTTTGCGCCTCGGCCGATGTGATCCTGTTGTCCGCCGTAAAGAAAACGGCCATCTCCTGCGACTCTCGAGGTACATGGGGCGTGTCTTCTCGCGAACTCGCAGTTCCGCCATCGGCGTTGCACTGGCCGCCTCAGGGACGGCGGCCGTCGCCGTCACGCTGATCGTTGCCTCGGGGGCTGCGGCGCTCGGCGCTGCGGGCAGCCCGGGGACTCGTGCGAACCCCTATCCGCGTGGCCAGAAGGCGTTGGTCGAGAAGTTCGCGATCAGCGTCGTCGGTGTCGACACGAACGCGTGGCCGAAGCTCAGACGAGCATCGCCCCGCAACGTCGCACCCGCGCTCGGCACGACATACGTGCTCGTCACGATGCGAGCGAAAAATCAGGGCCGCGACGAGGGCATTCCGCTTGTCGACGGGATGCCGACGCAGTCGGCCGCTCCAACCGGGTTTACAGCCCGTTCGAAGGGTGCGGCGCGATCCCAGACGACATCGCGAATCTCTCCGGAGTCACGCCGGGGCACACCGTGACGGCGAACACATGCTGGGTGGTACGGAAGGCTGATGTGCCCTCACTCGTCATGTTCTACGCGCCCTATCGCGGCGGGAAACGGATCTTCTTCGCGCTTCACCAACTCTGATCTCTTGCTTCCGCCAGCGTTCGCGAATGTCACCTGAGGTGTTTCCGTTAGCGTTAACGGCCGTGCGGGAGGGCTCGGGACAACTTGTCCTTCGCGAGATCGAGGATCGTGATCTCGACGTGCTGTTCGAGCACTCGAAGGACCGCGAGGCGATTCGGATGGCCGCGTTCACGTCGCCGGAGGCCGATAATCGAATGACATTCGAGCGACGGTGGGCGAGGCTGAGGAGCGACAGTTCGACGACGAACAGGGTTGTCGAGGTCGACGGCCGCGTTGTGGGTCACATTGCGAGCTTCGACTTGGAGGGTCGGCGCGAGGTCACCTATTGGATCGACCGTGAGGACTGGGGTCGCGGCATTGCCACGCGTGCGCTACGAGAGTTCTTGCAGCTGGAGGCAACCCGCGCTCTTTACGCCCACGCGGCGAGCGACAACGGCGCGTCGATTCGTGTGTTGACGAAGTGCGGTTTCCTTGTGGTGGGAGAGGGGCGCGGGTTCGCTCATGGGCGCGGCGAGGATACGGACGAGGTCGGCCTCCGACTCGATGCATGACCCCAACTGTCTCCGGCTGCGCCGGTGTGGTTTGTGGTCCGAACCCACCAGAGCGGACGTCAGCCCTATACAACAGATGCCTCGCCCAGCAGAGCCTTGGCCTCGGCGATGAAGTCGGAATCCGGTTGCACGCGGTAGCTCGGGCCGAGCGCGAGCGTTCGGGGGCCGAGAGACGTCTCGATCGCCACGTACACCGGCGACTCGCCCGGGTACTCCTTGACCAGCCGCGCGAGCTCCTCGATCACTCCGGCAGGTGCTTCGCGTGCGTCCAGCCTGAAGCGCACATCCCGTCGTTCGGCCACCGCTTCGAATGCGGTCAGCTCCATCGCAATCAGCTTCGTCTCGCCCTGCTGCTTGTGGTCGACGCGCCCCTTGACGACGAGAATCCGGTCGGCGACACAGAGCTCCCGTACCGTCGAGTAGGTGGCCGAGAAGACGACCGCCTCCGCCGAGCCGGTTGGATCCTCGAGCTGGAGGAACACCATCGGCTCGCCCTTCTTCGTCGTCAGGTGTTTCACCGCCGAGACGATCCCCCCGACGTTCACGACCTCACCGTCCCGCCTGCGCTCGAGCTCGCCGAGCGTCGCGTCGGTCTTGCGGCGCAACTGATCACGCACTGCGCTCAGTGGATGCTCCGAGACGTACAGGCCGAGGGTCTCCTTCTCGAGGCGGAGCAGCTCCGCCTTCTCGAACTCGCTTGCGGCGATCGGAGGATGCTGCTTCCGCGCGACCTCCGTCTCGGGCTCGGCGCCGCCGAAACCGAGGTCGAAGATCGAGCCTTGCCCGGCGAGCCGGTCGGCGGCGAGCTTCTGCCCATACGCGAGGGCCTGCTCCAGCACCCCGAGCATCCCCATCCGAGAGGCGCCGGTGGAGTCGAGCGCGCCGCACTTGACGAGCGACTCGAGCGCGCGCTTGTTCACCACTTGCGGATCGACCCGTTCGGTGAAGTCCCAGATCGTCGTGAACGGGCCACCTTCCTTGCGCGCTGAGATGATCGCCCGCGCGGCGTTGTCGCCCACGTTCTTGACCGCGTTCAGCCCGAAGCGGATCTTCCCGTCCACCACGGCGAAGTCCGTTGCAGACTCGTTGACGTCGGGCGGCAGCACGTCGATGCCCATCTCGTCGCAGGCGTTCACGTACAGCGGCACCCGATCCTTCGTGTTCATCACGGACGAGATCAGCGCTGCCATGTATTCGCACGGGTAGTTCGCCTTCAGCCAGGCAGTTCGGTACGCGATCAGGGCGTAACACGCCGAGTGCGCCTTGTTGAACGAGTAGTCCTGCGACGATTCCATGTCCTTCCAGAGCTGATTCGCGACCGACGGCGTCACGTCGTTTGCAGCGCAGCCGTCCAGGAACTTCCCCTTCAACGACGCCATCAGCTCGTGGATCTTCTTGCCGATCGCGCGCCGCAGGGTCTCGGCTTCGGCCGGGGAGAAGCCGGCCATCTGCTTTGCGATCTGCATGTACTGCTCCTGATAGATGCAGATGCCCTGCGAGTCGCTCGTGATCGGCCTCAGCCGTTCGTCGATGAACGTGACAGCCTCGCGCCCGTTCTTGCGCGCTGCGTAGCTCGGGATGTACTGCATCGGACCCGGCCGATAGAGGGCGACGAGTGCGATCAGGTCCTCGAACTCCGTCGGCTTCACCTGCCGGAGCGCGTCGCGCATGCCCGACGACTCGAACTGGAAAACGCCCGACGAATCGGCCCGCGCCAGCATCTCGTACGTCTTCCGGTCGTCGATCGGGATCGCCCCGATGTCGAGCCCGTCCCCGATCAGGCTGACGGCCTTGTCGATCACGTCGAGGTTGCGAAGCCCGAAGAAGTCCATCTTGAGCAGGCCGAGCGCCTCGACGTTCTTCATCGAGACCTGCGTCACGACCTCCTGGTCGGCTCCTTTCTGCTGCAGCGGCACGACCTCGATCAGCGGCTGCGCTCCGATCACAACGCCTGCCGCGTGGATCGAGTCGGCCCGCGTGAGGCCCTCGAGCGGTCGCGCGAGGTCGATGATCTCCTTCGCCACCGGATCGTCCTTGACGGCGTTCGCCAGCTCGGCACCGGGCTTCAGTGCCTCCTCGAGCGTCTGTCCCGGGCCTTCCGGGATCATCTTCGCGATTCGGTCGACCGTGCCGTAGGGGATCTCCAGCACCCGGCCGGCGTCTCGCACCGCGGCGCGTGCCGCCATCGTCGAGAAGGTGATGATCTGCGCCACGCGGTCGCGCCCGTACTTCTCGGCGACGTAGTTGATCACGCGTTCCCGTCCCTCGACGGCGAAGTCGATGTCCATGTCGGGCATGTCCTTGCGGGCCGGGTTGAGGAATCGTTCGAAGAGCAGGCCGTACCGCATCGGATCGATGTCGGTGATCCCGAGGCAATACGCCGCGAGCGAGCCCGCGGCGCTTCCCCGGCCCGGCCCGACCGAGACTCCGTCGCGCCTCGCAAAGGCGATGAAGTCGGCGACGATCAGGAAGTAGTCGGCGAACCCCATCTCGCGCACGGTCTTCAGCTCGAACTGCAGGCGCTCGGTCAGCTCCGAGGTGATCTTGTCGTAGCGCCGTTCGAGCCCGACCTCGCAGAGCTCGACGAGATAGCCGAACGCGTCGCGACCCTCGGGCGTCGGGAACTGCGGCAGCAGGATCCGGCCGAGCTCGATCTCGACGTTGCAGCGGTCGGCGATCTCGAGCGTGCGACGCATGGCGTCGTCGTGACCGGGGAAGTCGAGCGCCATCTCGTCGGGCGTCTTGAAATAGAACTCGTTCGTCCCGAACTTCCAGTGGTTCGGGTTCTTGAGCGAGTCACCCGACTGGATGCAGAGGAGCGCCTCGTGCGGGTAGGCGTCCGTCGGGTCGAGGTAGTGCACGTCACCCGTGGCGACGAGCGGGAGGCCGCGCTTCGCGGCCAGGCCCGGCAGCGCCTGGAAGACCGGCTGCTGGATGTCGAGGTGCCCGTTCTGGAGCTCGACGTAGGTGTTGTCGCGGCCGAAGAGCTGTTCCAGCCGGTCGAGCTCCATCTCGGCGTCTCCCATGCGTGCTTCGGAGATCGCCTTGGAGACGCGGCCGGAGAGGCAGCCGGAGAGCACGATCAACCCGGAGGCGTACTGCTCGAGCAGCTCCCAGTCGACCCGCGGTCGGTAGTAGTACCCCTCGAGGTAGCCGAGCGAGCAGAGCTTGATCAGGTTGGCGTAGCCGGCGGTCGTCTCGGCGAGCAGCGTCAGATGGGCCGTTCCCTTCGTCTGCGCCCGGCGGTCGTCGGCGACGTAGACCTCGCAGCCGACGATCGGCTTCACGCCCTGCGCCCGCGCCGCCTTGTAGAGGTCGATCGCGCCGGCCAGCGAGCCGTGATCGGTGAGGGTGACGGCAGGCATCTCGAGGCGCGCTGCCTTCTCGACGAGCGCCGGGATCCTGCACGCGCCGTCGAGGATCGAGTACTCGGAGTGGACGTGGAGGTGAACGAACGGAGAGCTCATCGGGGAGGCCATCGTACTGCCCCGACGGGACGGTGCCCGCTCGCGCCGATCGTCACGTGAACGGAAGGCCGCCGTGGCGTTGCGGGACGCATCGCGCGAGCGTGGTTAGAGCCTCGAAGCCGAGGTCCGCGAGCCCTGCCCGCAGGGCGGCGACCTCGGCCTCGAGCGCGGCGACGCGCTCCTCGAGCGGGTCCCGCGCCACCGGTGGTCTCGTCACGTCGGGCGACAGTGCCGTCGTCCGGCTCGCCGCCGAGCAGGTGGGCGAAGCGCTCCTCCTTCTGGCCGGGACGGCGGTCGAGCCGAGCGACGAGCTCGCGATCGCTCAACGCCCCGAGCGTCGCTTCGACGTCGGCCAGCGCCTCGAACGGGTGGAGACGGTCGGTGCGCTGCTTCAGCTCACCCGGCGTCTGGGGCCCCCGCAACATCAGCACGCAGAGGACCGCGGCCTCGTCGGCTGCCAGCCCGAGCGTCTCGGTGACGAGCTGGCGGTACTTGACCGCGCGGCTCGACTGCCCGGAGGCGAGTCGCGCCCATTCCTTGCGCCACAACCGCTGCAACGCGTCCTTGATCGTCTCCTCGTCGTAGTCGACGACGGGATCGCGGTTCGTCGCCTGGTTGCACGCGAGGCGAAGCGCATTCAGCGTCAGCGGATAGGCGTCGGGCGTCGTTCGCTGCTTCTCGAGCAGGCAACCGAGCACCCTGATCTCGACGGCGTCGGCGTCCACGGGCCAAGCCTATGCCGTGCGCGGTTCTCTCCGCCCGGCAATCGCAGCATCGGCAGAGTACTGGCATGGACCGTGATCCCGATCGGAACGTCGTCGGCGGCGACCTTCTCCCCTGTTCGGGCGATCCTGTGACCGGATTCTTCCGTGACGGTTGCTGCTCGACGGGAGCGGACGACCTCGGGAGCCACACCGTGTGCACGGTGATGACGGAGGAGTTTCTCGCGTTCAGCAAGGAAGCCGGCAACGACCTGTCGACGCCGCGCCCCGAGTGGGGTTTTCCGGGCCTCGTCCCAGATGATCGCTGGTGCGTCTGCGCATCGCGTTGGCTCGATGCCTACAGGGCCGGTAAAGCCGCGCCCGTCGTGTTGGGAGCAACGCACGAGCGGGCGCTCGAGATCGTCCCGATCGAGGCGCTCACGGCCTGGGCCACACAGACCGTCGGAGCCGGCCGGGTAAAGCTCATCGCGAAAAACGCCGATGGGGACGGAATGGCAATCCGCGAGTCCGAGTACGGCGTCAAGAGCGTGATCGAGACCGCGCGCCTCCGGCTCGAGCCCTGGAGCGACGCGCACTTCGATCGCTTCTCGCAGTTCATGCGCGATCCCGCCGTGATCAGGTACATCCGGGCCGAGCCTCTCGACCGCGACCGAGCACACGAGCAGCACGAGCGCTCCCTGGAAGAGTGGGAGATGTTCGGCTTCGGCAAGCGCGCGCTGATCGAGACGGAGACGGGCGCGTGGCTCGGGTTCGTCGAGCTCTCCCAGGTCGGCCCGGGGAAGGGGTCCCGCGACGACGACGTCGAGCTCGGCTATTTCGTCGAGCCGAGCCGCTGGGGTGAGGGCATCGCGACCGAGGCTGCGCTCGCCACCCGCGACGAGGCGTTCGAGCGCTGCGGGATCAACGAGCTGATCGGACGCTGCCGGGTCGAGAACGTCGCCTCGGCGCGCGTGCTCGCCAAGGTCGGCTTCCGCAGGCTTCGGCTGTACTCGCTGGCCGACGACATCATCGTCGAGATCCACCGGATCGAGCGCGCCGACTGGGCCGGTGCAGAACGCCGGCCCCGAAGCGTGGACGCGCTCGACCCACCAGCCGGAACGGAGCTCCGTGAGACGGGGTAACGGCACAGCCGTCGCCGACCGCACCGGCGACGAGCGGACGATCTACGACGTCGTGCTGCTCGCAGGCAGCCCGCGCCGCTCGACGATCGCACTCGATCCGGACCTGACCGAAGGCTCGACGATCGAGGTCGACGGCGAGCAGTGGACGATCGCAGACGTTCGCGTCACCGAGAACGGCCCTCCCCAGCTGATCTGCATCTACGCCGTCTAGCGCCGACGCGCGCTCGGCCGTCCCCACCCGTCGGTATCGTTGGGTGCGGACGCGGTGTCACGCACCGCTCCACATCGAGAGAGGCGGAGGGTCCCGGCCCACCGATGCCTCGGCAACCTGCGCTTCCGCAAGGTGCCACACCCGGGATGGATGTCGAGCGAGGAGGAGCGATGAGCACCACGGAGAGAACAGCGTTCGCAGACCTGCTTGCGCAGCGCGGCGTCTTGATCGCCGACGGCGCAACCGGGACCAACTACCAGACGATGGGCATGGAGCCGGGCCTCGCACCCGAGGAGTGGCTGTTCGACGCCCCGGATCGCGTCGTCGAGCTTCACCGCGAGTTCGCGTCCGCCGGCGCGGACATCGTCCTCACCTGCACGTTCGGCGCGACGTCGCTGCGACTCGCCGAGGGCCCACTCGCGGGACGGACGCGCGAGGTGAACATCCGGGCGGCCGAGCTCGCACGGGAGGGCGCAGGCGAAGGCCGCCTCGTGGCCGGATCGCTCGGCCCGACCGGTCAGCTGATCGAGCCCTACGGGCTGCTCAACCGCGAGGCAGCGACCGAGGCGTACGGCGAGCAGGCGCAGGCGCTCGCGGAAGGCGGCGTCGACCTGCTCGTGCTCGAGACGATCTTCGCCGTCGAGGAGGCGGTCTGGGCCGTCGAGGGGATCCGGGGCGTCACCGATCTCCCGCTCGTCGTCTCCTTCAGCTTCGACATGGGCACGAGGACGATGATGGGCCTCAGCCCGTCCGATGCGATCGCCGCCGTGGCACCCCTCGGAGTCACGGCGGTGGGAACGAACTGCGGCCGCTCGCTCGCCGATGCGGACCTCGTCGTGACCGAGATCCTCGCAGCGGCCGACGGGCTTCCCGTCTGGGTGAAGCCGAACGCCGGCGTTCCGAAAGTCGTCGGGGCAGAGGTCGTCTACGAGGCAGGACCCGAGATGCTCGCCGAGCACGTGGGGCGGTACGTCGAGCAGGGCGTCAGGATCGTCGGCGGCTGCTGCGGATCGACGCCGGCCCACGTCGCTGCGATCGCGCAGGCGCTCGGTCGCTGAGGGGCCGATGACGCGCAGGACACGTTCGAGCGGCGTGCTCTTGCATGTCACGTCGTTGCCGTCGGGACGACTCGACGAGGAGGCGTACCGGTTCGTGGACTGGCTCGTCGCAGCGGGGCAGTCCTGGTGGCAGCTGCTCCCGGTCCACATTCCCGACAGGCTCGGGTCGCCCTACGCGTCCTGTTCGGCATTCGCGGGGCACGAGGGGCTGCTCGCACAGCCCGGCGCACGAACGGGACGGCGCCGGAGCCGACCTGGGCGCAGTCGAGCTCGGGAGCTGGCTCGAGGAGTGGGTGCGGTTCGCCGGCGAGGACGAGCGCCGCTCGCAGGCGCGGTTCCAGCGGGAATGGCTCGAGCTGCGACGCTACGCGAACGAGCGTGGGATCCGGCTGATCGGTGACGTTCCGCTCTACGTCGCAGGCGACTCGTGCGACGCCGTCACCCATCCGTCGCTCTTCGATCGGTCGGCCGTCGCGGGAGCTGCACCGTCGCTGAACCACCCGGAGGGACAGCGGTGGGGAATGCCGGTGTTCGACTGGCCCGCCCATGCGGCGAATGGCTTCGCCTGGTGGCTGGCGCGGCTCGAGCGAGAGCTGGAGCTGTTCGACCTGATCCGCATCGACCACTTCCGCGGTCTCGTGAAGTTCTGGCAACTCCCGCCCGACGAGCTCGATCCGACGAAGGGGTCCTGGGGCGACGGACCCGGGCTGGCGTTCTTCGACGCGATTCGCGACCACTTCGGCGGGCTTCCGCTCATCCTCGAGGATCTCGGGTACATCACGCCGGACGTGATCCAGTTGCGCGAGGAGCTCGCCGTTCCGGGCATGAACGTCGTCGCCCGCGTCGCCGACATCGACTGGCGCACCGACTCCGTCCTCTACACCTCGACGCACGACTCGGACACGCTCATGGGCTGGTGGAACCGCTGGGGCCGGGAGAACCAGCCGCAGCTCGCCGCCGGTGCGAGATCCGCTGCCGGCGAGCACCAGGCAATCCTCGAGCACGTCCTCGCCACGGACAACGAGCTGGTCGTGATTCCGGCGCAGGACCTTCTCGGGCTCGGCAGCGAGGCACGGATGAACCGCCCGGGAACGGTCGATCCGCGGAATTGGGCCTGGAGACTCGAAGGACCGCTCGGGACCGAGCAGGCGGAGTGGCTGGCCGGGCTGACCGCTGCTGCGGGACGCCGCCGCCTCCCGACCGCCGGCGGACGCGAGGCGGCCGGCGGCGAGTCGCCCATCCGGGCCGTCGGCTCGTCAACGGCGCAGTAGGCTGGACGGCGATCGGCCCACCTCACCGACCGCGAATCAGGAGCCCTCATGACGTCATCGGAGCACGCCCGGCGTAGCGCCATCGTCTTCGGCGCACGCAACCTCGGCAAAGCCATGATCGACGTACTGTGCGCCGAAGGGTGGGCGGTGGCCGGCGTCGCGCGCACCGACGCGACCCTCGCAGGCATCACTGCGGCGGGAGCGCATGCCCTCCGCGCAGACGTGACCGATCCGGCCAGCGTCGCGGGCGCACTCGAACAGGTGTGCGAGCTTCACGGCGGCATCGACCTCGCGATCAACGCGGCCTCGGCGTACGGTGGCGATCGCAGTGGGCCGTTCGGCGGCGGCCCGATCGCCGACGCGTCCCCCGATGCGTTCGACTCCTGGGCCGCCGCGCCGGCCCGCTCGGCCTTCTCGTTCCTGTCGGCCTCCGGCCGGTTCCTGCGGGAGCAAGGCAGGCCCGCGACGCTGATTCAGGTGACGGGCGGATCATCCCGCCGTGCCGCTGCGGGACGCGGCCTCTGGGCAGCCGGAGCGTTCGGCGTCAGGGCGATCACGCAGGCCGCGGCGCTCGAACTACGGGACGAGGGAATTCACGTGGCGCTCCTGATCGTCGACGCGGTCATCCAGCCGTTGGCCGACGAGCGCCCGGCCGAGGAGCAGCCTGCCCTCGCCGACCCACGTGACCTGGCCCGCGCGATGCTGTTCCTGGCCGATCAGGGAGCTCGCGCCGCCACCCACGAGCTCCAGGTCACACCGCTGGCCGAGCGCTGGGTGCCGTGACCGGCTGCAGAGCTTCGGGATCGTGCCCGTCCCGGCGTGCACGCATGCCCGACTAGCGCCTGATCAGGTTGCGGGCGATGAAGAGGACGTTCGCGGGTCGTTCTGCCAGACGACGCATCAGGTAGCGGTACCAGTCGGGCCCGTACGGTGTCGCCACGAGGACGTCGTATCCGCGGGCGACGAGATCGAGCTGAAGCTTGCCACGAACGCCGTAGAGCATCTGGAACTGGAACCGCTCTCGCGGGATGCCGTTCCGCGCCGCATACGAGATCGCGTGGCCGATGAGCGCGGTGTCGTGTGTCGCAACCGCCGTGAAGCCACCGGCGGAGAGCGAGCGCTCGATCAGTCGCGCATAGGCCAGGTCGACGTCCGTCTTCTCGGGGTAGGCGATGTCCGGCGGCTCGAGATAGGCGCCCTTGACGAAGCGGAGGTTCGGCGTCAGGTCGAGGAGCCCCTCGAGATCCGACGGCGAACGGTAGAGGTACGACTGCAGCACCGTGCCGACGTTCTCGTGACCGTCCTCCCGAAGCGCCCTGAAGACGCGCAGCGTCGGGTCGACGAACGACGACTCCTCCATGTCGAGCCGAACGAAGTTCCCGCGCCGACCCGCGTGTGTGACGAGCTCGTCGATGTTCGCGCGCGCGAGCGCCTCGTCGAACGACAGCCCCAGGTGAGTCAGCTTCAGGGCGACATTGACGCGGAGGCCCTCGGTTGCGATTCGGTCGAGAATCGCCGTGTAGGTGTCGACGACGGCGCGCGTCTCGGCTTCGCTGTTGACGCCCTCTCCGAGCAGCGTCGTGTTCGCGAGCAGGCCGCGCTCGTTGAGCCGGCGCAGCACGACGACAGCCTGGTCGAGCGTCTCGCCGGCGACGAACCTGCCGGCTCCGAGTTGCATGCCGTAGCGCCGAACGACGCGCTGGAGTCGCGGGCTCTCGGCGGCAGCCAGGATCGTCTTCCTCAGCACGCGACACCCATGTCGGCTCGGGCAGGCCCGAAAGAGGATCGGGAAGCCGTTGGCATGCCCGCCGTCACGCGCGCACTCTATGCGACGGCGTCCGAGCCGGGGCAGTGAGTGTGGCGAATCCTCCCCTCGACAAAAGACCTGGAAACTGGGATGGTTGTGCCGGGGGGACGAACGTGGCACTGGGAGACGACGACATCGAGATCGAAGCCGACCCGCGGGAGAGCCGCTACGAGTTGCCTCCGGTCGAATGCCTGCAGTCGGCCGGCGAGGCCGAGAGGGCCGAGGCGATTCGAGGCATCGTGCAGCAGGCGGAGCGAGAACGGGCGGCAGAGGTGCGCCCGGCCCGCGAGCAGGGTTAGGCCTCGATGGCCAGATGCTCGCGAAAGGTCGCGCGGAGCTCGTCGACCGAGCCCGGCGCAAGCGTGCGATCCGTCAGCTCCTGCTGCTCCGCGCGGTCGAAGAGGTCGAGGAAGGCGCTGATCTTCGGCTCGGGCCGCGTTGGACGGCTACCCGGCCGCCAGCCTCCGCGCTGCTCGAGCAGGAGAAGCTCGCGGCGTTCGCCGTCTGTCAGCGTCGGTTCGTGCAGTGCGAACAAGCTTGCGAGCTCGACCTGGTGCTGCGCCACATTGTCGGCCACCCGGCGTTCCTCCCCCGGCTAGCGGAGTCGATAGACGATACGACCGCGGTCGAGGTCGTACGGGGACAGCTCGACTCGAACGCGGTCGCCGGGGAGCATCCGGATGCGGTAGCGCTTCATGCGTCCCGCGGTGTAGCCGATCATCTCATGACCGTTGTCGAGCTTGAGCCGGAACATCCGGTTGCGGAGGGCCTCGGTGATCTCGCCTTCCATCTCGATCTTCTCTTCCTTGACGGCGATGGCGCAGCTCCTTTCGTGGACTCAGGGACGGACGCGGCGCCCGTGGCCGCCAACGCGACCACGGGCGATCCGGCGACCGAACTACGAGACGACGACGACGTTCGTCGCCTCGGGGCCCTTCGCGCCCTCGCGGGCCTCGAACGTGACCTTTGCCCCTTCCGGGAGCGACTTGAAGCCGTCACCGGCGATGTTGCTGTGATGCACGAACAGGTCCTTCGAACCCTCGGCGGGCTCGATGAAACCGAAACCCTTCGCATCGTTGAACCACTTCACGGTTCCTTCTGCCATAGAAATACACCTCCCACCACTTGTTCACGAACGCATAGGGAAGGCGCACACGCGCAGACCGAACTCGCTCTAGCTGCGTTCACCGTAGCAGTAGACACGGCCCGGGGTTGCGAAATCGCCGCACGATCGGCGCAACGCTAGGCAGCAGAGCTGGTGCGCACGCTCGTCGCGAACCGCGCCAACTGCCGCCCGGCGGCGGCAGCACATCGATCGGGATCGTTCGCAATGAGGCGACAGCCGGCCACGACGATCGAATGCGCCTGCGGGAAGCCGGCAGCCGGCAGCGTCGCAATGATGCGTTCCGCCGCCTCGAGGACGCGACTACGGTGCGAGGCGTCGACGCGGGAGCGTCCGTACCGTTCGATTGCGGCGAATCGCTCTCGCGCGAAGGGCCGATCTCCGGGAAAGAGTCGCCCCGCCGTCGCAGCCTCCTCGGGCGCCCAGATCGTCGGAGGACGGAGGAGCAACGCGAGTGCGTTCGCCGGCGTGGCGGCGAACAACCCGTCCTCGAGGATCGCGAGGTCCGTCGTCGGAGAGGGCAGCCAGCGGAGCAGCGCCGACCGGAGGGGTTCCCTCGCGAGGGTTCCGCCGATCCGCACGTCGCAGCCGTTGTCGACGAGGAGCGGCGCCGCGCTGCCCGGGTCGGGTTGGAGCCAGCGCTCCAGGATTGCCGTCCGTCGACCCCGCTCGAGGCGTTTCAGGCCCTCCTCGAGGACCCACCCGGTGGCGGTCACGGAGCTGCCGGACAGCGAGATCCGCTCGCGCGCCCCGGCGGACGCCGGTCCGGAAAAGGGCCGGACGGAAGGAAAGGGGCTCGTGGCATCGCGCGCGTGACGCCGTGGCCTCGTGCCGTGCGCGGCGAGCCGCACGAAATCGCCGCCGCCCGCTCCTTCCGTGTCGGCGTGGCGTCGCGGGGCGGCGATGAGCGTTGCAGCTGACATCCGTTCGACGATAGATCGGGCGTTCCGCTGCCACAAGACGCTCTTTCGGACATGTCCGGCGGTGGACAGGCCGCCGGACAGCGCCGCTTCGCTACGCGGACGCAGCAGGCGGGAGCGCCACGCGCTGCTGAATCAGCTCGTCGAGCGCGTCGTACACGTCCTGCACCTGGCTGCGGGTGAGCGCGTCGACGTCGCCGCTGCCGACGACCTCGAGCACCAGCGCTCCGACCTGGTCGCGATCGACCGTGCCGTCGACGCCCAGCAACCCAGCCGATCGTGCCATTCCGTAGACGCGCCGAAGTTGCGGCTCGGAGGCGGGCCGCGTATCGCCGCGCGAGCGCAGTCTCTGGTACGCGGTTTCGTCGAGCCTGACCGTCTCCGGCGCGACTCCGGCATCGAGCAGGACCCGCAGCAGGGCCACGGTGGCAAGGACGTCGCTCGTCGCTTCATGGGCATCGTGGAGGGGGATCCCCCGTCGCTCGCAGATCGACTGGAGGCGGTGATTGTCCGCACGCGGCTCGAGCAGCCGGAACGCCTCGAGCGTGCACGCAGTCGCCTGCGGTCGATAGTCGATCCCGACCCGCGCGAACGCGTGTTGGAGCATGGCCAGATCGAAGCGGACGTTGTGGGCGACGAACACCGCCGCCCCGACGCAGGTCGAGCACCTCGTCTGCGACGTCTGCGAACCGTGGCGCGTCGCGGACGTCCTCGTCCGCGATCCCGTGCACGGCCGTGGCGTCGGACGGGATCCGCTGCGCAGGGCGGATGAGGCGTGCGAGCCGGTGGGTCTCGCCGCCGTCGGCGTCCAGCCGGACGAGGGCGAACGAGACGATCTCGTCCTCGGTGCTGTCGGTGCCGGTCGTCTCGCAATCGAAGACGACGTACCCGACCGGGCGCGGCACCCGCCAGCGGGGCTGCATCTCCCCCGGCCTGCCGTCGATCGGAGTACTGTCAGGGGCGGCTGCCGCCTCGTTTCGGCCGTGCGAGAACATCTGCCGAGAATGTCTGCAGGATCGGACGACGCCGGACGCGGGCCGGCAGACGACGTAGTGCTGTCCCTCGCGTGCGCGATACTGCCGCGATCGACATCGACCGATAACGAGGAATCGACGCGCTCGACAGCGAACTCCCGAAAGTGGTGGACGTGACGTGAGCCGGAATCGATGGAACAGCCCGGATCGGCCCTAGCCCAGCCCGACCCGTCGATCCTCCGCCGCGCGCAGGCGGGTGACGAGCGTGCGTTCGCAGTGATCGTGCACGCCTACGAGCGCCTGATCTTCACGTACACCTACCGTCTACTCGACGATCGGCGGCTCGCAGAGGACCTCACGCAGGACGTGTTCCTCAAGGTCTTCCGAGGCCTCCCTGGATTCAGTGAGGGCTCCGCCTTCACGACCTGGCTGTTCCAGATCGCGAAGAACAGCGTCATCGACGAGCTTCGCTCCCAGGAGCGGCGACCTCACTCGCTCAACATCGACGACGTCAAGGCGCCGGCTCTGGTCGAACCGCGATTCGACCAACGCGAGCCGATCGAGCGGTTGTGGGCCGCCGTCGGCGAACTGAGTGTCGACCTCCGCGAGGCACTCCTGCTGCGGGACATCGTCGGGCTGTCCTACGCGGAGATCGCCGATTCGCTCGACATCACGGTGTCGACCGTGAAATGGAGGATCCACAAGGCCCGTGAAGGAGTGCAGGGCGTGCTCGAGCAGGAGGGATTCGGCACCAAGGAGACACGGCGTGTCGGTGAGCCGAGCACGAGGGGCGAAAGGTGAGCGCGGCGGGGTCCTCTTGCGGAGGTGGGCGGCGACCACCCCGCCGCGCTACGCCATGGGCCGGTCTGCGGCGGCTCCGGCTCATGGAGTCGAATGAGACGATCGCCGGCCCGATCGGTTAGTCGCTCCTCGCGGGACCGGTCTACGCTCTCTCCGTGAGCAACTGGAACACCTCCTGGACCCGCAACATCTGGCGCCCCGACGAGCCCCGGCTGTTCGTTCGCCGCACTGACGGGGTCGGCTGGTCGATCAATGTCGCACACCTCGTGCGGCGGACCCGACGGCCCTCGTAGAGGACGCGCCTGCGCTAGAGCAGTGCGCGCAGGACCTCGGTCTCGTGCTCCGCGACCCGGAGGTACGCGCCGCGGATGCACGCCCAGATGCGCAGCCGCCGCTCGTCGAGCCCGGCTGCTGCAAACCCCGCCAGCCGGCGCTCCGCGGCCGAGAGCGTCATCCGATCCGACAGCGGATTCCAGAGGAACGGGGCCACGTCGAATTCCGCCTCGCCGAGCATCGGCTTCGGGTCGATCGCGAGGTAGTGGTCGTCGGCGCGGAGGATGTTGTGATGGTGGAAGTCCCCATGGACGAGGACATCGGCACCGACGTCGAGTGATGCATACAGCTCTCGCGCCAGACGGATCAGGTCGCCCGCGCCCCGACCGGATCGCTCGGCATCGTCGAGCCAGCGTGGCACGTGGTCGCCGATCCATCGAAAGGGGCCCGCCGCCGGTCGCCACAGTCGCAGGCCGACATCGACGGCAATCGCAATCGCCTCGTCCTCGGGGAGCGCCGAGATGTCCGTGCCCGGGGTCGCCCGTGCGATCAGCAGGGCTCGCCGCCCGCGATCGTGGCGCAGAAGGCGCACGGCTCCCTCTCCGTTCCAGAAGGCGAGCGCGTCGGCCTCGTCGTCCGACTCGTCATCGCCGGGTGGGGTCACTTTGAGGACTGCATCGCTTCCCGCGGGTGCCACGTAGGAGAACCGCGCGAGCGCGAACGGCGGGCCGAGCTCGACCTCCCATTCGACCGCAACCTCCGCGGCGGTGCGCGCCAGTCCGTCGAGATCGCGCCGGCGCATCGGGCGAGCGTACTCCCTCGCACTGCAGAGTTGGCAGAGCCCACCGCCCTCGTTCTCGACGGCGAGCGGTTCCGACGCCCGCCGACCCGGGTCAGGACGGTTGCCGTTGGACGTCGCACCCGAGGCGACCGACGCCTACGAGATCGAGGGAGCGTCCTCGGAGCGCGGCCAGGTGCCGCCGGCACATGTCACACACGTCACGCTGCCGGTGCCCGGATCGAAGCTCACCGTCGTCTTCCGCATCAGGTTGCACCCGCAGGCGGCGCATGTACTGGGGTGGGTCAGGACGATGAGAAACGGGGGTGGTGTCCCCGGGGCCGCAGGCACATCGATATCGTCGGCACAACCGCCGAATCGCCCCAGCCGTCGAACGAGGGATTCGACCCGTGGGGCTCCCGCGGTAGCGTCTATGCCTTGCACCTGCGACGTCACGCGATCAAGCTCATGGGCCGCGCCCACAGGGCGGTCTACCGGCTCACGCGGCGGCCGCGTGCTCGGGCGGGTCGCCGGCATGCCCGTGCTGCTCCTGACGACGACCGGCCGCCGCTCCGGGCGCGCCCGACGACGACGCCGCTCACGTACTTCGAGGACGGCGACGACACTCGTCGTCGTCGCCTCGAACGGCGGCGAGGACAGCGCCGCCCGCGCTGGTGGCTGAACCTGCTCGCGACGCCGGAGGCGACGATCACGATCGGCGGACCGCTCGCGAGCCGGTGCACGGCGCGCGCGGCGACCGCGGACGAGCACGAGCGCGCTCTGGCCGGTGATCACCGGCGTCCACCCGGGCTACGCGCGCTACGCGCGCGCGGACGACCCGGCCGATCCCGGTCGTCGTCCTCGACGCGGGACCAAAGAAAATGCACCGGGTCGGTAGCTCCTTCGTCCAGCTCCCCGACCAACCGTCGCTTGCGCGTCAATCGCTCGGGAGGCCTTCAACCTCCGGTGCCCCGTGCTCGGTGCAATGGTGAAGATAGGGATCCCGGCCGGTCGGCGCAAGGGCCGTCGCGACGGGAAAGTGTGCAAATTGCGGAGAGATCGCTTCGGCCGGGCGCCGGGTCGGACGGTGACAGCGTCTCGCCCCGGATCCGCTGGTCGGGCCGACGCGTGTCGCCGCCTCCTACCCGGACCGCTTCAGCTTCCCGTGCCGCTTGGCGTAGATCTCGCCGCGCTTGAACACCCGCGAGGCCGAGCGGGATCGAGACGACGCCGATCACGAGCAACGGCCACACGTTCGCCCACAGGAGCCCCTGGCCCTCGAGGATCGAGCCGCGGATCCCGCGCAGCGCGTAGGTCGCCGGCGAGATCTTCGAGAGCCACTGCATCCACTCCGGCAGCACCGACACCGGGTAGTAGACGCCCGAGACGACGAGCAGCATCCCCTGCGCGACGAACCCGAGCTGGGCGCCCTTCTCGGGCGAGATCAGCGGCAGCACCGCCGTCATCATCCCGATCCCGAAGAACGACACCGACGCGATCAGCAGGATCGCGAGCGCCGCCGGCGAAGTTCGCGTCCGGCATCGAGAGCCCGAAGAACATCGCGACGACGACGAACAGCAGCGACGCCCGCACGAGCCCGTAGAGCACGGCGAACACGCCCGAGCCGCCGAGGTGCATCGCCCGCGAGAGCGGCGCCATGAACGTGTACTCGATCGTCCCCTCCCACCGCTCCCAGGCGACCGTCTCCGTGATGAACTCGAAGATGATCCCGAGGTACGCCCAGACGACGGCGCCGATCAGCAGCGCCGTCGTCGTCTGCTCGACGTCGATCGAGCCGCCCGTCGCCTCGATCCCCTTCGCGATGAAGACGATCGTGAGCGTGTTCGCGACCGTCCAGACGAAGAACGCGAGATCCCACCAGATGTAGCGGCGGGTGAGGTAGACGTTGCGCTCGACGACGCCGCCGAGCCCGATCAGGTCGTGCTTGAGGTTCAGGGCCATCGCACGCATCAGGCGAACACCTCCCTCTCGTCGTCCTCCTCGTCGCCACCTCGTCCTCGAAGCTGCGGCCGGTGGCGGCGAAGAACGCCTCCTCGAGCGTGTCGGCGCCGTAGCGGGCCAGGAGCTCGTCGACCGGCTCGAGCGCGAGCAGCTCGCCGCGGTCGAGCACGCCGATCCGGTCGGCCAGCGCCTCGGCCTCGGCGAGGTCGTGCGTGCAGAGGAGGATCGTCGCGTCGTGCTCGGCCCGCACCTCCGTGATGAACTCCTGCACCTCGCGCTTCGAGCGAGGGTCGAGCCCCGTCGTCGGCTCGTCGAGCAGGAGCAGCACCGGGCTCGTGAGCAGCGCCCGGGCGAGCGCGACCTTCTGCTGCATCCCGCGGGAGAGGTTCTCCATCGGCTCGTTGCGCCGCTCCGTCGGCGAAGCCGACCCGCTCGAGAATGCGCGGGATCTCGTCGCGCGTGTCGCGCGGACGTCATCCCGTAGAACCGCGACGCGTAGCCGAGGTTCTCGGCCGCGGACATCTTCTTGAAGAAGCTCGCCTCGACCGAGACGCGGTTGACGAGCCGCTGCACGGCCCGCTGCTCGGTGAACACGTCGTGCCCGAACACGCGTGGCGCTGCCGCCGTCGTGGAGCAGCAGCGTCGAGAGCAGGCGGACGAGCGTCGACTTGCCCGAGCCGTTCTGGCCCAGGATCGCGACGCACTCGCCGCGGCGCATCGTGAAGCTGACGTCCCGCAGCGCGGGCATCGTCCTGTACCGGCGTTTGAACCGGCTCTCGTCCTTGCGGCGGCTGCGGCGGCGGAACTCCTTGCGGAGATCGCGCACCTCGACGGCGGGGACATCGGATGGGACGTGCGACATGACGATTGCTCCTCTCGAAAAGACAACCCAGGGCGTGCAACGGCCGGGCCTCTCGAGGAGGCCCGCGGCAACGGCGGTCCTAGGCGAAGAGCAACATCGAGGCCGAGACGCTAGCAGGCGCCCCGGACGGCGCCGCAAGCGCTCGCGACTCAGCGCTAGCTCGGCGTCGATGTCGATCACGATCCGCGCCGGGTCCTCGAGCCGCGTGACGCGGAACGGCCGCTTCTCGTCGACACCGACCGCCCAGGTGAGGACGGCCTCGAAGCCTCCGGTGCGGACGAGCTCGGCGACCACCGCCGCGTCGGGCGCGAAGCGCGTCGGGCCGGTGTACGTCCGCGGCGCCGACTCCTGCGTCAGATCGGCGTCGAGAGCCGGCTCCATCCGCACGACGAGCACGGCGCCGCCCGTGACGGCGACCTCCTCGCCGGAGCCGTCCGCGAGGATCGGCCGTTCTGACGTAGCCGACCTCGTAGCCCGGGAGCGCCGTTTCGGAACTCGAAGACGACGCGGTCGTAGCCCTGCGTGGGCGCGCGGCGCGGACGTCGGTGAGCAGCGCGGTCTCGGTGATCGCGAGGTCCAGGTGACGGATGCCGTCGACGCGCCCTCGAGTCCCGGCCGGCGCCGTCGTCGTCGTCGCGGCAGTCTCGGTCGAGGTCGCCGGCGGCTCGTCGTCCGCGCCGGTGCAACCCGCGAGCAGCAACGCGGCGACCACGACGAGCGAGCAGCGGACGACCATCCCCGCAAACAGTAGCCTCGGAGCCGTGGCCCGCCTCACGATCGAGCGCGACGCTCCGCCGGACGACGACGCACGCCACGTCCCGCGCCGGCGTTCGATCGCGCTTCGACTCGACGGCCGAGCCTGGCTGCGCGTCGAGCCCGAGGTCGCTCGGCGAGCTCGGCTGGCGACGGCGACGAGATCGACGACGCCCGGCGCGCCGCGGTCGAGGACGCCTGGCCCGGGCTCGGGCGCGACTCTTCGTCGTCCGCTCGCTCGCGGCGAAGCATGCAGTCGGTCGCCGAGATCGAGGAGAAGCTCGCCGCACGGGACGTGTCCCCCGGACGTCGCCCGCGACGCGATCGAGCGCGTTGCGGGGTACGGGTACCTCGACGACGCAGGCGCTCGCAGGGCAGCTCGCCCGCGGCATGCACGGCGCGCAGGCTACGGGCGACGCCGCGCCGAGCAGAAGCTCCGCTCCCGCGGGATCCCGGGCGACCTCGCACGGAGCCGCACTCGACGAGGTCTACGGCGATCGACGACGAGGCCGAGCTCGCCCGCGAGCTGCTCTGGGCGGCCGGCGCGTTTCGCGACGACGCCGAACGCCGCCGCGCGATCGCATTCCTCGCACGACGCGGCTTCTCGGCAGGAGCGGCCTGGAAGGCGGTGCGCGCAGCCGCAGAGGGGCGTTGACGCCTTGCCCCGGTTCGAGAGCGATCATCTACATTCACGCGATGGGACGACCGGCGCGCTACGTGGTCGGCGACGGTCTGCTCGCCGGCGCGTATCCCGGGATGCCGCAGCGGTCGCGGCTCTGGAAGCGCGAGGGCGTCACCGTCTTCGTCGACCTCACCCACCCGTCCGACCCACTCGACGGCTACGGCGCACCTGCTGTGCGGCGCGCGGCGGGTGTCCCATCCGATCCCGCGACATGGGAACGCCGACGAGCGGCCACGTGATGACGATCCTCGACGACATCGACGAGGCCCGCGCCGAGGGCGAGCACGGTCGTACGTGCACTGCTGGGGCGGCGTCGGCCGCACGGGCACCGTGGTCGGCTGCTGGCTCGTCCGCCACGGACTCGACGACGGTGACGCGATCGCGCGGATCGCGACGCTGCGACGCGAGCTCCCGGCGGGCGAGGCCGTCGCCGGAGACGGCCGGCCAGATCGCGCTCGTGCGAGGCTGGAGGCGCGGCTGGTGAGACGTCTCTGGCTGCTCCGCCACGCGAAGTCGAGCTGGGACGATCCGGCACTCGCGGACCACGACCGGCCGCTCGCGCCGCGCGGGCGGAAGGCGGCGCAGGCGGATCGCGGCGCTGGGCCGCCGGCCCACGACGTGCGCCCCGGACCTCGTTCTCTGCTCGACGGCGGTGCGGGCACAGGACAACGCTCGAGCTCGTCGCAGCGGCGCTCGATGTACCTCGCAGTCGAGATCGAAGCCGGTCTCTACCACGCGGCGGCCGACGACCTGCTCGACCGACTGCGCGCCGTTGCGCCCGAGGTCTCGCGAGGTGCTCGCTGATCGGTCACAACCCCGGCCTGCACGACGCTCGATCGGCATTCTGGCCCCGCCGGCCGCCGGACGCGTTCCCGACCGGAGCGCTCGCCGAGCCTCGACCTCGAGATCGACGACTGGCAGCGGATCGCCGCCCGGGTGTGGGCGGCTCGAGGTGCTCGTCGTCCCCCGCGCGCTGACCGGCTGATGCAGCCGCGAGCGGGCTCGGCTGACGCCCGGCGAGGCGCACGCGCCGCGTCCGAGCAGCACGTTGGCGCCGTTGACGCAGTCCTCCCACGCCGTGTGCTCCGGCGGGTCGTGGCTGATCGCCGCCGACGGACGGCACGAACACCATCCCGCTCGGCGTGATCGCCGCGAGCGCCTGCGCGTCGTGGCCCGCGCCGGACGGCAGCTCCATCGTCGATGAGTCCGAGCGCGGCGGCGGCGGCGCGAGCGTCGTCCCGGATCCGTCCGTCGGTCGGAGCCGGCTCCCAGCGACCGACCCGGGCGATCGTGACGCTCGAGCCCGAGCGCGCTCGCGCCTCCGCCGTGCGCTCGCCTCGTGAGCGCCCGCTCCAGCGCGTCGAGCTGCCCGGCGTCCGAGCGAGCGGCACTCGAGGCGAAGCCGGGCGCGTCCGGGGACGACGTTGAACGAGCCCGGGCTCGATCTCGATGTCCCCGACCGTCGCGACGCACCCGGGAAAGTCTCGCGTCACCGTCTCTCGGACGCCCAGCACGAACGCCGCTGCGCCGACCGCGGCATCGCGTCGCGCGTCCATCGGCGTCGTGCCGGCGTGACGCGCCTCACCCTCGAACACGACCCGGAACGAGCTCGAGCCGACGATCCCGGTGACGATGCCGATGTCGATTCCAGCGCGCTCGAGCACCGGCCCCTGCTCGATGTGGAGCTCGAGGTAGCCCGCGAGCGACGCCGGATCACGGCGGGCGGCGAGCAGGCCGTCCTCGGTCAGCCCCATGCGCGCGAGCTCGGCAGACGAGCAGGCTCACGTCCGCCTCGAGGTGCGCGAAGGAGCTCGCGGCGTCAGCGAGCCCGCGAGCGCGCCAGCTGCCCAAGGTGCCGATCAGCGTCCCCTCCTCGTCCGTGAAGTCGACCGCCTCGAGCGCGACCGGCAGATCGAGACCGGCGTCCTTGACGGCGCGGAGCACCTCGAGAGCGCAGACGACGCCGAGGGCGCCGTCGTAGCGGCCGCCGTCGCGCACCGAGTCGAGGTGCGAGCCGAGCAGCAGCGTCCGCGCCGCGGGATCCGTCGCCGGGAGGACGGCCGAGTGGTTGGCGGCAGAGTCGACGCGGGTCTCGAGCCCGGCCGCGTCGGCCCGAGCTCGAGAACCAGGCCCGCGCCGCCGAGATGCGCCTCCGAGAACGTCGTGCGCTCGACGCCACCGTCAGGCGTCGCCCCGATCTGCGCCAGAGCATCGAAGTCCGCGCGCAGGCGGTCGGCGTCGACGCGAAGCGCCATCGCGGCGATGCTAGCGCGGTCGAGGCGCCGAGCCGCGGTCGGGTGCCGCCCACCGTGATCCCGCCGGTCGTGAGTTGGCACGAAACCGATTCAGTGACGGCACATCAGCGCTGCCATGCTGTCGTCATGAGAGACAACGAAATGCAGACGAGCGCCGGTCATGCGATCGGGCCGTCGAGCTGCAACGCCATCAGGATCGCGTCGACGGGGACACCGTCGCGCAGGTAGCTGGCCCTTGCGGAGGCCCTCGCGCTCGAAGCCGAACGACTCGTACAGCGCGATCGCCGGGCTCGTTCCACGGGAAGACGTGGAGCTCGAGCTTGATCACCCCGACTGCCTTGGCCCACATCGACGCCTGCTCGAGCAGCGCGCGCCCGACACCGCGTCGCCGATGGCTCGCGGCCACCATCAGGCCGAGATCGGCGACGTGGCGGCTCGCCGGGTGGACGTCGCGGGCCAGCGAGAGCCGCCCGACGATCGTCTCGCCGTCCTCGGCCACGTAGACCGCCGCGTCCGGGTGCCGCCGCACCGCGCGCAGATAGCGCCGCTCCTCGGCGACGCTGCGCCACTCCGCGGTCGTCAGAAGCCACGCGCCGTCCTCGCGGCCGACCTCGCCCGCGAGCTCGACGAGCGACTGCGCATCTCCCGGCTCCGCCGGGCGGATCCCGATCACGGGACGACAGACCCGTGACCGCCGCGACGTGGATCACCGGCGGCGGCGAGCTGCCCGTCGTGGCGCCGCTCGACGGCCGAGACGCCGCCGAAGTAGAGGTTCCGCGCCGCCCACAGGTTCACCCGCTCCCCGCCTCCTGCAGCTGCTCGGCCGTCCCTTCCGGCCAACCGCCCTCGATCTGAACGATGCCGTCCTCGACATGAAGCCGCGGGTGGTCGATCGCCTCGCCGACACCCAGGCTGTCCGCGACGACGTGGTGGATCGTCTGCAGGATCGCCCCCGAGAGCCTGACCGATCCTGCGCTCCCGACGACGAGCCGTGGCTCGCCACCGTCGAGGACGAGAGTGGGCGCCATCATGCTCGGCAGACGCTCGCCCGCCGGCCGCTCTCGGGTGCCGATCACGTCGAGCTCGCCGAGCATGTTGTTGAGCTGGAATCCACCGGAAAAGACGCCGGAGCCGGAGCCGAGTGTCGACGAGAGCGCCGCGGCATTGCCGTCGCCATCGACGACGGAGACGTGGGTGGTGCCGGTCAGCGGTCGCGGCGCAGCAGAACCTCCGTATCCCGCCCGCAGCGCGTCCACCAGGGCTTCGGCGAGCCCATCGCGCGTCGGCGCCGAGCGCGTCGAGCGACGCGAGCCCGCCTGCGACCACGGCCCCCCCGAACGACGGTGCCGGACAGGTGAGGACCCGTGTCCCGCGATACGCCGACTCGATCGGTTCCCGTTCGATCACCTCGTAGCGCGCGAGGTCATCGGCGAGAGCCGGGATGAGGGCGGCAACGCCTGCGGCACCGTCGTCGCGAAGCAGCTCGAGCCCCGGGACCATCGCTGCCGTCTCGGCGCGAACATGCGATCCGTAGATGCTCCTCCCCTCGTCGGTCTGCTCGAGAATCGGCACGAGAATCTCGAGCAGGAACCGCTGAGGGCCGGTCATCTCGACACCGACCCGAGCGAGCGCGAGGGCGGGCACGAAGACCTCTCGCCACGGAAGCCGGCCGTGCCGCCCGTGCGCCTCCGCGAGGCCGGCGACGAGGCCGGGCACCGCGACAGACGCCTCGCCCGATGTGGAACACCTGCGTCGACGCGTCACCGAAGTCGATCACCACCTCGTCCATCTGCCCGCGCGCCCGTGACGGCACAGCGAAGAAAGCAGTCGAGCAGCGGT
Organism: uncultured Thermoleophilia bacterium; assembly: GCA_963776305.1. Taxonomy (GTDB): domain Bacteria; phylum Actinomycetota; class Thermoleophilia; order Gaiellales; family Gaiellaceae; genus Gaiella. Next base: position 190,261 of record CAVZMA010000006.1, on the reverse strand, counting down.
CGGCTCGCCGCCGGCATCCCGGAGCAGGAAGAAGCCGCCGGCGGCAGGGCCGGTCAGCGGCCCTTCCGCGACGAACGCGGCAATCGCGGCGGCGACGACGGCGTCCACGGCGTTCCCACCCTGCTCGAGCGCCCACGCACCGGCCTCGGCGGTGTGTCTGTTGCCGGCGGCGACCGCTCCACGCATTCGAAGAGCGTAGAGGCTCGATGCGCGAACGGTGTCTCGTGGGGAGCACGCCGTACCGGTCAACCGGCCCGGACGAAGACGGCGGAGTGCCCGCGTGCGCCACGCGGACCGGAGCCGACGCGACCCGTGGTGTCTCCGACGCGGTCGGGAACGCGCTCCACGACGACCTCCGCGCCAGGCCATGGAGCGCTTCTCGACCGAAGATGTTCGGATATTGCGGAGAACACAGACCGCGGGGCGCGGAGGGCGTCTCAATGACTGTGACGCCCGTGACTCGGCCCCTCCGCGCCTGCTCCGCCTCGTTCGGGCGGAAGCCCTCAAGAGACGGCTCGAAGATGCCGAGAACCAGATGGTTCCTGTGATTCGTCACCATCTCACGTCGCGACAGCTTGCAATGACCGGGATCTCCCTGGCGCTGCTCGCCGTGCTCTGCTTGAGCCCGTCCCTCCTCGGCGACCGGGTCGGTGAAGCGCTCCGCGGGCTCGGCGCGGCAGACCCCGGCCTCCTCTGGATCGCCGGCCTCGCGTTCGCATGCATGAGCGCCTGCGGCGCGCTCGCGTGGCGTTCGGCGCTCCGCGCAAGTGGATCGGATCTCCCGCTCGTCGACACAGCGGCCCGCTACGCGGTCGGCTGTGGGGTCAACGCCGATCGCGCCGGCCCACATCGGATCGGCCCTTCGGGTGGCGCTGTTCGGCCGCGTCACGACCGGCGGCGTCTGGACCGTCAGCGGCGCTGCCGCCGCGGTCGGCGTCACCCGCGTCGTCTGGCTGGGTGCCCTGATCGCCATCGGGAGCGCCGGCGGCGTGCTGCCACGCTGGCCGCTGCTCGTCATCGGCGCCATCGTCGCCGGTGCGGCAATCGCCGCGATCGCCTCTCGTCGTCTCTCCCGTCCGACGCGCCTCGACCAGCTGATGTGCGCATTCCGCTCACTCGCTTCCTCACCGCGCGACCTCGCCATCGTGTCCGGTTGGGCGCTCGCGGGTGCAGCCGCGAAGGTCATCGCCGCGACGGCCGTCGTGGCTGCGATCGGGATCGACAACCCGGTTCGGGCTGCTCTCGTGCTCGTTCCGGCCGTCGAGCTCGCGGCGATCCTGCCCGTGACACCCGGGAACGTCGGGATCGCCAGCGCGGCAGTGGCGCTCGCCCTCGGCTCACAGGGCGTCGATCACCGCACTGCGCTCTCGGCAGGCATCGCCTTCGGCGCCGTCGAGCTCCTCACCGGAATGGCGGTCGGCGCCGCCGGGGCGTTGACACTCGCGGGGCCGTGGGTGCGGCCGTACGTGCGTGTCGCCGCGGTCGGTGCCGCGACGGGTTTGGCGGCCGTCGCCTTTGGGGCGACAGTGCTTCTGCCGGCAGTCTGAGTCGGGCCTCGACCGGGCTCTACTGCAGGAAGCCCGGCAGCTCCGAGTCGTCGCCGCGGGACGTGCCGAAGGACGACGCGCCTGTCGCTGCCAGCGACGGCGTGAACGCACGGCGATGGCTCCCGCCCAGGCCTGTTGCGATGACCGTCACCCAGACCTGCCCGTTGAGCCGCTCGTCGACCGTTGCCCCGAAGATGATGTTCGTGTCGTCCGTCGCGGCACCACGTACGACCTCGGCCGCCTCGTTGACCTCCATCAAGGTGAGATCCTCGCCTCCCGCGATCGAGAGCAGGATGCCCTTGGCTCCGACGATCTCGGTATCGATCAGCGGCGATCGTAGGGCACGGTCGGCTGCCTCGCGGGCGCGGTTCTGGCTCTCGGAATAGCCGATGCCCATCAGAGCCGAGCCCGCGTTCGACATGATCGTCCGCACATCGGCGAAGTCCAGGTTGATCAGGCCGGGCATCGTGATCAGGTCACAGATCCCCTGCACGCCCTGGCGCAGCACGTCGTCGGCGATCTTGAACGCGTCGACCATCGAGGTCGACCGGTCGAGGACCTCGAGGAGCCGATCGTTCGGGATCACGATCACGGTGTCGCACGCGGCCCGGAGCGCCTCGACGCCCGAGTCGGCCGATTGCCTGCGCCGGGTGCCTTCGAACCTGAAGGGGGTCGTCACGATCCCGACGGTCAGGGCGCCGAGCTCACGCGCGATCTTCGCAACCACGGGCGCCGCGCCCGTGCCCGTGCCGCCACCCTCGCCGGCGGTGACGAACACCATGTCGGATCCTCGCAGCGCCGAGCGCACCTGGTCATACGCCTCTTCCGCGGCCTTGCGGCCCGTCTCGGGATCTGCCCCCGAGCCGAGCCCCTGGGTGAGCTGCTCGCCGATGTGGATCTTGACGGGGGCGTCCGAGAGGTTGAGTTGCTGCATGTCGGTGTTGACGGCAACGAAGTCGACCTGGGCGATCCCGGCATCCATCATCCGGTTGACCGCGTTCAGACCGCCGCCGCCGACCCCGACGACGCGGATCACAGCGAGATACGAAGCGGCCTCGCCGGCAACGTTCAGTCGGGGCGCGCTCTCGGGCATCGGCTGGATGAAGCGACTGGCGGGGGGTTCGTAAGGAGGCTCGGGCTTGGGCGCGGGAGCGGCCGGTCGAGGTGGAGAGACGGGCTCGACAGCTGCGGGCTCTGGAGCCGGGATCAGGACGGTTGCCTCGTCCTCGGCACCGGGGACCGAGCTCGGCGTCGCAGCGGCCGACGGCTCCTCGTCGAAGTCGTGGACGTGCTCGACCGTCTCCTCGAGCGCGGCCTCGTGACGGCGACCACTCTTCGTCGTCGCCGAGGGCTCCTGGATCAAGGTCTGCTGCTCGTCGGGCTCCGCAGCGGGGGGCGGCGACGGCTCGCCGGGTGGATCGTCGCCCGCCTGGCGTTGGGCGGCCTCGGTGGCCCGAAACAGCTCGGCCAGCGGCCCCTCACGCATGCTCGCGCGCTTCCGCGCCATGCAGCACCTCCTTTGCGAGCTCACGATACGCCTCGGATGCGGCCCCGGTCGGGTCGTAGCCCGAGGACCGAGCTTCCCTTGACGGGAGCCTCGGCGTAGCGGACGGTCTTCCGGATTCGCGTCTTGAAGACGAGGTCGCCGAAGTTCTCCTCGAGGATCTCGACCGCCTCGCGCGCGTGCAGCGTACGGCCGTCGTACATCGTCGGCACGATTCCGTCGACTCCGACGAGCGGATTCAGGTTCTCGCGCACCATCGCGAGTGTGTTCTCCAACTGGACGAGCCCACGGAGGGCGAGGTACTCGCACTGCACCGGCACGATGACCCCGGTGGCCGCCACGAACGCGTTGATGGTCAGGAGGCCGAGCGACGGCGGAGTGTCGATGAGGATGAAGTCGTAGCGGTCGCGAACCTCGACCAGCGCCTTCTCGAGCGAGCGCTCCCGGCCGATGAGCGCTGCGAGTGCCAGTTCGGCGCCGGCGAGATCGATCGAGGCGACGGCCAGGTCGACCTCGCGCCGTTCGATCACGTCGGAGATCGGGATCTTCCGCACGAGCACGTCGAACATCGACGTCTCGATCGTGTCGGGGTTCAGTCCCTGGCTCATCGTCAGGTTCCCCTGCGGGTCGAGGTCGATCAGCAGGACCCGGTACCCCATCTCCTTGAAGGCGACGCCGAGGTTGAGAGTCGTGGTCGTCTTGGCGACCCCACCCTTCTGGTTCGCAAGCGCGATCACCCGCGTTCCCGTCGCGGCGAGAGGCGCCGGCCGCGGCACGAAGGTCGGTGCCGTCACGGGTGGAGTGAAGACCGCCGCCTCCAACTCCTCGAGTGCGGGCTGGTCGACGGGAGGATTGGACTCGAGGCCCGTCACGTCGACCTCGGGCTCGACCTCGAGGACTGGACTTTGGCTGCGCGAAACGGAGCGCGGCAGAAGACGGACGAATCCCATGGCGCCTCGTTCACCGCGGTCCCCCGCTCTCCTTCAATCCTCGCCATCCCAGTAATCGACCTGCTCGATCCTTCCGATCACGCCTACGCCGCGGACGCTGATCTTCGCGGACCGCGGGTAGTAGGTGATGTCGTTGGATTCGCGGGTGCCGTATGCGAGCACCCGCATCCCGTCGGCTCCGGCCTGCAGGCTGAGCGCCCGCCGCGTCCCGGCCGGGCTCGCAACGGTGCTCCCGGCGCGGATCTCCTCGACTCGGGTGCCGCCTCGAACGCGATCCGGCTCGTGGGTAGAGCGCGGATGAGGCCAGAGCGTCGCCGTGCCGCTACCACCGAGCACGACGAAGATCTCCTCCTCGGCCGAGTGGCTGTGAGGCGGGTTCATGAGCCGTCCCGGATCGCACGTCGTACAGCGCGAAGCCCGGTTCGCTCCGATCCGGCCGCTCCGCCGAGGTCGCGCACGCTGCGGGACACGGTGGCTCCGCGGCGCTCGAATGTCGGCACATCGGCGATGTTCACGATCCGGGCCGGCCGTTCCACGAGCTCGTCCCAGCTCGGCGGGCCCGACGGCAGCCTCGCGCGCCCACGGATGATCGTCCGGAGCTCCCTCGAGGACCCACGTCGGGCCGAGCCAGGAGACGCCGGCGCGCGGCAGGAGCGTGTTCGCGGCGTAGTGTCGTTGCCCGAATGCGAGCACGACGAGCGGCGCCTCGTCGTCCGCGCCGATCGTGTGCGCGTGTTCGAGCGCGAGGTGGACGAGGCAATCCCCGGCGCCGACCGCGCACGCCTGCTCCTGCTCCCCGCTCGACTGGACGGAGACCCCGGTGCCGGAGAGGACATAGAAGATCTCTTCCTCCGAGCCCTCGAGGTGCAGGGGTGTCGCCCAGCGGCCGGGGTCGATCGAGATGCGCTGAACGCCGACGGTGACCGAATGGGTTCCCGTCAGCGACTGCCACGAGGCCGCAAGGTGACCGCGCTCGCGACGTACCGCGTCGACCTCGTCCCAGTGTGTGATCACCTGGCAACCCTATGCGATCGCCGCAGACCGGGCCTGCGGCGATCGACGAGCGGGTCGCCTTCGCCTCGAGCCGTTCAGGCGGGCACTGCGTTCCGGGCAAGCGCTTCGCGCGCCTTCGGAGCAAGCGCCTCGCGCAGGCGCGTTACCGCCTCGTCCGCGGAATCACCTCCTTCGACGCGCACCCACGCCTCCGCGTCGAGGAGCAGTCCACGCACCTCGGCCAGGACCTCCGCCGGGCTCGCCGCCTGACGATCGAGCGCCTCGATCCGCTCCAGCCGCTCGAGCACTCTCCGCGCTTCCTCCATGACGTGAGGCTACGCCCCGAGGAGTGACATGTCCGTCCCGTCTCTGTGTCGATTCTGCGACCGAGATCTGCAGATCCCGCGGGCGCGTTCGAGGCTGCCGCCGCAGTGAGAACGAACTGCCGCTCAGACGGCGACGTGGAGCGGGCCATGTGCGCGAACGCCGAGCAGGGCCTCGTCGAGCTCGCCCAGCAGAGCGTCGCGATCGCCGTGCTGTAGCGTCTCGACGAGCGCACGCCGTGCCGCGTCGGCAACCCGGCCGCTGCTCGATTCGCCGCCGGCCAGAGCGACGAGCTCGGCGTGGAGCTCCGCCCGCTCGGACGGGTCTGCCGCCAGCAGGACGGCGGCACGCAGGGGCCACGTTTCGCCGAGCAGCGCACTGAGCGTTGCGCGCACTTGCTCGGACCGGAACGGCTCGTTCTGGAACAGGGACAGCTCCCAGCGGTCGAGTGCCTCGGCGAGCGCACTGTCGACGTCGGCCAGCCCGAGGCGGAGCAGCAGCTCGGCCGCGAGGCCGCCCCGGAAGGTGTCGAGGCGGCTCGCCTCACCCGGCGGCTGGGTCGCGGCGATCGGCAGAACTGGGCGGATGCCGAACGGGCGCCCGTCGAGGGTCTCGAACAGCACCGGCCCGGCCGAGACGGGCGCCGCCGTCGCGAGCCGGATGGCGCTGACGGCATCGGCGATCTCCGCCGGCGCGTCGGGCGGATCCTCCCCGCTCGCGAGCGCGGACCGAAGGTCGAGAACGCAGTACCGATCGGGCTCGCGACCGAAGTCGCGCGGCATCAGCGAGGCAGCCTCCGGCCAGTGACGAGCGAGCTCGCGGTCGGCCATCGTCCTGATCCGCAGCCCGGGCGCGAGCTCGAGCTGCGTCGACACCGAGATGCCGAGCAGCGGCGCAACGGCCGTGTAGCTGCGACGCTCCCCGTAGAGCGAGCGCTCGAGCTCCGCGTAGGCGCGATCGAAGGCCTCGTCGTCCCAGTCGAAGCCGCCGCACGCCTCCGCGGTCGACGTGAGGAGTCCGAGGAGGACGGTGCGGAAGAGCGCCTCGCCCTCGGACGAGCGCGGCCCGGCATGGGCGCGCGCGAAGATCCCGGCTGCCGGCTCGCGCCCGAGCTCCTCGAGGGCGATGACGGCGTCGTCGCGGACGCGGAGCCTCGGAGCACGCTCCTCGACGAAGGCCCGGACGAGCGGCCTGTACTCGTAGAGCGCCGGGCCACCGGCGTGCTCGTGCTCGACGAAGGCGATCGGAAGCTCGGCTCCGTCGTCGAGCTCGCGCAACAGGAACGCGAACGCCCCGAGGACGAAGCCGCGCAGGGATGCGTAGAGGTGCGGAGCGCGAGGGGCCACCCCACCCTCTACGCGCTCCGACCCGGATCTCCTGTCGCGTGATCGGCCGACCCGTCGTCTGGACCGGGTTGACAGGCCGCGCACCAGTACGCGGTCCTGTTGTCGAGCCCCTGCCCGCGGGATCGGATCATCGCACCGCACCGAGGGCACGCCCGACCGGCACGTCGATAGACGGAGCGGCCGGGACGTCGACCGTGAACCGCGCTCCGCATCGCCGTCCGCGCCCAGCTCAACACCGCGAGGAGCTCGTCGTCGCTCGCGTCTCCGACCGTGAGCCACGGGGAGAGTCGGGCTGCCCACAGCGTTTCCGACATCCACATGTTGCCGATCCCGGAAACGAGGAGCTGATCCCGGAGAGCCTCGCCGAGCCGGCGACCCTGGTCGGTGCGACGCAGGCGGGCGACGAGCAGGCCCGGCTCGATGTCGTCGGCGAGCAGATCCGGCCCGAGGGCCGATGTCCGTCGCATTCCGAGCGCCAACTCGGGCCCGTTCCACTGCGTCGCCTCGAGCCCTCCTGCTCGAAGCACGAGCCAGGGGCGACCGCTGCCCGCCGACCCGGCTTTCCCGACGCGCCAGCGACCGGTCATCCCGAGATGGCTCCTGAGCGTCACACCCCCCTCGAAGCGGAGCAGGAGGTGCTTCCCGACCGCGTCGACCCGCTCGAGCCGTCGGCCGTCGATCGCCGTGGCGACACCTGTCACGAGCCCGCGGGGATGTGGCGAGGACGCCGCGACGCAGTGCCCGACGAGCGGTTGCAGCCGCACCGCGACACGATGGAGTGAGTCGCCTTCGGGCATGAGACGGGAGTGGTCGAACAGTGCAAAGTCTAGGTGCCGAGTAAGCTTCGTCCAGGAATATTCCAATGCCAGCAGCCCTTCTCAACATCGCCGCCCTGTCGCGCCGAACGGGCGTCGCAGCAGACACGCTGCGCAAGTGGGAGCAGCGGTACGGCGTCCTCCGGCCGGAGCGAACAGCGGGCGGGCAGCGGCGCTACTCCGAGGCCGATGTTCAGCGCGTGGAATGGCTCCGCGACCGGATCAACGACGGGTGGCGGATCGGGGAGGCGGCCCGCGTACTGGACGGAGCCGAGACCGCCGCGCTCGACGATCCCGCGGAGCTCCGGGAGTCGCTCATCGCCGCCGTTCAGGCGACGGAGCCGCAGACGTGTCGCTGCGACGCTCGATCAGGCGTTCTCCGTCCTGCCGCTCGCGCAGGCGCTGACGGACGTCGTTACACCCGCCTTGCGCTGGGCAGGCGAGGCCTGGCATCGCGGCGAGCTGTCGATCGCCCAGGAGCACGCGATCTCGGCGAAGGTCCGCCTGCACCTGGGGAGGCTCCTGGCGGACGGTCGGGGTGGAGTGCGAGGCACGGCCGTGCTGGCGTGCGCGCCGGGCGAGCAGCACGACATCGGACTGATGATGCTCGCCGTCATGCTCCGCGCGGACGGCTGGCGTGTCGAGTACCTCGGCGCGGATACCCCGGTCGAGGCGGCGCTCGAGTTCGCGGCAGAGATCGGGGCGACCGTGCTCTGCATCAGCGCGGCCCTCGGCGAATCCGTCCGGACACGTCGAGGTGGCGCTCGCGTCGATCGAGAGACCGCGCGGCATCGTCCTGGTGCTCGGGGGAACCGCAGTCGACGCACGAATCGCGCGCGGGCTCGAGGCGATCTACGCCGACAGCGAGCTCGACGTCGCCGTCGCACGCCTGCGCCGCCTCGCCCCCACCGGCTAGCGGCGGATGTGGGGAGTGAACCCCTGGCTGCAGGCGGCTCTCGCCGGCGCGGCTGCGGCAGCGGCCTGGGGACTCGTCGAGCCCTTCGACCAGCGAGTGTTCCGGTTCCCGTACTCCGACATCGCGCTCCTCGGCTTGTTCGTGACCCGAGGGGCTCATTGGCGGGCGATCGGCTGGGCTGTTCACGTCGTGAACGGGGCGCTCGCAGGTCTGGTGTTCTGGGCCTTGTTCGAGTGGATCGGAGGCACCGCGTTCTGGTTCGCGATCGGATTCGCACTCGTCGAGCACCTGGTCACCTACCCGCTGACACTGCTCACGGATCGCACCCACCCTGCGCGGGGTGCACCCGAGCTACCGCCGATGTCGCGCTCGTGGCGCGCCTTTGCCCAGGCGACGTTCCGCCACCTGGTGTTCGGTGTCGTGCTCGGCGCTCTCGTGTCGATCTGAGAACGGACTGCTCAGGGGCGAAGCACGGCGCGCCTCGGGCCGGCGATGAACCCCGAGTCGACGAGGAGCTGCATCGCCTCGGTCTCTGCGACGGGGCGGCCGTCGAAGCGCTCGACGGCGAGGCGCTTTGCATGGCCCTCGCGCACCCAGGCTGCAAGCGCCGGCGAGTGCGGGCCGCAGCCAGGCCTCGTCCGGTTCGCGCAGCGGTACGAGAGTGCGGCCGCCGCGCTCGACATAGAGAGCTGCTGCGCCTCCGAGCAGGACGACGTGCGCACCGGCGACCCGAGCCGCTCGAGCGCCGGCGCGCCGTGGCCACGGCAGCGCTGCGCCGTACGGCTGGGCAGGGTCGGCCGCCGCGAGCACGAGCACGTCGTCGGTCGCGTCGGAGCGCAGCTCACGCAGGCGCTCAACGGCGCCGGCGAGTGCGAACTGGGCCCCGCCCAGCCCTTCGACGAAGTAGCCGCGACGACAGGAGCCGAGTGTTTCGAGCGCCCGCAGCTCGCTGTACACCGCGCCGTACCCTCCGGGAACGCCTTCGCCCCGCACGCCGTCCCGGACGACGATCCCCTGTCGCTCGAGCAGCAGCTCGGCAAGTGCTCGGCCGTCGGTTGCCGTTGGGAAGAGCCTGTCGGTGAGCGACCAGCGTCCCTGCGTGGAGGTCGTTCCGGCGGCGCGGGTGCGCGAGAACCGGCGTGGCCGCCGGTCGACGACCGGTGTTCCATAGCGTCGGGTCGCACGCAACGGCGTCCAGGCGTCGTTCGTCGCCTCGCCGGACCACACGAGCTCCCACAGCGCCGGGAGCGCCTCTTCCGCCTCGAGGCCCGCAGCGGAGAGAAGGTCGGGCCAGAACTCGGCAGAGCGTCCGAGCGCAACCCGTAGCGCCTGTGCCTCCTCGGTCTCGGGCGGCGGCGCGGCGGGCGGCGCCCCGAGCAAGGGCGCGTCCGATCGGAATACCAGGGCGACCCGATCGAGTCCGGCGCCGACCCAGACGACCTCTCCCGTCGCGCACAGCGCATCGAGCCACGCCGGCTGGTACCCCGGCACACGCCGCCGAAGCACCTCGCTCTCCCACAGCGATACGGGCAGCGGGAGTGCCTGCAGCGGGACGAGTGCCTCGCGGAGTGTGGCCCGGCGATCGATGCCGTGCCACACGGGCAGGAAGCGGCCCAGTGCGGCCTGCTCGGCCGGCTCGACCTCCTTGCGCAGCGCAGCGAGCGACGCCCGCCGAAGCCTCCGCAGCACGTCCGGATCACACCACTCGCGCTCCGTTCCCCCTGGGCGGAGCTCGCCTCGAACCAGGCGATCGGCGCGCTCGAGCTCGCCGAGCAGGAGCTCCACCGGCCCGGGCTCGAGGGCGTATCGCGCCGCCACCTCGGCGGTCGTGAACGGCCCGCGCGAACGGGCGAATCGAGCGAGGAGCATCGCGAGCGCATCGGGCACGGGCTCCAGAAACACGTCCGGCAGCCCTCCCGGCGACATGACACCGAGCGCGTCTCGGAAGAGCCCTGCGTCCTCGGCTGCGATCAGCCGTGCCTCGCCGCCGATCCGGATCCGCAGCGCGCGCCGGTCGTCCACGAGAACCGCCGCCTGGGCGGGATCGAGCTCGTCGTCACGGAGATCTCCTCGCCTCCGCAGCAGGTCGTGGAGCTCGTCGGGCGAGCGTGGGTTGCCCGCGAGCTGCGCCTCGACCTCGGCCACGGCTGCGGGATCGAGGAGATCGCGGAGCTCCTCCTGCCCGAGGAGCTCCCGGAGCAGGTCACGGTCGAGCGAAAGCGCCTGGGCGCGCCGTTCGGCTGCGGGCGTGTCGTCCTCGTACATGTACGTCGCGACGTACGCGAAGAGGAGCGACGAGGCGAACGGCGAGGCGGATGCGGTCTCGATCTCGACGAGATCCAGCTCCCGCGTCTGGAGCCCGTGAAGGATCCGCTTGAGGCGCCGGCAGGTCGAACACGTCCTGCAGGCACTCGCGGTACGTCTCGAGCACGATCGGGAACGACCCGTAGTTGCGCGCGACCTGGAGCAGGCTCTGCGCCTTGAGCCGCTGCTGCCAGAGCGGCGTACGCTGGCCGGGCCTCCGGCGAGGGATCAGGAGCGCCCGGCCGGCGTTCTCGCGGAAGCGGGCGCCGAACAAGGCGGTCTGCCCGAGCTCCTGAACGACGAGCTCCTCGATCTCGTCGGCGGTGATCACGAGATCGGCGATCGGCGGTGGAAGGTCGGCCTCGGGGAGATGGAGAGCGATCCCGTCGTCGGACCAGATCGACTGCACCTCGAGCCCGAGCGAGTCACGAAGGCGCGCGCCGAGGGCCATCGCCCACGGCGCGTGCACGCGGGCGCCGAACGGAGTCAGGATGCAGAGCCGCCAGTCACCGATCTCGTCCCGGAAGCGCTCCACGACCACGGTCCGGTCAGAGGGGACGACACCTCCGTTGGCAGCCGCCTGATCTCGGAGGTAGGTGAGGAGGTTCTTGGCCGCGAGCGGATCGAGATGATAGTCGGCACCCAACCGCTCGAGCGCGCCGCTGTCGGGAAGCGCTACGAGCTCACGGGAGGCGCGACCGATCTTCTCTCCGAGCTCGAACGGCCTCCCGACGCCCTCGCCTTTCCAGAAGGGCACTGCGCCTGGAACACCGGGTGCGGGCGAGACGAGGACGCGGTCACGGGTGATCTCCTCGATCCGCCAGGTCGACGCACCGAGCATGAAGGTCTGCCCCTGGCGGGCCTCGTACACCATCTCCTCGTCGAGCTCACCGACCCTGCTGCCACCGTCGACCTGAAACACGCCGAAGAGGCCCCGGTCCGGGATCGTGCCGGCGTTCGTCACGGCGAGCCTCCGGGCACCCTGCCGGCCCTTGACGACGCCTGCGGTCCGGTCCCAGACGATCCTCGGGCGCAACTCGGCGAACTCGTCCGACGGATAGCGGCCGGCAAGCATGTCGAGGACGTTCTCGAGCTGCGCACGCCCGAGATCGGCGAACGGGTAGGCGCCCCGAACGAGTGTGTGCAGGTCGTCCACCGAGATCTCCTCGTCGGCGCAGATCGCGACGATCTGCTGGGCCAGGACATCGAGGGGATTGCGTGGGATCTGCGTCTCCTCGATCGCTCCCTCGCGCATCGCCTTCGCCACGACGGCCGATTCGAGCAGATCGGCACGGAACTTGGGAAAGATCCGGCCCTTGGAGACCGCACCGAGATCATGTCCCGCGCGGCCGACGCGTTGGAGCCCTCGGGCCACCGACTTGGGGCTCTCGACCTGAATCACCAGGTCGACGGCTCCCATGTCGATTCCCAGCTCGAGCGACGACGTGGCGACGAGACACGGAATCTGCCCGGCCTTGAGGAGCTCCTCGATCTCGACACGCTGCTCACGGGCGAGCGAGCCGTGATGGGCGCGCGCGATGTTCTCGCCGGCGAGCTCGTTGAGCCTCAGGGCCAGTCGCTCGGCAAGACGCCTGTTGTTGACGAACACGATCGTCGAACGGTGGTCTCGCACGAGCTCGACCAGCGCCGGATAGATCGACGGCCAGATCGAGCGGGCCGTCCCGTCGTACCCCGAGGCCATCGCCACGCCGTCGGGCAGCACGAGCTGGTCGAGGGACGAATCCGACCCGGGCTCGCGCATGTCCTCGAGCGCGACCACGACCTCGAGGTCGAGCTCCTTTCGTGTGCCCGCGTCGACGAGCTCGATCGGCCGGCCGCCGGAGACGAAGCGACCGATCTCCTCGAGCGGTCGCTGGGTGGCGGAAAGCCCGATCCGCTGGAAGGGATTGTCCGTGAGCTGGGCCAGGCGCTCGAGCGAGATCGCGAGATGGGCGCCACGCTTCGACCCGGCCACGGCGTGGACCTCGTCGACGATGACCGTCTCGATGCCGCGCAGCATCTCTCGGCCCTGGGAGGTGAGGAGCAGGAAGAGCGACTCCGGTGTCGTGATGAGGATGTCGGGAGGAGTCCGAAGCATCTGACGGCGCTCGCGTTGATCGGTGTCACCCGTACGGACACCGACCGTCAACGTGGATCCGAGCCCGGCGAGCGGACCACGCAGGTTGCGCTCGACGTCGTAGTTGAGCGCTTTCAGCGGGGAGACGTAGAGCAGTCGCAATCCCTCGCCCGGACGGGCCGCGAGCCGGTCGATCCCTGTGAGGAACGCAGCGAGAGTCTTGCCCGAACCGGTCGGCGCCTGCACGAGAACGTGTGCACCGGTCGCGATCGCGGGCCACGCCGCGGCCTGCGCCGGCGTCGGGCCTGCGAAGGCCCGCTCGAACCAGGAGCGCGTCTCGGGCGTGAAGGCGGCGAGAGCGTCCATCCAGGCAGGGTAACGCGTCGGCGACCGGGTAGGATCGAGCCGTGGCTGCTCCGACGGCACTCCATTTCACGGGCAACCCCGAAGCCGACGCGTTCCTCGCCCGTGAGCCCCTCGCCTTGATGCTCGGCTTCGTGCTCGACCAGCAGGTGACGGTGCAGAAGGCCTTCTCGTCGCCGCTCGAGCTGTCGAAGCGCCTCGGTGGACTCGATGCGCCGGCGATCGCCGCGATGGATCCCGCCGAGCTCGAAAGGGTCTTCAGCGACAAGCCCGCACTGCACCGCTTTCCGGCCAACATGGCACGCCGCGTGCAGGAGAACTGTGCGGCGCTCACCGCCGAGTACGGTGGCGACGCTGCTGCGGTCTGGAACGGCGCGCGCGACGGTGCCGACCTTCAAGCACGCCTGCTCGGGCTGCCGGGGATCGGCGAGATGAAGGCCAGGACGATGATCGGCGTTCTCGCCAAGCGACTCGGCGTGAGGCCCCCGGGCTGGGAAGCGTTTGCACCTGACCACCTCAGCCTCGGTGACGTCGACTCCCCGGAGGCCCTGGCTGCCTACCAGGCGGCCAAGCGCGCCCGCAAGGCGGCGATGCGGGCGAGCGCCGCCTGATCGCGTCGACCCGAGCCTGATGCCCGTCGAGCTCCGGACGCTGACAGACGGGGGCCAGACCCCGACCGAGATCGCCCGCGAGCTCGCGACATTCGTCGGCGCCGCGACGACCAGCCTCGATCTCGCTCTCTACGACGTCCGCTTCGAGACGCACGCAGGCGCGCTCGTCCTGGCCACGCTCCTCGCTGCGCATCAACGAGGCGTCGCGGTCAGGCTCGTCTACAACGTCGACCACCCCGGGCCCATACCCGTTCCTCCACCGCCCGAGACGAAGCCGGAGGCAATCGAGGCGCTGCCCGTCCCGACCCGTGGGATCGCCGGCATTCCAGACCTCATGCACCACAAGTTCGTCGTCCGCGACGGCACCGATGTCTGGTCCGGCTCGACGAACTGGACCGACGATTCGTGGAGCCGCCAGGAGAACGTCATCGTGCGGGTTCTCGGGGCACCGGCGCTCGCCCACGCCTTCACGCTCGACCTGGACGAGTTGTGGGAGCGCGGCGCCGTCGAGCACACGGGGCACGTCGAGCCGCGGCCGGTCGACGTCGGCGGCATCGAGGTGCGGCCCTGGTTCACCCCCGAGTACGGCGACGCGCTCTCCCACCGGGTCGCGAAGTTCCTGGGCCGGGCGCGGCGCCGGATTCGGATCGCATCGCCGGTGCTGACCTCGGGCCCGATCCTGGGAACCCTCGTGGAGATCGTGAACGAGCGGCGTTGCGACGTCGCCGGTGTGATCGACGAGACGCAGGTCGACGAGGTGTTCCACCAGTGGGCGACGAACGGGGTCAGCGCCTGGAAGATCCCCCTCCTGCGCACGATCCTGCTCGGGGCGCCGTTCTCGGGGAAGCTGTCCACCCGGTGGACGCCGAGCTCGGTCCACGACTTCATGCACGCGAAGGTCGTCGTCGCCGACGACGTGACGTTCGTCGGCTCGTTCAACTTCTCGCGCTCCGGCGAGCGGAACGCCGAGAACGTGCTCGAGATCCATGACGCGTCGATCGCAGATCGGCTTGCGACGTTCATCGACGACGTCCGCGGGCGCTATCCGGTGACGACTCCTCCCAACGAGGGTTGAGCGGACGGGCGCCGGTGCCGAGAGCGTGACGATGAGAATCGCAGCGACGTTCATCGGCATCGTCACCCTCGCCGCGGCGGCGGCAGCCGCCTCCTGGGCGACGCCAATTCCAGGCGCCAAGGCCTGCCCCGTCTTCCCCGCCGACAACCCGTGGAACCGCCGTGTCGACGCCCTGCCCGTGGCGGCCGGATCCGACGCGACCGTCGCGGCGATCGGCCCGACCAAGACGATGCACGCCGACTTCGGCTCCGGCCTCTGGGACGGAGGCCCGATCGGGATCCCGCTGACGGTGGTCGGAAAGAGCCAGAAGAAGAGCACGGTTCGATTCGAATACGCCGACGAGTCCGACCGCGGGCCGTACCCCATTCCCCCGAACGTCCGAATCGAGGGCGGGCCGAGCGCCGACGGCGACCGTCACGCGCTGATCCTCGATCGCGACGCCTGCCGCCTCTACGAGCTCTACGCGCTCCGCCGCGTGGACGGTCGCTGGACCGCCGGATCCGGGGCGATCTGGAACCTTCGCTCGAACCGGCTGCGACCGTCCGGCTGGACCTCGGCAGACGCCGCGGGGCTCCCGATCCTGCCGGGCCTCGCCCGCTACGACGAGGTCGCGCGCGGCAGGATCGACCACGCCCTGCGGTTCACCGTCTCGCGAACCAGGCGAGCATTCGTGTCACCGGCACGCCACTACGCGAGCTCCTCGACCGACCCGGCGCTGCCCGCGATGGGCGAGCGGCTGCGGCTCAAGCACGACTTCGACATCTCGGGCTACCCGAAGCAGGCGCGGATCGTGCTGCAGGGCACTCAAGGAGTACGGGATGATCGTCGCCGACAACGGCTCGGACTGGTACGTCTCCGGCGCACCCGACCCGCGGTGGTCGAACGACGATCTCCACAGCCTCGGACGTGTGCCGGGGTCCGCTTTCGAGGTCGTCGACACGTCCTCGTTCCGCGGCTGAAACGATCAGAGCTTTCGCTCGGAGCGCGGGCCGCCGATAGGGAACCATGCGGTTTCTCGCGGCGATCGTTGCTGTGCCGGTCCTCGTCTTCGGCTGGCAAGCATGGCGCGATCATTCGCTCGAGCTACGCCTCGCACCTATCGCGTCGGGCGTCGCAGGCGTGCGGGTCGAAGTCGACTGCCAGAGCGTGTGGGGCGATCTTCTCGACGTCCAGTGGCGCGAGGGCGAGGTGCGGTTCGACGCCTCCGGCCGTCCCGAGCGGAAGCTCTTCATGACCCGCCGAACCTGCGAGCGGCTACGGACGTTCGCTCGGCACGGAGAGCACCGTCAACTCGCGTGCCTCCGGAGCCTCGACTGGTCTGCGGCGGATCCGCTTCCGCTCGATTCCACGTGCTACGCACAGTCGGCGAACACGATCTACGCCATCCTGATCCTCGCCCACGAGAGCTACCACACCGCCGGAGTGTCCGACGAGGCGACGACGAACTGCTTCGCGATCCAGGCAATGGCCTGGACTGCCGCACAGCTCGGCGCCTCGCTCGTCGAGAGCGAGGCGATCGCTCACGCCATGGAAGCTCTCGAGCCGAAGCAAGGCTCGGGGTACGCGACGAACGATTGCCATGCAGGGCATCGACTCGACCTCCACCCCGAGACGCCGCGAATTTCCGACGGAGCTGCCGCTCGCTCCACCCCTCGGCCGAGGTGCGAGAAGTACGCTGCCTTCGTGATTCTCGACAACGGCGTCATTCGCACCCTCGACCCGTCGCTCCCGACGGCCGGCGCGCTCGCGATAGCCGGGCCGGTCGTGGCCGGAGGGGTGGGTACGCACGAGTGGGCGCTCCCCACGCCCGAGCGCGTCGACCTCCACGGCAGGTGTGTGATTCCCGCGTTCACCGACTCACACGTGCACTTCCCGACCTGGGCACTCGCCCGCCGCGACGTCCACCTCGAGGATGCGGACTCCGTCGACGCCGCGCTCGCAGCCGTCGCCGGGCATCCCCGTGAGCGGGTGACGTGGATCCGGGGGACGGGCTGGCGCGACGCCGCCTGGCCCGAGCCTCCCACCGCGGCCGCGCTCGACACGGTGACCGGCAGCACCCCCGCGGCGCTCTGGTCGAAGGACTACCACTCGCTGTGGCTCAACTCCGCCGGGCTCGCCGCCGCCGGCGGCGACCTCGAGGTGCCGGGCGGCGTCGTCGAGCGCGACCCCGACGGCTCGCCGACAGGCGTCGTGCGCGAGGAGGCCGCCTGGCGATTCCGCGAGCGCTTCATCAACGTGAGCGAGGACGAGTGGGTCGACGCGACCCGCGAGGGAATCACGGTCGCAAACGCGCGCGGCGTGGGAGCCATTCACGACAAGGACGGATGGCTCGGCGCCGCCTCGGTGTTCGGCCGGATCAACGAGCAGAGCGGCCTGACACTCCGGGTCTGGCAGTCGCTACCCGCCGATCGGCTGGAGCACATGAAGGCCCTGCCACTGCGCGCCCGCCTCGGCGACGACTTTCTCCGGCTCGGATACGTGAAAACGTTCATGGACGGCACACTCGGGTCGCAAACCGCGCTGATGCTCGACGGCTCCGGGGTGGAGATCACGAGCCGGGGCGAGCTCGAGGAGATCATCCGGGAAGCAGCCTCCATCGGCTGGCCCGTGGCAGTGCATGCAATCGGCGATCGCGCCAACCGCAACGCCCTCGACGCGTTCGAGGCGACGCGTGATCTCTGGCAGCCGCTCGGACTCCGACATCGGATCGAGCATGCGCAATGCGTCGACGCGGCCGACCTGCCCCGCTTCGCCGCCCTCGGCATCGCGTGCTCGATCCAGCTCTCCCACGCGCCGTCCGATCGAGACCTCGCAGAGCGGTACTGGGGCGAACGCCTCGACGGCAGCTACGCCTTCCGGAGCCTGTGGGACTCGGGCGCCGTCGTCGTCAACGGCTCGGACGCGCCCGTCGAGGAGCTCGACCCTCTCGCCGGAATCCGTGCCGGCGTACGGCGAACGATCGACGACCGTCCCGGCTGGCGACTCGACGAAGCCCTCACGGTGGAGCAAGCGCTCATCGCTTCGACCGTCACACCCGCGTGGCTCGCCGGCGACGAGCGACGTCGCGGCAAGCTGCTGCCGGGGTTCCTCGCGGATCTCGTCGTGCTCTCCCGCGACCCGTTCACCTGCCCGGTCGACGAGCTCGAGACGGTGGAAGTCGTCTCGACGATGGTGGGAGGCCGCTGGGCGTTCTCGCCACCGCCATGGGATTGACCGCAGCGGGCGGTATGATTCGGACATGGCAACACGCACCATGCACCAGGTCCACGAGACCGAGACGTGCTCCGTCGCCGCCTGCGCCGAGATCATCGGCGCCAAGTGGACGGTGTTGCTCGTCCACGAGCTCTCCGAAGGCCCCCGGCGGTTCACGGAGATCGAGCACTCCTGCGTGGGAATCAGCCCTCGCACGCTCGCCGAGCGCCTGCGCTGGCTGGAAGCGGAGGAGATCGTGATCCGCCGCAGCTTCGCGGAGTCGCCGCCGCGGGTCGAGTACGAGCTGACCGAGAAGGGCACCGCGCTCCTGCCGGTCATCGCAGAGATGCGCAACTTCGGGCACGACTGGCTCGGCTGCGGCGTGCACGACGCGTAGGCGGGCAAGAACCCGCGATTGAAAAGCGTATCGCGGCTCTGCCCGCCACGCGACGTGTTTCCGTTGCGCGCTTCGCGCGATCCTGAAGCCGGGAACCTACGGTTCCCTCGGGTACCCTCCCTCCTGAGGGGAACCGCGATCCGGTCGTGCCGAGGGCCGACGTTCGTACTGCGGTCACGAACGCGTCCACCTCGCCCCAGACTCGGACGAGCTCGACGACCGTCGCGGCGGCTGCTGCCATGTCCTGGACGCTCGCCCACTCTCGGACCGAGTGGTAGTTCTGCCCGCCGGTGAAGAGGTTCGGGGTCGGCAATCCCTTTTCCGAGAGCCGGGCACCGTCGGTGCCGCCGCGGATCAAGGACCGGACCGGCTCGACCCCGGCTCGACGGATCGCTTCCTCGGCGGCCTGGACGACCCGGGGATGCGCGTCGATCACGCCTCGCATGTTGCGGTAGGTCTCCTGCACGTCGACCGTCACCCGCGCGCGCGGCTCGCGCTCCTCCAGCGCAGCGGCGAGGCCCTCGAGCAGTTTCGTGTGCTGCTCGAGCAACGCATCGTCGTGGTCACGCACGATGAAGATGACCACGGCGTCCTCGACCGAGCCCGAGATCCGCGACGGGTGGATGAACCCCTCTCGCCCTTCGGTCGTCTCGGGAGAGAGCGCATCGTTCGGGAGGGAACAGACGAGCTCGGCAGCCAACTTGACGGCGCTCACCAGCTTCCCCTTCGCCGAGCCCGGGTGCGCACCACGGCCCCGGATCGTGACGCGAACCTGACGGGCGGAGAACGTCTCGATCTCGAGCTCGCCGAGACCGGAGCCGTCGAGGGTGTAGCCCACCTCGGCGCCGAACGCGTCGAGATCGAAGAAGTCGGTCCCGCGTCCGACCTCCTCGTCCACCGTGAACGCGACGCGCACCGTCGCCCGCGGGCCGTTGCTCGTCTGGAGATACGCGACGGCCGCCATGATCTCAGCCACGCCGGCCTTGTCGTCCGCTCCCAGCAGCGTCGTTCCGTCGCTCGTGACGATGTCGTGTCCGACCCGCTCTCCGAGCGCACCCTCCTCGTCGGGATCGATCACCTGGCTCGCGTCGCCGGGCAGGACGATCGGCCCGCCGGCATAGCGTTGGTGCACGATCGGGACGA
The DNA here is from genome assembly GCA_963776305.1 of uncultured Thermoleophilia bacterium. GTDB lineage: Bacteria > Actinomycetota > Thermoleophilia > Gaiellales > Gaiellaceae > Gaiella. The sequence continues at coordinate 170,704 of CAVZMA010000006.1, read as the reverse complement.
CTCCCGTCCCCGGTGACTCGGGCGTCGTGTCGACGTGCGCGATGAGCCCGATCACCGGCGCACCCTCGCTCCCCGGCAGAGTCGCAAAGACATATCCGGCGTCGGTGAGCTCGACGTCGGCCAGACCGATCTGACGCAACTCGTCGACGAGCAACCGCGACAGATCGAGCTGCTTCTCCGTGCTCGGGTACGTCGATGATTCCTCGGACGACTGTGTGTCGATCCTGACGTACCGCAGGAACCGCTCGAGCACGTCGGCGGACAGCTCCGCGGCGAGCGGTGAGGAGAACCTCGGGTCAGCCAAGATCGGCCAGGTGGAGATACAGGGAGGCGGCGGCCTCGATGCCGAGCGGCAGCGACGCCGCTGGGATGCGCTCGTTCGGGGAGTGGATATTCGATTCGTTGAGAGCGAATCCCGTCAGGATCGTGGCGACTCCTCGCGTAGCCAGCTCGGAGACGAGTGGGATGGCGCCGCCTGAACGGACGAGCAGAGGCCTGACGCCGAGCGTGTCCTCGAACGCGTCGAGGCCGCGAAGGACGGCCGGCGCGTCTGCCGGAATCAGGCCGGGCGGCGCGGTCGACAGCACCTCGATCTCGACGTCCGTTCCCGCGGGCGCTGCTGCTCGAAGCAGCTGCTCGAAGGCGGGCACGATGACGGCAGGGTCCTGGTTGCCGACGAGGCGGATCGAGACGTTGGCCTGCGCCTCGATCGGGATCACCGTCTTCTGCAGCACGGGCGAACCGCCCTGGATGCCGTGAACGTCGACGGACGGCTCGGCCCATGTCCGGACGTAGAACTCGTCGCCCGCGGCAGGATCGGCCGGGCGCGAGCCGGCCGCCGCGATCTCCGCGGGGCCCGAGGGGAGCGCTTCCCAGCCGGCGAGCTCGGCGGCCGATGGCGCCTACCACCCCGGCGCGCAACGGCTCGGGAAGTCGCCCGCCACGCGGGAGCACGGCAGCGAGCGTCTCCATCAAGGCGTGCATGGCGTTGAGTGACGCGCCGCCGTACATGCCGGAATGAAGGTCGCGTCCGCCGGTGCGGACCGTGACGTGGAAATAGCAGAGACCGCGAACGGCGATGTTGAACCCGGGCACGCCTGGCTCGACCATCCCGCTGTCGAAGACGATCGCGGCGTCGGCCCCGCGCTCGTCGGTGCTGATCCAGTCGACGATCGAATGACCGCCGATCTCCTCCTCACCGTCGCACGCAAACCGCAGGTTCACCGGCAGCTCGCCCGCTGCGGCAAGAAGCTCGGCCGCCTTGAGGAGCATGAAGAGCTGACCCTTGTCGTCGGCCGTGCCACGTCCGTAGAGCCAGCCGTCTCGTTCGACGAGCTCGAAGGGATCCGACTCCCAGAGCTCGAGCGGGTCGGGTGGCTGGACGTCGAAGTGGCCGTAACAGAGAATCGTCGGCGCTGTCTCGGGCGCGCGCGAGGCTCGAACCTCGCCCACGACGAGCGGCCGCTCTCCCCACGGGATCACCTCCGCGTCTCCGCCCGCGCGACGCACGCAAAGCGGCGACCCATTCGGCGGCTGCGGCGACATCGCCCTGATGGGCCGGGTCGGCGCTGATCGAGGGGATCGCGATCAGCTCGGCGAGCTCGGCGACGAGCGACTCAGACGGCGGCAGTTCCACGGCGGCAGCCAGTCTAGAACCGGCTATCGACCCCGAGCGCCGACTCGAAGGGAGGGTACCCGAGGGAACCGTAGGTTCCCGGCTTCAGGATCCGCGCGAAGCGCGGCAGCAAGCAGATGCGTAGCGGAGGCCGCGATACGCTCTTCGATCGCGGCTTCCGCTACGCGACGTCGCGACGTTGTTGGCCTCGGCGAGCGCCCGGAGCTTCTTCAGGCTCTGATGCTCGATCTGGCGGATGCGCTCCCGCGTGACGTTGAAGGTGCGCCCGACCTCGTCGAGCGTGCGCGGCTGCTGACCGTCGAGGCCGTAGCGCAGCTCGAGCACGGCCCGTTCACGTGGCGACAGGGAACCGAGGATGGCGCGAAGAGCCTCGCGGCGCAGTGCGACCTCTGCCGCCTCGTCGGGCAGCGGCGCCGTCACGTCCGTCAGGAAGTGCCCGAACTCCGACTCGTCGTCGTCGCCGACGGGCTTCTCGAGAGAGACGGGAGTCTGTGCGGAGCGCCGGATCTGCTCGACTTCCTCGATCGTGAAGTCCAGATCGTCGGCGATCTCCGGGATCGTCGGCTCGCGCGCGAGCTCGGCGCGAAGCTTCCGCTCGGACCGATGGATCTTGTTGAGCTTCTCGACGACGTGAACGGGCATCCGGATCGTGCGTCCCTTGTCCGCGATCGCGCGCGCGACGGCTTGCCTGATCCACCAGGTGGCGTACGTGGAGAACTTGAAGCCCTTGCGGTAGTCGAACTTCTCGGCCGCACGGACGAGGCCGATCGTGCCCTCCTGGATCAGGTCGAGGAAGGGAAGCCCCTGGTTGCGGTAGCGCTTCGCGATCGACACGACGAGGCGGAGGTTGGCCTCGACCATCGCCTGCTTCGCGGAGTGGTCGCCGAGCTCGATCCGTTTCGCAAGCTCGACCTCCTGCGCCGCTGTCAGGAGAGGCACCTTGCCGATGTCCTTGAGGAACAACTGCAGCGTGTCCGTGGAGATCTCGGCCTCGGAGCCCCAGTCCTTCTCGGCTTCGGCGTCGCTCTGCTCGGGGCCGACGACGTCGACCTGCGCCTCTTCGAGAGCGGTGTAGAACTCGTCGAGCTGCGCCGCGTCGAGATCGAGCTCGTCCAGCGCAAGCGCGATCTCCTCTGCTTCGAGCTTGCCGGCGCCCTTGCCGGACTCGAACAAGGTGCGAACCTCGAGCAGATCGAGGACCCCCGCGGCGACGGGGGCCTGCGCCGTGCCGGTCGAATCAGCTGCGCTCACATCGCCCCCTTTCATCGAACCAGTCGTGACGGTAGCCGTCAGAGGCGCTCCACGTCAAAAAAACCTCCCGAAACATGCGCTCCCGGCAGAACCAGACCGTGCTCTCAGATCCCGGCGGCCTTCAACTCGTCGAGGTAGCGCTGCGCGATGCCGACGAGAGGCGAGCCCGGCTCGACGGTGCGAACGAGGTGGAGCTGGCGGCGCGCCTCTTTGACTTGGCCCGACCAGAGGAGCATCAGCCCGAGGTGGAATCGAACGGTCGCGGCACCCGGGAACGTCTTCGTCAGCGGGCCGAGCCGCGAGAACGCCTTGGCTGGCTGAGCCTTGTCGAACAGCCCGACGGCCGCAGCGACGCGTGCCTCCGGGTCATCGGGCGCGCGCGCGGCGGCTTGCGCGAAGACGCGCTCGGCCGAGAGCTGGCGGCCGAGCCGCTGCAGGGCCGCGCCGTAGAACAGACGGTCGACAGTCGTGCCGCCGCGCGCACGACGAGCCAGGGCCCGGAACTGCGCGGGTGGCTCGAGCGCCCGGATGGACGCCGGCAACCGAGCCACCGACACGAAGATCGGCAGATTGCGGGCGAACTCGGGATGGAGGAGATTGCCGGCGGTGACGGCATAGGCCGTGTCCGGCTCGAGCTCGGTCGCGGACTCCCATGCCGTTTTCGCTCCGTCCTCGCCGGCCCAGTAGCGGGCGATCCCGAGGTTCAGCTGCACCGCGGCGCTCTTCGGGTGCAGGCCTGACAACTGGGTGAGGCGGGAAACGGTGCCGTCGGGCCAGCGGCTGAACGACTCCCCGATCCGCGCCTCGAGCGAGTCGTGCCGGGCGAAGAGAGGGGCAGCTTCCGTACGACGTCCGGCCTCGTACAAGCGCACGCCCTCGCGCAGGTCGAGTGCCTCCCGATCGACTCTGACCCCGAGGTCGAGAGAGAGCGGTGGCGCGCCCGGACGAACCGTCGGCTTGGCGGCAGTCGCCGACGGTGGGTCGTCGCTCGTCAAGGCAGTAATGCCCGCGACTGCCGCTCCAGCGACGAGGGCAATTCCGGCCACGACGAGTCCGATGCGGGAACGCGCGCTCACCACGAGACGGTAGCCGGGAATGTCTGAGCGCCGACGGCGTTTCAGCAGAGAGCGCGCACGTCGATCGCGCTGCGACACCTCGCTATACTCAGGAAAGTAATGGCCAGTTACAGAGAGCTTCTCGCACAGGTGAAGGAAGAGATCGACGAGGTCACGTCCCCGGAGGTCAACGGGCGGATCGACGCCGTCGACCGTCCGCTGCTGCTCGACGTACGGGAGCAGAACGAATGGGACGAGGGCTACCTCCCCGGCGCCATCCACATTCCACGCGGCAACCTCGAGTCGCGTGTCGAGGCTCTCGTCCCCGACAAGTCGCGTGAGATCGTCATCTACTGCGCCGTCGGTGCACGCTCCGCCTTCGCCGCCAAGTCGCTCGCCGAGCTCGGCTACGACAACGTCGCCTCGATGGCCGGTGGGTTCTCCGACTGGAAACGGAACGGCTTCGACATCCAGATGCCCCGCGCGCTGAGCACCGAGCAACGCGCCCGCTACTCGCGGCACATCCTGATCCCGGAGGTCGGGGAGGAAGGGCAGCAGAAGCTGCTCGACGCGCGTGTGCTTCTGATCGGGGCAGGAGGCCTCGGCTCTCCCTCGTCGCTCTACCTCGCGGCGGCAGGGGTGGGGACGCTCGGCATCGTCGACGCGGACGTCGTCGACGACTCGAACCTCCAACGCCAGATCGTCCACTCGACCGACACCCTCGGACAGCCGAAGGTGCTGTCTGCGAAGCGGGCTCTCGAGGCGCTCAACCCCGACGTGCGCGTCCTCACCTACGAGGAGCGTCTCACCTCGGAGAACGTCGAGCGCATCCTCGCCGACGGCTGGGACCTGATCGTGGACGGTGCGGACAACTTTCCCACGCGCTACCTCGTCAACGACGCCTCGGTCTGGCACGACATTCCCGTCGTCCACGGCTCGATCTACCGGTTCGAGGGACAGGTGACGGTCTTCCATCCCCATGTCGGGCCGTGCTACCGCTGCCTCTACCCCACCCCACCGCCGCCGGAGCTCGCTCCGAGCTGCGCCGAGGGAGGGGTGCTCGGGGTCCTCCCCGGGATCGTCGGCTCCCTGCAGGCAAGCGAGGCGCTGAAGCTCATCGTCGGGGCGGGCGAGAGCCTGACCGGCCGTCTCCTGCTCTTCGACGCCCTGTACACGACCTTCGACGAGGTGAGCGTGAAGAAGGATCCCGAACTGCCCGGTCTGCGGCGACGACCCGACGATCACCGAATACATCGATTACGTCGAGTTCTGCAGCGGTGTCCCGCACGAACAGCGGCCGGTGAGCGCGTGACGGCCGTCCGGATCCCCCCGACGCTCCGCGCCGAGGTCGGCGGCGAGCGGCAGGTCGAAGCCGAAGGCGGGACGGTTCGCGCAGTGCTGGACGACGTGATCGCGCGGTACCCGGCTCTCGGCTCGCAGATCTTCAGCGACGGCGAGATCGCGACGTTCGTCAACGTCTATCTCGGCGGTGAGGACGTCCGCACCCTCGACGGGCTCGACACCGAGGTCGGCCCCGGCCAGACGGTGATCCTGCTCCCGGCGATGGCCGGTGGCTCGACGCCGCCTCGTTCGCTGCCGGTCGTCTCGTCGCTCCTCGACCTCGTCGGCAATACACCGCTCGTCGAGCTGCGCAGGATCTCGCCCAAGCCGTCCGTCAAGATCTACGGCAAGCTCGAGGGACAGAACCCCACCGGCTCGATCAAGGACCGGGTGGCGAAGTCGATGATCGAGGCAGCCGAGACCTCCGGCGAGCTCGTCCCGGGCCGGCACCTTCTCGAGCCGACGTCGGGGAACACGGGCCACTCGCTGGCGATGATCGCCAAGCTGAAGGGGTATCCGCTGACCTGCGTCATGCCCGAGAACGCGACCGAGGAGCGCAAGCAGCTGCGTGCGGCTCTACGGCGCGGAGATCGTGCTGTCACCTGCCGCCGAGGGCTCGAACGGCGCCGTCCGCCTGGCGCTCGAGCTCGCCGAGCGCGACGCCAGGTACTTCATGCCCTTCCAGTACGCGAACCCCGCCAACCCGCGCGCCCATTACGAGGGCACCGGGGCCGAGATCGCCGAGGCGCTCGACCGCGTCGACGTGCTCGTCGCCGGGCTTGGCACAGGAGGAACGCTGATGGGCGCCGGCGAACGGCTCCGCGAGTCGTTCCCGGACATCGTCGTGGCCGCCGCAGAGCCGCTTCCCGGCGACTCGGTGATGGGATTGCGCTCGCTCGACGACGGCTATGTCCCACCGATCCTCGACGTCACGAAGCTCGATCGCAAGATGCTCGTCTCGAACGCCGAGTCCGTCCACGCGGTGCGCGCGTTGCTCGACCTCGAGGGGATCTTCGCCGGCGTCTCCTGTGGCGCTGCCATCCACGTCGCCCGCAAGATCGCGGAGGAGATGGACGAGGGAGTGATCGTCACGATCCTCACCGATGCCGGCTGGAAGTATCTCTCCTCGGACTTCTGGGAGGCCTCGGACGAGGATCTCGAGCAGTCCATGGAACGCACGATCTGGTGGTAGTCGGCGCGGAGGTGCGGGCCGCGCTCGTCGCTCACGCAACCGCCGAACTGCCGAACGAAGCCTGTGGGCTCGTACTCTTCGACGATGACGTCGCCGTCGAGTACGTGCCCGGTCGAAACGCGTCGCCGTCGCCGTATCACTTCGAGCTCGAGATCGACCCGGTCGTCTGGGCCGACCTGAACGACCGCGACGGCGTGCAGGCGATCTTCCACTCGCACGTCTCGTCGCCGCCGCGCCCCTCGAGGACCGACGTGCAGAACATCGGCCTCTGGGCCGGACAGCCGTACCTGATCTACACGGTTCGAACGGACGAGCTCGCCGCGTGGCGGATCGGCGACGACGGGATCGAGGCGCTCTCACTCGATCTCGCCTGACGGGGCGCACCCCCTCGCACGCGTCGACGCGCTACTTGATCGTGAACGAGCCCTTCATGAAGCCCGAATGTGGGTCGCAGACGAACGTGTAGGTCCCCTTCTTGAGCGTCAGCGTGAACGTCCGCGTGCCGGTGGAGCCAACGCTCGTCTGGATTGATGTAACCGCCTTCTTCGTCTTCGCGTCGACTCCGGCGACGTCCTTGCCCTTCGAGTCGCGAAGGTGGAAGTTGTGGTTACTCGCCTTGTCGACGAGCACGAGCGTCGTCTTGCCCGCCTTCGTCGGCTTGGTCTTCATCGAGATCGTGAACCCCGGGCCCACGGTTCCGGTGAACGTCGGCGTGGCGGCAGTGGCCGGGATGCACGACGGCCAGAGCCGCAAGGGCCAGGCACAGACTCAGAATCGCTTTCATCGTTCTCCTCTGGTTCTCGTCGGTGGGATCACCACTGTCCTACGAGCGCAACCGGCGGACGGTTTGGGAAGGCGTCACATCTTGCCCGTCACCCGAGCCGGATCACGCTGGCGCCCTCATGGGAACGGAAGAGCGCGTCGATTGCCCGCACCTGTCCCAGAGCGTCCGCGCGCCCGAGCAGCGGCGCCCGCTCGCCTCGGATCGCGGCATTCATGTCCTCGAGCTCCAACCGATAGGGATTCGCCGCCTCGACCTCGATCAGCTCGACGCCGTCACCGCGTCGCAGCTCGATCACCGGCTTCTGGCAGTGCCAGGGATCGTCGAGGAAGAGCGAGCCCTCGGTCCCGATCGCCTCGAGCTCGTCGCGGTCAGGCAGTGACGTACCGCAGTCGAACAGGGCGACGACATCGTTCGGGAACCGCATCAGTCCCGTGAAGACCCAGTCGGTGCCGCTCGAGCCGATCCGGGCGGCGCCGAGAACGGAATCGGGCTCGCCTCCGAGGAGGCGGGAGCCGCTGACGCAGTAGCAGCCGACGTCCATCAACGAGCCGCCCTCGACATCCGTGCGGAGGCGGATGTTCTCCGCGTCGTAGAGCGAGTAGCTGAACGCCGAGCGGATCACACGTAGTTCCCCGATCGCTCCCGAGGAGACGAGCTCTGCAAGGCGGGCGGTCTGAGGGTGGTGCCGGTACATGAACGCCTCCGAGAGGTGCATCCCCGTCCGGTCGGCGGCGTCGAAGGCACGCTCGACGTCGGCGATGTGCCGGCTGAACGGCTTCTCGCAGAGCACATGCTTCCCCGCCTCCATGGCCTTGATCGACCACTCGCTGTGCATCGTGTTCGGCAGCGGGATGTAGACGGCCTCCACGTCCGGGTCGGCGAGCAGTCTCGTCGTAGGTCCCGTAGGCACGCTCGATCTCCCACGTGCGCGCGTAGTCCTCGGCCCGCGCGAGGTCGCGACTGCCGACGGCGATCACGTCGACGTCGTCCGACTCGGCCGCGCCCGCGAGCAGCTTCCGGTTGATGTCCGCGGTCGAGAGGATTCCCCACTTCACTGCCATGCCTACCCCCAGCTCGTCTCGGTCGTGGGCCTGAATGCCACCTCGAGGATACGGTGGCCTCGCGGACGCGTCAGCACGAACAGCACCGCCTCGGCAACGTCGTCGGCGGACATCATCCCTGCGAGCTCGGGCATGTCGGGCGTGCGCCCGCGTCCCTCTTCCATCGCGAAGTCCGTCGCGACGCCGCCGGGGCAGACGTTCGTGCAGCGGATCCCGTGCGGGCGGAGCTCGTGATCGAGGGCCCGAGTGAAGCCGACCTGGGCGAACTTGGAGGCACAGTAGACCGCCTCGAACGGCAACCCGCGGCGTCCGGCCTCCGACGCGACGGAGACGAAGTCGCCGCCGCCGCGCGAGATCAGATGCGGAACCGTCGCCGCCGCGGTGATGATCGTGCCGTTCGCGTTGACGTCCATCATCTCGTCGCTGAGTGCCGGATCGAGCTCGACGAACGGGCCGTACGCACCGACGCCGGCGTTCGCGACCACGATGTCGAGGCCGCCGTGTCGCGCGACCGTCTCGTCGGCGAGCGCCGCCATCTGGGCGCGATCGCGGACGTCCGTCGGTCGGGCGACGGCACCGGAGATGCCGAGGTCGTCGCCCGAGCGTGAGGCAAGGCCGAGCTTGACGCCCTGATCGGCGAGCATGCGGGCGACGGCGCCGCCGATGCCGCGGCTCGCCCCGGTGACAAGTGCCACCTTTCCTTCGAGAGATGTCATCGTGTTCGCTCCTTCACGGTGTCGAGTGCCGGGTACAACGCGCGGAAGCGCGCATAGGTGTCGTCGTAGACCGCCTGCCAGGCGGGGTCGGGGTCTACCGTAGTCCGCACGCGCACGCAACGCTCGACGGCGTCGGGCACGTCGGCGAAGACCCCGCCGGCGACGCCTCCGAGGAGCGCGGCGCCGTACGCCGAGCCTTCCTCGACGGCGGTGAGCTCGATCGGGAGGCCGAGCACGGAGGCGACGATCTGGAGCCAGAGCCCCCGGGCGCCGCCGCCCGACGCCCGGGCTCGGTCGGCCGGGCCGCCGAGGGCGCGAACGAGCTCGAGCGAGTCGCGCAGCCCGAACGCGACGCCTTCGAGCACCGCCCGCACGAGCGCGCCACGGTCGTGGCGGAGCTCGAGGCCGGTGAACGCCGCGCGCGCGGAGGGATCGGCGTGCGGCGTCCGTTCGCCGGCGAGGTACGGCGCGAAGAGCAGCCCGTCGACCCCAGGCCCCCAGGCCCCCGCCTCGGCGACGAGATCGGCGAACGAGGTCTCGGGTGCGAGACGGTCGCGCAGCCACTGCAGCGACCCGGCGGCAGAGAGCATCACGCCCATCGCGTGCCACTGGCCCGGGACGGCGTGACAGAACGCGTGCACGCGGGCCTGCGGGTCGGAGGCGAACCCTGGCAGAGCTGCAAAGACGACGCCGGACGTCCCCATCACGAGTGACAGCGGCCCCGGCCGGTCGATCCCCACCCCGACCGCTGCAGCAGCGCAGTCGCCGGCGCCTGCGGCAACGGGAATTCCTTGTGACACGTTGTCACCAGCGATCGTGGCGCCGGTGGGCTCGGGCGACTCGAAGACGGGCGGCAACCACGACGGCCGGCAGCTCGAGGGCGTCGAGCACTTCGGTCGACCAGGTGCGGCGGGCGACGTCGAGCAGCAGCGTCCCGGACGCGTCGGCGACGTCTGTCGCCCACTCGCCCGTCAGCCGCAGCCGCACGTAGTCCTTCGGCAGCATGACGCGGGCGATCCGGCCGTAGGCGTCCGGCTCGTGCCGTCGCAGCCAGAGGAGCTTCGGTGCCGTGAAGCCCGTCAGCGCCCGGTTGCCGGTGAGAGCGATCAGCCGCTCGAGCCCGATGCGCTCCTCGATCTCGGCGCACTCGGCCTCGGTGCGCTGGTCGTTCCAGAGGATCGCCGGCCGGACGACCCGGTCTGCCGCGTCGAGCGCGACGAGGCCGTGCATCTGGCCCGACAGGCCGATCCCGGCGATCTCGGCGCGTCGGCCCGAGCTGCGCTCGGAGCTCACCGAGCGCGGCCTGCGTGCCGCGCCACCAGTCCTCCGGATCCTGCTCCGACCAGCCGGCCTGCGGCGTCGAGAGCGGATAGCCCGTGCTCGGCGACGCCGGCGACGCTGCCGTCCGGGAGCGACCGCGATCGCCTTCACGCCCGTCGTGCCGATGTCGAGCCCGACCAGCACTTCGGTAGGCTCAGCGTGCCATGGACGTCACTCGGGTCGCGGATGGGCTCTGGCGCTGGACGACCTACTACGAGGAGTGGCGCCAGGACGTCGGCTGCATCGTACTACGAGGCGCCCGACGCGATCGTCCTGATCGATCCGCTCGTACCGGCCGAGCCGTCCGGAGGCGGCGCGGTTCTGGGAGGCGCTCGACCGCGACGTGAAGCGCGCCAACGTTCCCGTCCACGTGCTCGTCACGGTCTTCTGGCACACGCGGAGCGCCGCCGAGGTCGTGGCTCGCTACGACGGGCGGCTGCACGTCGCCCGTCGCGCCCGCGCGGCGATCGAGCGCCGCGCCCATGTCGTCACGGACGCGTTCCGCCCGGGCGACCCGCTTGCCGGGGGGCGTCGAGGCACTGGCGAGCGGCCGCGCAACCGAGGTCGTCTACTGGATCCCGCAGCATCGCACCCTCGTCCCGGGTGACGTCATCCTCGGCGCCGACGACAACGGTCTGCGCCTGTGCCCGGAGTCGTGGCTCCCGGCCGGCGTCGGCCACACCACGTTGCGGGCTGCCCTCGAGCCACTGCTCGATCTGCCGGTGGAGCGGGTGCTCGTCTCGCACGGCGAGCCCGTGCTCGAGAACGCCCGGCGCGAAGCTGGCTGCGGCCTTGCAGGGCAGGTAGCGGGCTCACGGGGCGAGCGCCTCGGCCAGCGTGGAGACGGCGAAGGCCAGGCCTTCCTCACGCGAGAGGAGCGGATCCTCGTGCTCGATCGAGAGGGCCCCGTCGTAGCCCACCTCGCGGAAGCGTTGCGACGAGCTCCCGCCAGAACGAGACGGGGTGGCCGGCGCCGACGGAGCGGAAGACCCAGCTCCGCTCCGCATGACGGGCGGCGGGGATCGTCTCGAGCACGCCGTTCAGGGCCAGCAGCTCTTCCTGGAAGCCCGTGTCCTTCGCGTGCACGTGAAAGATCGCGTCGCCGAGAGCGCGCACGCAGGCGAGCGGATCCATCTGCTGCCAGAACAGGTGCGACGGGTCGAAGTTCACCCCGACGGCGGCGCCAACGGCCTCGCGTAGCCGCAGCAGTGACGCGGTGTTGTAGACGACGAAGCCGGGGTGCGGCTCGATCGCGACGCGGATGCCGTGCGATCGGGCGAACGCAGCGGCCTCGTCCCAGTAGGGAAGCACCCGTTCCTCCCACTGCCAGGCGAGCGTCTCGGGGTAGTCGTCGGGCCACGAGCACGTGACCCAGCTCGGTCGGAGCGACTGCTCCGACTCGCCCGGACAGCCGGAGAACGTGACCACCGTCTCGACCCCGAGGCTCGGCTGCGAGCTGCACCGTGTCGCGGTAGGCCCGGTCGGCGATCGCCGCGATCTCGCGGTCGGGATGCAGTGGGTTCGCGTGGCAGGAGAGGGCGGAGAGCTCGAGCCCATGGTCGGCGACGAGAGAGCGGAAGCGGCTGCGCGCCCCACTGTCGGCGAGGAGCTCGGCGGGCCGGCAGTGCGTGCTCCACGGAGCCGACATGACCTCGACGCAGTTGCATCCAGCCGCGGAAGCAGCGGCGAGTCGCCTCGTCGAACGACCTGTCGTCGTAGAGCGCCAGGAAGAGCCCGATCTTCACGACGCCAGCACCTCGGAGAGACCGACGGGCCGGCGCTCCTCGGTCGAACGGGCGAGCGCCAGGACCGCGGCGAGGCTGCGCAGGTTGTCGGCAGCGGAGCACTCCGGCGCATCGCCCGCGGCGAGGGCGCGACGCAGTTCCGCCAGCACTCCGAGCCTGTCGATCGCGCGCAGCGACGGCAGCCGCACCCGCCGCGAAGGTTCACGATGCCGGCCGAAGCGCACTGTCCCGCGCAGGGCGTCGTCGACACCCCCCGACCACGTCCCGCGGCCGCGGGAACCGATGAGCTCCCAGTCGCCGTTCCACGACGTCTGCTCCAAGGTCTCGGCCCACGTGCCCTCGTACGCGACGGGCGAGCCGTCGTCGAGCGTGAGCAGGGCGGCCACCGTCGGGTCGTGCTTGAACGGCCCGTCCGGCGCTCCCCAGCTGCGCGCATCGACTTCCACGACCTCCGCGCCCGTGATCATGCGCACGAGATCGACGTGATGGATCGCCATATCCAGCAGATACGGGTGGGGCATCCGGCCACGCCAGTCACGGCGTGAGATCCAGGCGTCGCGCAGATCGCGCCGGCAGGAGATGCGGATCCCGAGGAGCGGCCCAAGCGCGCGAGCCCGCACGAGCTCTCGGAGTGCGCGCGACTGCCGTCGGAAGCGATAGTTCTGCGACACCATCGCGTGGCGGCCGGCGGCATCTGCCGCGGCCGCGATCGCCGTGGCGTCTGCGATCGTGAGCGCGAGCGGCTTCTCCACGATCACGTGACAGCCCTCGCCGAGCGCGAGCTCGGAGAGAGGCCTGTGCGTCGACGGCGGCGAGGCGAGCACGACGACCTCGGCCCCCGTCTCGCGCACGGCCCGGCCGAGTTCGCCGAACACCGGGACCTGCAGATCCTGCGCCGCCGCCCGACCCGCTGCGCTCGCGTCGGCGACACCGACGAGACGGTAGCCGGGAGCGCCCGCGATCAGCTCGGCCCAGCTCCTCCCCCACAGCCCAACGCCCACGTGGACGACCCGCAGTGTGCTCACGCGCACAGCTCCCGCGCGACTGCGAGATACGCATCGTGACAGCGCTCGAGCGAGTCGAGGTCGACCCACTCGTCGGCCCCGTGAATGCCGCCGACGACCGGGCCGAAGACGACGGTGGGAATGCCGGCCTCCGCGAGGAGCGCGGAGTCGGCCCAGAATGCGACGCCGCCGACGTCCTCGTGGCCGAGATGCCGGTGGAGCGCGGCGACCACCGGCGCGTCGGTCGCCGCCTCGAAGGGATCACGATGGAACGGCACGCCGCACGGTGGCGCCTGTGCTCCCGGCGATCTCCTCCAGCTCGGCCCGAACGAGCTCGACCGTCTCCCCGGGAATCGTACGCCGCTCCCCCTTCAGCAGGCAGCCCGCCGGATAGCTCGAATACTCCTGGCCGCCCTCGATCACCGACGCGTGGAGAGAGCCCGTGCCGAGGAGCGGATGCCCTGCACCCGAGCGCAGGCGCGCATCGAGCGCCGCGATCCCGGAGAGCACCGGCCCCATCGCAGCGATCGCGTCGATCCCGAGGTCCGGGCGCGAGCCGTGAGCCGCCCGCCCGACCGTCTCGACCTCGAAGGCGACGAACCCCTTGTGCGCCACGGCGACGACCTCCTCGGTGGGCTCCGTCACGATCGCCGCGTCGGCGAGTCGTTGCGCGGACGAGCGCCTCGGTGCCGATGCTGCCGACCTCCTCGTCGGCGACCGCCGCCACGATCACGTCGCCGCTCAGACCCTCGCGCACGGCAGCTGCGCCGACGAGCATGCTCGCCGCGAGCGACCCCTTCATGTCGCCGGCACCGCGCCCGTGCAGGCGCCCGTCGCGCACGACGGGCGTGAACGGGCTCTCCATCCCGGCGACGCCGACCGTGTCCATGTGCGCGTTCAGGAGCAGCGAGCGGCCGCCTCCGCTGCCACGTGCGACCGCCGACGACGTTCGGTCGACCCGGCGCGCCTCGGTCAGCTCGACCTCGAGCCCTGCCTCCTCGAGCCACTCGGCGACGAAGGCGGCGATCTCGGCCTCGCCGGCGCCGCCGGGGACGAGATCCGGGTTCGTCGAGTCGATCGCGACGAGCTGTGCCGGTCAGCTCCGCCAGTTCGTCGACGAGTGCTACGCACCGAGCGCGGCGTACACGAGCTCGTAGGCGCGGACTGCGTCCTTGCGACTCTGGGCCTCGCGCAGCGCGGCGTCGTCGATCTTCGCCGCCACCGAGTCGATGAAGTTCCACTGCAGCACCGAGCGCTCGACGGCCGCGACGGCGTCCTCGGTGTACGGGTAGAGGTCGAAGCCGAGCCGCTCGCCGTTCGCGCCGTAGTTCGCCCGCCGCAGCTCGAGCGCGAGCTCCAGCGTCTCCATGAACGCCGTCGCGCCGACCATGTTGTCGTCGTCGAACGTGCCCCAGCCCGAGTTCGCGTGCTGGTGGCCGAGCAACCCCTCGGCAGCGAGCATCGCGGCGTACTCGCCGAGCGACTCGCCGTTCATGATCAGGTGCTGCCAGTCCATGTTGACCTGGACGTTCGTGATCCCCTGCGCCCGCAGGGTGTGGATCACGTGCAGGGTCATCCCGATGTTGCGCATGAAGATCTTCATCGCCGGCTCGGAGTTCTTGTGCTCGAGGAAGAGCTTCACGCCGTGCTTCGCCGCAGATCTCCGCCGCCTCCGCCATCCCCTCGATGAACCACTCCCACGCCTGCGCGTACGACGTCTGGAACGGGTAGTTGTAGCCCTCGATCCCCGGCCAGCAGATCATGTTCGCGCCCACCGCACCGGCGAGCTCGGCCGTCTCGCGCGTCAGCCGGCGCGCCTCCGCCCGGGTGGCCGCGTCGGGCGCCGTCAGCCCGCCGCGCCCGAACCGCGAATCCGTGTGCAGCCCCGTGCAGACCGTCGCGATCCCGTGCCCGTCGAGCGCGTCGCGCACCTCGTCGAGGTTGTCCGGGTTCAGCTCGCCCGGATAGTGGAACTCGTAGTCGTCCATCAGGTCGCCGAGACCGTCGACCGCGCGCCGCACCTTGACCGCCGTCGGCTCGTTCGTGTGCTCGGGCTGGTACCCCATCGGCACGAACCGCGTGATCATGGGGCCAAGGGCCCAGATACCAAGTGACGTCTTCATCTGCGGGTTCTCCTCGCGGTCGTGGGGCGACTCGTAGTATCTCGCAAACAGCAGTTCCACCGGAGAGGAGCAAGCACGTGAGCGAGGGACAAACAGGGATCGGCGCGAAGCCGCCGACCGACGCCGTCGGCGAGATCGACGAGATCGGGATCGGCATGCTCGGCTACGCGTTCATGGGCAAGGCCCACTCGAACGCGTTCCGCAAGATCCAGTACATGACGTGGCCGCCGCCGCTGATGCCGCGGCTCGTCGCGATCGCCGGCCGGGACGAGCAGGCCGTCGCCGGTGCGGCGCAGCGCTACGGCTACGAGCGCTGGACGACGGACTGGCGCGACATCGTCTCCGACCCGTCGATCGGCCTGTTCGACAACGGCGGCCCGAACTCGCTCCACGCCGAGCCGACGATCGCGGCGGCCGAGGCCGGCAAGCACGTCCTCTGCGAGAAGCCGCTCGGCCGTGACGCCGACGAGAGCTACGACATCTGGCAGCGGGTCGCCGCGACCGGCGTCAAGCACCTCTGCGCGTTCAACTACCGGTTCGTTCCGGCCGTGCGCCTCGCCCGCGAGATGATCGAAGCGGGCGAGCTCGGCGAGATCCGCCACTTCCGCGGCCGCTACCTGCAGGACTGGGGCGACGACCCGACGCTCGACACGTGGCGCTTCGACGCCGCCGCAGCCGGGTCGGGGGCGCTCGGTGACCTCGGTGCGCACGTGATCGATCTCGCCCGCTTCCTCGTCGGCGACATCTCCACGGTGTCGGCGCTCGTCCACACGTTCCTTCCCGGCCGGCAGGTCGACGACGCGATCGAGGCGGCCGTCGAGTTCGAGACCGGCGCGATCGGGACGATCGAGGCGACGCGGCTCGCGCTCGGCCGCCGCAACGCGTTCCAGTGGGAGATCAACGGCTCCAAGGGGTCGCTCGCCTTCGACATGGAGAAGCTCAACGAGCTCCAGGTGTTCCGCGCCGACGGCGACCGGGCGCGCGGGTTCAAGACGGTGCTCGTCTCCGAGGCCGACCATCCCTTCTGGGAGTTCTGGTGGCCGCCGGGGCACATCATCGGCTGGGGCGAGACGTTCGTGCACGAGATCCACCATCTCCTGCGCGCGATCGCAGACGACACGGACGTCGCGCCGTACGGTGCGACGTTCGAGGACGGCTATCGCGCCGCCGAGGTGTGCGACGCGATCGTTCGCTCGAGCGCGAGCGGGCAGCGCGAGACGATCAGCTACCGCTGATGCGGCACGGCCTGCTCGAGAGGGGTTCGACCGCCCCGCTAGGATCCGCGCGAACCGGCAGCAGTTCAGCCGGTTGGCGATACGCTCTCCGTCGCGAACCCGGCTGTGCAGCGATCGTCGCTCAGCGCGAGCGGGCAGCGCGAGACGATCCTACCGCTAGCAGAACCGCGGCGTCTCCTAACGCCCGGCCTTCCTCTGCCGCCTGCGCGAGGACGGTGTCGAGCGTCACGGCGAAGAGCAGGATGCAGCCCGTGATGATGTAGATCACGCCCTGCGTCAGGTTGAGCGTGTTGAGGCCGTTCGCGATCGTCGCGATCACGAGCGAGCCGAAGAGGGCGTCGCGCACCTCGCCACGGCCGCCGAAGAGGCTGCAGCCGCCGATCACCGCCGCCGCGATCGCGTCGATCAGCAGCGTGCCGCCGCCCGCGTTGAGGTCGACGCTGTTGAGGCGCGCGGCCAGCACGATGCCGCCGACCCCGGCCATGCCGCTCGAGATCATGAAGACGATGATCCGCACGCGCGCGACGTTGATCCCGGCGCGCCTCGCGGCCTCGGCGTTGCCGCCGACGGCGTAGACGTGGCGGCCGAAGGTCGTGCGCTTGGCGATGTACGTCCAGAAGATCAGGAACCCGATGATCAGGAGCAGCACGAAGGGCACACCGCGGTCCTTGTTGCAGATCCAGACGACGACGAACGTCGCGAGGACGACCGCCCCGGTCCTGAGCGCGAGGAGCCACGGGTCGCGCACGCCGATCCCGTGCCGCCGCCGCTGCAGGACGCCGCCGATCGTGCCGGCGAGGTACAGGCCGGCGATGACGAACGCGATGATCCACCCGGCGCGTTTCGAGAAGAAGTAGTTGGCGACGTCGTTGACGGTGTTGTTCTGGATCACGATCACGCCCTGCGGGATCGACTTCTGGATCACGCCCTGCCAGATCTGGTAGCCGGCGAGGGTGACCACGAACGCGGGCACGCCGACGAGCGCGACGATCGAGCCCTGGAAAGCGCCGATCGCGGCGCAGGCGGCGACCGCGATGATGATCGCGAGCCAGCCGGGAACCTCTTGCGACGACGCGACGAGCGTCAGCTGGGCCACGACGACGCCCGCGACGCCGGCGACGTAGCTGATCGAGAGGTCGATCTCGCCGATCAGGAGGACGAAGACGACGCCGTAGGCGAGCATCGTGACGCCGGCCATCTGCGTGATGATGTTCGTGAAGTTCGGCGCCGTGAAGAAGTTGTCGGCCTTGAACGAGAAGAAGAGGACGATCAGGACCAGCCCGATCGCGACGGGCCAGCTGCCGAGGTTGCCGGCGCTGATGTTGGCGCGAATGCGCTCGAGGACGCTGTCGTCGGGCGACCCCCGTCGGCGTCGTCTGCCTCGGCGCTGCTCACAGCTCCTCCTCCGGCAGCGTCGACGTCGAGGCGATGCCGGACACCTTCGTCGGCACCCCGGCCGTGATCGCGCCGACGACCTCCTGCTGGGTCGTCTGCTCGCGCTCGTAGAGCGCGATGTTGCGGCCCGAGCCGCAGCACCGTGATGCGGTGCGCGACGGCGAAGACGTCGTGCAGGTTGTGCGAGATGAGAACGACCGCGAGCCCCTGCTCGGCGAGCCGCGCGACGAGCTCGAGCACCTGCTCGGTCTGGGCGACGCCGAGCGCAGCCGTCGGCTCGTCGAGGATGACGAGTCGCGAGTTCCACATCACGGCGCGCGCGACCGCGACGGACTGGCGCTGGCCGCCGGAGAGCGTGGCGACCGGCTGCCGGATCGAGCGGATCGTCGTGACGGCGAGGCTCTTCATCGTCTCGGCCGTCCGCTTCTCCATCTCCGGCTCCCTGAGCCGCTGGAAGAAGTCGTGCGCCTCGCGCCCGAGGTACATGTTCTGGACGACGTCGAGGTTGTCGCACAGCGCGAGATCCTGGTAGACGACCTCGATCCCGAGCTTGGCGGAGTCCTTCGGGCCGTGGATCGTGACCGGTTGGCCGTCGAAGACGATCTCGCCGCCGTCGGCCGTGTGGATGCCGGCGACGCACTTGATCAGCGTCGACTTGCCGGCGCCGTTGTCGCCGACGAGCGCCATCACCTCACCGGCCCGCACCTCGAAGTCGACGTCGGTGAGCGCGTGCACCGAGCCGAAGTTCTTCGAGACCCCGCGGAGCTCGAGCAGCGGCCCGTCGGTCACGGGCGAGGGTGGCGGCGGTGGCTGTGGCGGATGTGCTCATGGGACTCCGAGGGATAGACGAGGGGGCCGCCCACTGGCGGGCGGCCCCCTTGTCGACGGACGTACTCGACCTACGCGGGCTTGACGCAGTACTTCGCGTACTCGCCCTTGCAGACGTTGCTCTTCTTCAGGTAGCCGTTGAACAGCTGCCTGAAGTTCGTCTTCGTGATCGAGACCGGCGGGATGATGTACGCCGGCAGCTTCGCCGGCGTGCCGCCTGCGTTCGCGACCGTCCCGGTCTGCGGCCGGCGTCTTGCCCTTCAGCAGCGCGATGGCGGCCGCGGCCGACTTGGTCGCGAGCACACGCGTGTCCTTCCAGACCGTCATCGTCTGCCAGCCGGAGATGATGTTCTGGACGCCCTGCTCCGTCGCATCCTGACCGGAGAGCGGGATCGGCTTCAGGCCCTTGGCCTTGAGCGCGGTGATGACGCCGTTCGCGAGGCCGTCGTTGGCCGCCGCGACCGCGTCGATCTTGTTCTGCGTCTTGATCAGCATCTGCTGGAAGATCGTCAGAGCCTTCTGGTTGTCCCAGCCCGGCGTGAACTGATCCGGGCCCTTCTTGAAGACGCCGCGCTTGTAGAGCGGGTTCAGGATCGAGTCGTACCCGCCCTTGAACAGGTACGAGTTGTTGTCGGTCTGGCCGCCGTTGAGCTCGGCGACGACCGGCTTCTTCCCGTACATCCCGTTCGCCTTCAGCCCGGCGACGACGCCCTGAGCCCTGGAGGACGCCGACCCTACGGCCGTCGAACGAGATGTAGATCGCCGAGGTGCCGCCCTTGACCTGGCGGTCGTACTCGATCACCTTCGCGCCCGCGGCGGCGGCGGCCTTCTCGATCGCGATCGACGAGCCTGCGTCGAGCGAGACGAGGATGACGACCTTGGCGCCGTTGGCGAGGCACTGGTCGGCCTGCGTCTTCTGCTTCTGGGCGTCGCCGTCGGCGTTGGTGATCACGTACGAGACGCTTCGCCTTCTTGAAGGCCGCGACGAGCGCCGGCCGATCCTGCGTCTCCCAGCGGACCGACGACTTCGGGTCGGGCAGCAGGACGCAGATGTCGGCGGTCGCCGAGCTCTTGGCCGGCTTCGCGAGCGCCGCCGTCACTGCCACGCTCACGGCGGCGAGTGCGACGACGGACACGATGAGAAATTTCTTCACGATGGTTCTCCTCCTGGTGATGTGCCTTGATGTGCGGCGGGGCAACACTACAGACCGGTGCGGCCTTGTTCAATGCCTCCGCCGTGGAAGCGATGCACGAGCTGTTCGAGCGCGGTCGACACCTCCTTCGTGGTTCCGTTCCGGCAACGACCGCTGTCGCCCCGGGCACGTGGCCGGACGACCAACAGACCCCTGGTCGCTGTCGAACTCGCATGGTCAGGAAACCTTCTCGCGCGGAGAGCCGGCGCGCTCGGCGACGAGCCACGGCTCGGCCAGCACGGACGTCAGCGTCAGCGCGGCCGCGCCGCGCACGGCGGCGCCCTCGCCGAACTCCGACGCGCGCACCTCGCACCCCGACCAGGCGGAGGAGAGCACGCGCTCGTCGAGCACGCGAGCGCACGTCGTCGCACGAGCCACGGCGCGAGCGGACCGAAGCAGCCGCCGAGCACGACGACGTCGACGTCGAACAGGTTCACCGCCGACGCGAGCCCGATGCCGAGGTAGCGGCCCGGCCTCCGCGAGGCTCGCGAGCACGGCCGGGTCGCCCGTCTCCGCGCGTCGCACGAGCTCCGTCGGTGATGCTGCGCGCGCGGCCGCCGGCGCCGACGGAAAGCCCGGCGCGCTCGCGCGATCGCCTCCTGCCCGACGAACGTCTCGAGGCAGCCGGTCGAGCCGCACTTGCACGGCGGCCCGTCCGGGTCGACCGTGAGGTGGCCGAACTCGCCGCCGTAGCCGTGGGCACCGCGGAAGAGCTCGCCGTCGACGAAGATCCCGCCGCCGACGCCCGACCTCGCCGAAGACGCAGATGAAGTTCTCGACGATCCCGCGCGACGCCCTGCCAGTGCTCGGCGAGCGCCGCGAGGTTCGCCTCGTTGTCGGCGCGCACCGGCAAGCCGGCAGAGCCGAGCGGCGAGCTCGTCGGCAACGGCGATCTCGGACCAGCCGAGGTTCGGCGCGCGGAGCAGCGTGCCCGTCTGCGCCTCGACGAGGCCCGGGCAGCGCGACCGCGACACCGGCGGCGACGAGATCCGTCGGCCGCGATCGCGTCGAGCGCCTCCTCGCGCCATCCGCGGCAAGCCGGTCGAGCACGGGCCCGGGCTCGAGCGCCGGTTGTCGCGTGTGCACGCGCTGCTCGTAGCGGACCGTCGCCCGTCAGATCCTCGACGCAGACGGCGAGGTAGTCGACGTTGACCTCGAGCCCGATCGCGACGACGCGATCGCCGAGCTCGAGCGTCTGGGCCGGCCGGCCGACCCGCCCGGAGCGCTCGTCCTCGCCCGTCTCGCGGAGCAGATCGAGCTCGATCAGCTCGCCGACGAGGCTCGACACCGTGCCGCGCGTGAGGCCCGTCTCGGCGGCCACGCGGGCGCGCGAGCGCGGCTCGCCGCCCGCGATCTGCTGGAGCACGACGCCGAGATTCGCCCGCCGGACCGTCGTCTGGTCGGCACGAGAGGTCGCGTTGGGGGCGCGCTCGAAGCTCATGCGCGTCGTCCTCGGAACGGGGGATGTCAGCGTCGACTCGGTCAACCCAGCGGCGGGTTTTGTATGGCCATCGCACAAACTAACCAGCGGCTCCGCCAATGTCAACATCCGGGCACGCCGTGGTGACAGCGGACGGCGTCCGTGCGTCGTGGAAGCGAGCCGGCTCCCTGCCTCCGACACCTCTAGACTCCTCGCGTGATCGCCGACGCGCACTCGACCTGCTGCTCGAGCTCGGCTATCGCGAGCTCCGCTTCGGCGAGACGCGGCTCGTTCGCACGCACGTGGCTGCCGCTGCTCGAGGCCGGCGGCGTCGCGCCTCCAGGTCTGCCCCGTCTTCGTCGAGCTCGAGCGCCAGCCCGAGGGCACGCTGCGCGAGGCGCTCGGTCAGGCGACCTGCCTGCTCCGCGCCGTCCGCGAGAATCCCGATCGCGCTCCGTGCAGGTGCGCTCGGCCGCCGACCTCGACGCGGTCGAGCAGGGCGAGCGGATCGGGCTGATGCTCTCGCTCGAGGGTGTCGAGCAGTTCGGCTACGAGACCTGGCCCGCCGAGACGTTCTGGGAGCTCGGCATGCGCATGGCCGGGCTGACGTGGAATCGCCGAAATCCCGTTCGCCGACGGCGCCGCCGAGGACGGTGGTCTCTCACGCCTCGGACGCGCGCTCGTGGACGAGCTCGTGCGGGCTCGGGGTGATCCTCGACCTCGCGCACGCGTCGCCGCGCGCCTTCGCCGAGATCCTCGAGCGAGTCGACGGGCTCGCGGGTGATCTGCTCGCACGCCGCGTGCCGCGCCGTCAACGATCACCCGCGCAACCTGACCGACGACCAGCTCCGGGCGCTCGCAGACGCAGACGGGCTCTTCGGCCTGATGCTCCATCCGCTCGCGATCGGCCACGAGCGGCGGACGCTCGATCGCGTCGTCGACCACCTCGAGCACGCGATCGAGGTCATCGGGGCTCGACCACGTCTGTCTCGGCGGCGACTTCACGACCCGCCTCAGCGAGGTGCTGCCGCCGATGCCCGAGCCGGCCGACGGCCTGATGCCCGCCGGCCTCGTCGCCGGAGCCGGGATCGAGGGCCTGAAAGGCCCCGAGGACTATCCGGCGCTCCTCGCACGCCTGCGGTCACGGGGCTGGAGCCGAGGCCGACGTCGCCGCCGTCAGCCACGGCAACCTGCTCCGCTTCCTCCGCCGAACGCTCCCGGCCTAGAGGCTCGAGTCTCTACAGCGCGGCGCCGCCGTCGACGAGGAGCGTGCTCCGGTGACGTAGGCGGCCTCGTCGCAGAGGAGCCAGGCGACGAGCGGCGCGATCTCGCCGGGGCGGCCGAGACGACCCGCCGGGATCTCCGCTGCCAGCTCGTCGATCCTCTCGCCGGCGAGCTCGCGCACGGTCTCACCGTCGATCGTTCCCGGGGCGACCGCGTTCACGGTCACCCCGTCGCGCGGCGAGGGCTGCGGCCGCCCGGCGGGTGAGAGCCAGCAACCCTGCCTTCGAGGTCGCATAGTGCGCGCCCGTGACGCCTCGACCCCGGAACGCAGAGTCCGATGCGATGTTCACGATCCGGCCGCCGCCACGATCGCGCAGGAGTGGGCCGACGGCGCGAATCCCGAGGAACGGGCCGCGGAGATTCGTCGCGAGGACATCGTCCCACTCGTCCGGCTCGATCGCGAACAGGTCACGAACGTCGGTACGAGCGGCGCAGTTGACGAGCGCTGCAAGGTCGCCGACCGACTGCCGAGCTCGACCGCCCGTTCCCAGGCGCCGGGATCGCGGACGTCGAGCAGCGGCCGGATGCGCGTCGCGCCCGAGCTCGGCGGCGAGCAGCGTCACGGCGTCGGCGTCGAGGTCGCCGAGGACGAGCGCCCACCCGTCGGCGTAGAGGCGGCGGGCGACCGCAGCACCGATCCCGCGGCCGGCACCGGTCACGATGCGCGACCTTCACTCGAGCAGGCTCGCGCCGATCGCGCCGCCGAGATCGCCGAGCTCGGCGAGCCGGTAGGTCGGTGGATCCCGGAAGAACGTGTGCTCATTCGCCGCCGCCTCGATCCGCGCCAGCCAGTCCGGCCCGAGGCGCTCACCGAGGCCGCCGCCGATGACGACCGCCTCGACGTCGAGCAGCGTCACGGCCGAGCCGATCCCGACGCCGAGCGCCTGGACCGCGCGCCTCGATCAGCGACTCGGCAACCTCGTCGCTCGCCTGCAGCGCGCGCAGCCAGACGCCGCTCGTGAGCCGGTCGCGGCCCCGCTTCTCCATCAGCTCGAACAGGACCGTCGGCCGCTCCTTGGCGAGCTCGCGGGCTCGCTCCTCGAGCGCGCCGCGGCCCGCGTAGGCCTCGACGCAGCCGTCGAGCCCGCAGTTGCAGCGGCGCCCGCCGGGCTTCGAGCAGACGTGCCCGATCTCGCCGGCCGAGCCGCGTCCGACGAGCTGCTTGCCGTCGATCACGATGCCGCCGCCGACGCCCGTGCCCCAGAAGACGCCGAGGAACGAATCGAAGCCGCGGCCGGCACCGAAGCGGCGCTCGGCCTCGACCGCGACGTTGACGTCGTTGCCGATCCGAACCGGGCGGTCCGAGCTCGGCGGCGAGCGCCGGCCCGAGCGCGAACGGCAGCGTCCCAGCCGTCGATGTTCGGCACCTGGAGCGACCGTGCCCGTCGCGGCGTCGATCGAGCCCGGCGCCCCGACCCCGATCCCGGCGAGCCCCATCGGCTCGACTCCGGCATCGTCGAGAGCTGCACGCAGCGCCTCGGCGAGCTCGAAGACGACCGCCTCGGGACCGCCCTGCTGCGGCGTCTCGCGCCGAGCCTCGCCGAGCACCGTCGCCGTCACCGTCCGTGACGACGGCCTGGATCTTCGTCCCGCCGAGATCGAGACCGCCTTTCATCGCGTGTCACGGAAGCCACCGCACGACCTCGTCGATCGGCTTGCGATTCGCGCGCGCGCTCCACTCCGCCACCGTGAGGTGCTCGGGATCGCGCGGCGCGCTCGGGGAGTCCGAACGAGAGCACGATCACCGGCATCTCGTCCTCGCCGGCGTCCGAGCGCGCGGCGCGCCGCGGCGGCATCGATGATCCCGTTCGGGCACGATGCGATCCCCTCGGCCCACGCGGCGAGCAGCATGCTCTGAGCGGCACGGCCGGCGTCGAACAGCACCGGCCCCTTCCCCTTGACGAGGATCGCGACGACGAGACCGGCCGTCAGGACGTTCTCGGGCACGGACACTGCCGCCGCGAGCCGCCTCGACGCGGCCCGTCCCCGTCGGCACGACGAACGTCCACGGCTGCGCGTTCCGCGACGAGCCGGACAGCCGCCCGGCGTCGAGCAGCCGCACGACCTGCTCGGGCGGAAGCGGCTGCCGGAAGCGTGCGACGCTCGTCGCGACGGCTGGCGATCGCGAGCAGCGTGTCCACGACGCAAGCCTACAGCGGTTCGATCGAGCCAAATGCCTCTAAGCTGATCGCGGATGCCGACACGGCCGACCACGTGACCATGGCGCACACTCCCGACCAGGAGACGGTGAGCCTCCTCCGGTGGCTGCGCCGGCAACTGCGCCAGCCGACGCCTGAGCGCGAGCGGCTCGAAGCGGCGGTCGCAAACGACGACCCGGACGAGGCGCGACGCCTGCTTGCGCGCTACCCGTTCGGCGATGCGCAGCGGAAGCACGTCGAGGGGCTGATCGACCGCTGGGAGGCGCGTCGTGGCCCGCGCTGAGAACGAAGCGCTCGTCCGCAGGATCTTCGACGCATTCGCGCGAAAAGCAGGGCTTTGTCGCTCCGGGACGTGTTCGCGCGACGACGCGACCTGGACCGTGCCCGGAACGAGCGCGATGGCCGGGACGTTCCGCGGCCGCGGCGAGATCTTCGCGTTCCTCGGCCGCCTGCCGAAGGAGACCGACGGCACGTACTCGTCCACGCTGATCGACGTCCTTGCCTCGGACGACCGCGCCGCCGCGCTGTATCGCGCCAGCGGCGAGCGTCGTGGCGCGCAGCTCGAGCTCGACCAGGTGCTGCTGTTCCGGATCGAGGACGGGCTCATTCAGGCTGTCGCTCGCCCTGCCGAGCGACCCCGCCGCGTTCGATACGTTCTGGGCCCGATGAGCGACCTCCGATTCGCCGACGGGCTTCGCTACCGGTTCGAGATCCCGTCGGTCGAAGGACCCGGCGTGATGCGCGCCGTGCTCGACGGAGGCCGAGGCGCGAGGGGTTCCCGTGCGACGGGTGTCGCAGGGATCGGGCGTGATGATGCTGACGGACGTCGAGCTCGACGAGATGGCGCAGCTGGGAAGCGGCCACGGGGTCGAGGTGTCGCTGTTCCTCGGCCCGCGCGGAGCCTGGGACACCGGGGGCCAGTCGTTCGTCACCTCAGCCGTCGGCGTCACAGCGCGCGGCGCCGCCGGGATCGAGCGGTGCCTGGCCGAGGTACGCCGGGGGCTTGCCCACGGCATTCGGTCGTACCTCGTGGGCGACCTCGGTGTGCTGGCGACGCTCGGACGCCTGCGATCGGCGGGTGACCTGCCGCCCGACCTCGTCCTCAAGACGTCGGTCCTGCTGCCCTGTGCGAACGGTGCCACCGCTCGGCTGCTCGAGGAGTGCGGCGCGACCACGATCAACGTCTCCACCGACCTGTCCGTCCAGGATCTGAGCGAGATCCGGCAGGCGTGCACCGCTCCGCTGGACGTCTACGTCGAGGTCCCGGACGACCAGGGTGGGTTCGTACGCTTCTACGAGGTGCCGGAGATGATCAGGGCGGCGGCACCGATGTACGTGAAGCTCGGCCTGCGCAACGCTCCCAACATCTACCCGTCGGGCCTCCACCTCGAAGAGACGGCGATCAGGCTCGGCCGCGAGCGCGTCCGCCGCGCGGAGCTCGTCCTCCGGCTGATCGCCGAGCGAGCCCCGGAGCTCGTCGAGGGTCGTGGGGGCGAAGCTCCCTCCGATCTCGCCGTCCCACGACCGGTCAGTGACGACGTCCTTCGACTTCGCCCGGTTCGACGCCCTCACGTTCGACTGCTACGGGACCCTGATCGACTGGGAACGAGGCATCGTCAACGCGCTTCAGCCCGTGCTCGCTCCTCATGCCGTCGATGCCACGGAGGACGAGCTCCTCGAGCGGTACGCGCAGGCGGAGGCGGAGCTCGAGGCCGGCCCTTACCTTCCCTATCGCAGGCGTGCTCGAGGAGTCGCTGCGCAGGCTTTGCCGCGAGCTCGGCGTGGAACTGCACGACGACCAGCCGCGCGGCGTTCTCCGACGCGATCGCCGCCTGGCCGGCGTTTCAGCGATACCGCGTCCGCGCTCAGGCGCCTCCACGGGCGATTCCGGCTCGGGGTGATCACCAATTGCGACAGGGACCTCTTCGCTCTCTCGAATCGCCGGCTCGGCGTCACGTTCGACTGGATCGTCACCGCCGAGGACGCGCAGAGCTACAAGCCCGAGCCTGGCTCCGTTCGAGACCGCGTTCGCGACGATCGAGGTGCCGCGCGAGCGCATCCTCCACGTCGCGCAGAGCCTCTACCACGACCACGTGCCGGCCAAGCAGCTCGGCCTGTCGACGGTGTGGGTCGATCGCCGACACGATCGACCGGGGTTCGGGGCCACGCCACCCGCAGCGGCCGTGCCCGACCTGATCGTGACGAGCATGGCGACCCTCGCCGAGCTCGCGACGACGTAGCGGCGAGAGCTGTCGCGCCTCGCGCGACGGAACCGCGTTCCGGGTCTACCCCCAGACGGGATCCCGGGCGCCGCCGCCGACCGACTCGATCACGGCCTCGATCAGTCGCCCGGAGGAGAGCACGTGCTCGCGTGCGAGCAGTCGTGCGCCCGCTGCGCTCCCGGCAGAGATCGCCTCGCGAATCGCTCGGTGCTGGAGGTCGTTCTTCGCGTAGAGCTCGTCGAGCTCGGCGCGGGCGCTCCAGACGCGGTCTCCGATGAACGTGCGGCGGGCGCTCTTCGCAAGCCGTTCGACGAGCGGCATGGCCGCCGCCGCGTAGATGACGTCGTGGAAGGCGTAGTTCGCCTGCATCCATTCGACGAAGAGGCTCGAGTCGCGGGCCTCGCCACGCCGCGCCTGGTCCCGCAGCTCGAGGGTGAGCTCGGAGAACCGCCGCTCCGCGGCGTCCAGAGCGTCGAGGTCGGCCGGCGTCATCCGCGGTGTTGCGACCTCGGTTGCGAGTGCCTCGAGCTCTGCCCGGACGAGATGTGCCTCGCGCAGCTCGTCGGGTGAGATCGATCTGACCCGGACTCCTCGATTCGGCTCGAAGGTGACGAGCCCGAGCGCCGCCAGCCGGCGCAGCGCCTCGCGGACAGGGGTGCGGGAGACGGTGAAGCGCTCCGAGAGCTGCTCCTGTCGAAGCACCGTCCCGGGCGGAATCGCCCCGCCGACGATCTCGTCCTCGAGGACGCGTGCGATGTCGTCGGCCTTGGTCGAGAGGGTGCTCATGACGCTCGGAGGGAGTGTACGGAACAGTCGCTGCACATGAAATGGACATGTTTGGGATCCGAAAATGAGATATTTCTGCCCTTGCGCCCCATATATCCCATATGTAGGATCCAAAAATCATAATTGTGGATCCCAGAGGAGACGAGATGAGCCCGACCGATACCAAGGAGCGCCCCTACGGCCAGGAGGACGTCGAGCGCCTTCGCGGCTCCGTCGTGATCGAGCACACGCTCGCCCGTCTCGGCGCGGAGCGGCTTCGCCTGCTTCTCGCCGAGGAGGAATGGGTGCCGGCGCTCGGCGCGATGACCGGCGGCCAGGCGGTGCAGATGGTGAAGGCCGGCCTGAAGGCGATCTACCTCTCCGGCTGGCAGGTCGCTGCCGACGCGAACCTCTCCGGCAACACCTATCCCGATCAGAGCCTCTATCCGGCCAACAGCGCTCCGGCCCTCGTCAAGCGGATCAACAGTGCGCTCCTTCGCGCCGACCAGATCGCTCACGCCGAGGGCGATGACTCGACGCACTGGCTCGCCCCGATCGTCGCCGACGCCGAAGCCGGGTTCGGCGGCCCACTCAACGCCTACGAGATGATGAAGTCGTTCATCGAGGCGGGCGCCGCCGCCGTGCACTTCGAGGATCAGCTCTCGTCCGAGAAGAAGTGCGGGCATCTCGGCGGCAAGGTTCTCGTGCCGACGGCGCAGCACGTCCGCACACTCGTCGCCGCCCGCCTCGCCGCCGATGTCGCCGATGTGCCGACCCTCGTCGTCGCACGCACCGATGCGCTCTCGGCCTCCCTGCTGACGAGCGACATCGACGAGGTCGATCGC
The DNA here is from genome assembly GCA_963776305.1 of uncultured Thermoleophilia bacterium. Lineage (GTDB taxonomy): Bacteria > Actinomycetota > Thermoleophilia > Gaiellales > Gaiellaceae > Gaiella. Next base: position 142,130 of record CAVZMA010000006.1, on the reverse strand, counting down.
GACTTCTGCACCGGCGAGCGCACCCCCGAGGGCTTCTTCCGGGTCCACGACGGCATCGACGCGGCGATCGCCCGCGGGCTCGCCTATGCCCCCTACGCCGACCTGATCTGGTGCGAGACCTCGACCCCGGACATGGCCGAGGCGGAGCAGTTCGCGGCCGCGATCCACGAGCGCTACCCCGACCAGCTCCTCGCCTACAACTGCTCGCCGTCCTTCAACTGGCGCAAGCACCTCAGCGACGCCCAGATCGCGTCCTTCCAGCGCGATCTCGCTGCCCTCGGCTACCGCTTCCAGTTCATCACGCTCGCAGGCTTCCACGCCGTCAACCTCTCGATGTTCGAGCTCGCCCGCGGCTACGGGACCGAGGCGATGCCCGCCTACGTGCGCCTCCAGGAGCGCGAGTTCGCACTCGAGGACGAGGGCTACACGGCCACCCGCCACCAACGAGAGGTCGGCGCCGGCTACTTCGACCAGGTCCTGCAGACGATCGCCGGCGGCACCGCCTCGACACTCGCACTCAGCGGGTCGACCGAGGAACAGCAGTTCGAAACCCACACCGATGACCTCGAGAGGAGCGCGGCATGAGCCCTGTGCAGATCACGAAGACACTCGTCCACACGAAGGAGCCGTCACGCCCCGCGGCCGCCCCGCGGCCGGTCGTCGTCACGCGCTCGGAAACCGCCCCCTGCACCTGCCCGGAGCAGTGCGAGCGCGATCATGAGCTGGACTAGTGCGGCGTCCTCGAAGTCGCTGGTGCGGCACTGAACCAGCTATCGTGGCGCGCCGTGAGCAGCGACGTCCTCGAAGCGCGGCCGCCAGACGTCTCGCTCGAGCTCGCCCGTGAGATAGCCCTCTCGACGTTCGGTGTCGACGGCAACGCCGTCGCGCTCGACGGCGAGCGCGACCGGAACTTCCGGATCGACAGTGAGGGCGGCTCGTTCGTGCTCAAGGTCGGCAATCCGGCCGACCCGGCCGGCGTCGTCGAGATGCAGGTCCTGGCGATGGAGCATGCGCTGAGGGCCGATGCTGCGCTCCCGATCGCGCAGCCACGACGGACGCTCGACGGCCGGGCGACCGGGGCCATCGTCATCGACGGCGTCGTTCACGCCGTTCAGCTCTGCACGTTCATCGGAGACGGGCGCCCGCCCGACCCCCAGGCCGGTCCCGAAGGTCGCCGAGCGGTGGGCGCTGCCGTAGCGCGACTCGATCGGGCGCTCGCGGGCTTCGGCCACCCGTTGGCGAAGCGGGCGATCCTGTGGGACGTGACACGGCTGCCCGAGCTGCGTCCGAAGCTCGGGCACCTCCCCGGCGACCATCGTGGCCTCGTCGAGCGTGCGCTCGACACATATCAGTCGACGACCGAGCCGGCACTGACGCTGGTTCCCCGGTCGGTGATCCACGGCGATGTGAATCCCGGCAACGTGCTCGTGGCCCGCGACGACCCTGAGCGAGTCGTCGGGATCGTCGACTTCGGCGACCTCGTCGTCGCCCGCACCGTGATCGACCCTGCGATCGCGGCGGCGTACCAGGCGTTCGGCTGCGACGACCCGCTCGACCCGCTGGTCGATGTGATCACCGCGTACCACGCGATCCGCGAGCTCTCCGGCGCCGAGATCGCGCTCGTGCCGTGGCTCGCCGCGGCGAGAATGGCCCAGTCACTCCTCATCTCGTCGTGGCGCGCCGAGCTTCACCCGGACAACATCGACTACATCATGGCCGACGCCGAGGATTGCCTCGCGACGCTCATTCGCCTCGAGGAGCACGATCCGGCGGCGCTCGCGGAGGCGCTCGCGGACGCCTGCGGCGTGAGCGCCAGAGAACATGCGACGCTGGCCGAGACGATGGCGCTCCGACGCGCGCGGCTCGGTCCTGCGCTCTCGCTGAGCTACGACGAGCCCGTGCGCCTGGCCTCCGGCAGCGGGGTCTGGCTGACGGACGTCGACGGCAATCGCCTCCTCGACGCCTACAACAACGTGCCGCAGGTCGGCCACGCCCATCCTCGCGTGACAGCTGCGCTCTCCGCCCAGGCCCGGCGCTTGACCACCAACACCCGCTATCTCGTGGACGAGGTGGCCGCCTACGCCGACCGTCTGTCCGCGCTCATGCCCGAAGGGCTCTCGGTGGTGATGTTCGTCAACTCGGGTAGCGAAGCAAACGACGTCGCCATCCAGATCGCGCGCGCGGTCACCGGAAGCCGCGGGGCCGTGATCACCGAGCACGCCTACCACGGCACGACGGCGGCAACGGCGGCGCTCTCGCCCGAGGAGCTCGGTGAAGCGGCGCTCGAGCCGTGGGTGGCGCGCATCGGAGGGTCGGCAACGCTCGGTGGCCCGGACGCTGCCGACCGCGTCGGTGCAGAAGTCGATGCGGCATTCGAGCGGCTGGCAGCCTCTGGGCACGGGGCGGCGCTCCTGATCTGCGACGACGTCTTCTCGAGTGACGGCATCTTCGCCGTGCCACCCGGCTATCTCCGAGCGGCCTACGCGAGAGCCCGCGCCGCCGGTGCGCTCTGCGTTGCCGACGAGGTGCAGGCGGGCTTCGGTCGGGTCGGCGAGCCGTTCTGGGGTTTCGCCCAGGACGGGGTCGTTCCCGACATCGTCACGCTCGGCAAGCCCATGGGGAACGGGCATCCGATGGGCGCCGTCGTGACCACCCCGGCGATTGCCGCGGAGTTCGCGGCGCGGTGGCACTTCTTCTCCACGTTTGCCGGCTCACCGGTCGCCGCGGCCGTCGGAACCGCCGTCCTCGATGTGCTGGAGCGGGAGCGGCTGCCGTCTCGCGCCGAACGGGTGGGCGCCTATCTCCGCGCCAGGCTGCGCGAGGTGGCGGGCACGCAGCCCGCTCGTCCGCGACGTTCGCGGCCCGGGGCTCTTCGTCGGTGTCGAGCTCGACTGCGACGCGCCGGGGCAGGAGACGGTCGGCCCAAGAGTGGCGAACGCGATGCGTGCCCGCGGCGTTCTCGTCGGTGCCACCGGCCCGCGACTCAACGTGATCAAGATTCGTCCGCCGCTCGTGTTCGGAGAAGCCCACGCCGACCGGGTCGTGGAGGCTCTGGCCGCGTCGCTCGAGCACGAGATGAGATGATCGAGCGATGATCGACGCCTCCGACGTGCTCACGCCCGAGGCACGGGACTTCCTCAACGACCTGCAGAGGACGTTCGGTGCGCGGCGAACGGCGCTGCTCGAGCTGCGTGCTGCCCGACTCGAGCGCCTGCATGCCGGCGAGCTGCCGGACTTCCTGCCCGAGACCGAAGACGTCCGCGCCGCCGACTGGGTCGTCGCGCCGACGCCCGACGAGATCGCCGACCGGCGGGTCGAGATCACGGGCCCTGTCGACAGGAAGATGGTGATCAACGCTTTGAACTCGGGCGCACGCGTGTTCATGGCGGACTTCGAAGACTCGAACTCGCCGACGTGGGCCAACTGCGTCGAGGGGCAGCGCAACCTCACGGATGCACTCGAGCGGACGATCTCGCTCGACACCGGCGAGAAGCAGTACGCACTCGGCGACGATCCCGCAGTCCTGTTCGTGCGGCCCAGGGGCTGGCATCTCGAGGAGCGACATTTCGAGGTCGACGGCGCGGCGATGTCGGCTTCCTTGTTCGATTTCGGCCTCTATTTCTTCCGCAACCACGCCCGCAACGGCCGCTACTTCTACCTCCCGAAGCTGGAGTCTCACCTCGAAGCGCGGCTCTGGAACGACGTCTTCGTCTGGTCGCAGGGACGGCTCGGCGTCCCCGATGGCACGATCAAGGCAACCGTCCTGATCGAGACCATCCTCGCCGCGTTCGAGATGGACGAGATCCTCTACGAGCTGCGGGAGCACTCGGCAGGGCTCAACGCGGGCCGCTGGGACTACATCTTCAGCGTGATCAAGAAGCTCGGCCATCGCCCCGAGATGGTGCTGCCGGACCGAGCCGCGGTGACGATGGCCGTGCCGTTCATGCGCTCCTACTGCGAGCTCCTCGTCAAGACCTGTCACCGGCGCGGCGCCTTCGCGATGGGCGGCATGGCTGCCTTCATCCCGTCGCGCCGCGACCCGGAGGTCAACGCCATCGCGCTCGCGAAGGTGCGAGAGGACAAGGAGCGCGAAGCGTCACAGGGCTTCGACGGCACCTGGGTCGCCCACCCCGACCTCGTTCCCAACCGCCTTCGAGGCGTTCGACGCCGTCCTCGGCGACCGCCCCAACCAGATCGACCGCCAACGATATGATGTCTCGGTGACGGCCGGCGACCTGCTCGACATCGCTGCGACCCCGGCGAGACGAGCGAGGACGGGCTCCGCAACAACGTGTCGGTCGGGATCCAGTACCTCGCCGCATGGCTCGAAGGCTCCGGCGCGGTCGCGATCAACAACCTGATGGAAGACGCTGCGACAGCCGAGATCAGCCGCTCCCAGATCTGGCAATGGCTCCACCACGGCCGCTTCGCCGCCGACGATGTTCGCCGCGTCACCGACGAGGAGATGAGCAAGCTCGGCCCCGGCTACGACGATGCCCGCGCGATCTTCGCGAGCATCGCCACCCGGCCCGACTACGTCGAATTCCTCACGCTCCCCGCCTACGACCAGCTCACGGCGGCCGGCGGGTGAAGGCCGTCTTCGTCGGCGGCTCGTCGGGCATCGGCCTCGCCGCCGCGCGCCTCGCCGGAGCCGCGGGCTGGGATGTCGTGATCGCGAGTCGCGACCCAGAGCGGGCCGACATCGACGCCGAGCGTGTGACGCTCGACATCGCGGACGAGGTCGCCGTCCGTGCCACGTTCGCCGCGCTCGGCCCGATCGACCACCTCGTCTTCTCGCCGGTTGCACGGGCAGGCGGCCCGGCCAAGACGCTCGATCTCGACACTGCGCGCCAAGCCTTCCAGACGAAGTTCTGGGGGCCGTTCGCCGCGGTTCAGGCCGCCGACGTCCGCGCGTCGGTCGTGTTCGTGTCCGGTGTCGCCGCGAGCACGCCGATGCGAGGCGGATCGGCGACGGCAGCGGTGAACGGCGCCATCGAGGCCCTCGTCCGCACTCTGGCCGTCGAGCTCGCCCCTGTCCGCGTCAACGCGGTCTCGCCGGGGATCGTCGCCACACCGACGTGGGACGCGATGGCGGCAGAGGATCGAGACGCGATGTTCGGACGTCTCGCCGGCGCGCTCCCGGTGGGACGGGTCGGGACGCCGGAGGAGCTCGGCGCCGCCGTGTGGTTTCTGCTCACCAACGGCTTCGTCACCGGCACGGTACTGCCCGTCGACGGCGGTCACCGGCTCTCGGCGCCCTGACCGAGCCCCTGGGCCGATCGTGAACGCGAGGCGGGTCGAGGACGCCGACGCGTTTCTCGCCGTCGCCGGTCCGTTCCTCGCAGCCCACGAGGCAGAGCACAACCTCGCCCTCGGGCTCGTCGGGCGCCTCCGCGTCGAGCCTCGGCTCTACGGCTTCGATCCGACCTTCGTCGTCGCCGAGGACGCGGGTGGCGTCGTGGGGTGTCTGCTCCGCACACCGCCTCACGGCGCCGTGCTCACCCGGTTCGCATCGTTCGAGGCGATCGATGCTGTCGTCGCCGCGGTGCTCCGGATCGACCGGGAGCTCCCCGGGGCGGTCGGGCCGGCCGATGTCGTCGCGCGGTTCGCTCACGCATGGTCGGAGCAGACAGGGGCGCAGGCCGACCTCGCGATTCGGCAGCGTGTCCATGCCGCGTCGGCAGTCCGCGAAGTCGCTCCCGTGTCCGGGAGCATGCGCGAGGCCCGCGCCGACGATCGCGAGCAGATCATCCGTTGGCTCGTGGCCTTCTCCGACGAGGCGCTCGGCACGGCACCACACATCGAGGACGCCGAGGCGTCCTACCTCCGGCGACTGGCTGATCCCGATGGTCGCTGGCTGGTCTGGGACGACGACGGCCCGGTATCCCTCGCGGCCTACGGCTCGCCGACGCCCTCGGGGACGCGCATCGGCCCCGTGTACACCCCACCAGAACTGCGCGGGCGCGGGTATGCGACCGCGCTCGTCGCAGCGCTGACCGAGGAGCGGCTCGCGAGCGGACTCGCGTTCTGTTTCCTCTTCACCGATCTCGCCAACCCGACCTCGAACGCGATCTACGCCCGCATCGGCTACGAACCGGTGGCCGACTGGGATCTCTGGTCGTTCAGACCGCCTGGTGTGGGACGGGATTGAGCTGCCGCAGCGCCGTCCACCCACGCGGGCGAGGCACGCCTCGCCCCTACGTCGGCCTTACAGTCGCTCGTGGAAGACAGCCTCGATGTTCTGGGAATCGGGATCGATGAGAAACGCGCCGTAGTAGCCGGGGTGGTACTCGGGCCGCTCGCCGGGGGCGCCGTTGGAGGCGTAGCCCGCGTCGATGCCGGCCTGGTGGAATGCGTCGACGGTTCGCTTGTCGGGAGCCTCGAAGGCGAGGTGGAGGTTCTCGGTCGGCTCGCCTTCGACGATCGAGAAGGTGGCGCCGGAGCCACGGATCTGGGTGCGGCCCTCGTAGCGCTCGACGGTGTGGGCGACGGTCGGGCAGACGGTCTCGTAGAAGAGGGTTGCGGCTTCGAGGTCGCTGGTCCGGAGCCAGAGGTGGTCGATCACACCGGGTTGCCTGCGGGGCCCGTTGTTGACGGCTTCGATGCTGTTGCCGGCGGGATCGAGGACGAAACCGCCGTAGTAGTCGGGACCGTAGGCCGGCCTCGGGCCGGGGGCGCCGTCGCTCTCGTAGCCGGCGTCGGTCAATGCCTGCCACCAGGCATCGACAGCAGCCGGCGAGGGAGCGTAGAAGCCGATATGGAGACGACGTGTCGTTGGCCGCTCGGCTGGTTTCTTCGCCCATCGCGAAATCCTTCCACTCGACGAATCCCTCCGCCCTCGACCGGCTCGGGACCATCGAGCAGCTCGAACACGCGAGCGTAGAAATCGCGGGCGGCTTCGATGTCTGGCAAACGGATCCCGACGTGGTCGATCACAACCACGAGGCTACCCCGACACCAGAGCGCGGGCGCCGATCGCACCTGGGTACGGAGGAGAAGCGGTCGACCACGGACGGTCACATCAGGGTGTCTCGGGTCGCCGGCCGGACGCTAGCCGCAGGTTCGCTCGGCGTGGGCGAGGACGGCCGCCACGACCTCGCCATCGGCAGCGACGGCCGGGTCGAGCAGCTCGAGGACGCGTCGGACGGCGTCGGGCAACGGGCCTGCGGCGAGGGGGACGAGCTCGGCGGCGAGGGGGTCGTCGACGGGCGCTCCGATGCCTCGCAGGTGGCACACCCAGGCCGGCGAGCACGCGGGTCGCGCCGAGCGGGCACGCGTCCGGCGGCCCGCTCGCGGCGCAGGACGGGCAGGATCCGGACCGGCAGCTTCTGCGAGCCGTCGGCGGCGATCTGGTCGAGGCGGTGGCGGATCCGCGGGTTGGCGAAGCGGTCGACCAGCGCGGCGCGGTAGGCAGCCACCTCGCCGGCACCGAGGTCGAGGTGGAGTGAGGCCTCGTCCCACCACTGCTCGAGCCAGTCCCGGCACGTGTCGTCGGCGACGGCGTCGGCGACCGTCGTGTGCCCGCGCGCCGACCCGGCGTAGGCGAGCAGCGAATGAGCGCCGTTGAGGAGCCAGAGCTTGCGCTGCTCGAAGGGCGCGATCTCGTCGGTGAACGTCGCACCGGCGTCCTCCCAGCGTGGCCGCCCGCGCGGGAATGCTCCGCTGAGCACCCACTCCGAGAACGGCTCGGTCACGACCGGTGCGCGGTCGCTCCAGCCGGTTGCCTCGGTCACGGCGCGGACGTCGTCCGGCGTCGGTCGAGGCGTGATCCGGTCGACCACCGTCGTCACGGTCGAGACGGACTCCTCGATCCAGGCGGCGAGACCGGGGTCGACCTGCTCCGCCAGGTCGTGGAGCACGCGGCCGACGACCGCGCCGTTGCCGGGCAGGTTGTCGCAGGGCACGAGCGCGAGTGGCCCGGCATCGGCCCGCCGACGCGCGGCGATCCCCGCGAGCAGGCGTCCCGGCGCGGTGCGGACGGGCGCGACCGGGTCGCGACGAAGGATCTCGACGTCGGCGCGAACCTCCGGGTGGTCGCGGTCGAGGCCGCCGTCGGCGCGCCGCGAGATAGCCGGACTCGGTGATCGTGATCGTCACGGCCGTGACGTCGGGCGAGCCGAGGCATGCGAGCCACGCGTCATGGTCGCTCGCGTCGTAGACGCTCGAGAGGCTGCCGAGCACGTCGAATCGGTCGCCGTCCGCGGCGCGGGTGACGAGCGTGTAGAGGCCGTCCTGCGCGGTGAGCACGTCGGTCAGCCCACGCCTGCGGCCGGTGAAGGCTGCGATGCCCCACGCGTCTGCGTCCGGGGCGCGGTCGGTGTACCAGGCCTGATGGGCCCGGAAGAAGTTCCCGAGCCCCAGGTGCACGAGCCGAACGGGCGCCGCCGCCCGCCCTGCCCCGGCGGCGCGGGACAACTCGTGGGAGCTCACAGCTTGAACACGGTCGTCGGCCGGGTCGTGACGAGGTCGACGGCCGTCTCGGCGGCCTCGTCCTCGTCGAGGCGGTGCTCGGCGACGAGTTGCGCCAGGACCCCGGCGTCGATCCGCCGCGACATGTCGTGCCGCGCGGGGATCGAGCAGAACGCGCGCGTGTCGTCGACGAAGCCGGCGCGTGCGCGAGAAGCCTGCGGTCTCGCTGACCGCGGCGCGGAACCGCCGGATCGCATCGGGGGCGTCGAGGAACCACCACGGCGCACCGACGAAGACCGACGGATAGAAGCCCGCCAGCGGCGCGAGCTCGCGCGACCAGACGGTCTCGTCGAGCGTGAAGACCACGAGGTGGAAGCCCGGCTGCGTGCCGAAGCGCTCGAGCAGCGGGCGCAGCGCGTCGGTGAGCTCGACGCGCGATCGGGATGTCGTGGCCCGTGTCCGGCCCGAACCTGGCCGCAGCGTGGGCGCGTGATGGTTGCGGCGCACGCCGGGGTGGAGCGTCATCACCAGGCCGTCCTCGCTCGACATCCGCGCCATCTCGAGCAGCATGTGCCGGCGGAAGGCGATCGCCTCGGCCGCGGTCGCCTCGCCGGCGAGCGCCGCCCGGTAGATGCGGCCGCGCAGCGACGGGCTCGAGCGGATCGGTGCGCACGTCGTCGTGGCTGTGGTCGGCGGACGTCGCGCCGTGCGCCAGGAAGTGCCGGCGACGCTGCTCCAGCGCCTGGAGGTAGCCCGGCGTAGTCGCCGGTGTCGACGCCGGACGCACTCGGCGAGACGGTCGACGGCGTCGCGCCAGCCGGGCTGGCCCGGCTCGAGGTAGCGATCGGGCCGGAACGTCGGGATCACGCGCCCCGTCCAGGTCGGGTCGGCGGCGAGCGCCGCGTGCGCGGCGAGGTCGTCCGCAGGGGTCGTCGGTCGTGGCGAGCACCTCGACGCCGAACCGCTCGTAGAGCGCCCGCGGCCGGTAGGCGTCGTCGCGTAGGCGGGCCGCGATCTGGTCGTAGACGGCGTCGGCCGTCCGCCGCGACGGACGCACCGAGACGCCGAACAACTCCGCCAGCTCGGCCTCGAGCCAGTACCGCACGGCCGTGCCGCGGAAGACGTCCCAGTGCTCGCAGAGCAGCCGCCACACCTCGCGCGAGCGATCCTCGGGGAGCGGCCCCTGCGCCGACCCCGAGCACCTCGAGCGGAACGCCGCTCGCATGGAGCAGCCGCGTCACGTAGTGATCGGGCGTGATCAGCAGGCTCGTCGGATCCGGGAACGGCTCGTTCTCGAGGAGCAGGCGCGGATCGACGTGGCCATGCGGGCAGATCAGCGGCAGCTCCTGCACGACCTCGTAGAGGCGGCGGGCGATCGCCCGCACGCCCGGCTCGGCCGGAAACAGCCGGTCCGGGTGCAGGGAGAGCGGGGCGTCCGCGTCGGTGGTGGCGCTCATCGAACCGCGCGCGCCCTGCGAATCGTCAGGTGGCCGAACACAGGGCCTACGATAGATTCACCTGCGTGCTCGAACTACGACCGAACTGCGAGTGCTGCGACCGCGACCTGCCGCCCGACAGCGCGCTCGCGCGGATCTGCACCTTCGAGTGCACGTTCTGCGCGGACTGCGTCGAGAGCCGGCTCGGCGGCGTCTGCCCCAACTGCGGTGGGAACTTCGAGCCGCGGCCGATCCGGCCGACGGCGAAACTCGAGCGCGTATCCCGCGTCGACGACGCGCGTGACCAAGGCGCATGCCGGGTGCACCGCGGCGTCCGGGCCCTAGCTGAGAAAGCGAACGATCGCGTCGGCGGTCGCGTCGAAGTCGTCCCAGAGCACGCTGTGGCCGCCGGGGACGACGACCTGCGTGATGTGGCCGATCCGCGGCACCGCGACCGGGATCCACGAGCGCTCGCCGCAGACGACGAGCGTCGGGCACCGCGGCCACGGCGGGCGTCGCCGAGGCCATCTCGCTCCAGGCGACGATCACCGCCGCCGGCGCGTACTGCCAGCGAAAGCGCCCGTCCGTCGCTTCGACGAGATGCTCGCTGCGCCTCCTCCTCGAGCGTCTCGCGCGGCGTCGTGAACAGCGAGCCGTCGGCGAGCCGCGCGTCGATCGCCTCGTCCGCGCTTCGCGAACGAGACATCGGCCCGGGTCAGATCGGCGCGCTCGCCGGCGACGCCGGAATCGAGGCTGCATCGCGGGGTCGAGCAGGACGGCCCGCTCGACGCGGTCGGGCTGGCGAGCGGCCACCTCGGCGACGAGCTTGCCGCCGAAGCTGTGCCCGATCCAGGCCGCTCCGGAGATCCCGAGGGCGTCGGCCGTCTCGAGGAGATCGGCGACGTGCTGCTCGACGCTCCACGGCGGCTCCCAGCCCGAACGGCCATGGCCGCGATAGTCGACGCCGATCACGCGGTACGCCGGGAGACGCTCCTCGGCGAGCCGCCGGAAGCGCCGCCCGTGGCCCGTGACCCCGTGCAGGCAGACGACCGGCGCTCCCGCCGGATCCCCCCACTCCGTGATGCTCAGCTGCATGAGAGCACCAGCTTGCCGAAATGGTCGCCTGCGTCCATGCCGCTCGAGCGCTGCCGCAGCCTCGGCGAGCGGGAACGACGGAGTCGATCACGGGCCGCCAGGTGCCGCTCTCGAGCGCGCGCGAGCAGCGCCGGCGAAGTCCGTCGGGCTGCCCATCATCGTCCCGAGCAGCGACCACTGGCCGAAGTAGAACGGCCGCACCGGCAGCGTCGCCTCGGTGCCGCCGGTGGCCCCGAAGACGACCAGGCGTCCGCCCGGGCGCAGGCAGTCGAGCGACTGCGGCCAGGTCGAGCCGACCGAGTCGATCACGAGGTCGGCACCGCCGCAGTTCCTTCACCGCGGCGACCCAGTCCTCCGTCGCGTAGTTGACGCCGGCTTCGGCACCGAGCGCGCGCGACCGCTCGATCTTGTCGTCCGACGACGACGTGACGAGCACGCGCGCACCGGCCTGCGCGGCGAGCTGCACGGCGAACGTCGAGACGCCGCTCCCGGCGCCGAGCACGAGCACGGTCTCGCCGGCGCGCAGGCCGCCGCGGGAGAAGAGGGCGCGGTACGCGGTCAGCCCCGCGAGCGGCAGCGCCGCGGCCTCCTCCCACGAGAGCCGTGCCGGCTTCGGGAAGACGTTCGCCTCGGGCACGGCGACGAGCTCGGCGTACGTGCCGTCGCGCGGGCCGCCGAGAATCTGGAAGTCGGAGCCGAACGCCTCCTCGCGGTCGCCCCAGTCGAGCGCCGGGTAGATCACGACCTCCTCGCCCGTGTCGCGGCGGACGCCGGCGCCGTCGGAGCCGGGAACGAGAGGAAGCGGGAACGGATAGATGCCCTTGCAGACGAGCAGGTCGCGGCGGTTCAGCGCCGCCGTTCGCAGCTCGACGACGACCTCGCCGGGGCCGGCAACCGGATCCGGCACCGTCTCGTGGCGAAGCTCGCCGCCCTCGTGGACGCGGACCGCCTGCATCAGCGCAGCGACGCCCAGGGCTCGTCGCCGGCGACGTCCTCGAGCCCGTAGCCGTCGTCGCCGACCGCAGGCGAGAGGATCGCGAGGATCTTCGCCGCCTCGTCGCCGTCGTTGAACGTCGCGTGGACGGCAGAGGCGGGGATGACGACCGAGTCGCCGGCGGTCGAGCGTTCGCTTCTCCTGCTCGAGCCACTGCTCGATCGTGCCCTCGATCACGTAGATCACCTCCTCCTGGCCCGGATGCCGGTGGAAGTCGTGGCACTTGCCGGGCAGGAACGTCGCCTCGATCGCGACGATTCCCGCGAGCCCGTCGCGTGGGCCGCTGACCTGCGCGAACACGCCCCAGTCCTGCTCGTCGCGGTCGAGCGTGTCTGCCGGCTTGAATGCTCCTGCCATCTATGCCCCTTTCACGGGGATCGACTTGAACCGCCTCATGTTCTCGGTCATCGCAACCTCCGTCGGCAGCCGCTCCATCGACGAGGCGCCGAAGAAGCCGACGACGCCCTCGGTGCGCTCGAGGATGTAGGCCGCGTCGTCCGGCTCGGCGATCGGGCCGCCGTGGCAGAGCACGATCACGTCGGGGTTGACGCGCTTCGCGGCGTCGTGCATCCCCTGGATCAGCGGCACGCAGTCGTCGAGCGTCTTCGCCGTGTCGGCGCCGATCGAGCCGCCGGTCGTCAGGCCCATGTGCGGGACGAGCACGTCGGCGCCGGCCTCGGCCATCGCCGTCGCGTCGTCGTCGGAGAAGACGTACGGCGCGGTCAGCAGGTCGAGCTCGTGCGCGATCCGGATCGCGTCGACCTCGAGCCCGTACCCCATCCCGGTCTCCTCGAGGTTGATGCCGGAAGGTGCCGTCGATCAGCCCGACGGTCGGGAAGTTCTGGACGCCGCTGAAGCCGATCCGCTTCAGCTCCGCGATGAAGACGGGCATCAGGCGGAACGGATCCGTGCCGCAGACGCCGGCGAGCACGGGCGTCTCCTTCACGATCGGGAGCACCTCGCGCGCCATGTCGACGACGATCTCGTTCGCGTCGCCGTACGGCATCAGGCCCGGCCAGCGAGCCGCGGCCGCCCATCCGGTAGCGGCCCGAGTTGTAGATGATGATCAGGTCGGTGCCGCCCGCCTCGGCGCACTTCGCCGAGAGGCCCGTGCCGGCGCCGGCGCCGATGATCGGGCTGCCGGCCGCGATCTGGCGCGCGGAGCCGCGCGAGTGCCTCGTGCCCTCGTCATGACGCCGGCCTCGATCAGCTCGTGCAGCCGGTTCGCCATCGCGAGCGCGAAGGCCGGGATCGTTCACGTCGGCGTCGACCTCGTGCAGCTCGACCTTCGACGTGTCGACGAGCTCGCGGATCGTCTCGAAGAGCGCCGCGTCGGCCTCCGGGTCGTAGAAGACCTGGCCCTCGGTCGCGATCGCCGAGACGCCGCGCAGCGGCACGAACAGCACGGTCGGCCCGGTCGGCGGCGTTGAGCTTCCCGGCGATGATCCGCCCGATCTCGCGGCACTCCTCCGGCGTCGTCCGCATCAGCGTGATCGTCGGGTTGTGCACGTAGAGGTTCCGGTCGCGGTACCGCTCCGGCACCGTGTCCAGCGGGCCGAAGTTGACCATGTCGAGCGCGCCGAGCGAGACGACCTGCGGGATGCCCCGCCGGCCGGCCGACTCGAGGCGATCCGGCACCGCGACGAGCACGCCACCCGCGACGAGGTCGCAGAACTCGGTCGTCGTCACGTCGAGCGAGCCGGTGATGAAGCCGGCCTCGATCAGCGCCTCCATCGAGCCGCCGCCGGCGCCCGTCTGGTGGAAGACGAGCACCTCGTAGCCGAGCTCCTCGAGCCGCTCGCGCGCCGTCGTCACCGCCGCCGTCGTGACGCCGAACATCGAGGCCGTGATCAGCGGCTTCTCCTCACCGAGCGGCGGCACCGTCGCCTTCGCCATCCCCGCGAGCGCCGCGGCGGCATTGGTCATGATCTGCGCCGAGATCCGGTTGACGCCGGCGATGTCGACGACGGAGTACATCATCGTCACGTCGACCGAGCCGACGTACGGGCTCGTGTCGCCCGAGGCGACCGTGGAGACCATCAGCTTCGGCACGCCGATCGGCAGCTGGCGCATCGCGTAGGTCGCGAGCGACGAGCCGCCCGAGCCGCCGAGACCGCCGATCGCGTCGAGCTTCCCCTCGGCGTGGAGGCGCTTGACGATCTCGGCCGCGCCGCGCGCCATCGTCTCGACGGCCGCGCCGCGGTCGCCGGCGTCCGCGAGCGCCTGAACGTCGGCGCCGACCGCCGCCGCGACCTCCTCGCGCGTCACGTCGGGCGTCGTCAGCGGCTCGCCGACGATGCCCGCGTCGACGAGCACGACGTCGACGCCGTGCTCGCGGAGCCGATCGGCGAGGTACGCGTACTCGCGCCCTTCGTGTCGAGCGTTCCGACGAGCACAACTGTCGCTGCCATGGTCGCCTCCTCGCGGTTCGACCTGATCGAGCTGGTCTACCACTACCGGCGTCGTGACGACGCGTCAGGCGGTCGCGGCGAGCGGCTCGACGCCGAGGTAGCGGCGCTGGGCCTCGGGGTCGGTCGTCAGCGCGTCGCGCTCGTCTCGGCGGCGATCCGGCCCGCGACCATCACGAGCTGCCGCTCGGCGACCTCCGTCGCGACGCCGAGGTTCTGCTCGACGAGCAGGATCGCCATGCCTTCCTCGACGAGCGCCTTGCAGGTCGCGATCACCTGCTCCACGATCGTCGGCGCGAGCCCCTCGGACGGCTCGTCCATGATCAGCAGGTCGGGGTTCGTCAGCAGCGCGCGGCCGATCGCGAGCATCTGCTGCTCGCCGCCGGAGAGCTGGGTCGCGCTGACCTTCTTGCGCTCGGCGAGACGCGGGAAGAGCTCGTAGACGGCAGCTGGAGTCCACTTGCCCGGGCGCGAGCGTCCGGATCATCCTCAGGTGCTCGTCGGTCGTCAGCGACTCGAAGAGCCGGCGCCCCTGCGGCACGTAGGCGATGCCCGTGCCGGCGATCTTGTACGACGGGCTGGCCGAGCAGCTCGATGCCGCGAAAGCGGACCGAGCCACGCGCGTTCGGCGGCTCGATGCCCATGATCGAGTTGCAGAGCGTCGTCTTGCCCATGCCGTTGCGGCCGATCACCGAGACGGCCTCCTGGCCCATCGAGAACGAGACGCCCTCGAGCGCCTGCGCGCGTGCCGTAGAAGGCGTCGAGCCCCTCGATCTCGAGCAGACGTCGCTCACGTCGCGTCCTCCTCGTGGAAGCGGCTGCCGAGGTAGATGTCGTGCACCATCTGGTTGCGCGCGAATCTCGGCCGGCGTTCCCTCGACGACCTTCTGGCCGTCGTGCATCATCGTCACGTAGCCGGCGACGGTGAGCGCGACGTCCATGTCGTGCTCGATCAGGATCAGCGTCACGTCCGCCGGGAAGGCCGAGCAGCAGCTCCGTCAGCCGCTCGCGCTCGCCGTGCGAGAGGCCCGGACGCCGGCTCGTCGAGCAGCATCAGCTTCGGCTCGACGGCGCTCGCCATCCCGACCTCGAGCTGGCGCTGCTCGCCGTGCGAGAGGTCGCGCACCAGCGTGTCGGTCTTGTCGCCGAGCAGGACGCGGTCGGCGGCGGCGCGGGCGCGCTCGCGGATGTCGCGATCCCTGCGACTCCGGAACACGCGCAGGCGCCCGCCGTCGTGACCGACGATCGCGAGATAGATGTTGTCCTCGACCGAGAGGCCGGGGAAGAGGCGCGTCTTCTGGTACGTGCGGGCGAGGCCCGAGCTTGGGCCGGACCCGCGCGGGCAGATGGGTCACGTCCTGCCCCGTCACCTCGATCGTCCCGGCGGACGGCGGGAAGTCGCCCGCGACGAGGTTGAAGAGCGTCGTCTTGCCGGCGCCGTTCGGGCCGAGGATGGCACGGCGCTCGCCGTGCGCGACGTCGAGATCGACGTCGCGCACGGCCTGAACGCCGCCGAAGCGCCGGCCGACCCCCCGCAAGCGGAGGATCGGCTCGGCGTTCGTTGGTGCTGCTGCGGTCACTCGCGCTACTTGATGACCTGGGTCGTGATGACGCCGTTCTTGACGACCCTGACCTTGCCCTGCCACGGCGTCTTCAGCTTCTTGCACGGAGGCTGCGTGCGGCCGGGCGGCGGGCTCGACGGCTTGAACAGGCCGCCGAACGTCTGGTCGACGTTCGGCACGTAACGCGACGATCTGCGGTGCCGACTGCTGCCGTCTGCGTTCTTGACGAGCTGCAGCGGGTACTGGTCCTGGATCGCCTGACGGTTCGAGTCGAGCTTGACCATGCCGCCGTTCGAGACCTGGTAGCCGGAGCGGAGCGTCTTCGGCATCGCTGCCTGGAGCGCCGCGCCCACCTGGCCCTTCGACGTCGTGAGGCCCTGGACGAGCGCCCACGCGGCGTTGAAGTAGTTGTAGACGAACCCGATCGGCGTAGTTGCCGCCGTTGCGTCCGGATACCACCGCTTCATGACCTTCCCGTACGTCTTCGCCTGCCTGCGTCTTCAGGCCCGGGCCGGTGCCGAAGCCGCCGACGTACGCGCCGACGATCTTCGGCGCGACGACCTTGTCGGCACCGAGGAACGCGAAGAACAGGTTCCCGATGTGCTTCTTCGGGTCGAGCGCCCCGTACGCCTGCTCGTACGCCGTCAGTGCCGCCGACGTGCCCGTGCCACCGACGACCCAGAACGTGCCGTCGACCGTGTCCGGGCCGCCGAGCTGCTGCACGTAGGACGAGTAGTCCGTCGTGTTCAGCGGCGGGAACACGCGCTTCGTGATCTTGCCGCCGACAGCGCAGAAGTCGGCGATGATGCCGGCCCCGGACGTCCAGCCGAAGCTGTAGTCGTCCATCATGATCGCGGCCTTGCGCCAGCCGAGCTTCTTGTAGGCGATCTCACCGATGCCGGCGTTCCACTGGGCGCCGTCGCCGTGATAGCGGAACACGTTCTTCGGTGCGATCTGCAGCGTCGGATCCTGCGATCCGGCCGTCCCGATGATGAACGTCTTCGTCGGGTGCGACTTCGCGTAGTGCGCGACGTAGACCGCCTCGTCACCGGACAGCGGGCCGACCATCACGTCGGCGCTCGAGCTGCTCCATCAGACGACGGGTCTCCTTGACCGCGGTCGGAACCGTGTCGTCGCCGCAGCCGTAGCCGACGATCTGGACCGGCGTGGTGCCGACCCTGATGCCCGTCATGCCTGCCGACGGCTTCTTCGGGTCCTTCACCTTGCCGTGTGCGTAGTTCGCGAACGCCGCCTGGGCGCCGCCGATGTCGAGCTCGTAGCGCGAACCCGAAGGCTCCCTTGCAGTCGGTCATGATCGCGACCTTGACCACTGTCGCCTTCGACGCCGCGAGCGACGTCGAGACGACGACCGTGGCCAGAACCACGAGCACACCGAGCGGAAGCAGAAGCTTCCAGTGGCGCGAGATACGACTCATGCCTGTTGCCCTCCTTGGTGGTGAATTGAACCTGCGTTGGTAAGACGAACGATCGATCACGAGGTTGCTCCACTCCTCCTCTCGCTTCACACCTCCTGCGCGACGGCGCCGACGCTGCGACGGGCGCCGCTGGCGTCCGTTGCCGCCGCCTCGCTCTGGATCCGTCCCCAGAGCCGATCCCACAGGCCCACGAGCCCATCGGGGGAGACGATCACGATGACGCAGGAAGATGAGACCGATGATCGTGTTGAAGCTGCCGCCGATGTGCACGTCGTCGAGCAACTCGGTGAGCCAGCTGTCGCGGACGTAGTTGTCGATCAGGATGAACGCGAGCGCGCCGACCCACGCGCCCTCGATCCGGGCGAGGCCGCCGATCACCGCCACGATGAGCAGGTCGATCGTCGCCGGCAGGCCGACGTCGCCCGGGGCGATCTGGCCCTGCCACCAGACGAGCAGGACGCCGGCGAGCGCCGCGAAGAACGCGGCGAGGCCGAAGGCGAGCGTCCGGTGCAGCGGGACGGCGTAGCCGAGCGAGCTCATCCGCACCGGCTCGTCGCGGACGCCCTGCAGGCTGAGCCCGAACGGCGTCCGGACGACGAACCGGATCAAGGCGTACACGACGAGCGCCACCCCGAAGCGCGATGTAGTAGAGGCGGTAGCGGTCGTTGACCATGTCGCCGACGAAGCCGCGGCGTGTAGCGGTTGATCCCCCCGATCCCGGAGAAGCCCGAGACGACGGTCACCTGGCCGACGAAGTAGAAGCCGATCACCGAGAAGGTGAGCGTGATCATCAGGAAGTAGATGCCGGTGCTCCGCGCGGCGATGGCACCGAAGAAGAGGCCGATCAGCGCCGTGCCCACGATCGCGATCACGAGCGACAGCGTCGGGTCCCACCCGAGCGCGAGCCCTTTCGTCTCGCCGCCCTCGCCACCGACGGTGACCAGGTTCCCGAGGATGAAGCCGGCCGTGCCCGCCAGCGCCGTCTGGGCGAGCGAGATCATGCCGCCGTAGGCCGCGAGGAAGATCAGGCTGGCGGCGGCGATGCCGACGATGAGCGTCTGGGTGAGGATGACGTCGACCCAGTAGTCGTTGAAGATCACAGGGGCGACGAGCAGGACGCAGACGGCCGACGACACCGATCGCGCGCTCGGTGATCTGCTTCGGGTCGCTGCGTCATGCGAACTTCCCGAAGAGGCCCTGCGGCCGGAAGGCGAGGACGAGAGCGAGCAGGATGAACGTGAACACGATCGAGTACTGCGTACAGCAGTTGTCACCGATCGTCGGCAGGTAGACGGCCGAGAACGAGAACATGAGGCCGTAGAGCAGCGAGCCGACCGCGGCACCGAGCAGCGAGCCCATGCCGCCGATGATCACGACGACGAGCGAGTTGAGCAGCCACTGCCCGTCCTGGCCCGGGGCGATCGGCGCCCTGGGACGCCCCGACGACGCCGCCGAAGGCCGCGAGCGCCGAGCCGACGACGAACGCGATCGCGAACGTGCGCTTGATGTTGACGCCGAGCGCCGAGGTCATCTGGAGGTCGTCGACGCCGGCCCGGATCACCATCCCCGTGCGGGTGCGGTAGAGCCACACCCAGAGCGCGAGCCCGACCGCGACGCCCGAGGAAGAGCATGACGAGGCGCGCGAGCGAGTAGTCGACGCCGAGCAGCGGCAGCTCGACGAGGCGGTTCGTCCAGCCGGGCCACGTCACGCGTCGAGGCGAGGCCGCTCGTTGAAGTGGGCGATGACCTGGTCGGCGATGATCACCGAGATCGCGATCGTGATCAGCGCCTGGCGCAGCTCCTGACCCTGGTTCCAGCTGCAGGAAGACCTGCTGCACGACGAGGCCGACGAGACCGACGACAGCCGCCGCGACGAGGGCGGGAAACACCCACTCCCAGGTCGACACGTCCGATGCCCGGGATCGTGAAACCGGAGCCGGTCATCCTCTGCTGCACCTCGTAGGCGATGTAGCCACCGACGAGATAGAACGAGCCGTACGCCATGTTGACGACGCGCATGAGGCCGAAGATCAGCGAGAAGCCGCTCGCGACGATGAACAGCAGCCCGGCGAAGGTGAGCCCGTTGAGCAGCGTGCGGACGAAGCTCTGCCAGTCGTCGATCGCCGAGCCGAAGGTCGTCGTGCGCCAGTTGCCGCCGATGTCGGGAGCGGGTTCGGCGAGCACGACGATGTAGAGCAGAGCGACGAAGACGAGGAGGCCGACGACGAGCCGCGGGAGCAGCCGGCGGACGTCGACCTGGGCAGAGGCGTTCGCTCATGCGGAAGCGAACCTACCAACCTGCCTGGATGGATTCAACCGGAACGAGCGATTATCGATTGTTTCGAGGCCGGAGCCGCCTGAGACGCGCGATTCCGGATCATCCCCTTGACCGTCGGCCACTCCGAGCGCCTAGCCTCGGAGCGGCAGCGACGACACCATCCTGGAGGGCAGATGAGCGACACCTACCGCGCCGTGATCCCGTACGAGTCGATGGACCCGCTCGCGATCGGCGCCACCGACGACGAGTCGAAGAAGCACCGCGACACGCTCACGCTCGAGATCCCGACCGCCAACCTCGTCGCTGCGATCTACCCGGACGAGCCGGCGCCGGTCGGCGACGCGACCGAGGCTGCCCGGCGGGCGCTCGCCGAGCCCGTCGACGGGCCGGCGTTCGCGGAGCTCCTCGCCGGGAAGTCGAGCATCGCCGTGATCATCGACAACCAGTTCCGCCCCACCCCCTCCTCGAAGCTCCTGCCTGCCGTGTTCGACGCGATCGAGGCGGCCGGCGTCACCGACGTCCGCGTCGTCTGCGCGAACGGCAAGGTCTTCCCGATGTCCGAGTCGGACATGGAGCAGAAGCTCGGCCGCGACGAACCTCGCCCGGATGGAGGCGAACGGCTGGGCCTTCCACCAGAACGACCCCCAGAACCCGGACGCCTACACGTTCGTCGGCGTCTCGTCGGGCGGCACGCCGGTCTGGCTGCACGACGAGGTCGCCTCGAGCGAGCTCAAGATCACGATCGGCCAGGCGCAGGCGAACCACTGGGGCGCGGGCGGCGGCGGCAAGCTGATCCTGCCGGGCGTCGTCTCCGACGCGACGATCGAGTCGAACCACTGCGCGTTCGTCACCTCGCCGCAGACGCACTACGGCGCCTACGCCGGCCCGATGCGCTCGGACATCGACGAGGTCGCGACGATGTGCGGCCTCGACTGCACGATGAACGTGATCCTCGACACGCACGGCCGCGTGATCGACTGCATCTTCGGCTCGCACCCCGAGGCGCACCGCGAGGCGATCCGCCGCTTCAACGCGATCTACGCCTACGACAGCTGGGTCGAGGAGAAGGGCCAGGCGGACATCGTGATCTGCGGCGTCTTCGCGCCCGACCGACCACCTCTTCTTCCACACGGGCTGGGGCTGCATGTCGGCCGACCTCGTGCTCAAGGACGGCGGCACGATCATCTACACGAGCCCGTCGCCCGGCGTCTCGACCGCGATCGGCGACTTCCCGGGCTTCGCGCTGATGGATCTGATGAAGCCGTACATGCCGCCGACCGCGGAGAACTACCAGCGCGTGCTGCACGACATCCACAAGCGCGAGATCCAGATGTGGGCCGGCTGCATCTGGGTGCCGATCTACGAGGTGATGACGCGCAAGCACCTGACGGTCGTGACCCTCGAGGAGAACCTCGAGCATGGCAGCCGACATCGGGCTCGACGCGACGACCTCGCTCGACGAGGCGTTCGCGGCGGCGATGGAGCGGCACGGCGCCGACGCGAAGGTGGCGGTGCTCCCGTACGCCCGCTACCAGCTGCCGCGCAACGCGGTGCGGATGGCGTCCGACGGAGCCGAGCCTGCTGGCGCACGCGGGGGCCTGACGTCACGGCGACGCATCCCGGACCGCGATTCCCGGGCTTCCGGCCGGCGGGCGGCGTCGCCGACGGCGACGCCGCCGCCGCGCGAGATCCGCGGCTCGACGACGATCCTCGAGATCCTCCGGATGTACCCGGACGGGCGGGCCGCGCAGCTGATGTCGCGGATCTACTGGCCGTGCGCCCACTGCGGCGGCGCGGTCCGCGAGCCGCTGACGATGGCGGCGCTGCGGCACGGCCGCGACCCGCGCGCGGTGCTCGACGCGTTCCGCGCGCTCGAGCACGGCGGCCCGAGCGACGACGCAGGTCGCGCGCGCCGCCGGAGCGCCGCGCCGAGCGCGGCAGGGCTCGGTGCCGCGGCTGGATGCCGCTGCGACCGAAGCCCCTGGGTCGGCCGCAGCGTGCTGCGCGTCGAGGACGACGCGCTGCTGCGCGGCGAGGGCCGGTTCCTCGACGACCTCGCCCCGCGTCGCCCGTACGTTCCATGCGGCCGTCGTGCGCTCGCAGCTCGCGCACGCGCGGATCGAGGTCGACGCCGACGGCGGCGCTCGCGCGCGCCGGGCGTCGTCGGCGTGCTCACCGGCGCCGACGTCGCCGCGCTCTCGCGGCCCTTCCCGGCCGGGATCGAGATCGGGTACGCCGCAGTACGCGGCCGCGATCGACACCGTCCGCTACGTCGGCGAGCCGATCGCGGTCGTCGTCGCCCGCGACCGCTACCTCGCCGAGGACGCGGCCGAGCTCGTCGACGTCGACTACGACCCGCTCGACCCCGTGCTCGACCCGGTCGCCGCGGCGGCGACGCGGTGCACGACCGGTCGTTCTCCTACGGCGACGTCGACGGCGGCGATGGCCGAGGCCGACCTCGTCGTCCGCCAGACGTTCCATTTCCCGCGCTTCACCTGCACGCCCGTCGAGTGCTACGCCGTCGTCGCCGACTGGGACGAGACGGCGGGTCGCCTGACCGCGTGGGCCAACTTCCAGGGGCCGTTCACGCTGCACGGCGTCGCCGCTGCGGCGCTCGGGCTGAAGGGGCGACCGGCTGCGACTGCTCACGCCGCCCGACTCGGGCGGCTCGTTCGGGATCAAGTCGTCCGTCTTCGCGTACGTCGTGCTGATCGGACTCGCGGCGCGCCACCTCGGCGTTCCCGTGACGTGGATCGAGGACCGGCTCGAGCATCTCGCGGCGAGCGCCGCCTGCGACAGGGCGCACGACCGAGATCGAGGCCGGCTTCACCTCCGACGGCCGGCTCCTCGCGCTCCGCTACGACGCGATCGAGGACGTCGGCGCCTACGTCCGGGCGCCCGAGCCGGCCACCCTCTACCGGATGCACGGCTCGCTCTCCGGCGCCTACCGCGTCGCGAACGTCGCGGTCCGCAACCGCGTCGTGCTCACGAACACGATCCCGTCGGGGCTCAACCGCGGTTTCGGCGGCCCGCAGCTCTACCTCGGGCTCGAGCGGACGATGGCGATCGCCGCACGGCGCCTCGGCCTCGACCCCGTCGAGCTCGCGCGCCGGAACCTGATCCCGGCCGGCGGAGATGCCGTACCGCACGCCGTCCGGGCGCGCTGTACGACTCCGGCGACTACGAGGCCTGCCTCGACGAGGCGCTCGAGCTCGCGGACTACGACGCGCTGCGGCGCACCGACGTCGCGGCGGCGCGCGCCGAGGGGCGGCTCGCCGGGGATCGGTCTCGCCTGCATCGTCGAGCCCTCGATCTCGAACATGGGCTACATCACGCTCGCCCAGACCGCCGACGAGCGCGCCCTGCACGCTGCCGAAGTCCGGCAACGCCGAGGGCGCATCGGTCGATGATCGACCCGCTCGGCGGCATCACCGTCCGGATCGCCACGACACCGCAGGGCCAGGGCCACCGGACGGTCTGCGCCCAGGTCGTCGCCGACGTGCTCGGCTGCGACCCCGGCGGACGTCACCGTGATGTCCGAGATGGACACGGCGGGCGTGCCGTGGACGCGTCGCCTCGGGCAACTACTCGTCGCGCTTCTCGGGTGTCGCCGTCGGCGCCGTCCAGGCCGCAGCGCTGAAGCTGCGGGCGAAGATCGACGCGATCCGCGCCCACGCCGGCGACGACGACCTCTCGCTGCGCCGCGTCGCCGGGATGGCGCACTGGAACCCCGAGGGCCTCCCGGAGGGCGAGGAGCCCGGCCTCGCCGCAGTCGCCTTCTGGGCACCGCCCGACGCTCGATCCGCCCGACGCCGACGACCGCGTCGCCTCGTCGGCCGCCCACGGCTTCATCGTCGACATCTGCGCCGTCGAGGTCGAGCCGGAGACGGGCGAGGTGCGACGTCCTCGACTACGTCACCGTGCACGACGCCGGCCGCCTCCTCAACCCGCTTCTCGCCGACGGCCAGGTGCTCGGCGGCTTCGCCCACGGCGTCGCGGCGGCGCTCTACGAGCGCCACGTCTACGACGAGTGGGGCAACCTGATGACGGCCTCGCTCGTCGACTACCTCGCGCCGACGGCGCCCGACATCCCGCGCGCTCCGGATCGGCCACCGTCTCGTCGCCGTCGCCGGTGACCGCGCTCGGGGCCAAGGGGATCGGCGAGGGCAACACGATGAGCGCACCGGTCTGCATCGCGAACGCCGTCGCCGACGCGATCGGCCGCGACGACGTCGAGCTGCCGCTCACCCCGCCGCGCGTGTGGGAGCTCCTGCACGACCGCACACGTGGCTCGGCGTCACAACGTCCGGAGACGCGTCGTGAAGCCCGCCGCCTTCGACTACGTCGCCGCACGCTCGCTCGAGGAGGCGCTCGCTGCACTGAGCGACGGCGGCGAGGACGCGAAGCCGATCGCCGGCGGGCAGAGCCTCGTCCCGGCGCTCAACATGCGGCTCGTTCGCCCGACGTTGCTCGTCGACCTCAACCGCGCCGGCCTCGACGGGATCGAGGCAACGGCGCCGTGTCCGGATCGGGGCCACGGTGCGCCAGGCCGCGGCTCGAGCACGACCCGCGCGTCCACCCGCTGCTGCGCGAGGCGCTTCCCTTCGTCGGCCACTTCGTCACACGCAACCGCGGCACGGTCGGCGGCAGCGTCGCCCACGCCGACGGGTCGGCCGAGATCCCGCTCTGCCTTGCGGCCGCTCGGCGGCACGATCGTCGCCGACGGCCCAGCCGGGCGGCGCGAGATCGCCCCGGACGAGTTCTTCGTCACCCACTACCTGACGACGCTCGCGCCGGGCGAGCTCCTGGTCGAGACGGTCTGGCCGCTGCCGTGCCGAGAACGAGGGCGTCGCGTTCGAGGAGCTCGCCCTGCGTGCGGGCGACTACGCGCTCGCGATGGTGGCGGTCGTCGCTTCGCCGACGGGCGGGAGCCGCCGTCGAGACGCGCGTCCTCGTGGGTGCCGTGACCGACCGCCCGACGTCACTCGCCGGACGTCGAGGCGATGATCGAGGGGGGCGCCGTGACGCCGGAGGCCGCCCGACAGGCCGGCAAGCCCGCCGCGCAGGCGGTCGACCCACCCGACTCGATCCACGCCTCGTCCCGCTACCTCCAACACCTCACCGGGACGCTCGTCGAGCGGGCCTTGCTGCGGGCGTGGGAGAACGCGGCGTGACCGAGATCGCCGTCACCGTCAACGGTCGCCGCTTCGTCGAGGAGGTCGAGCCGCGGCTCCTCCTGACCGACTTCCTTCGCCACCGCCTCGGCCTCACCGGAACCCATGTCGGGTGCGAGCACGGCGTCTGCGGAGCATGCACCGTGCGCCTCGACGGCGTCTCCGTGCGCGCCTGCTGCCTGCTCGCCGTCCAGGCCGACGGAGCCGCGGTCGAGACCGTCGAATCGCTCGCCGGCGATGCGCTCCTCTCGCCGCTGCAGGAGGCCTTCAAGCGCCACCACGCGCTCCAGTGCGGCTTCTGCACGCCCGGGATCCTGATGGCCGCCGACGACCTGCTCTCGCGGGGCGCACCGTCACGCGAGGAGATCGTCGACATGCTCTCCGGGCACCTCTGCCGCTGCACCGGCTACGCCCCGATCGTCGCCGCGATCGAGGACGCCCGTGACGCACGAGGGCGGCACGACGAGGGCGCGCGGTGAACCTCGCGCAGTCGCTCCTCGCCGCCTGCGAGCGCCATCCGCGAGCTGGAGGCGTTCCCGGGCATCCCCTACGGCGAGCTCGCTCCCTCGCGTCGCCCGGCTCGCCGGCGGCCTGCGGGTCGAGCCCGGCGCGCGAGTCGCCGTCGTGCTCGACAACCGCCTCGAGACCGCGCTCCTCTACTGGGCGTCGCAATGGGCGGGCGCCGTCTTCGTGCCGCTCTCGTGGCGGCTCTCGGACGAGGAGCTCGCCTACTGCATCGACGACGCCGGCGCGGAGATCGTGATCCGCGACGGCGACCCGCTGCCCGACGGGCCCGAGCACCCCGGGGCGCTCGACCGAGACGAGCGCGAGACCTCGCTCCTCCTCTACACCTCCGGCACGACGGGCCGCCCGAAGGGCGTCCCCCGCTCGCACGCGGCCGACCGTGCGGGCGGCCTCGGACAGGCACTTCACCACGGCTACCTGACCGCGCGACCGGACGCTCGGCGTGATGCCGCTCTACCACACGATGGGGATCCACTCGCTCCTCGCCATGCACCTCGTCGGCGGCTGCTACGTGCCCCAGCCTCGCTGGGATCCCGGGGAGGCGCTCGCGCCTGATCGAGGAGGAGCGCATCACCTCGCTCTACCTCGCCCCCACCCTGTTCCACGACCTCGTGATCGACGAGCGGCTGCCCACCGCCGACGTCTCGAGCGTCCGGGCGCTCGGCTATGCCGGCGCGGCGATGACCTCGACGGTCGTCGACCGCTGCATCGCGACGTTCCGCCCGGAGGTGTTCGTCAACCACTACGGCTCGACCGAGGTCTACACCTTCTCGATCGGGTCCGATCAGCAGCACAAGCCGGGGTGCGCAGGGCGTCCCTCCGTCAACGCCCGCCTGAAGCTCGAGCCGGACGGAGAGATCTGCGCCCACCTCTCCGGCGACGAGGCCTTCGCCGGCTACTGGAACCGACCCGACGCCGACGCGAAGGCGATCCGCGACGGCTGGTACCACACCGGCGACACGGGCCACCTCGACAGCGACGGCGACCTCTGGGTCGACGGACGGCTCGACGACATGATCATCTCGGGCGGCGAGAACATCCACCCACTCGAGGTCGAGGACGTGCTCGCGAGCCATCCGGGCGTGCGCGAGGTGGCGGTGATCGGTGCGCCCGACGATCGGCTGGGGCAGCGCGGTCGTCGCCGTCGTCGTCGGCGACGCGACGCGCGGAGGAGCTCGACGCCCACTGCCTCGCGTCGCCGCTCGCCCGGTTCAAGCGGCCCCGTGAGTACCAGTTCGTGACCGAGCTGCCGAAGAGCGCGTCCGGAAAGATCCTGCGTAGAGTCCTGCGCGACCAGTCAAAGGAGGGCGCGTGAGCGAATACGACGGATTTCGGGTCGAGCGCGACGTCGGATACCGGCGTGACGACGATCACGCTGGACGTGCCCGGGAAGTTCAACCGCGTCTCGATGCTCGCCCGCGACCAGCTGGCCGAGGTCTTCGCGGAGGCTGGACCGGGACGAGTCCATGCGGTTCGTCGTGCTCACCGGAGCCGGCGGCCAGTTCACCGCCGGAGGCGACATCGCAGGCTTCCTCACGAAGTCGCCCTGGGTGGTCTCCCAACTCGCGAAGAACGTCGCCGCGCCCGAGCGGTGCTCGAAGCCCGTGATCGCCAAGTTGCAGGGGTATGTCTTCGGCGTCGGCCTCGAGCTCGCGCTCGCGTGCGACTTCCGGATCGCCGCGGACGGCGATGCAGATGGCACTCCCCGAGGCGACGATCGGGATGATCCCCGGCTCGGGCGGCACGCAACGCCTCGCCCGCCTCGTCGGGATGGGGCGGGCCAAGGACATCATCATGCGAGGCCGCCGGGTCGAGGCCGAGGAGGCGCAGGCGATCGGGCTCGTGACCGAGGTCGTCGCACCGGACGCGCTCGATGCCACCGTCGACGCGCTCATCGCCGAGCTCTCACGCCATGCGCCGCTCTCACTCGCGATGGCGAAGCGCGTGCTCAACACGGTCTACGACGGCCCGCTCCATGTCGGGCTCGAGCTGGAAGGGCTCGCCTACGGACTCCTGCAGCAGACCCACGACTTCCACGAGGGCGTCGAGGCGTTCGTCGAGAAGCGCAAGCCCGAGTTCGACGGGAGCTGATGGCCTCCCGGCGCGCGTCGCCACTCGTCGGGGAACGGGCGCACGGCGCACTCGGGCGCGCCCATCCGCGTCGCCAGCGCCTCGGCGCTCGCGAGCTGTCCCTTGGCCCGGTCGATCGTGATCACATAGGCGTCGTGCTGGCCGAACTCGTAGAGCTTCGCGCCCGCCTTCACCTCGTTCCAGTAGAAGCGGTAGTACTCCGCCAGCGAGGCGATCTGCTCCTTCTCCGCGGCTGTCGCCCCGTGCAGCTTCTTGATGTCGGCGGCGAGCCGGAGGCCGATCGCGGCCGTCGGCTTGACCACGACGAACCCCTTGTCGGCCGGCAGGCCGAGAGCCTCGACATCGGCGCGCGCCTGGTCGCAGAGTCCCGCGAGCTCCTCGGCGAGCGCCGATCGCTTCGGTTCGTCGTCACCGCAGCCTGCGGCGGACACGGCCAGGCCGAGCACGAGAGACGCTAGGGCCAGCCACCGCACGGGCAGGAAGGTTACCGACCCTCCCAGGCCAGACCGGCCGCCAGCACGGTCGTGTCTGCGGGCGCGACGAACTGCATGTTCCCGATCGCCAGGCCCGCCCAGCCGATCAGGTTGACCCAGCGGAGGAACGAGGAGAGCGGCAGGCGGACCTCGAGCTCGTCCGCGTCTTCGTCCGGCAGATCGATCGCGAAGCAGGGACTGACGTAGAGGTCGACCTCCGGGGCGTACGTCCGCCAGCTCTGCACCGCACCGTACGCCGCGGCGACCTCGTCGTCCGAAACCTTCTGGGCTGCCTCCAGCTTCGGATAGATCGTGAACGCATAGTCGTCGGCCCGGGCGGGGAAGGTCTCACGATGGCTGGTCGCAGCCTCGTGCAGGAACAACGGCCACATGTCGGCTGCGAGCGCCGGGGATCGTGGTCTCGACGACGCGCGCGCCCAGTCGCTCCAGGTCGTCGACCCAGACCTCAGCCGCGTCGCTCGCCTCCGTCTCCCGTCCGTCGCCGAGCTCCGGCGCCTTCCGCAGGAGCCCGACCGTGAGCCCATCGAGACGCGGCTCCGGGACAGGGCGGCCCGAGAGCACCGACCAGAGCAGCGCCACATCCGCCACCGACCGCCCCATCGGTCCCACCGTGTCGAACGAGGGGCAGAGGGGGAACACGCCGTCGAGCGGAAGGTGCCCCCACCGAGGCTTCAGGCCCACGGTGCCGCACGCTGCCGACGGCAGCCGAATCGAGCAACCCGTGTCGGTGCCGATGCCGAGATCGACGAGGCCGGCCGCGAGAGCCGCGGCGTTCCCCGCCGACGAGCCACCCGTCGTCTTGCCCGGATGCAACGGGTTGTGGACCGTGCCGTACCACGGATTGGCTCCGAGCACCCCCCAGGCGAACTCGGGCAGGTTGCCCTTGCCGACCACGACCGCGCCGCCGTCGAGGGCTCGCTGCACGATGGTCGCGTGCCGCTCGGGCACGTGATCCGCGAAGATCTTCGACCCGTACGTCGTTCGGATGCCTGCCGTGTCGATCAGGTCCTTGACGAGCAAGGTGCGCCCCGCGAGGGGCCCGTCGGCAGAGCCCCGAAGTGGCTCGTCGAGCCAGGTGATAGCGGCGTTGTAGGGATCGGTCACGGGATCAGCGCCACGCACTCGACCTCGATCTTGGCGCCCGGAATCACGAGAGCGGAGATCTCGACCAACGTGGACGCCGGGCGGGTTTCTCCGAAGACCTCCTGGCGCACAGGATTGACGAGCGGCCGGTCTCGCACGTCCGTCAGGTAGACGGTCACCTTGACGACGTCGGCGAAGGTACAACCGCCGGCGTCGAGCACCGAGCGCATGTTGTCGAAGACGCACCGCGCCTGGGCGACGACATCGTCCCCGCCGACGAGCTCACGCTGCTCGTCGACGGGAACGATTCCCGAGACGAAGAGGAAGTCACCCGCCTGGACCGCGTCCGTGAAGTGGGAGATCGGCTCGGCCTGACCGTCGACCCTGAGCTCGCGCCGCACGGCCATCTCAGGCGAAATGCGCTTTCAGGGCGTCGAACCCACCCTGGAACACCTGCGAAGCGAAGAAGTCGGTCCAGTGGTCCTGCTGGTCGCGGTCGCAGTCGAACGTCGTCCACCACTCGACGAAGCTGCCGCCGCCGTCGGTGACCGGCGTGACCCGGATCGTGGCGCAGTAGTTGTCGACGTCGAACGGCGTCTTCTGGAAGTCGTAGGTGTACGACCGGTCGAGATCCGAATGGTCGAGCAACTGCTCGCGGATGTGCGTGCCGTCGGTGAGGGTGAAGCTGCGAATGCCGCCCACCTGATCGCCCGCCTTGCCGTCCTCGATCTCGCTCTGCGCGACGAGGCCGCTGTGCCAGGTCGCCAGGCCGTTGAAGTCGCGGATGCGCGCCCAGACCTCGTCGGGCGAGGCGGCGATCACCGTGCTTGCATAGGACTTTGCCATGTGTCGTTCTCCTTCGAAGTAGAGGGTGCCGAAAGGCCTGCTGATCCTACGATGCCCGGCCCCGGGCTTGCGCCTGTTCCCGGATCTCGGTCAGCGACTGCCTCGGCGTCAGCGCTTCGGGATCGACCCGCAGCTCGATCACGGCCGGCAGGCCACACGCGATCGCCTCGTCGAAGGCTGCCGGGAAGTCTTCGGTTCTCTCGATGGCAACGCCGTGCGCGCCGAAGGATCTGGCGAACGCCGCGAAGTCGGGATTGACGAGATCCGTCCCGGAGACGCGGCCGGGGTAGTGCCGTTCCTGATGCATCCGGATCGTCCCGTACATGCCGTTGTTGACGATGAGGATCACGATCGGCGCGTCGTACTGCACGGCGGTCGCGAGCTCCTGCCCGGTCATGAGAAAGTCCCCGTCCCCCGCGAACGCGACGACGATCCTGTCGGGCAGCAGGATCTTGGCCGCGACCGCGGCCGGGACGCCGTAGCCCATCGCCCCGCTCGTTGGAGCGAGCTGGGTCCGGTAACGCTCGAACTCGTAGAACCGATGCGCCCAGACGCTGAAGTTCCCCGCCCCGTTGGTGACGATCGAGTCGGGCGGTAGGCGATCACGCAGAGTCGCCATCACCTCGCCCATGTGGAGCTCACCGGGAACAGGGAGATGGCGAAGGTTGTCGAGGTAGTCGGCTCGGGCCTGCGCCGTCCCAGCCGCGCGCCCGTCGTCGGGTTCGAGCGGCGCCAGCGCCGAGAGGGCCGTGGCGAACGACGCTGGTGATGCCGCCACGCCGATCTCCGGTCGGTAGACCCGCCCGAGCTCGTCGGGATCCGCGCTGACGTGGACGAGGCGCTGGTCGGGGTTCGGCACGTCGAGCAGCGTGTAGCCCGAGGTCGTGATCTCGCTGAGCCGGTCGCCGATCACGACGAGAACGTCGGCCTCCCTGACCCGCTGCGCGAGCCGGGGATCGGGGCCGAGCCCGAGATGCCCTGCGTAGATCTCCGCGCTGTTGTCGACGTAGTCCTGGCAGCGCCACCCGGACGCGACCGGGAGGCAGCTCGCCGTGCACCACGCCGTCAGGGCGCGGTTCGCTTCGGCGCTCCACGGCGCGCCTCCGACGACCACCAGCGGCCGCTCCGCTCGTGCCAGAAGCGCGCGCACGCGGTCGAGATCCTCTGCAGCTGGGTGGGTCGCCGTGATCTCGTAGGGCAGTGCGTCGGCAGCTCCCGACTCGTCGACGAGCATGTCCTCCGGGAGGGCGAGCACGACCGGTCCCGGCCGCCCGGAGGTCGCGACGTGGAATGCGCGAGAGACGAGCTCGGGGATCCGGTCGGCGTCGTCGATCTGCGCCACCCACTTGGCCATCGGCCCGAACATCTGCCGGTAGTCGATCTCCTGAAACGCCTCCCGCTCCATCATCCCGCGGCCCACCTGGCCGACGAGGAGGATCATCGGGGTCGAGTCCTGGAAGGCGGTGTGTACGCCGCCCGCGGCGTGCGTCGCCCCAGGCCCGCGCGTGACCATGCAGATGCCGGGCCGTCCCGTCAGCTTCCCGTAGGCGTCCGCCATGTTGGCGGCGCCGACCTCGTGGCGGCACGTGACGAATCGGATCGGCGCATCGTGGAGTGCGTCGAGAACGGCGAGGTAGCTCTCGCCGGGCACTCCGAACGCCAGCTCGACGCCGTGCACGACGAGCTGGTCGACGACGAGCTTGCCGCCTGCCCTCACCGGCGGAGAGCGAGCGGATGCTCGAAGTACACGGTTGGCTTCTGCAGCTTCGGACGGTCCTCGTCGGCCGGGTCGACGTACCGGATCGTGCGCTTTCCCGCCCACTCAGCGGGCAGGATCAGGACGCGCACGAACGCCGTCTGCCGGTGCGGTGACGCTGTCGCCAGCACGGGCTCGGGACCCGACTCGAACCAGGCACCACCCGGCCCGTACGAGACCGTGTGCCCCTCGGTCTGGATGTCGAGCTCGCCGTGCAGGAGGTAGCGGATCCCGGGCCCGGGATGCGTGTGGGTGTAGGCGATCCCACCCGGGGGGAAGTCGATCCGGTCGCAGCGGACGACCCAGTCGGCGAACGGGTCGAGCTGGATCCGACGCGAGAGGCGTGCCCCTTCGGCCTCTTCCTGGGTGTCGTCGAGCTGCCACACGAGCGCGTGCCCCTCGACATGTGCCTCGCCGAAATGTGCCGTGTCGGTCGCGAAGTCGTAGACGACGCGGTGGCCCCCGACCGTCTCTGCACCCGTCTGGAACTCGTAGAGGGAGAGCCTCACGCGGGCGACTCTATCGCGCGCGGGATCTCACATGCCTGTAGAGGCGAGGCGTGCCTACGCGAGGACGAGGGCGAGGCACGCCTCGCCCCTACGCCCCGCGACCCGGACCGCGGAATCGCGGACCTGAAGGGGAAGCAGGACCTGAAGGGAAGCACGGACCTAGAAGGGGACGCGGTGGACCCGAAGGGAATCCGTAGGGAACGGTTCCCGGCTTCAGGATCCGCGCGGAGCGCGGCAGCAAGCATGACGTTCCACTGAGCCGGGAAAGCTGCGATACGCTCTTCCATCGCAGGTTTCCCGGCTCAGTGGAACGTTTGGCCGCCGTCGATGACGATCGTCTGGCCCGTCACGAACGACGACCCGGCGCTCGCGAAGTAGACGACCGCCCCGACCACGTCCTCCGGCACCTGGTCGCGCTGCAGTGTCCTCGCGGCGACCGAGACGTCACGCAGCTTCTCGATCACCTCGGGGTGCGCCTCGACGCCGGCCGACATCGTGAATCCCGGCGCCACGCAGTTCACGAGCACGCCGTCCTTGCCGACCTCCTTTGCGAGCGCACGCGTGAACGCGACGATGGCGCCCTTGCTCGTGACGTAGTGGAGCAGGAACGGGACACCGCGAAACGGCGTCCCGGAGGAGATGTTCACGATCCGGCCGCCGCCGTTCCGCTGCATGACCGGGACGATCGCGCGGCACGTCAGGAACATGGATGCGACGTTCACGTCCATCACCTGCCGCCATTCGGCGAGTGGGATCTCGGTGAACGGTCGCATCGCGAGCGACGCGTAGAGACCGGCGTTGTTGACGAGGACGTCGATCGATCCGCAGCGCGCCACCGCCTCGTCGGCAAGGGACTGGACTGCCGCCTCGTCCGCGACGTCGACGGTTAGCCCGACACCGTCGTGAAACGCGTCGGCTGCCGCCTCGGCGCCCTGCAGGTCGGCGATCACGATGCGGGCACCCTCGGCAGCCAGCCCGTGGGCGATCGCGTTGCCGATCCCCTGCGAGCCACCGGTGACGATCGCGACCTTGCCGTCGAGCTCTCCCATCTCTGCTCCTCCTAGCGCTCTGTTGGCGGGCCGGCACGCCCGGCCCCTACTGGAGCGGCGAGAACGACGTCGGCGTCAGGATCCGGTTCTGCTGCGTGTGGATCAGCGGCTGGATCTTCGTCATGAAGGACTTCCAGTCGTCGCGCGCGAGCAGGGCGGCCCGCCGTTCCTCGCGCTGGGCGAAGCTGTCGTAGCGCCACATGCTCGTGTAGGTCGAGACGGCCCCGATCTCCGTCACGAACGCCCCCACGAACCCTCCCAGGGCCTCGGCCTGGATCGGGATCCCCTCCTCCTCGTACAGGCGAACGAGCTCGGGGAGTCTCCCGGTGTAGACGTGATAGTCGCGCTGCTCGACGATGACCACTAGACCGCCTCCCCGATTCCGCCCACGGCGAGATATTTCAGCTCCACCCAGTCGTCGACACCGTAGCTCGATCCCTCGCGACCGATGCCCGATTCCTTCATGCCGCCGAACGGTGCCACCTCCGAGGAGACGAACCCGGTGTTGATCCCGACGATCCCGTACTCGAGCCCTTCGGCGACCCGCCAGGTCCGGCCGAGATCGTTCGTGTAGAAGTAGGCCGAGAGGCCGTACGGCGTGTCGTTCGCGATCGCGACGGCCTCCGCCTCCGTTGCGAACCGGTTGATCCCGGCCACGGGCCGAACGTCTCCTCACAGCTCATCGCCATGTCCATCGTGACACCGGTGAGCACGGATGGCTCGAAGAACTGCCCCTCGATCCGCGCCCCACCGAGGCGCAACTCGGCGCCCTGGGACAGGGCGTCGGCCACATGTCTCTCGACCTTGGCGACGGCGGGCTCGTCGATCAGCGGCCCGACCTGCACGCCCGTCGGCGAAACCGTCAGCGACCTTCAGGGCGGCGACAGCCTCGGTGAACGCCTCGACGAAGTCGTCGTAGATCCCGTCCTGGACGAGGAAGCGGTTGGCAGAAATGCAGGTCTGCCCGGAGTTCCTGAACTTGCACACCAGCGCACCCGCGACCGCGTCCTCGAGGTTCGGCATCGTCGAAGACGATGAACGGCGCGTTGCCGCCGAGCTCGAGCGACACCTTCTTCACCTGGCCCGCGCATTGCGCCATCAGCAGCTTCCCGACCTCCGTCGAGCCGGTGAAGCCGAGCTTGCGGACGATCGGGCTGGAGGTCATCTCGCCACCGATCGCAGGAGCGTCGGCGGCATCGCCGGTGACGACCGAGAACACGCCGGCGGGAATACCGGCCTCCTCGGCCAGCGCCGCGATCGCGAGCGCGGTGAGTGGTGTCTGCTCGGCCGGCTTCAGCACCATCGTGCATCCGACGGCGAGGGCCGGCGCCGACTTGCGCGTCGGCATCGCGGACGGGAAGTTCCACGGCGTGATCCCGGCGGTGACCCCGATCGCCTCGCGCAGCACGACGATGCGGCGGTCGGGGAGCGGCTGCGGGATCACGCGCCCGTCGAGCCGCTTCGCCTCCTCGGCGAACCACTCGTAGAACGAGGCGGCGTAGGCGATCTCGACCTTCGCCTCGAACGAGCGGCTTGCCCTGCTCGCGGACGAGCAGCGCGGCGAGGTCGTCGCTGCGCTCCATCATCAGGTCGGCGAGCCGGCGCAGGACGCGCGCTCGGTCCTTCGCCGTCGCATGCTTCCAGGCGGGAAGCGCCTCGCTGCGCCGCCTCGATCGCGCGCCGCGTCTCGGCAGCACCCATGCGCGGGACGTTCGCGATCGTCGCGCCCGTCGCCGGATCGACGACCGGGAACGTCGCGCCGGAGTCGGCGTCGACCCAGGCACCGTCGACATAGGCCTGGTCGCGGAGGAGGTCGGCCTCGATCGCAGTCATCGCCAGGACGATAGCGACAGCAGCGCTCTGGCCCGATCGGCTGTCGACGGCGCGGATTCCCCCGTCCGAAGCATGCGTTTCCGAGACCTCCGGCGACGATGAGATACTGATGTCCATGGCAGCGCAATTCGTCCGGTTCGACGACGTCGCGGCGTTCGCCCTCACCGAGGGCGTGAGGGACGACCTCTGTTCGGATCGGGCGCCATGCTCAACCTGATCGAGTTCGAAGCCGGCGCCACCGTCGCGCTCCACAGCCATCCGCACGAGCAGCTCGGCATCGTCCTGCGCGGGATGCAGGCCCTGGTGATCGACGGCGTTGCCAGGGAGCTCGGGCCGATGGAGGGATACGTCCTCCCCGGTCACGTCGAGCATTCCGCCTACTGTGGTCCCGAGGGCGCGACCGTGATCGACATCTTCTGTCCGGTGAGGGAGGACTATCGGGAGCGATGGGAAGGTTTCTCCGCCGTAAGCACGTAACCGAGGACCAGCCGGAGGAGCAGAGCTTCTGGCAGGTTCCGGCGCGATACAACTTCTCGCGCGACGTGGTCGAGGCCTACGCCGCCGACCCGCTCCGGCCGGCGCTGACCTTCGTCGATCGCGACGGCGTCATCGACCGTCGCACCTTCGCGGACGTCGCGATCGATGCGGGCCGCTGGGCGGGGCTGCTGCGGTCGCGAGGCCTCGAGCCGGGAGACCGCGTGCTCGTCGTCGTCGGGCTCAACCGCACCTGGCACGGGGTCATGCTCGGCGCGCTCAAGGCCGGCCTCGTGGCGATCCCCTGCCCGGCCTCGCTCGACATTGCCGAGATCCACCGCCGAGCGCGAGATGCCGGGGCACGGGTGGCCGTTGTCGAGGCAGACCGCGCCGCTGAGGTCTGGCAGCCCGACGCGCCGCTCACCATCGTCGTGGTCGACGAGGTCGAGCCCGAGCTGCGCGAGATCCCACCCATCCAGCCGACCCACGACACCGCCGCGGAGGACGACGCGCTCATCCTCTACACCTCCGGCACGACGGGGGCGCCGAAAGGAACGATCCTGACGCACGCATCCACGTGGGCCGCCCGTGTCCCTGCGGAGCACTGGCTCGACGCCCGAACGGGCGATCTCGTGTGGTGCACGGTAGGGACCAGTTGGGCGCTGTCGATCTGGAGCATTCTCTTCTACCCGTGGTCGCGCGGGGCCGAGTCGGTGCTCCACGACGCCGGGTTCGACGCCGAACAGCGCTTCGACCTCCTGCAACGGCTCGGCGTCACCGTGCTGTGTCAGAGCCCTACCGAATATCGCCTGTTGACGGAGGCTCCGTGGATCTCCCGCTTCGATCTCGGCAGGCTGCGTCACGCCGTGTCGTCGGGCGAACGCCTCGAGCTGGAGACGATCACGGCGTTCCGCAAGGTCTTCGACGTCACGATCCACGACGGCTACGGCCAGGCCGAGAACGCGCTCCTCGTGGCAAACGCTCGCGGGAACTGCGGTCAAGCCTGGTTCGATGGGGCTCCCTCTCCCGGGCCACGAGATCGCAGTGGTCGACGACGAGGGAACCGAGCTTCCGGCAGACGCCGAGGGTGACCTCGCATTGCGAGGACGACCACCGACCTTGTTCGTCGGGTACGTCGAGGGCACGGCCGAGACGGCGGACGTGTTCCGCGGAGACTGGTACCTGACCGGCGACCGGGCAACCCGAGACGCCGACGGCTACGTGTGGTTCACGGGCCGGGGAGCTCCGCTCCGGGAAGTCGCCGCCGATCGCGCCCGCGCTGCCGAAGCACGGGAGGCCGAGATCCTTGCGCTCGAGAACGCGCGCGTGGACGACACCACGGTGGGTGAGACCGCACGACTCGACGACGCGGTCGGCCGCAAGAAGAAGCGTGCGGCTGCCGACGCGAAGCGAGCGGAGGCGGAGGCGGCCGCGCGCGCCGAGCGGCGTGCCGACCTGGAGCGCCGCACGGCAGAAGCGCTCGTCGCCGACGAGATACGTCGGGAGAACGAGCGACGCGCGGTCGAAGCCGAAGGCCGGGCCGCGGCCGCGGAGCGGGCACGCCTGGAAGCCGAGGCGGCGCAGCGCGAGCAGCGAGCGGCGCGAGCAGGAACGACGGGACGCCGAAGCCGCGCTGATCGAAGAGCGGGCCCGTCGCGAAGCAGAGGCCGAGGCAGCCGAACGGGCGCGACTCGAAGCCGAAGCCGCAGAGGCAGCACGCCTCGAGGCCGAAGCAGCGCAGCGCGAGCGCGAGCGACGCGAACAGGAACGCGACGCGACGCCGAAGCCGCGCTGATCGAAGAGCAGGCCCGCCGGCAAGCCGAGGCCGAGGCAGCCGAACGAGCGCGACTCGAAGCCGAAGCCGCAGAAGCAGCACGCCTCGAGGCCGAAGCAGCGCAGCGCGAGCGCGAGCAACGCGAACAGGAACGACGCGACGCCGAAGCCGCGCTCGCCGAAGAGCGTGGCCGCCGTGAGCAGGAGGAGGCAGATGCTCGAGCTGCCGCTGTCGCTGCAGCCGCAGCGGCGGAGACGGTGGACGCCGCGCCGTCAGCGGCTCCGGCCCTCTCGGGGCGCGCCGCGCGCAAGGAGCAGCAACGCATCCGCAAGGAGGAGGAACGCGCCCGAAAGGACGAGGAGCGCCGCCGCAAGGAGGAAGAACGAGCGCGCAAGGACGCAGAGCGCAAGCAGCAGGAAGAGGAGCGGGCGGCCGCAGAGCGGCGCAAACGGGAGGAGGCCGAAGAGCAGAAGGCCGCCGCCGAGCGGGCCAGGCAGGCCGAGCAGCGCCGCAAGGAAGAGGAGAAGCAGCGGCGCGAAGAGGAAAAGGCGGCCCAGGAGCTCGAGCGCCGGGAGGCGGAGGCGCGCCAGCGTGAGGCACGCGCGGCGGCAGAAACGCAGCGCGCGGAGGAGGCGCGACAGAAGGCCGCTGAGGAGGAGCGTCGCAAGGAGGAGGAGCGCCGGCGAAAGGCCGCGGAAAAGGAGCGGCGCGAGGCCGAGCGACAGCGGAAACCCCCGGCGCCCGGCGAGACGGTGGCCGAGCCCGGAGACGAGAGCCTCGACGAGGACCGACCGAATGCCGAGCTCATTGCGAGACTCCGCGCGTACGGCCTCCGCCAGCCCGACGACGGCGCGGACGAGTGACGACCCAGAGGCCGAGATGAGCCAGACGATCCAGGCGCCTGCCGAGGTGCGCCTGCCTGACGGTGACGAGCAGAGACAGAACGACGGTCCGTGGATCGTCGTCGTGTGGAACGACCCGATCAACCTCATGTCCTACGTCACGTTCGTCCTCCGAAAGCTCTTCGGCTACTCGGAGGCGAAGGCGACGAAGCTCATGCTCCAGGTGCACGAGGAAGGAAAGGCGATCGTCTCCTCGGGAACCCGCGAGAAGTCGGAGCACGACGTCGCGCGTCTTCACGCCCATGGTCTCTGGGCCACACTGCGGCAGGACTGATGGACGGCCGGCGGATCAAGGCGGATCGGCGCGGTGGCTACCGGCTGGCGCTGCCCGAGGAGGAACGCGAGATCCTCCGCGAGCTTCCGCAACAACTGCGCGAGCTTCTCGGGACGGACGATCCGAGCCTGCGACGGCTATTTCCGCCCGCGTACGACGACACGGAGGCGGACGAGGAATACGGGACCATGGTCCGAGAGAGCCTGTTGGACGAGAAACTCGCCGCTCTCGCCGTCGTCGAGCGAACCGCCGATGCGACCCACCTCGACGACGCCGAGCTCGACGCCTGGCTGAATGCGCTCGAGACCCTGCGCCTCGTTCTCGGCACCCAGCTCGACGTCACGGAGGAGACCTCAGCGCGGGCCGTCGATCCACGCGATCCGACGGCGCCCGCACTGGCGCTCTATGCCTACCTCAGCTGGCTGCAGGAAGAGGCCGTCTCGGCTCTCGCCGCAGGTCTTCCGTAGGGGCGAGGCGCGCCTCGCCCGCGTGCGGGAACGGAGCTCTCTCGTGGAAGCGAGGCGCGCCGTACTACGGCTCGACGAGCACGCGTCCCGCCGGCAGAGCGAGAGCCGCCGAGACCGCATCGTCGATCGCGTCGAGCGAGAAGACCTCTCCCAGCAGCGGTGCGAGCTCCAGCCGGCCCGACGCGACGTGCTCGAGCAGGATCGGCAGCGCGACAGCAGGATCCTCCGAGCCGTACATCGTCCCGGTGAGGAACTTCTCCCGACGCAGAAACTCGCCCGGGTCGAGGTCGAGCCGGAGCCCGGTCGGCGGCAGCCCCACCATCACCGTGGTGCCACCGCTGCGGGTGAACCGCAGCGCCGTCGCACTCGTCTCGGGAAAGCCCACGGCGTCGAATCCGTAGTCGGCGCCCTCCGGCGCGACGGCCGCCAGAGCCTCCTTCAGGTCGTCCGGATGCACCGCGTGCGTGGCACCGAGACGCAACGCCTGTGTGCGCCGTTCCTCGACCGGGTCGGCGACGACGATCGCTTCGGCACCCGCGATCCGCGCACCCTGGACGACGAACTGGCCCACGCCGCCCGCCCCGATCACAAGCGCGACCCCGCCCGGCTGCGCCCGCGCCGCGAACAGGACCGCACCGACGCCCGTGAGCGCCGCGCAGCCGAGGAGCGCCGCATCCCGGAGCGGCACGGCGCCACCGGTCGGCAGGGCGACGTGCGAGGTCACGACGACCGTTTCGGCCCACGCACCGGTGGCGGTCCCCCGGTAGACCGTCTCGCCGTGGAGTGACATCCCCGTCGTGCCGTCGACCAGGGTGCCGTTGCCGATCGCGCGATGGAGCGGTACGCAGGCGGCCGGCCGGCCGCGGGCGCAGTCCGCACAGTGGCGACAGGAGGGCGCCCAGGAGAGCACGACCTCGTCGCCCGGGGCGACCGAGGTCACGGCATCACCCGCGTACTCCACGATGCCCGCGCCTTCATGGCCGAGCACCATCGGTGTCGGCCGCTGCCACTCCCCCTTCACCTGGTGGAGGTCGGTGCCGCAGATTCCCACCGCCGCCATGCGCACGACGACGTCGTCCGGGCCGGGCTCCGCCAGATCGAGCTCGACGACCTCGAGCGGCTCCCCGACTGCCCGGAAGAGCCCCGCCCGGGTCTTCACGAGCTTCTACGCACCTATCGCAGCCTTCACCGCCGCACAGTTGGTCACCTGGGAGACGTTCTGGAGCGCGTAGTTGATCGACGCCTGGTGCCAGTCGGCGTTCATCGTCGAGCACCCGTCCTCGGGGACGACCATCGAGAAGCCCATGTCGGCGCCCGTGCGGGACGTGTGCTCGATCGACATGTTCGTCCACGCGCCCGTGACGATCACCGTGTCGCGGCCGAGGCCGTCGAGCAGGTTCTGGAGCCTCGTGCCCTGCCAGCCGCTCATCCGCATCTTCTCGACGACGTAGTCGCCGTCCTGCGGTTCGAGGCCGTCGGCCGCGGCCGCACCCCACGTGCCGCGAACGAGCGCGCCCGTGTCCTTGACGCCGTTGAAGAGCGGGGCGTTGAGCTTCAGGCCGGGCGCTCCTCGCTCGACGATGTAGTGGACGTGGATCACCGGGATGCCCTTCGCGCGGCATGCTGCGGCCAGGTCGGCGACGTTGGCGACGACGTTCTGCTCCGCCGCGTGCCCGGGCGAGCCCGATTCAGCGAAAGCGCCGCCCTCGATGATCACGTCGTTCTGCATGTCCTGGATGATCAGGGCAGCGCGGCCGGGATCGAGCGAGAGCTCGTCGACGAGTGTCAGTTCGGGCATCGCATCCTCCTATCTCATGTACGGCTCGCGCCGCGGGCCGACCTTCGTCGTGATCGTGTAGATCGACGACGACGAAGGGATGAACAGCGTGTGCCAGTCCGGCCCACCCCACGAGTGGTTGCCGACGTTCTCCGGGACCTCGATCGTGCCCAGGTGCTCGCCCTCGGGCGAGATCACCCACACGCCTTCGGGCCCGGTCACCCAGACGTTGCCGAGCTCGTCGACCTTCATCCCGTCCGGGATGCCCTCCTCGATCACGCCGGTGCCGATGCCCTCGAAGAACATGCGCCCAGTTCGAGAGCGTGCCGTCGTCGTTGACGTCGTAGACCTTGATGTAGGCACTCGGGGTGTCGTTGATGTACATCAGCTTCTCGTCGGGCGAGAAGCAAAGCCCGTTCGGCATCTCGAACTCGTCCTCGGCGACCGCGAGATCGAGCTCGTCCTGACCGCCGCCGGGCGGAATACGGAAGACGCCCTGCCACCCGAGCTCGCGGGCACGCTCGATCCCGAAGCCGGGGAAGCGGCCGTACCACGGGTCGGAGAAGTAGATCGTCCCGTCGGAGCGGATCGTCACGTCGTTCGGGCTGTTCAGGTACTTGCCCTGCCAGTGGTACGCGAGGGTCTCCCGAACGCCGTCGGTCCGCTCGCGAACGAGCGAGCTCGTGACGTGCTCGCAGACGAGCAGGTTGAGATCCTGGTCGAGTGTCATCCCGTTGCACTTGAACGACGGGTTGCGAACCTCGGTGACCGCTCCGTCGAGCGTCACCTTCCGGCGGATGTCCGCCGGCATGTCGGAGAAGTAGAGAACCTGCTCGACGGGGTGCCAGATCGGCCCCTCGGTGAACGTGAAGCCCGTCGCGAGCTGCTCGACACCCGAGCCCTCTTCGACGAGGTCGTAGATCGCGCCGACTTC
Source organism: uncultured Thermoleophilia bacterium (assembly GCA_963776305.1). GTDB lineage: Bacteria > Actinomycetota > Thermoleophilia > Gaiellales > Gaiellaceae > Gaiella. The sequence continues at coordinate 100,550 of CAVZMA010000006.1, read as the reverse complement.
GCGTCGATTCCCGGCACTGCGTGTCCCCTTTCGTGACGGAGGCTGTCGGCGCGACGCTAACACGACACCGGCTGCTCGACGGCGAGGAGGTGCGCGCGACGCCTCCCGCACATGGCTGCGCGGCCCGCGACACCGTCGTCTTCATTCCGGCCTGGAACGAAGAGGCGAACCTCCCGGCCGTCCTCGCAGAGCTCGCCGCCGTCCTGCCCGGCTGCGATGTGCTCGTGATCGACGACGGCTCGACCGACGCGACCGCAGCGGTGGCCGCCGGCGGTGGTGCCACCGTCGTCTCGTTCGGCCAGAATCGTGGCCTGCGGGCCGGAATCGCAGCCGGCTATCGCGAGGCCGCAGAACGCGGCTACGCATTCTGCGGTCGGGTCGACGCCGACGGCCAACACCCAGCCGTCGAGCTTGCCCGGCTGCTCGAGCTCGTCCGGGCGGACGCGTGCGACGTCGCCGTCGGCTCGAGATTCGTGGCCGGAGACGGACTACGACGACGAGCGCTACAGCCCCTCCGCCAGTCGCCGCTTCGGAATCGGCCTCCTGCAGAAGGCGATGCACATTCGCCTGGGGCGGCCGTTCCACGATCCGACGAGCGGCATGGCCGCCGTCAACGCCAAGGCGATGCCGGTGATGGCCGAGCCGTACGTGAGCGGCGCGCCCGAGGTCGAGGCACTCCTGCGGCTGAAGTCGGAGGGCTTGCGGGTCGAGGAGGTTGCCGTCCACATGCGCGAGCGTGCGAGCGGTGAGTCCAAGCTTCAGGGGAAGAAGGCGGTCAAGCTCGTCGTGACGGTGATCGGCACCTTGCTCTTCGTCCGCTGGCTCCGCCGCCGCGGATCGTGAGCGGCCGCCCGGCGCGCGTCGTCGTCGTGCTCGGCTACGCGGACGGCGGCCGCGACGCGCTGCATCCCGTTGCTGCGGCGAGGCTCGCACGAGCGGCCGAGATCAGCACGGATGACGACGTCGTCGTGCTCTCCGGTTGGGCGCGGGTACCGGGAACGCGGTCGGAAGCGGAGCTGATGGCGGCGGCCTGGCGCGGACGCGCCCGCGAGCTCGTGGTCGACCCAGATGCGAGAACGACGGTGGGGAACGCTGCCAACGCCCTCGATGACATCAGAAGAGTCGGCGCCGTCGAGGTCGTGGTCGTGACCTCGCGCTGGCATGCAGCTCGGGCGCGAGCCGCCTTCCGCTGGCTGCTACGTGGAACCGGCGTGCGCGTCACGGCCGTGTGTCCGCCCGAGTCACGCAATGCGCGCGCCTCCCTCAGGGAGCTGACCGTCTGGCCCTGCTGCCGGCGCAGCTCGCATCGCGCCGCCGCCGCTGACGACGGCGCCGCCGCGTTCAGAAGGGAGGGTACCCAAGGGAACCGTAGGTTCCCGGCTTCAGGATCCGCGCGCAGCGCGGCAGAAAGCATGCGTAGGGGAGCCCGGCGATACGCTCTTCGATCGCCGGGCTCCCCTACGCCACCTCGACGTGGATCCGGTTCTTCGATTCGCGCAGCGACCCTCCGCCTCGACCCGATCGCACGGCCAGGATCTCGGCGAGGATCGCGAGCGCCGTCTCCTCCTGGCTGTCGGCGCCGATGTCGAGGCCGCAGGGACCCATGATCCGGTCGAGTTGCTCCTGCGGGACGCCGGCCTCGAGCAGGCGCCCGCGCCGGCGCTCCGTCGTTCGCCTGGAGCCCAGCGCTCCCACGTAGAACGCCTCGCTGGCGAGGGCCGCCATCAGCGCGGGCTCGTCGAACTTGTCGTCGTGGGTGAGGACGACGACGGCGGTCTGGTGGTCCGGCGCGAGCTCGGCGACGGCTTCCTCGGGCCATTTCTGGATCAGAACGTCGGCCGACGGCATCCGCTCAGGCGTCAGGAACATCGCTCGGGCATCGCCGACGATCGCCGTCCAACCGAGCAGCTTCGCGGCGCGGCACAGCGACTCGGCAGTGTCGACGGCGCCGTAGATGAACAGGCGCGGCGGCGGTCCATACCACTCGGCGAACACCTTCGTGTCGTCGTCGAGCGAGAGCAGCTTGTTGCGGCCCCGCCGCACGAGCTCGTCGAACTGACCGGTCGCCTCCACTGGCACACCGCCGCCGATGTGCTCGCCCGTCTCGAGCACGAGCTCCTTCCCGCCGATGCCTTCGCCCTCGACGACGGTGAACAGCACGCCACGCTCGCCCGAGGCGCGAAGCTCCGTGAGCCGCTGGAGCAGACTCACTCGACAGGCTCCACGAAGACGTCGATCTCGCCGCCGCACGGCAGGCCGACGCTCCACGCCATGTCGTCCGTGATGCCGTAGCTCAGCATCTTCGGGTCGCCCGAGCGCATCACCTCCATCGCATTCTCGAACACGTCGCTCTCGACGCAGCCGCCGGAGACGGACCCGCACATCTTCCCCGACTCCGAGATCGCAAGGCTCGTGCCAACGGGCCGCGGCGCCGAGCGTCGGGTCGCGACGACCGTTGCGACGACGACCTTCTCACCCGCCTCGCGCCAACGCTCCACCTCGTCCAGGATCTCTTTCACGCTGCGTGCCTCCTCTCGATGCCGGCGAGAACCGCCGCCAACTCTTCCAGACTTCTCAGATTATGGCCGGACAGAAACCTGTCGATATACGGCAGGGCGGCCCGCATGCCCCCGGCGAGAGGCTGGTAGTCCGGGTTCCCTTTCAGCGGATTGACCCAGATGACCGCATATGCGGCGCGGGCGAGGCGCGCCATCTCGCGACCGACGAGCTCCGGGTCCTGGCGCTCCCAACCGTCCGAGACGACGACCACCACTGCCCCGCGCGACAGCGCCCGCTTGCCGTAGAGGTCGTTGAACTCCTTCAAGGAGGCCCCGATTCGGGTGCCGCTGCCCCAGTCGGTGACGGCCTCGGTGCACTTCTCGAGCGCCGACTCAGGATCACGGGTGCCGAGCTCCGGCGTGAGGCGCGACAGGCGGGTGCCGAATGCGAACGCCTCCACGCCGGGGCCCGACCCGACGGCGGCGTGGAGGAAGAGCACGAGTGCGCGAGCGTATGCGTCCATCGAACCGGACACGTCACACAGGACGACCAGCTTCCTCGGCACCTCCTTGCGGGCGCGATACGGGCGGTCGACGGGGTCGCCTCCCGTGCGGAGCGAGTGCCGGATGAGGCGCCGCATGTCGAGACGATCCCCTCGGGGATCGGCGCGCCGGCGCCGCGACGCACGCAGCGGGCGATTCTCCGCGATCGCCGCGATCAGCCGTCTGACGCGACGGTACTCGTCGGGCGTCATCTCGGCGAAATCCTTGTCGCGCAGGAGCTCGTGGCCGGAGGCACCGAGCTCGAGCGGGTCGCCCTGCTCGTCGTCCGGTTCCCCGCCGGTCGTGTCCGAGAGCGATTCGCCGACCTTCTGCTGCGCGACCGGGCTCTGGGCCGTACGGACCGGAGGCAGCACGGGCGCCCGGAGGAACCACGCGTTGAACGCCCTGTCGAACAGCTCGAGCTCGTCGTGGCGCGAGACGAGCGTCTGCCGGAGCGCGAAGTACACGTCCTCCTGCCGGGTCAGGTCGACGGCCGCGATCCCGCGGAGCGCGTCGGCGACGCGACCCGGGCCTACTTCGAGCCCCACCTCGCGCAAGACACGGCCGAAGGTGACGACATGACGAACGACGGCGTCGGCCATCGGCCGGCTACCGGGCCGCGGTCGTGCGTGCCGTGTCGACGAGCTGCGCCAGGGTCTCGTCGCGGACGGCCTCGATGTCCTCGCGGTACTTCAGCACGGAGCCGAGCGTCTGCTCGACCACGTCTGCGTCGATCTCCTGCCGCCCGAGCGCATTGAGTGCCATCGCCCAGTCGATCGTCTCGGCGACACCGGGGGGCTTGGCGAGGTCGAGCCCGCGCAGCTCGCGCACGAATGCGGCGGCCTCGGCAGCGAGTCGCTCGGAGATGCCGGGGATACGAATCTTGACGATCTCGATCTCGCGGTCGATCGACGGATGCCCGATCCAGTGAAAGAGCGCACGGCGCTTGAGAGCGTCGTGGAGCTCGCGCGTCCGATTCGAGGTCAGGATCACCGCCGGCTTACGGCGGGCCCGGATCGTGCCGAGCTCGGGGATCGTGATCTGGAAGTCGGAGAGCACTTCGAGCAGGAAGGCCTCGAACTCCTCGTCGGCCCGGTCGATCTCGTCGATCAGGAGCACCACGGGCTCGTCCGAGTCGATGGCCTCGAGCAACGGGCGCCGGATCAGGAACTCAGGGCCGAACAGCTCGTCCTCCGAGACGGTGCCCTCCTGCGCAGCTCGGATGTGGAGCAGCTGGCGCGGGTAGTTCCATTCGTAGACCGCGTGTGCGACGTCGAGGCCCTCGTAGCACTGCAACCGGATCAGTCGCGCGCCGACGGCAACCGCGAGCGATTTCGCGGCTTCGGTCTTCCCGACGCCGGCCTCACCCTCGAGCAGGAGCGGCTTCTCGAGGGCCAGGGCGAGAAACAGCGCCGTCGACAGTCCCCTGTCGGGCAGGTAGTCGGCCGCCTGCAGCGCCGACTCGAGCTCGTCGATCGTGCGAAATGCGCTCACCTTGCTGAGGGTAGTCGACAACGACCCTCTCACGGGCCGGTGCCGGGCCTTCGAGCCTCAGGCGGCGTCTTCGAGCAGATCGGTGGCCTGCGCAACCGACCGGTCGATGACCCCGAAGGCCATCAGCACGTTGAGGCACGCCACGGGATCGACCTGCTCCTCGCGACTGCCTTCCACGATCCGGAGGGCGACGAACGTCAGCGGGTCGAAGTCGAGACCGGCACGCGCGAAGGTCTGGCCGAGCGCGAACGCCTCCAGGGCGAGCTCGTGCTCGGCCCGCGCCAGAGAGTGGCCGAGCGCGATCTCGCGCTCCTGCTTCTCGCGCAGCGAAAGCGCGGCCGCCTCCTCGTGCTCGTCGTGTTCGGTCAACATCGTCTGCAAATGAGACGCCTGGATCGCCGGGAAGATTGGAAGCTCAGCGCGGCGTGAACGAGAGCCGCTTGAAGCGACGCAGATTCTCGGTGATCGCGGTCTCGACCGGGAGCCGCTCCATGCTGGAGGCACCGTAGAACCCGACGACGCCGACCGTCCGCTCGAGGACGTACCGGGCGTCTTCGGGCTCGGCGATCGGGCCACCGTGGCAGAGCACGAGCACATCCGGGTTCGCCCCGTATGCGGCGTCCGCGATGGCCTGAACCCGCTCGACGGACTCGTCGAGGGTCGGCGCGCTCGTCACTCCGATCAGGCCCTTCGTCGTCGTGTTCATATGGGCGACGACGACATCGGCGCCGGCATCCGCCATCCAGCGGGCCTCCTCCGGGTCGAACGCATACGGGGTCGTCAACAGGTCGAGCTCACGCGCCGTCCGGATCATCTCGACCTCCAGCTTGAAGCTCATGCCCGTTTCCTCGAGCACCTGGCGAAAGTTCCCGTCGATCACCCCGACGGTCGGGAAGTTCTGGACACCCGAGAAACCGAGGTCGCGCAACTCGTGGAGAAACCTCCGCATCGAGCGAAAGGGATCGGTGCCGTTCACGCCCGCAAGCACCGGCGTGTCGACGACGACGGGCAGGACCTCCGCACCCATCTCGACGACGATCGCGTTTGCGTCGCCGTAGGCGAGCAAGCCGGCGGCCGAGCCCCGCCCCGCCATCCGGTACCGGCCCGAGTTGTAGACGATGATCAGATCGGCTCCGCCCGCCTCTTCGCACTTGGCCGAGAGGCCCGTCCCGGCGCCGGCACCGATGATCGGGCGTCCCGCCGCGAGTGTGGCGCGGAGGCGGCGGAGTGCTTCGTCGCGTGTCATGATGCGCACGATAGGCGAGGGGCGCCGACGGTGGGCTCATGACGGAGTTGGCGTTTTCCGTCCGGATACCGCGTTCCGAGAGGAGCCGTACCAATGGCCTACGAGATCAAGATGCTCGACTTGATCGACATCGAGCTCGAATCGAGTTTCCTCGTGCTCGCCCGCAACATGGGAATCCGCACGCGCGTGAAGACGTGGGGCTACCTGATTCTCGGCCCTGGCACGGAGCCGATCCTCGTCGACACGGGCGCGAGCCACCCCGAGATCATGGAGACGCTCGGGATGACGGGGATCGTGACGAAGGAGATGACCCTCCGTCGCCAGCTCACGAAGCACGGGGTCAAGATCAACGACGTGCGCTGGATCTTGCACACGCACCACCACATCGACCACGCGGGACAGGACAGCCAGTTCTCCATGCGCCAGACGGTCGTCACGAACCGGCGCGAGCTCGAGTACTCGGCCTCGGGAATCATGGGTGGGCAGTACCCGGCAGAGTACGTGAAGCACCACATCGATCGGCTCCACAAGCCCGGTGCGATGCGACTCCTCGACCTCGAGCTCTCCGGGCCCGACGAGATCGCACCCGGGATCGTCTGCGAAGCAGCCGGCGGGCACACGGAGGGCTCGATGAACATCCTTGTCGAGACTGCAGAGGGCACCGCTTGCATCTGCGGCGATGTCGTGTACGACATCCAGAACCAGGTGATCGATCCGATCTACCAGGTGCTCGACTACGAGCCACAGTCGACCGGGAACCAGGGCACGTCGAAGCGGCAGGAGCGCGCGGCGATCAAGAGAGCGTTGAACAGCGGGACGTTCCTGCTCCCGATCCACGACTACCCGGCTCGCATCGAGCACGGCCGCGTCGTCTCGCGATTCGTGGGCGACTCGGTGCCCGGCCCCGAGCTCGCGGTCGAGCACAAGACCGCGGCCGAGACGCGGAAGATGGGTCTGGGAAGAGAGGAGTTCTCCCTTCCCCCGGCTCCGTGAGGGGATCGTCCGGAACGGGTGGGCCTGATCGAATAAGCTCGCCCTGGTGACGACGACCGGCCATCTCGCGGCGCCCGGCGAAACGGCGGGAGAGATCCGTGCGGGGACGGTCACGTACCTCGAGGCGATCCGATCGGCGTTGCACGACGCACTACGCGAGGACGAGCGCGTCTTCCTCCTCGGAGAGGACATCGGCGTCTTCGGCGGCGCGTTCGGAGTCACCGCCGGCCTCTTCGACGAGTTCGGAGAGTCGCGCGTGATCGACACGCCGATCGCCGAGGAGGGATTCGTCGGCGCGGCGATCGGTGCGGCGTGGATGGGCGAACGACCTGTCGTCGAGCTCCAGTTCGCAGACTTCATCACCTGCGCGTTCGACCCCATCGTGACGCTGGCCGCCAAGACGCACTGGCGCTCCGGACAGCCGATCCCGATCACGATCCGCTGCCCCACGGGCGGCGGTGTGCGCGGCGGCCCGTTCCACGCCGGCTCTCCCGAGGGCTGGTTCGTGGGTACGGCCGGGCTCAAGATCGTCTGCCCCGGCACCGTCGAGGACGCGTACGGATTGCTCCGCGCGGCCATCGACGACCCCGACCCCGTCCTCTACTTCGAGCACAAGCGCCTCTACAGGAGCCTGCGTGCCGAGGCGCCCGCGAGCGGCCATCGCACCCCGATCGGACCTGCGGCGATCGCGCGGGCCGGCACCGACGTGACGATCGTCACCTACGGGTCCGGTGTGACCACCGCGCTCGCAGCGGCCGACCAGGTCGACTTCGACGTCGAGATCGTCGATCTCCGCACCGTCTGGCCTCTGGACGGCGAGGCGATCATCGAATCGGTCACGAAGACCTCACGCGTACTGGTTCTCCAGGAGGCGTCGCGATCGACAGGGGCAGCAGGGGTGATCCTCTCGCTGCTCGGATGCCGTTGCTTCGAGCTCCTCGATGCCCCGCCCTCGATCCACGCTCCTCCGGATACCCCGGTGCCGTTCGCCCCGGAGCTCGAGGACGCGTACCTGCCCTCGGCCGAGTCGACGGCGGCCGCCCTCGACGAGCTCATGGCCTACTAGTGGGACTCCCGCGCTGATGCCGATCGAACCGTGTGCGGAAGCGCCGTCGATCGGGACCGACGAGCGTTTGGCGCTGTTCCGCCTGGTTCTGCTTCAGCGCCTGTTCGAGGACCGGGTGCTGACCTTGTACCGGCAGGGGCGGATTCCAGGCTCGGTGTACACGGGACGGGGGCAGGAAGCCGTCGCGGCCGGGGCCGGCCTGGCACTCGGCCCGAACGACGTCGTGGCGCCGCTGAACCGCGAGCTCGCGTGCCATTTCGCCCGCGGGATCACGCCTGCCGAGGTCTTCAGCAACTTTCTCGGCAAGGGCACCGGCCCGACGCAGGGCCGTGACGGCAACCTCCATTTCGGCGCTCCTGCCCGCGGTGTCTTCCCGCTCGTCTCCATGCTCGGTGACCTCGTGCCGCTCGTCGCGGGCGCGGCGCTCGCGTTCAAGCGCCGGGGCGAGCGCCGCGTCGCGATGACGTTCGTCGGCGAGGGAGCGTTCTCGGTCGGCGACACACACGAAGGGCTCAACCTCGCCGCCGTCTGGCAGGTTCCGGCGGTGTTCGTGATCCAGTCGAACCGCTACTCGTACTCGACGCCCGTCGCGCGCCAGATGGTCAACACGAACATCGCCCAGCGCGTGTACGGCGGCTGGTCGATCCCGGCCGAGCGCGTCGACGGCACGGACGCCCTGGCCGTCCTCGACACCGTTCGCGCAGCGGTGGAGCGCGCGCGGAACGGCAACGGCCCCCAGGCGGTCGAGGCGTTGTCCGTCCGGATGCACGGTCATGCCGCGCACGACGACGCGCGGTACATGCCGACCGGAATGCGCGAGGCATTCGCCGAGCGCTACGACCCGGTCGAGCGGCTCGAGGCCCGCCTCAGGCTGGATGGGTTCGACGCCGACGCGATCCGGAGCCTGCACGAGACGGCCGCGGCCGAGGTCGCAGCCGGGCTCGCCGAGGCCGAACGGGCGCCGGCCGCGGATCCGACGACCCTGGAGCACGGCGTCTATGCCGCCCCACCGTCGTAGCCTTCACGACGATGGCGGCCCGTGGCGCGCCCGGCCCCTACGGCGTCGGGAGGAGCCCGCGCAGCATCAGGGTGACGAGGACGCGACGCGACCGCGCCGGATCCCAGTCGTGAGCGCGGCGAAGATGCCTGTAAGTGCGGTCGACGGCGTTGACGAGGACGGTGGCCGTCTCCTCGACGTCGACGTCCCTGATCGACCCGTCGGCGATCCCGTCCGCGAGCAACCGCTCGATCGGGTTGATGTATCCCTCCCGCGAACGCACCTCGTCCTCGGACTCGTGAAAGAAGCGCCGATCGGACTCCTCGTCGAGAGCGACCAGGAACGACAGGTGGTCTTCCGTCACCTCGCACACGGCGTCGAGCATCTGCTCCAGGCGCTCGGCTCCGGTCCCGCGCCCGGTCACGGCGGGCCAGAGCGCCGCGCGGAATGCCTCTTCGTAGTCGCGGGCGAGCAGAGCGAAGATCTCCTCCCGGCCGAGGCCACGGCGGTGCAAGGTCGTCCGCGAGACGCCGGCCTCGTCCGCGATCCGCGTCAGGGTCGCACCCTGCCAGCCTCCGGTCGCGATCGCGCGCCGCGCACCATCGACCACACGCTGTTCGGTGTTCTCGACGAGTGCCATCGCCCGTGGGACGATAGCGTTGCACGAACGGTACGACAATGTCACACTGCCCTGATCCCCGTAGCTGTGCCCGCAGAGAGGGCCGGCCCGTGCCGAAGGAGGCAATACCGTGCCGATGATCGAGGTCAAGCTGTACGACCGCCGCGTCACCGAGGAGTCCGTGCCGAAGATGATCGAGGCGCTGACGAATGCGCTCGCCGAGTCGAGCGGTGCTGCCCCCGAGCACATCCAGGTCGTGATCCAGGGCGTCGCTCCCGCGCACTGGGGCATCGGCGGGAAGCAGCAGTCGTGAGGCGCACCCAAGCGGCAGGGAGGCACCATGGCTCCTGAGGTCCTCATCCCGTCGTCTCCGGCCGAGGCCGCCTCGCTCTTCGGCGATGGGGCCGCGACGACGGTGGTCGGCGGCGGGACCGTCGTGATCCCGGAGATCTCGGCGGGTGCGCTCGATCCGGGTCGCGTGCTCCTGCTCGCCCGCGCCGGCCTCGACGGCATCACGAGCGTCGCCGACACGATCACGATCGGGGCGACGACTCCGATCTCGGCACTGCTCGACCTCGCCGATCGGGTGCCGGCGCTCGCCGCGTGCGCGCGGAACCTCGCCGACTACGAGATTCGTGGCCAGGGCACAGTCGGCGGGAACCTGTGTGTCGGCCAGGGACCGGATGCGCCGCGAGGAGACCTCCAGGGGGCCTTCCTCGCGCTCGACGCGACGGTCCGCTCGACCGGCGCGGACGGCGAGCGCGTCGAGCCCCTCGAGGAGTTCCTCGCCGGTCGGGCGGGGCGCCTCGTTCTCGACGTCTCCTTCCAGCCGCCGGCAGCGTCGGCGTTCGCATCGCTCGACTACCCCCACACGCACGAGTACACGGTGCTCGCAGTCACGGGTGCTCGCACCGCCGACGGGACGACCCGGCTCGCAGCGACCGGCGTCGCAGGGCCGGGCGCCCGCCTCCGGTCGGCCGAAGCCGTCGCCTCGGACCACGAGGCCGCCGGGAAGGCCGCTCTTGGCGACGTCTCGTTGGGGACGGACGCACTCGCCTCCGCGTGGTACCGGGAACAGACGTTGCCGGTGCTCGTCCGCCGTGTTCTCACTCAACTCGAGGAGTCCGCATGAACCTCACGGTCAACGGGGTCGACACCTCCATCGAGAGCGGCCCTCTGAGGAGCCTGCTCGACGTGCTGCGCGAGGAGCTCGGCGTCACGAGCCCGAAGGTCGGGTGCGAGCAGGGCGGCTGCGGCGCCTGCACCGTGCTCATCGACGGCGAGCCGCGACGCTCGTGCCTGACGCCTGTCGGCGCCGTGGACGGCGCTGCGATCACCACGGTGGAAGGACTCGGCTCGCCGGAGCACATGTCACCTGTGCAGCAGGCGTTCACGCACCACTACGCCGCCCAGTGCGGCTTCTGCACGTCGGGCATGATGATGGCCGCGCAGGCGTACATCGACCGCGGCGGCAGCGACGATCACGAAGCGATCCAGGAGGCGCTCGGCGGCCACGTCTGCCGGTGCACCGGCTACGTCAAGATCATCGACGCCGTGGCAGCGGCGGCACGCGGGGAGTCGTTCGACCTCTCCGTCACGGCCGCAGGTACCGCGATGACGAACCTCGGAGGTGTGGCATGAAAGCGGTCGGCGCGCGCGTCCCCCGCTACGACGGCGTCGCCCACGCGACCGGGCGCACCGTGTTCGTCGACGACGTCCGGGTCCCCGGCACCCTCTGGGTGAAGGCCTTCCGCTCTCCCGTGCACAGCGCGACGTTCACGAACCTCGACACGAGCAAGGCAGAGGCGATGAAGGGTGTGCACGTGATCACGTGGGAGGACGTGCCGTTGCTCGAGTACGGGCATCTCTCCGCGCTCGGGATCCCTGCGGACGAGCCGCTGCTCGCCAAGGACGAAGTCCGGTACCTCGGCCAGCCGATCGCGGTCGTCGCTGCACCCGACGAGGAGACCGCGATGGCTGCGGTGGCCGCGATCACCGCCGACTTCGAGGAGCGGCCGGCACTTTTCGATCTTCGCAAGGCCTTCGACGCCGACGCCCCGAAGATCCATCAGTGGGGGAACTGGTACCCCCATTTCGAGGGCGAGATGGACCGCCGCCAGATCCGCAAGGGCAACATCGACGAGGCGTTCGACAAGGCGGACCTGATCGTGCAGGGCGTGTACCGGCCGGCCGCGATCGAGCACGCGCCGATCGAGACACAGGTCTGCCAGGTCGTTCCCGAGGCGAACGGGCGGCTGACGATCTACTCGTGCACGCAGGCGCTGTACTTCTCGATGGGTGTCGTTGCAGCCCACCTCCAGCTCCCGCTGAACAAGCTCAAGGTCGTCGGCGGCACGGTCGGCGGCGGCTTCGGCGGCAAGGTCGACACCGCCACCGAGACGATGTGCGCTCTTCTCGCCCAGAAGTCCGGCTTGCCGGTGAAGTGGCGGTGGACGCGCGAGGAGGAGTTCCTCTGCTCGTCCACCCGGGCCCCCTGGCACATGGAGATCGCAGACGCCGTCACGAAGGACGGCTGGATCCTCGGTCGCAAGATGCTGACGCTCCACGACTCCGGCGCGTACTCGCGGTTCTCACCGTACGGGCTGACGAAGCACAGCTTCCACCACACGGGCGCCTACTCGATCCCGAACCTCGAGTTCGACGGGTACGTCGTCTACACCAACCGCACGCCGACGACCGCCATGCGCGGATTCGGCGTCACCTCCGTCTCGTTCGCGACGGAGACGCACATGAGCCGGATCGCGCTCGAGCTCGACATCGATCCATTCGAGCTGCGGCTCAAGAACGCCAACCGGATCGGTGACACCTCGCCGAACACGGTGCCGTACACCGACCCGTCGACCGTGCCGACCATCATCGCGATCGCCGATGCCGTCGGTCACGAGCTCGCACCCGAATACGCAGCGATGACCCCCGGCCAACGAACCGGTGACCTCCTTCCGGAGCACCTCGTCGGCCAACTCGGAAACCCGGAGGCCCACTGATGTCCGTGAAGACAGGCCGCGGCTTCGCGGCGATCGAGTACCCGACCGGGATGAACCAGAACGGCGATCCGTCGCAGGCGTGGATCAAGGTCAAGCCGGACGGCCGGATCGACGTCTTCGCCGGCACCTCGGACATCGGCAACGGTTCGAAGACGATTCAGTCGCAGATCGTGGCCGAGACGATCGGCGTTCCCTACGAGTGGATCACGTACGACAACTCGAACACCGACTCGTCGCCGGTCTGCACGGGCACGTTCGCCTCGCGGGCGACCTTCGTCGCGGGCAAAGCGGCCGAGAAAGCTGCCGTGAACGTCCGCCAGAAGATCCTCGAGATCGCGGGCAAGGAGCTCGAGATCGACCCCGCCGACCTCGAGATCATCGACGGAGAGGTGATCGCCAAGGGCGCACCGCAGAAGAAGATCAGCGTGCCCGACGTGGCAGCCGCGGCGACCTGGACGTACGGGGAGCTGATCACGGGCACGGGGGCCCAGCTCAAGCCGTACGCGACGATCGTCGAGCCCGAGACGGGCAAGGTCGACCTTCCGCCTCACTCGGCGATCTCGTACGCCTCGTGCGCTGCCGAGGTCGAGGTCGACGACGAGACGGGAGTCGTCACGGTCACCCGTCTCTGGCAGTGCTACGACGTCGGGAAGTCGATCAACCCGACACTCGTCGAAGGGCAGATCGAGGGCGGCGCCGTGCAAGGGCTCGGGCTCGGCGTGCTGGAGAACTGCTACCCCTACTACCCGTCGGTCGAGCACCGCGGCAGCCAGTTCGGGGCCTACCTCGTCCCCGGCATGGAGGATCTGCCGCAGATCGACACGATCATCATCGAGAACCCCTCTGCGGATGGTCCGTACGGCGCCAAGGGGATCGGCGAGATGGCGAACAACGCACAGCCTCCGGCCATCGCCACGGCGGTCTTCGATGCCGTCGGCGTGTGGGTGACGGAGCTCCCGATCACACCGGAGCGGGTGCTGCGCGCGCTCGAAGCGAAGAAATCCGGTGCCGGTGAGCCGAAGCGCGAGGGCAAGACCGTCGTCTTCGATGCCGAGCTGTCCGTGAACACGGTCGGCACGGGCATCACGTTCGGAGCGACCGCCTGATGGCGGAGTCGCCCTTCCGTACGTTCACGGGTGAGGCGCCCTTCCCCATCTTCCCCGGGGTGGGCGTCCACCCGATTGCCGGCGATCAGGTGTTCCTCGGCCATGTCACCTACGAGCCCGGCACGACGGTGAAGCGTCACAGTCACGAGCACACCGAGCAGGCGATGATCGTGATCGACGGTTCGCTCTCGATGACGATCGGCGACGAGACCCGTGAGATGGGCGCCGGGGAGGCCTGCATCGTCAACCGTGGCGTCGAGCACGAGCTCTACTCGGCGCAGGGGGTGACCTTCATCGAGGCACTCTCCCCCGTGCCCCTCGATCACATCGGCGACCGCGAGCGCGACCTCGTTCTCGGCGACCTCAACGGGTCGCTCCACGTCGAGCGGTAACGGGCGAGGCGTGCCTTGCCCGTCGCGACGACGGTGAGCCAGAGCGTCGCGCTCGTCACGGGTACGAGCCGGGGGATCGGTGCCGCCACGGCGGCACGCCTGCGCCGGGACGGGTGGCAGGTCGAGACGGCCGAGCGCACGACAGGCGTCGACCTCGCCGACCCCGCTGCGGCGGTGACGGTGGTCGAACGGCTCGACCGCATCGACGCCCTCGTGTGCAACGCGGGAACGATCGTCCGGAAGGGGGTGCTCGAGACGACGATCGACGAGTGGCAGTACATCATCGACGTCAACCTGACCGCCGCCTTTGCACTCTCCCAGGCCGCCGCTCGGCGGATGATCGAGGGCGACGGCGGCTCGATCGTTCTGCTCGGCTCGATGATGTCGTTCCAGGGCGGCTTCAACGTCTCCGCCTACGCCGCTTCGAAGGGCGGCATCGCACAGCTCGCGAAGGCCCTCTCGAACGAGCTCGCCGGCAAAGGTGTCCGCGTGAACGCCGTTGCGCCCGGATACATCGTCACCGAGATGACGGACTCGCTCGAGGACTGGCGCCGTCGCGAGATCGACGCCCGGATCCCCGCCGGGCGCTGGGGCACACCCGAGGACGTGGCCGACGTGATCGCGTTTCTCCTCTCGGAGGATGCGCGCTACGTGACCGGTGCGGTAATCCCGGTCGACGGCGGCTACCTGGCGCGGTGAGCTCGTAGGATCAAAGCACCTACGAGCAAAGGAGCACGGCCATGCCGCTGATCCGCGTCGAGCTGTTCGACTACCGCGTCACACCGGAGGCGAGCGAGAAGATCATCGCCGCCATGACGGACGCCTTGTGCGAGGCCGTCCACCCCGGCCTCCGCGATCACACGTGGGTGATCGTCGACGGCCACGATCCGAAGAACTGGGGCGTCGGCGGCAAGCCGTGGCCCGTCGCGGAAATGCCCCCCGGGCCTCGGAACGTTCGACCTGAAACCGCGCGCACCCCTTCAGGATCCCGCGGCTCCGAAGCCGCCAGTAAGCATCGTGCGGCGCCCCGGAACTCGGCATAGCGATTATCCTGACCTCGTGGTCAGGACATGACGTCGACGTCGCGGTGGTCGGTGCTGGACTTGCCGGCCTGATCGCCGCGACCGAGCTCGTCGCGGCCGGGCGCGAGATCGTCGTCCTCGAGGCACGCGATCGCGTCGGCGGGCGGCTGCTCAACACCGAGATCGGCGGCGAGCCCAACGAGCTCGGCGGCCAGTGGATCGCTCCGTATCAGAGCGAGATGCACGCGCTGCTCGCGGAGCTCGGGATCGCAAGCTTCCACGCGTATCGTGAGGGCGATCACCTCTACGTCGACGCCGAGGGCGCGGTCCATCGGTATCACGGCGACGACGTGCCGCTACCGCCGGCGTCGGCACGAGCGTACGAGGCCGGCGGTCGCGAAGCTGGACGCGCTCGTCGCGGAGCTCGATCCGGAGGCGCCGTGGGAGCATCCCCGCGCCGCCACGCTCGACGCGATCACGTTCGAACAGTGGCTCGACGCCGAACTGGATGACACGCTCGCGCGCGATCTGCTCCGCGCGTTCATGGCCGGCGGGTACATGACGAAGCCGGCCGACACGTTCTCGCTGCTCAGCGCCCTGGCGACGATCGCCGGTGCCGGCAGCGTCGACAACCTGTTCGAGCCTGATCTCTGCCTCAACTCGCGGATCGTCGGCGGCTCGCAGGTGATCCCGCTGCGGCTCGCCGAACGGCTCGGCGACCGCGTCCTCCTCGGCTCGCCCGTGCGAGCGCTCCGGTGGTCCGACGGGGGCGTCTCACTCCAGGCGGACTCCCACGAGGTGACCGCGCGAGCGGCGATCATCGCGGTGCCACCGAACGTCGTCGGGGCGATCCGGTTCGAGCCGTCGCTGCCTGCGTGGCGGATGCGCGTGCACGCCGCCATGACCCAGGGCGATGTGATCAAGGTCCTCGCCGTCTACGACGAGCCGTTCTGGCGCGCCGAAGGGCTGGCGGGTGAGGGGTTTGCGCCGTATCACTTCGTCCGCGAGGTCTACGACAACACGCCGCCCGCCGGGCGGCCAGGTGTGCTCTGCACGTTCATCGCAGGAGAGAAGGCGCATGCGGCCGAACGTCTCGGCGCAGACGAGCGTCGCAGGCTCGTGCTCGACGGCCTGGCGGTGTTCTTCGGTCCTCACGCTCTGGACGCGATCGAGGTGATCGAGCGCGACTGGTCCCAGGAGGAGTGGACGCGCGGCGCGTACGCCGCAACGTTCGGGATCGGCGGCCTGTCTCGCTTCGGCCCCGATCTGACGCGCCCTGTCGGACCGATCCACTGGGCGGGCACGGATCTTGCGGGCGTCGGTCACATGCACATGGAGGGCGCGATCCGCTCCGGCAAGCGGGCTGCCGGCGTCGTCCTCCGGGGCTTGCTGCAACGTTCGAGCTGAACTGACGCGACGCTTACGATGCCAAGCTAGGACACGGAGGACGAGCTAGCCTGGCACCGTGGTTGCCGTGCTCGCGACCGAGAATCTCTGGCGTGCCTGGTCGTTCCAGCCGCTCGTCCTCGGCGTCGGCCTGGCCGCGATCGGCTTCTTCCTGCACGGCTGGCGACGCTTGCACGGACGCCGGCCCGACCTCGCGCCGTGGACGCGCATTCCGCTCTTCGTCGGCGGCGTGATCGTCACCGTCCTCGCGATCGTCTCTCCGATCGACGTGATCGGCGAGCGGTATCTCCAGAGCGTCCACATGCTTCAGCACGTCCTGATCGCCGACCTCGGTATCGCCCTCACGCTCGTCGCGGTGCGCGGGCCGCTCACGGTGTTCTTCGTACCGCGCGACCTGCTCGTGCCCCTCGCTCGGATGGCGTGGCTGCGTCGCGCGTTGCGGTTTCTGCTCCGGCCGGGCGTCAGCTACGCCGTCTGGGTCGTCGTCCTCGTCTCGTGGCACGTGCCGCGACTGTACGAGGCAGCGCTGCACCACCGCGCGGCGCACGACCTCATGCACCTCAGTTTCGTCGTCGGCGGACTCCTCGTCTGGACACAGATCATCGACCCGTCACGCCACCACCGCCTGACGCTCGGCGAGCGACTCGGGTACACGGCTCTCGTCTTCTGGACCGCTCAGATCATGGCCTATGTGATTCTCTTCGACCCCGCGCCGCTCTTCTCGACCTACGTCGATCAGCCGGTCAGGCTGCTCGGGCTCTCCGCCCTCACGGACCAGAAGCTGGCGGGAGTCGTGATGATGGTCGAGCAGGCTCTCACAATCGGGGTCGCGTTCGTCCTGCTCCTCCGTGCGTCACAGCGCCGCCGCGCCGAGGCCCTCGCCCTCGCCGACGGGCGCCCCGCATGAGCTCTCCCTGGTCGTTCACGTTCGAGCCCCTGTTCCTCGCTCTCGGAGCCGGCGCTGTCTGGCTCTATGCCAGAGCATCCCGCCGCGACCCGCCGGGCCGAAGGCGCAGCGTTTCGTTCTACGCCGGCGTCGTCATGATCGTTGTTGCACTGAACTCGCCGCTCGAGACGATCGCAGTCGACTATCTGGTGCTCTTTCACCTGCTTCAGAACGTGATCATCTCGGACTGGGCGCCGCCGCTCCTCATCCTCGGCCTCACGCCCGCGATGCGCTCGGCGATCGCAGACCGCGGCGGGTCGCCGTTCGCATTCCTCACGCGTCCGACGATCGCGCTCCCGGTCTGGCTCGTCGGCTGGTACGTCGTGCATCTCGGAGGGGTGTACGACGCGGCACTCAGGCAGCCGGTGCTGTTGAACGTCGAGCACCTGTTCATGATCAGCATCGGCCTGCTCTTCTGGTGGCCCGTGCTGAGCGATGCTCCCCGGTCCGTACCGACCCTGGCGAGGATCGGTTACGTGTTCGCCGCCTTCGTCATGTCGGCGTTCCTCGGCCTCGCTCTCACCTTCGCGCCGCCGCTCTACGGGTACTACGAGGCGCGGCCGGAACGGCTCTGGGGGATCTCCGCAGCCCAGGACCAGAACCTCGGCGGGATTCTGATGACGACGGAGCAGGCGTTGATCTTCTTCGCGGTCATCGTCTGGCTCCTCGCCCGACTCCTCCGCGAGGAGGACGACGCCGAGCGTGCACTGCAGGCCGACCAACGCTCCCGCGGCCTTCTGTAGGGGCGAGGCAAAGCCTCGCCCTCGCCTCCTGCGAGCGCCGCCGACCTACGGCACGGCTGATCGCGCGAGCACGAGCTCGAGCGGTGCCGCACCACGGATGACCGCGCTCGTCTCGCGGGCGTGCAGCAGCGTCGTCCGCACGATCAGCTTGGCACGGGCGAAGTTGTCGAGCTCGGTCGGCACGGGACCGACGCGACGACCGAGCGCATAGCCCGCGGCATTGCGCCCCATGGCGCGATAGCTCTCGAGCGAGTAGAGCGGTGACATCCCGAAGAGCTCCAGGTTGTCGAGGGGTTGCAGATCGGCGCGGTGGATCACCGCAGTTCCCTTCGACTGGATCCCGAGGGCGACCCCGGAGCCCGAGAGCCGCGCTCCGTCATGGGCGATGAACGCCACATCGGCGACCCGCCGGACGCGGACGATCCGCGGTGTCGCCCCCTCCTCGGTCGCACCCTCGAGGATCGCGGCCAGGACCGCCCCGTGGTCGAGGCCGTTGATCGTCTCGCGAATCGCGTCCGCGAACGCGGGTCCAACCGCGATCACGACTTCGGCGGGATCCGTCCCCGCGGCGGCTTCACCCACGACATCGACGACGTCGTCGACCGATCCATCGCCTGTCCCCAGGGTCGCTGCATCGACGACGTGGGGCAACGCCTGCAACGTCTCCCACCGCGCGCCCTGGAGCCGGTAGCCGCTGCCTGGCCCCGTATACGCGTTCGGGTCGTTGACGGCCGAGCGGACCAGCCCGTCCGGGTCGATCACCGCCGACGTCTGGAGGTAGTCCGCGGAGACGCGTTGGCGCTGCATGTCGACGACCGCCCGTGCGACATCGTCGAAGCCCGTTCGATCGAGAGCCAGGGCGACGTCGAGCCCCGAGACCTTCCGGGCGAGCGCCACGTCCGCCGCCTCCACGTCCGCGGCACGGTCGCGGTCGGGCATGTCGTTCGCGTCATATCCGGTCGTCGCCGCGCTGACCTCTGCATCGGTCACCGGCGGCAGTCCCAACTCCACGAAGACCGCCTGCACGGCACGCGCGGCTCGACCGCGGACTCTGGTCAACTCCTCCTCGCCCACCGGCTCGATCCCGCCGTCGATCTGCCAGTCGCGCTGGATCGTCAGCCACTCGTCGAGATCGTCGGCGTCGTAGTTGCCGCCGCCGAACGTGTTGTCGTGACGCGGCATCACGGAGTAGCCGGACGTCACGAAGTCGGTGCCCGGCAGGAACTGCCCCATCAGCTTCGCGGTTTTCCTGATCGGCGAATGCGAGGAGATCGCATCGTTCCCCGAGGCCACCTCGAGATCGAGCCAGGCCGCGATCATGTTCTCGGCGAGAATCGCCTTCGTTCCGCCCGGGAGCGAGAGCACGAGCGCGACGCAGGAGATCGAGCCGTTCTGCACCCCCTGTGATCCCGCTGCGCGGACGACAGAGATGCACCTCGCCTCGAGATACAGCATCGACATTCCCTCGGCGTGGCCCATCAACGCCTCGGAGCCCGTCCCCGAGGTGAACCTGACCTTGACTCCGCGCGACGCGTAGGCGGCGCCCAGAAACGACTTCGACCACGGCGTGTCGTCGCCGTCGACGAAGACCTGCTCGGTGCCGTAGACGGAGAGCGTCTCGGCGTAGGTGACGAGCCCGTTGATCGCGAGCTCGAGGTTCCGGCGCTCCTCGACCGCGCACTGGGTCATCACGCCGGATCGCCCCGCCTGCGAGCCGACGAGCAGCGCGATGGCATTCAGCGGCGCGTACCGCGCAACGCCGACGGTGGTCTCGATCTCGGCGAATCCGCGTGCCGCGGCCTCCGCGGCGTCGGCGGCGAGCAGCGCCGGGCTCTCCTTCAGGTTCGTGACGTGGGCCTGGTTCGCCGGAGCCCGGCGGGCACGCAACTTCTTCATCGCGAACATGAGCTCGACCGGGTCGAGCAGCCCCGCCACGCGGGCGAGTTTCGCAGGCGTGAGACCACGCGCGAGCCTGACGACCTCCGCGCGCGAGGTGTCGACGTCGACGAGCATTCTCGCCAGGTCGAGATCCGGCAGCTCCATCGCCTCTCCCGCGACGTCGAGATCGAGGCCGTGGGCGACCAGGAACCGGTCGATCACATCGAACTCGTGCACGGCGCGGCCGTCCATCCTGACGACGACTCCGTCCTCGACGACGAGCTCCGGCTCCGGGTCGTTCGGCCCATTCGCCGCGACGAGCCCGAGCTCGGGAAACGGGGTGACGAGCAGCTCGCGGCGCAACTCCTTCGCGGCGCGGGAGGCGAAGCGCTCCGATCGCTCACTCACCGACAAGGCCTCGATCCTGATAGACCGTTGCGGCCTCGCGGACGAACGCGGCGGTCAGCGGAGCCTCCAGGGTGTCGAGCTCGTAGGCCCAGGTCTCGAGCTCGAGAGCCGTCGAGCGGCCGGGCCGCAGCGCCGTGTAGATCTCGAGCAGCAGGTCGTCCGGTACGCCCGCGAGCTCCGCTGCCCGATCGAGGTTGTCTGCGAGCTGGCGGCGCCCGGCCGCACGGGCGATCTCGGCCTGGCGCCGCAGGGTCGACGACGTCGCTCGGACGTCGACTGCGACGAGCGTTCCCGCGCGCGCGGCCTCGAGCGTCACCTCCTCGAGTGGCAGACCGGAAGGCGTTTCCACCAGGTCGGGTCGCCTCGCTCCGAGGGGGTAGTCGACGGTTGGATCGAAGGTCATTGCCGCGAACTTTATAGGGTTCGGTTCATGACAAACGATCATCGATTCTCGGGTCGCACCGCGTTCGTCACGGGCGCGGCGAGCGGTATCGGGGCGGCGACGGCGACGCGCCTGCTGGCAGAAGGGGCGAAGGTGGCGACGTTCGATCTCGCCTCGGCGCATCTCGACGGAGCCCTGTCGTTGACGGGAGACGTCGCCCGTTCCGCCGACGTGGAGGCGGCCGTTGCCGAGGCCACCGCGTCGCTTGGCCCGATCGACGTGCTCGTCTGCTCCGCCGGCATCCCCGGAGCCTCGCTCCGCACCGCGGACGTCGCGGACGACGAGTGGAGTCGCGTGATGGCGATCAACGCCGACGGCGTGTTCTGGTGCAATCGCGCTGTCGCGCCGGGGATGGCCGAGCGCGGGTACGGCAGGATCGTCAACGTCGCCTCGATCGCGGGCAAGGAGGGCAACCCGATGGCGGCTGCCTATTCGGCGTCGAAGGCGGCGGTGATCGCCCTCACGAAGGCGGTCGGGAAGGATTTCGCCGGGACGGGCGTCTCCGTCAACTGCATCGCACCGGCGGTGATCGAAACCCCGATCCTGCTCGGTCTCTCGCAGCAGCACGTCGACTACATGATCGAACGGATCCCGATGGGCCGGATGGGCACAGCGGACGAGGTCGCGGCGCTGATCTGCTGGCTCGCGAGCGAGGAGTGCTCGTTCTCGACCGGTGCAACCTACGACATCTCTGGAGGACGGGCCGTCTATTGACGGGCGAGGCCGAGCCGAAGCGCAGCGGTGAGCTGAAGCGCACAGTGCGGTTCGATCTCGGCGACGGCGTGATCCACGACGGCGCGCTGGTGCGTCGCGAGGGACGACTCCAGGTCGCGTCCCAACGGGGGCCGAGCGTGCTCGTCGCGGACGAGCGAACGCTGGCGCTCGAGCCACCGGCCGCCCTCGTCCGCCCGATCGATCCGCCGGAGGTGTGGTGCGCCGGTGTGACGTACGAGCGGAGCCGTGACGCACGGATCGAGGAGTCGGGCAGCGATGTCTACGCGCTCGTCTACGACGCCGACCGGCCCGAGCTGTTCCTCAAGGACGCACAATGCCGGCGCACGGTGGGGCCGGGCGAGCCGATCGCAATCCGCTCGGATGCCGGCTGGAACGTGCCGGAGGCGGAGATCGGCGTCGTGCTCGGCGACGACCTCACGATCGCCGGCTACACGATCGGGAACGATGTCTCCTCCCGCGACATCGAGGGCGCGAATCCGCTCTACCTCCCGCAGGCCAAGGTGTTCGCTGCGGCGTGCGCGATCGGCCCGGCGATCTACGTGCCCGACGACTGGGATGCCCCGCTCGCGATCGAGCTGACGATTCGCGACGCCGAGGGCGCGATCCTGTTCACGGGTCAGACCTCGACGGCGAAGATGAAGCGTACGTTCCCGGATCTCGTCGGCTGGCTCGTGCGCGACAACCCGGTTCCCGCGGGTAGCGTGCTCCTCACGGGCACGGGACTCGTGCCCCCCGACGACTTCACCCTGCTTCCCGGCCACGTGGTCTCGATCCACGTCCCGGAGATCGGCACGTTGACGAACCCTGTCGCGCGTGCCGCCGACCTGCTCGAAAGGAGCGTCCGATGACCGAGATCCTGTCAGCCACCGCCGCGCAGAACTTCATCGGAGGCGCATGGGCCGAGAGCGCGTCCGGGGAGACCTACGAGAAACGGAGCCCGTGGCGTCCCTCCGAGGTAACCGGGGTCTACGCCGCCTCGACGGCCGACGATGCGAAGGCGGCCGTCGCCGCTGCCCGGGCTGCATTCCCCGCCTGGGCTGCTCTCCCCGCCCCGGGGCGTGCCGCGTTCTTCTTCAAGGCCGCCGACGCGATCGAAGCCAGGGTCGAGCGGATCGCCCAGGACATGACCGCCGAAATGGGAAAGCCGCTGCGCGAGGCGCGCATGGAAGCCGCCCGGGCCGCTGCGATTCTCCGCTACTCGGCCGGAGAGGCGTACCGGCCGGCGGGAGAGGTGTACGAGCCGTCGGTCGGCAATCAGTCGCTGTACACGCGACGGCGCCCGCTCGGCGTCGTCGGCCTGATCACACCCTGGAACTTTCCGGTCGCGATTCCCGTCTGGAAGCTCGCTCCCGCGTTGATCTACGGCAACACGGTCGTGATGAAGGTCGGCTACGAAGCACCACGAACCGGTCTCCACATCGCCGAATGCTTCGCGGAGGCAGGCCTCCCGGCAGGGGTGCTGAACATCGTCACCGGCGCCGGCTCGAAGGTCGGGGCGGAACTCGTCTCCAGCCCGGAAGTGCGGGCGATCTCGTTCACGGGATCGGTCGCGGTCGGCCACGCCGTCCGAAACGAGGCAACCGCCCGCAACTGTCGCGTGCAGCTCGAGCTCGGCGGCCACAACCCGCTGATCGTGATGGCGGACGCGGAGCTCGACCGAGCCGTCGAGGGGACGTTCGCAGGGGCCTTCTGGTCGGCCGGTCAGAAGTGCACGGCGACCCGCCGGATCTACGCCCATTCGTCCGTCTACGACGGCTTTCGCGAGAAGCTGCTCGCCCGGATCGCTGCGGCCAAGGTCGGCGATCCGGCCGATCCCGAGACCGAGGTCGGACCGGTCGTCAACGAGAGCGCACTCGACGAGATCCTCGCGGCCGTCCGGCGCGGCGTCTCCGACGGCGGCACGGTGCTCGCGGGCGGCGAGCGCGCCGACGAGACCGGGTACCTCATCGCCCCGACCCTGCTCGAAGGCGTGCCGGACGGCTCCTACCTCGCGTGCGAGGAGGTGTTCGGGCCTGTCACCTCGCTCTTCGCCTTCGACACGCTCGACGAGGCGCTCGCGCGCGCCAACGCGGTCGAGTACGGGCTTTCCGCCGCGATCTACACGCGTGACCTGCACGCAACCCAGCGCTTCGCGAACGAGCTCCAGGCGGGGATTCTGCACGTCAACTCGCAAACGGCAGGGGCCGACGTCCACGTCCCCTTCGGCGGCCTCAAGAACTCGGCCTGGGGCCCTCACGAGCAAGGTCGCGCCGCGATGGAGTTCTACACCGAGACCGTGACCGTCTACCAGGACGCGCCCCTTGCCTGAACGGGTTCTGGTCACGGGCCTGCTCGGGTGCCTCGGAGCCTGGGTCGCCCGTTGCGTGCTCGACGACGGTGACGCCGTGGTCGGATATGACCTCGGCGACGACACGGGACGCCTCGAGCTCGTGCTCGGCGACGACGCGCAGCAGATCGAGCTCGTCAGAGGGCGACATCACCGACCTCCTTACTCTGGAGCGGGCGCTCGACCGGCACGAGATCACGAGGGTCGTCCACCTCGCCGCTCTCCAGGTGCCCTTCGTCCGGGCCAATCCGCCGCTCGGCATGCACGTGAACGTCGCCGGCACCGTCAACGTGTTCGACGCCGTCTCGCGCCGCCTCGATCGCATCCCCTGCGTTGCGTACGCGAGCTCGGCGGCGGTCTACAACCCGACCGATCCGTCGCCCGCGCCCGAGATCGGGGGCACGAGCCCCGCCACCCTGTACGGCGTGTCGAAGCTGGCCGACGAGGGGATCGCCCGCGTGTACCGCACCGACGCCGGCGTGTCTTCCATCGGCCTGCGGCCGTACGTCGTCTACGGGCCGGGCCGTGACCAGGGCATGACCTCCGGCCCGACGGGGGCGATGCTCGCTGCGGTCCGCGGAGAGCCGTTCCAGATCGGCTTCTCGGGAACGGCCCAGTACGACTACGTACCCGATGTCGCCCGTGCCGTGGTGACGTCGGCCCACAGCGCGACGGCCACGGCAGGCGTCTACAACGTTCCCGGAGCCCTCGCCGACGTCTCGGACGTCGTCGCGTGCATCGAGGCTGCAGTGCCCGGCGCCGAGATCACGTGGAGCGGCGAGCGACTGCCGTTTCCCGAAGCGCTCGAGGCCGTCGGCTACGACCGGGACGTGGGGCCGTTTCCGCGTACCGCGCTCGCCGACGGCGTCGCCGAAACGGTCGCCCACTTTCGGCGCCTGCGCACTGCGGGCTGAGACCCGCCGCTCACCGGTGGCGACGCGTCAGCGCGAACAGGACGAAGAACTGGGCCAGCAGGAACCCCGCCGCGACCCACAGCACGGCATCGAACGAGCCCGTCGCGTCGCGGATCGCGCCGAGCAGAAACGGGGAGGTTGCGGCAATCGTGTAGCCGAGCCCCAGCATCATCGCGACGAGCGCCCCGACCTTCTCGGGCGTTCGCTCGAAGTCGAGCGGCAAGGTCATGACGAGGGCAAAGAGGCCACCCTGTGAGACGCCGGCCAGCAGCGCACCTGCATAGGCGAACGACGGTGTCGCGACCAGCATCGTCGCGCCGGTGATGAAGAGCAGGCTCAGGCCGAGCAGAAACGGTGTCCGCTTTCCGGTTCGGTCGGAGGCCCACGGCACGAGGAACGAGGAAGGAATCGCGGTCAGGTTCATCGCAGCGAGAAGCACCCCTGCCTCGCCCGCCGTCCAGCCGCGCTCGGCATAGGCGTCGGGGAGCCAGGCGTTGAGGCCGTAGTACGCCATCGCCATGAACGCGAAGACGGCGACGAGGAGCCAGGCTGTCCGACTGCGCCAGGGTAGGCGCGGCACCGTCGCCGCCGGCGCCGCATGCGGCTCGTCGCCGCGGGTCAGGATCACCCAGGCCACCAGCGAGAGCAGCGCGACGCACGAGATCGCGATCAGCGCTCCACGCCAGCCGGCGAGCCAGCCCGCCAGGGGTACGGCGAGCAGGGCTGCGCTCGTCGACCCGATCTGGATCCCGGTCGTATAGACGCCGGTGCCCGTCGCGGGCCGATCCTCGAAATGTTCCTTCACCGAGATCGGGGCGAGCGCGTTGCCGAGCCCCATCCCGACGCCGACGGGCCAGGTGAGAAGCACCACGAGCCAGGCCGACGGCATCGTCGCCCGGAGGATGCCGAACACGCCGATCAACGCGAGCCCGATCGTCATCGCCCGGCGGGTGCCGATCTTCGCGGCCAGATACGCGGCCACCGGCGCGAACAGCCCCATGCAGAGCACGGGGATGGTGCTGAGCAGGCCCACCACCGCATGCGACGTGCCGAAGGCATCTTGAATCGACGGGATCAGAGGCCCGACACCGACGATCTGGGGGCGAAGCGTGAGGGCCGCGAGGAACAGCGCGACGAACATCGCCCGCGAGCGGCTCATCACGTCAGACGAGCGGGAGCAACGCGACGCGCTTCCGCGAGGCGAGGCGCGGGAGCGCCTCCGCGACGACGAGCTCCTGGAAGTGCGCGCTGGTGGAGTGCGCCTCGAGCGCAGCTTCGTTCACGTAGCGCTCGAAGAGGAAGAACCGGTCGGGGTCGTCCGGGTCGCGGTGCGCGTCGTACTGGAGACATCCCGGCTCGGCGCGCGACAGCGGGGTCAGCCGTCGCAGGAGTTCGGCGACCGCCTCGCGCTCTCCCTCCCGCGCGACCCACGTCACGGCAAGGACGACGGTCATCGGCCTGCGCGCTTCATGTGGTCACGCACGAGCCGGGCCGAGACCTCGACGTGCTTCCGCCCTTCGCGGCCGGCCGCCGCCGCATTCCCCGACCGGATCGCATCGAGCAGCTTCACGTGCCGTTCGGCTGCTTGCTCCGGGTCCATGTATGTGCCGTAGAGCGAGACGGTGATCCTGCCCTCGACGCCGAGCGACTTCCAGCATTGCTCGAGGACCGAGTTTCCGGCCGCTTCGACGATGAGCCGGTGGAATGCGATGTCGTGCTGGACGAGCGCGTTCGTATCGCCCCGTCGGACGGCATCGCGCATCGCTTCGAACTCGATCTCGAGCGCCGTGACGTCACCCTGGAGGTTCTCCGCCGCAAGCCGGGCAGCGAGCTCCTCGAGGGACGCCCTGACCGGGTAGACCTCGACCATCTCGGCTTCGCTGACCACGCGAACACGCGCGCCGCGGAACGGCTCCGAGTCGACGAGTCGCAGCAGCTCGAGATCGCGGAGCGCCTCGCGGACTGGCGCCTGGCTCGTCCCGAGCTCCTGCGCGATCCGGGTCTCGACGAGCCGTTCGCCCGGCGCGAGCTCGCCGCTGACGATGCGCTGGAGCAACACGTCCTTGACCTGCTCGCGGAGGACGGTGCGTGAGATCGCAGCCACTAGTGCGGCGCCCTGACCCGTGCAGCACGAGGGGGCGCACTCGCGCGCCACGGTGCCCGACGGCGGGCTACGTGAGGCTGCATGAGAGCGCGACCATCTGCATCAACCGGCGATCACCGGATTGGTGATCTCGCCCACGCCGTCGATCTCGATCGTGACCGTATCGCCCGGCTGCAGCAGCCGCTTCGGGTCACGGAAGACTCCAACCCCGGCCGGCGTGCCGGTCAGGATCAGGTCTCCTGCTTCGAGGGTCGACGTACGCGAGAGATAGCTGATCACCTCGTCGATCCCGAAAATCAGGTTCGCGGTCGTCGAATCCTGGAGCGTCTCTCCGGAGACGATCGCGCGGATGCGCAAGTCGTGCGGATCCGGCACCTCGGCGGCCGGGACGAGCGGCCCGACCGGGCAGAAGGTGTCGGGCGACTTGCCGCGCGTCCACTGCCCGTCCGCGAACTGGAGGTCACGAGCGGAGACGTCGTTCGCGACGACGTAGCCACGCACCGCCTCGAACGCGTTCTCCTTGGAGACGTTCTTGACGGTCCGTCCGATCACGACGCCGAGCTCGGCCTCGTAGTCGCATTGCTCGACAACAGAAGGGATCACGATCGGGTCGCCTGGTCCGATCAGGGAGGTCGTGAACTTGGCGAAGAAGAGCGGAGCCTTGGGGAGGTCGACTCCCTGCTCCTCGGCGTGGTCCTTGTAGTTGAGGCCGACGCAGACGATCTTTCCGGGACGTTCGATGGGCACCATGGCGGCGATCCTACGCCACCGTTGCGCGCGCTGCACCTGGAACCGGCGATAATCGATCATCGATGCGTCGTTGATTGCGGCTCGCAGTAGACTCGCGAGAATGCCTCTCTCTCCCGGTATCGCCGCCGAGCTCAGGTCGATCGTCGGTGCCAACCACGTGCTCACAGAGCCCGAGCAGCTGCGCGTGTACGACTGCGACGGGCTTACGGGCTGGCGTGCCATGCCTGCTCTCGTCGTGCTCGCCGGCTCGACGGCCGAGGTGCAGGCGATCGTCAGGATCTGCGCTCGCGACGGCATCCCGTTCGTCGCCCGCGGAGCCGGCACCGGCCTCTCCGGCGGCGCGCTTCCCGTCGCGGACGGCATCGTCATCTCGTTGGCGCGAATGACCAGGATCCTCGAGATCGACCTCGACGCACAACGCGTCGTCGTGGAGCCTGGCGTCGCCAACCTCGACGTCACGCGGGCCGTTGCCGACGAGGGCTTCTTCTACGCGCCGGACCCGTCGAGCCAGCAGGTGTGCACGATCGGCGGCAACGTGGCCGAGAACTCGGGTGGTGCGCACTGCCTCAAGAACGGCTTCACCGTCAACCACGTAACTGGGCTGACGGTGGTGCTGCCCGACGGCGAGATCGTCGAGCTGGGAGGCAAGGCCCTCGACCCCGAGGGGCCCGACCTGCTCGGCGCGTTCATCGGCTCGGAGGGCACGCTCGGGATCGCAACCGAGGTCACCCTGCGAGTCCTCCGGAAGCCGGAAGCGGTCACGACACAGCTCGCTGCCTTCAGGTCGATCGACGAGGCCGGCGAAGCTGTCTCGGCCATCGTCTCGGCGGGGATCTTGCCCGCCGCGATCGAGATGATGGACCGCCTCACGATCATCGCCGCCGAGCAGGCGTTCCACCCGGGCTACCCGGAGGGCGCAGAGGCGCTGCTGCTCGTCGAGCTCGACGGGATCGCGGTGCAGGTCGAGGAGGACACCGCAGCGGTCGACGAGATCTGTCGCGCGTGCGGCGCGTTCGAGATCAGAGACGCACGCGACGACGCGGAGCGAGCTCTCCTCTGGCTCGGCCGCAAAGGCGCCTTCCCGGCGATGGGACGGATGTCGCCCGACTACTACGTCCAGGACGGAGTCGTGCCCAGAACGAGGCTGCCCGAGGTACTCCGCCGCATCGCCGAGCTCTCACGTGAGCACGGCCTCCGGGTAGGGAACGTCTTCCACGCCGGCGACGGCAACCTGCATCCACTCGTCCTGTACGACGCGTCGAAGGGTGAGACCGAGGCCGCGAAGGTCCTGGCGGAGGCGATTCTCAGCGCCTGCCTCGACGCGGGCGGGTCGCTCACCGGCGAGCATGGTGTGGGAGTCGACAAGGCCTGCTCGATGCCGAAGATGTTCTCCGAGCGGGATCTCGAGGCCTTCGAGCGCTTGCGGCGCGCCTTCGACCCGGACGGCATCGCCAACCCCGGCAAGGTCGTCCCCACGCCGCGGCTGTGCGGCGAGGTGCCGGGCCCGTATCGGCAGCATCCCCTCGAGCTGGTAGGCCTTGCCGAGCGTTTCTAGCCTCCAGGAGGCGTCGGTCGTGCTGGCGGCTGCGAGCGATGCGGGTTCCCGGGTCAGGATCGGCGTCGACCTCGACGCCGCCGGAATGGATCGTGTCCTCGAGCACGAGGCGGGCGACCTCACCTGCACGGTCGAGGCAGGAATCCGCCTCTCGGCCCTCGCTGCGGCGCTCGCGCCGTCGGGGCAACGGCTGTCTCTCGACCCTCCCGGTGACCCCACGATCGGCGCCTGCCTCGCGGGGAGCCTGTCCGGCCCGCTCCGTCACCGCTTCGGAGCGCCTCGAGACCTCGTCCTCGGCGTCACCCTCGTGCTCGCCGACGGCACGGTCGTCAACGCCGGGGGGAAGGTCGTCAAGAACGTCGCAGGCTACGACCTCGGCAAGCTCGTGTGCGGCTCGCAGGGCCGGCTGGCGTTCATCGGCCGTGTCAGCCTGCGCCTCCATCCCACCCCGGTCGCCGCGGCGACCGTCGTCGTCGAGACCGACGATCCCGCCGCCGTCGCAATGCTGCTGCTGCGCTCCCAACTCGTGCCGAGCGCCGTCGACATCTTGCAGCCGGGACGGGTTGCGATCCTGTTCGAGGGAAGCGCCGCGGCGGTCGCGGCCCAGGTCGACGCCACGCGGGCCCTCACCGGAGGCAACGAAGGCGACGGCGCGGTCTGGGAGGAATCGCGAGCCCGGCAGGCAGCCGCCGGCGGCCGGACGTCGTTCGACCCCGGCTCCCTCGGCAGCTTCCTCGCCTCGGTGCCCGTGGCCGTTGTACGCCCAGCTGTGGGAATCGCCTTCGTTCCCGCTCCGGCGCCAAGCCAGACGCCCGCCGCCGTGCGAGCCTTGCAGGAGCGAGTTCGCGCCCGATTCGACCCGAACGGGGTGCTCGCATGAGCACCGCCCCGGACGTCCTCCGCTCGCTGACGAGCGACTGCGTGCACTGTGGCTTCTGTCTGCCGACGTGCCCGACGTACCTGCTCTGGAGCGAGGAGATGGACTCGCCGCGGGGCCGGATCCAGCTGATGGAGGCGCGGCTCGACGGCACGATCGCGCTGAACACGACCGTGATCGGGCACTTCGACGCCTGCCTCGGATGTATGGCGTGCGTCACGGCGTGCCCGTCCGGCGTTCAGTACGGAAAGCTGATCGAGGCGACACGCGAGACGATCGAGACCGAGACCCGACGTCCCTTCGGCGACCGGTTCGTGCGCGGGGCGTTGTTCAAGCTGCTTCCCTACCCGAAGCGCATGAGACCGGCGTTGCGACTCGCGCCCCTCGGTCGCAAGCTGCCGCTGCCAGGCCGACTGGGAGCGATGACCGAGATCGCGCCGCCCTGGCGCTCGACCGAGGCACCGGCGGAGAGTACGCCCGCGCGTGGCGAGACGCGCGGGCGTGTCGGCATTCTCACAGGTTGCGTGCAGTCGGTGGTGTTCGGCTCGGTCAACACGGCTACCGCGCGCGTGCTCGCGGCCGACGGCTACGAGGTCGTCGCTCCGCGGCAAGGCTGCTGTGGGGCGCTCTCGATGCACGCCGGCCGGGGAGACGAGGGGCGCGGCTTCGCCAGGCGGCTGATCGAGGCGTTCGACGGGGTCGAGACCGTGATCGTGAACACATCGGGCTGTGGCTCGCACCTGAAGGAGCTCGGCCACGTGCTCGGCGACGATCCCGCCTGGGCCGGGCGAGCCGCCGAGTTCTCGTCGCGTGTCCGCGACCTCGGTGAGTTCCTGGCCGGAGTCGAGCCGCGAGCGCCACGTCATCCCCTGAATCTCAGAGTTGCGATGCAGGACTCATGCCATCTTCGGCACGCCCAGCGCCTGCCCGTGTCGTCGGCGCTGTCCCTGCGGCGGATCCCGGGGCTCACCGTCGTCGAGCCGGCCGAGCAGGACATCTGCTGCGGCAGCGCCGGGCATCTACAACATCACGCAGGCCGACGCTGCCCGGCAGCTCGGCGACCGCAAGGCCGCTCACGTCCTCGCGACGAGAGCGCAGGTGTACGCGAGCGCCAACCCGGGCTGCCTCGTCCAGGTCGCAACCGCCCTTCGTCGAACCGGCCACCCGATGCCGTCGCTGCATCCGATCGAGATCGTCGATGCCTCGATCCGGAACCTCGGTGCGGCCGGCCTGCTCCGGCGGGCACGCCGCTAGCTATTCAGCAGGCGCCACCGCTGGACGGAGGTCGTCCAGCCGATCGACGCCGGCGAGTGCGGGGAAGAACCGGGACCAGCTCACCGCGATCGCGATCGTGATCACGCCCCCGATCACGACGGCGGGCACGGCGCCGACGAGCGCAGCCGCCACACCCGACTCGAACGCGCCGAGCTCGTTGGAGGCGCTGATGAACACCATCTCGACAGCGTTCACCCGTCCGAGCAGGTCGTCGGGGGTGACGAGCGGGAGGATCGTCTGACGCAGGACCATACTCACCATGTCGACGGCGCCCCCCGCGACCAGAGCGAGGAGCGACAGCCACATCGTCTGCGACAGCCCGAAGACGACGATCGTGACACCGTAGAGACCGACGACGAGGAGCAGGGTGTTCCCCGCCCGGCGTCGTACCGGCCACCGTGTCATGACGAGCGCCGCAACGAGGGCCCCTACTGCCGGCGCGGCCCGAAGCACGCCGAGCCCAGCCGGTCCCACCTCGAGAATGTCCTTGGCGAACACAGGAAGCAGTGCAACCGCCCCGCCGAACAGCACGGCGAAGAGGTCGAGTGAAATCGCGCCGAAGAGCACCGGCGTCCGGCGCACGAGCCTGACGCCGCCGAGCACGCTCGCCAGATCGGGCGATGAGCCACCGGCCCCGTCACGGCCCGCGCGCAGGAGCAGGACACCGACGAGCGCGAGCAGAGAAAGACAGGCAGCGACGCCGTAGACCAGCTCCGAGTGCACGGCGAAGAGAAGGCCGCCGATCGCGGGGCCGACGATCACCGACGCCTGGAAGACGACGGAGCGCATGGCGAGCGCCCGGACGAGGATCTCGCGCGGCACGAGCGACGGCGTCAGGGCGCGGGAGGCCGGTGCTCCCAACGCGGACGCGACGCCGGTTCCGAACGCGAGCAGGAAGAACGGCCAGGTCGAGTCGGCTCCGGCACGGGTAACGCCGAGCAGCCCGAGCATGACCGCGACGTCGAGCGCCGTGGCGATCGCGAGGAGCGTCCGGCGGGGGAAGCGATCGGCGAGATGGCCGGCAGGAAGTGCGAGCAGCGGCAGCGGGATGAACATCGCGAGCCCCACGAGGCCGAGGTCGAGAGGATTGCTCCGCACCGCGTACACCTGCCAGCCGATCGCGACGAACGACATCTCGATCGCGAACCCCGTCGCCACCATGATGCCGAGGAAGAGGACGAAATCGCGGTGCCGGAGCGGTGAATCGCCCGGCGGGCCCGGCATTCGACGCGGGGTTACGCCGCCTCTCCCTCTTCGTCCGCGGGCTCCGGCGTGGGCAAGAACTCCACCTCGAGACGCTGGATCCTCGACCCCTCGACCTCGAGCACCGTGATCCGCAGGCCGTCGGTTCGCACCTCGTCGCCGGGCTCGGCCGCTCGGCCGATCAGGTCGAAGACATAGCCCGCCACCGTGTGGTAGTCCTCGTGCTCGAGCGTCGTCCCGAATTCCTCGTTGAAGTCGTCGATCGGGAACGTCCCGTCGATGCGAATCGTCGTCTCGTCGATCCGCTCCACCGACTCGTCGGGGAGATCGAACTCGTCTTCGATCTCGCCGACGATCTCCTCGAGCAGATCCTCGAGCGTGACGACACCGACCGTTGAGCCGTACTCGTCGACGACGACAGACATGTGCTGGTTCGTCCGCCGGAACTCGGCCAGCAGAGCGGCCAGATCCTTCGTCTCGGGGACGACGTAGGCGGGCCGGAGCAGGGCGGCGAGCTCGACCTCGGCGATGGTGCTGTCGTGCAGCGCCGAAATGAGGTCGCGCACGTGGAGAATGCCGACGATCTCGTCGAGCGACTCCCGGAAGACCGGGTACCGCGTGTAGGGAGACTCGAGCACGGCGCGGAGCGCTTCCTCGGGCGCCATCTCGACCGAGATCCCAACGACGTCCGGGCGCGGGACCATCACGTCGGAGGCTTCCTTGTCGGCGAAGTCGAAGACCTTGTAGAGCATCTCGCGCTCACCTTGCTCGATCTCACCGTGGGCGCTCGATACCTCGAGCAGCATCCTCAACTCGGCCTCCGAGTGCGCTTCGCCCTCGGTCTTGGACGGATCGATCCCGATCGCCCGCTGGGCCCACTCGCTGGATCGCTGGAGCAGCCAGATGACCGGCTTGAAGACGAAGAAGAACGTGCGCACCGGGTTCGAGACCCCGAGCGCGATTCGCTCCGAGTAGCTGAGCGCGAGGCCTTTGGGCACGAGCTCGCCGACGACGACGTGGAGGAACGTGATGATCAGGAACGCGAGCAACACGGCGAGGAAGGTGCCGAGCCAGATTCCGAACAGGTCGGAGAGAACGGCCTCGCCGATGGCGCCGATGGCCAGGGACGTGAGCGTGACGCCGAGCTGCATCGCCGCGATGAAATGCGGTGGATCGCTCGTGATCCTCATCACCGAGCGTGCCCGGCGACTGCCCTCGTCGGCGAGCTCCTTCAATCGCGTTCGGCGAACGGTGACGAGCGAGTACTCCGCGGCCACGAAATAGCCGTTCAGGAGGATCAGAGCGGCGACGCCGAGGAGCTCGAGGAACACCGTCATGCCCCGGTCTCCGGGGCCGCGGTACTGGAGGGAAGATCGCCCACTACTGGGCGGCAGTATAGGACACGGCGACGACGCTCCCCTCTGCCTCTCGGTCGTGGCGGAGGGCCCTCCCCTCGCGAACGAGCCGCTCGAGGTGGGAGAGCGTCTCGGCGACGGCGAAGCGTCGGGAGGCCGGGACGAGGTCGTCGCCGAAGAGCGGGTACGACACCTCGTACCCGGACTTCGGGCTGGCTCCGAGAGCCTCCTCGGTGCGATCGAGACGCTCGCGGTGGTGCTCGATCAGCTCGTGAGCCCGTCCGACGGGGTCGGTGATCGGGTCGCCGTGCCCGCCGTAGGCGATCGTCGGGGCGACGGCGATCGTTCGCTCGAGCGCGGCGAGATAGTCGCCGAGCGGATCGGGCCGGCTCGCGGGCCACAACCCGACCGTGGGCGTGATCCGGGCGAGCAGGTGGTCGGCCGCGATCAGGGTCCCGTTCCTCAGCAGGGTCAGCTGGCCGTCCGCATGTCCGGGTGCCGCCACGAGCTCCCACTCTCCGAGCAGCGCGCCGTCGTCCAGGAGCGTCGGATCCTGAACAGTCCGGATGAACGGCAGGTACCGCGAGCCCTGATCGACCAGCTCTCGCGTCACGGGCTCGGGGGCGCCGTTCGCCTGGAACCAGTCGACGAGCACGGCCGACCACCCGTCGCTCGACCAGGCGAGATCGGCTTGTGCGGCGTCCACTCGACCCTGGTACACGGGTGCACCGGTGAGCGCACGGAGGTCTGCAGCCGCCCCCAGGTGATCGGGATGGAAGTGCGTCAGGAAGATCCCCACGACGTCGCCGTCGACCTCCGCGAGCTCCGCCTCCCAGCGCTCCGTCGCGTCGGGCAAGCCGAGGCCGGTGTCGACGACGAAGAAGCCGCCGTCGACCGGGACGAGGTAGCAGTGCACGTGACCCGGCCTCATCGGCAACGGCATCGTGACGCGATAGAGGCCACCCGGCAGCTCGTCCACACGAGCGACAGTAGGTGATGTCCGTCGGCCGCTGCGGACATCAGCGCACATGGGGCGTCCGGCAGCATGGACGGGACGCCCGGCACGGCCGGCCATGCACCGGGATTCGCTTATTCAAGAGATAAACGAGTCTCATCGACTGGTATCGTCTCGGTGATGAACAACGGCATCAGCACCTTGGTTGGCGAGGTCGATCCGGAGTCGCTCACGGCCAACGCGGTGCTCGGCGTGATGGTCGAGCACTTTCATCCTCGGCTCTCGCTCGCGTGCTCGTTTCAGCGGGAGGAGGCTGTCCTGCTCGACATGCTGCTCGGGATCGAGCCCGATGCCCGCGTCTTCGCGCTCGACACCCACGTGCTGTTCCCCGAGACCTACGACGTGTGGAGGCAGGTGGAGCAGCGCTACGGCATCCAGGTCGAGGTCTATGACGGCCCGTCGCTCGGCCGGCAGGCAGCAATCCACGGCGACGCCCTGTGGGCCTCCAACCCATCACTCTGCTGCTCGATCCGCAAGGTCGCTCCGCTCGGCCATGCGCTCGCGGATCTCGACGGCTGGATCACCGGCATGCGTCGTGAGCAATCCGCCGCCCGCGCGAACACCGCGAAGCTGAGCTGGGACGAGCGCCACGAGTTGTGGCAGGCGAATCCCCTCGCCGACTGGACCGAGGCGGAAGTCGATCTCTACATCAGCGAGCGCGAGCTCCCCGTGAACGCACTCCACGCCCAGGGTTACGCCTCGATCGGCTGCACGCACTGCACCGAACCGGGCACAGGCCGCGAGGGCCGCTGGAGCGGAACCGGCAAGACCGAGTGCGGGCTGCACGCCGACGTATGACCGCGACACTCCACCGCTCACACCTCGACGAGCTCGAGGCCGAAGCCGTGCACATCATGCGGGAGGTCGCCGCGGAGCTCGAGCGGCCGGTGTTGTTGTTCTCGGGCGGCAAGGACTCGATCGTGCTCCTGCGGCTCGCCGAGCGAGCGTTTCGTCCCGGTCGCTTTCCGTTTCCCCTGATGCACGTCGATACAGGGCACAACTTCCCCGAGGTGATCGAGTACCGCGATCGGCGGGTGGCCGAACTCGGGGAGCGGCTCGTCGTCGCGTCCGTGCAGGAGTCGATCGACACGGGCCGGGTCGTCGAGCAGTCGGGGCCGCGTGCCTCGCGCAACCAGCTCCAGACGACCACCTTGCTCGACGCGATGGAGGCCAACCAGTTCGACGCGGCGATCGGCGGCGCGCGTCGCGACGAGGAGCGTTCGCGCGCCAAGGAGCGGATCTTCTCCTTCCGCGACGACTTCGGGCAATGGGATCCGCGGGCGCAGCGACCCGAGCTGTGGAACCTCTACAACGGGAAGATCCGCAAGGGCGAGCAGGTGCGCGTCTTTCCGATCTCGAACTGGACCGAGCTCGACGTCTGGCAGTACGTGGCCCGCGAAGGGCTCGAGCTCCCTTCGATCTACTACGCGCACGAGCGCGAGGTGTTCGAACGCGACGGCATGCTGTACGCAACCTCCGAGGTGATCGAGCGCTCGGTCGACGAGGTGCCGTTCAGGGAATGGGTTCGATTCCGCACCGTGGGAGACATGAGCTGCACCGGCGCCGTGCGGTCACACGCGACGTCATTCGACGATGTTGTCGCCGAGATCGCCGCCACACGCGTCACCGAGCGAGGCGAGACCCGCGCGGACGATCGCGCCTCGGAAGCCGCGATGGAGGACCGCAAGCGTGTCGGGTACTTCTGACCCGGCAGTCGCGGTCCGCGAGGCCGCCACCCCCGGCGATGCCGGTCTCCTGCGCCTGGTCACCTGCGGCTCGGTCGACGACGGCAAGTCGACGCTGATCGGGCGGCTGCTCTACGACACGAAGCAGGTGTTCGTGGATCAGATGGAGCAGGTCGAGGAGACGAGCGAGCGCCGAGGCGACGGCTACGTCAACCTCGCACTTCTGACCGACGGGCTCCGCGCCGAGCGGGAGCAGGGGATCACGATCGACGTCGCCTACCGCGGCTTCGTCACTCCACGACGCCGCTTTCAGCTCGCCGACGCCCCGGGCCACGTCCAGTACACGCGCAACATGGTCACCGGAGCCTCGACGGCCGATGTCGCCGTCGTGCTGGTCGACGCCCGCAAGGGCGTGATCGAGCAGACGCGACGCCACACGCTGATCGCGTCGCTCCTGGGCGTCCCCCACCTCGTCTTCGCCGTCAACAAGATGGATCTCGTCGACTACGACGAGACGCGGTTCGACGAGATCGCGCGCGAGCTCGACGAGCTGACCGCCGCGCTGGGCGTCAAGGACGAAGTCGCGATCCCGATTGCCGCCCTCCACGGCGACAACGTCGTCGATCCGTCAGCCCGGATTCCCTGGTGGAACGGTGCCACCCTGCTCGAGCATCTCGAGTCGATCGAGCTCGCGGGCGACCTCAACCTGGACGATCGCCGCTTCCCCGTCCAGTGGGTGATCCGGCCGATGTCGGACGAGTTCCACGACTACCGCGGCTACGCCGGCCAGGTCGCGGGCGGCGTGTGGCGGGCGGGCGACGACGTTCTCGTCCTGCCGTCGGGCCTGCGCACGCGGGTCGCGTCGGTCGAGACCTCGGACGGCCCGATCGACGCGGCGACCCCCGGGATGTCGGTCACGATTCGCCTCGAGGACGAGCTCGACGTGCCGCGCGGCGACATGCTCGTCGACCCCGACGACCAGCCCATCACGGCGCGGGGCCTGATCGGCACGGTCTGCTGGATGAGCGAGCGCCCACTCGTGCCGGGCACGCGCGTCGGCGTCAAGCACACGACCCGAACGGTCCGCGCTGTTGTCGAGAGCATCGACGGCGTGGTCGACATGGACACGCTCGAGCACCACGACGCCACCGAGATGGCCCTGAACGACATCGGCACCGTGGCGCCTGCGCCTCTCGGGGCCGCTGCTCGTCGATCCCTACGCGACGAACCGCGCCACGGGTGCGTTCATTCTCGTCGACGAGGCGACCAACGACACCGTCGCGGCCGGGATGATCCGGAGCGCAACGCCCGCCGCCTAGGAACGGCTCAGCCGATCCGAGGCAGTGTTCGACGAGGGTCGCACCTGGTCAGGGCTCTTTTGCGATTACGAACGTATGTTCTATGATCGTCCGCATGCCTGCTGCTACGTACCGCGAAGAGCCCTGCCGGTCGGCGCTCAATCGGGTCAAGGGCATGCCGTTTGCGTGGTCGCTCAACCCGTACGTCGGGTGTGTGCACCGCTGCACGTTCTGCTACGTCCGCGGCTTCGAGCTCAGGGCCGAGCGCCCTGCCGACGACCGTTACGGGCGCTCGATCCGCGTCAAGACGAATGTGGCACAGGTGCTCAGGAGCGAGCTCGCGCGGCGCTCATGGCGTCGTGAGGAGGTGACGATCGGCGCCGCGACCGACCCGTACCAACCGGCGGAAGGTCGCTACCGGTTGACACGGGCCTGCATCGTCGAGCTCGCAGCGTCCCGCACCCCCACCTCGATCATCACTCGCGGGCCGCTGATCTGGCGCGACGTCGACGTGCTGCAAGAGGCCGCCTCCCGTACCGAGGTCTCCGTCAACGTGTCCATCCCGACGCTCGACGAGCGTGTGTGGCGCACGACCGAGCCCGGTACGGCACCTCCTCGGAGCAGGCTCGAGATCGTGCGCCGACTCGTCGATGCCGGCATCCGGACGAACGTGGCGATTGCGCCGATCCTGCCCGGGCTCTCCGACGCGGCCGAGCAGCTGGCGGAAGTCGTTCGCGCGGGGCGCAGCGCGGGTGCGCACCACATCTGGGCGAACGTCCTCTACCTCCGCCCCGGCACGAGGGAGCATTTCCTCGAATCGCTCGCGCGCGACTGGCCCGAGGAGAGCGCCAGATACGACGAGCTGTACGCCGGCCGCTCGTATTTGCCGCGCACGATCACCTCACCGCCGATCGAATACGTTCGTGGCCTGGCGCGCGAGCATGCGGCCTCCGGACGTCCGCCACTCCGGCCCGGGCCGTCTCCGACGCAGCTGACCCTCGTCTGATCGCACCCGTAGAATCGCTATGTGGTCGACACGCCCGAGATTACCGTCCTCCTCGCAGACGACCACGAGGTCGTCCGAGAAGGCCTCCGCCTCGCGCTCCTTCGCTCCCCGCATATCCGGGTCGTCGGTGAGGCCGCCGACGGGGAGACCGCGGTCTCGCTGACGGAGCGCCGGCGCCCCGATGTCGTCGTGATGGACCTCCGCATGCCACAGATGGACGGGATCGAGGCGACCGAGGAGATCATGCGGCGCGTGCCCGACGCGAAGGTTCTGATCTTCACCGCGTACTCCGAGCGGGCGCTGCTGCAACGCGGTCTCGAATCCGGTGCTCGCGGCTACATCCTCAAGGAGGCGCCGCACGAGACGCTTCTGCGCGCGATCGAGAAGCTCGCCGCCGGCGAGATGTTCGTCGACCCCGCGTTGGCGTCGGCTCTCACACAGTCACGCGACGGCAGCGACGTCCTCACCGCCCGCGAGCGCGAGATCCTTCAGTTGCTGGCCGACGGGATGTCGAACGCCGACGTCGCAGCGCAGTTGTTCATCTCGCAGGAGACGGTCAAGAGCCACGTACGGCACATCCTCACGAAGCTCGAAGCCGACACGCGAACACAGGCGGTCGCGATCGCACTGCGTGACGCGATGATCGATTGACCGACGGCATCGACGGCCGGGCGCTGACGGAGCGGCTCCGCGCCGAAAGGGACGAGCGTCGCCGGCTCGCGGAGTTGATTCACGATGGGCCTGTCCAGCTCGTCGCCGCAATCTCGCAGATGCTGGATGCCGCGCATCACGCACTCGCCGCCGGCGACGTCGCGAGTGGATCACCGATCGTGGAGCGGGCACTCGAAGTCGCCCGCGAGGCGAGCGCCGACCTGCGAGAGATCGTCAGTGGAATCGAGCCGGACGCCCTGCGCGAATCAGGGCTCGCGACGGCGGTGGCCGAACTGACCGAGCGTCACGCCGCGCGACGTGGGATCGTCTTCGATCTCGATCTCGCTGCCGCGGACGGGCTCGGGGACAACGCCCAGTCGGGGCTCTATCAGGTGATCAGGGATGCGCTCGACCAATCCGTTCGGCGAGGGCTCCCGACGCGTGTGTCGATCACGTTCGTCGAGGTGCGAGGAGGTGTCGAGCTCGAGATCGTCGACGACGGAGCGCAGGAGCGCCGGGAAGCGGTGCTCGACGGGCTCGCCGAGCGGGCCGCCGAGCTGAACGGCACGTTCACGAGCGAGTCGACACCCTCGGGGACCCGGATCACGATCCGGCTCCCGCCGGTCGCGAGCCACCTCTGAGGCCGGTGCCGTGACGCCCTAGGCATCGAGCGGCTCGTTCTAGGCGTCGAGCGGCTCGTTCTGGACGTTGTGCTCGGTGGCGTAGGCGTCGACGAGAGGGTCGACGGCAGCAGCACCGTCGGGAAACGCATAGTTGATCTTCACGAACGGCTCCCACTTGTCGGGCAGCGCATCCTCCGGGAAGATCGCCTCGACCGGGCACTCCGGCTCGCACGCGCCGCAGTCGATGCACTCCTCGGGATCGATCACGAGCATGCGCGCGAACTCGTGGATGCAGTCGACCGGGCAGACATCGACACAGGATTTGTCTTTGATGTCGATACAGGGCTCGGCGATGATGTAGGTCATAGAGCCGGAATCCTACCGAGGAGCACCGACGCGCTCGGCGGGGAACCGTCCCCTGCCCCGACGTTCATTCGGTGAACGCCGCGACGAGCTCCGGTGCTCGCTCGATGAGTGCGGACTTGACGATCACCTGGTCGAATCCGGCGGCGTGCGCGGCGCGGAGTCCCGCCGTGTCGGTGTGGTTCGTGTAGCCGAGGATCGGGACGTCCGGCCAGTTGTCGGCAACGTCGAGCGGGTCGATCCGGGCGATGTCGCAGACGACGAGATCCGGCGGCACCGCCGAGTCCTTCGTCACGAGCTGGTGCTCGGGAAGCAGCCCCTCCAGCTTCCCGCGGAAGAAGAGGTCGACCCCCACCAACAGGATCGTCGCCATGCCTGGAAGCTAGCAGGGTCAAAGGACGGCTCGATCCCCGCGGACGCCCCGGTCGGGAGGGCGAGGCTCCTGGCCTACAGGAACCCGTCGATCCCGATCCGCTCGAGACCACGGTTGAGGTAGATGCGAAGGATGTAGAAGCGCTCGAAGAAGAGGAGCAGGCCCAGGGCGACCATGATCGCACCGCTGACGAACTGGATCGCTCCGTAGTGGTCGCGAAGCCACCGGAACGCCCCCATTGCGCGGGTGAAGAGCGCCCCCGCGATCACGAACGGGATCGCCAGCCCGAGCGAGTAGCACGCGAGCAGGAACGCCCCCTGCAGGATCGTGTCGGACGTTCCGGCGAGGACCAGGATCGCAGCCAGAACCGGTCCGATGCACGGGGCCGCGCAGATCGCAAATGCGCCGCCGAGGAGGAGTCGCGACCCGCGGCTTCGCGCCCCCTGCACGAGCCCTGCCCCGACCAGGCGCTCGGGCCACGGGAGCAGCCCCATGAACGCGAAGCCGAAGACCACGAGGACGAACCCGGCGATCCGCTGGAGCAGGAACTGGTCCTGGAACAGCCCGGCACCGAGCAGCTGGGCGCCGATGCCGAGCGCGACGAAGACGGCCGTGAAGCCGATGACGAACGGGATGCTTGCGGCAACGACGCGCCGGGCGGACCCACGATCGCCGAGCCGATCTGCCTCGACGGCAGAGACGGCGGAAAGGTAGCCGGGGACGAGCGGCAGGACGCAGGGCGCAAGGAAGGAAATGAACCCGGCGACAAGAGCGACGAGAGGCTCCGTCGGTCGCACGTGCTCCTACCCCTCGAAGCGGGCGAGCTCGTCGTCGAGTCGCCGTTCCAGGTCGGGATCGAGTGGACCCGGCTGGTCGTCGGCCGGAGTGACGCGCCGACGGCTCCACGTCCACGCGAGCGCACCGACGACGACGCACCCGACCGCAAGGGCGCCGAGTGGCAGAAGCCACGCGAGCAGGTCGAAGCCCCGTTTGGGCGGCTCCGCGAGCACGGCGGGCCCGAACTGATCGACGAGCTGTGCCTTGATCTGGCCGGCGCTCTCACCTGCGGCGATCCGGGCGCGGATGAACTCCTTCATCCGGGCAGCGATGGGCGAGTTCGACTGGTCGAGCGTCGTCTTGCACGTCGGGCAGACGACCTCCGCCTCGAGGTCGGCCTGGACCGCCGGCGCCGACGCCGAGGCCGATCCGACGAGCGCGAGCGCGGCCATTCCGACCGCGAGAGCGCGAATCACGGCTGGTCGGCGAGGGCTTGGCGGACACCCTCCGCATAGCGATCCCGGTTGCGCTCGGCGTCGATGCTTCCCTGGATCCTCTCACCTACGAGACGACCCCGGCGATCGATGAAGAACGTCTCGGGGAACCCCGTCACGCCCCATTTGCCGAGCGTCGACCCGGAGCCGTCGTAGACGACCGGGTACGTGACGCCGAACCGCTTCATGAACCGCCGCGCATCCTGG
The DNA here is from genome assembly GCA_963776305.1 of uncultured Thermoleophilia bacterium. Taxonomy (GTDB): domain Bacteria; phylum Actinomycetota; class Thermoleophilia; order Gaiellales; family Gaiellaceae; genus Gaiella. The sequence continues at coordinate 58,159 of CAVZMA010000006.1, read as the reverse complement.
CGAAAGTCCTGGGCATCCACTCCGAGGACGACGAGCCCCTGCGAGCGGTACTTCTCGAAGGTCTTCTGCAGCGCCGGCGCCTCGTCCTTGCACGGGATGCACCACGAGGCCCAGAAGTTGACGACAACCGGCTTCCCTTCGAGTGACGCCAGATCGAGCTTTCCGCCCGCCGCGTCGAGCCGGTTCAGCGTGAAGGCGGGAGCGACCGGGTTCTCGCCCTTCGACAGGGCGCCGACCACCCCCTGATCGTTCGCGAAGGCGAGCTTCCAGACGAGCAAGGCGAACAGGCCGGCAACGGCGGCGATGGCGACGACTTGCCCGGCGGCCTTGGCCCGGCCGGTCACGCGGCGACGATGAACACGGGCGTCCCCACGTCGACCTGGGTGAACAACCACTCGACCTGAGGGATCAGCATCCTGATGCACCCGTGGGAGGCCGAATACCCGATCGACGCCGGATTCGGCGTACCGTGAATGCCGACGTAGGGAACCGAGAGCCCCATCCAACGGGTCCCGAGCGGGTTGTTCGCCCCGGGCGGGATCGGCTCTTCACCCTGGGCCCACTCCGAGCCGGCCGGCGGGTACCACCACGGGTTCTGCTGCTTGTTGACGACCTCGAACTTGCCGAGCGGCGTCGGGTATTCCGACCGGCCCGTCGCAACCTTGAACTGCCGGATCAGCTTGGGCTTGTCCGCGACCTTGTAGAAGAACAATTCGTTCGACCCGCGCCGGATCACGATCGCACGCCCGAGCTCAGCGGTGCCAACGGCGGGCTTCAACTCCTCGAACGGGAGCTCGAGGGTGCCGCGCTCGTGTGTCCTCAGCGCGAGGAGGATGGTGCGCTCGGCGATCAACTCCTTGAGTCGTCTGCCGGGGACAGCCTTCGTCGCGACCGGGGTCAGGTTATGGAGTCTGAGGGTCGCGTCGACTGGGTCACGACGGAAACGTTTACCGAGCCCTGTGACGAGCGTCTCGACCTTCGCCGGCTTGACGTCGACTTTCAGCGGGACGACGAACCCCGCCCGACGGACGCGGGTAGCCAGCCGGAGGGCGTCCTCGACGTGTGGTGCCGCACCGAGCTCCTTCGGTGTGACGACGATCCGGGCGCCGGGCCCGCCGGAGAGGACGAGTCGTTCGGCGAACCGTCTCGTCACGACCTCCTTCGCCTCGGTCGCAGTCAGGCCGCCGACGAGCGTGCCTCCGATCGTGACCCCGGCGGCGATCACCTTCGGCTGCGCCGGAACGGGCGTGGGCGTCGTCGGTTGAGTGACGGTGGGCTGCGTCACGCTCGGGGCAGGTGCGGTGGTCGTACCCGGTGCGGTCGTCGTACCCGGCGCGGTCGTGGTCGTACCTTCGTCCGCACCGGCACCTGGCGCCGCCGCGAGCATCACCGCAGCGACCAACCCCGCGGCCCCGCACGTCGTCAGCGCAGCGATCGAGAGCCCGCGGTTCACGATTTCAGTGTAGCCACGAAGAGTCTGGGATCATTCGTGATCACGCCGTCGACTCCGGCTCCGGTCACCCGATCGAGGTCCGCCGTGGAGTCGACGGTCCAGGCCAGGACCGGCAACCCGAGATCGTGTGCGCGCGCCACGGACGCCTCGGTGACGAGCCGGTGCTGGAGCATGACCGCGTCCGCCCCCGCCCGGCGCGCGAGGCGAGGGAGCCGCATGGGCACGGACGCCCGCATCGACGCGAGCCCGAGCGAGACGATCGGCCACAGGTACGGCTTTCGCGAGATCGAGAGCTTGTCCTCGGGGTACGTGATTCCGACCGTCACGCCGGGTGCGCCGCGTGCGACGGCACGCAGGCTCTCGGGGTGCACACCGCTGACGACCGTGCGATGCGTGAGCCCGTGACGGACGATCGCGGCGGCCAGCTCATCGAGACGTGTGCGAAGCTTGAGATCGACGTGCAGCCCCACGTCGGGTGCCTCATCGACGAAGAATGCGAGCGCGTCGTCGACAGTGGGCACCTCTGGCGCGACGTCGTGGAGCTCGGCGAGCGACAGCGTGCGGACCCGCCCACTGGCGGCGCCATGGCTGACCTCGTCGAGATGATCCGAGTGAGCGACGACGAGCGGGCCTCGTAGGAGATCCAGGACGTCGAACTCGATCAGGTCGACACCCGTTTCGACCGCCGCGCGGAACGCGCGCAACGTGTTCTCGGGTGCGAGGTGCGCGGCTCCGCGATGCCCGACCCGGAGGAGGCGTCCGCTGTCGCGCCGCAGCTCGATCACGCGGCCGTTCCCCGTCGAGAGCCCGTCCGCCGGAGCCAGAGCCAGCTGCCGATCGCGACCAGGACGGCCTGCCCGACCGCCAGAGCCGCGGCGATTTCCGCCGTATGGCGCCAGAACCGCTCAGGGTAGACCCGCAGAAGCGTGTCGGTCGCCGAGAATCGCCACGTGTCGCCGGCGAAGAAGATCGTGTGGAACCCCAGGAAGAAGTCGTCGAAGCCGAGAAGGATCAGCGGCACGGCGAGGACGGCGACGAGCAGCGTGCCGAGCGCTCCGATCAAGAGTCCGCGTGGAACGACGACGCGCCAGCGTCTCGAACCGCGCAGAGCGACCGCGAGCGCGACGAGTACCCCCACGACGATGAGCTGCGCCCGCAGCGCCCAGCCGAGAAGCCGGCGGACATCGCCCATGTGACGCAGCTCGCGGCTGTCGAAGGCCGGGGACCCATCGGGAAGCTCGGCGCGCTCGAGCAGCACGATCCCTCGGCTGCCCGGCTGGATCGAGCGGAGGCCGGTGACGGCGAGCGCGCGTCGCTGGGAGGTCGTGAGCCCATAGCGATCGGGCGGCAGGCCGCCGCGATCGACCTCGGCTCGCACGAATCGTTCGGTGGCCAGCACCCGGAAGGCATTGACGACGAGCACGGGAGGCACGGTGAGCGCAATCCCGGCGACGACGACCACGATCACGACGGAAGCCCACCCGCCGCGGCGGCTCACGGCTCGGAGATCTGGCGGAGCGTGTTCCAGGTCAGAGGCCGAACAGTCGCTGGATCTCCCGCCAGATGGTGACCGAGAGGACGATGCTCGCCACGAGCAGGAGGAGCAGGACGAGCCAGAACCGGATTCCGGCGCGCTTTGTGCGGCGGCGGTGGGCCGTGCGCGCCTTGCGGCGTGCCCGATGCAGGAGCAGCGTATGCCGGACGGCGTCATGGTCGACGACCGGCACGTCGTCGGGAATCACGTCGGGTGGCTGCGGTTCCACGCGTTGAAGTGTAAGGACGCTGGTCCGGCGGCGTGATGCTCCATACTGTACTCCGCGTGACATTCTCGAATCGTGATCTCAAGGGTGATTCCCTGTTCGACCGAGGGTTGGTCGGGCTCGGCGACAGGGTCGGGTTCGTGGCCGGCATCGTGCTCGCCGTGTCGGCGTTCACGGGCTGGTATGCAGGACCGAGCGAGGGCGTCAAAGTGTCCGTGACGGGGTGGGACGCAGGCGTCGGTGGGAAAGTCATCCTCTTGCTCGGGCTCGCCGTCGTCCTCGTGATCGCGCTCCGCGAATCAGGCGTTCGCATGCCGGCGACCGTGCCCGAGAGCCTGATCACGATCGCCCTCGGCGCGATCGCGACGATCATCGTTCTGGTACGCGTGATCTCGATCCCTGACGACTTCTTCTTCGCCGGGCGCGGGGTCGGCATCTGGATCAGCCTGGTGGCCGGGATCGGCGTCATCGTCGCTGGTTTGCTGCAGGCATCCGAAGAGCTCTAGTGGTCCGCTCCGGTTTTGTGCTGCCCGGAGCGCCGTCCCCCCAACACGCGCGCCGGGGGACGCCTCGCCCCTACGGCGACGTCGTCGTCTGCTGTGCCGGCAGAGGCTCGAACGTTCGGATGGAGGTTTCGGTCCGCGGTGGTGGTGGGCCGTCGTTCAAGGACTCTCCAAGCGCAATCCCGATCGCGAAGAGCATCAGCGCGAGCAGCGTGAGGACGATGCGACGCGGCCACGGGCTGCGACGCGGCGGCCGGCGGCTACCTGCGGCTCTTTCGGTCACGGCGCGTAGTCCACGGCTCCACGCGCGTAGACGTGAAACGCGGCGTCGCTCACGAGCGAGACGTCCCTCGCCCACCCCAGGGTGGCAGCCTGCTCCTCGATCGCCTGACGCGTCCACGCGTCCGAAGCCTCGTATTCCTCGGCGAGCATTCCGAGCGTGAAGGTCTGCCCGACTCGCCGCCGCAATTCGGCCGACACGACATCGAGTTGCGAGCGGAGCCTCTCGGCCCGGGCCGGATCCTTGGAGGCGAGCTCCAGACGCCGGTATGCATCGTCCCAGTCACGCCGGAAGCGTTCGACGGCCGGATTCACGTATCCCCCGCTTCGGAGCAGCAGCAGTCGGAAGGCCAGAGCTCGGGGATCTCGTGCATGATCTCGTCGCCGATGGCGTAACCCGGCCGTGCCAGCGCGAACGCCACGTGAGCGTGGAGGCACTTGAGCTGCGCGGGATTGCGGGAGCCACCGATCCCCCAGTCGAGCGAAGCACCGTGATCGGATCCCGTCCGCCCTTCGGCGAGAGCGCGTCGAACCTGGCGCTGGTCGGCAGTCGCACGATTGAGATCCTCGGAGAGCGCCGGGCTCTCGGCGACCCGGGCGCTCCAGCGCTCGACACCACCCGCTGCTTCGAGCCGGGAGACGGCCGCCACCAGGTGCGGACATGTGAGGTAGTAGGTCGTCGGGAACGGGGCCCCCTGATCGTCGTACGGCTCTTGCTCCGTGACGGCGGGCAGGCCGAACGGGCAACGGGCCGCGACTCTCCTGAACGCCCGTGGCCGGCGGCCGAGCTGCCGCTCGACGAGGATGAGATCGTCCACGCGCGACACCGTAGCTCGCCCGGGTAGACGCCGAGCCGATTCAGGTCTCTACGGTGTGGATGCGCGGCGGCCGTGCTGCCAGGCACCGATCCCCTTGACGATGAACAGCCTCTCGCCGGGTCGGACGTACCCGATCCGGCGGGCTTCGCGGGCGAGCGAGGCATCACTGCGGGTGCGGGCCAGACGGCGTTCGAGACGTCCGTTCTCGGCCCGAAGGGCGCTCACCTGATTCCGGCGGGCAGTGAGATCGCTCCGGGTCTCGAGGTAGCTCGCAAGCGGCCGGTAGTAGAGGAACGCCATGACCGTGAGGATGACGACGGGAACGAGGAGTCGTAGCCGTCGCGGCCTGCGGGAGGGCCGAGCTGTCGCTGTGCGTGCCACGACGCCTCCTTCGCGGTGATGCGAGCGGACTCCTCCATCTCCAGGAGCGAAGCCGCCTGCGCGGTGAGAGAGCCGCGACGGCCTCTACGAGCTACGCGATGTCGACTTTGATCACGTTGGTCGAACCAGGGATGTTCACGGCCGTGCCTGCGGTGATGACAACGCGGTCACCAGGGCCGACGAGACCGCTCGCACGCGCCGCGGCGAGGGACTGTCCCCAGAGGTCTTCGACGTCGTCCGTCTCGGCGATCTGGATCGGCGTCACGCCCCATTCGAGCGCCATGTGCCGCAGCGACTGGGATCCATGGGTGACGGCGACGATCGGACGGCGGGGGCGCAGGCGGGCGACGGCGGAGGCGGTGCGACCGGTGAAGGTCGGGACGACGATCGCCTTGGCGGAAAGCGCTTCGGCGATGTCGCACGCCGCGTTCGACATGGCCTGACCGATCGTCGGTACGTCATCCGCATGTGGGATCTCATGGCGATAGTCGAGACTCGGTTCGACGGCGCAGGCGATCCGGTTCATCATCTCGACGGCCTCGACCGGAAACTCGCCGACCGCAGTCTCGCCCGAGAGCATGATCGCCGAGGTTCCATCGAGGATTGCATTGGCGACATCCGATGCCTCGGCCCTCGTCGGCTCCGGTTGGTGGATCATCGACTCGAGCATCTGGGTGGCGGTGATCACGGGGCGCCCCCGCTCCAGCGCGTGGGAGATGATGCGCTTCTGGATCAGGGGCACGTCGGCCGTGCCGATCTCGACACCCAGGTCGCCGCGTGCGACCATGACGACGTCGGACTCGGCGAGGATCTCGTCGAGGGCGGCGATCGCTTCCGCCTTCTCGATCTTTGCGATCACGTGCGCACCCGACCCGCGGGCCTCCATCAGAGTGCGAAGCGCGCGGACATCCGACGCCGAGCGGACGAACGACAGCGCCACGAAGTCGACACCGAGCTCCATCGCGAATTCGAGGTCGTCGAGGTCCTTGCGGGTGATGGAAGGGATCGGCAAGGGAACGCCGGGAAGGTTGACGCCCTTGTGCGACGACACCACCCCGCCGACGATGACCTCGCACCTCGCGCGGCCACGCTCGACCGCCTCGACGCGAATCTTCACGTGACCGTCGTCGATCAGCACGTCGTTGCCGACCTGGAGCACGGAGCCCAGGACCGACGGGCTGATCGGAAGGTCGCCGTCGCGCGCAGCATCCTCTCCTGCGATGACGACCGTCTCACCTCTGGTCAGGGTGACCGGCTCGGACAGGTCGCCGACGCGGAGTTTCGGCCCCTGGAGGTCGGCGATGAGGGCGACCGGCCGGCCGGCTGCCGCCTCGGCCTCGCGCACGAGGAGCGCACGCGCCCGGTGGTCTTCGTGCGTGCCGTGCGACATGTTCAGCCGCGCGCCGTCCATGCCTGCGGCTACGAGCGCTGCGATTCCCTCGGGCGACGAACAGGCCGGCCCGATGGTGGCGACGATCTTGGTTCGCCGGGTGCGTGTTGTCATCCCGTTGGCCCGCTGCGCGGAAAGGCCGCCCAGCCGGGATACTCGGCCTCGGAGCCGAGCTGATCCTCGATCCTGAGCAGCTGGTTGTACTTGGCGGTCCGATCCGAGCGCGCGGGCGCGCCGGTCTTGATCTGGCCGCTCCCGGTCGCCACTGCGATGTCGGCGATCGTCGCATCCTCGGTCTCGCCGGACCGATGCGAGATGACGGTCGCATAGCCGCTCCGCTGCGCGAGCTCGATCGCGTCGAGCGTCTCGGTCAGGGTCCCGATCTGGTTGACCTTGACGAGGATGGCGTTCCCGACCTTCTGCTCGATGCCGCGACGGAGATAGTCGACGTTGGTGACGAAGAGGTCGTCGCCGACGAGTTGCGTCCGCGAGCCCAGCCGGTCGGTGAGCGTCTGCCAGCCCGACCAGTCGTTTTCACCGAGCCCGTCCTCGATCGAGACCACGGGGAACCGATCCAGGAGATCGGCCCACAGGTCGATCATCCCGTTCCCGTCGAGCGTTCCGCCTTGCCGCTCCAGGACGTAGACGCCGTCGTGGTAGAGCTCGCTCGTGGCGGGATCGAGCGCAAGGGCGACCTTCTCACGGTGACCCGCCCTGTCCGCGGCCTCGAGGATCGCCTCACACGTGTCGTAGGCGGACCCGAGGTCGGGAGCGAATCCGCCCTCGTCGCCGACGCCCGTCGAGAGCCCACGTTCCGTGAGGAGGGCCTTGAGGGCGTGGTACGTCTCGACCCCGATGCGGAGGCCCTCGGAGAAGGACGTCGCGCCGACGGGAACGACCATGAACTCCTGGAAATCGAGTGAATTCTGGGCATGGGCGCCGCCGTTGACGACGTTCATCATGGGGACCGGCAGGATTCGCGCGTTCGCTCCGCCGATCCATCGATAGAGAGGGAGATCCGCGTCGGCTGCGGCTGCCTTGGCCACCGCGAGCGAGACTCCGAGAATTGCGTTGGCACCGAGTCTGGCCTTCGTCGGGGTCCCGTCCAGCTCGATCATTGCGGCGTCCAACTCGCGCTGATCTCTGGCGTCGAGGTCGGTCACGCGCTCCGCGATCTCGCCGTTGACGTGGGCGACGGCCCGCGTGACGCCCTTCCCGACCCACGCCTCGCCGCCGTCGCGCAGCTCGACTGCCTCATGCTCGCCGGTCGATGCTCCGGACGGGACGGCGGCGGCGCCGAACGCGCCCGATTCGAGTCCGACCTCGACCTCGACCGTCGGGTTGCCGCGCGAGTCGAGGACCTGGCGGGCGTGGACGTGGACGATGGCGCTCACCGCCGTAGCCTAGCCGCGGCCGCGCCTGGCTCCGTCTCTGTGCCGCCTCTCATATCTCTTCGACTCGAACTCGACGCGGCCGGTAGGGGCGAGGCGTGCCTCGCCCGGGTGTGCGGATCGCGCTCTTGGCAGATCATCCCGTGCGCATGCAGTCGTGGGGCGCCCCGCAACGGACAGTCCCGGTCAAACGTCTCGGGGCGCCACAGTGGCAGCCAGGTGCGCCTTGGCGCGTGCGTACCACGCTTCCTGCGCGTCGAGTGAGAGCTCGGCCCAGCGCTCTCCTTCTCGCCGCGGCGAGGTGCTCGGCCAGCTCGACCCGCTCGACGAACCGTCGATTGGTTCCTCGCAACGCCAGCTCCGGGTCGACGTTGACGAGCCGAGCGAGGTTGACGACCGTGAACAACAGATCGCCGAGCTCGTCGAAGACGGCAGGATCGGCCTCGGTCTCCGGTGCGGGCCGGCCGGCGCGATCGATTTCCGCCTGGAGCTCGGCGAGCTCCTCCCGCACCTTCGCGAGAGGGCCGTCGAGCCCCGGCCAGTCGAAGCCGACCGCCGCCGCGCGGCGCTGCACTTTGCGAGCCTGCAGCAGGCTCGGGAGAGCTTCCGGGACGTCGTGGAACACCCCCGACCGGCCTTCCTGCTCGGTCTTGATCGACTCCCACCGCTCGCGGACTCGTCCGGCCGAGTCCGCGTCGGCGTCGCCGAAGACATGCGGGTGACGGCGAACGAGCTTCTCGTGAACGGCACGGGCGACGGCTTCGAGATCGCCGTCTCCTTGCTCCTCGAGCAGCAGCGAGAGGAAGTACGTCTGAAACAGAAGGTCGCCGAGCTCGTCGAGGAGCTTGGCGTTGTCCCCGGCGATCGCGGCGTCGGCGACCTCGTAGGCCTCCTCCACCGTATGCGGCACGATCGTGACCGCGGTCTGCTCGCGGTCCCAGGGGCAGTCCGCACGGAGGCGCTTCGTCAGCTCCTGGAGCTCAACGAGCGCCTCCGCGAGGGCCAATGAATCAGCCGGTCGAGGTCGTGGAGTCGTCGGTCGCCGCTGCGGGCGGGGCGAAGCCGGTCGCGTAGGCGATCTTCGAGTCGAACGCCTTCTTCGTGTCCGCCGTCCACTTGGTGATCGAGTCGGTCTTCTCCTTCTCGAGGAGTTGCGACTTGATCTGGGCCTCGACCTGCTTCAGCGGCGTCGTGCTGCCCGGCTTCACGGCCGAGAGCGGCTGGATCACGTGGTAGCCGAACTGCGTCTTGATCGGACGGGAGATCTGGTTCGTCGCGAGCAGGAAGGCCGTCTGATCGAACGGGGCGACGGTCTGGCCGCGTGTGATCGTCAACTTGCCGCCGTTCGCCTTCGAGCCCGTGTCGAGGGAGTACTTCTTCGCGAGCGCCGCGAAGTCCGCTCCGTCCTTCAACTGGGCGTAGATCTTGTCGCCTTCGGCCTTCGTCTTGACGAGGATGTGACGCACGTCCCGACTGTCGGCAACCGCGTACTGCGCTTTGTTGTCGGCGTAGTACTTCGCGATCTCGGCATCCGTAACCGTTGCGCCCTTCGTCACTTCCTCGTAGATCTTCTCCGACAGCACCTGAGCCTCGATGTCGGCCCGGAACGACTCGGGGGTGTACCCCTGGGCTTTCAGCTGCGCGTCGAGCTTCGTCTGACTCCCGCTGAAGTACTGCTTCTTGACCTGGTCGACCCGCTTCTTGACCTCGTCGTCGGTCACGGCGATCTTGAGCTCGGCCGCCTGCTTCTCGTACTCGGCGCGCTGCACCAGGAACGCGACCGCCTGGGTCTGCAGTGCCTGGTACTCGCTGGTGCCGGCCTTCGGGAAGGCGCGTTTCTGCGACGTGTACGACTTCTTCGCCCGGACGAGGAGGTCGTCGAGCTGGGACTTCGTGACGGGTGTTCCGTCGACGACCGCGACGGCGTCCGCGGGAACTGTCTGCTCGTCGGAACCGCAGGCGGTGGCGACGAGCACCGAGAGGACGACGAGAACGGCGAACACGACGCGAATGGGCTTCATGTGAAGGGTTACTCTCTTGTGGGCGCGGTTGGACATGGACACTCTCATGTATAGACGAGGGTTCGTTAATTCACCGTTGCGGTCTGTTCGGATCCGTCGCTTGCGACGTCCGGAAGTCGCGGTGATGAGGCCGAACGGGCCGCGACTATAGCATCGGCAAGACCCAGCGCCCCCTTGAGATCGTCGGTGCGGAGTGTGACCTCCCGCTTGGCCTGGGTGTAGACGATCGTGTCGATCGACGCGCGGAGCGTGCGGAGCTCGTCCGAGCCCAGGGCGAGCGGCCCGACGGTTGCCCGCCCACCGCGGAAGACGAGGTAGTCGGCGCCGATGCGGGCGAGCGCGAGCTTCGCCTCCTGAATGGAGAAGAGGTTCTCCACCGGCTCGGGTAGAGGTCCATACCGATCTTCGATGGAGGCGCGCAACTCGCGCAGCTCGTCATCGTGGTCGACGAGCGCGAGACGGCGATGGATGTCGATCTTGAGCGCCTCGGAGGACACATAGGCGGCCGGGATGAATGCGTCGACGCGGGCGTCCACGCGCACGGGGCGGACGGCTCGACGTGCCTGGCCCGAGAGCTCGATCACGGCTTCGTTCAGCATCTCGACGTACAGCTCGAAGCCGAGGGCGGCCACGTGTCCCGACTGCTCTGCCCCGAGCAGATCCCCGGCACCGCGAATCTCGAGATCGCGCATTGCGATCTGGAATCCCGCCCCGAGCTCGGTGTGGTCGGCGAGCGTCGCGAGCCTCGCCCGAGCCTCGACCGTGAGCTCGCGAGGAATCGGGATAGAACAGGTACGCGTGCGCGGTCACGTCGCTGCGGCCCACGCGACCGCGGATCTGGTAGAGCTGGCTGAGGCCGAGGACGTCCGCACGTTCGACGATCAGGGTGTTGGCCTGCGGGATGTCGATTCCCGACTCGATGATCGTCGTCGAGACGAGCACGTCCGCATCGCCGGCGAGAAACGCGTGCATCCGCTCCTCCAGCTCGCGCTCGGCCATCTGCCCGTGCGCGACGAGGAAGCGCAAGCCCGGACAGAGCTGGCGCAGCTTCTCGCCCATCTCCTCGATCGTGTCGACACGGTTGTGGAGGTAGAACGCCTGGCCACCTCGGGCCTGCTCGCGCTCCAGCGCCGCCTTGATCACGTCCTCGTCGTACTCCCCCACGCTCGTCCGGATCGGGCGCCGTCCCTCGGGAGGCGTCTCGATGATCGAGATGTCGCGGAGCCCTGCCAGAGACATGTGAAGTGTGCGAGGGATCGGCGTCGCGGAGAGCGCAAGAACGTCGACCTCGAGCCGCAGCGACCGGAGCAACTCTTTCTGGGCGACGCCGAACCGCTGCTCCTCGTCGAGGATCACGAGCCCGAGCTCCTTCGGGATCACGTCACGCGAGAGGACGCGGTGGGTGCCGACGAGCACGTCGACCTTACCGGCCGCGAAGTCGGCCAGAACACGCTTTGTCTCGGCGGGCTTCCGGAAGCGGGAGACCATCTCGACCGTGAGCGGGAAGTCACGAAACCGCTCGCGGAACGTGTTCCAGTGCTGCTCGGCGAGGATCGTCGTCGGGCAGAGCACCAGAACCTGCCTGCTGTTGACGGCAACGGCGAAAGCCGCGCGCACCGCAACCTCCGTCTTGCCGAACCCGACATCGCCGCAGACGAGCCTGTCCATCGGCCGGGTCGACTCGAGATCCTCCTTCACCGCCTCGATGGCACGCGCCTGATCGTCCGTTTCCCGGTATGGGAACGACGACTCGAGCTGCTCGAGCCATTCGTTCGTGAGGTCGAAGCTCGAGCCCTCGGCCCGCTGTCGCTGCGCGTAGAGGGCGAGCAGCTCGCCGGCGAGCTCCCGCACCGACTCGCGCGCCCGGGTCTTGAGGTTCTGCCATGCCTTCCCGCCGAGCTTCGAGAGAGCCGGCGACTTCGCATCTGCACCGATGTAACGCGAGAGCTTGCCGAGCTGCTCGTGCGGGACGTAGAGCCTGTCCTCGCCGCGGAACGCGAGCAGCAGGTAGTCGCGTGTGACGTCTGCGACGGACTTCGTCTCGAACCCGAGCAGCTTGCCGACGCCGTGATCCTCGTGGACGACGAAATCGCCGACCCTGAGGTCGGCGAACGACGCCAGCGCTCGGCCGAGCCGCGCGTCCGCGCGCGGCGGCCGCTTCCGGAATACCTGCGTGTCGGGCAGAAGGACGAGGCCGAGCTCACGCCAGACGAAGCCTCTCCGGGCGGGCGAGACCGCGAACCGAACGCCCGCTTCGCGCGGCAACCCCGCCTGGTCGTCGAGGATCACGCTCTCGACCTTCCGTAGCAACCCTCCTTGCCGCAGCGCCTCGCCGCGATGCGGGAACGTCACGACGACACGATTGCCCGACCGGACGAAGCCCGCGAGCTCGTTCTCCGCTTCGGCGAGGCCCCGAGCTGCGATCGCAGGCCGCTGTGCTTCGAACTGGAACGCCTGGCCACGCGGGAACGGATCGAGCTCGGTTACGCCCTCGAGACCGATTGGAGGGAGGCCCTCCTCCTCCCACACGGCGCGCACGTCGTCCGGCTGCCACACGAAGTCGGGAGGCCTGCCGACCGGTGCCACGAGATCGGAAGAGAGCATGGCAACCGGTGCGGCGTCGTCGTCTTCCCAGGCGTGCGCGATCGCCTCGGGATCGAGGCTCTCGCCACGCCGCTCGACCGCCGGATAGACCATCGCGTCCCCGACCGGATGGAGGGCGCGCTGCGTGAACGGTGAGAACGCACGTACTTGCTCGATCTCGTCGCCGAAGAACTCGATGCGCAACGGCTCGCGGCCCGTCGACGGGAAGACGTCGACGATGCCCCCTCGCACGGCAAACTGCCCTCGCTCGTCGACGCGGTCGACGCGCTCGTACCCGGCGCTCGCGAGCGCCTCGGCGGTCCCATCGAGACCGGGCTCGTCGCCTGCCGTGACGCGGACAGGTCGGGCCCGCACCTCCGGCAGCGGCATTCCTTCCGCGAGTGCTGCCGCGGAGGCACAGACGAGGCCCCCTGCCGCGAGGACGTCGAGTGCGCGAGCGCGCTCGCCGACGAGGTGCGGTGGCGGCTCCAGGCCCGAGGCATGCGAAACGCCACGGCTCGGAAGCAGTGCGACGCGGTCTGGGCCGAGAAACCAGGATGCCCCGTCGGCCGCGTCCCGGGCGTCGGCGTCCTCGGGCAGGAGCACGAGCACGCCACGACCGAGCTCCTGGTGCAGCGTCGCGAGGAGGAGCGGGAGCGCCGGCTCGGAGACCCGGGCTCGACCCCCAAGGGCCTTCACGAACGCCTGGAACCGCTCCGTCGCAGCGAGCTCCGAGATGAAGCCTGCGAGAGGGGTCGCCGTCGGGTCGGCTTTCATGCTGGCACTCAGTTCGACGCGACGAGTGGCGCGCGCGCGGCCATCTCGGCGCGCGTCGAGGTCAGGTGGGTGCGGTGGCGATCCGTCAAGGTCGAGCGGGGAGGCCGGTCCACGCAGAACGCGGGAAGCCGGTCCCGTGGCCGCATCCTAGCGCCGCCTCCCTTTCGGTTGCGCCCGAGCGTCGGGCCGACGACGGGCTCTGCGGCGGAGCCCTCGAGCGGTGCCTCGCGCCCGCGCATGCGCTCGACCGGCAACCGGCCATCCGTGCAGTCTGACCCGTCCGACACACAGAGACGGCACGAACCCGGCACCGACTCGTTCCTCCGCTGGAGGTACCGTGCCTTCAGGGGCGCGAAAGCGGCCCCCCGGGGGAGGATGGGGGCACGGCGGAGGCTGAAACGCGGCAGGCGTCCTCGCGGTCCACGCAGTCGCGCCGACCGGGCACGGCGTCAGTTGAAGCGCCGTTGTGTCTCCTCGAGCCCGTCGCTTGCGAGCGACTCGACGACGTCGGCAGCGCGGGCAACGAGCTCGCCGGCGTCCTCCTCGGGTGCGAACCCCGACAACACGAAGTCGGCGACGTCGCGGGGGTCACCACGGCCGGGTCGGCCGACACCGACGCGGAGGCGCAGGAAGTCTGGGCCCCCGAGCCGCCCCGCGATCGAACGAAGCCCGTTGTGTCCGGCAAGCCCTCCTCCCAGGCGTGCCTGGAGCCGGCCGAACTCGAGGTCGACCTCGTCGTGAACGACCAGCAGGTGATCGCTGGGCACCTTGTAGAACGCCGCCGCCGGTTGCACCGAACGGCCGGACTCGTTCATGTACGTCGCCGGCTGCAGAAGGCCCAGCCTGCTGTCGCCGACCCTGACCTCGGCGATCGAGCCACTGAACTTGCTCCGGAAGCGCGCCGCGTGACGGCGTGCAACTTCGTCGACGACCATGAACCCGACGTTGTGGCGATCGTGCTCGTGCCGTCGTCCGGGATTGCCGAGGCCGACGACGAGCAGGTCGAGCGTCGAGGCCGGCTCGCCTCGACGGAAGCGCAAGGGCTACTCCTCGTCTGGGGCGGCAGTGGCGTCTGCCTCGGCGGCAGACTCTGCGGCGGCCTCAGCGGCGATCGCCTCGTCTGCTGCCTCTTCGGCCTCGGTGAGACCGCGCGGGCTCGAGCAGTTCGCGACGACGGTGTCCGGCGGATCGAGGAAGGTGACCCCTTCGATCTCTTCCACGTCCTGAAGCCGGAGCGTGTCGCCGAGCTCGAGCCCACTGATGTCGACCTCGATGTGCTCGGGGATCGCAGACGGCAGAGCCTCCACGCGAAACTCGCGGGCAACCTGCTGCACCACGCCACCGACCTTGGCTCCGGGCGCCTCGCCCACGAGCTGCGCGATGACGGTCGCCTGGATCGGTCGATCGAGTCGTACCTCGTGGAAGTCGACGTGGGTGATCGTGCCGCGTAGCGGGTGCTGCTGATAGTCCTTCAGCACCGCGTGATGGGGCGTCTTCTGGCCCTCGATCACGACGTCGACGATGGCGTGGAGCCCGGAGGGCCCCGTTAGGGCGACACGCAGCTCGCGCTCGCGGACGACGAATGCCTTGTTCGCCTTCCCGTACAGCACGCCGGGGATCAGCCCTTCACGGCGCAGGCGCTTGACATTCCGGGTGCCGAGCTGGTCGGCGCCGCGTTCCGTCACTTCGAGTGTGATTCTGTCCTCGGACACGGCGGCGAAGTGTAGCGCATGCCCTCAGGCGTGCTCGAGGTACCGCGGGCGGCACGCGCTCGGGGTGCTAGCGGCCGGGCCGGCTACGCACCGCACCCCTCAGGGGAGGAGAAGGTGCGGACGCCAAAGGCCGACCCGGCCACCGTTCGATTCGCCAACCGGCCAAAGCCCCCTTCCGAGGGAGTGGAAATTCTTCAGACCGGGGTCGAGCGTGCCGATGTCTCGAAATACGACCGGCGGCGCTCTCAGGGGGCGCCGTCGGTCTCTGCGTTTGGGCCGGCTCGCTACGCGTCGTCGTGGGTCCGGTGCCTCATCGGGCGATGCCGCGGCGTGAGCTACCTCTCCCTGGCAGCGAATCCCGCGACGGACTTGACGATGCGCTTGAGGTTGTCGAGCGTGTCGCGCGGGTCATCGCCGCGGCGGCCGAAGCCGTGATCGACATCCTTCAACTCCAGGACATCGGGCGAGAGCGAGTAGGCGAGCGTGCTGTTCCACGTCTGGTCGGCGGTGCCGCCGACGAGGAAGGCGTCGGCTGTACGACGGCGTAGGCCCTCAACCGATTCCGCGTCGTTCAGCAGCGGCGTCAGCCAGACGGCGCGATAACCACGATCGGCCACGAGCCCCGAGGCGCGCGTCGAGAGCGACTTCGAGACGACGAGGATCTCCGCTGCCCCTCCCGCCTTCGCGACGGCCGCATTGGCACGCTCGAGCACCCACTCGGTCGGGTCCTGCTCGGGGTCGTAGTACTCGTCGATCACCTGGATCGCGCTCCATCCCTGCCGCACGATCGCCTGCAGGCAGAAGATCAGCGCGGGCGCGCCCACCGTGAAGGCGCCCGGGAGCCCGATCACGACCCGCCTCGGATCTCCCTCCCAGAGACAGCCTCGACAGACGCCCAGGTCGATGGACTGGAAGCCCACGGACCGATCCTAGCCTCGTCCGGCGCCGTCAGTTCCGAAGGCCCGGTCGCGCTAGGACATCCAGGGCCCGACGCCGCCTATGCGCTCCACCGTGATGCGCATCGTGTGGCCCGGCGGCGGGTCGTCCATTGGCGGGAATTTCACCTCGGGCCCGAGGTACACATGTGCCAACCGCTGGAGCAGGTCGGGTGCGCCACCCTCCTCGAGCTCGGCCGTCCCATGAACGACGAGGTATTCCTTGAGGCCGGGCGGGCGGATCGCCGTGCCTTCGAACGAGAGCACGACGCGTGGGTCGCGACGGACGTTGCGCAGCTTCTGCTGCTCGGACAGGTGGGCCGAAACCAGCTGATCGCGGTCGAGCCCGACCCAGATGCAGGTCACCTGTGGTGTGCCGTCGCGACCGACTGTGACGAGGTGCCCCAGCGCACCGGATTCGATCAGCTCTCGTGCGCTCTCCGGAAGGATCATCGGCAAAGCGTATCCCGTCGGCGGCGGCCGGGGTCAGAATCAGCCCACCGCCGACGTGGTTCTCCGCCCGCACCAGAGAACACCAGATCCGTCGTCGAGATCGGAACGGTCACCCCCGTCGGCCGACGAACCGGTGCGGGAGAAGAGGTGCGAGAGAAGAAAGGAGCCGGCCCGCCCAGAACAGCTGGTTCGCTGGGGTGTGTCGGGTGAGACCTGGGGCCGCACGTTCAGCGGTCTCAGGTCACCTGATGATCTGAGGTCAGCTCAGTCGGGTACCGCAACTGGTACCAAGTCTCGAGCGAGAAAGGGAACGGTCGGGTGAAGCAACCGTCGCGAGGTGGTGGAGCATGAGATGAGTCGCGACCGCAGGGTGATACGTTCGACGGCGCAAGGCTCTCGACTCGAGATCGAGATCGCGGAACAGGAGAGGGCTTGCCGTCCGGGCGGTACGCCCTCTCCGAGTCTGTCAGCTGCACGGCCGCCGAACTGGCGGCGACAGGCCAGCACAGGGCGACTCGCCGGACGTTGGGCATGAATGGGGCACCGGATCGTCAGTCCCCCCGAACGGACGATGGGCAGGCCGGTTTCAGCGCGATGTCTAGCCGTGTCGGCCGACGTGAACGGTGGGTAGAGCGCCGACCTCGTGTTTGGACAGGCCGAGGTACACGGCATCGCTCTCCACTCGTGCCACGGCCCCGATCGGGATGGTGATCTCCTTCCGTCCCCACAGATGGCCGCGCTCCAGGACGAAGTGCGTTATGTATTCGTCGGCGTCAACGCACGAAGCCGTCGACCTCGCCGAGTGAATGGCCATCCGCAGAAATCGACCGCGCTCGTACGTCGGATCTCGACCTCGCCCTTCGGCACGCGGTCGTAGAACAGCGTGCTGTCGGGCCGAGCTTGTTCGGGAACCAGTCCGCCGCCGATACTGGAGTAGTACGGGTTCGCCAAGACGTCCATGACGCCGATGTCCCAGTCGGGGTCCTGGACGGGGTTTTCGCCGAGTCGGATGTAGGCAGTCTCTCGCACAGACTCGAATCTCTGCGCCTCGTCGAGGGTGCAGCCCAGCTCGATCTCGCGCTGCTTATCGTCTCTGCTCTTGGCCAGCTGGATAGGCACCAGCCGTTTATCCACGTCATGCTCGGACAGGACCACGAGGTGCGTCACACGCTTTTCCAATGGGTCGATCACAACGTCAGCAAGTTCGCCGTACAACCCGTCTTTGCAGCGGACGCGATTACCGATCTCGAGACGCATTGTCAGTCTCCTTGTGAATGTATGCGCATGTTGTGACCTTCCCTGAAGGCAGGAACCCGCGGCTTCGATGGCGCGCCGCTGCCTATTACTTCATGAACTGTCGGACGAGGTTCTCGAGACCCAGCAGACGATCCGCTGTCGCCGACACGATCGCATCGACCTCCCCGTCGCGCGGTTCGCCGACCGATTCCCGATCAGCCGCCGCGAAGGTGCGTGCTGAGGTAGACGGCGATCGCCGCGATCTGCGGTTGGCCGGTGTCGTGTCCGCGGACGAAGCAGAAGCGCTCGAACGCCGCATGCTGGGCGCGTTGGTACCGGAAACTACTACCGAGAAGCCCCAAAACGGCGCTAGAAAAGCCAGTCCGTCTAGAACAGCTGGTTCTCTCCCGCGAAGATCGCAGAGACGGAGTCGTCCGCGAACACGTTCGAGATCGTCTCGGCGAGGATCCCGGCAATGGAGAGAACCTGGACGTTCGCTGGTTGCTTGAGCGGGTCGAGCGGCACCGTGTCGGTCACGACGAGCTGATGAATCTCACTGTCGGCGATGCGCTCCAGCGCCGTGCCGTTGAAGAGCCCGTGCGTTGCGCAGGCATAGACCCTCGTCGCGCCTGCCTCCCGCAACGCCTTCGCGCCGGCGACCAGCGTGCCTGCCGTATCGATGATGTCGTCGATGATCACGGCCGCTTTGCCGTCGACATCGCCGATCACGGTGGTGACCTTCGCTTCGTTGTGCGCCGGTCGTACCTTGTTCAGGATCACGAGGTCGGCACCCACCATCTCCGCGAACTTCCCGGCGATCTTCGCATGCCCGGTGTCGGGGGAGACGACGGCGAGCTCCTCGCCGAGATTGAGATCACGGACGTACTGGGCGAACATGGGCACTGCCGTCATGTGATCGACCGGGATCTCGAAGAACCCCTGGACCTGGCCGGCGTGAAGATCCATCGTCAGGACGCGGTCGGCGCCGGCAGTCTGCAGAAGGTCGGCGACGAGCTTCGCGGTGATCGGCTCGCGCGGCCGTGATTTCTTGTCCTGCCGGACGTAGAAGTACCACGGGATCACGGCCGTGATGCGCTTTGCCGAGGCGAGCTTGGCCGCGTTGATCATGATGAGGAGCTCCATCAGGTGCTGGTCGACGGGGGCCGAGGCGGTCTGCACGATGAAGATGTCGGCACCGCGAATGGAGTCCTCGTAGCGGCAGTACGTCTCACCGCTTGCGAACGTCTTCAGGGTCGTCTCCCCCAGCTCGCAGCCGATCAGGGCGCCGATCTTCGCGGCCAAGTCCTGGTTGGACCGGCCGGAGACGAGCATGAGCCGCTTGTTCGGCGTCAGCCCGATCGTCCGCCCGAGCACCGGCGCCGCGATCGGGGTCTCGGGTGCACCGAGCCCGGGTAGCGTCTGCTCAACGGTCCCGCTTTCCACCCCGCCCCTCCTTGATCGTCTGCCTCGGCGGGAATCCGACGAGGGCGTTGTCCGGGACATCCTCGCTGACGACGGTGCCGGCAGCCGTCCAGACATCATCGCCGACGGCGACGGGCGCGATGAACATCGTGTCGACCGCGATCCGGGCGTTCTTGCCGATCACCGTTCGCCCCTTCGGCACGCCGGGCCGATGACCGAGATTTGCCGTAATCGAGCCAGCACCGACATTCGTTCCCGCTCCGATCTCCGCGTCGCCGAGATAGCTGAGATGAGGCACCTTGGCGCCGTCGTCCAGACGGGTGTTCTTGAGCTCCACGAACGTCCCGGCCTTCGACCGCACCCCGAGCTCCGTTCCGGGGCGAACGTAACAGAACGGGCCGACGATCGCCCCGGCGCCCACGACCGAATCGACGATCACGGCATGAGGGCCGATCTCAGCGCTGTCCGCGACGCTGGTCGAGCCGCGCAACAGCGTGAACGGATGCACGACCGAATCCGGCTCGAGGGTCACCGTGGGCTCGATCCACGTGCTGGCAGGGTCGACGATCGTCACACCGGCGAGCATGTGGGCGGTGTTGATCCGGTCCCGGAGTGCGGCGGCGGCTGCGGCAAGCTCGACGCGCGTGTTGACGCCCTCCGCCTCGTCGGGGTCGTCCGCAACATGGACGGCGACGCGCTGGCCTGCGTCGGCGAGGTCGCGCACGACGTCCGTGAGATACAGCTCGCCCTGCGCATTCTTCGGTTGTAGACGCTCGAGGGCCGGCCACAGCAGCTCTGCCTCGAAGACGTAGATCGAGGAATTTGCCTCGCCGATCTCCAATTCGGCGGGCGATGCGTCGACCGGCCTCGACGATCGCCGAAAGGTCGCCGTCGGGGCGCCGGACGACCCGGCCGTAGCTCCGGATGTCGTCGGGGACGAACGAGAGCACCGTGGCCCCCGCGCCCCGCAGGCGATGGGTGGCGATCAGCGATTCGAGGAGCTCGGTTGTCAGGAGCGGCGTGTCACCGGAGAGGATGAGCACCTCGTCCACTGCAGGGAGCGCCGTCCGGGCACAACGGACGGCATCGCCCGTCCCCAGTGCGTCGTGCTGCACCGCGACCGTCCGGCCGTCGAACTGGTCGGCCGTTTCCGGCGAGGCGACGACGACGAGCGATTCGGGGCTGAGCGGCAGCGCCGCCTCGATGATCCAATCGACCATCCGCCGACCGAGGAGCGGATGGAGATGCTTCGGGATCGCCGAGCGCATCCGTGTCCCCCGGCCTCCGGCCATGACGACGGCTGCGAGCTTGGGGCGGGATTCGGACACGGTCGGCACGTTGGCTGGGGCGCCAGGATTCGAACCTGGGATCACGGGACCAAAACCCGTTGCCTTACCACTTGGCCACGCCCCAGTGAATCGGGACGCCGAGTGTACCCGGCCGCCGGGCCGCCCGTGCCGGAGAGAACGCGGCGAGCGGCTGAACCGCGGCCAGTGGGCGTCGCAGGTCCCGCGCGGGCACGGCCGCTCACCGGCCGTTCGGAGCGGTGACCCACGTGCCGACCCTCGGATCGCAACGCCTCCGCAGCAGCTTCGGCGTCCGATCGTGAGGAGAACAGGCCATAGACACACGGCCCGGCGCCGCTGACGTCGGCCCGGAACGCCCCGCACGCGACGAGCTGCTCCGCATGGCGGCTTGCAGTGAGGTCGTTCGCAGGAAGGTGCCGGAGATCCTCCGGTTCGCGGACGCTTTCGAGTGTGGTGAGCAGCACCGCCCTGCGTTCCGCGAACCCGTCCGCGCCGTTGCGGGCGTCGAAGGCGGCGTACACGTCTCCGGTCGACGACTTCGTCGCACCGTCCGCGAGGAGCAGGACGATCCAGAAGTCCTGCGGGATCGCGAGCGGAGCGAGCGTCGAGCCGTCTCCGCTCCCGAGGTGGGGCCCGCTGCGCAGGAAGAACGGCACATCGGCCCCGATCGCGCGCGCGACCTCGTCGAGCTGGTCTCGATCCAGCGGTGCCGGGAGAAGCGCGTTGGCGTGGAGGAGCGCGGTCGCCGCGTCAGAGCTGCCTCCGCCGAGCCCGGCCGCGACCGGGATCGCCTTCGAGATCTCGACCACGAACGACGGATCGACGTGCGCCGCCGCCGCGAGAGTGGTCAGCGCCGAAGCGACGATCGTGTCACCGTCGAAACCCGAGACGGAGAGCCGTTCGCCGCGGGCAACGGCGATTCGGTCGGCGAGCTCGATGTGCTGGAGCACTGTCGCGACCTCGTGCTTGCCGTCGTCACGAAGAGGGCCGACGACGAGTGCCAGGTTGATCTTCGCCGGAGCCCGCGCGGTGGTCATCGGAGCACCTCCACGAACTCGACGAACGAGGCCGGCTCGAGCGCCTCTGCCCTGACCGCCGGGTCGAGCTCGAGCTGCCGAAGCGCGGCGGTCGCCTGCTCGCGCGTCGCGACTCCCGCGAGGTCGAGTGAGTTCGCCAGCGTCTTCCGACGGTGGGCGAACGCACCCTCCACGACCTGGCGGATCCGGGCGAATCCCGCCGGGAGCGGAGTGCGACGGAACGCGACGAGAGCCGAGTCGACGTTGGGCGGGGGCCGAAGACTGTCCGCGCGACAGGGTGGAAGCCCGTCCGGACCGCAGCGAGCTGGATCAGGACGGACACGGCGCCGTACGCCTTCGTCGACGGTGAGGCGAAGAACCGGTCTGCCACCTCCCGCTGCACCATCACGCACCACAGCTCGACCGTCGGGAGGCCGGTGAGGCTCTCGGCGACGATCGGGGTGGCGACGTTGTACGGGAGGTTCGCAACCAGCTTCGTCGGGCCGGGCTCGAAAGCCGCGAGGTCGAGCCGAAGCGCGTCACCCCAGTGCAGCGAGACGTTCGGAAGACCTGCGAGCTCAGCCAGCTCGGCTTCGAGTCGACGGTCGAGCTCGACCGCGTGGACGTGAGCGCATCGCTGTGCGAGGAGGGTCGTGAGCGCTCCGAGGCCGGGCCCGATCTCGAGCGCGACATCGTCCGCGCCCAGCTCTGCCATTCTCGCGATCACTCCGAGGATGTTGCCGTCGGTGAGGAAGTGCTGGCCGAGCGATTTCTTCGGCGGCGGGCCGCTCACGACGACGGTAGACCGAACGCGCGGGAGGCATTGTCGTCGATCTGCCGCTCGAGGTCCTCGACCTCCTCGCCTCTCGCTTCGGCCAGCGCCGCCAGCGTCAGCAGGACGTTGGCGGGCTCGTTCCGCTTTCCGCGGAGCGCTTGAGGCGCGAGGTATGGACTATCCGTCTCGGCGAGGATGCGGTCGCCGGGCACCGAAGCGGCAGCCTCACGCAACGCCACGGCCTTCGGGATACGTCACGTTCCCGGCAAACGACAGGTAGTAGCCCCGCTCGAGCGCCGTCTCGAGCAGTCCGGGAACCGAGAAACAGTGGAGGATGACGGTGCCCGAGAACGGCAGGAGAGCCGCCGCGGTGTCTTCGTCCGCGTCACGGGTGTGGATGACGACCGGCAGCCGCAACGCCGAGGCGAGCTCGAGCTGTCGGTCGAACAATGCCCGCTGCGCCGCGCGAGGGGCGAGATCGTGGAAGTAGTCGAGCCCGGTCTCGCCCACCGCTACGACCGACGGGTGGTCGAGCAGTTCCCTCAGCTCGTCGAGTCGCCCGGCTTCGGAACCTCCTGCCTGATGTGGATCGATCCCGAGGGCCGTCGAAACGCCTTCCTCGGCTTCGGCGATCGCAACTGCGGCATGGCAGGACGAGATCCCTGTGCCGACCGTGACGATGCGCGAGACGCCGAGTGCACGGGCGCGTTCGACGAGGAAGGCGGCGGGCTCGTCGCACGCGTCGAGGTGGGCGTGCGTGTCGATCACGACGGTTCGATCACGGCGCGACGATTATTCCGAGATGGTTGGTCGGTGATTGGGGTGCGTGTCGGGGAGGGCATGCACCAAGCAGCGTGTTCGGATCGATCTGCGGCTAGGCAGGTTGCCTTGGGGTTGATCGGTCCGGAGACGATGCGCAGTGTGCAGGCCCCCATCCGCGCGTGCACCAATTGCCGATCAACCATCTAGAGGTGCATCGAGACGCGGGAAGAGCGGCGGCGCAGCCTCGATCCCCTCCGTTTCGCCCGTGAGCCCGTAGGCGACGAGCGACCAGTCGACCGACGCCGGCTGGCGGAGGGCGGCCAGCACCGACTCGGCTGTGGCGGGAATGTATGCCGCCAGCGCGACTGCGACGGCACGGAGGCCGTCCACGAGGTCGTAGAGGACGCGATCGAGCTCGTCGGCGCGTTGCGGGTCCTTCGCCAGCTGCCACGGTGCCGTCGTCTCGACCTCCCGGTTGAGAATGCGGACGACCTCCCAGATCCGCTCGAGCGCGCCGGTGACATCGAACGCGTCGAGTCGCCCGGAGACGTCCGCGCCGAGCGGCGCTATGGCGCCGGCAATGACGCCGTCCGGCGAGGGTGTCGCGCGGAGCCTGCCCTCCCGGTAGCGCGCCACCATCGCCGTCGTTCGTGAGAGCAGATTTCCGAGATCGTTGCCCAGCTCGCGCTCGTAGCGCTCATGGATGCCGGCGAGGGACGCAGCACCGTCCTGGCCGAACGAGATCGCCCGCGCACACCAGAATCGCACCGGGTCGACTCCGTAGACATCGATCAGATCGAGCGGGTCGACGACGTTGCCGAGCGACTTCGAGATCTTGCGGTCATCGAGCAGCAAGTACCCGTGGACGAAGAGTTGTCGCGGGGGCTCGTAGCCGGCCGCCAGCAGCATCGCGGGCCAGAAGACGCAGTGGAAGCGGAGGATGTCCTTGGCGAGCAGATGCCGAACCTCGGGCCAGAGCGTCTCGATCAGGTCTTCGCCGGGACGGGCGTACGTGAGCGCGCTGAGATAGTTGACGAGGGCGTCGGCCCAGACGTAGGCCACCGAGTCGGGATCCCACGGGATCGGAATCCCCCAGGTCTGTCCGGCGCGGCTGATCGAGAAGTCCTGCAAGCCGCCCGCGATGAAGCTTCGAGCCTCGTTGGCGCGGAACCCCGGCTGAACGAAGTCGGGTCGCTCGTAGAGCTCCAGGAGCTGCTGCTGGAAGGACGAGAGACGGAAGAACCAGTTGCGCTCCTCGATCCACTCGGGCTCAACGCCGTGCTCGGGACATTTCCCGTCGACGAGCTCCGCCTCCGTCTTGAAGGCTTCGCAGCCGACGCAATACAGCCCCGCGTAGACGTCCTGATAGATGTGGCCGTTGTCGTAGAGCGTCTGCAGAAAGCCTTGGACGAAGCGCTTGTGCGCCTCGTCACTCGTCCGGATGAAGAAGTCGTTGGACGCGTTGAGACGGCGGGGAAGCTCGCGCCAGACGACCGCGATCTGGTCTGCGTACTCCTGCGGCGACAAGCCCTGTTCGGCGGCCACCCGCGCCACTTTCGCGGCGTGCTCGTCGACCCCGGTGAGGAAGAACGTCTCGTGGCCGCGCTGGCGGCGATTGCGTGCCAGGATGTCCGCGGCGATCGTCGTGTACGCATGCCCGATGTGCGGGGTCGAGTTGACGTAGTAGATCGGGGTCGTGACGTAGTAGCGCTCGCTGCTCGCACCGGTTCGAGCTGGTTGCGGCGCTGTGGGTTCGCGGGCTTCCTGGTGCGGTTCGCTCGTCATCTACCTAACGTAGCGTCCCGTGCAAGCGGGCAGCGCGTCACGGTATCCCGCGGGCGCGACATCGAGTGGCCGGGATGGGTAAGGAAGGGCACCGCCCGTCCCGGCCACTCGACGTGCTGCGTCACGGGGCGGCTTCTTGCGTCGTGACGCTTTCACCCGACGCTACGCCTCTTCGTGTTGAAAATGCGTTGCGGTGTGGTTGATTTTCGGCAGCGCCTCCATCCGATTGTGTTGCCCTATCAGACGACGTCCGGGGATCACGGCACGCGTACGTCATGATGGAGGAGCGCTCCACCCGCATCGCGTCCACGCTCGCGCTCGTGGAACCACCTCCCACCGCCGACGACGACGAGAAGGAGCAGCAGCGCGGTCGTCAGCCAGACACGGACCCGAGCCACGGGTCGTGCGTCTCGCATCGCAGCCGTCGGCATACGATCGCGGACCTCGGCGGCCACCGGCTGACGTCGGTCCTGCGTGTTCGGCGCTGATTCTTCGGCCCTGCCGACCTGACGCCCGGCGGTCGCCGTCGTTTGCACGGATGGTGATGCCTTGGTGTCCTGTGCGTCCCCCGGGTACCACGCGCGCGACCCGGCGCGGGTCGTGGGGACAGAAGGGTGTCCGGCGCGGATGCGGTCGACGAGCGCCTCGTTCCCCTGCCCGATCTCGGTCGAGGGCGGCGGCGGGACGCCGGGCGGCGGAATCGACCGAGCAACGCTCACGGTCGTCGGGGCGGAGGGCAGCCCCGATCGCACATCGGCTCTGGCCCCTCGGATCGTCGGCCTCGTCCGTGAGCCGCCGCCCGTCGAGTCCGTCACGGCTGTGGGAGAAGGTGCTCGGCCAGGGAGAGCCGCGCGGCCGACGCCTTCACCGCCGGGCGATTCCTTCAGCGCCGACGGAGCGGGGTCGATCGGGATCGCGGTAGCGTCCGTGACCTGCCCGGATGCAGACACCGGAGCCGGATCGGATGTCGTTCCAGCGGGTTTCGACGAGCTCAGCTTCGGCGAATCCTGCTTCTGTGCCGGCGCTTGCGACGTCTGGGTCTCCTGGCTCCAGGGCTCCGGTGTCCGAAGCTCCGGGGTCGCAGATTCCGCACGCGGTGCCGGTGGCTCGGAGCGGACGACCGGCGCATCCGGGCCGGTACCGATCGTGGGCACCGTGGCGGGGACCGCGACGTCAGACGGCGAGGCTGAGGGCGGGGCGACCGTGCGAGGCGGGAGCAACGGGAGCGGATCGACGTACCCGTCGGCTGCAGACGAGACCCTGACTCCGAGGTGGACGTAGGGCTCCGGCCACTCGCTCTCGCCACTCGTGCCCGCCGTCCCGATGGGATCGCCTTCGGTCACCGAGGCTCCCTTGCCGATCGACGTCGCACCGAGATGCGTCAGCGAGACGGCGTAGCCCTCGAGTTGGATCGTCACGGTCTTGCCGGAGGACGGAACGACGCCGACGAACGACACCGTCCCCGAAGCCGGAGCACGGACGAGCTCGCCGTCCGTTCCCGCGACATCGACGCCGCGGTGCTGACCGGCCGCGTACGCGTCGGGGCCGAGCGAGTACGGGCGTAGCACCGGGCCTCCCAATGGCCACGTCCAGGCCATCGCTGAGGGCGCGATTCCGAGCGACACGAGCAACGCCGATCCGAGGATGAGCAGGCGCACGGTCAACCTCCTTGTTCTCTTTATTGACAACGTCTCGAACGAGGGTATCTGCCAGGTTCTTCGTTGTCAAATCCGACGACAACGCCCGACGAGCCCCGGCGGGCCTTCGTGCCGGCTCAGAGAGAGTCGCTGTAGAGCGTGTTGCGGGCAACGCCCGTGAGCCGCCCGACAACGGCAGCCGCCACGCGGCGGGGCGTCCCGGCGCCGACGAGCTCGGCAACCGCTGCGAGAGCCGCGTCCTCGTCGGGGCGACGTGTCGACGGTCCGAGGACGAGCGTTACCTCTCCCTTCGGTGGCTCCGAATACCGCTTCGCGAGCTCGGAGGCGTCCCCGCGAGCCACCTCCTCGAACTTCTTCGTCAGTTCACGGCAGACCGCCACCCGTCGGCCCGGCTCGACAGCCGCGAGGCTCGCGAGCGCACCGGGTAGGCGGCGCGCCGACTCGAAGGCGACGGTGGGGTACGGCCACCCACCGAGCTCCTCCCAGAGAGCGGCCCGCTCGCGCTCTCCGCGCGGGAGGTACCCGACGAATCGATACTGGGCTTCGGCAAGCCCGCTGGCAACGAGTGCGGTCTCGACGGCCGAGGCGCCGGGGAGCACCGTGACCGGAACACCGGCCTCGAGCGCCGCCACGACGATCCGGGCGCCGGGGTCGTTGATCCCCGGTAGGCCCGCGTCCGAGACCAACGCGATCCGCTCCCCTCCCACCAGCCGAGGGACGAGCTCCTCGGTTCGTGCGGCCTCGTTGTGGCGATGGTACGAGAGGAGCCGCGCTGTGATCCCGTGACGTTGGAGGAGCACCTTGGTGTGCCGCGTGTCCTCACACACCACGGTGTCGGCCGCCGCGAGCTCCTCGAGCACGCGCAAGGTGACGTCGTCGAGATTTCCGATCGGCGTTGCGCAGACCGCGAGCGGCACCCGCTCACCGAGCTCCGTCGAGCGCCTCGTACGCGACGAGGCCCGCGCCGATCAAGCCTGCCTCGTCTCCCAGCAGTGCTTCGACGATCTGGAGCGTCTCGTCGGCCGGTGGGATCGCCTCTTGCCGGGCTGCGGCCCGGGCGGGCTCCAGCACGAGATCGCCGGCAGCAGCACCGAATCCACCACCGATGATCACGATGTCCGGGTCGAAGATGTTGGCGAGCGAACCGATGCTGGCGCCGAGCAACGTGCCCATCTCGACCAGCGCGCCGATTGCTCTGGGATCGCCCTCGCGCGCTCGTTCGATGAGCATCCTCGCGTCGCCGCCCGGTCCGAAGATGGCGGCGGCGGCACGATCGGCTGCATGCCCCGAGGCGACCGCCTCCAGATGCCCATGGCCACGACAGTTCCCCTGGCACGGCTGGCCTCCGGCCTGCACGACGGTGTGACCCAGCTCGGCCCAGCCTCGGTAGAGGTGATCGTCGATCACGATGCCCCCGCCGACGCCCGTGCCGAGCGTCAGCATGATCAGGTTCGCGACCCCCCTCCCCGCCCCGAGTTGCCACTCGGCCAGCGCAGCGGCGTTGCCGTCGTTCTCGACGCCGGCGGGAAGGCCGTAGAGCCCACGCGCGCGTTCCGGGAAGTTGACCTGGTGCAGCGGGAGGTTCACCGCGCGAAGCGCGAGGCCCGTCCGGCGATCGATGTTCAGTGGGACCCCGTAACCGATCGCACCGGCGCCGTCTCGGAGAAGGTCGTCGACGACGCCGTCGACCGCTGCCAGCACGTCCTCCTGCGTTCCGTCCGGCGTCGGGATCTCGAGTGTGCGCCCGATCGAGCCGTCGCGGCCGACGATCCCGCCGAGAATCTTCGTCCCGCCGAGATCGATTCCGATAACACGGTCTTTACCCATCGCGCGGCTACGATATCCGCCCGGATGCCCGAACACGAGAAGCCCTACCGGGTCTACAAGGGTGGACGGGCGAAGGGCAAAGTCCCGCTGAAGCGTCCCGGCGACGTCAAGGCCGCGAATTCGGAGCCGCGGAAGCCGCGCCAGCGGCACCTCGGGCGCCGGATCGCGTTGGCTCTCGTGATCGTTCTCGGCATCGGCGTCGTGTGGCTCGTCGCGAGCTACATCTCGTTCTCGCGGGGGATCTCGGACGCGAACGAACGGGTTCCCGCCACCGTCGCCGCAAATCTGACGAAGCAGAGCGGGCTGCTCACCTCGACGCCGACGACGATCCTCGTGCTCGGAACCGACGGCGGGACGCAGTCGGGCCGATCGGGTGCCAATCGCTCCGATTCCGTGATGCTGATCCGCACGGATCCGCGCAGGCACCGACTCGCGTTCCTCTCGATCCCGCGCGACCTGAGGGTCGAGATTCCCGGGAACGGTGCGGCCAAGATCAACGCGGCATTTCAGATCGGCGGCGCCACGCTGGCGCTCGAGACGGTCAAGAGCCTCACCGGCCTGGACGTCAACCATGTCGCCTTCGTCGACTTCGACCGCTTCCGGGAGCTGATCGACGCCGTCGGCGGGATCGACATCGACGTCCCGGCGCCGATCCTCTCGAATCGGTTCGACTGCCCGTACGCAACGAGCGCACGGTGCAGCGCCTGGGAGGGCTGGCGATTCGAGAAAGGACGCCAGCACATGGACGGGCAGCGAGCGCTGGTCTACTCGCGGGTCAGGGAGAACCGCCTCGACCCCGGCGAGACCGATCTCGACAGAGCGCGTCGGCAGCAGCAGGTGATCCAGGCCACGGCCGACAGGGTGACCTCCGTTGGCGGGGCGCTGAAGCTGCCCTTCCGCGGCGGCACGATCGTCAAGCCGCTGGCGACCGACCTCACGGCGGGAGAGGTCTTGCAACTCGGCTGGGTCTACCTGCGCGCGAACACGAGAACCGCCCTCCACTGCCGGCTCGGAGGCGAGCCCGGGAGCGCCGACGGGCAATCGGTGATCTTCGGCTCGGAGGACAACGTTGCCACCCTGGCGATGTTCACCGGCCGATCGGCACCGCTACCGCCACCGAAGGGACTCCCCTACGCGCCGGGGTGCGTCGTCGGAGAGCGGCAGCTGTGAGCGGCGTTCAGTCCGTCGCTGCGGGCTTCTTGTCGCTCGAGCCGGAGTCCTTGGCCGGCTCCTTCTTCTCGCTCGTACCGCCGCCACCGTCCCCGCTGCTGTCACCGTCTTTCGCCGTGCTCTTGCGCGAGCCACGGCCGTAGTCGGTGGAGTAGAAGCCGGAGCCCTTGTAATGCACCGCGACCGGAAACAACACTTTCTCGACGGGGCTCGCACCACACGTCTCGCACGACTCGGCGGGCGCGTCGCTCATCTTCTGGAAGAGCTCGAACGTGTGGCCGTTCGGGCAGCGGTACTCGTAGATCGGCATCAGACGGCCAATCTACCAGCGAGGATCCCGGGCGAAGCCTCATGACACAGCGCGCCGAGCCCACGACTGTCGACCGCCCACTCCTCGCCTCGACGCGCGAGTTCGTGGGCGCAAACTGGCTCACGCTCGGGGTCGGCGCGATCATGCTGGCGGCGGCGACGTTCCTCATCCACCAGTTGATGGCGTGGCCGCCCCATGAGGACGAGACGCTCGCGCTGTTCGTCGGGCGGGACGATCTCGCCGGCGTCGTCGAGCACGTGACCCGCGAACGAGGCGGCGCCCCACTCCACTTCGTGTTCGCATTTGCCGTCGCCCATCTCGGGTTCGGCCTCGGCGCGCTCCGGCTCGTCTCCGCCGCGTTCGCGGTCGCAAGCCTCCCTCTCGTGGCGGTGCTCGGCCGTAGGCTCGCCGACCGGGCAACGGCTCTCGGCGCCACCGCTCTCGTCGCGGGCAGCTGGGTCTTTCTCTTCCACGGTGTGTACGCCCGCATGTACAGCCTCTTCCTCTTCCTCTCGTTGCTCTCGTTCGTTCTGCTTCTGCGCGCGCTCGACCGCGGTCGCTGGCTGCCGTGGTGCGTCTGGGCGGTCGCGATTCTGTTCGCCGTCGCATCCCACCCCTACGGCGCTCTCGTGCTCGCCGCTCAGGGAGTCTTCGTGATCGCCGCGCACCGCGAACGGCTCCGGCAGGCCGTCGTTGCCTTCGGCGCCGTCGCCGTGGTGGGAATCCCGTTCTGGCTCACCGACCTCGTGCTTGCCGGCCGCTTCGATGTCGGGGTCGGGGGGCGCGGATCCAAGCTCGGGGGCCCGTGGGCGATCGTCACCTACCTGTGGCAGACGGCGGGCGATTTCAGCACCGGGCGGTGGCCGGCTCTCGCCGTCGTGCTGGTCCTCGCGCTCGTCGGCCTCGCCAGCGTCCGTTTCGAGACCCGAGCGATCGCGCTCTGTGCGGTCGGAGTGCCGGTGGCGGCCTTCCTGGCCGCGAGGCTCGGCGGCTCCACATCGCCGGAGTCGCGGCACCTCATCTTCGTCCTGCCGTTCTTCGCCATCCTCGTTGCGGCAGGTGTCCTGCGCAGCACGCGGCGAGCCCCGGCAGCCGGCGTCGCACTGATCGCCTGCCTCGTCGTCCTCGAGGTCGCGTGGGCGTGGGATCGCACCCCGCAGCTCTTCGAATGGGAGCCGAGCAAGCGCCAGGCGACGCGGGCGCAGGCAGAGCGGTTTCTCGCCTCGACCTCACGTCCGGACGACATCCTCTTCGGGTACGAACCGCTCTACCTCGGCGCCTGGGAACTGAACTCGTCGTTCCCGAAGACGATCGTTCCGCGGGCCGACGCGAAGCTGGCGCTCCGGACGCTCACCGATCGACCGAAGCCGCTCGGCCGCGGCCTGTGGATCCTCGACGCGAGCGAACGCAACAACCTCCGACCCCGGCTCGAGATCGAGAACCGCGATCCCGGGCCGCCCGGCCTCTTCGAGACGCGCGTCTTCGGCCCGTTCCTCGTGATGCGCACCAGACAGCCCGTGCAGACGGTCGATGCATATCTGATGGCCGCCGCACGGGCGATGCTGGTCGGCCGATCGCTCGGCATCGGGGATGCCGACGTCAACATCCAGACGATCGAGCGGGCCGACCGGGTTCAGCGCGGCTTCGGGCCGTCGCTTCGCCTCGAGTCCGAGAACTCGCGATAGCACGGCGCGCTCTCGAACGCCGCCAGCCCGGACGCCTTCTCGGGTCGGCGCGACGACGGCCGAAGCCGCCGCACCACGGCGGCGGCGGACGCACCGAGCAGCCCTCCGATCACGACCGACCTCACTCTGTGTCGGCCCCTGTGGGCGTCGCCGTGCTTCATCGACGACCTCGTCGGTCGGCCGGGAGCAAGACCTGCAGTGGTCGTTCGCTCATGCGAGGATCGTAGGCGATGCGCATCTGCTCGCTCGGCGACCTCGTGCTGGACGTGATCGTGCGGCTCGATCAACCGCTCGCAACCGGTGCCGATGCCACCTCGCGCATCGTGTTGCGCCCCGGCGGGCAGGCAGCCAACGTCGCCGCCTGGGTTGCAGCGCTGGGAGGGAGCTCCTGCTTCATCGGCAAGCGTGGCCGGGACCAGGCCGGCCAGCTGGCTGCGACGGGCCTGGCGGAACTGGGAGTGGAGCTCCTGGGGCCTGTCGAGCAGGACGGCAGCGGCGTCATCGTGGCCCTCGTCGACCCGGCGGGAGAACGGACGATGTGCTCGGACCGAGGCGTTGCGCCGTTTCTCGCGCCGGAGGAGATCGAGGCTGCGTGGTTCGAGGGCTGCGGACATCTCCACGTGTCGGGATATGCCCTCGTACGGGAGCCTGTTCGGTTCGCCGCCGGACGCGCGATCGCCGAGGCCAGAGCGGCCGGAGCCGGGATCAGCATCGACCTCTCCTCCTGGAGCGCGATCCGCGACTTCGGCGCCGACCGGTTCCGCTCGCTCCTCATCGAGCTCGCCCCGGACGTCGTCTTCGCGAACGAGGACGAGGAACGCGTCGTCGGTGGCACGATCGGATGCCGCCACTGGATCGTCAAGCGGGGAGCGCGCGGGGCGTCGTTCGACGGCGTCGAGCACGACGCCGCCCCGGTGGCCGCCGTGGTCGACTCGACCGGAGCGGGAGACGCATTCGCGGCGGGGTGGCTCGTCGGCGGGCCTGAGCTCGCGCTCGAGGCCGGCGCCCGCTGCGTCCAGATCGCCGGCTCGATGCCAGACGGACGTAGCCTCGAATCGTTCATCTAGTCTCGGTGGCCGTGCACGAGCTGATCCAGGTCGCAGACGAGGTGCAGACGGCCCTCGAGGAGGAGCGCGCCGTCGTTGCGCTCGAGACGACGCTCGTCGCCCACGGGTTTCCCGCCCCCGACGGCGTCGAGACCGGCCTCGCGAGCGAGGCAGCCGTCAGAGCCGCAGGAGCGGTCCCCGCGACGATCGGCGTCCTCGACGGCCAGATCCGCATCGGGCTGACGCGGACCGAGCTCGAGCGCTTCACGCCCTCGGCCCGCAAGCTCGGGCCCCGCGATCTCGCCGTGTGCGCCGTGCAACGGGCGGTGGGAGCGACGACCGTGGGCGGCACACTCGTCGCCGCGGCGGCGGTCGGGATCCGATTCATGGGCACCGGTGGCCTCGGCGGCGTTCATCGGGGATTCCCGACGCCGCCCGATGTCTCGGCCGATCTCGTGGCAGCCGCCCGCGTCCCAGCTCTCATCGCCTCGTCGGGCGTCAAGTCACTTCTCGACGTGCCCGCCACGGTCGAGCTCCTCGAGACGCTCGGTGTACCCGTCATCGGGTATCGCACCGACACGTTGCCGCTGTTCTACGACGCGGACGGCGGGCCCCCGGTGTCGGCCCGCGCCGACGATCCGTTGGAGCTCGCCCGAATCGCAGACGGCCACTGGCGCCTCGGCGGCAACGCGATCCTCGTCGGCCGGCCGCCCACGGAGAGCCTGGACGTGGCGCCGCTGATCGAGGAAGCGGTCGCCGCGGCGACGCGCGAGGGCGTCAGCGGCCAGGCCGTGACGCCCTTCGTGCTCGGGTACCTCCACGACAACTCCGACGGCGAGACGCGGCGCGTCAACCGTGACCTGATCGTCGACAACGCGGCCCTCGCGGGCGCCGTGGCCGCCGCCTACGCGACGCTGTGAAGGAGCATCGATGAGCCTGTACGACGCGGTCAGAACGCTTCCCCTCACGGTCGAGAACTATTCGCTCGACGCGCTCGAGCTCCAGGTCTCGAGCGGATTCCTGCGCAAGTCGACCGTCGTCGGGTTGGCCGGGGCGGGAGAGGTCGGCGTCGGCGAGGACGTGACCTACGACGCGAAGGAGCACGATCTCGAGCAGGCGAGAGGTCCAGTCCATCAACTGGCCGGCGATTGGACGATCGAGACGTTCTCGGAGCGGCTCGGGACACTCGCGCTGTTCGACCACGAGCCCGATCAGCACGCCTACCTCGACTATCGACGCTGGGCCTACGAGAGCGCCGCGCTCGACCTCGCGCTTCGTCAGGCCGGCCGTTCGCTCGGCACTGTCGTGGGACGCGTCGCCGAGCCCCTCACGTTCGTCGTCTCGATGCGCCTCGGAGAGCCGGCGACCCTCGACCGGCTGCGGGCCTGGCTCGAGCTCTACCCGGGCCTGCGGTTCAAGCTGGACGCCACCCCCGACTGGTCGGACGAACTGATCACCGAGCTCGAGGCAACGGGGGCCGTCGACTCCGTCGATTTCAAAGGTCAGTACCACGGCACGGGCGTCGACACCGAGCCCGACCCGGGGCTCTACGACCGCGTCGCAACGGGTCTGCCCGACGCCTGGCTCGAGGACCCGGCGCTCACGCCCGAGACCGTCGCGGTGCTCGAGCCGCACAGCGATCGGGTCACCTGGGATGCCGTCATCCACTCGGTCGCCGACATCGAGGCCCTCCGCTGGCCGCCGCGGACCGTCAACGTCAAGCCGTCGCGGTTCGGCTCGATCGAGCGGTTGTTCGCGGCATACGACTACTGCGCCGCCAACGGGATCGGCGCGTACGGCGGAGGTCAGTTCGAGCTCGGAGTCGGGCGCGATCAGATCCAGCTGCTCGCGGCGCTGTTCCATCCCGGCGACCCCGAACGACGTCGCGCCCGGTGGCTTCAACGTCGATCCTCAGCCCGGGCTTCCGAGCAGCCCGCTGACCGTGGCCGCCCGCGCGACCGGGTTCGCGGTCGGCGCCTGAAAGCGCGCGGCAGACGCTCTCAGGCGCCGCACTAGCGAGTGCGGACCCAGGCCTTTCCCTGCGCGAACGCCTGCTCCTCGACGGTCGCAGCCCACTCCACCGGATAGCCGAGCAGGCCGACGAGCTCGGCGAGCGCGGCGCGGGAGCGATCCCTGACCCGGGCCGTGTGCGTCGCGAGCGCGTCGTGCACGGCGGTCACGACCGCATGGTCGGCGAACGGCTTCTGCACCACGGACGTTGCTCCCGCGTCGACCGCACGCTCGGCAATCCCGCCGGCGGCGGTGCCGTATCCCGTCAGGGCCACGATCGGCACCTCGCGCTCGTCCAGGATCTGGCGTGTCGCCTCGACCCCGTCGAGGCGCGGAAGGGCGAGGTCGAGCACGATCACGTCGGGACGGTGCGTCCTCGCGAGCTCGACGGCCTCGACACCGTCTCTGGCGTCGTCGAGAACGTCGAACCCTGCGTCCTCGAGCACGAGGCGCAGGTCCGCTCGAACGATCGGATCGTCATCGACGGTCAAGACCGTCGCTGCATTTGAACGTGTCATTGGTGAACTCCTTACTGTGGATACGCAACAAAAAAAGCCCGGGGCGCATGCCCAAGGCTTCGAGGCCGAGCAGGCCGCCGTTCGTCGACGACCTGCATCAAGGGTAGCTGAGGGCGTGGACGCCCCGCGGCAGCGCGGGGCCGCGCCGGCCGCTCGAGCGTCTTCTCGTAACCGTTGACCTGGAACAAGGCGCGCTTGCGCGCCTCTTCAGGATCACGGGGTTGAGCTGCTATCGGCAGCTCAACCCCGTGCAGCAAGCATCGGTGCGGCGTCCCGGAACGTACGGTCCCCGGTCAACGTTTCGGGACGCCGCGCTAGGGCTCGAGCGAGGCGAGCAGGTCTTCCACCGGAACGAGCGGCAACGACTCGAGCTTCGAGCTGCCGCGGGCGCCGAGCGCGACCGAGACCTTCGCGATCGTCAGGTCGTCGGGAGCCTCGACGATGTTGACGAAGTCGTAGGCACCGAGGCTGGCCCACTGATGCAGGATCGTGGCGCCGAGCTCCTCGACATCGCGATTGACTTCGCGGAGGCGCGCGGGATTCGAGTTCAACGTCTGCACGCCCTTCTCGGTGAGCGTCGTGAGCATCAGGTACAGGGCCATCGGTCTCCTCCTCCGGGTCGGTTCGCGTCGAGAGCCTACTTCGCGGCGTCGTGCTCGGCGAGTCGTGCCGCGAGACGGCTGGCGCGGGTCGTCCCGACGCGCGCGGCGAGATCGACGAAGAGCAAGGCGCCTCCGAGGAAGAGGATCGGTCCGAGAACCGTGTCGGCGAGGAAGATCGCGGCTCGCAGGGTGGTGTCGGCCTGCTGCCGCAGCACGAATCCCATCGCCAGCCGCGCGAGGCCGAACATCACGACGAGGGTGGCGAGACCCGCGAGTGCGTGGACGATGTCTGCGCGCGCGACCTCGAACGACCGCTTGAGCGCCGCGACCGGCGACAGGCTCTCGATCATCACTGCCGGGACCGCGTTCCCGAGGAACGCGAGAACGGCGACGGCTGCAAGCGCGAACCACGGGAAGAGGAACGCCGCCGGGACGAAGACGAGCGTCCCCACGCTCACGGCCACCAACCACGTCCTCCGCGGTGGTCGTTTCCCGGACGCGAGCGCAGCTGCTGCGGCATAGGCGGCGCTGAGGAACGGGGCGGCGACGAGGAGCACGGCAATACGTCCGTCGACCTCCAGCCCGAGCGAGGCCTCGTCGGCCACCGCAACGACGAGGCCGAGCGGCAACGCAAGGAAGAAGTTGTCGCCGTACAACTTCAACGTCTCCGCGACGAGCTGGCCCACGGTCCGCGTCGTGGGCGACAGAGGCGGCGGCAGCGGACCGCTCGATTTCGGGTAGTGCCGGCGTGCCATCGACAGGGACGGTACCGCGCGAATGCAGTTCGGCTGTCGCACCAGCAGCCGACCAGGGCACCGATCGGAACGCGGTGTCTACAAGAGCATGGCCGACGAGCGGCTCGAAGTCGCCGTCACGATCTCGGGGTAGTGGCAAGCATCGCGGCGACCGCCGTCACGAGCAGCGGAACGGCGTGGTCGAGCGAGCGGAGCGCATCGCCGATCCGCCATGCCGTGCGATCGGCCTCCCCCACCTCGTTGGAGACTGCCCGCAGCTCGAGTGCCGGCACGCCCGCGAGCGCGGCTGCCCGGAGGACGCCGAAGCCCTCCATCGCCTCGACGGGCATCTCCGCACCGGTCGCACCGACGGCGGCGCTCGTCCCGATCGGCAGGATCAGCGCCTCGGGCAGCGTCCTTCGCGCCGTCTCGAGCAAGAGCCCGTCGGGGAGGACGCGGTCGACCACCGGGATCGCCGCCTCCACGTCGCAGTAGCGCGCCTCCTCGCCGATCACCAGAGCTCCGGCCTCGAGCCCGCGGGCACCTGCGACGCCGATGTGGAGCACCGCGCGCACCGGCGCGGAGCGCGAGTGCCCGCGCCGTGGTCGCCGCGGCCTCGACAGGGCCGATCCCGCAGACGAGACCGTCCCGCCCGTTCAGCTCCCGCTCGGTCGCGGCGACGAGGAGGACGTCTCGCATGCGCCCGATCCTACGGCTCCCGAGCGTCCGCCGGTCAGGCGGTCGTGGCAGGCTCCGGCTGGCCGTCGGGCGCAGCGGCATCGGCCTCCGCGTCCGCGACGGCCTCGAAGACGATCGCACCGTCGAGCGCGTCGGCGCGGACGACCGTGCCTTCGCCGAATCGCTCCCTCGAGCAGCTCGAGCGCGAGCGGGTTCTCGATCAGCCGCTGGATCGCGCGCTTCAGCGGCCGGGCCCCGAAAGCAGGATCCCAGCCGGTCTCCGCGATCAGCTCGATCGCCTCGTCCGACAACTCGAGCGAGATCCGTCGCTCGGCGAGCCGGCGCACGCAGGCGCTCGAGCTGCAACTCCACGATGGCGCCGATCTGCTCGCGGTCGAGGCGCTCGAACACGACGATCTCGTCGACGCGGTTGACGAACTCCGGCCTGAAGTGCTCGAGCAGCTGAGCCTGAGAGCGGATGTTCGAGGTCATGATCACGACCGTGTTGCGGAAGTCGACCGTTCGTCCCTGCCCGTCGGTCAGGCGCCCGTCGTCGAGCAGCTGCAGGAGCACGTTGAAGACGTCCGCGTGTGCCTTCTCGATCTCGTCGAGCAGGATGACGCAGTAGGGCCGGCGCCGGACCGCCTCGGTCAGCTGACCGCCCTCGTCGTAGCCGACGTAGCCGGGAGGGGCACCGAGCAGGCGCGACACGGTGTGCTTTTCCATGTACTCCGTCATGTCGAGCCGGACGATCGCCCGCTCGTCGTCGAACATGAACTCCGCGAGCGCCTTCGCGAGCTCGGTCTTCCCGACGCCCGTCGGGCCGAGGAAGACGAACGAGCCGATCGGGCGGTTCGGATCCTGCAGTCCGGAGCGCGCGCGGCGGAGCGCGTTCGAGACGGCGTCGATCGCTGCCTCCTGGCCGACGACGCGCTGATGCAACCGCGCTCTCCATGTGGACGAGCTTCTGCACCTCGCCTTCGAGCAGCCGGTCGACGGGGATCTTCGTCCACGTCGCCACGACGGCAGCGATGTCGTCCTCGTCGACCTCCTCCTTCACCATCGGCTCCGTGGCGGAGACGGCCTCGCCACGCTCGGCGAGCTCGTGCTCGAGCGCCGGCAGGAGGCCGTAGCGGATCTCGGCCACGCGCTGCAGGTCACCGTGGCGCTCCGCGCGCTCGGCTTCCATGCGCAGCTCGTCGATCTGGCGCGTGATCTCCTTGACGCGGTCGAGGACGTCCTTCTCGCCCGCCCAGCGGGCGGCGAGCTCGTCGCGCCGGGTCTTCGCCTCGGCGAGCTCCCGCTCGACCGGCTCGCGGACGGCGGGCGTCTCCTTGGCCATCGCGGTCAGCTCGATCTCGAGCTGGGTCACCCGGCGCTCGGCCTCGTCGAGCTCGACCGGAGAGGAGTCGATCTCCATCCGCAGGCGCGATGCAGCCTCGTCGACGAGATCGATCGCCTTGTCCGGCAGGAAGCGGTCGGTGATGTAGCGCTCGGACAGGACGGCGGCCGCCGTCAGCGCGGCGTCGCGGATCCGGACGCCGTGGTGCGCCTCGTAGCGCTCCTTCAGCCCGCGCAGGATCGCGATCGTGTCGGCGACCGACGGCTCGCCGACGAGCACCGGCTGGAAGCGGCGCTCGAGGGCGGCGTCCTTCTCGATGTGCTTGCGGTACTCGTCGAGCGTGGTCGCTCCGACGGCGCGCAGCTCGCCGCGCGCGAGCATCGGCTTCAGCAGGTTGCCGGCCGAGACCGCGCCCTCCGCGGCGCCCGCGCCGACGATCGTGTGCAGCTCGTCGATGAAGAGGACGATCTCTCCCTCGGCGGCGGTGATCTCGGCCAGAACGGCCTTGAGCCGCTCCTCGAACTCACCGCGGTACTTCGCGCCGGCGATCAGCGCGCCGACGTCGAGCGCCCAGACGCGCTTGCCCTTCAGGCCCTCCGGGCACGTCCCCGGCGACGATCCGCTGGGCGAGGCCCTCGGCGATCGCGGTCTTGCCGACGCCCGGCTCGCCGATCAGCACCGGGTTGTTCTTCGTCCGGCGCGAGAGCACCTGGATCGTGCGGCGGATCTCCTCGTCGCGCCCGATCACGGGGTCGAGCTTGCCCGCCTCGGCCGCGGCGGTCAGATCGCGGCCGAACTTCGTGAGCGCCTCGTAGGTGCCCTCGGGGTCCTGCGTCGTCACGCGCTGGCCGCCGCGAACCTCCTTCAGCGCCCCGAGCAGCGCCTCGCGCGGTCGACGAGCTCGAGCGCGAGCACGAGGTGCTCGACCGAGACGAACTCGTCGTCGAGCTTGCGCGCCTCGTCGAAGGCGTCGTCGAGCAGCCTTCCGGAACGACCGCCGCGGCCTGCGGCTGCGCGTTCGAGCCGGAGACGAGCGGGCAGCGCCCGAGTGCGCGCCTCCGCCTCGAGCAGGAGTGCGCTCGGGTCGGCGCCGGCCCGCTGGAGCAGCGTGCGCGGCAGCTCCTGCTCGAGCAGCGCGACCGTCAGGTGATCGCGCGTCAGCTCGGGGTTGCCCGCGCGCCGCGCCAGCTCCTGCGCGCCGGCGACTGCCTCGCCGGACTTGATCGTCAGCTTGTTGAAATCCATCGTGTTCTCCTTCGGGCGTCGCGTGCGAGACACTGCACGCCTGTCATCGTTGTGTCGCCGGCGGTTGCGGGCGGTACAGGACGACCTCGCGCCGGTACTGGCGGTGGGTCTCGTGAATCTCGGTCCGCAGCGTCGCCTCGAGCTGCTCCATCCGCGCCGCGAAGGCGCCGCAGCTCGTCCTCGAGCCGCAGGACGTGCTCGACGCCCGCCAGGTTGAGCCCGAGCTTCGTCGTCAGCTGCTGGATCAGCCGCAGGCGCTCGACGTCGAGCTCGGAGTAGAGCCGCGTGCCGCCGGGCGTCCGCTCGGGCGTCACGAGGCCCTTCGCCTCGTAGGCGCGCAGCGTCTGCGGATGCATGCCGGCGAGCTCGGCGGCGACGGAGATCATGTAGCGAGGACGGTCGCTCATCGCCGAACGCCCTGTCGCGGGGCCGCTCGCGGAGCACGTTGTCGTACCCCTCGAGCGCCTCCTTCTCGGCCTTCGTCAGCTTCTGCGGCACGGTCACCTTGACGCGCGCGAGCAGGTCGCCCTTGCCGCCGCCCTTCAGCTTCGGCGCTCCGCGGCCCTTGACCCGGAGCAGCTTGCCGCTCTCGGTCCCGGCCGGCACCTTGAGGTTGACCGGGCCCTCGCGGGGTCGGGATCTCGACGGTCGCGCCGAGCGCCGCCTCCGGGTAGGTGATCGGGCACGTCGAGCACGAGGTCGGCATCACGGCGCTCGTAGAGCGGCGACGGCTCGACGGACGACGACGACGAAGAGGTCGCCGGCCGGGCCGCCGTTCGCGCCGGGCTCGCCCTTGCCCTTCAGCCGGACCCGCGTGCCGTCCTTCGCACCGGCCGGGATCTTGACGGCGTACCGCTTCGTCACGCGCTCGCGACCGGCGCCGCGGCAGGTCGTGCACGGCTTCTCGACGATGACGCCGTTGCCGCGGCAGCGCGGGCACGGCTGCGAGAGCGCGAAGAGACCGTGCGAGTCGGACACCGTGCCCGAGCCGCCGCACTGCGGGCACGTGATCGGCGAGGTTCCGGGCTCGGCGCCGGTGCCGTGGCAGGTGTGGCACGGCGCGTCGACCTCGACCGGGACCCGGACCTGGGCGCCGGCGAGCGCATCCTCGAACGAGAGCCTGCACGCGCGACTCGAGATCGGCGCCGCGCTCCGGCTGCGGCCGTCCCCGCCGTCCCGCCGCCGCGGCCGAAGATGCCACCGAACTGGCCGAGCAGGTCGGAGAGGTCGACGTTCTCGTAGCCGAAGCCGCCGGGCCGGCCCGCCGCCACCGCGTGGCCCGTTGGCGCCGAAGGTGTCGTACTGCTTGCGCTTCTCGGCGATCGGACAGCGTGTCGTACGCGCCCTGGATCTCCTTGAACCGCTCCTCGGCCGCGGCGTCGCCCTGATTCGCGTCGGGATGGTTCTCGCGAGCGAGCTTGCGGTACGCCTTCTTGATCTCGTCGTCGGTCGCCGTCTTCGGCACGCCGAGCACCTCGTACGGGCTCCGGGCCACGACTACTCCGCCACGATCACGCGCGCCGGCCGGAGCACGGCGTCGCCGAGCCGGTAGCCCCGCTGGACGACCTGCACGATCGAGCCGGGCTCGACGCCCTCGACGGGCTGGGCGAGCAGCGCCTCGTGGACGTGCGGGTCGAACGGCGCCGTCGGCGTCGATCTCCTCGAGCCCCTCGGAGGCGAGAGCCGCCGCGAGCGCCGACTTCGTCATCTCGACGCCCTCGATCACCTTGGCCTCCTCGTGGTCGCGCGGCGGCCGTCGAGCGCGCGCTCGAGATCGTCGAGCACGGGCAGCAGCTTCGCGACGAGCCGCTCGGCGGCCCGGGCGGCGAACGCCTGCTGGTCGCGGAGGGCGCGCTTGCGGTAGTTGTCGAAGTCGGCCGCGAGCCGCTGCAGATCGGCGAGGTACTCGTCCCGCTTCGGCCTCGGCAGCGGCGAGCTCGGACTCGGGATCGAGGCGCGGCCTCACCCCCGAGGCCGCTGCCTCGATCGCGCCCTCGTCCGCGGCACGGCCTCGTCGCACGGCTCGGCGATCGCGTCGATGTGAAGCTCGTCGCTCACGCCTTCGCCGCCGTCTCGTCGTCCTCGATCACCTCGAAGTCGGCGTCCTCGACGACCTCGTCCTCGGTGGCCGAGCCGTTGCCGGCTGCGCCGTCCGGGCCGGCGAGCCTGCGACGCAGCCTGTGCGTCGGCGTAGAGCGCCTGCGCGAGCGGCTGGGCCGCCTCGTTGAGCGCCTCGGTCTTCGCGCGGATCGTCTCGAGGTCGCCGCTCTCGAGCACCTGCTTCAGCTCCATCACGCGACCCTCGAGCGTGGCCGCGTCGGCAGGCGTCGAGCTTGTCGCGATGCTCGGCGAGCGACTTCTCGGTCTGGTAGGCGAGCGTCTCCGCCATGTTCTTCGCGTCGGCGAGCTCGCGCAGCCTGTGCGCCTCCTCCGCGTGCGCCTCGGCGTCCTTGACCATCTGCTGCACCTCGTCCTCCGACAGGCCCGAGCCGCCCTCGATCTTGATCTGCTGCTCGTTGCCGGTGCCGGTGTCCTTGGCGGCGACGTGGATGATCCCGTTCGCGTCGATGTCGAACGAGACCTCGATCTGCGGCATCCCGCGCATCGCGGGCGCGATCCCGACGAGCTGGAACTTGCCGAGCGTCTTGTTGAACGCCGGCCATCTCCGACTCGCCCTGGAGCACGTGGATCTCGACCGACGGCTGGTTGTCCTCGGCCGTCGTGAACGTCTCCGACTTCCGGGTCGGGATCGTCGTGTTGCGCTCGATCAGCTTCGTCATCACGCCGCCCTTGGTCTCGATCCCGAGCGACAGCGGGGTGACGTCGAGCAGGAGCACGTCCTTGACCTCGCCCTTGAGCACGCCGCCCTGGATCGCGGCGCCGATCGCCACGACCTCGTCCGGGTTGACGCCCTTGTGCGGCTCCTTGCCGAGCAGCTCGGTGACCTGCTCCTGCACGGCCGGCATGCGGGTCATGCCGCCGACGAGCACGACGTGGTCGATGCCCGAGGCGTCGATCCCGGCGTCGGCGAGCGCCTGCTTGGTCGGGCCGACCGTCCGCTCGAGCAGGTCGCTCGTCAGCTCGGTCAGCTTCGCCCGTGTCAGCTGGAGGTCGAGGTGCTTCGGGCCCTCGGCCGTCGCGGTGATGAACGGCAGGTTGATCTGCGTCGTCATCGTCGAGCTCAGCTCGATCTTCGCCTTCTCGGCCGCCTCGTAGAGCCGCTGCAGCGCCATCTTGTCGGCAGCGAGGTCGATGCCCTGGTCCTTCTTGAACTCGGCCGTCATCCAGTCGACGATCGCCTTGTCGAAGTTGTCGCCGCCGAGATGGTTGTCGCCGTTCGTCGACTTCACCTCGAAGACGCCGTCGCCGAGCTCGAGCACCGACACGTCGAACGTGCCGCCGCCGAGGTCGAAGACGAGGATCGTCTGGTCGGCGCCTTCCTTGTCGAGGCCGTAGGCGAGCGCGGCCGCGGTGGGCTCGTTGATGATGCGGACGACGTTGAGGCCGGCGATCTTGCCGGCGTCCTTCG
This sequence comes from uncultured Thermoleophilia bacterium, assembly GCA_963776305.1. Taxonomy (GTDB): domain Bacteria; phylum Actinomycetota; class Thermoleophilia; order Gaiellales; family Gaiellaceae; genus Gaiella. The sequence continues at coordinate 15,046 of CAVZMA010000006.1, read as the reverse complement.
TCGCCTCGCGCTGGGCGTTGTTGAAGTAGGCCGGCACGGTCACGACGACGTCGGCGATCGGCTCGCCGAGGAACGCCTCGGCGTCCGTCTTCAGCTTCTGCAGGATCATCGCGCTGATCTCCGGCGGCGCCGACTGCCGGTCGTCGGCGACGACGCGCGCGTCGCCGTTCTCGCCCTGGACGACCTCGTAGGGGACGATCGTCATCTCGTCCGAGACCTCCTCCCACTTGCGCCCCATGAAGCGCTTGATCGAGGAGATCGTGTTCTGCGGGTTCGTCACCTGCTGGCGCCGCGCGGGCGCCCCGACGAGCCGCTGGCCGTCCTTCGCGAACGCGACGACGGACGGCGTCGTGCGACCGCCCTCGGCGTTCGGGATCACGGTCGGCTCGCCGCCCTCGAGCACGGCCATGCAGCTGTTCGTCGTGCCGAGATCGATTCCGATTGTCTTTGCCATCGTGTTTGTGTCCTTCCTCGTTGGAAGCTTGAGTCTGATCGACTGAGATAAATCTAAGTCTGATCGTATCAGATTTCAGGATCGTGCGGTCGTCAGCGCGAGAAGCCGATCAGGACCCCGCCCGCGACGACGAAGCACGCGCCGAGCACGAGCCGGCGCCCGACGCCCTCGATCCGGCGGAGGAAGAGCGCCGAGAGCCCGACGCCCCAGAGCGACTCGGTCGCGACGAGCGGCGCCACGACGCTGAGCCGGCCGCGGAAGAACGCCTCGTAGAGCGAGACGTACGAGAGCCCGAAGAGCAGCCCGGCAGGCAGGAAGGCCGGCAGCGATCGCACGCTCGGGCGACGGCGGCTGACGAGCACGGCGACGAGGATCGTCAGCGCGCCGGCGACCAGCGTGGCGCTGATCGCGAGCTCCGGAGCGACGTCCGCGTCGACGGCCAGCCACCGGACGAACGTGTCGCGGGAGGCGAACACGCAGCGCGCCGGCGAGCGCGAACAGCGAGGCCGATCGTCTTCACGTGGTCCGGCCGGCCGGTCTCGCTCGCGAGCAGCACGCCCGCCGCCGACGATGAGGACGGCGCCGACGAGCGATCCCGGCGACGAGCGGCTCGCCGAGGAGGACGACCGCGAACGTGACCGCGAAGAGCGGCGCCATCCCGACGGTCGCCGACGCGCGCGACGGGCCGGCGTCGCGGATCGCGAGCGTGAAGAGGATCTGCGAGACGCCCGGCGCCGAGAATCCCGGCGAGCGCGAACGGCCAGACCGCGGCGACGTCCCAGTCGCCCGCGATCGCGGCCGCGACGAGCGCGACGCCCAGAGCCGGGCAGGACCGTGAGGAGCGCCCCGACGAGCGGGTCCTCCGCCACGGGCGAGCGCGGGACGGAGCGCGACCGTCATCGCCCCGAAGAGCGCGGCCGAGCAGAGCGCGAGAACGACGGCGTCCATCAGGCGGACGCCGGCCGGCCGCGCGAGCCGGCGCAGCGTCGCCGCCGCGGCCGGCTCGGCGAGCAGGATCCCGGCGAGCATGACGCGCAGCCGGCCCAGCCGACGACGCCGAGGCGCTCCGACAGGAGCAGGACGCCGAACAGCGCCGCGAACGGCGCCTCGAGCGTGAACACGAGCGCCGCCCTCGCGGCGGTCGCGCGCGACTGCACCCACGTCGCGACGAGGTAGCCGAGCGCGCCCGCGAAGACGCCCGTGACGACGAGCGCGTACCAGACCGTCGCCGTCGTGCGGCAGCGAGAGCTCCCCGCGCGACAGCGCGATCACCGTGAACGCGACGCACGAGACCGCCATCTGCAGGAACGTGAGCGCGCGCGCGTCGTAGCGGGGCGCGAATCGCTCCATCGCGACGATCTGGAACGACTGGGCGACCGCGTTGCCGAGCACGAGCGCGTTGCCGACCGCCGAGCCGCCCGGGACGCCGCTCAGCAGCAGCAGCCCGACGACCGAGAGCGCGACACCGACCCAGGCGGCCGCGGCGACCGGCGTGCGGAAGAGCACGAGCGCGAGCAGCGGCGTCAGGACGACGTAGAGCCCGGTGATGAAGCCGGTGCTCGACACCGTCGTCAGCTCGAGCCCGGCGGTCTGCAGCCCGTACGCGGTTGCGAGCAGCAGCGCCGGCGCCCGCGCCGGCGACCGCGCCCGCCGCGGGGCAGCCGCGCGGAGCGAGCGCCACGCGAACGGCGCGAGCACGAGCGTCGAGATCGCGAACCGGACCGCGAGGAACGCGAACAGCGGATAGACCGCGATCGCCTCCTGGACGGGGACGAACGTGTAGCCCCAGATCGCGGTCACACCGACGAGCGCGAGCATCGGGCGAGAGGCGCGGCCGGACCATCCGGGCAGGCTACTGCTGCCGGATACCCTGGGCAGCGCGAGATGGACGAACACGCTCGACGCGACGCTCGACACGCTGGGCAGGCCCGTCCGCGACCTCCGGATCTCGGTCACCGACCGCTGCAACTTCCGCTGCGTCTACTGCATGCCGAAGGAGGTCTTCGGCCGCGGCTACCGGTTCATGGACCGCAAGGAGCTGCTCACGTTCGAGGAGATCGAGCGGCTCGCCCGCGCGTTCGTCGCGCACGGCGTCGAGAAGATCCGGATCACCGGTGGCGAGCCGCTGCTGCGACGCGACCTCGAGGTGCTCGTCGAGCGGCTCGTCGGCGCTCGGCGACCTCGACGTCGCGCTGACGACGAACGGCGCCCTCCTGCCGCAGAAGGCCGAGGCGCTCGTCGCGGCCGGGCCTCCAGCGGGTCACCGTCAGCCTCGACTCGCTCGACGACGCGACCTTCCGCGCCATGAACGACGTCGGCTTCCCGGTCAGCCGCGTCCTCGACGGGATCGACGCCGCGGCTGCAGCCGGCCTGCAGGTGAAGGTCAACGCCGTCGTCAAGCGCGGCGTCAACGACGACCAGATCGTCGCGCTCGCCCGCCACTTCCGCGGCACGCGGCCACATCCTCCGCTTCATCGAGTACATGGACGTCGGCGCGACGAACGGCTGGCGGCTCGACGACGTCGTCCCGGCCGCCGAGATCGTCGCGCTCGATCGACGCCGAGCTGCCGCTCGAGCCGGCCGAGGAGAACTACCGCGGCGAGGTCGCGCGGCGCTGGCGCTACCGCGACGGCAGCGGCGAGATCGGCGTCATCGCCTCCGTCACGCAGCCGTTCTGCGGCGACTGCACCCGCTCGCGCATCTCGGCCGAGGGTCGGCTCTACACGTGCCTGTTCGCCACGCGCGGGCCACGACCTCCGCGCGCTCGTGCGCGGGGGCGCCGACGACGCCGAGCTGCACGAGACGATCGGCCGCATCTGGGGCCGGCGCACCGACCGCTACTCGGAGGACCGCTCGTCGCGGACCGCCGAGCTGCCGCGCGTCGAGATGTCCTACATCGGCGGCTGACGAGCCCGCGGCGGACGCGCGACGTCAGGGCGATGCGCTCGACTAGCCTGCAGCTGGAATGCCGGAGTCCACCCGACCGCGTTAGAATCGTAGAGTCGATGACCAGTTACACCCAATCGGCGAGCCGGCGGCTGCCGCGCGGCTGGAGCCACCTGCGCGCTCCAGTTCGCGTTCTGGCTGGGCTTCTACGTCGTCTACCAGCTCGTCCGCGGCATCGCCGACCGCGACATCGGCGACGGCGTTCTGGAACGGCTTCCACGTGATCCGGATCGAGCAGTGGTCGGGAACGCTGTTCGAGCCGACGCTCCAGCGGCTTCGTCGACTCGTCGGCGCTCCTGATCAAGGCGACGACGTACACCTACTGGCTCTCCCAGTTCGTCGTCGTCGGCGCTCACGCTGCTCTGGGTCTACTTCAGGCACCACGAGCGCTTCGCCGGCTTCCGCAACTGGCTGATCGTCGCGAACCTGGTCGGGCTCGTCTGCTACGTCCTCGTGCCGACGGCGCCGCCGCGGATGTTCCCGGAGTGGGGCTTCGTCGACACGCTGGCGCAGTACTCGGGCGTCAACCACGAGTCCGGGCTGATCGCCCTCACCGCGAACCCGTACGCGGCGATGCCGAGCCTCCACTCGATGGACGCGTTCATCGTCGGGATCGTCATGTTCGGCGTCTGCCGCAGCCTGGCCGGTGCGCGTGCTCTGGCTGCTGTGGCCGGCCTGGGTCTGGTTCTCGGTCATGGGGACCGGCAACCACTACTGGCTCGACGTCGCTCGCCGGGCGTCGCGCTCGCCCTGCTGACGGGCGTCGTCGCTGTTCCGGCGCACGCTGTTCTCGCGCTGGCGCCCGACCGCGGCTTCGTGAGCGAACGGCCCGAGCGAGGGCCCGCGCGTCAGCGAGCTCGACCGGGTCAAGCAGGAGTACACGCAGGCCGCGCGGCAGATCCTGCAGCGCTCGATGAAGGGCGTCGCGAAGACGAAGCTGACGCCGGACATGCTGACGATGGCCGGCGTCACGCTCTGCCTCGTCGGCGCGGTGCTCGTCGGGCTTCGAGGAGCGCAACCCGAAGCTCTACTTCTGGCTCGGCGGCATCCTCTTCATCGTCGGCTCCGTCGCCGACATCCTCGACGGCGCGCTCGCCCGGGCGGCGAGCAAGGGCACCGTCTTCGGCGCGTTCCTCGACTCGACCTTCGACCGGCTCGGCGAGGCGGCGATGCTCGCGGCGATCGGGCTCGTGTTCGCGCGCGAGGGCAACGACATCGCGCTCGTCGCAGCGTTCGCGGCCGTGATCGGCTCGTTCCTCGTCTCGTACACGCGCGCCAAGGCCGAGGCGCTCGGGCTGCGCGGCGACGTCGGCTTCGGCTCGCGCGTCGAGCGCGTCGTGCTGATCTCGATCGGGCTCGGCGCTCGCCCCGTGGGGCTGGCTGCAGTGGCCGATCTACCTCCTCGCCGCGATGGCGTGGATCACGGTGATCCAGCGGATCCTCTTCGTGCGGCGCCAGCTGCGCGAGCTCGCCGGCGCGTAGGCGCACCGCCGCAGCTCGACGGACCGGACACGCCAGGCCCGACGTCTTCGCCGACGCTCGCGAGTGGCTAGCCAGCTGCTCGAACGGCTATACTGCTAGCACTTTGACTGCTAGCACTTCTCCACGAAAGGGTGTCCTCGTTCGGACGCCCTCCTCCTCTGAAGGAGGCGCTCGTCCGCGAGACCGCCCGCCGCGGTGCCAGCCTCAACGACGTCGCCGTCGGCATCCTCGCCGACGCGTTCGGCGTCGACTACGTCGCCGACGAACCGCCGCAGCCCGCTCCCGGGCTCGAGCCCGGTCGTGCTCCTCCGCATGCCGGAGGAGCTGAAGGACGCGATCCAGGCCGAGGCGTTCCGCCTCGGCTCCAACACGAACGACGTCATCCTCGCCGCGCTCTCCGACGAGCTCGGCGTCCCCTTCGAATCGAACCGCAGCCGGTCCGTCCCCTTCGGGGGCGGCCGCGGAAAGGACACACCCATGGCCGCAACCAACGGCTCAGCGAACGGCAAGGCGCGCTCCAAGGACAAGGTGCGCGTCGCCATCATCGGCGTCGGCAACTGCGCCAACTCCCTCCTCCAGGGCGTCGAGTACTACAAGGACGCCGACCGCGACGCCTTCGTCCCGGGGCTCATGCACGTCGACCTCGGCGGCTATCACATCTCGGACATCGAGTTCACGGCCGCCTTCGACGTCGTCAAGGGCAAGGTCGGCGACGACCTCGCCGACGCGATCTGGGCGCATCCCGAACGACACGATCAAGTTCGCCGACGTGCCGAAGACGGGCATCAAGGTCTCGCGCGGCATGACGCACGACGGCATCGGCAAGTACCTCTCCGAGATCGTCGAGAAGGCGCCGGGCGAGACCGACGACATCGTCAAGATCCTCAAGGAGACGGGCACCGACGTCGTCGTCAACTACCTCCCCGTCGGCTCCGAGGCGGCGGCGAAGTGGTACGCCGAGCAGATCCTCGAGGCCGGCGTGCGCGATGGTGAACTGCATGCCGGTCTTCATCGCGCGCGAGCACTACTGGCAGAAGCGCTTCGAGGAGGCCGGGCGTGCCGATCATCGGCGACGACATCAAGTCGCAGGTCGGCGCCACGATCTCGCACCGCGTGCTGACGAGCCTCTTCCGCGAGCGCGGCGTGCACCTCGACCGGACGATGCAGCTGAACGTCGGCGGCAACTCCGACTTCCGCAACATGCTCGAGCGCGAGCGCCTCGAGTCGAAGAAGATCTCGAAGACGAACGCCGTCACCTCGATGCTCGACTACGACCTCGGCGAGGGCAACGTCCACGTCGGCCCGTCGGACTACGTGCCGTGGCTGACCGACCGCAAGTGGGCGTACATCCGCATGGAGGGCACCGCCTTCGGCGACGTGCCGCTGAACCTGGAGCTGAAGCTCGAGGTCTGGGACTCGCCGAACTCGGCCGGCATCGTGATCGACGCCGTCCGGCTGGCGAAGCTCGCGCTCAACAACGGCATCTCGGGCGCGCTCGAGGCGCCGTCGAGCTACCTGATGAAGTCGCCGCCCGTCCAGATCGTCGACGACGAGGCGCACGAGAACACCGAGACGTTCATCAAGCAGTACGGCCTCAAGGCGGAGAAGAAGGCGAAGGCCGCCGCGAAGGCGTAGCGCCGACCGCACGAGACGGCTGGGGCGGGCTCGCCGCTGGCGGGCCGCCCCATCGCGTCTAGGTCGCGCGCGGCGCCGTGTCGTCGGCCTCGAAGCCGATCTTCCGGTGGGTCGTGTCGCAGAACGGCTTGTTCCTCGAGTGGCCGCAGCGGCAGAGCACGACCGACGCTCCCGGGCGGAAGCTCGAACGGGACGCCGTCGGCGTCGACGATCGTGACGGGCCCGGTGATCTTGAGCGGGCCGTTCTCGCGCACCTTGATCGTGACGTCGCTCATGCGCCGACTCTAGCCGTAGGGAGCTCGGCCCAGCTAGAATCGGCCGCACGCATGGGCCTCCGGATCTGCTTCGTGACGCCGTTCTCGTGGTCACAGCCGCACGACGTCAACGAGCACGTCCGCGGCGCCGCGGAGGCGCTGCGCCGACGCGGGCACACGGTCACGGTCGTCGCGCCGTCCTCGCGCGCCGCCGACCTGCTCGAGGGCCGGCGCGCCCTGCAGCGCGGCGTCGTCGGCGACGTCGTCGCGATCGGGGCAGCGGTGCCGACCTCGCTGTCCGAGCGGGTCGCGTTGCCGATGGGCGTCCGCGCGAACCTCGCGGCCACGCTCGCGCTCGGCGCGTTCGACGTCGTCCACGGCTTCGAGCCGGGCCTCTCGAGCCTCTCGTCCGCCGCGCTGCTCGAGGCGGAGACGACGACGGCGGCGACGTTCCTCTCCACCGAGCGGATCGCCGTGCCGCCGCCGCGAAGAACCAGCGCGCGAAGCTCCTCGCCCGCGTCGACGCGCTGCTCGGCACCTCGGAGGAGGCGATCGACGCGCGCATCCGAGCGGTTCCCCGGCGACTACGAGACGATCCCGCTCGGCGTCGACACGTCCGCGTTCGCGCCCGGCGGACGAAGCGGAAGCTGATCGTCGTCGAGCTCGCGCCCGGCCAGAGCGCCGTCGCGCAGGCGGTGCTTCGGCTCCTGCCGACCTGCCGGGCTGGGAGGTCGTCCTCGCGCGCACGGCGCCGCTCACGCGACGCCCGACGATCCCGGTGGCGGTCCGCGACCGGGCGCGCACTGCGCTCGCTCGTGAAGCCCGAGGCGCGCCGGCACGACGCTCGCGCGAGGCGGCGATCTTCGTGCCGGCGCCGGGCGGCAGCGCCCGCCTCCTGCTCGAGGCGCAGGTCGTGCGGTTGCGCGATCGCCGACCCGGCGGGCTCGCCGAGCAGCCCGAGCTCGCAGCGGCGGCGGTCGCGCGGCTCGCCGAGGACGACGCGCTCCGCGAGCGCGCTGCGGCGTCGGAGCGCGCGCCGCAGGCGCTGAGCCGGCGACTTCGACCGGCTCGCCGAGCGGCTCGAGAGGCGTCTACGCGAGCGCGACCGGCCGCCGCCGCCGCCGCGCCGGCGCGCTCGCGCGCCGACGGCGACCCGCTCGGCGACCGCGACTGGATCGTCGTCGACCTCCACATGCACACGCACTGGTCGCACGACTGCTCGATCGACGCCGCAGGCGCTGATCGACCACGCCGAGGCGGAGGGGCTCGGCGCGATCGCCGTCACCGACCACAACGTCTTCGGCGGCGCCCTCGAGACCGTCGAGCTCGCGCGCGACCGCGAGCTGATCGTGATTCCCGGCGAGGAGGTGAAGACCGACAACCAGGGCGAGGTGATCGGCCTCTTCCTGCACGAGGAGATCCCGCGCGGGATGACGTTCGCGGAGACGATCGCGGCGATCCGCGAGCAGGACGGGATCGTCTACGTCCCCCACCCGTTCGACCGGATGCACGCGATCCCGTCGCCGGCGACGCTGCTGCGCCACCTGCCGGAGATCGACGTGCTCGAGGTCTACAACGCGCGGCTGCTGTTCGACGCCTACAACGACGAGGCGCTGCGCTTCCAGCGCAAGTACGGGCTGCTCGCCGGCGCCGGCTCCGACGCGCACGTGCTGCAGGGCGTCGGCACGGGCGCGCTGCGGATGCGCCGTTTCGACGGGCCGGAGGAGTTCCTGCTCTCGCTGCGCACGCGCCGAGGTGCTGCGCCGACCGAAGTCGCTCGCCTACCTGCAGTCGCTCAAGTGGGTCGCGCAGGTCAAGGAGAAGGTCCGCTAGAGCAGAAGGTGGTGAGGTCTCCCGTGACTGCTGCCGTGCCCACCGACGAGATCTACGAACGCTATCTCCGGAAGGCGATCGGCGAGATCAACGAGCTGCAGCACGAGCTCCTCGCCCTCGCCGACGAGACGCACGTCCCCGTGCTCGGCTCGGGGCATCCGCTCGGCGACGTCTTCCTGCTCAAGCACGCTCCGCAGCCGGCCGAGATCACGGAGGGCGTCGCGTTCTTCGGCCGCTCCGGCAACGCGCTGCTGAAGTCGCTGCAGCGGCTCGCACGTCGACCCGCTCGCGATCTACGGCACGAACTGCCTCAAGTTCGGCACCGAGGACGACGACGCAGGCGACGCCCGTGGCTGACGCGCGAGCTCCACATCGTCCAGCCGAAGCTGGTCGTCGTGATGGGCGACGACGCGGTCGCGTTCCTCGACGCGCTCGCGTTCCCGCTCGCCGACCCGCTCGACGGCGGACGAGCCGGGGGTCGTGCAGCGCTTCACGCCGACGATCGAGGCGCTCGTGACGCCGGACATCGACGACTGCGCTCGACGAGCAGGCCGCGAAGACGGCGTTCTGGAACGCGTTCAAGGCGCTCGGGCCGTGGTGGGCGGAGCTGCCGCCGTACTGAGCCGCGCGGCGGGCTGCTGCCCTCGCAGCCGTCGTCGCGCGCGCTCGTCGCCTGGGACGCCGGGGCCGGCGTGCTGCCCGAACGTCGGCCGCTGGCCGGACGTCCTCGTCGTCGCGCTCGTCGTGCTGCCGGTCACGTTCGCCGTCCCGTGGCTCGCGCTGCCCGCTCGCGCCCGACGCCGGCTCGTCCTGCCGGTCGCGGCTGGCGCTCGTCGTCCTGCGCCGTGCTCTTCGACCTCGCCGGGCTCGACTCGCTCTTCAACGTCACGAAGCTGCTCGCGCTGACCGCGATCGGCTTCCTGTTCATGCAGGTCTTCGAGGCGCTCTCGTGGGTCGTGCTGATCGCGCTGATCATCCCGTGGGTCGACGCGCTCTCGGTGTGGCGCGGGCCGACCGACTACGTCGTCTCCGAGCAGCCGAGCCTGTTCGACCGCATCTCGATCGCGTTCCGGCTGCCGGGCGAGGAGGGCTCGGCGAACATCGGCCCGCCGGACATCCTCTTCTTCGCGCTCTTCCTCGCCACTGCCGCACCGCTTCGGGCTGCGGGTCGGCTGGACGTGGCTCGCGATGGTCGGCCTGCTCGTCGCTGACGCTGATCCTGACGACGTCGTTCGACATCAACGGGCCTCCCCGCGCTCCCGGCGATCGCGCTCGGCTTCCTGCTCCCGAACGCCGACCTGCTCTGGCAGGCGTGGCGCGAGCGAGGCTCGAGCGCGGCGTGCGCCGACGGTCGACGACGCGGCATCCGCTCGACGAGCTCGAGCAGGTTGACGGTCTCGATGTGCGGCGTGTGCGGGAACATGTCGACCGGCCGGCAGCGGCGCAGCTCGTAGCCGAAGTCCTCGCGCAGCGCCTTCAGGTCCGACGCGAGCGTCGTCGGATTGCACGAGACGTAGACGATCCGCGGCGCCTCGAGCCGCGCCATCCGGCGCAGCGCCTTGCCGGCGAGCCCGGCCCGCGGCGGGTCGACGACGACGACGTCCGGCGGGCCGGCGCGCTCGCGCAGCTCCTCGAGCGCGAGCGAGACGTTGCCGGCGAAGAACGCGGCGTTCGTGATCCCGTTCAGCTCGGCGTTCTCGATCGCGCAGGCGACCGACTCCTCCGAGATCTCGACGCCCCAGACGGTCAGCGCCTGCGGCGCGAGCGCGAGCCCGATCGTGCCGGTGCCGCAGTAGAGGTCGTACACGGTCTCGCCGCCCGTCAGCCCGGCGAACTCGCGGGCGATCGAGTACAGCGTCTCGGCCATCTCGGTGTTCGTCTGCAGGAACGCGTTCGGCCGCACCCGGAAGCGCAGGCCGAGGATCTCCTCCTCGATCGCGTCCTCGCCCCAGAGCAGGACGCGTCGGCAGGTTCGTCACCTCGGCGGGCGTGTCGTTGACCGCCCAGTGGATCGAGCGCACCTCGGGGAAGCGACGCAGCACCTCGACGAGGTAGCCCTCCTCGAACTTCTTGCCCTTGCGCGGTCACGAGCTGGACGAGCACCTGCCCCGTGTTCCGCCCCTCGCGCACACGAGGTGGCGGAGATAGCCCCTCTGGGTCGCCTGGTCGTAGGCCTCGAGCTTCTCCTCGCGCGCCCAGGCCTGCACGGCGTCGCGGATCGCGTTGCCGAGGTCGGTCGTCAGCAGGCACACCTCGAGCGGGAGCACCTCGTCCCAGCGCCCGGCGCGATGGAAGCCGAGCGCCGGCCCGTCCGTCGGTCTGCGTGAACGAGTACTCGAGCTTGTTGCGGTAGCCGTACTGCGACGCGGCGGGCACGATCGGCTCGAGCGGCGGATCGGCGATCCCGCCGAGCCGCACGAGCGCGTCGCGCACCTGCGCCTCCTTCGCCTCGAGCTGCCGCTCGTAGGCGTAGTCCTGGAAGCGGCAGCCGCCGCAGGCGCCGAAGTGCGGGCACGGCGCCTCGACCCGGTCGGGGCCCGGACGAGAGCACCTCGAGCGCGGTCGCCTCGGCGAAGCCGCGCTTCACCTTCGTCACGCGCGCGCGCACCGTGTCGCCCGGCAGGCCCGCGGCGGACGAAGACGACGAAGCCGTTCAGCCGCGCGACGCCGTTGCCGCCGTAGGCGAGCGAGTCGACGTGGAGCTCGAGCTCCTCACCGTTGCGGACAGGGGCGGCCATGAGGGGCGGAGCGTAGCGGCGATCCGGCGCGGGACTACTGAAGGACGCTGACGAGCACGGATCGCTCGCGCGGCCCGTCGAACTCGCAGAAGAAGATGCCCTGCCAGATGCCGAGCGCGAGCGTGCCGTCGTCCCGCAGCGGGATCACGACGCTCGGGCCCATGAACGCGGCCCGGATGTGCGTCGGGGCGTTCTCCTCGCCCTCCTCGACGTGCTGCCACGCCCAGTCGGCCGGGACGATTCGCTCGAGCGCCGTCTCGAAGTCGCGCGCCACGGCCGGGTCGGCGTGCTCGTTGATCGTCACGCCGGCCGTCGTGTGCGGGACGTAGACGAGCACCGCGCGCCGCGCTGCGCCCGCCGACGGCGTCGCGCACGAGGCGCGTGATGTCGACGAGCTGGCTCTGCCGCTCGGTCGACAGGCGGAGCTCGACCACGGCTGCGCTCTAGAGCGCGCCGCCCGCCGCGGGCGGCGCGCCGGCCTCGAGCGGGTTCGCGCCGCCCGACTCGCGGGCGAGGTAGTCCTCGACGAGCATGACGTTGTCCCGCAGCCGCTCCACACCTGCAGCAGCGCCGACATCGACGAGACCTCCTCGCGCTGCTCCTGCAGGAACCAGTGCATGAACTGCTCGGCGACGAGGTCGCCGTTCTCCCGCGCGGTCACGGCGAGCTGCGGAGATCTGCGCCGTGACGCGCTTCTCCTGGTCGAGCGCGAGCGCGACGGGAGCGACGTCGTCGGCGAACGTCGTCTGCGGCGCGGCGACGGCGGGGATCGATCACGTCGTCGCCCGAGTCGAGGAGGTACTGCACCATCATCATCGCGTGGTTTCGCTCCTCGACCGACTGCCGGTAGAAGTGCGCCGCGAGCTGCGGCAGGGTCTCGGCGTCGTAGTGGACGGCGATCGCGATGTACTGCTGCGAGGCCGCGAACTCGTACGCGATCTGCTCGTTGAGTTTCTCCTGAAAGGTGGGCATGGCCGGGAATCTAGCGCGACCGGGCTAGCATCCACCCATGGCAGGCATCCCTGACAACCTCAAGGGCCGGAGCTACACGCGCGTCTCGGACTGGTCGCGGACGAGCTCGAGCTCGCGCTCGACCTCGCCGACGAGCTGAAGCAGGAGCGCCTCCGCCGCAAGGAGCTGCGCGTGCTGCCGGGCCGGACGATCGGGATGATCTTCCACAAGCCGTCGACCCGCACCCGCGTCGGGTTCGAGGTCGGGATCGCGGAGCTCGGCGGGATGGCGCTCTACCTTCCCGCCGCCGACCTCCAGCTCGCGCGCGGCGAGAGCTACCGCGACACGGCGCTCGTGCTCTCGCGCTTCGTCAGCGCCCTCCTGATCCGCACGTTCGACCAGGACGAGGTCGACACGTTCGCCGAGCACGCCTCGATCCCGGTGATCAACGGGCTCACCGACCTCGCCCACCCGCTGCAGGCACTCGCCGACGCGATGACGATCCGCGAGCGGCTCGGTGGCCTCGAGGGCGTCCGGCTCACCTACCTCGGCGACGGCAACAACGTCTGCCACTCGCTGATGCGGCTCGCGGCCCGCTTCGGCATGCACTTCACCGCCGCCTGCCCGGCCGGCTACGAGCCGTCTGCCGACGGTCGTCGCGGCCGCGCAGGCGGACGCCGCCGCGAGCGGCGGCTCGGTGCGCGCTCACGACCGACCCGCTCGAGGGCGCGGACGCGGCCGACGTGCTCTACACCGACGTGTGGACGAGCATGGGCCAGGAGGAGGAGCGCGAGCAGCGGCTGCTCGACCTCGAGCGCTTCAGCCTCGACGGCGAGCTGCTGTCCGTCGCGAGCCGCGAGGCGGTCGCGATGCACTGCCTGCCCGCGCACGTCGGCGAGGAGATCACCGAGGACGTGCTCTACGGGCCGCGGTCGCTCGTCTGGGACCAGGCCGAGAACCGGCTCCACACCCAGAAGGCGGTCATGGCGCTCGTGATCCGCTAGGCGGCGGCGCGTGAGCTTCGACGACCACGTGCGGCAGCGCTCGACTCGCTGCCGCCCGACCTCGCCGCCGCGCTCGACAACGTCGCCGTCGTCGTCGAGGACGAGCACCCCGACGATCCCGACCTCTTCGGGCTCTACGAGGGCATCCCGCTGCCCGAGCGCGGCGACATGGCGGGCGAGCTGCCGGACCGGATCACGATCTTCCGGCTCCCGCTCGAGGAGGAGTTCGACGATCCGGAGGAGCTCGAGCACGAGATCCGGATCACCGTCCTGCACGAGCTCGGCCACTACTTCGGCCTCGACGAGGACCGCCTCGCAGAGCTCGGCTACGAGTGACGCGGTGCTCACGATCGTCCTCTGGATCGCCTTCGCGGCGGCGTTTCGTAATCGTTGCGTTTCTGTTGCGTGGCCCCGACTGACGGGAATGTCGAGGTTGCGTCCGGCGTTGGACGGAGCATGAACATCATCGCGACCATCCACGCAGAGATCGACGAGGTCAGCGAGCGCCGGGCAGAGCTCTGGCACCGGCTCTCGGAGGGCCGCAATCCCGAAGTCGTCGAGCAGATCAAGGCGCTCGACGAGAAGCTCGACGTCGCTCTGGAACGAGCACCGCGCGATCCGGGCCCGCATCCGCTTCGGCGAGCGCGAGCAGATCGTGAAGCGCGCCCGGGCCGAAGAGCGGCTGGAGCGCGCCGCCTGAGACAGCTTCCGGCGGGGGTGCGGCAGGGTTGCCGCGCGCCCCCGCCGTACAATCGGGCGATGGCGTTCAAACGACGCGACGAGCCGACGACGATCGACGACGAGCGCGAGCCCTGCGCGAGCAGCATGCGGCGCTCGAGGATCTGAAGCGCCAGCTGGCCGAGCGCGTCGACGCCGTCCGGAGCGCGAGCTCGAGCTCCACCACGCGCTCGGCCGAGGCGGCGGGCCGCGTTCCCGGCAACGCCGCCGCTGCCGGCGCCCATCGTCCTGCCGCCGCCGACGCGGAGCCCGACGACGACGCCGACGAGCGAGCGCGCGAGGCGAGATGCGCCGCGAGCGCGAGCAGCAGCCGACCGCGAAGCAGGCAGCTCGCCGCCCGCGAGCGCGAGCTCGAGCGGCGCGCCGCGGCAGATCGCCGCCGATGCCGCCGCCCGACCCCGACGCCGAGCGGCTCGCCCAGATCGAGGCGCGCCTGGCGGAGCTGCGCGACGCCGAGAAGCTCTTCCTCCGCACCCGCGACGAGCTCGCCGCGCGCAGCGAGGCGGTCGCGGCCCGCGAGCGCCTCGTCGCGCAGCGGGAGCGCGAGCTCGACGACCGCGAGGACGGCAAGGGCGAGTGGGCGAGCCCGGAGCTCACCGAGATGGAGGCACGGCTGCGCCGGCTCGAGCAGCAGCAGCAGCCCGGCGAGCAGACACTGGGCTTCTCGGGCGGGCTCCGGAAGCTCGAGCAGGGCACGCGCCCGCAACGCGGAAGCTGAGCGACGCTACCCTGTAGGCGCTCGGGGCGTTAGCTCAGCTGGGAGAGCGCCGCCTTTGCAAGGCGGAGGTCGCCGGTTCGATCCCGGCACGCTCCATCTCAAAACCCCTGCTACGGCGGGGGTTTCTGTTTCGACGGTTCCGCCGGGAAGGTGGTTCCCCTTATTCCGCCCTTGCGGCGGTGCGCAGAGGGGCGCTACGCGACTAGATGCTCGTGCCGCTTGACAGCGTTCGTCTTGCCTCAATGGTGCCCGTCGCCGCCGCGGCTGTGCGCGCCCGTCGAAGGTCGGCGCTG
>CAVZMA010000005.1:0-244489 GCA_963776305.1 uncultured Thermoleophilia bacterium | reverse complement strand
CGTCAGGGCGAGGCCGGAGACGATCTGGTTCGCGCGCAGCGTGATGACGAGGAAGGCGAGGATCAGTGCCGCCACCGCGCCCGCGAGCGCCGCGACGGCGATCGCCAGCGGCAGCACGACACCCGCTGGGCCACCGATCTTCTGCACCGCGAGGAACCCCATCACGGCGCCGACGAGCATCATTCCCTCGACGCCGAGGTTGAGCACACCCGAGCGCTCGGCGAGCAGCTCACCGAGCGCCGCGTAGAGGAGCGGCGTGCCGTAGGCGACGGCCGAGGCGAGCACGACGACGACGATGCTGTTGTTCACCGTGCGTGCCCCGTCGTCGCAGGCACGTGGCGGACCGGTCGCGAGATGCGGATCCGGTACTGGACGAGCAGCTCGCCGCCGAGCATCGCGAACAGGATCAGGCCCTGCATGACGCCGACGAGCCCCGACGGGAAGTCCGCGCTCTGCAAGGTGTACCCGGCGTTCTGGAGCCCGCCGAGGAGGAACGCGGCCAGGACGACGGCGAAGGGGTTGTACCGGGCGAGCGCCGCGACGACGATGCCCGTGTAGCCGTAGTTCGCCTGCTGCAGGCCACGGGCGTCGAGCACGTGGCGGAAGTCGCCCATCTGGCTCGCGCCGCCGATGCCGGCGATCGCGCCGGACAGGCACATGATCGCCACGATCTTGCGGCGCGTCCGCATTCCCGCGTAGCGCGCGGCTCGCGGCGAGTCGCCGATCACCTGCGCTTCGAAGCCGAAGCGCGTTCGCGCGTAGAGGAGCCAGATCAGGACTGCGACGGCCACGGCGAGGACGAAGCCGAAGGGGATCGCGATCGACCCGACCGTCGACGACCGGCCAGGTGGCCGCGTCCGCGAGCATCTTCCCCTGCGGGAAGACGAGCCCCGGTTGCCGACGTGTCGCGCCAGTACGAGAGGCTGTCGAAGATCAGGTAGTTGAGGACGAGCGCCGCGACGTAGTTGAGCATCAGCGACGTGATGATCTCGTTGGTGCGGAGGAAGGCCCGCAGGAGACCGGGAATCGCGCCCCAGGCGGCACCGAGGACGGCGCCGCCGACGACCATCGCGACGATCAGCACCGGCGTCGACGAGCCGGCGAGGAGGAGCGCCATCCCGGCCGCACCGATCGCGCCGAAGTAGAGCTGCCCCTCGGCGCCGATGTTGAACAGCTTCATCCGGAACGCGACGGCCGCCGCGAGCCCGGTGAAGGCCAGCGGTGTCGCAGCGATCAGCGTGTTCGCTCAGCGCACCGTCGGCGAGGTAGGCGGCGTCGAAGAGCCGCCGGAACGTCGTCACCGGCGCGTGCCCCGTGGCCACGAGCAGGATCCCGATCGCGATGTGCGCGACGACGAGCGACCCGAGCGGAACCGCGACCATCAGCCACCGCCGCTGCTGCAGGCGCTTCTCGATCCGGACCTCGGGCAGGCTCATCGGTCGCCCCGCACGCCGGCCATCAGCAACCCGATCTCCTCGACCGTCGCGGTGCGCGCGTCGACCTCGCCGACGATCGCGCCCTCGTACATGACGACGATCCGATCGGCCAGCGTCATCACCTCGTCGAGGTCCTCGCTGATCAGGAGCACGGCGACCTGTCGCTCGGCCGCCTCGCGGAGGTACCCGTGCACCGTCTCGATCGCGCCGACGTCGAGCCCACGGGTCGGGGCGGCGGCGACGAGCACCCGCGGCTCGCTCGAGAACTCGCGAGCGAGCACGACCTTCTGCAGGTTGCCGCCCGACAGGCGGCGCGCAGGCGTGTCGGGCCCAGGCGCCTTGACGTCGTAGCGGTCGATCATCTCGACGGCCCGGTCGCGGATCCGCCGGAGGCGAAGGAACGGCCCGGCGGCGTCGCTGCGATACGACTTGAGCGCGATGTTCGACGCGATGCTGAGGCTCGGCGCGACGCCCGTGTGCAGGCGATCCTCGGGCACGTGGGCGATTCCGGCCGTGATCGCGGCCCGCGGGTCGCCGGCCGTGAGCGGCTGCGCCCTCGACGCGCGACCGTGCCGGCGGAGAGCGGACGCATGCCCGTCACCGCCTCGGCGAGCTCTCGCTGGCCGTTCCCGGCCACCCCTGCGATGCCGAGCACCTCGCCGGCGCGGACGACGAGCGAGACGCCCTTGAGTGCCTCGCCACCCCGATCGCCGGCGGCGGTGACGCCCGTCGAGCTCGAGCACGACCTCGCCGATCGGCAACCGTGCCGTCGCGCCGGCGCGTCGCCGTCGACATCGCGGCCGACCATCAGCGCGGCGAGTGACTGCGACGTCGCCTCGGCGGTCGTCGACGGTCGCCGATCGAGCGGCCGCCGCGCAGCACCGTGACGCGGTCCGCGACCTCGAGCACCTCGTGGAGCTTGTGCGTGATCACGATCACGGAGTGCCCCTCGGCCGCCATCACCCGGATCGTCCCGAAGAGCTGCTCGCGCCTCCTGCGGCGTCAGCACCGCGGTCGGCTCGTCGAGGATCAGCACCTGCGAGCCGCTCGCGCACCGCCTTCATGATCTCGACGCGCTGCTGCTCGCCGACCGAGAGCTGCCAGATCTTCGCGTCCGGGATCGACCGGCATGTGCAGCGCCTCCGCGATCAGCTCGACCTCGCGCGTCCGGCTCGCCGCGGTGGAGCAGGAACGGCTCGGTGCGCGGGATCCGAGGACGACGTTCTCGGAGACGGTGAGCGTGTCGACGAGCCGGAAGTGCTGGTGCACCATCCCGATGCCCGCCGCGATCGCGTCGCGCGGCGACTGGAACTCGACGCGCTGCCCACCGACGCTCGATCTCGCCCTCGTCCGGCCGGTAGAGCCCGGTGAGGATGTTCAACAGCGTCCTCTTGCCCGGCGCCGTTCTCGCCGAGGAGCGCGTGCACCTCACCCGTCGGCGACCTCGAAGGAGACGTCGTCGTTCGCGACGACACCGGGGAAGCGCTTCGTGATCCCGCGCATCGTCACGGCCGGACTCCGGCGCAGGAGCGGGTGGCCGTAGCGGATCGGCGGAGCTCATCGCGAGGCTCATGCGGGCGTGCCGCTCGAGCCGCGCCCCTCTGGGCGCTCTAGCCCTTCGGGCTGCCTTCGATGCCCTTGACGAGCCAGTTCGACCGAGAGGATCTCCGGCAGGGTCATCCGCTTGCCCTTCGGGAACGCGCAGCTTCCCGCTCTGGTCGTAGAGCGGGCCCTGGAACTCGTAGAACTTGCCGGAGATGATCGCTGCTCTGCTTCGACGGCGATCATCGCCTTCGTCTTGGCCGTCACCTTCGGCCCGTAGGGCGAAAGCAGCGTGAACCCGTCGGCCATCGAGCCCCAGTAGCTCCCGGTCTTCCAGGTGCCGTTCGCAGCCGCCTTGACGCGCTTGAGGTAGTACGAGGCCCCAGTCGTAGACGGCGGCGACCTGCCACGACGTCGGTGCGAACTTCCGCGAGTTGCTGTTGTAGCCGACCCACGGGAGGCCCTTCGACTGCGCGTACTTGCCCGCGGCCGGGCTGTCGACGTTCTGCCCGATCACGTCGGCACCGGCAGCGACGAGGCTCTCGGCCGCCTTCTTCTCCTTCGCCGGGTCGAACCACGACTTCGTCCAGACGAGCTTGACCTTCGCATCCGGCTGCACGGCCTGCACGCCGAGCGCGAACGCATTCGCGTGCCGGATGATCTCGGGGATCGGGAACGGGCACGATGTAGCCGACGACGCCCTTCTTCGTCGCAGCGCCGGCGGCGATCCCGGACAGGTAGATCGCGTCCTCGCCTGCGCCGAAGTAGTTGGCGAAGTTCTTCGCCGACTTGTACCCGGTCGCGTGCTCGAAGTAGACGTCCGGATACTTCTTCGCCGCGGCAGCCATCGCGTCCATGTAGCCGAACGACGTCGCGAAGATGATCTTGTTGCCGTCACGAACGAGGCTGTCGATCACCTGCGCCGCCTGCGGGCCTTCCGGGACGTTCTCCTTGTAGGTCGTCATCACGTTCGCGCCGATCTGCTTCTGGACGTACGAGCCGACCCTGGTCGTGCGCCTGCGACCAGCCGCCGTCGTTGTGCGGGCCGACGTAGATCCAGGCCGCCTTGATCGGAGCCTGCTTCGCCTTGTGTGCCGCCGACCCCGTCGCGACGACGGCCAGCGCTGCCAGCGCCATCATCGCGAGGGCGACGCCGAGCGCCTACTCCTCTTCTCCTCATCTGCTCTCCTCCTCGTCGAGGCGAGCCGCTCGCGGCACGCCCTATCTCGCTTCACCGTCGCCATCCTCTCGCGCCGGAGGGCTCGGACGCAACAATCGACGAGTGCGTCTCTCAACGTGGACGCACGAGGCGCCCGAAGTTGGCCCTGCGGCGATGCCGTGCCACCGGTAGCGCGTATCACCGACGGACGCGCCGCGCGTGTCGGTCGCGAGGTCGGCGACCGTCGACGAGAACGTCGAAGCCGCTCATTGCCGACCAGACGTTATCGTCCGCGCGATGTCACGTCTCGAACGAACGATCGCCGTCGCCCGCGGCGACGAGCCCGCCGACCTCGTCGTCCGCGGCGGCCGGGTGCTCTCGGTGTTCACGCGCGAGTGGCTCGAGTGCGACGTCGCCGTCGTCGACGGCGTCATCGCCGGGCTCGGGTCGTACGAGGGCGCCGAGACGATCGACGCGGCGGGTCGCTTCGTCGTCCCGGGCTTCATCGACGCGCACATGCACCTCGAGTCGGTCAAGCTGCTCGTCGACGAGTTCGCGCGCCTCGTGCTCCCGCTCGGAACGACGGCGGTCGTCGCCGATCCGCACGAGATCGCGAACGTGCTCGGCGTCGACGGCGTGCACTGGCTGCTCGACGCGTCGTCGGGCCTGCAGCTCGACGTCTTCTTCATGGCGCCGTCGTGCGTGCCGGCCTCGCCGTTCGAGTCGCCGCGGCGGCCGCTCGGGCCCGGCGACCTCGAGTCGCTGATGCGGCGCCGGCGCGTGCTCGGGCTCGCCGAGATGATGAACTTCCCCGGCGTCGTCAACGGGTCGGCGGACGAGCTCGAGAAGCTCGCGCTCGAGGGCGCCGCACACGTCGACGGCCATGCGCCGGGCCTCGCTGGGCAAGGAGCTCCAGGCCTACGTCGCGGCCGGGATCCGCTCGGATCACGAGGCGCTGACGGTCGACGAGGGCCGCGAGCGGCTCCGGGCCGGGATGTGGCTCCTGATCCGCGAGGCGTCGATGGCACGCAACCTCCAGGCGCTGCTGCCGCTCGTGCTCGAGTACGGCCCGGGCCGGATCGCGTTCTGCACCGACGACCGCGATCCCGAGGACATCGCCGACAACGGCCACATCAACGGGATGGTGCGCGACGCGGTCGCGGCGGGCGTGACGCCCGGAGGATGCGCTCGTGATGGCCTCGCTCCATCCGGCCCAGTGGCACGAGCTCGACCGGCTCGGGGCGATCGCGCCCGGCTACCAGGCCGACCTCCTCGTCCTGCCCGACCTCGAGCGCTTCGTGCCCGACGTCGTCCTCAAGCGCGGCCGCCCGATCGAGGAGGTGCCGTCCGTCGCCGGTTCCCGACTGGGTGCGCCAGACGCGTGCGCGTCGCGCCCGTCCGACCGCGCGGACCTCGCGATTCCGTCGACCGGCGCCCGGATCCGCGCGATCGGGCTGGTCGACGATCAGGTCGTGACCGAGTCGCTCGTCCGCGATCCCGTCGTCGTGGACGGGCACGCCGTCGCCGACGCGACGCGCCGACCTCGCCAAGATCGCCGTCGTCGAGCGGCACCTCGCAACCGGTCGCATCGGCCTCGGCTTCGTCTCGGGCTCGGGCCTGCAGCGCGGCGCGCTCGCGTCGTCCGTCGCACACGACGCCCACAACCTCGTCGTCGTCGGGATGAACGACGACGACATGGCCTTCGCCGTCGACCACCTCGCCGACATCGGCGGCGGCATCGTCGTCGTCGACGGCGGGCGGGTGGTCGCGGAGTGCCCGCTCCCGGTCGCCGGCCTGCTCTCGGACGCGCCGCTCGCCGAGGTGATCGCGAGCAGCCGCGCCTGCAACGAGGCCGCGTCGGCGCTCGGCTGGTCCGGCGCGACGCCGTTCCTGACGCTCGCCTTCCTCGCGCTCTCCGTGATCCCGTCGCTGAAGATCACCGACCGGGGCCTCGTCGACGTCGACCGCTTCGAGATCGTCCCGCTCGAGGTGGCAGCGTGAGCGAGATCCCGATCGGGCTCACCTACGACGACGTGCTGCTCGTGCCGCGCCGCTCCCGCGTGCGGTCGCGCCAGGACGTCTCGACGCGTTCGAGCTTCACGCCCGGGATCGAGCTCGAGGTGCCGATCGTGTCGGCGAACATGGACACGGTCACGACGGCGCCGATGGCGGTCGCGATGGCGCAGCTCGGCGGGCATCGGTGTCGTCCACCGCTTCCTCCCGATCGACGAGGAGGCGGCGGAGGTACGGCGGGTGAAGCGCTATCCTCACCCACGTCGTCGCCGAGCCGTACACGATCGAGCCGGGCTGACGCTCGCGCGAGGCGCGGGCCGAGGCCGCCGGCTCGGGGTCACCGGGTTCCTCGTCGTCGACGCCGACCGGCGGCTGCTCGGCCTCCTGACCGCGCGCGACCTGCTCGCCGGGGAGGACGGCGACCGCGTCGAGGCGCTGATGACGCCGCGCGAGCGGCTCGTCACCGCGCCGCCCGGGATCGCGCTCGACGAGGCGCGACGGCTGCTGCACCGCGAACCGGATCGAGAAGCTGCCGCTCGTCGACGACGACGGCACGGTCGCCGGCCTCGTCACGCTCCGCGATCTCGCGGTCGCCGACCGCTATCCCGCGTGCGACGCGCGACGCGCTGGGTCGCCTCCGCGTCGCGGCCGCGATCGGGATCCGCGGCGACTACCTCGACCGCGCGGGCGAGCTCGTCGCGGCCGAGGTCGACGCGCTCGTCCTCGACATCGCGCACGGCCACGCCGACGCCGCGATCGAGGCCGTCGCCGAGCTGAAGGCGGCCTGGCCCGACGTCGAGGTCGTCGCGGGCAACGTCGCCACGGGCGACGGCGTCACCGACCTCGCCGCCGCCGGCGCGGATGCGGTCAAGGTCGGGATCGGCCCGGGCTTCGCCTGCACGACGCGGCTCGTCGCAGGCGTCGGCGTGCCGCAGCTCTCCGCGGTGCTCGAATGCGCCGAGGCAGCGCGCGCAGATCGGGCGTGCCGCTGATCGCCGACGGCGGCATCCGGCGCGCCGGGCACGTCGCGACGGCGATCGGGGCCGGTGCGAGCACGGTGATGGTCGGCAGCCTCCTCGCCGGGCGCGACGAGAGCCCCGGCGACGTCGTCCGCCGACGCGGTCAGCTGTTCAAGGTCTACCGCGGGCATGGCCTCGCGGTCGGCGGCGGCCGCCCGCCTCGCGATCGAGGGTCGGGGCGACGCGCTCGACCAGTACGTCGCCGAAGGCGAGGAGATGGAGTTCCCGCTGCGCGGCTCGGTCGCCGAAGTCGTGGAGGAGCTCCACGGGGGCCTCCGCAGCGGCATGAGCTACGTCGACGCCGCCTCGATCCCCGAGTTCTGGGAGAAGGCGCGCTTCGTCCGCCAGACCGAGGCCGGCGAGCGCGAATCGCACCCGGGCTCGGCGTGACGCAGCCGACGACCCTCTACGCGAACGCGCGGTCGTCACGATGGACGACGCCGGCACCGAGCACGACGAGCGGCTGGCTCCTCGTCGCACGGCTCGATCAGCGACCTCGGCTCCGGGCCCGAACCGGCCGCGGCGCACGCGTCGACCTGCACGGCGCGGTCGTCACGCCGGGCCTCGTCAACACCCACCACCACCTCTACCAGACGCTGACGCGCGCGCGAGCGCAGCAGGCCGACCTCTTCACGTGGCTGCGCGAGCTGTATCCGGTCTGGTCGCGGATCGACGCCGAGGCGGAGTACGCCGCCGCACGCACCGGCCTCGCGGAGCTCGCGCTGTCCGGGTGCACGACGGTCTTCGACCACCACTACGTCTTCCCGCGCGGTCGCGAGGGCCTGATCGAGGCCGAGGTCCAGGCGGCGCGCGAGATCGGCGTGCGGATCGTCGCCTCGCGCGGCTCGATGGATCTCGGCGTCTCGGACGGCGGCCTCCCGCCCGACGAGCTCGTCGAGGAGCTCGACGTCGTGCTCGCCGAGACCGAGCGCCTCGCCGGCGCCGCTGCACGAGCCGGGCCACGGTGCCCGGGTGCAGCTGGCCGTCGCCCCGTGCTCGCCGTTCTCCGTCACCGGCCGCCTGATGGAGGAGTCGGCGGCGCTCGCCCGCCGGCTCGGCCTCCCGCTGCACACGCACCTGGCCGAGACGCTCGAGGAGGAGGCGTACTGCCTCGAGCTGTACGGCTGCCGGCCGGTCGAGTACCTCGACCGGCTCGGCTGGCTCGCGGACGATGTCTGGTGCGCCCATTGCGTCCACCTCTCGGAGGGCGACATCGCCCGCTTCGCGAGCACCGGCACCGGCGTCGCCCACTGCCCGACGTCGAACCTGCGGCTCGGGGCAGGGGTCGCGCCGGTGCGCGACATGCTCGACGCCGGCGTCCGGGTCGGGCTCGGCGTCGACGGCTCTGCCTCCAACGAGCGCGGTGATCTCTTCCTCGAGGTCAAGCAGGCGCTGCTCGTCGCACGCGGCCGGGACGGCGGCGCGGCGATGACGGCGCGCGACGCGATCCGGCTCGGCACGCGCGGCGGCGCCGCCGTCCTTCGCCGCGACGACATCGGCTCGCTCGAGCCCGGCAAGTGCGCCGACTTCGCCGTGTGGCGCACCGACGGCCTCGAGCTCGGCGGCGCCGACGACCTCGTGGCCGGGATCGTCTTCGCCGGCCCTCACCGCGTCGACCGGCTCATCGTCGGCGGCGAAGAGGTCGTCCGCGACGGGCATCTCGTCAACGCCGACGAGACCGAGATCGCGCAGGCCCATCGGGCGCAAGCGCGAAAGTTCTCGGGATGACGGTATCGCTCTCGACCCACGTGCTCGACACCGCCGCCGGCGCCCCGGCCGCGGACGTCACGGTCGAGCTGCTCCGCGGCGCAGAGCCGATCGCGACCACGACGACCGACGACGACGGTCGTGCCCGTCTCGCCGAGTCGCTCGAGCCCGGCACCTACCGGCTCGTCTTCCACCCGCCCTCGCCGTTCTTCCGCCGTGTCGAGCTCGAGGTCCAGCTCGAGGACGGCCACTACCACGTGCCCCTCCTCGTCTCACCGTTCTCGTGCGCGAGCTACCGCGGCAGCTGAGCGTCGAAGAGCTCGCCGAGCTCTTCGAGGGACGGACGCGATTCGTCGAGCTCCTCGCCGAGCGCGACGATCCGCTCGGCAGTGCGCACCGGCCGTGATCGCAGAGCTGTCGGACGACGAGAAGCGCGAGGTGCTCGACGCCCACCCGGCGATCGGTCAGACAGCGGGGCTGTGCGCCAGCTCGGCGGCCGAGCAGGGAGCCGACGACGACCCCGACGTGCTCGCCGAGCTGGCGCGGCTGAACGCCGAGTACGAGGCGCGACACGGATTCCGGTTCGTGGTCTTCGTCAACCGGCGACCGAAGTCCGAGATCCTCGAGGTGCTCCGGGGCCGGATCGGCAACCCGACCGACGACGAGCTCGAGACGGCGCTCGGCGAGCTCGTCGCGATCGCGACCGACCGCTGGAGACGCGGATGACGGTCGTCTCCGTCTTTCTCGATCCGTACCTCACCGACTGGCTCAACCTTCTGCATCCGCTGGCTGCACGTGATCGCGGCGATCGCCTGGATCGGCGCCTCGTTCTACTTCGTCCTCCTCGACCAGTCGCTCGAGGCGCCGACGAAGGTCGACGACCTCCGCGACGGCGTCGGCGGCGAGCTGTGGGAGGTGCACGGCGGCGGCTTCTACCACGTGAAGAAGTACAAGGTCGCGCCGCCCGGTGCTGCCGGAGCACCTCGCGTGGTTCAAGTGGGAGGCGTACACGACGTGGCTGTCAGCGGCTTCGCGCTGATGGTCGTCCTCTACTACTTCAACGCGAACGCGTATCTGATCGACCCCGCCGTCGCCGACCTGACCTCGTGGGAGGCCGTCGGCGATCAGCGTCGGCCTGCTGGTCGTCGGCCTGGGTCGTCTACGACGTCCTCTGCCGGCTCCTCGTCCGCCACGAGGTCGTGCTCTGGCTCTTGCTCGTCGCGCTCACCGCCGCTCGCAGCCTGGGGCTGCGCGCAGCTCTTCCAGCCGCGCGCCGCGTTCCTCCAGGTCGGCGCGATGATCGGCACGGTCATGGCCGGCAACGTCTTCTTCAACATCATCCCGGCGCACTGGGAGCTGATCAACGCGAAGCGCGCGGGACGCGATCCCGATCCGACGCCGGGCATCGTCGCCAAGCAGCGCTCGGTGCACAACAACTACTTCACGCTGCCGGTGCTGTTCACGATGATCGCCGGCCACTTCGCGTTCACCTACGGCGCCGACAGAGCCTGGCTCGTCCTCCTCGTGCTCATGTTCGTCGGCGCCTCTCGCGCGCTCTTCTTCAACCTGCGCCACCAGGGCCGCACGATGTGGGTCATCCCCGCCGCCGGCGTCGGTCGTCCTCGTCCTGCTGGGCGGTCGCGATCCGCCCCGACGACGGGAGCGGTGGCGCCGGCGACGAGCGCCGTCTCGTTCACGACGGTCGCGCCCGTGATCGAGCAGCGGTGTACGCCCTGCCACGCGCAGGCGCCGACCCAGGCCGGCTTCTCGAGCCCGCCGGCGGGCGTCGTGCTCGAGACGCCCGAGCAGATCGAGGCCGCGAGCCGACGACATCCGGCGCGTCGTCTCGTCGAAGGCGATGCCGCTCGGCAACCTCACCGAGATGACGGCCGAGGAGCGCGCCCTCGTCGTCGCCTGGATCGACCAGGGCGCGTCGACTGCTCGATGAACGGAGGTCGGACATGCTGAGAATCACCGCGGGAGCCTTCTCGTTCGTCGCGAGGCTCGAGGAGGAAGAGGCGCCGGCGACGGTCGCGGCCTTCCGTCGGCTTCTGCCGCTCGAGTCGCGCATCATCCACGTTCGCTGGAGCGGCGAGGCCGGCTGGATCCCGTTCGGCGATCTCGACCTGGGCCTCGGCCCCGAGAACGCGACCTGTTACCCGCACCCGGGCGAGATCGTGCTCTATCCCGGCGGCGTCTCCGAGACGGAGATCCTGCTCGCCTACGGCTACGTGAACTTCGCGTCCAAGGCGGGCCAGCTGGCGGGCAACCACTTCGCGACGATCATCGAGGGCAACGAGAACCTGCGTGCGCTGGGAAAGAGCTTCCTCTGGGAAGGCGCGCAGGAGATCGTCTTCTCGGAATGAGGCGCGATGGAGGCGGGCGACGCTGCGCATCGCCCTACGGGATGGATCGGCGACGAAGAAATGGGCACCTCGATGGATCGTCCACCGAAATCGGCACCTCGTAGGGGCGAGGCGTAGCCTCGCCTCCGCGTCGTTCAGGACCAGCGCCTACACGAAATCGAGGGCGACGGGCTCCGGGAAGGCTCCGATCGCCTCGCCGCGGCGGAGGAGCTCGGCGACCGCCGAGCGGCCCTCGTCGCCGTAGTCCTCGGTCAGCTCGTTGACGTACATCTCGATGAAGCGGTCGGCGACCGCCTCGTCGATGCCGCGACCGAACTGCAAGGCGTATTCGAGTGCGTCGTCGCGGTTCTCGAGCCCACAGCGGATCGCCTCGGCGAGCACGTCGGAGAGGTCGGCGAGGCGGTCGATGTCGCGCCGCGCGACGTTGACCCCGAGCGGAAGCGGCAGACCGGTCTCGAGTAGCCACCACTCGCCGAGGTCGAGCGCCTTGTGAAGGCCGAGATCCGAGAACGTGAGCTGACCTTCGTGGATCAGCAGGCCGTAGTCGGCCCGCCCGGACGCAACCTCGTCGGGGATCTGCTCGAAGGGAAGCTCGCGGTACGGCACCTCGCCCAGCGCGAGCCGCAGGGTCAGGAATGCCGTCGTCATCGCACCCGGCACGACGATCTCCTTGCCGCGAAGGTCGTCGAAGGACGCCGGCTCGACGGGCGACCACGATTGGGCCGTACCCCGTTCCGATGCTGGCGCCGTGCGGCAAGAGCGCGTAGTCCTTCTGCACGAACGGATACGCCGCGAGCGAGATCGCCGTGACCTCCAGTCGCCCGGCCCGGGCCCACTGGTTCAGCGTCTGGATGTCGGCCGAGCACCTGCTCGAACGCGAACCCTCTCGTGTCGACGAGATCCGTCGTCAGCGCCCAGTACATGAAGGCGTCGTCTGGGTCGGGGCTGTGGCCAACGCGAATGTCCATGGCGCGACGACCGTAGCACCGTCCCAGCCGAGGCTCGGCGGTGAACCGATCGGCTCGACGAGTGTGGCGGCGGTAGAATGACGGCGATGGCGTTCAAGGATCTGTTCTCGTTTCTGTTCCAGTCCGGGTCGAAGGAGGACCGGGTCGCGCAGTACGTGATCCGGGAGCACGACCGCGGTCGCCCGCTCAACGACATCCTCGAAGATGCCTACGTGACGAACAGGCTCGAGTCGCCGGAGCAACGAGCCCGCCTGCTCGACCGACCGGAGGTCATCCACGCGGTCGGCGGCGACATGACCGAAGCCGCCAAAGCCTCACTCGCCGGCTGACGTCGCCGTTTCCGCCGATCCCCGGGACGATGACGCGGAGCGCGACCTCCGCAGACACGAACAGTGAAACGGCCCTCGGGGAAGGGCCGTTTCGGGGATCGAACTAGGGGGAGGGTGGGATGACTCATTCATCGGCCACTTGCCGCCGAACTTCCTCCCCCATTTGGGTGAACTGGGCCCGGAAGGCCTAGAACCCGTATCGCTGCTCCAGGAACGGGTCGGCGTCGTTGTGGTAGCCGAGCCGTTCCCAGAAGCCGGGCTGGTCCTCCGGCAGCAGCTCGATCCCACGCAGCCACTTCGCGCTCTTCCAGAAGTACTTGCCGGGAACGACGAGCCGCAGCGGCCAGCCGTGCTCCTTGGTGAGAGGCTCGCCGTCGGCATGCGTCGCGAGCATCGCGCCTTCGCGCTCCAGGAACTCGACGGGGACATTCGACGTGAAGCCTGCTTCGGCGTGGGCGATCGCGAAGCGGGCGCTCGGCCGCTGACCGACGAGATCCCGAACCGCTGACCAGGGGATCCCCGAGAACGTCGTGTCGAACCGGCTCCAGCGCGTGACGCAGTGGATGTCCTGCGTCACCTCGACTCGCGGCAGCTCGTTCAGTTGCTGCCAATCGAGCGAGACCGGAGCGTCGACCTCGCCGGAGACCGCGAAATCCCATCCCCTCAGGTCGGCGGGATACGTCGGCACCGAGCCGGCGTGGAGCACCGGCCATTTCTCCGTCAGGTACTGGCCCGCCGGAAGCCGAGCCGGGTCGTACCCGGCCTCTCGCACTTTCTTCTCTGCCCTGCTCCGGAACATGGGTGCCTCCTACACTAGAGAGGATGGGCACCCGGGCGTTACAGACTTCCAGCGCGACCGCGCGACTATGTCGGAGTTGTGGGACCCGATGCGGCCGCGTACCTCCAGCGGATGGTTTCGAACGACGTCGAGGTGCTCGAGCCGGGTGCGTCGTGCCAGGCGTTGCTCCTGACCGCGAAGGCGCGGGTGATCGCCCCGCTGACCGTCGTCCGGCGGGACGCGGACGACTTTCTGCTCCTGACCGAGCCGTCGCTCGGTGAGCGCGTCACAGCGGAGCTGCTCCGCTTCCGCTTCGCTGCCAAGTGCACGATCGAGGCCGAGGAGCACACGTCGGTGATCGTGCTGGGCGAGCCGGCACCCGAAGGGTCGATTCCGACGGCCGATTTCGGCGTTCCCGCCTACGAGCTGCTCGACGAGCCGTTCGATCCCGTCAACGCCCTCGCCGAGGAGGAGCTCGAGCGGCTCCGGATTCTCGCCCGAACGCCCGCCTGGGGCCGCGAGCTCGACGACCGCATCCTTCCCGCTGAGGCAGGGCTCGACGAACGAGCGATCAGCTTCACGAAGGGGTGCTATCCCGGCCAGGAGCCCGTGGCCCGACTCCACTACCGTGGCCACCCGAACCGCGGGCTGCGGGTGATCGAGCTCGAGGACGCCGAGGTGCCGCCCTACGACGCGGAGCTGGCCCTCGCGGGGAAGGTCGTGGGGCGGATCACGAGCGCTGTTCGGGACGGCGACGGCGTGCTGGCTCTCGCCTACGTACGCCGCGAGGTGCCGGACGACGCCGTGCTCCACCAGGGCTCCCGCCTGGCCACACAGCTACACTCTCCCTCCCCGCGCCCGTAGCTCAGGGGATAGAGCGCTGCCCTGCGGAGGCAGAGGTCGCACGTTCGAATCGTGCCGGGCGCACTACGTGGGGGAACCCGTGGTTCCCCCACGAGCCCCCTCCTTTCGCGCACGGCACAGACAGTGTCGATCATGCCTCCCGCCGGGCCAAGCCCGGCTCCGGCGGCAATGCTGATCGGCTTCTGGGCGATAGCTTCGTACGCACGTTCGAATCGTGCCGGGCGCACTACGTGGGGGAACCCGTGGTTCCCCCACGAGCCCCCTCCTTTCGCGCACGGCGCAGACAGTGTCGATCATGCCTCCCGCCGGGCCAAGCCCGGCTCCGGCGGCAATGCTGATCGGCTTCTGGGCGATAGCTTCGTACGCACGTTCGAATCGTGCCGGGCGCACCTGCAAGGACAGGAGGGCACTGTGCCGGGCGCCCTGAGATCACGCGGCGCTCGTCAGGCCGTGCTTGCGCATGACGTCTCCCAGAGCGGTGAAATCGGGTGGGCCGCCGGCTGCGGCGTCGATGATCACAGCGACTTCGCGAAAGTAGGCCGGGCCGAGGACGCCCGGCGTCACGATTGCAAGCGCCGTCGCAGCGACGTCGCCCATGTTGTCGAAGCGATGGACCGCGCCACGTGGAATGACGAGGACATCACCGGGCCCGACCTCGATCGGCGTGCCCTCGACCGTCCAGACCAACGTTCCCTCGAGCCCGTAGATCGTCTCCTCGTACCCGTCATGACTGTGTGCGGCCGGGACCTTGGCGCCTGCCGGAACGTCGAATTCGAACACCGCGATCGATCCGCCCGACTCCTCTCCCTCGACCAGGAATCGGATCGCAAGCGGCCCGACCTCGATCTCTTCGCGTGTGCTCGTCGTCATCGTGGATGCCTCCTCCCTTGATGGTAAAGTCATTTGACGATACATGGCCATACGCAATTCGTCAAGTCGTTTTACTACCCCGGGAGTGGAGGAAGGACCGGTCGGACCGCCCCTCATCGGCGCCCTGCTCCGCCTGCCGTGGGAGGCCGTCCAGCAGCACATGCTCGACCGCCTGCACGCGGGCAGCTTCGACGATTTCGACGCGGCGTATCTGCCGGTCTTCCAGTACCCCGGGCCACAGGGCGCGCGGCCCTCGGAGCTGGCGACGCGACTGCGGATGAGCAAGCAGGCCCTCAACTATCTCCTCGGCGAGCTCGAGCGGCTCGGCGTACCTCGAGCGTCGTCCGGATCCGGACGACAGGCGCTCGAAGCGCATTGTTCTGACGTCACGAGGCGATGCCGCGATCGACGCGATCCGCGCCGCCGTCTCCGACGTCGAGACTGCCTGGGCCGAGCGGCTCGGCCGGGAACGCTTCGCCGCGCTCCGGGAGCTCCTGCTCGAGCTCAATCGCGTCGCCTAGCGCTTCCGGGGCCGTCGCTAGTGCGCGATCTCCCAGATGTGGCCGCCGGGATCGCGGAAGCTCGCAGTCCGGATCCCCCAGGGCCGATCCATCGGCCCGTTCAGCAGCTCTACGCCCCGCGCGCGCAACCGTTCGCACGTCGCGTCGACATCCTCGACCCCGAGCGTGAACTGAAAGCGGACGCCGGCCTCCGGAGAGGCTACCGCCGCCGGTGCGACGAGACCGGGCGCCTCGCTCACCTTCAGCAGGTTGACCAGCGTTCCGTCGAACGCGAACACGGCCGAGTTGGCGTCCTCGAAGAAGACGGGAAGTCCAAAGACGTCCTGGTAGAAACGCTTGGCCCGCTCCAGATCCTCGACGAACAAGCGTGATCGCAGCGATGCCGCCGGGCCAGGCCTGTTCGGGGGGTCGCTCCTCGGCCATGAACATGATCATGGCGGCTCCGTCGGGCGACATTGCCACGTGTGTGAGCCGGCGGCCCAGCAGTGAGCGGAAGGTCTACTCTGGGAATGACCCCAGGGAGGCCCGATGACCACGATCCCGAACCGGCCGAACACCGCGCTTCTCGTCGTCGACGTGCAGAACGGCGTCGTCGAAGGGGCCTACGAGCGCGACGCCGTGATCGCGAACATCGGGAACCTCGTCGAGAAGGCGCGTCGGGAACGCGTCCCGGTCGTCTGGGTCCGGCATTCGGACGAGCACCTTGCGCAGGGGAGCGACGACTGGCGGATCGTCCCCGAGTTGACTCCGGCTGCTGCCGAGCCGCTCGTCGAGAAGATCTACGGTGACTCCTTCGAGGAGACCCACCTCGAGGCGCTGCTCGCAGGACTCGGGGTCGGGCGGCTCGTCGTCGTCGGCGCACAGACCGACGCGTGCATCCGCTCGACGCTCCACGGCGCGTTCGTCAGAGGGTACGACGCGACCCTCGTCAGCGACGCTCACACGACGGAGGACCTAACGGCGTGGGGCGCGCCGCCGCCGAACCAGGTCATCGCCCACACGAACCTGTACTGGACCCAGCAGTCGGCACCCGGGAGGACGGCGGGGACGGTCGAGACGAAGGATGTCGAGTTCGGCAAGTCCTGAGCCCTGCGCGACCCGAATCGCCGGGCTGCCTGAGTTCGGCTGCGGCCGTTCCCCGGCAGCGGCCTCGGTGTAGTCTTGCCCGTCACCTGAGCCACCGCGATCGAGGAGCCCGCACATGAACAGATTCGAGCAAGCCGTGTACGACTGCATGATCCCGACGGCGGAACTCCTGGAGCGGACGACCAACCCACTCCATCGCGCGATCCTCCTCAACTTCTGGCGCCATGTGCATCTCGAGGGCGCGGGCGACTACGAGAGGATCGTGGCACCCGACATGATGGTCGACGAGCCCGTCTATCGGGTCACGTGGGGAGCGAGCCCGGCGGTCATCACGGGGAAGGACGGCGTGCTCGGGTTCTACAACAGCGTCGGCGAGTCGGTCCTGTGGCATTCCGATGATCGTCTCGCGGTGGGCGACTGGGGCATCTGCGACGAGATCACCTTCCATCAGCTCGCGCGTGGTGGCGACCTTCAGGCGATCGGATACGACGTCGACGACGTCGACGCGCTCTACCACGTCTCGAGCCGACAAGCGTTCATCTGGCCGTACGACAGCCGGGCCCGTCTCGCCGGCGAGCATCTCTACGAGGACAAGACGAGTCTCGAGATGGAGGTCGTGAGCGCCGACGAGGCGATCACCCCGGCACGCGTGCGCGAGATCCACCGAGAGCAGCTCGCCAAGCTCGAAGCGGAGCGCGGCGACGGCTTCTGGATCCTCGACAACGTGGCGTAGCTCGTCCTCGAACCGCGCGCGCGGCTCTACGCATAGACGCTGCCGAGCCACGCCTCGAGCGCGGCCTCGCGTGCGGCCGCATCGACGCCGTCCACGAACAGGTGCGCGCTCATCCCGACGACGCTGCCGTAGTGGTTACGCCCGAAGAACCGGTACATGCCCTCCGGGGTGCGGACGCCGAGGAACTCGGGGCTCGAGTAGTCGATGACGCCGTCGAGCGGGCCGGCCTCGCCGAGCATGGCGTGAACCTCATCGCCCACGCCTGCTGTCGACGGTACGCCCAGGGCGGCGCGCAAGGTGTCCATCGCGTCCGGTGCTCCGGCGGCCTCTGGCCCTGCGATGCCGGCCGAGGGCTGGCCGATGTAGGTGACCCGACGTCCGTTGAAGTACTCGAGGTACTGCCCGAGAGTGTGAAGGTAGAAGTCCGTGTGGCCGCCGATTGCGTCGTATTGATCCTCCCACTCGTCGGCGAGGATCCCGCTGTGGACGTAGCGGAGGTGCGCCGTGCCGCCCTCGCGTGCCTCGATCGTGTAGTCGAGCGCGTTGAAGGTCCCGTCCGGCGACTCCATGCGAATCACGAGGCGATGCGGCGGGTCCCAGGTCGTGAAAGGCCCTCCCTCGGGTGGGGCGCCGCCGGCGGTGATCTCCATCCCCGTTGGAAACTGCCAGGCCGCGGTGTTCGCGGTGATCGCGGTCCAGACATCGTCTGGGGCGGCGGGCAGGTCGACATCGCGGATGACTTCGAACTCTCTGCTCATGACAGCGGCTCCTTGGGGTTCGTGATGATTGGGTGCAGCGCAACGACGAAGCGATGCCGGCGACCGCCGCGTGCCGCTTCGTCGTGGTACTTCGCGACGAGACCGTTGACGGCGGCAGCGAGCTCACCTGCGAACGCGGCCCTGTCCTTCGCGGACGCGAACCGCACCTCGCTGTCGACGCCGAGTGTCGCGAGTGGCTTGCCCGCTTCGGTGGCACCGGTGATCAGCTCACCGACCTCGCTGACGAGGCGACCCGCGACCGCGAGG
The DNA here is from genome assembly GCA_963776305.1 of uncultured Thermoleophilia bacterium. Taxonomy (GTDB): domain Bacteria; phylum Actinomycetota; class Thermoleophilia; order Gaiellales; family Gaiellaceae; genus Gaiella. Next base: position 226,073 of record CAVZMA010000005.1, on the reverse strand, counting down.
AGCCAGCGCGCTGATCGCTGATCCGGCTCGCGGGACGGATCGGGCGCAACGGACGCCAGCGCCGTTGGGGAGATCACGTAGGACGCGGCCGTCGCCTGGAGGACACGCTCGGTGCAATTGCCCTTGCGGCGCTCCTCGACGAGCTCGACCAGGCCGTGGCGCTCCAGCGTCCGCAGGTGGTAGTTCGTCTTCTGGCGCGTGAGCCCGACACGCGCCGCGAGGGTACTGGCGGACCCCGGCTCGGCGAGCGCGGCGAGCAGGCGAGCGCGCGTCGGATCCAATGACGCCTCGGCGGCGGCGGGGTCGTCGATGACGGTGACGTCGTGCATGAGCGCATCTTCTCACCGACGATAATATTTGTCAAGACGATAATTTCCTTCGGAGGATCCCTTCGGTACGTCACGAGATGCGCGGCTGCATCCGTCGGATCGCACCACGAACGGGACGCATGTTCTTCACACGCGCGTAACTCCGCTCGACCATCGAGGAGGAGTAGCGTCCAGTCATGCCGACTGGGGTCGTAAAAGCGCTGGTACCGACCGCAATCGCCGCGGCACTGCTCTCGCAGGAGTTCCCGCTCGCGCAACTGGACACCGACGGGACGCTCTTCACCGTCGTCATCCACGGCGTCAGCTATACCGACGCGATCGCCCGGATCAAGGCCTGGATGAGCAGGGTTCAGATCGGGCCCGTGCTCGTCACCGACGATGCCACGGCCGAGGATCTCCTGTCCGACGATCCTTCGACCCACTCGAGCCGACGCCGGGGTTGGTAGCCGGACGTAGGGTGCTGCCATGACGGGCGACGTCCACGATCTCGCGCCAGGCTTCGGGTACTGGCTGGCGCCGCATCCAGGCTGGCGGCCCGGGGAGAACTGGCCCGAAGAGGTGCTCTGCGTCCGGTTCGAATCGCCTGACGGGATCGTGCTGATCGACCCTCTGCTGCCCAAAGGGCGCGAAGCCGCGTTCTGGGCGGCACTCGACGTCGACGGCGAGCAGCTCGGACGACCCATCCATGTGCTCCTGACCGCTCCGTGGCATGCGCGCGACACCGAGGCCGTCGTCGATCGCTACGGCGCGCTCGTGTGGGCGCCTCCGCGGGCACGCTGGAAAGGGCGGGCGCTGACGACGACCGACAGACTCCCGCGGGGCGTCGAGGCGCTCCTCCCCGACGGCGACCACAACCAGGCGTTGTTCCTCGTCCGCGACCACCGCACCCTCGTGACAGGCGATGTCTTCAGCGGCACGGGCGGACGATTCCACGTCTTCGTCGACGAGCAGGATCGCCGGCAGTTTCTCGATTGGCTGCCGCTCCTGGTCGAGCTTCCCGTGGACCGTGTGCTGATCGCCCACGGCGAGCCCGTGCTGTCGAACGGCGCTGCGCGCGTGCGGGACGCCGTCGCCGAAGCCCGCGAGCTGTACGGCTAACTGTCTGCGATCGGACGGCCGACGACGAGCGCGTCGCGCAACGCGGGATCCAGCTCGCGGTAGCTCGCATCGGGTCGAACCCCGAGCGCATCGAGCGTCTTGGAGAAGAAACAGCGCGCCGCGGCGGCGAGAACGACGTCCATGATCTCCGCCTCCGAGAGGCCGAGACCACGAAGCTGCTGGAGATCGGCCTCTTCGATCGACGTCGCATCGTCGACGACCTTCTCTGCCAGGTCCATCACCGCGACATCGACCTCGTCGAGACCGGCCGCGCGGTGATCGAGCGCGATCTGGAGCACGGGCTCGCCGAAGCGCTCCTGCAGGAGCGTCCCGTGCGCAAGGCAGCAATAGCTCGACCGGAGACGCCGTGCCGCCGCAAGTGTCGCAAGCTCGTACCGACGGAGATCCATGCTCGCCTTGATGGCGCCGTTGAGCTCGACCCACGCGGCGAACACGTCGGGGCGTTCGGCGAACGCCTGCTCGAAGTTGGTCATACCGTGGATTGTGCCGCACCGCTCAGGGAAGCCACCCCTCACCGTACGGCGCCGGCACGGGGTCGGGGAACCTCGCGTAGGCCTCCTCGGCGTCGGCGGTCGACTGCTCCACGCCCGCGCCGTGCCGGAGAGCTACCTCGTCCACCGTGTAGCCGCCCCAGCCGTCCGCGCCTCCATGCTCGCGCGCTCCGACCGCGAGAACTGCGCACGGCCCTTTGCCGGCGCCGACGATCATGTGCTGTGTGCCGGCCGGGCAATGCACGAAATCCCACTGCCGCAACGGACGCTCGTCACCCTCGACCAGAAGGAGAGCCTCACCGGAGAGCACGAGAAAGTCCTCCTGATTCGCCTCCCAGTGATACATCCCGATCGGCTCACCAGGCCCGAGAACGAAGAGCGTGACCCCGAGCTGAGGAAAGTCGGTGAGGCCCTCGAAGGGCAGCGAGTGGCCGCGCCCCTCGCGACGGCGCCAGCGAGCCTGGCGGGCATTCAGGACGAACCACCCCTCGGCAGTCGGAACGAGACCTTCCTCGAACTCCTCGAGAGGCGCCTCGGGAATCACCGTGGGTCAGACGGCGACGGCCGTGCGGTCGAGGGTGCCGAGGAAGGCGCGCGACCACTCCGCCAGGTCGCCCCATCCGCGGCAGGAGACCAGGTTGTGGTCGACGCAGTCGGGTGCGTCGACCCATTCGCCGCCCGCCAGCTCGATGTCCGGTGCGAGGGGCGGATAGGCAGCGCAGCGCCTCCCCTGGAGGAGCCCGTACGCGGCTGGAACCTGGGGCCCATGACACAGCGTCCCGACCGGCTTGTCGTTCGCGAAAAAGTGCTCGACGATCCGCCGCACGTCGGGATCCACGCGGATGTACTCGGGTGCGCGGCCGCCGGGGATCACGAGGCCGACGTAGTCCGCGGGTCACATGCGGCGAAGGTCACGTCGACCGGGCACTGTCGTCCCGGGCGCTCGACGTACGCATCGAACCCCTCCTCGAAATCGTGCACGACCAGCTTGATCGGCCGCGAGGTCGGGGCGGCAACGTGGACGTCATAGCCCGACTCGGCCAACCGATACTTGACGAACATCACCTCGAGGTCCTCCGCCGCGTCTCCGGCGAGGACGAGCACAGTGGCCATGACGCTCCCTCCCGTTCGTGGTGTCAGAGCGATCGTAGACCTTCGACCCTGCCCAGCGTCCGCTGACGGTCCCGCCGGCCGCCGTGCTCCCCGGGAGATCCAGTGCGTGCCCTCCACGACGTCCGACTACGCTCCAGCCGATGGCGCCGACCGAGGTGAATGCGAATCGGCCGGGCATCGCCGGTGCTATCGGGCACTCGTGCGCGCCCGCTGGGACGAGGCAATGCGGCTGGGCACACCCGGCCTGGCAGTGCAGGCCCAACTCGACACGTCGGCCCCGATTCTGCGGCGTCTCGGTCTCGTCGCCACGTCGCCGCTGTACGATCCACACCCTGCAGTCGTAAGCGTCGTCTCACGAACGACGAGGGGCCGGCAACCGCCGGCCCCTCGTAGTCGTGCGCAGAGCCGCTTCAGCGGATCCGCTGCTTACATCATCCCGCCCATGCCGCCCATGTCGGGCATGCCACCGCCGCCGCCACCGTTCTTCTCCGGTGCGTCGACGACGATGACCTCGGTCGTGAGGATGTTCTTCGCGATCGACGCCGCGTTCTGCAGCGCCGAGCGCGTCACCATGGTCGGATCGATGATGCCGTTCTTGACGAGATCCTCGATCTCACCGGTGTCGACGTTCAGGCCCTGGCCCTTCTTGGCCGCACGAACCTGGCTGACGACGACGGAGCCCTCGAGGCCCGCGTTGTAGGCGAGCTGCCGCAGCGGCTCCTCGAGCGCACGCAGGATGATGTTCGCACCCGTCTTCTCGTCGCCCTCGAGGGTAGCCAGTGTCTTCTTGATCGTGTCGGCCGCGTTCAGCAGCGCGACGCCGCCGCCGGGGACGATGCCCTCCTCGAGGGCCGCGCGGGTCGCCTGCAGCGCGTCCTCGACCCGGTGCTTCTTCTCCTTCATCTCGGTCTCGGTGGCTGCGCCGACCTTGACCACTGCGACGCCGCCGGCGAGCTTCGCCAGCCGCTCCTGCAGCTTCTCGCGGTCGAAGTCCGAGTCGGTGTTCTCGATCTCGCCCTTGATCTGCTTGATCCGGGCCTTGATCGCCTCGCCGTCGCCGGCACCGTCGATGATCGTGGTCGAATCCTTGTCGACGACGACCTTGCGGGCCCGACCGAGCTGCGAGAGCTTCGTGTTCTCGAGCTTGAGACCGAGCTCCTCGGTGATGACCTCGCCGCCGGACAGCACGGCGATGTCCTCGAGCATCCGCTTGCGGCGGTCGCCGAAGCCGGGAGCCTTGACCGCAACGGCGGTGAAGACGCCTCGGAGCTTGTTGACGACGATCGTCGCGAGCGCCTCGCCCTCGAGGTCCTCGGCGACGATGACGAGCGGCTTGCCGGCCTGGATGACCTGCTCGAGCACCGGCAGCATGTCCTTGACGGCACCGATCTTCTGGTTCGCGATCAGGATGTACGGGTCGTCGAGGACGGCCTCCATGCGGTCGGCGTCCGTGATCATGTACGGGGACAGGTAGCCCTTGTCGAACTGCATGCCCTCCGTGAACTCGAGGTCGAGGCCGAAGGTCTGGCCCTCCTCGACGTTGACGACGCCATCCTTGCCGACCTTCTCGATCGCGTCCGCGATCACGTCGCCGATCTCGCGCTCGCGCGACGAGATGGTGGCGACCCGGGCGATGTCCTCCTTGCCCGAGATCTCCGTCGACTGCTTCTTGAGGTCGTCGACGACTGCGCCGACAGCCGCCTCGATGCCGCGCTTGAGGCCCATCGGGTTCGCACCGGCGGCAACGTTCTTGAGGCCTTCGCGGACGATCGCCTGTGCGAGCACGGTCGCCGTCGTCGTGCCGTCACCGGCAACGTCGTTCGTGGCGGTCGCGACCTCGCGGACGAGCTGCGCGCCCTGGTTCTCGAAGGGTCCTCCACGTCGATCTCGCGCGCGATCGTGACACCGTCGTTCGTGATCGTCGGTGCGCCGAACTTCTTGTCGAGCACGACGTACCGACCCTTGGGGCCGAGGGTCACCTTGACCGCGTCGGCAAGGACGTTCACACCGCGCTCGAGCGAGCGGCGCGCGTCCTCGTTGAACTTGAGCTCCTTGTGAGCCATCTGTTTGTCAATTCCTTCCGTAAGTGCTGTTAGACGACCTTCGCGAGGACGTCCGACTCGCGCAGGATCAGGACTTCGTCGGCGCCGATCTTGATCTCGGTACCGCCGTACTTGGAGAAGATGATCTCGTCACCCTTCTTGACATCCATCTTGATGTGCTCGCCGTCCTCGTCACGAGGGCCGGGGCCGACGGCCAGGACCTTGCCGCGCTGCGGCTTCTCCTGGGCGGTGTCGGGCAGCACGATGCCGCTCGCCGTGGTGGCCTCCTCTTCGAGGACCTCCACGATCAGGCGGTCACCAAGGGGCTGCAGATTCATGCACGTGCCTCCCTGTGAAGCGTTGTGGAGTTACAGATGATCGAACTCTGGCACTCATCGGTCGAGAGTGCCAACAGAGAGAACGTAGCACAGGACGCACGCCGCGCAAAGCGCCGGCATCACGTGCGAGACGACCTGCAAGCCGTCCCGATCCACTTTCCGGGCGGCGCCTCGAGCTCCGGAGGTCGCGACGATCTCTATAGTTGCGACGCGATGCCGATGTTCGCGCTCAACTTCTACTCGCCGGTCGTCGCGGATCAGCTGCGAACAGGCCGCAAGACAGCGACGATCCGCCTCGGGGACAAGTCCCCGAAGTACAAGAAGGGGATGATCGTGACGGTGCTCGTCGGCACCCGCTACGGGCCCCGTGAGAAGATCTTCGACGCGGTGATCGACAAGGTCGAGGTGAAGCCACTCGGCGAGCTCTCGCCACGCGAGATCGAGCACGACAACCCGGAGATCCGCCGAGTCGACGAGCTCGCGCGCTGGCTGGGACAGCTCTACAACCGGGAGGTCTCCGAGGGCGACACCGTGACGATGATCCGCTTCTCGCAGATCATCGGGACGATGTTCTAGGTTCCAGCCGCGGGCGCACGCGGCCCGAAGCCGTTCCAGGTCGGCATGCCGTGTTTCGACATCGGCGCGCGGGGCCGCCAGTCGCTTGTCGCGCAACTCTTCGAGGGCCTTGAGGAGCACAGGCAGTGGCGGGCCGCTCGCGGTGATCTGCTTCAGATATCGCTCGGGCAGCCCCTCGGCCGGCTCCTCGATGAAGCGCCGCACGAGCATGTCGTGATGCTGTGCCGCGGCGCGACCGTGCGCCTCGCAGACAGCGATGAACGCCCTCACGTTTTCGGCCACACCCGCCGGCAGGGCGCCGCCCTCGATCACGTCGAGCAGCTCGTCCATCAGGCTCGCCCGTCGGATACAGGCCTGGAGAAGCGCCTGGTCGTCGACCGTCATGAACGACATCTTCTCGAGCACCAGTGCCGCGTAGACGGGGTCGCCGACCCGGCAGAGACCGAGTGTCAGATCGATTTCGTTGATCGCGGCAAAGTCGCCGGCGTTCGCGCCGCGATACTCGTGTCGGCCGACCCGGTAGGGCTTGAAGTACGGACGCACGCTGTAGAAGAAGCGCCGCACGTCGAGCCGCTCGTTCAGCTCGGTGTTGTATCGCGCCACATCCTCGAGCGCGCGCTCGGCGTCTTCGAAGAGGGTGCGCGAGACGGGGTGCGTGGCACCGAGCGGCGGCACGCGCCGCAGAACGTCGGCTGCGCGAACGTAGGCGAGGATGCCGTAGCAGTTGAACTCGATGAAGAGCAGCTCGTCGGGGAGCGTCGTGAAGCTCTTGTACTCGCCGCCGCGGGCGACGTTGCCGAGGTTGACGTGCGCCGTGGCGAAGCGCGGCGCGACCCCGAGCCCGGCGGCCAGGCGTTGGGCGAGCCCGCTCGCCTCGAGGAACGGCGAGCGCTCCTCTCGCTCCGGATTGGTCAGCTCGTGCCGGCGCAGCGCAGCCATGTACAGCCCGACGCTGCCGAGCAGGTCGTAGCCGCTGACGGCGTCCAGGTGGAGGAGCGGCAACGCCGCGATTGCGGCGATGTGCGCCTGCCCCTCCGTGACGAGCGCCTGCTTGAGCTCGGGTGCCTGGCCCTCGACGTCGGCAGGGTTCTCGAGCTCGAAGTAGTGATCCTCCAGCTGGGTGTTGATCTCCTTGAAGCGGCCTCGGATCCAGGCATCGAACGCTCCCAGGTTGTCTGGAACCACGAGATCTCCCTTCCGTGCTCTCCTCGACCCGGCAGGTCGTGCCACGCTCGGCCGGCTTGCCGGAGTCTGTGGCTCTCCAGGAGCGACCACGAGGGCCGGATGCGGCTCAGCGGCCGGGCTTGCGGATCGGGCCGCCGAAGAGCTCGGCGGGCCGCACCTCCGCGCCACACTCCTCGCACTCGACGAGAAACGCGGACGGGAACCGCGCCCCGCAGGCGGCGCATCGGTGCCGAACCTCGCCGGAGCAGGTCGGGCAGACGGCGGGCACCTCGGCCTCGAGCTCGACGAAATACCGGAGCGTGAATCCGCAGTCGACGCAGAACGCGACCCAGTCTCCGAGCGTCTTGCGGCGTTCCTCCTGAATCCAGTTCCGCTTCGGCCGCTCGTCCCGTCACGCACCGGAGGGTAGTCGACACCGACCGGCGAGCCTCGGGAGCGGCCTCCGCAGGGGGAGGTAGAGTGGGATCGACATCGGCCGGAGGGGATCCATGGCAGTACGGGAAGCGGAGCCCGTCGGCTCGCTTCGTGAAGCGCACGACCTCGGTCTCGACCGCGAGGATCTCCTCGCGATGTACCGCAGCATGCTGACGGCGCGCGGGATCGAAGAGCGTGGCCACATTCTCTACAAGCAAGGGAAGATCCCCGGGTCGTTCTACACGGGTCGCGGCAACGAGGCCTCGGCGGTCGGCGTCGCGAGCGCGATGGGCCCCGACGACGTCGGCTGCCCACTTCAACGCGACATGGGCGTCCACATCACGCGCGGCGTGGAGCCCTGGCGGATCTTTGCGCAATACATGGGACGCGCCGACGGGCCGACGCAGGGTCGCGACGGGAACGTCCACATCGGCGACGCCCGGCTCGGTCTCCATGCCATGGTGAGCCACCTTCCGGCGATGCTCCCCGTCGCCGTCGGGATGGGCCTCGCCTTCCGAATTCGCGAGGAGCGTCGCGTCGCGATCGCCTGGTGCGGCGAAGGTGCTGCCGCCCGCGGCGATGCCCACGAGGGGATGAACCTCGCGGGCGTGCGCCGCCTCCCGGTCGTCTTCGTGATCGACAACAACCAGTGGGCCTACTCGACACCTGCCCACCTCGGTCACGCGGTCGAGCACCTCGCCTCGAGAGCCGCCGGCTACGGCTTCGAGGGCGTCGTCGTCGACGGCACCGACGTGCTCGCCGTCTACCGGGAGGCGAAACGCGCGGTCGAGAAAGCGCGCGAAGGCGGTGGCCCGACGCTGATCGAGTCGCAGACCCTGAGGATGGAGGGTCACGCCGTCCACGACGACGCGTCGTACGTGCCGCGGGAGATGTTCGAGGAGTGGGCCCAGCGCGACCCCATCGACCGCTTCCGGAACTGGCTGCTGCTCAACACGGGAATGACCGACGCCGAAGAGGACGAGCTCACGGCCGGCGTCAAGCGGCTGCTCAACGACGCGCTCCAACGGGCCGAGGAGTCCGAGGAGCCCGATCCCGCCACGCTGCTGGACGGCGTCTTCGCCCTGCCCGAAGAGCTCGAGACGCCCCACCACAAGTAATGGCCGAGAAGACGTACCTCCAGGCGATCAGCGACGGGCTCCGGCAGGAGATGCGGCGCGATCCGCAGAGTCTTCGTGCTCGGCGAGGACGTCGGCGTCTACGGCGGCGCGTTCAAGGTGACCGACGGCTTCCAGGAGGAGTTCGGGGCCTGGCGCGTGATCGACATGCCCCTGTCCGAGACTGCGATCGTCGCAGGAGCGACCGGCGCAGCGCTCATGGGAATGCGGCCCGTCGCCGAGATGCAGTTCGCAGATTTCGTCTCGTGTGCGTGGGACCACCTCGTCACCGTCGCAGCGAAGCAGCACTACCGCGCCGGGACGCCGATCCCGATCGTCCTCCGCCTGCCTTCGGGAGGAGGCTTCTCGGGCGGGCCGTTCCACTCCCAGAACCCGGAGAGCACCTTCGCGCACATCCCTGGGCTGAAGGTCGTCTGCCCCGCCACTCCCGAGGACGCGAAAGGGCTTCTCGTCAGCGCGATCGAGGATGCGAATCCCGTGCTGTTCTTCGAGCACAAGCACCTCTACCGTCGCATCAAGGGTGAGGTGCCGGACGAGCGCTACGCGACGCCGTTCGGGAAGGCGCGCGTCCACCGTGCCGGCGACGACATCACGGTCGTGACCTGGGGAGCAATGGTCTATACCGCAAGCGACGCGGCGGCCGTGCTCGACGCCGAGGGGGTCACGGTGGAGGTGCTCGACCTTCGCACCCTGATTCCATGGGATCGTGAGGCCGTGCTCGCGAGCGCACGACGGACCTCGAAGATCCTCGTCTTGCACGAGGACACGCGTACGGGAGGCTTCGGCGCCGAGATCGCGGCGACGATCGCCGAGGATGCGTTCGAGGACCTCGACGGGCCCGTCAGGCGCCTCGCGGCGCCCGACGCACCGGTGCCGTTCGCTCCGGCGCTCGAGCGGGCATACATTCCACAGACCGACGACGTCGTCGCCGTGCTCCGAGAGCTCGCGGCATATTGAGGGGCGAAGGCGCGCCTCGCCCCAACGAGGAGGGTGAACCGAACAGTGGCTACCGGAACACAGATCGACGTGGTAATGCCCCAGATGGGCGTCTCGGTCTCGGAGGGCACGATCACGAAATGGCTGAAACAGCCGGGCGACACGATCGCCCAGGACGAGCCGCTGCTCGAGATCTCGACCGACAAGGTCGACACCGAGGTGCCGAGCCCGGGAGAGGGGGTCGTGGCCGAGATCCTCGTCGCCGAGGGCGAGACGGTCGAGGTCGGAACCCTGCTGGCGGTGATCGCGCCGGCCGGTGCTCCGGTCGCCGAGCCTGTCGCGCCGCCGGTCCCCGCTGCTCCCGAACCGGTCGCGGTCGAGCCGCCCGCAGCATCGGCGCCGACCATCGCTGCAGGTAGTGGCGCAGAGCCACAACGACCGGCGACACCTGCAGCGGACGCAGCTGCCGGGAACGGCCGCACATTCGTCTCACCCGTCGTCGCGAGAATCGCGGCCGAGCACGGCATCGACCCGGGCGCGGTGACCGGCACGGGCACCGGCGGCCGCGTGACCAAGAAGGACATGCTCGCGTTCATCGAGGCGGGCGGCCCGGCGCCGGCCGCGCCCGACACGGTTGCGGCCAGCCCGGTCGCAGCGCCGGCGGCGACGCCTGCCCCGGTCGCTCCGCCCCAGCCGACCCCGTCTGCCCCGCCGGCTCCGGCGGCCGCTGCGCCTGCACAGCCGGCTCCCCCGGCGCCGCCGCTTCAGGTCGGCGAGGTCGAGGAGCCGATGTCGGCGATGCGGCGCGGCGTGATGGAGCACATGCGCCGCTCGCTCGACACCTCGGCCCACGTCTCGAGCGCGATCGAGGTCGACATGTCACGGATCGTGGCGGCCCGCGAGCGGCTCAAGCAGGAGTACCAGTCCTCGTACGGCGTCAACCCCACCTACCTCGCCTTCATCGCCCAGGCGACCGTCGAGACGCTCAAGGACTACCCCTGGATCAACGCCGAGATCCGCGGCGAGAAGATCGTCACGCGCCCCTGGGTGAACCTCGGGATCGCCGTCGCGCTCGACGACGGCAAGGGCCTGATCGTGCCGGTGATCAAGAACGCGCAGGACCTCAACCTGCTCGGGATGGCACGCGCGATCGGCGACCTCGCAGCCCGGGCTCGCACGAAGAAGCTGCTCCCCGACGACGTCCAGGGCGGCACCTTCACGATCACGAACCCGGGCGGGTTCGGCACCTTCCACGGCACCCCGATCATCAGCCAGCCCCAGGTCGGGATCCTCGGCACCTACGCGCTCGTGAAGCGCCCCTGGGTCGTCCAGGACGAGCTCGGCCAGGACGTGATCGCGATCCGCCCGCTGATGAACATCACCCTCACCTACGACCACCGGCTCGTCGACGGCGCCTACAGCGGCGGGTTCATGCGCGACCTCCGCGAGCGCCTCGAGGGCTGGGACGACAACGACTGAGATCCGATGAGCGGCGCCTACCTCCTCGATGCGGGTCTCGTCCCCTACCGGGAGGCGCTCGAGCTCCAGCAATCCCTCGCTGCGGCCGTCTCGCAGCGGGCGATCCCGGAGACGGTGATCCTGCTCGAGCACCCGCCGGTCGTGACCACCGGTCGGCGGACGGCCGAGGCCGAGCTCCACCTTCCGGTCGGAGTCGAGGTCGAGGTCGTGGAGACGAATCGGGGCGGGAGGTCGACCTTCCACGGCCCGGGCCAGCTCGTCTGCTATCCGATCCTCGACCTCACCCGACACGAGAAGGACCTGAAGAAGTACGTCCGCGACCTGGAGCAGGCGATCATCGCCACCGTCGCCTCGTTCGATCTCGAGGCGACGGCGATCGACGGTCTCACCGGCGTCTGGCTCGAGCGGCCACCACGCAAGCTGGCCTCGATCGGTGTGCGCGTCTCGCGCTGGGTGACGACGCACGGCTACGCGCTCAACGTCGATCTCGACCCGGCGCCGTTCACCTCATGGATCACGGCGTGCGGGCTCGAGGACGCACAGTTCACGACGATGAGCAGCGAGCTCGGGCGCACGGTCACCGTCGCCGAGGTGAAGCCGGCTGCGGTGGCAGCGCTGGGCGAGGTCTTCGGGCTCGAGTTCGAGACGCTCCCTGCCGAGGACGGCGCCGGACTCTGGGCCCAGCCCGTGCACGAGAAGCTCGCGGCCCGCTGACAGGCCGGGTGGCTGCGTCGCACCCATACACTGGGATCGTGGAAACCTCGCTACCCGTCGCCGAGCGACCCGCGCCGCCCCGAGTGGATGAAGGTCCGGGCGCCGAGTGCAGACGGGCGCTATTTCGACGTCAAGAAGCTCATCCACGGCGCGAGCCTGAACACGGTGTGCGAGGAGGCCCGCTGTCCCGAACATCGCGGAGTGCTGGGGGAAGGGCACCGCCACCTTCCAGATCCTCGGCGACACCTGCACGCGCGCCTGCCGCTACTGCTACGTCAACTCGGGCCGCCCCGAGCACGCGCCCGACCCGCTGGAGCCGCTGCGGCTCGCGCAGGCCGCGGCGCAGATGGGGCTCAAGCACGTCGTCGTCACCTCGGTCGACCGCGACGACGTCGACGACCGCGGCGCCGGTCACTTCGCCGCGACGATCAGGGCCCTGAAGGCGAAGCTGCCGGACTGCTCGGTCGAGGTGCTGACGCCCGACTTCCTCGGCGCGAGGAGCAGGCGCTCGCGACCGTGCTCGGCGCGCGACCGGAGGTGTTCAGCCACAACATCGAGACCGTGCGCCGTCTGCACCGCCGGATGCGCGGAGCGAAGGCGAGCTACGACGGCGCGCTGCACCTGCTGCGCCGGGCCAAGGAGGTCGCCGGCTATCCGGTGCTGACGAAGACCGGGATCATCGCCGGGCTCGGCGAGACGAACGACGAGATCGTCGAGACGATGCGCGAGCTCCGCCGGAACGGCGTCGACGTCGTCACGATCGGCCAGTACCTGCAGCCGTCGAGCAAGCACGCCGAGATCGACCGCTGGGTGCACCCCGACGAGTTCCGCTGGCTGCGCGAACAGGGTGAGGCGCTCGGCTTCGGCTCGGTCTTCGCCGGCCCGCTCGTCCGGTCGAGCTACCGCGCCGACGAGCAGAAGCACGCCGCCGACACCGGCCTCGGCGTCGTCGCGTACTGAGTCGCGACGGGAGTCCGTCGGGGCGCTGCACAGCGTCGCCCACGCAAAGGGAGTACGCTGCCCCCATGGGACTGAAGGAGACGATCCTCGGCTGGATGCGCCAGGGCGACGATCCCGACCTGGAAGCGGCGGAGGTCGACGCAGAAGATCCCGTCTACCGTGACGCTCAGGCAGACGAGCTCAACGCACAGATCCTCGGCAGCGGGCACGACGCGTTCGACGCCGACCAGAGCGCACCGCGCTAGCGGCTACGAGCTACACCCTCCGCCCGGCTGGGTGACGCCGTTGACGCTGAGCCTGTAGGGCGCGTACTGCGTGCTGGACTCGCTCGGATCGTCGTAGATCGACGATCGCGCCGACGAAGTCGGCCCGCCGATCGACGTACCGCTGGACCCGCGCCTTCCCACGGAGGTTGAAGTCCCCGGTCAGGCGGAGCTGCCGCACGGTGATCCGATCGCGGAAGGCGTTGCGGTAGCTCACGATGTAGACCGTGAACCCGGCTACGGCGTTGGGCTTCACCTCGGTGACCGACTTCCACCCGTCCAGGCGCGAGCCGTCACTCACGAGCGTCGAGCCGACCACGATGTCGTCGACCCAGAACCCGGGCGGCACGCCCGGGATGTCGTTCCCGAGAAAGGCGGGATCGTTGATCGTGCGAAACGCGATCAGCACGGTCTGCCCGGCGAACTCCGCCAGGCTGCAGACCTGCGGTCGCCAGCCGTCCGAGTACCCGGTGAAGCCGGGAGCGTTGTCCAAGACGCCGGGGAAGGCGTCCGGGTCCGGTGGGATACCCGTGTCGGTGCAGGCGAGGCTGTCGTAGGTCGACCCGCCGTCGGTCGAGACCTGCACGAAGGCGTAGTCCCAGGTCTGCTCCTCGTTCCAGAAGGCGTTGAACTTCAGCTTCGCTCCCGTGCCACGCGGCACGACGACCTGGCGGACGATCGACTCGTCTCGGTCGTTCTCCGCGCCGGACGCCAGGGCAGGGTCGCCGGGCTGGGACGGGGGATTCCCGTCCACCGTCCATTGCACCGGCCTCGCCGGCAGCAGCGTCGCGCCGGCGAACCCGATGCTGCTGATGTCATCGCCGCCGACGTACGCCCCGTCCGCACGCCGCAGCCGCACGTAGTCGGCACCGTTCGACGGCGCACCTGGGGATGCGTACGCCCCCGGGACGTCCCAGTTGATCGATGGCATCCAGGGTCGGCGTCGTGACGCTCGACTCGCGCGGACGCCCCACGGTCCGGGCACCGCGGTCGATCAGCCCGTCGAGGGCCAGCATCAGGCTCCAGTCGTGAACGACGTCCTGTGCCTTCGTCTTGCGCCCCTTGCGTCCCGACAGGGTGCCGAGCGCTTCCTGGAGCCCTGCGAGCCCGTTTGCGTCACCGCGGTGGAGCGCCGACATGAACTGGCGGGCCGTAGCGTCCCGCGAGGAACTCCATCATCGAGGACGCGGCTCCGTAGTCGCACAGGATCTCGTCGTCTCCCTGATCCCCCCACCTGGTGAGCGAGTTCTCGGGGCCGCTCGGCTCCGTGTCAGGGTTCGGGTTCGCAGGCGTGGCGACGCCGAGATAGCCGAGCAGGCACTGGATGTGCGAGGCGAAGCCCTTGTCGGTGATCGGCAGTTTCGGGTTGACGTAGCCCGTCAGCGTCATCGCCCAGTCGGAGAGCCCTTCGTTGACCCAGGTCGCCTCGTCGGGATCCTCGTACGACTCGAGGAGATGCTGGTTCTCGTGCGCGAACACACCCTCGTAGAGGAAGGGGCGCGCGGGTGCGCTCGTACAGAAGTTCCCGGGCACCGGTTGGTCCGGCGGATTCGCTCCCGTCCGGTGCAGCCAATCGAAGGCGTCGATCGTCATCACGTTGCGATCGAAGATCTCGTTCAGCTGGCCCGAGAAGAAGCCTGCGATGTACGACGATCCCGTGGAGTTGTCGCGGTCGTAGTAGTTCTCGTCCCGCACGTTGTCGACGAGGATGGCCGTGCGGTCGCCGGCGCCGCGGGGATCGACGAGCGCCGCGTACTCCGGGAGCCCGTCGCTCACGAGCTCGTCGCTCAGGAGCTCGCCGCTCCCGTCTCGGTCGGGCGCCACGCTGAAGGTGGCCGACTCCTTGGGGTAGATGGTGGTGTCGAACTGTCCGAGCAGGTAGGAGACCTGGGTGTCGGTGATCTGCGTCCGTGGCCCGTTCCGGCAGTCGCCGTCCGGGAAGTCGAGCTCCTGGGAGACCCAGACCTCCGCGTGCTGCCCGATCGCCCTCAGCGTGAAGAGCTTCAGGTCGTACTGCTGGGCGGCGTCGTCCAGGCCGAGCCAGATCGCCTCGGTCCCGACCGACGGCGGCGGGGTGACGGCGAACGTGCGCGACGCGCTACGACGCTCGAGCGTGCGCATGCCCAGATCCTTCGTGCTGCGGGACACCGGCAAGGAGCCGTGCTGCACGACGTCCCCCGGGTACCTGATGTCCTGGGATGTATTCCACGCGCGCTTCTCGACCTTGTCGGCGAGACCGGCACCCGGGAGCGCGAGCACGACGAGTGCGACGCACGCCACGACCCCTGCGAGCACCTTCCGTGTCATCAGACCCCTCGTCGGCATCACGTCTTCCCCCGGCTTTCGGCAGCAACGAACCACAGGCTTCGTTGACCTATCGACCGGGAAACGGCCACCGCCGAATCCCCCGAACGAGTCGCCGCCGCGGGCTTCGAGCGAGGAGTCGCCCGCCGCGGGCTGTTATCCGTGCGGCTTGGCCATCACGTGGTAGTCGAGCGCCTCGTCGAGAATCGCTCTCCTCCACACCGGCCTCGACGCGCGACCTCGCGCAGCGAGCGCCCGCTCGCGGCTGCCGTCCTTCACGATCTCCGACGCCTTGTCGTAGCCGATGAACGGGTTCAGCGCCGTCGCCGCCGACAGCGTCAGCTCGGCATAGCTCTCGCACTGCTCCCGGTTCGCCTCGATCCCGTCGACGCACTTCTCGGCGAGCAGCCGCGACGCGCTCGCGAGCAGCGTGATCGACTGGATCAGGTTGCGCGCCATCATCGGGATGAAGACGTTGAGCTCGAAGTGGCCCTGCATGCCGCCGATCGTGATCGCGACGTCGTTGCCGATCACCTGGGCCGCGACCTGCGTCACGACCTCCGGGATCACCGGGTTGACCTTGCCCGGCATGATCGACGAGCCCTTCTGCAGCTCGGGCAGGAAGATCTCGGCGAGCCCCGCGCGCGGGCCCGAGCCCATCAAGCGCAGATCGTTCGCGATCTTCGTGAAGCTGACGGCGACCACCTTGAGCGCGCCCGAGAGCTCGACGAGCCCGTCCCGCGCTGCCTGCGACTCGAACGGGTCGGCGGGAGGCGAGATCGGGAGGTTGGTGTCGGCGTGGAGCAGAGCGCGCACCTTCTCGGCGAACTCGGGGTGGGTGTTCATCCCGGTGCCGACGGCCGTGCCGCCGAGCGGGATCTGGCCGAGCCGCGGCAGCGCGTCCTGGACGCCGCGCGATCCCCTGGCGCACCTGCGCCGCGTAGCCCGCGAACTCCTGGCCGAGCGTCACCGGGACCGCGTCCATCAAGTGCGTCCGGCCCGACTTGATCACGTCGTCGAACTCGGCGGCCTTCGCCTCGAGCGAGCGTGCCAGCGTCTCGAGCGCGGGCAGCAGGTCGTTGACGGTGCGATCGAGCGCGGCGAGGTGGACCGCCGACGGAAAGACGTCGTTCGACGACTGCCCCATGTTGACGTGGTCGTTCGGGTGCACGCCCTCGCCGGCGAGGGTCGTGATCACCTCGTTGGCATTCATGTTCGAGCTCGTGCCGGAGCCGGTCTGGAAGACGTCGATCGGGAACTGGTCGTCGAACTCGCCGGCCGCGACGCGGTCGGCGGCGGCGGCGATCCGGCCGGCCATCTCGGAGTCGAGGAGCCCGAGATCGGCGTTCGCGCGCGCGGCGGCGGCCTTGATCCGGCCGAGCCAGTGCGCGACCGACGCGGGAATCGGCTCACCGGAGACCGGGAAGTTGGCGACGGCCTTGTCGGTCTCGCCGCCCCACAGCTTGTCGGGCGCCGTGCGCTCGTCGATGCTCATAGCGCCGAGCGTAGCGAATGCGCCGAGCGGAGCGCTACGACGATGCCGACCGCGGCCGCGAGCTCGCGGGCGATCGCGTGCTCGCCGCTGCCCGTCCGCACCGTCAGCGGCCCGCCGAACGGCGCCGAACGGGTCAGCTCGAGCGCCTGCCCGGGGACGAGCGCGATCTCCGCCAGGTAGCGGAGCAGCTCGGCGTCGCCGTCCGGCACGCGGACGACGACCGCGCTGTCGCCGGGGACGAGATCGGCGAGCGACGCGATGCGGCCCGCTCGCGATCCGGAGCGTCGCTGTCGGGGATCGGGTCGCCGTGCGGGTCGTGGGTCGGATAGCCGAGCGCCGCGTCGATCCGCGCCTCGAGCTCCTCCGAGAGCACGTGCTCGAGCCGGTCGGCCTCGGCGTGCACCTCGTCGAGCGACATCCCGAGCGAGTCGGCCAGGTAGCGCTCGAGCAGCCGGTGATGGCGCAGCACCTCGAGCGCGCAGAGCCGTCCGCGTCTCGGTCAGCACGACACCCCGGTACGGCGCCCGCTCGACGAGCCCGAGCTCGGCGAGCCGCTTCATCATCGCCGTCGCCGACGGCGCGCTGACGCCCATCCGCTCGGCCAGAGCCGACGTCGTCGCCTGCGGCCCTCGGCATCGAGCGCGTAGATCGCCTTGAGGTAGTCCTCGACCGCGCTCGTCAGCTCCTTGTCCCGTCTCTCCCATGGTTTCGAGGTTCAGAGTACACTGTGAACTCGAATTAGCTATGGCTAAAGATCAATTCACCCGTCGCACGCTTCTCGCCGCCGCCGCGCCGCTCGCGGCGGCGCCGGTCGTCGCGCGCTATGCCGCCCTCGAGAGCTCGGCCCAGGCCGCGGGCGGCGAGCACGCCGCACACACGACGGCGACGCCCGCCGCGGCAGCGCGCGGCCATGGGGCACGCCGCGATGATCGGCGACGGCGCCCGGCCGTCGGCGGCCCGCACGACCTCGACGCGCTGCTCTACCCACCCGCGCCGCTCCCCTACGCACCCGGGCCGCGTGCGCGAGTACACGCTGACGGCGACCGACCACGAGATCGAGGTCGCGCCCGGCGTCTTCTTCCCGGCCTGGACGTACAACGGCACCGTGCCCGGGCCCGGTGCTGCGCGCCACCGAGGGCGACATGCTCCGGGTCCACTTCGTCAACGCCGGCTCGCACCCGCACACGATCCACTTCCACGGCATCCATCCGACGAACATGGACGGCGTCTTCGAGGTCGTGCCGTCCGGCGGCGAGTTCACCTACGAGTTCGAGGCGCAGGCCGTACGGCATGCAGCTCTACCACTGCCACGCGACGCCGCTCAAGAAGCACATCCACAAGGGGCTCTACGGCGCGCTGATCATCGATCCGAAGGAGCCGCGCGCGCCGCGCGCAGGAGCTCGTGATGGTGATGAACGGCTACGACACCGACGGCGACGGGGCAACAACTTCTACACCGTCAACGGCCGCACGTTCTACTACGCGCGCTACCCGATCCGGGTCAAGCGCTCGCGAGCTCGTCCGCCTCTACCTCGCCAACCTGACCGAGTTCGACCTGATCAACTCGTTCCACCTGCACGCCGACTTCTTCCGCTACTACCCGACCGGCTCGAGCGACCACTTCGAGTACACGGACACCGTCATGCAGTGCCAGGGGCAGCGCGGCATCCTCGAGATCGAGTTCTCCCACACGGGCACGTTCATGTTCCACGCGCACCAGTCGGAGTTCACCGAGCTCGGCTGGATGGGCTACTTCGACGTCGTCGACTGATGGAGGCCGGGCGCGTCCAGACGCTCCGGGCTCGCCTGGCGACTCTGGGCGCTCGCGCCGATCCTGCTGCTCGCGCTCGTCGTCGGCGCGTTCGTCTCGGGCGGAGCGTCGCTCGTCGACCTGATCGGCCGAACCCGCCGGCCGCCGACGCGTTCGACATCCGCCGCGTCGAGTTCCAGCCGGGCGAGATCCGGATCCGCGTCCGCAACCCGCAGCCCGAGCGAGCTCACGATCGCCTCGGTCACCGTCGACGACGCGATCGTGCCGTTCACGCTCGACGGCCCGGCGACGCTGAAGCGCCTGCGCTCGAGCACGATCGTCGTCCCGTACGACTGGGTCGAGGACGACCCGATCGCCGTCGGCGTCACGAGCTCGACCGGGATCGAGACGGTGCATGACGTCCCGGCGGCGATCGAGACGCCGACCGCCTCCGCGCGCGGCTTCCTCGGCTACGGCGCTGATCGGCTTCCTCGTCGGCGTCGTCCCGATCGCGCTCGGCCTGCTCTGGCTGCCGTCCCTGCGCCGCGCCGACCCGAGATGGCTCGCCGCCTTCATGGCGCTGACGGCCGGGCTGCTCTCGTTCCTCGCCGTCGAATCGCTCGCCGAGGCGTTCACGCTCCAGGCGCTGCTCCCCGGCGCGCTCGGCGGGGCCGGGCTCGTCCTGCTCGGCGTCGCGCTGAGCGCGCTCGGGATGACGTTCCTCGCGAGCCGTCTCGCACGTGGACGCGCCGGCACGGCCGGGCTCGGGCTCGCGCTCCTCGTCGCGATCGGGATCGGCGTCCACAACCTCGGCGAGGGGCTCGCGATCGGGACGTCGTTCGCCGTCGGCGAGCTCCAGCTCGGCACGTTCCTGATCGTCGGCTTCATGATCCACAACGTCACCGAGGGCCTCGGGATCGCCGCGCCGGCCACGGAGGCGCGCCGGGTCGTCGTCCTCCAGCTCGCTCGGCCTCGCCGTGATCGCCGGCGCGCCCGGCGATCCTCGGTGCCTGGATCGGCGGCTACGCCTCGAACGACGTGCTCGCGCGTGCTCTTCTTCGGCGCCGCGGCCGGCGCCGCGCTGCAGGTCGTCGTCGAGGTCGGCCGCTTCGTCGCCCGCCGCGCGCCGGGCGGGCTCCGCTCGGGCTGGGTGATCGGCGGCTACCTCGCCGGGCATCGCCGTGATGTACCTGACCGGCCTGCTCGTCGGCTGAGCGAGGCCGGCCGATCGGTAGAAACCGCGGAGCGCGATCCCGTGATCGCCCGGCTGCGCAGCGCCGTGCTCTCGGGCGACGATGAGGAGCAACCCCGGAGAGAAGGAGGACGGCATGGCAACCCCGAGGCGTTCACGCTCGCGGACGCGCGCCGCATCGGAACGGCGGTCGGGATCGACTGGGAGACGCTCCCCGTTCGACGTCGGCCAGTACCTGCTCGGCCTGGAGGTCGAGCTCGAGCACGGCGCTCGACGACCCCGAGACGAACGTCACCGACGACGACGACCTGATGACCGGCAAGATCGCCTGGGCGCACCTGAAGGAGCTGCCCGACTACTACACGCGGCTCGCCGTCATGGA
The DNA here is from genome assembly GCA_963776305.1 of uncultured Thermoleophilia bacterium. GTDB lineage: Bacteria > Actinomycetota > Thermoleophilia > Gaiellales > Gaiellaceae > Gaiella. The sequence goes on along the minus strand of CAVZMA010000005.1, from coordinate 205,855 downwards.
GGCGAGCGCCGGAAGCTGATCCGTCTGCCGCAACGGCCCGAACGACGCGCGACAATGCGCCGATGCCGCTCTCGATCGCGATGCCGCGCGACCTCTGGGAGCCCGCCGGCACGTACCTCAACACTGCGAGCTTCGGGCTGCCGCCGCGCCCCGCCTGGGACGCGCTGCAGGCGGCGCTCGACGACTGGCGCACGGGCCGGACGAGCTGGGAGCACTGGGGCGAGGCGACCGAGGCGGCGCGCGCGTCGTTCGCACGGCTGGTCGGCGTCGACGCCGCCGTCGGTCGCGGTCGGGGCGACCGTGTCGGGGCTCGTCGGGCTCGTCGCCGCCTCGCTCCCCGACGGGTCGCGGGTCCTCGCTCCCGGACGTCGAGTTCACCTCGACGCTCTTCCCGTTCCTCGTCCAGGAGCGCCGCGGCGTCACGGTGCGGCACGGTGCCGGCCGCCGAGCTCGCCGAGGCGATCGACGAGACGACCGACGTCGTCGCCTTCAGCGCCGTCCAGATGGCGACCGGCGAGGTCGCCGACCTCGCACGCGATCGCGGCCGCGGCCCGCGCCCACGGTGCGCTGACCGCTCGTCGACGCGACCCAGGCCTGCGGGTGGCTGCCTCTCGACGGCTAGACGCTTCGACATCGTCGTCGCGGCCGGCTACAAGTGGCTGCTCTCGCCGCGCGGCACGGCGTACATGGCGGTCGCTCGAGACCGGCTCGCCGACATCGTGCCGAGCGGCCGCGGGCTGGTACGCCGGCGAGGACGTCCACGCCTCCTACTTCGGGCCGCCGCTGCGGCTCGCCGCGGACGCGCGCCGGCTCGACACCTCACCGGCGTGGCACTGCTGGGTCGGCGCAGCGCCGGCGCTCGCGCTGATCGAGGAGATCGGGGTCGCGGCGATCCACGACGCACGACCTCCGGCTCGCCAACCGCTTCCGGGCCGGCCTCGGCCTGGAGCCGGCGACTCCGCGATCGTCTTCGTCGACGTGCCCGACGCAGAGGAGCGGCTCGAGCGGGCCGGGATCCGGGCCGCGCGTGCGCAACGGACGCCTGCGCACGTCGTGGCACGTCTACAACACCGACGAGGACGTCGACCGGACGCTGGCGAGCGCTTGGCTCGGTCTAGACGGTCGCTCGGGACGCGTACCGCGCGGCGAGCAGCTCGTCCCACTGTCGCGAGCTTGACCCGGGGGCGCCCCTGCTCCTCGCCGCGCGCGCTGCTCGACGGCGTCGATCGCCTCCCAGCCCGCGTAGGTGACGGGCGTCGACGCCGCGCTCGGCGAGGACGTCGGCGACATCGGCGTCGCGCCGCCGGCGGCAGCAGCCCGGCCGCGGCGTCCTCGAGCAGCAGCTCGACCGTCTCGGTCGCGTCCTTCTTGTTCGTGCCGATCACGCCGCTCGGGCCGCGCTTGATCCAGCCGGTGCAGTAGACGCCCGGGAGATCGGCGCGCCCGCCTCGTCGAGCGACCCGGCCGCCGATCGTTCCGGATCGTCGCGCGCGCCTCGTCGAACGGGACGCCGGGCATCGCCGTGCCGCGATAGCCGACGCTCCGGAGCACGATCCCGCACGGGATGCACCTCGCGCTCGTCGGTCGGGACGGCGCGGATGCGCCCGCTCGCGTCGGCGACGAGCTCGTTGCGGACGACCTCGACCGCCTCGACGCGCCCGTCGCCGAGGATCGCGACCGGCGAGACGCAGAACCGAAGCACGACGCGTCTTCGGCTTCCCCGTCGGCGGCGTCGCGGCCGCCTCGCGCAGCACCTCGACGTTGCGCCGCGCGAGCGCCGTGTCGTCCTCGAGCGCCGCGGCACTCGCCGGGTCGAGCTCGAGATCGGCCGGGTCGACGACGAGGTCGGCGCCCGCGAGCTCCGTCAGCTCGATCAGCTCGGGCGTCGTGAACGCCGCCTGCGCCGGGCCGCGGCGCCCGAGGACGACGATCTCCTCGGATCCCCGAGCCGAGCGATCGCGGCGATCGCCTCGTCGGTCGTGTCGGTCGGCGCGAGCTCGTCGGCGGTGAGCGCGAGCATCCGCGCCACGTCGACGGCGACGTTCCCGTTGCCGATCACGACGGCGCGCTCGGACGGAGAGATCGAACGAGAGGTCCTGGAAGTCGGGATGGCCGTTGTACCAGGCGACGAACGCCGTCGCGGGCCACGAGCCGGGCAGGTCCTCGCCGGGAATCCCCATCCGCCGGTCGGCCTGCGCGCCGAAGGCATAGACGACGGCGTCGTAGAGCGCCGTCAGCTCGTCGTGCGCGAGGTCGCGGCCGACCTCGACGTTGCCGAAGAACCGAAAGCCCGGGCGCTGCGCGATCTTCTCGAAGGCGCGCGAGACGGACTTGATCTTCGGGTGGTCGGGGGCGACGCCGAGCCGGACGAGCCCCCACGGCGTCGGCAGCCGGTCGAACATGTCGACCTCGACGGCCGGCTCGTCGCTCGCGAGCAGCGCGCCGGCCGCGTAGAACCCCGCCGGGCCCGAGCCGACGACGGCGACGCGAAGAGGCATGCTCGGAGCGCTCACGGCGCGACCAGGATAATGACCGGCGGATGCGGCCACGACGGGAGTGACAACGGCCGTGAGCACCGACGCGGTACGAGCGCGTCGCTCGCCGTTGCGGCTGCGATCGTCGGCGGTGGCGCTCGCGCCGTGGCGCTCGCCTGGCTCGGCTGGGCCTGGTACGAGAGCCGGCTGCCGGCGACCTACAGCGTCATGGACTACGCGATCCCGGACGACGGCGGGGCGCCGATCGGCGTACCTCGCATGCGCCACGCGCACGGGGGCACGTCGGTCGCCGACCTCGACGGGCCGCGCGGCGACGCCGCAGCGGCGCTTCACGCTGACCGCGCAAGACGGGACGGTCCGGCTCGCGTCGGGACGCGGTCGTGCACGCGCTTGTCCTTCAACGGCACCGTGCCCGGGCCCGGAGCTCCGCGTGCGCGAGGGCGACCTCGTCGAGGTGACGCTCCGCAACCGGAACGTCGACGAGCGGCGTCACGATCCACTGGCACGGCGTCGACGTGCCGAACGGCGAGGACGGCGTCGCCGGCGTGACGCAGGACGCCGTGCCGCCCGGCGGGAGCCACGTCTACCGCTTCCGCGCCGACGCAGGTCGGGACCTTCTGGTACCACACGCACCAGGCATCCTCGTCGCGGAGGTGCGGCGAGGGCTCTACGGCGCGCTCGTGATCGAGCCGCGCGCGGCCCGCCGGCCGGAGTCACCGACATCGTGGTCGCCGTCCACACGCTCGACGGGATCGCCGCTCGTGAACTCGACCGACGGGGTCGAGCGCGGGCCGTCGCGCCGGGGACGCCGGTGCGCCTGCGGCTGATCAACACCGACAGCGCACCCGCAGCAGCTTCGACCTCGGCGGGACGCCGTTTCGCGTGGTCGCGATCGACGGCACCGACCTCGTCGGGCCCGACGCCCCTCTCGGGCACGACGCTCGTGCTCGCAGCCGGCGGCCGCTACGACGTCGCCTTCACGATGCCGGCGACGCCCGTGCAGCTCGCCGTCGAGGACACCCTCGTCGGGCTCGTGCTGAGCGCGACGGGACGGCCGACCCGCCCGGCCGTCACTCCGGGCCCGAGTTCGATCCCGCCGTCTACGGCACGACCCGGACGCCGACGCCGTTCGACGCCTCGAGCCACTTCGACCGCGTCTTCAGGCTCGACGTGGGACCGCAAGCCGGGGTTCTTCGACGGGCAGCCGGGCATGCAGTGGACGATCAACGGCGGCATCTTCCCGCGCGTGCCGATGTTCATGGTCGAGAGGGGCGACCTCGTGCGCGTCTCGATCAAGAACACGACGGGCGCCGTGCACCCGATGCACCTCCACGGCCACCACATGCTCGTCCTCAGCCGCAACGGCGAGCCGGTCACCGGCAGCCCGTGGTGGAGCGACACGCTCAACGTCGAGCCGGACGAGCGCTACGAGGTCGCCTTCCGCGCCGACAACCCCGGCATCTGGATGGACCACTGCCACAACCTGAGCCACGCCGCGGCCGGGCTGACGATGCACGTCGCCTACGTGGGCGTGACGACGCCGTTCGAGACCGGCGGCGCGCGCACAACCACCCGGAATAGGCGAGAGGGGGAGACAGCCAGCTGTCTCCCCCTCACGCCTCCGTCGATCAGGCCGCGTGCCTGCCGCGGTCGCACGGCGCCGGTGTCCAGCGCCGCTGCCGCCGCGCCAGGTGTCGTTCACGATCCAGAGCGAGCACGACGAAGATCAGCAGCGCGTTGACCGGGTGGAAGAAGCCGATCGCCGGCACCTCGAAGCCGAACCACGCGAGCAGCACCTGCAGCGTGAGGAGCAGCGAAGAGCACGCCGTGCCGGCCGAGCCGCCAGCGCCCGATCCCGGCGACGACCCCGATGACGAGGAAGACGATCCCCAGCAGCCAGACGAGGTAGCCGAAGCCCGCGTGGATGCCGAAGCCGTCCTGAACCTGTCCTCGTCGATCGTCTTGCCGTCGCCGTCGAGCTTGTCGGCGACGAAGAAGGCGCCGTAGCCGGCGAAGCCGACCTGCAGAACGACGGCGACGAGCAGCAGCCCCGCCCACCACTTGTACACCGTCTGCACTGTGCCTCCTCCGCGGTCGAAAGCCGAAACCGGAGAGAGACTACGACGTGCGAGGTCGCCGCACACAAGAGTCACCACGGCGAGGTCCGGGCAGACATCGCCTCGGTACGTGCGCTGACGGCGGAGAGGCGTCAGTGGGAGCAGCCGGAGCCGCAGCCGCCGACGTGCGGCCGTCGGGACTCGCCCTCGGCGCCCTCTTCCACCTGGAAGGAGTGGCCGCAGCCGCACGAGGAGGAGGCGTTCGGGTTGTCGATCTTGAACCCGGACTCCTGGAGCCCGGTGAGGAAGTCGATCGTGGCGCCCTGGAGGTACGGGACGCTGAACGGGTCGACGACGACGTTGACGCCCTCGAGCACGAGCTCGTCGGTCGCCCTCGGCCGCCTGCGTGTCGAACCCGAGGCCGTACTGGAAGCCCGGAGCAGCCGCCGCCCTGGATCGCGACGCGCAGCACCATCGTGTCGCCGTCCGGCTCCTCGGCCATCAGCTCGCGGATCTTCGCCGCCGCGGTCGGCGTGATCGTGAGCAGGGTGTCGGTGGGGCGCTCCTGGATCTCCATGGCACGAATCGTAGCCGAACGGTCGCCGGCGCACCGTGCGACGGCGCGACTTTGTAACACCTGTTTCCCGATGATGAGGCGGATCGCACATCGATTTCGTGCAGCGCGCTGGCAAGGTGCTAGGTTTCGCGCAAAGGCTCCCCGCCGGGGAGGGACCCGCATGCTTTCGGACTGGCTTCCGTTTCTGATCTACGCGTTCTTCGCGGCGGTGATCCCCGCCACGATGATCGCCGGCTCGTTCCTCTTCGCGACGCGCCCGACGTCGCGCACGAAGCAGCGGATGATCCCGTTCGAGTCCGGCGTCTCCGAGGGCCCGCCGGCGCAGGATCGCCGCTTCACGGTCAGCTTCTACCTCACGGCGATGCTCTTCATCCTGTTCGACATCGAGATCGTCTTCCTGTACCCGCTCGCGATCCAGCTCAACGCGCTCGGCTGGTTCGGCCTGATCGAGTTCCTCGCCTTCATCGGCGATCCTGCTCGTCGCCTACGTCTACATCTGGCGGAAGGGAGCGCTCGAATGGCACTAGCCCGCAAGCTGCCGCTGATCAGCGACCGGCCGCTCGCCAAGGCGGGGCTCAACTCCGAGCGCGTGCTGATGCCGAACAAGGGGCCCGGCGTCTTCGAGGAGGAGATCGACGGGATCGAGGATGCGCTCGGGATCACGACCGTCGAGAAGGCGGTCGCCTGGGCGCAGGCGAACTCGATGTGGCCCGACACGTTCGGCCTCGCCTGCTGCGCGATCGAGATGATGTCGATCGTCTCCTCGCGCTACGACATCTCCCGCTTCGGGATGGAGCGGTTCAGCTCGTCGCCGCGCCAGGCCGACCTCCTGATCGTCTCCGGCCGCGTGACGCACAAGATGGCCGCGCCGCTGCGCCAGGTCTACGACCAGATGCTCGAGCCGAAGTGGGTGATCGCGATGGGCGCCTGCGCGAGCTCCGGCGGGATGTTCAACAACTACACCGTGCTCCAGGGCGTCGACAAGATCGTGCCCGTCGACATCCACGTGCCCGGCTGCCCGCCGCGCCCCGAGGCGCTGATGGAGGGCATCGTGCGGCTGCACGAGAAGATCAAGGCCGGCGTCCCGCCCGCCTACCAGATTCGCGGCGTCGCCCAATGACGGTGCGCACCCGATGACGGTGACCTACGAGGGCGTGCCCGGGCTCGTCGAGACGGTCGAGGCGCACGGCGAGACGACGCTCGTCGTCGACGCCGCGCGCATCGTCGAGGCCTGCACGCACCTGCGCGACGAGCAGGGCTTCAACTTCCTCTCCGACCTGACCCCGACCGACTACCTCGGCTGGGGCGGCACGCGGCGTCTCCGGCTACATCGGCACGGCCGCGCGGGCGCGACCTGCACGGGCCGGGAACGCAGGGGCTCGCACGCGTGCCCGACCCGAAGCCCGAAGCGGTTCGCCGTCAACTACCACCTGCTCCGGCTCGCCGACGATCCCGTCCGCGTGCGCGTGCAGGCGTGGCTCGACGACGGCGAGGAGATCGACACCGTGATCCCGGTCTGGCCGACCGCCGACTGGTTCGAGCGCGAGGCCTGGGACATGTTCGGGATCGTCTTCCGCGGCCACCCCAACCTCGTGCGGATCCTGATGGAGGACGACTGGGAGGGCCACCCGCTGCGCAAGGACTATCCGATCGGCGGCGAGCCGGTCCGGTTCTCGGGGGAGGAGTAGCGAGATGTCGGTGATCGAGCGGTCGACGAAGGTCTACGAGGGCTCGCGGATCCCGAGCCCGATCCCGACCGTGCTCCAGGTCGACCCGACGAAGCACGAGCTCGACGACATCCTCACGATCAACTTCGGCCCGAACCACCCGTCGACGCACGGCGTGCTGCGCCTCGTCGTCGACCTCGACGGCGAGATGGTCGCCGGCATCTCGGCCGTGATCGGCTACCTCCACACGGGCTTCGAGAAGACGATGGAGCAGAAGACCTGGTGGAAGTGCATCACCTACCCCGAGCGGATCGACTACGTCTCGTTCCAGGTCGAACGAGCTCGCGTTCGTGCTCGCGATCGAGAAGCTGCTCGAGATCGAGGTGCCGCGGAAGGCGACCTGGATGCGGATGTGCCTCGCCGAGCTGACCCGGATCCACTCGCACCTCGTCTGGCTCGGCACGTCGGCGCTCGAGCTGGGCGCGATCTCGATGTTCTGGTACACGTTCGACGACCGCGACGCGACGCTCGACCTGTTCGAGATGGTCTGCGGCACGCGGATGCACACCCGCTACTTCCAGGCCGGCGGCCTCGCCGAGGACATCCCCGAGGGCTTCTACGAGCAGGCGCGCGAGTGGTGCAGGAAGATGCCGAAGGCGATCGACGAGTACGAGGCGATCCTCGACCGCAACGCGATCTGGCTCAAGCGGACGAAGGGCATCGGGCTGCTCTCGGCCGACGACGCGATCGCGCTCGGCCAGTCCGGCCCGGTGCTGCGCGCCTCCGGCGTCGACTGGGATCTCCGCAGGAACATGCCGTACCTCGCCTACGACGAGGTCGCGTTCGACGTGCCGGTCTTCCCGGAGGGCGACGTCTACGCGCGCTACCGGGTCCACATGGAGGAGATGCGCGAGTCGGTGCGCATCGTCTCGCAGTGCCTCGACCGGCTCGAGGAGATGCGAGGCGAGCCGTGGATCGCGGACGACCGCAAGGTCGTCCTGCCGCCGCGCGAGGAGCTCCACACCTCGATGGAGTCGCTGATCCACCACTTCAAGATCGTCACCGAGGGCTACGTCGTGCCCGAGGGCGAGGTCTACGAGTGCGTCGAGTCGCCGCGCGGCGAGTTCGGCGTCTACGTCGTCTCCGACGGTGGCCCGAAGCCGTGGCGCGTCAAGTTCCGCGCCCCGAGCTTCGTCGCGCTGCAGGCGACCGCGACGTGCATGACAGACGCGGCGATCGCCGACATGATCGCGATCGTCGGCTCGCTCGACGGCGTCATGGGCGAGGTCGACAGGTGAGCAGACGCTCTTCGACGAGATCCAGGAGATGCGCGAGCGCTACCCCGAGTCGCTCTCGGCCGTGATGCCTGCGCTGCAGCTCGCACAGGAGCGAAACGGCGGCTGGCTTCCGGAGCAGGCGTTCCGCGACGTCGCCGACGCGCTCGACCTGACGCCGGCGTACTGCCTCTCGATCGCGTCGTTCTACGACATGTTCCGGCTCGAGCCCGTCGGCGAGCACGCTGATCGAGGTCTGCACCAACATCTCCTGCGGTCTCAAGGGCGCGCAGCAGGTCGTCGAGGCGTTCGAGAGCGAGCTCGGCGTCCGGGCCGGCGAGACGACCGACGCGGTCACGCTGCGCACCGTCGAATGTCTCGGCGGCTGCGGCTGGGCGACGATCGTCGCGGTCGACAACCGCCACCGCCTGCACGTGCAGCCCGACGACGTGCCTGCGATCGTCGCGGAGCTGCGCGGGACCGACCTGGAGGGGAACGATGCCGACGCCGACGCCTGAGATCGTCTTCGCCGGCACGGACGGCGGCGCGCTCACCGAGATCGCCGACTACGAGGCCGTCGGGGGCTTCCTGGCGCTCGCCAAGGCGCGTGGCCTCACGCCGGACGACGTGATCGACGAGCTCAACGCGTCGAACCTGCGCGGTCGTGGCGGCGCGTTCTTCCCGACCGGTCGGAAGTGGAGCTTCGTCCCCAAGCCGGACAAGATCGACAAGCCTCACTACCTCGTCATCAACGCAGACGAGTCCGAGCCCGGCACGTTCAAGGATCGCGAGATCATGCTGCGCGTCCCGTTCCGGTTCCTCGAGGGCTCGTTGATCGCCGCTCACGCGATCGAGTCGAAGCACGTCTTCATCTACATCCGCGGCGAGTACGAGGCGGAGTTCGAGGTGCTCGTCGCTGCGCTCGAGCAGATGCGCGCCGAAAACCTCCTCGGCGACGTCACGATCGTCGTCCACCGCGGTGCGGGCGCCTACATCTGCGGTGAAGAGACGGCACTCCTCGAGTCGCTCGAGGGCCGTCGCGGCCAGCCGCGGACGAAGCCTCCGTTCCCGGCCATCGCCGGGCTCTACGCCTCGCCGACGGCGGTCAACAACGTCGAGTCGATCACCTCCGCGACCACCGTGATGGAGATCGGCGGCGCGGCGTACGCCAAGCTCGGCGTCGAGAACTCGACCGGCACCCGCGTCTTCTCGCTCTCGGGCAACGTCGTCAACGGCGGCAACTACGAGCTTCCGCACGGCTTCCCGCTGAGGGAGCTGATCGACGATCTCGGCGGCGGCATCGCGGACGGTCGCACCCTGAAGGCCGTGATCCCGGGCGGCTCGTCGACGGTGATCCTGACGGCGGACGAGGCCAACCGGGTCACGCTCGATTTCGACTCGCTCGTCGGCGCCGGCACCGCGATCGGCTCCGCCGCCGTCATCGCGATCGACGACCGCTGCTGCATGGTGCAGCTCGCGGTCCGCGTCTCGCAGTTCTACGAGCACGAGTCGTGCGGCAAGTGCACGCCGTGCAGGGTCGGCACGAAGTGGCTCACGACGCATCCTCCAGAAGATCGAGGACGGCCACGGGACCCAGGAGGACATGGACCTGCTCGTCTCGGTGGCCGAGCGCATCAACGGCAAGTGCCTGTGCCCGCTCGGCGACTCCGATGCGATCGCGGTGATGAGCTACTTCGACAAGTTCCGCGACGAGTTCCAGGCGCACGTCGACGAAGGAGGCTGCCCGTTCCACGGCGCCTCCTCGCTCGACTCGCTGCTCGCGCCGGTCGCGATGCACGTCCACGACCAGGCACCGGTGCACGCATGAGCGAGCTCGTCAACGTCACGATCGACGACCGCCAGGTCGAGGTCCCGAAAGGAACCGGGCTCGTCGAGACCGCCGCCGCCGCGGGAATCGAGATCCCGGTGTTCTGCTACGAGCCACGCCTCGGCCCGCCCGTCGGAGCGTGCCGGATGTGCCTGGTCGAGGTCGAAGGGCTCCCGAAGCTCCAGGCCGGCTGCACCCTCACCGCGCAGGACGGGATGGTCGTCAAGACCGCGGCCACATCGGAGAAGGCAGCCGAGGGACAGAACGCGACGCTCGAGTTCATCCTCGTCAATCACCCGCTCGACTGCCCCGTCTGCGACAAGGGCGGCGAATGCCCGCTGCAGGACCTGACGTTCCGCTACGGCCCGGGCAACACCCGGATGTCGTTCGACAAGATCACCCTCGAGAAACCGATCCCCGTTTCGCCGACGATTGCGCTCGACCGCGAGCGCTGCATCCTCTGCTATCGCTGCACGCGGTTCTCGTCGGACGTCGCCGAGGACAACCAGCTCGTGGCCCGGAACCGGGGGGCCCACACCGAGATCTCGACGTTCGAGAGCGACCCGTACCGCGCGCCGTTCTCCGGCAACGTGATCGAGCTCTGCCCGGTGGGAGCGCTCACCTCGACGCAGTACCGGTTCGAGGCACGCCCCTGGGACATCCAGAACGTGCCGACCGTCTGCGGGCTCTGCTCGGTCGGCTGCAACATCAACGCGACGGTGCGTGAGGGCAAGGTCAAGCGGATCCTGTCCCGGAATCACCCCGAGATCGACGGTGGCTGGCTCTGCGACAAGGGCCGCTTCACCTACCCCCACCTCCTCGCCGAGGATCGCATCACCGAGCCGCTCGTCCGCGGGCCGCGTGGGCTCGAGCCCGTCACGTGGGATGCGGCTCTCGATCGAGCCGAGGAGCTCCTCAGGGCGGCGGGCACGCGCACCGTGACGGCGCTCTCGGGCTCGGAGACGGTCGAGCAGGCCTACGCGCTGGCGCGCCTCCTTCGCGGCGGGCTCGGAGCGCATGCCGCGCTGCTGCCCGAATCGACCTCGGACGCGCTCGACGCGTTCCGCCTGCCACTTTCCTCGCTCGCGGCGGCCGAGATCGTGGTCATCGTCGGTGACGACGCCGTCGCCGAGCGCGCGCCGGTCGTCGACCTCTGGCTGAAAGCAGCGAAGCGGAGCGGCGCCGAGATCGTCCACTACGGCCCCACCGGATCCGTGCAAACGGTGCCCGGCGGAGCTGCCGCCGCGCTCCGCGCACTCATCGAGCCGGGCAACGACCTCGGCGAGCGGCTGCGCACTTCGGATCGAGCCATTCTCGTCTGGTCCGGCGGTGGTGGAGGGGGTGGCGCCCGGCTCGCGGAGGCTGCTCATGCCCTCGGCTTCGAAGGCAAGCCCGGCAGCGGCGCCTTCCATCTCCCTGCGACGCCCAACGGGCGTGGCGTTGCAACCGCGTGGGCCGCGGCGGCCGACGAGGATGACACGAGCCCGGAGCCGATCGGCCTCCTGATCGTCTCCGGAGACGAGGCGGCCGCCAACCCGGCGGTTCGGGCGCTGGCCGAGAAGGCCGAGACCGTGATCGCGATCACGATGTTCCACGGCCTCGCGGTCGGTTGGGCAGACCTCGTCCTCCCCGAAACGAGTGCCCTCGAACGAGACGGGACCATGCTGAACCTCGAGGGGCGCCTGCAACGCCTCCGTCGAGCGGTCGTCGCTCCGGTGCCGGACGAGCTCGCGTGGCTGGCACGGCTTGCGGAGCGCTTCGAGATCGTTCTCTCGCCGCACGCCGTGGTCGTCTTCGACGAGCTCTCGGCGATCGCATTCGGCGGCATCGGGGGCTCCGAGCTGAACGGGACGGCCGAACTGCCCGAGCGCGCACCATACGCAGCGCCGGCGCCGGCCGCCTCGACGATGGAGCAGCTCCGGCCGCCGGCCGGCCGACGATCATTTCCTCGGCGAGCTCCGACTGATCCGCTACCGGCCGCTGTTCTCCGGGCCCGTCGTCGAACGAGTCTCCGAGCTCGAGTTCCAGCGCCCGCCGGCCGAGCTCGAGCTGTCGGCGACCGATGCCGCCAAGCGCTCGATCGACACGGGTGACGCGGTCGTCGTCCGCTCGAACGGCACGTCCGTCGAACTACGGGCCCGCGTCAACCGTGCCCTCGTCGCGGGCGTGGCCCGGGTGCCCGACGAGCACGCTGCCGACTTGCACGCTGATGGTCGAGGTCGTGAAGCGGTGACCTTCCCGACGCTGCTGCTCTCATCCGGCTCGAACGGCGAGCCGTGGTGGATCGCCGTGGTCAAGGCGTTCATCGTGATCAACCTCGTGCTCGTCACGTTTGCCTACCTGACGCTCGCCGAGCGGAAGGTGATGGGCCGGATGCAGCTCCGCTACGGCCCGAACCGCGCCGGCCCGTACGGTCTCCTGCAGCCGATCGCCGATCTCGTGAAGCTGATCCGCAAGGAGAGCTTCTTCCCCGCCGCCGCGATCGACGTCCTCTACATCTTTGCCCCGTTCCTCGCGGCCTTCACGGCGCTCTGCACGTTCTCGGTGATCCCGTACGGCCCCGGCTGGACGGTCGCCGGATACCAGATCAACGGGTACGTCGCCGACCTTCCGATCGCCCTGCTGCTGATCTTTGCCATCGGCTCGCTCGGGATCTACGGCTTCATCCTCGGCGGCTGGTCGTCCGATTCGAAGTTCGCGCTCCTCGGCTCGATGCGCACATGCGCGCAGCTCGTCTCGTACGAGGTAGCGCTCGCTCTCAGCGTCCTCGGCGTCGTGATGATGGCCCGCTCGCTCTCACTCGTCGACATCGTCGACGCCCAGGCCGGACACCACGTGGTACGTGCGTGCCACAGTTCGTCGGCTTCGTCGTCTTCCTGATGGCTGGCACGGCAGAGACTGCACGCGCGCCGTTCGACCTTCCGGAAGCGGAGCAGGAGCTCGTCGCCGGGCTACCACACGGAGTACGGCGGCATGCGCTTCGGCCTGTTCTCGATGTCCGAGTACATCAACCTGATCACGCTGTCCGCCCTCTGCGTGACCCTCTTCCTCGGCGGCTGGCACGGCCCCTGGTTCCCGGGGCCGATCTGGTTCCTGATCAAGCTCTTCGTGCTGCTGTTCGTCTTCATCTGGGTGCGAACGACCGTGCCGCGGCTCCGCTACGACCAGCTGATGCGCTTCGGCTGGAAGGTGCTGCTGCCCGTCGCAACCCTCAATGCCGTCATCACCGCGATCCTCGTGGTGGCGATCTGACGGTGATGTCGCCGATGAGCCCGCAGCCGTTCGGAACCCTGAAGGGGTTCGGCGTCACCTTCCGGCAGATCTTCCGGAAGCCGATCACGCAGCAGTACCCGGAGTTCAAGCGGGCCGTGTACCCGCGCTTCCGCGGCCGGCACATGCTGCACCGGCACGAGAACGGGCTCGAGAAGTGCGTCGGCTGCTCGCTCTGCGCGGCCGCATGCCCGTCCGACTGCATCCGGGTCGTCGCAGCCGAGAACACCGCCGACAACCGGGTCTCGGCAGGAGAGCGGTACGCGCGCATCTACGAGATCAACCTGAGCCGCTGCATCTTCTGCGGGTACTGCGAGCTCGCCTGCCCGTTCGACGCGATCACGCTCGGGAACCAGTTCGAGATCTCCGAGTACTCGCGCGACGACCTGATCTACACGAAGGACATGCTGCTGACCGAGCCGATCAAGCGCGTGCCCGTGCAGGACGCCGACCTCTTCGACACGCCCATCCCCGCCTACAAGACGTCGTCCTGATGGGCAACTTCCTCGTCTGGGTGATCTGGATCGTCGCCGCGCTCGCATGCATCTCGACCGGGCTCGCCGTCGTCGTCTTCACCAACCCCTTCTACTCCGCGCTCGCCCTGATCGGGAACCTCGCGTCGCTTGCCGTGTTGTTCCTGCTGGCCTCGGCCGAGTTCGTGGCAGCAGCGCAGATCCTCGTCTACGCCGGCGCGGTGATGGTGATGTTCCTCTTCGTGATCGCCTACCTCGGCGGGCGGGCGGACGCGCCCTGGGCCGGCGGCCCACGCTGGCTTCAGCTCGGAGCGTTCGTCGTCGGCGCGGCGCTCCTCGTCGAGGTCGTCGTCGCGCTCCTGACGAAGGCAGGCGGCGGCCTCTCCGACGGCGACGACCTGGAGCGCTCGTTCGGGAGCCCGGCCGAGATCGGACGACTCTTCCTCACCGACCACCTCCTCGCGTTCGAGATCACCTCGATCGTGCTGCTCGTTGCCGCTGTCGGCGGCGTCGTGCTCGGCATGCAGTCGGCTGCGGAAGAGGACGTCTAGTGGAGCCTCGCATGACCTTGGACCGGAACCGAAGGCGCGCTTGCGCGCCTCGTAGGGGCGAGGCGCGCCTCGCCCGCGTGAGGAGAACGGCGCTCTCGGCAGATCAACGCCGTGCAGCAAGCATCAGTGCGGCGCCCCGGAACGTACGGTTCCCGGTCGAACGTTTCGGGGCGCCGCACTAGTGCTCGGCCCCGACACCACCTGGTATCTCGCGGTCGCCGCCGTGCTCTTCGCGATCGGGACGACGGGCGTCGTGCTCCGGCGCAGCCCGCTGATCGTCCTCCTCTCCCTCGAGATCATGCTCAACGCGTCGAACCTCGCCCTCGTCGGGCTTCTCTCGCCACTGGGCGGCCGTCGACGGCCAGGTGTTCGCACTCTGCGTGATGGCGGTCGCCGCCGCGGAGGTGTGCGTCGGCCTCGGGTTGATCGTCGCCTTCACCAGGCGCAGCATGGAGCTCGACGTCGACACGCTGACGGAGCTGCGCGGATGATCGCGGGCGCCTGGCTCTGCCTGCTTGCTCCTCTCGCCGGTGCGGTGCTGATCACGCTCGCCGGTACGCATATCTCCCGCTTCACGGCCGCCGTGATCTCCACCGGGTCGGTGTTCGTGGCGTTCGCGGGCGCTTTGATCGCGTTCATCCAGGTGCTCGGGGAGAGCCCCGACGAACGGGAGCACCTCTCCACCGCCTACACCTGGCTTGCGGCCGGCCAGTTCGACGTCGCGATGCAGATCCTCGTCGATCCCGTCTCGCTGACGATGATGCTGATCATCACCGGCGTCGGCGGCCTGATCGTCTGGTACTCGATGGGCTACATGAAGGGCGAGGACGAAGAGCGCCGCTACTTCGCCTACATGGCCTTCTTCGTGTTCTCGATGCTGATGCTCGTCATGGGCGGCAACCTGCTCCTGCTGCTCGTCGGCTGGGGCCTCGTCGGACTGTCGTCCTACCTGCTGATCGGCTACTACCACGATCGACCGGAGGCCGTCGCAGCCGCCAAGAAGGCGTTCATCATGAACGCGATCGGCGACGCGGCCATGGCCCTCGGCTTCTTCCTGCTCATCGCGAAGACCGGCACGCTCGACTTCGATGCGACGTTCGCCGCCGCCTCGAACGGCGATCTCTCTTCCAGCACGGCGAACCTGGTCGCGTTGGGGTTGCTCGGCGGGGCGATCGCGAAATCCGCCCAGCTCCCGCTGCACACGTGGCTTCCCGACGCGATGGAAGGCCCCACACCCGTCTCGGCCCTCATCCATGCCGCGACGATGGTGACCGCGGGCGTGTACCTGATCGTCCGAACCCACACGATCTTCGAAGCAGCACCGAACGTCCAGCACCTCTCGGCGATCATCGGCGGGGTGACGGTCATCGTCGCCGGGGTGATCGCCCTCGTCCAGTGGGACATCAAGCGGGTGATCGCGTACTCGACCATGTCCCAGATCGGGTACATGTTCCTCGCCGCCGGGATCGGTGCGTACGGGTACGCGATGTTCCACCTGATGACCCACGCCTTCTTCAAGGCGCTGCTCTTCCTCTCGGCCGGCGTGATCATCCACCACCTCGCAGGGGAACAGGACATCCGGAAGATGGGCGGGCTGCGGAAGGTGATGCCGTTCACGCACGGTGCGTTCCTCGTCGGAGCGCTGGCCCTCGTCGGCATCCCGCCGCTCTCCGGATTCTGGTCGAAGGACGGCATCATCTCGTCCGCCCTCGCCGACGGCGGCGTCCTCGGATACTCGCTGTTCGTCCTCGGCTTGCTCGGGGCGCTCCTCACGGGGGCGTACACCTTCAGGCTCTACTTCCTCGTGTTCCGTGGCGAGCCGTCCGAGCTCGTGCTCGAGCACGCAGGCGGACACCGCGCCGACCACGCACACGGCACCGAGAGCGGCGGAGGCCACGAGGCAGATGGGCACGGCGAAGGCCCGCTTTCGATGCTGATCCCCGTCGGGGTGCTCACGGTGCTGGCGGCGATCGGCGGCCTCCTCGTCATTCCCGGCGTCTGGGAGCCGTTCCTCACCTGGATCGACGAGGTTGCCGAGCCGCTGGTTTCACCCACCGTCGCGGAGGAGTACGGAACGAGCGCAATCGCGGTGACGCTCGGGCTGATCGGAATCTGGCTCGCGCACCGGGCGTTCGCCGCCGCGCGGGAGCTCGTCCGCACCGGCGCCGTCCGTCGCGCACTCGAGCACAAGCTCTACTTCGACGAGCTCTACGACGCGGTGTTCACACGTCCCGCCCAGCTGATCGCGAATCGCCTCCGCGACGACGTCGAGCGTCCCGTCGTCCAGGGCTCGCTGGGCGAGATCGGCGACGGCGTGCAGGACGTGGCACAGGGCACCGCCCGGCTGCAGACCGGCATGCTTCGCTCGTACGTCCTCGTCATCGCGGGTTCCGTCGCCGTTCTCGTCATCGTGTTCATGGCGGTCCGCTGATGCTGACGACCCTGCTCATCGTGCTTCCCCTGATCGGGGCGCTCGTCGTCTGGGCGGCGCCACTGCCGCGCGAGGGAACCGCCGCGCTCGCGCTCCTCGTCGCACTCACCGAGGTGATCGTGTGGATCGTGACGCTCGCCGGCTTCGACTTCGATTCGGCGACGCTTCAGGACTCCGCCCAGCGCGAGTGGTTCGGGGACCTCGGCGTCACCTTCCACGTCGGGTTCTACGGGTTCTCGCTGTGGCTCGCCGGGCTCACGGTCGTCCTCGGAGCGGCGGCGATCGGGTTCGGGGCCTGGGCCGGCAGAGACCGCGCGCGGGCCTACTACGGGCTGATGCTGTTCCTGATCGGCGCGGTCGTGGGCGTCTTCGCCTCGCAGGACCTGCTCGTGTTCTACGTGTTCTTCGAGGCGATGCTGATCCCGATCTACGTGCTCGTCGGCGTCTGGGGCGGCCCGAACCGACTCGTCGCCACCGTCACCTTCGTGATCTACACGATGGCAGGGTCGCTGCTCATGCTCGCGTCGATCGTCGCCTTCGGAATCTCGCAGGGGACGTTCAGCCTGCTCGACTCGGGCACGAGCGGCAACGAGTGGGTCTTTCTCGGGTTCCTGGTGGCGTTCGCCGTCAAGGCACCTCTCCTCCCGTTCCACGGCTGGCTGCGAACGGCGTACACCGAAGCGCCGCCCGAGGTGGCCGCGCTGCTCTCGGGCGTCGTCTCCAAGGCTGCCGTGTTCGGCCTCGTCTGGATCGTGCTGCCGCACTTCCCCGGCCCGGTCGAGGACTGGCGGACGGTGGTGCTCGTCCTGGCCGCGGCAGGGCTCGTCTACGGGTCGCTCCTCGCATTCCGGCAGCCGGACGTCCGCGGCGTCATCGCCTACTCGTCGATGGGGCAGATGAGCCTCATCGTGCTCGGGATCTTCGCCGCCAACGACCTCGGGCTCGATGGTGCGATCCTGCACTCGGTGAGCCACGGCCTCGTCTCGGCTGCGATGTTCCTGCTCGCCGGCATGCTCATCCAGCGCACCGGCACCGACCGCTTCGCCGACCTCGGCGGTCTCGCCAAGGGGCGTCCGGCCCTCGCGACCGTGGTGATGATCGCCGGGATGCTCACACTCGCGGTGCCCGGTTCCGCGAACTTCGCCGGCGAGTTCGCGATCCTCGCCGGGGTCTTCAGCCAGGGCTGGGGCTACGCCGCGGTGGGGGCGGTTGCCATCGTGCTCGCCGCCATGTACACGCTTCGTCTCATCTCCGCCGTGCTCCATCGCGAGCGCGGTGAGGCCGTGCGTGAGGAGTCCCTCGACCTTCGCGTCTGGGAGCTCGCACTCGTCGTACCCCTGGTCGCCCTCCTGCTCGCCCTGTCGGCGTGGCCCGCCGCGATCAGCGAGCGGTCGTTCCCGGACGACCAGCCGGCCGCAACGATCACGGAGGTGGCGAAGTGATCGTCGCCGCCTCGATCCAAGCCCCGCACGTCGACTGGCTCGCACTGTCGCCGTCGCTCGCACTCCTGACCGCGGCCGCCGTGTGCCTTCTCGGCGCCGTCCTCGTCCCGCAGCGCGCTCGTCGTGCCTTCTCGGTGACGTTCGCCGGCTCCGGCTTCCTCGCGGCCGGGATCCTCGCTGCGATCGTGTTCGATCGCAGCCCCGAGCAGCAGCTGCTCGTCGCCGAGTCGATGAGCCGCGACCGCCTCGCGGCCCTGACCCAGGTGCTCGTGGCCGGCTTCGGCCTGCTGGCGGTGCTCGTTTCCGTCGGTGACCGTCGGCGTGACCACGTCGGCGAGTACTACGCCCTGCTCGCCGTCGCGGGCGGCGGCATGGCGTTCTTCGTCTCGGCCGGCAATCTGATGACGCTCTTCCTCGGGCTCGAGTGGTTCTCGATCGCGCTCTACATCCTCGTCGCGCTCGACACGAACAGGAAGAGGTCGCTCGAAGCAGGGCTGAAGTACCTGATCATCGGCAGCTTCGGCAGCGCCGTGCTGCTCTTCGGGTCGGCTCTCACCTACGGCGCTACCGGTGAGCTCGGTTTCAACGCCATCCGAGAGGCGACAGCCGCTGACGACTCACTGTTCGTCGCAGGCCTCGCGATGCTCATCGCCGGCCTCGCGTTCAAAGCCTCGGCGGCTCCGTTCCACATGTGGACGCCGGACGTCTACGAGGGTGCGCCGACCCCCGTGACGGCGTTCATGTCCGCGGCGACGAAGGCCGTCGCGCTCGTCGCCACCCTCCGCATCCTCGTGACCGCATTCCCGGAGCAGGCCGAGATCTGGTCGATCACGATCGCCGTTCTCGCGGTCGCGTCGCTCGTGATCGGGAACCTCGCGGCGCTCGCTCAGAAGAGCGTCAAGCGCATGCTCGCCTACTCCTCGGTCTCGCAGGCCGGATTCATGCTGATCGCGATCGCAGCGAACAACGAGCTCGGCGGCGAGGCACTGCTCTACTACCTGATCCCCTACGGTGCCGCGTCCATCGGTGCGTTCGCCGTCGTCGCGGCCCGTGAGCGCGAGCTCGGACGCGAGGTGACGCTGACGACGTTGGCAGGGTGGGGTTGGGAGCGCCCCTACCACAGCGCCGCGATGTGGGTGTTCATGCTCGGTTTCGCCGGCTTCCCCCTCACCGGGGGAATGATCGGCAAGTTCTACGTCTTCAGCGCGGCCTTCGAGGCCGGCTGGTGGTGGCTCGTCGTGATCGGCGTGATCGCGACCGCCGTGAGCGTCTACTACTACCTCGCGGTCGTGCGTGCGATGTACATGCGTCCTGCCTCGGCCCGGGCCGACCTCGTCGTGGCGGGAGGTTCGCCGCCCTCCGACCCGGCCCTCTCGATCGCGATCGGAGCCGCCGTCGCCGTGACCGTCGGATCGTTCTTCTTCGTCGCACCGCTGATCGACCTTGCCCAGGAGGCGGTCGCCTCGCTGCCGTTCTCGTAGGTGAGGCGTCGCCGCGCTGCGTTCTCGTAGGCGAGGCACCAGCCTCGCCGCGCGGTGGTTTACGCTGAGCCGATGATCACTCTCACCTGGCTCGGACATGCGGCTTTCCGTTTCGATACACCGGCGGGTGACCGGATCTACGTCGATCCATTCCTGACCGGAAACCCTTCCTGCCCCGAGGGCGAGCTGGAACCGGATCGGGTCGACGCGATCCTGCTCACGCACGGTCACCACGATCACGTCGGCGACGCAGCACGACTTGCCCGGACCTGGGCCTGTCCCGTGATCGCGCAGGTCGAGCTCCGCGGAGCCCTCGAAGGCGAGCTCGGCGGCGCTGACATGACGCTGTCCCTCAACAAGGGCGGCGGCAAGGATCTCCTCGGCTCGCGCATCACGCTCACGCACGCCAACCACTCCTCGTCCTACAACGGCGCCTACACCGGGGAGTCGTGCGGGTACGTCATCGAGACGCCCGGCGAGCCGACGATCTACTTCGCCGGCGACACGAACGTCTTCGGAGACATGGAGCTGATCCGCCGGATCTACGCGCCGGACGTCGCCGTCCTGCCGATCGGAGACCATTTCACGATGGGGCCTCGCGAAGCGGCGGTCGCGGCAGAGCTCGTCGGCGCCGCGCAAGGTGATTCCGAGCCATTACGGCACGTTCCCGCTTCTCACGGGAACGCCCGCCGCCCTTCAAGCGCTCCTCCCGCCCGGTGTCGAGCTGGTCACGCCCGCCGCCGGGGAGACGGTCGCGTTGTGACGGGGCGGCAGCGGTGGTTCGGCGACACGGGTCGCAAGGTCCCCGAGCTCGCGCTCGTCGGCACGATCGACGTGGCGGGCGCGCTCGAGCTCACCACCGTGGATGACGTCGAAACGCTGCGAGCGGCCCACGCGAACGGCGTGCCGGTCGTCGTCCACGCAACGACGGTCGAGGGCGTTGCCGCGGCGCTCGCCCGACCCGAGGTGGCATGCGTCCTCGTCGAGGACGAGGCGCTGCTCGCTCTCGACCTCGCCGACCTCACGTATGGCTAGGCAACGCTAGTGCGGCAGCTCACGACGTTCGGCCGAAGCGCGCCCCTTCAGGACCAGAGCTCCAAGGTGGATCCCGTCGTCGCGACGTACTCGATCTGCGCCTGCGATCTCGACGCCGGCCAATGGGGCGTCGCGACCCAGTCGAAGTTCCTCGCAGTGGGCTCGGTCGTGCCCTGGGCTGCTCCGCGCGTGGGCGCCATCGCCACCCAGTCGTACGCGAACCCGCGGTACGGCCCCGACGGGCTCGCACTCCTCCGTGACGGCTGCACCGCCGACGAGGTGGTGGAACGGCTCACAGCGCTCGACGATGGGCGCGACCACCGGCAGCTCGGGATCGTCGATGGGGCCGGCCGAGCGGCGACGTTCACGGGAGCGGAATGCCACGCCTGGGCGGGCGGGAGAGTCGGCGACTGCTTCGCGGCACAGGGCAATATCCTCGTCTCGGAGGCCACGGTCGACGCGCTCGCCGAGACGTTCGAGGCGTCGAGTGGAAGTCCGCTCGCCGACCGCCTGATCGACTGCCTCGCCGCGGCGCAGGCCCGAGGCGGCGATCGGCGCGGCCAGCAGTCAGCCGCCCTTCTCGTCGTCGAGCAGGACGGCGGCTACGCCGGCCTCTCGGACACGCTCGTCGACCTCCGCGTCGACGACCACTCCCGGCCGGTCGAGGAGTTGCGGCGGCTCCTCGGGCTCCATACGGCGCTGTTCGGCACGACGCCGAGTGACGAGTGGATCGACGTCGACGACGACTTGAAAGCCGAGGTCGACAGGCGTCTGAAAGCGCTCGGTTTCGCGACCCTCGAGGACTGGGCCGGTGTCGAGAACCTGGAGGAACGGGTGGCGGGAAGCGACCGCATCGACCCGGTCGTCCTCGAGGCCCTGCGGGCGGCGGGATGAGCGACCGCTTTCAGCTGCTTCGCCTCGACGAGGTCGATGGCTACGCCGATGCAGGCCGCCCGCGCTGGCACATGATTCGCTCCGTTCTGGGGATCGAGTCGTTCGGGATCAACGCCTGGCGATCGACCGAGGCCGGTCAGGCGATCATCGGCGAGCACGACGAGCTCGGACAGGGTGCCGGTGGCCACGAGGAGCTGTACCTCGTGATCGCCGGACGTGCGACGTTCACGGTCGACGGAGAGCCCGTCCCCGCGCCCGCCGGGTCGCTGCTGTACATCAAGGATCCACGCGCCCGCCGAAGCGCGATAGCCGACGAGGCTGCGACGACGATCCTCGTGATCGGAGGACGCCCCGGGGCGGCGTTCTCGGTCTCGCCGTGGGAGCGCTCGGCAGAAGCGCTTCGCTTCTGGACGACCGAGGACTGGGGCCAAGCGATCGATGTCCTGGAGGCACAGCTCGCGGAGGACCCCGGAAACGCCAACGTGCTCTACAACCTCGCGTGCGCCGAGAGCCGCGGACGGTCGGCTCGACGCCGCATTCGGGCATCTCGCACGCGCGGTCGAGCTCGAGCCCCGGTTTGCCACCAACGCGAGAGACGATCCCGATTTCGCCCCGCTCCACGACGACGAGCGGTTCCCGCCCCTGATCGCGAGCGTCGACCACATCGGTTAGGAATCGCCGGGCAGCCGGAGATCGTCGGCCAGCGCGCGGAAGCCGGGCACGGGGTCGTGCTCCGGGCGGACGACGAGCATCACGGCGCCTGGCTCGTCCCCTGCCAACGCTCCCACGAGCAGCTGGAGGCCGACCGCGAGTGCGAACGCCTTGTGCGCGTGTCGGCCGCCGAAGGGCACGAGCTCCTCGGGATTCGCCCGCCCGCTGAGCACGTCTCCGTGGGTGACCGCGCCCATGGAGACGTCGACCACGATCGGGGCGCCGTCGCTCGAGGGAATGGCGATCGCCAGTGGATTGGTTCCGGTCAACGGAGAGCCACCGTCGGGGTGGGGGAGTCTCCGCGGAGATGTCGCGGTCAGCACGGCCACGTATCCCGCCTCGGCAATCGTTCGCGCCCAGTACCCGAGCACACCGGTGGGGAAACAGCGCTCCGCGACAACGAGGTGCGGGCCCTCGGGCTGGTCCGACACGATCCGGCAACAGGCAGCGGCCAGGACCACGTAGCCCAACGCCCCCGCCCCGTCCCAACGATCGACGCCACCGACGACCCCGCGATGGACCGGACGTGCCGAGGGATCGAGCCCCTGGGTCTCGAGCCAGGGGATTCTGGCGTACCCGTGGGTGTGCTTTCCCCGTCGCTCGGCGTCGTGAAGATGGTCGAAGACCACGCGCGCATCGTCGTCGCTGAGCCCGAGCGCCCGTACTCGCTCCTGCGCCTCAGCTGCGTCGACCGGCAATCCACCCATCCGGGTGAGCCTATCCCTCGATCGGTCGGCGATCCTCACGAAACGTTTACGAACAGTGCGCACGACGCAAACAGCGTCGGCCGAGGATTAGCCCGAATCCAGACAAGGGGAGGCAACTGCCAATGCGTCGACCAATCGTCATTGCCGTCGCGGCAACCGCAGCACTCGCAACTGCAGGGCTCGGACTCGCGACACTCACGACGTCGGGCGTCAGTGCCACGACGGCGACCTTCAGCGCTGCCAAGGAGCGCTCGGAGACACGCACCTGCACCGGCGACAACGACACGTACGAGATCACGAGCGGCCGGTACGCCGGGAAGATCGACTTCGCCGATCCGAACAGCGACCTCGACGGCGATGTTCAGATCCAGGTTCGCACCGTGCTCAACAAGACGGACGGCGTGGGCTACGTCGACGGCTGGCTGCGGATCAAGGACACGGATCGCCGCGGCCTCGCTCGGTTCGTCGGAACCCTCGACGGGAGCGGCAACGTCGACGGCTTCGTCCAGGGTCAGGTCTCCCGCAAGCATGCCGCGCTGCTCGGAGGCATGAGCGCGAAGTTCAGCGCCTCCGGCGGGTTCACCGAGGGCAAGATCGGGAACGGCTCGACCTCGCTGCCGGCCGTGCTCGTGGGTCGACCCTGCAAGGACACCAAGCCCGCACCGATCGCCGTGCGCCTCGTGGTCAAGGGCAAGGTCTCGAAGCTCGATTCCACGTCGATCACCGTCGACCCGAAGGACGCGACTCCGCCTCAGAGCTGCGACATCAAGGCCGGGAAGTCACCATCCGTCGACGGCGTTGCCGTCGGGACGGAAGTGGAGATGGGCTGCGGCCTCGTCGACGGCAAGATGACGCTGCTCAAGCTGAGCAAGCGACACTGAACCGATCCTCCTCCACGGCACGACGAGAGAGGGCGCCCGCAGGCGCCCTTTCTCTTTCGGTCAGCCCTCTAGGACAGCACCGTGAGTGCCTTGCGGATCGAGCCGCGCCGCGTGCGCTGAATCCGGTCGGCGAGCGCGACGATCGCCGCGGTCGCCTCCGAGTCCGGCGCGGCTTCGAGAATCGGGACTCCGGCGTCGGCGGCTTCGCGCAGGGCCGGATCGAGCGGGATGCTCCCGAGCAGCGGCACCCCGATCTCGTCGGCGAGGCGTTGGCCGCCGCCCGACCCGAAGATCTCCTGTCGGGTCCCGACGAGGTACGACATGTTCTCCGTCACGCCGACGATCCGCATCCCGACCTTCTCTGCCATCTCGGCCGCGCGCACGGCGACCTGCTGCGCGGCGGGCTGCGGCGTCGTCACGATCATGACCTCCGCCCGCGGCAGCAGCTGGCCCAGCGAGATCGCGACGTCGCCGGTTCCCGGCGGCATGTCGACGACGAGCGTGTCCAGATCGCCCCAGTAGACGTCGGAGAGGAACTGCTCGAGCGCGCGATGCAGCATCGGCCCGCGCCACATCACGGGCGCGTTGTCGTCGAGGAAGAAGCCGATCGACATCAGCTTCAGGTCGCCTCGAACCGGCGGCACGATCATCGTGTCGACGACGACCGGTCGCTGCTGCACGCCGAGCATGTGGGGGATCGAGTGCCCGTAGACATCGGCGTCGAGCACTCCGACCTTCTCGCCACGGGCCGCCAACGCGGCCGCCAGGTTCGCCGTCAACGTCGACTTGCCGACACCGCCCTTGCCGGAGGCGATCGCGAGCACACGGGTGGTCGGCGAGAGCGAGATCGTCTTCTCCGGCCGCCCGCCGCGCAGCCGGGTCGAGAGCGCGGCTTTCTCGTCGGGGCTCATCACGTCGAACTCGAGCGTGACCGACGAGACGCCCTCGACGGCGCCGACGAACCGCTGCACCTGATCCTCGAACGAGGACCGCATCGGGCAGCCGGCGACCGTCAGCGCGATCGTCACCTCGACGTGACCGCCGTCGTGAACGACGACGTCCCGCACCATGTCGAGCTCGGTGACGGGCTTGTGCAGCTCGGGGTCGATGACCGACTCGAGCGCCTTCAGGATCGCGTCGCGCTCGGGAAGCATCGTCGAGCCAGCGTACCAACGGGTCAGTAGTTGTCCGCCGATCGGCGGGCCGTTCGTCACGCAGCCTCGGCTACGGCCAGTCCGTAGTTGCCCGCAGCCGAGGCGCGGGGTCGCACCAGGCTGCGACCAGTGGCCGACCCTGATGGCACGTGGTGACTCGGCGCGCACAGTTGGGTGACTACGGGAGGGAGGAACGATGACACGGTCGACGAATGCTCGAGATCGGCGGGATCATCGCCGGCAGCTCATGATCGCGTTCGGCGATCGGCGCGCTCGTGCATGAGCATCAACGCGCGCAGCACCGTGAGCGACGAGGTGTCGCAGGAGCGATCGTCGGCTCACCCGACATGAACCCGACCGACATCGCAGGCGGCCATGAAGGAGGCCGGGCTCGAGAACGTCGCCGCGCCCACGTGCGACGTCGCCGACAGCCGATCGAGAACGGCAGCGACGCTCGCTGCTTCGCCCAGTACATGCGCATCCACGCGCTCGAGTCGTCGGGCGGTCTCACCTACGCGGAGATGGGCCGGTTCCTCGCCGCGCAGCGACCCGACCGATCCGAAGGGAACGAGCGACGAGGCGGCCGCCCTGAAGGACGACGACGGCAAGCCGGTCGCGAACGGCGCCCGCAACACCTGGGTGACGGAGACCGCGCTCGCGACGGCGCTCAACGTCTCCTACATGGCCGAGCAGATCGCCCTCTTCGGGCTGATCGTCGGGATCGCGCTGCTGCTCAGCGGAATCGGCTTCGTGATCCTCGCGGTTGCCGTCCTCGGCGGCGCGAAGGCGGCGGCAGCAGCAGCGACGCCCGCCCCGCGCGCGGAGCCCGTGTCGTTGTAGGCGGGCCGCTCAGCGCGCTGTCAGGGCGGCTGCGATCTCGGCGCACAGAGCCGGGGTCGCAGCCGCCACGACGCGCGAGCGGCCCACGAGATCGAGCGGTGCGGCGGCGAACGGGCGGATCGCTCGAACAGCTCGATCGCGTAGCCGCGCTCACGCACGAGCAGTTGCGCCGCGGCGATGTCGATCGAGCGGGCCGGCTTCAGCGAGCAGACGGCGTCGACCCGGCCGGCGGCGAGATGGCAGAGCGAGAGCGCGAGCGAGCCCATGACCCGGAGGCGCTCGGCCACACCGAGCAGCGACGACGGCCTTCTCGGCGATGTACGCGGTCGTCGTCGCCTCGAACGAGAGGATCTCGATCGGATCCTTCGGCGCCGGCGCGTCGAGCGGCCGGCTCGTCGAGGCGAGCGCCTCGGCCGCGCTCCGCCACCCACTCCTCGCGCGCACCGAAGTCGTAGACGTACGCCGAAGAGTGACGTCCCCCATCGTCGGGCCGTCGGCGACGGCGAGCGAGAGCGAGAAGAACGGGATCCCGCG
The DNA here is from genome assembly GCA_963776305.1 of uncultured Thermoleophilia bacterium. Classification (GTDB taxonomy): domain Bacteria; phylum Actinomycetota; class Thermoleophilia; order Gaiellales; family Gaiellaceae; genus Gaiella. Next base: position 179,553 of record CAVZMA010000005.1, on the reverse strand, counting down.
CTTGGCGTTGACCGAGCCGTCGATCGGGTCGACGACGACGCGCATCGGGCCTCCGGCGCCGAACGCGACGCTCGCCGAGCTCCTCCGAGACGAGCACGAAGTCGGCCTCGAGGGCCTCGAGGCGCGCGACGACGGCGTCCTCCGCCGCCGCGTCGATCGCCGTCGTGTCGTCGCCACCCTCGCCCGGCCGGAGCACCGGCTCGCGCTCGATGCGCGTCGGCAGCTCGGCCGAGCACCGCGTCGATGTCGGCGACGCAGTCGCGGCAGAGCGCTGAGCCAGTCGACGCGTCATACCGGGTGGAAGAGCAGGCCGCTCGTCAGCTTCGGGAAGAAGTACGTCGTCTTCTGGGGCATCACCTCGCCCCGGCGCGCGCGCTCGAACACGTCCTCGATGCGCGTCGCCCGGAGCAGGAACGCACCGTCGAACTCACCCGCGTCGACGCGAGCGACGGCCTCGGCGAGATCGGCCGTGTAGCCGAGTCCCTCGTGGCCGACGAGGCGATCGACGAGCTCGACGTCGAGCTCGCCCGGCTCGCCCGACGACGGGAAGGTCGTCGCCTCCGGCGGTACCCGACGGCGTGGGCCTCGGTCGTACGGGCAGGCGGCGAGCCGCTCGACGCGCCTCCTCCGGCAGCCTGATCGCCGCGCCGCCGGCGGGAAGCGCGTCGTCGTGGCCGCGGAAGAGACGGTGGGTCGGGAAGATCTCGAGCCCCGGGTCGGAGGTCGAGACGAGCACGACCATCATCCGTGCGCTCTCCGGCGTCCCCTCCTCGGCCGCGTAGGCGACCGCCGTCTCGTAGCGATGGTGGCCGTCGGCGATCAGGAGCTGGCGGTCCGCGAACGCCTCGGCGACACCCTCGCCCGGGAACGCGCCAGAGGCCGTGTTCCCCCGCCGCGAGATCCGGCTCACGGTCGGGTACGCGCGACGGGCGGCTCGCCGTCGTAGAGGAGGAAGATCGGCTCGAGCTGCGCTCGCGCGGCTCGGAGCAGCCGGAGCCGGCTCTCCTTCGGCCCGGCGTGGGTGCGCTCGTGCGGCAGCACCGTCCCGGTCTCGTAGGGCTCGACCCGGAGCGACGCGACGAGGCCCTCGCGCCGACGCGCGACGCCGTCCGGGCCGACGTACTCCTGGCGAACGGCCCACACGGCCGGCTCGTCGTCCCGCACGAGCACTCCCTCGTCGAGCCACGTGCGAAACAGCCGGCCGGCCTCGTCCTCGGACTCGTTCAGCGTCAGGTGGACGACGTTGTGCGGATCGCGGCTCGAGAATGCGCGTCGCGGAGCTCCGGCGTGAGCACGTCGTACGGCGGTGCGGTGACCCTCGCGTCGGCTGCGGCGTAGCGAATCGCGCGAAACGGGGCGACATCGGCCACGGCCCGAGCGTACACCGGCCTCGCGGGCCTGGCGAAGGCGGCTGAGCCGCACTAGACTCGAGGCGTGACCAGCATCGCCGAGCTCGCCGAGGACAGAACCGTCGAAGGCGTCTACGCCGTCGGCCGTAAGGAGCGACGCCGGACGAAGAACGGTGCGGCGTACCTCGCGCTCGAGCTCGTCGATCCGAGCGGACGGATCGACGCGCGGATCTGGGACGACGTCGAGCTGCTCGACGGCCGCTTCGCCGAAGGTGACGCCGTGCGCGTGCTCGGGCGCGTGGAGCGGTTCGGCGGCAGGCTCCAGGTGCAGGTGCGGGCGGTCGAGGCCGCGCCCGACACCGACCCGGCAGACCTGACGCCGACGCTGCGTCGCGACGCCGACGAGCTGGACGGCTTCCTCGAGTTCCTCGTCGGTGAGCTCGCCCACCCGCAGCTCGCTGCGGCTCACCACGGCCATCCTCCGCGATGACGGGATCCGCTCGTCCATGCGTGCGCTGCCGGCCGCAGGGGCCGACGGGCACCACGGCTATGCGGGCGGGCTGCTCGAGCACACGGTCGGCGTCGCCACGCTGTGCCGCGAGACCGCTCAGCTCCACCCACGCCTGCGCCACGACCTGCTGCTGGCGAGCGCGCTCCTGCACGACGTCGGGCGAACCGCTGAGCTCGGGCCGCGGACCGTCGTTCCGCCAGACGGAGGAAGGTCGTCTGCTCGGACACGTCCATCTCGGCCTGCGGCTGATCGAGGAGCGAGCACGCGACCTCGACAGCCGACGTCCGGAGCGAGCTCCTGCACGCGGTCGCCGTCCACCACGACCGGCAGGCGGCCCGCACGGCCGAGGCTGCGGTGCTCTATCACGCGAATCAGCTCGACGCCCAGGCGGCGACCCGGCCCGTCGGCGAGGACTGAGCATCGTGGCAGCGGTGGTGCTGGCGCTCGCCGCGGCGGCGCTGTGGGGTACCGGCGACTTCTTCGGCGGCCTCGTCGACGCGACGCATGTCGGTCCTGATCGTCCTCTTCTGGTCGCAGCTCGTCGGCCTGCTGGGGCTCGTCGTCTGGATCGCGCTGACCGGCGCCGACGCGGCCGGGAGCGGGCGTCCTGCTCGCTCTGGGCGCGGGCATCGTCGGGCGCCGTCGGGCTCGGATGCCTCTACCGCGGCATGGCGATCGGCGCGATGGGCATCGTGGCGCCGATCTCGGCGACCTCACCGGTCGTGCCGCTGGTCGTCGACGTCGCCCGCGGGGACGCTCACCGGCGGCGGTGCAGTGGCTCGGGATCGCGCTCGCGCTGATCGGGGTCGTCCTCGTCTCGCGGGAGCCGGGAGCGGCTCGGTCGCCGACGGACGCCGCGCTGTCGCGGCCGGCGTCGGCCTCGCGCTGGTGGCCGCCCTCGGCTTCGGGCTGTTCGTCGTCGGGCTCGGCGAGGCCGCGCAGGAGAGCGCTCCGTGGGCGACCGCGACCGCACGGCTCGGCTCGGTCGCGCGCGCTCGTCATCGTGCTCGCGTGGACACGAACGGTCCCGCGCGTCGCCGCGGCGCGTCTCGGCCGCTCGTCCTCGCGGTCGGCGTCTTCGACACGGGCGCCAACGCCCTGATCGCGATCGCGGCGACACGCGGCTCGATCGGCATCGTCGCCGTGCTCAGCGCGCTCTACCCGATCGCGACGATCCTGCTCGCCCGGGCCGTCCTGCACGAGCGGCTCGGCGCGACGCGGACCGCGGGCGGGCTGCGTCGCGCTCGGCGGGCGCTGCGCTCATCGCCGCCGGCTGAGCTGACTCGGACGGCCGAGGATGGCGTCACCCGTTGCAGGGAGGTGGCGGTGCGTTGCTTCGAGAGCCGTCGTTGGATGGCCCTCGGCTCGGCTGCTACGCGGGGACGTAGCGCAGTTGCACGAGCCCGCTCGGATACGGGATCGCAGCCGTGAGTCGCAGGCTGTGAGGCCGCGCTGTTCCGGCGAACAGCGGAACGCCGGCGCCGAGGATCGCTCCCACGACCGTGACGGTCGAGTTCGTCGACCAGGTTCTCGTCGAGGAACGCTCGAATCAACGCACCGCCATCGAGGTAGACAGCGCCGTCCGTGTAGACCCGGACCGCATCGAGCAGCTCCGACGGTGACCCTGCGATTGCCCTGACGGTCGGAGCCACCGGATCGAGCGAGCGTGAGGTGGCGACGAAGACAGGCGTCTCTCCGTATGGCCACTTGTCGAATCGGGTCGCCACGTCGTAGGTCGAGCGTCCCATGAGAATCGCCGCGGTTTCTGCCATGAACACGCCGTAGCCGTCGTCCTCGCCCTGATCGAGCCCCGGTAACCACGAGAGATCGTCGTCTGGGCCGGCGATGAAGCCGTCCAGTCGAGCAAGCGATGAACACGCGCACGCTCCCGGCCATGCCGGAGACGCTAGAAGAACCACCGCCGACGGCTCGTCGTTGCACGCCGCCTGAGCGAGGGTGCCTCCGGCCCCGAGACGCAATGCCGACGTTCCCCATGCCGCCGGCAGAGCGGATCCCAGGCTAGCCGTCAGACGTTGAAGCGGATGTTGAGCACGTCGCCGTCCTGGACGACGTAGGTCTTGCCCTCGAGCCGCTGCGTGCCGCGCTTCGACGCCTCGGCGTGCGAGCCGGCGTCGAGGAGGTCGTTCCAGCGGATCACCTCGCAGCGGATGAACCCGCGCGCGATGTCGGAGTGGATCGTGCCGCCGGCCTCGAGCGCCGTCTGGCCGTCGCGGAGCGTCCAGGCGCGCGTCTCCTTCTCGCCCGCGGTGAAGAACGTGATCAGGCCGAGCGCGTCCTTGAGCCGGCGCACGACCTCGTCGAGCGCGGACGCGCCCTCGCGAAACGCCGCCGCCTCCTCGTCCGAGAGCTCCGCCAGCTCGGCCTCGAGCTTGCAGTCGATCCCGTCCGGGCCGTTGACGATCGCGATCAGCGGCTTCGTCGTCAGCGGGTCGAGCTCGTCCGGCAGCTCGCCCGTCCACTCCGTCAGCGGCTTGCCCGGCCTCGAGGTGCGCGAGCACGTCGCGGAGCGATCTCGGCCTCCTTGCGCACTGCCGGCATCACCCGACTTCGCCTGCTTCTCGACCCGCTCGAGGCGCTTCGCGACGTGATCCGTGTCGGCGACGAGCAGCTCGAGCTCGAGCTGTCTCGAGGTCGCTCTCCGGATCGCCGGTGCCGGAGAAGCCGTCGGCGACGGCGAGCAGCGCGTCGACCTGCCGGAGGCCGCCGAGAAGCGCCGGGCCGGTGCCGGGCACGTCCTGCACCCGCACCGCGGCGGGCGTCACCTTCTTCGCGCCCGACGAGCTCGGCGAGCCGCTCGAGCCGCTCGTCGGCGATCGTCGCCATGCCGACGTTCGACTTGTCCGTCTGCGGACGCGTACGCGGTGATCTCCGCGCCTGCCTTCGTGAGCGCGTTGAAGAGCGTCGTCTTGCCCGCGTTGGGCAAGCCCGACGATGCCGACCTCGAGTGCCACGGCGGCGAAGCCTAGCCGCGCATACGCGAGGTGCGGCTCGTGCCACCCGCGACAGATCCGTCGCGGCGAGAGCCTGGAGCAGCGTCGAATGCGGCTACAGGCCGAAGCCGACCCGCGAGTCGCGCGCGAACCGCTTCACGTAGGCCACCCGGCCGAGCACGATCGCGGTGCGGCCGTCGTCGGTGTCGAGCTGGTGCGTTCCCTGGGAGCCGGAGGCGAGGGCGTGCTCGAGCGCGTCGGCGCTCGCCGGCGAGACGTTGGCGGCGATGATCGGGCCGCCGGCGAAGGCGACCTCGATGCGGACGGAATCAGGTGAGTCGGGCAACGGAGACGACCTCCGTGAGAACGCCGTGGACGGCGTCGGGATGGACAAAGGCGACCTGCAGGCCGAAGAGGCCCGGCGCGCGGGAGCGGTGTCGATCAGCTCGGCGCCCGCACGCCGCGAGCTCGGCGAGCGCGGCGCCGACGTCGTCGACCTCGTAGGCGACGTGGTGGATGCCGGGGCCGCGCTTGGCGAGAAAGCGGCCGACCGGCGTGTCGTCGCCGAGTCGGCGCGAGCAGCTCGATCCGGCTCGCGCCGACGAGCACGGACGCGGCCTCGACGCCCTGGTCGGGCACGAGGTCGCGGTGCTCGAGCGTGCCGCCGAAGCAGCGCGCGTGTAGGTCGTCGACCGCCTCGTCGAGGTCGGCGACGGCGACGCCGAGATGATGGATGCCGCGCGGACTGCATGCCGCCGATGCTACTTCCCGGCCGGCGCGCCGGGCGGCGGCAGGATCGCATCGACGAGCCCGTACTCGACGGCCTCGGCCGGCGTCATGAACCGGTCGCGGTCGATGTCCTCCATCACGGTCTCGACGTCGCGGCCGGCGTGCCGGCCGATGATCTCCGCCATCTGCCGCGTCGTCGCGGCGACCTCGCGCGCGGCGATCTGGATGTCGGACGGCGCGCCGCGGAAGCCCGCGCTGCCCTGGTGGATCATCAGCTTGGCGTTCGGGAGCGCGAAGCGCTTGCCCGCGGCGCCGCCGGCCATGATCATCGCCGCGGCGGACATCCCCATCCCGAAGCAGATCGTCGAGACGTCGGGCCGGACGTGCTGCATCGCGTCGTAGATCGCCATGCCGGCGTACGCCGAGCCGCCCGGCGAGTTGACGTAGAGCGCGATGTCGCGCTCCGGGTCGTCGGCCTCGAGCAGCAGGAGCTGGGCGACGATCAGGTTCGCGATCTCGTCGTCGACCTCCCGGCCGAGGAAGACGATCCGGTCGCGGAGCAGGCGCGAGTAGATGTCGAACGCGCGCTCCGCGCGCCCGTCCGATTCGATCACGGTCGGGATCACTGGCACACGCGGCCTCCTCGCGCTAACGTGCAACTGTTCGGTTGCCCATTACTATACGCAACCTGGAGGTTGCTCATGGAGGTCGTGCGAGAGATCGAGATCGACGCCGACGCCCGACGACGTCTGGTCGGCGCTGACGGACGCAGGCGCAGCTGGAGGAGTGGTTCGCGAACGACGTCGAGCTCGATCCGCGACCCGGCGGGCGGGGCGTCTTCCGCTGGGACAACGGCGAGACGCGCGAGGCCGACGTCGAGTCCGTCGAGGAGGGCTCGCGGATCGTGCTCCGGTTCGACGACGACGGCGTCGTCGACCTTCGCGTCTTGCCGGCCGAGAGCGGCACGCGTCGTCCAGGTCCGCGAGACGGCACCCTCCTGGTCGACCGCGCTCGAGCTCCGGGCCGCTGGCCGTCGTGCGCGATCCGGTAGACGCGGTCTTCTCGGCGCTCGCCGACCCGAGCCGGCGCTTCGTCGTCGAGACGCTCGCGGCGCGCGGCACGGCGACGCCGACCGAGCTCGCCGCCGACCTCCCGGTCACCCGACAGGCCGTCGCGAAGCACCTCGCGGCGCTTCGCGAGGCCGGGCTCGTCGAGGCGACGCCGCTCCGGCCGCGAGACGCGCTACGCGCTGACGCCGGCACCGCTCGCCGTCGGCGGCGGCGTGGATCGAGGAGGTCGGTGCGGCCTGGGACGAGCGGCTCGCAGCGCTGAAGCGGCTCGTCGAGGCGGCCGGCTGACGCGAGCTCGGCTCGACGCGCTCACCCGTGCGCGACGCGCCGCGGTCGCGAAGACGGCGTACCGAGGCGGCACGTGTCCTCCGCGGCTCGAGTCGAGCGCGCACCGTGCCGACGGTCTCGGCCGAGCGCGACTCGCGGGGCAGGTCGCCCATCATCGCGAGGAACTCGTCGCGGTCGATCGTCTCCTTCTCGAGCAGCGCCGCGGCGAGCCGGTCGAGGCTGACGCGGTGCTTGCCGAGCAGGCGCAGCGCCTCCTCGTAGGCGTGATCGGTGAGCCGCGCCTGCTCGCTGTCGCGCATCCGCTTCGTCTCCTCCGAGAGCGCGTAGTTGTCCGCCCGCATCGTCCGCGACGGGGCGACGTCGGACATGCCGAACTCGAAGACCATCGACGCGGGCGATCTGCGTCACCTTCTCGAGGTCGCTCGCGGCGCCGTTCGTGACGCGCCCGAAGACGATCTCCTCGGCGGCGCGCCCGGCGAGCGCGACCTTCATCACGTCGAGCAGCTCCTCCTTCGTGTGGAGGTAGCGATCCTCGACGGGAAGGTAGTACGCGAGGCCGAGCGCGTCGCCGCGCCCGACGATCGTCACCTTCTGCACGGGCATCACGTCGCCCATCAGGTAGGCGACGAGCGCGTGGCCGCCCTCGTGGTAGGCGAGGATGCGCTTCTCCTTCTCGGTCACGACCCGACGCTTCTGGAGACCGGTCAGCACGCGCTCCATCGCGCCCTCGAAGTCCTCCTGGCGGATGTACTGCTGGTCGTTGCGCGCAGCGAAGATCGCCGCCTCGTTCGCGATGTTCGCGAGGTCGGCGCCGGTCAGGCCGGCCGTGCGGCGCGCGAGGACGGAGATGTCGACGTCCGCGCCGAGCGGCTTCGAGCGCGTGTGCACGCGCGAGGATCTCCTCGCGCCCGTGGAGGTCGGGCGGCGCGACGTTCACCTGGCGGTCGAAGCGGCCCGGCCGCAGCAGCGCGGGGTCGAGATCCTGGAGGCGGTTCGAGGCGCCCATGATCACGACCTCGTCCGCGCCGCCGAAGCCGTCCAGCTCGACGAGCAGCTGGTTCAGCGTCTGGTCGTGCTCGCGGTTGTGCGCGCCGCCGGAGCGGGCGCGTGCCGACGGCGTCGAGCTCGTCGATGAAGATGATCGCCGGCGCGTTCTTGCGCGCCTCTTCGAAGAGCTTGCGGATCCGGGCGGCACCGAGCCCGGCGAACATCTCGACGAAGGCCGAGGCGCTCGACGAGTAGAAGTTCGCGCCCGACTCGTTCGCGGCGGCCTTGGCGAGCAGCGTCTTGCCCGGTTCCCGGCGGGCCGTAGAGCAGAACGCCCTTCGGGACGCGGGCGCCCGAGCCGCTCGAACTTCTTCCGGTCGCGGAGGAACTCGACGACCTCCTTCAGCTCCTCCTTCGCCTCGTCGGCGCCGGCGACGTCGTCCCAGCCGACCGGGTCGGTCGTGTCGCGGTCGACCATCGCCGGCTTGACCTTCGGCACGAGCGACATCGTGCGCAGGAGCAGCCAGATGATGATCGCCGAAGAAGATGATCGGCAGCCACGTGATGAGGAAGCCGCCGATGTCGTCGACGGAATGGGGCCAGGTGACCACGGGCTATCGGCCTATCGGCAAGCGGGACACCCCGTCGATCTGAAGCGGGCTACCGCGCGGCACCGCGACGCAGGAGCGCACGCCGCTCGGGCGTCACCCACAGCTCGACGGCGCCAGCCGCGGGTGGTCGAGCCACGCGTCGCGTCGCGGATCGCGGCAGCGTCCGGGTCGAGCCAGAAGTCGTCGAGCACGGCCGTCCCGCCCGGGGCGAGGAGGCCGACGATCGCCTCGACATCGTCCTTGGCGTTGCCTGGCGTCGACGAAGAGCAGGTCGAAGGGCGCCTCCGGCGGCAGCGTCTCCGCCACGACCCGGCGAGGACGCGTCACGTTCGGATCGTCGGCGAAGAGCGCGGCCGCGCCTGCCGCGAGCTCCGGCTCGATCTCGCGCGGTGAAGAACGGCGTCTCGGGTGGAAGTGCGGACACGATCCAGGCCGCGCCAACCCCGGCGCCCGTGCCGATCTCGGCCGCGCGGCGATCCCGCGCCGCGCCGCGAGCACGTGGAGCAGTGCTCCGTCCTCCGCGCGGCACGAGCTCTCGAATCCACGCTCGGCGGCGAGCGCGAGGCGCGTTCGACGAGTGGCGGCGGCGTCATCGGCGCGCGAACGCCGGGCTCACTCGGCCCCCTCGGCCCGCAGACACGCAGCGAGTGCCGCGCCTCGGCGACCTCGAGCTGAGCGGCCGAAGGCTCTGTCGTCGAGACGCGGGCCTGGAGCTCGTGACCGGGCCGCGCGAGTGCCCGCGAGACCGGATGGGTCGGATGCCGTCCCATCCAGGCAAAGACCTCGACTGCAGCCCCGACCGCGCCGACCGCACCAACCGCACGTGCGGTCGGCCGCGTCCGCGCGGGGGCGCGAGCCGCAAGGCGCGCTGGCACGGCGCTCGTGAGCATCAGCGGCCCGACGAGATGGCCGCCGCAGCGATCGTGCTCCTTCGTCGCCGGCTCACCGGTCTCGTACGTGCCGATCGAGACGTGCTCGGCTCCGTGGTAGGAGGCGAGCTCGCCACCTCGCAACGCCACGATCGCCGGTGCGATCGACGCGACCGCGGCGATCGCCTCGCGGGCGGGGAGGCCGAGGCGTCGACCGCCTCGCCGCTGCGCCGGCCACCGATGCGACGACGACGGAGGCGACGACGCGGGGCCGCTCGAACGGGAACCGTGCGTCCGGCAACGCCCTCCTCACGTCGGGCAGCACGGCGAGAGCCTCCGCCAAGCCGCAACGGGCCTCGAACGAACGGCGTCGAAACGCTTTCGCCGAAGCGGCGCTTGCGGCCGGACGCCGCTCGGATCGAGCCGTCGCTCGCGCGCACCGCAGCGCCCCATGACGTCGGGCCATGGACGAGAACCCCGTTCGAGAGCGCCATCCCTCCGAGCCGAAGCTTCTCCATCGGAGCTCAGGGTACCGTGCGCCCATGGACGCGCGACCGTTGCTCGACCTCATCGCGGCCTGCCGCGAACGGAGCCGATCTCGTGCTGGTCGGAATCGGAGGCCACGGCGGGGCGGGCAAGTCGACGCTCGCCGGAATGATTCCCGGGGCGCAGGTCGTCGTCGACCGACGAGTTCTGGGACGGGAGACGGCTTCGAGATCGACCGGCTCGCCCGCGAGGTCGTCGAGCCGCTCGTCCGCGGGCGAGACCGCGCACTTCTCGTCGTTCGACTGGGCCGCCGGCGGGCCCGGCGCCGACCGCACGGTCGAGCCGGAAGGGATCGTGATCGTCGAGGGCGTCTGCGCGCTGCATCGATCGCTGCGCGACGCCTACGCGGTGAGGGTGTGGGTCGAAGCTCCGTACGACGCTGCGCCTCCAGCGCGGCGTCGCCCGGGACGGAGAGGCTGCGCGCGAGCACCTGGGTCGACGTATGGATGCCGTCGGAGGAGCGGTACGTCGAGCGCGACGACCCGATTCCGCTCCGCGCACCTGGTCGTCGACGGCTCGTCGACCATCGAGGGCTGAACTGCCGATAGCGGGTCATCGCACGCAGTCGCGGCGCGGCGCGTCGTGCCGACGCACGCTGCGAATATGCACCCGGCTGTCACACGTCGAAGGCGAGGCCCCTCTCAGGCTTCGGCTGCCCGCGCAAGGCGCGTTGCAGCGTCGTCCGCCGCTGGGCCGCGCCCGAGCGGACGGCCGTCGAGCTCGACGACGGGCATCAGCTCGCGCACCGATGACGACGTGAACGCCTCGTCGGCGGCGAGCAGGCGCGCCAGCGGATACATGCCCTCCTCCACCGCCCATCCGTTCTCGTGTGCGAGCTCGATCAATGCCGCCCGCGTCTCGCCGGCAAGGATGCCGACCTCGAGCGACGGTGTCAGCGAGCACCTCGCCCTCGCGCCACCAGACATTCGTGACCGGCCCCTCGAGGACGATCCCGTCGGCATCGACGAACACCGCGTCGTCGGCGCCGCGACGCTTTGCCTCGGCCTCCGCCGCCATGTTCACCGCGTAGCTCGACCGACTTCGTGCCGGGGAGCAGCCACGGCGAGGCCGGCCGCGGCAGCAGCAGCGAGGCGAGCCGCTGCCCGCGCTCGCGCACCTCTTCGATCCACTCGGGGATCGACCCCGACGATCGCGATTCCGAGCGGCGCCCCGCCCGGGGCGCCCGGCGACCAGTACAGCCGAAGGATTGCGTCCGGCGACGGCCGCGTGAGCGAGCGCGAGCGCCGCGAGGCGCTCGAGCTCGCGAGGGATCCGGCGGAGCGCAAGCCGATCCGCGCCGCGGAGCGCTCCAGGCGAGCGAGGTGCTCGGCCAACCGGAACGGCCGACCACGGTAGACCCGCATCGTCTCGAACGCGGCGCGCCCGCGGGTGAACCCCTCGTCGTCGGCACGCAGCACCGGCTCGCCCGGATCGACGAGGCCACGGCCGGTGACGGCGAGCGCAAGCAGGCGGGAGTCGCTCACCGATGCCGCCCGCCGCCGCGGACGGATCGCAGCCGACACGCCGCGGCGCGGCCCGGCGCAAGGTCACCACGACCGCCGCACCCGGACCACACACGACGGCAGCGGTCGTCCATCTCGCACGGACATCCCGGCCCGGCCTCTCAGGCAGCTCGTCATCGGCTGTGATCGTCTCACGTCAGCCTCCCACGCACATCATCACGCCTGTCGTCACACGTCTCCCGATCCGGGTCACCGCGGGCATCACCGCCATCATCGAGCCCGTCATCCGCCATCGGCGCCCCAACCGCCGTCAGCACCGGACGGGCCTTCGTCCACGACTCGGCGATCTCGGCGGCCGGGTCCGAGTCCCAGACGACGCCGCCGCCAACCCAGAGATGGATCCGGCCTCCAGCGATCGCGAACGTCCGGATCGTCAACGCGAGGTCGAAGTCCCCGTTGCCGTGGACGCGCCCGAGGCCCCCATCGAGGCGCCGCGGCCGACCGGCTCGAGCTCGGCGATCAGATCGACGGCCGCGATCTTCGGTGCGCCGGTGATCGATCCGCCGGGGAACGTCGCGCGCAGGATCTCCGCCAAGCCGACGCCGTCGCGCAGGATCCCCTCGACGGTCGAGACCATGTGCTCGACCCCCGCCAGATGCCGCGTCGCCATCAGCTCGGGCCAACGAACGCTTCCCGGGCTCGCAGACACGGGAGAGATCGTTCCGTTCGAGATCGACGATCATCACGTGCTCTGCACGATCCTTCGCCGAGCCGGCCAGCTCGCTCTCGGAACCGGCAGGGCGAGTTCCCTTGATCGGAGATGTCCACAGGCGGCTGCCCCGTCGCGCCAGGAACAGCTCCGGGGAGCCGGACACGATCGCCCAGCCGTCACCGCGATACGGCTCTCGGTTGTGTGGCTTCAGCGCTGCCAGCCGGGCGGCGAGCGCTGCCGGGTCGCCGGTGAACTCCGCGGCGAGGTGCTGGACGAGGTTGACCTGGTAGACGTCGCCGCGAGCGATGGCGCGCCGCACGCGGCGGACAGCATCGGCGTATGTCGCCGGACTCCACGTCCGCTGCCAGGAACCGAACGAGAGCGCGCTGTCACGGTCATCGTTGTCATAGGTGCCAACATACTCTCGCGTCCGGACGGAACACGCAGCGAGCGGGAGGGGGCACGGCTCCGGCGGCGACGGGGTGCGGCGGCGCCTGATCTCGGAGGAGAGGCCGTAGCCCAGATAGAGCTCGGCGACGAGCTCCTCCCCACCGGGTGCGAAGAATCCGCGGTCGCGCAACCACGCTTCGATCGTCTCGAACGCGTCTGTCGGGTCGTGGATCTCGATCGAGTCCCGTCCGTTCATCGGATTCGGTGCCCTGCGGGCTCCCCGGCGGGCGCGGATCCTGCGGCTGGCATCGATCTCTGCAACGCGGCTGGCACCACCTTGCCGAGCGTATAGGCTCGCGTGATGCAGCTCGGCATGATCGGCCTGGGCAGGATGGGTGCGAACATCGTGCGGCGGCTGTCTCGAGACGGGCACACCTGCGTCGTCTACGACGTCGCTCCGGAGGCGGTCGAGCGGCTCGTCGCCGAGGGCGCGACAGGGGCCGACTCGCTCGCGGACTTCGCCGCCAAGCTCGACGTGCCGCGGCACGCCTGGATCATGGTCCCTGCCGGCGAGATCACCGAGGCGACGATCAGCGAGCTCGCTTCACATCTCGAGCCCGGGGACACGATCATCGACGGAGGCAACTCGTACTACCGCGACGACATCCGCCGTGCAGCCGAGCTCGGCGGGCGCGGCATCCGGTACGTCGACTGCGGCACGAGCGGCGGGGTCTTCGGTCTCGAACGTGGCTTCTGCCTGATGATCGGAGGCCCCGAGGAAGCCTTCGTCGAGCTCGAGCCGATCTTCGCGACGCTCGCGCCGGGGCCGGCGGCAGCCTCGCGCACGCCCGGCCGGGAGGGCGTGCCGCGGTCGGAGGAACAGGGCTATCTCCACTGCGGCCCGCCGGCGCAGGGCACTTCGTCAAGATGGTGCACAACGGGATCGAATACGGGATGATGGCCGCTCTCGCCGAGGGGCTCAACATCCTCCACGGCGCCGACGCCGGGCTGCGCCCGCGGGAGGCGGACGCGGAGACGGCCCCTCTCGACCACCCGGAGTACTACTCGTATCGCTTCGATCTCCCGGCGATCGCCGAGGTCTGGCGCCGCGGCAGCGTCGTCGAGTCCTGGCTCCTGGACCTCACGGCCGCCGCGCTCAACGAGTCACCGCAACTCGACGAGTTCGCCGGCCGGGTCTCGGATTCCGGCGAGGGCCGTTGGACGGCCGTTGCGGCGATCGAGGAGGGCGTCCCCGCGGACGTGCTCACCGCCGCGCTCTACGCGCGCTTCTCGTCCCGTGACGAAGGGCTGTTCGCGAACAAGGTGCTTTCGGCGATGCGCCGCCAGTTCGGCGGGCACCACGAGAAGCCCGCAACGTAGAACGGACGCCGGCCCCAGATCGCCTTGCGCGAGGGCTCTATGTCGCCGCCTCCCCGGGGTCGGTCTCGGTCGAGCAGTGCGCGTGCGGCCTCCAGGTCCTCGGGGTCGACGAGCACCTCCCTCGGCCCTCCCATGTTGGGGACGCCGTCCCAGGCGCCGGCACCGACGTTCGTGACCCTGTGACCGCAGCGAATCCCCTCGTTGCGCAGGAACGAGCACACGAGATCGGCTTCGACCTCGTTCGCCGCGATCGTGACGCGGACAGGATCGCTCACAGCGTGCCCAGCGAGATCGCCGCCGCCCGAAGAGCATGGACACCGAGCTCGAGATCGTCGACGGGGATCCGCTCGTCGGCTGAATGAACGAGCCTCGCGGCGAGCTCGCCGTCCATGGTTCTCTGGGGAAAGAAGCCGTATGCGACGGTGCCGAACGCTTCTCTCAGCCAGTGCGAGTCGGTGAAGCCCGCCGAGACGAGTGGCGCGAGACGTGCCCCCGGCTCGGTCTCTTCGATCCAGTCCTCGAGCGCTTTCCACAGCTGCGTCTCCAGAGCAGAACGGGTTCCGCCGTCTCGCTCGAACCATTCGAGCTCGTAGTCGCCCGGACCGATCGCCGCCCGCACCAGTGGGTCCGCGTCCTCGGGAGTCATCCCGGGCGGAAGCCGGCAGTCGACGGTCAGCACACACGTCGCGGGGATGACGTTGCGCTGCTTGGATGCCTCGATGATCGTCGGCGACAGCGTGAAGGACAGCAGGGGCTCGACGAGCTCGGCCGCGAGCGGATGCAGGGCACGCGCACGGTCGAGAGCGACCTCGACGGGGGGCTGCTCTCCGAGAACGAGCTCGAGAAACCGCGCGACCTCCGGCGTGAGCACCTGCGGCGGGCGATAGCGCCCCAGCGCCTCGATGATCGGTGCCGCCTTGACGAGCGCGTTGTCGGCGATGGCCGGCACCGACGCGTGGCCGCTTCGCCCGCGCACGTGCACGCGGAAGGGTGCGCTCATCTTCTCGCCGACGCTGCACAGATAGAAGACGTTCCCTCCGAAGACGCACCGCTCGCCCCCGCCCTCGTTGAGGGCGAAGTCCGCGCGCACGAGGTCGGGGTGCTCCTGGACGAGCCATGAGAGGCCGAAGTCCTCGTTGACCTCCTCGTCGGCCGTCAGAGCGAGAATGAGGTCGCCGGCGGGGCGGAAGCCTTCACGCCAGAGCGACGCGAAGGCAACCGCACTGGCGGCGACCTGGCCCTTCATGTCGAGCGCGCCCCGGCCCCAGATCTCTCCGTCGACGAGGTCTCCGGACCACGGATCGCGCGTCCACTCCTCCGGGTCCGCCCGCACGGTGTCGGTGTGGGCGAGGAGCGCCAGCGATGGGCCGTCACTCCCCTTCGACCGCGCGACGAGATTGAGGCGGTCGGGCGACCTGCCCACCAGTTCACACGGGATGCCGTTCGACGCCAGGTAGTCACGCAGGAGCTCCGCGGCGATCGTCTCGTTCCCCGGGGGGTTGACGGTGTTCGCGCGAAGGAGCTCCTGAAGGAGCGTCGTCACCTCCTCGACGGAGGGTCACGCTGCGACCCGCAGCTCGACGGCAGAGCGGGCGGGCGCTGGCTCCTGGGTGTTCGTCGGCATCGCCAAGAGCATAGAGGCCGCCGCTGCAGCCTCAGGGACATGGAGCGGGCGCGCCCGAAGCCGGCACTGCCTACACTCGAACGATGACCGACCTCTTCGCCGATGCGGCCGCCACCCTCGGCGCCCAGTCGGCCCCGCTCCCGCAACGCGTCCGCCCTCGGTCGCTCGACGAGCTCATCGGCCAACGTCACGTCCTGGCGGACGGATCCGCACTTCGGCTCGCGATCGAGGGCGACCGGCCGCCGTCGATGATCCTCTACGGCCCTCCCGGGGTCGGGAAGACGACCCTCGCGCGCATCGTCGCCGAGACCACGGGTGCCTCCTTCGAGGAGCTCTCGGCGGTTTCGGCACGCGTCGACGACGTTCGCGGCGTCCTCCAGCGCGCACGTGACCGGCTCGGAGCAAACGGGGCGCGAACGATCCTGTTCCTCGACGAGATCCACCGCTTCAACAAGGCCCAGCAGGATGCCCTCCTTCCCGGCGTCGAGAGCGGCCTGCTGACGCTGATCGGTGCCACGACCGAGAACCCCTACTTCGAGGTCAACGCCGCACTGCTCTCGCGCTGCACCGTCGTCGAGCTGGAGTCGCTCTCCGACGACGAGGTCGCGGCTGTGACCCGACGCGGAGCGCGCGAGCTGGGGATCGACGTTGCGGCCGACGTGATCGAGGCGATCGCGCACAAAGCCGGAGGTGATGCCCGCAGCGCGCTCTCCACCCTCGAGCTGGCCTGGCAGACGGCGTCGGCCGAGGGCGTCGTCCTCGAGCCGCGCCACGTCGCCGACGCCTCCAGAAAGCGGCCGCTGCGATACGACCGCGACGGCGACCAGCACTACGACATCGTCTCCGCGTTCATCAAGTCGATGCGTGGCGGCGATCCCGACGCTGCTGTCTACTACCTCGCCGCGATGCTCGAAGGCGGCGAGGATGCCCGCTTCATCGCGCGCCGAATGGTGATCCTCGCCTCGGAGGACATCGGGAACGCCGATCCGCGCGCCTTGCTCGTAGCCGTTGCGGCAGCGCAGGCGCTCGAGCACGTCGGCCTGCCCGAGGCACAACTCAACCTCTCGCAGGCCGCGGTGTACCTCGCCAGGGCTCCGAAGTCGAACGCTGCAGCGCAGGGCGATCTGGGACGCCCGGGCCGAGGTGCGCGAGCGTGGGATCCAGCCGCCGCCTCCGGCGCTTCGCGACAGCCACTATGCCGGCGCGCGCGTTCGTGGTCACGGCGAGGGGTACGTCTCGCCCCACGACGACGCGGACGGCGCCCTGGCACGATCACCTCCCCGACGGCCTCAGGGGTCGGACCTACTATGTTCCCTCGGGCAACGGCGAGGAGATCAGTGATGGCGATCGGGACAGGTGAGCAGGCACCGGAATTCGACCTCGAGGAGGCGTACGGGAAACCGCGACTGAGGCTCGCGGATTTCCGCGGGAAGCGCAACGTCCTCCTCGTCTTCCACCCGTTCGCGTTCACGGCCGTCTGTCGCGAGGAAGCCCTCGATCTCCAGGCCAACCTCGAGTCGTTCGACAACGCGGAGACAGACGTCGTGTTCGTCTCCTGTGATACGTCGGCTGCCCGGCAGGCGTGGAAGCAGGAGATCGGAGCGACGTACGCGTTCGCTTCGGACTTCTGGCCGCACGGCGACGGTGGCCCGGGCCTACGGCGTCTTCGACGAAGCGACGGGAGCACCTCGACGCGGGACGTTCCTGATCGACAAGGACGGCCTCGTGATCTGGTCGCTCGTGAAGGACGAGCGGCGCACCGAGATGGTGCCGGAGTCGCTCGACGCACTCGCCCAGAGCTCATGAGCCGCACACTCCACGTCGAGACGTGGGGTGATCCGGATGCGCCCCGCGCCGTGTATCTCCACGGGGTCACCGGGCACGGGCGGCATGCGAAGGAGCTCGCCGCAGGGGCCGCTCGCGCGGTACCACGTCCTCGCGCCCGACCTGCTCGGTCACGGCGACTCTCCCTACGAGCCGCCGTGGAGCATCTCGGAGCACGTCGAGCTGCTCGTCGCGACGCTCGGCACCTCCCCGTCCGTGTGGATCGGGCACTCGTTCGGCGGCCGGCTCGCGTTCGAGATCGCCGCCCGCCACCCGGGCATCGCCGATCGCCTCGTGCTCCTCGATCCGGCGATCCTGCTCGATCCCGCGATCGCGTTGTTCGTGGCCGAGGATGCCAGGCGCGATCGCTCGTACGTCTCGTTCGAGGAAGGTCTCGACCGCCGATTCGAGGAGAGCGTGCTCCATGACGCGTCTCGGGCGGTCGTGGAAGACGACATCCGGGGGTTCCTGGTGGAGGAGACGGACGGCCGGTGGCGCTACCGCTACAGCCAGGCAGCCGTCGTCGCGGCGTACGGTGAGATGACGAGCACGCCACCGCCTTTCTCGGCCGCTCGGGTGCCGACCCTGCTCGTCCTCGGCAGCGAGTCGTACGTGACGTACGACCACCTCCTCGACGACCATCGGGCCGCACTCGGGGACCTCCTCGAGGTGGTCACGGTTCCCGGCGGGCACACGCTCCTCTGGGATGCGCCTGCGGAAACCGGCGAGGCGATTCTCGCGTTTCTGGAGCGCAGCCCGACTGGTCGAACGACCGGCTGAGCAGGGCGACCCGGCGCGTCAGATGACGTACTCGTCGGCGATCGCAAGGACGTCGTCGAGGATCGCCACGCCCTCCTCGGCTTCTTCGGGCGTGATCGTCAGGGGAGGTACCACCATGACGACGTTCCAGTGCGTCATCAGGTAGAGCCCTCGTTCGAGCGCCGCCTTCGCCATCCGGGCGACCGGGGCAGCCGCCTCGCCCGAGGCGTTGAACGGCACGAGCATCTCCCTCGTCTCACGGTTCTTGACGAGCTCGATCCCGTAGAAGCATCCGAGGCCGCGCACCTCGCCGATCGCCGGGTGGGTGTCCTGTAGCGCACCGAGCGCACCGCCGAAGTAGGCGCCCATCGCCGCCGCGTTCTCGACGATTCCCTCCTCGCGGAACGCTTCGATCGACGCGACGGCGGAGGCGCAGGCGAGCGGATGGCCGGCGTAGGTGAGTCCACCGGGGAAGAACCGATCGCGAACCTGGTCGATGATCTCACCGCGCGCGATCATCGCCCCGAGCGGCACGTAGCCGGAGTTGATGCCCTTCGCAACGCACAGGATGTCCGGCACCACGTCCCAGTGCTCGCAGGCGAACCACGTGCCGGTGCGGCCGAAGCCGGCCATCACCTCGTCGAGGATGAGCAGGATGCCGTGCCGGTCGCACACCTCGCGCACGCTCTGGAGGTAGCCATCGGGCGGAACGATCACACCGTTGGTTCCGGTGACCGTCTCGAGAATGATCGCCGCGACGGTGTGCGCCCCCTCGTACTCGAGGATCTCCTCGAGGTGCGGTGCCCCTGTGCAGACAGGGCACGGGTCGGGATGTCCCGCGGGACAGCGGTACGTGTACGGATCGAACGCTCGCACGATGCCCGCCATCCCGGGCTCGACCGCCCACCGCCGTGGGTCGCCGGTGAGCGAGACGGCACCGTGCGTTGCACCGTGGTAGGAGCGATAGCGCGCGATGATCTTGTGGCGCCCTGTGACCATCCTGGCCAACTTGATCGCGTTCTCGTTCGCCTCCGCGCCGCCGTTCGTGAAGAACGAGACCGAGAGATCGCCCGGCGTCACCTCGGCGAGCATGCGCCCGAGCTGCGAACGCGACTCGTTCGCCATCGGCGGGCCGATCGTGCACAGCTTGTCGGCCTGGTCCTTGATCGCCTGGATGATCTTCGGGTGCTGATGGCCGATGTTGACGTTGACGAGTTGCGAGGCGAAGTCCAGGTACCGGTTCCCGTCGTAGTCCCAGAAATGGCGCCCCTCGGCGCCGGCGACCGCGATCGGGTTGATCGCGTTCTGCACCGACCAGGAGTAGAGGACGTGCTCCTTGGCGTCCGCGACGATCTGCGCGCCGAGGTTCGGGTCTGTCTCGATCGTGGCCATCGCTCGCTCCTCTGGGTCGCTCTCGAGCCGATCGTAGCTTCGAACGGCGCTTGCGGTCGCGTCACCTCACGCGCAATGATTCGACGATGGGACTCGCGTTCGACACGCGCCGCGGGACTGATGAACTGCTCGAGCGCGACGAACAGCTCGCGATGCTGACGGAGGCTCTGAACGAGACCCGGTTCGGACACGGGAGAGTCGTTCTCATCGGCGGCGAGGCGGGTTCCGGGAAGACATCGCTCGTTCGCGCTTTCTGCCGCCGACTCGACGGGGAAGTCCGTGTGCTCGTGGGTGCCTGCGACGCACTGTCGACACCCCGCCCGCTTGGTCCGCTGCTCGACGTGGCGACGGAGTGCGACGCGCTCGCCGCCACGCTCGATGTCGCAGCACCGCCAACGGCCGTGTTCGCGGCGCTCCACGACGAGCTGGCCCAGCAGCCGACTGTGCTGGTGCTCGAGGATCTCCACTGGGGGGACGAGGCCACCTTCGACGTGCTGCGCCTCCTCACGCGCAGGATCGACATGCCGGCCCTCGTCGTCGCCACGTATCGCGACGACGGGCTTGACCGCGACCATCCGTTACGCGTGCTGGCGGGAGACCTCGCAACGGCACCCGCTGTCGACCGGGTCGCGCTCGAACCTCTCTCGCCCGACGCCGTGACGCAGCTCGCGGTTGGCCATGCAATCGACCCGGCCGACCTGTATGCCAGGACGGGCGGGAACCCGTTCTTCGTCGCGCAGGTGCTCGCAGCGGGAGGAACCGGGGTTCCGGCGACGGTGCGTGACGTGGTCCTCGCCCGCGCCGCGGCGCTCCCGGACCAGGCACTCGAGCTGCTCGAAACCGTCGCGCTCGCCTTACCACGTGCGGAGCCGTGGCTGCTCGAGGTCGTTCCCGGCGACGCCGTAGATCACCTGGACGCGTGCATCGCGACGGGGCTCATCATCGGAGACGGAGATACCGTCGCCTTCCGCCACGAGCTCGCCCGTGCGGCGGTCGAGGACGCAATGGCGCCGACACGCCGAATCGCGCTGCAACGGCGCATCCTCGCGGCGCTCCGTGACGCTCCGGGCGGGCCCATCGACCCCGCGCGCCTTGCGCACCATGCCGAAGCGGCGCGCGATGTCGATGCCGTGCTCGAGTTCGCCCCTGCCGCCGCTGCTCGCGCGTCTGCCACCGGCGCGTATCGGGAGGCGGCCGCGCAGTGCGCTCGCGCCCTCAGGGCGGGCGGGACAGCCCTCTCCCCGAGCCGACGCGCCGAGCTCCTCGAAGGCCGCTCGCGGGCCTGCTACCTGGCCGACGACCAGCTCGAGGCGATCGCTGTGGTGCGCGAGGCGATCGCGAACCGCAGGGCAGAAGGCGCTCCGACCCACGAGGCCCGCGACCTGACCGAGCTCAGCACATACCTCAACTGCCGTGGGCTGCTGGGCGAGGCTGAGGAGGCGATGGCAGAGGCTGCTCGGTTGACTGCAGGCGCCGACGACAGCGCCGAGCTGGCGTTCGTCGATGCCCACGGATCGATGACGACGTGGCTCAACGGCGATCTCGAAGGAGGCGTCGAGCGCGCCGAGCGCGCGCGGGCGATGGCGCTCCGCACCGGAGATGCGCGAACCGCCACGACTGCGCTCGTCGCGCTCGGCACGATCGAGCTGCGACGCGATCCGGAGGCCGGACGTGCGCTCCTGCTCGAAGCCGTCGCGGAGGCAGGGTCGGCCGGCTTCACCGAGCAGCACGCCCGTGCGCTGAACAACCTCGGCGGGTTCGGGCTCGACGCTCCGCATCATGCGTTCGCGGAGACGTACCTCCCCGAGGCTATCGAGTATTGCGTCGCGCACAACGAGGATCTCTGGCGGATCAACGCGCTCGCGCTCGCCGCACGCTACACACTCGACCGCGGCCGCTGGACCGAGGCCGCCGACCACGCCAACCGACTCCTCCAGGACCCACGCGAATCGCCTTGGCCACACCACGAGGCGCTCGTCGTGCTCGCGCTCGTGCGCGCCCGACGCGGCGACCCGGGCGCCACCTCCGCCCTCGACGAAGCCGACGGGGTCGGCGTTCCGCCGGACGAGGTTGACGTCCATCTCGACGTCGCCGCCGCGCGCGCAGAAGTGGCCGTTATCGAGCAGCGACCGGACGACGTCGTTCGAGCCACCGACGAGATGCTGGAGTCCGCCCGCGATCGACGAGACGCAGCGGGCGCCGCGCGGCTTCTGTTCTGGCGCCGGCTCGCAGGCCTCGACGCCGAAGCGCCGGCGGGACGGAAGGCCCGTTCTCCCTCGCAGTCGCGGGCGCCTGGGATCGTGCTGCGGCCGATTGGGAGCAATCGGGGTCGCCCTACGAGGCGGCTCTGGCGCTGATCGAGGCGGGCGACGAGACCTCGCTCCGGCGAGCGCTCGGGCTGGCGCAGGAACTCGGAGCGCTTCCCGCCTCCCAGCTCGCAGCGCGGCGCCTCCGCGCTCTCGGCGCCAGGGGCCTGGCGCGGGGCCCTCGCCGGACGACGCGCGAGAACGCGGCCGGACTGACCCCACGCGAGAGCGAGGTGCTGACGCTCCTCGCGGCCGGTCGCCGCAACGCCGAGATCGCACAGCAGCTCTTCCTCTCGCGGCGCACGGTCGACCACCACGTCTCCTCGCTGCTGCGGAAGCTCGATGCCGGCTCGCGCGTCGAGGCGATCGCCTCGGCCCGCGGTCTCGGCCTACTGCAAGACCCGTAGCCCGGCCGCGAAAACCCGGCAATTGCACCGATGTCGCCCGGGTGCCTCCAGGCCTACCGTCGACGTGTCCATTCCACGAGCGATGGGAGGCAGATGAACACGTACGTCATCCTGCGCCGGCACGGCTGGCGCACCGCAGCCGACCTCGAGGAGGCGGCCGCACGATCGACCACCGAGGGCGACCGCGTGCCGGACGACATCCGCTGGATCCGCAGCTACGTCCTTGCCGAGACGGACGGCGACGGTGGGGACGGTCTGCATCTACCAGGCGTCGAGCCCGGAGGCGATCCGACGCCACGCAGCAGCGGCAGATCTGCCGGTCGACGAGATCGTCGAGGTGGCAGACACGGTGGTCGTCCGTGACGACCCTGTCCCGGCGCACCGCTGACCGGAGGCACCACAACCGAGAAAGGAGAACGAGATGAAGAGGACGATCGTCGCACTGGGAGCCGCGTGTGTCGTAGCGGCGATGTGCACGGCCCTCGCGACCGCGGGCCGTGCAGGGGGAGATCACAGCATGACCGCGACCGACGCCGCGTCACAGCAGCTCGCGTCTCAGCTCCAGGCGAGCCGGCTCGCCACCGCAAAGTACGCGACCAACCTCACGCGGGCGAAGAAGGACGGCTACGGGATCATCACGCAGATGATCCCCGACATGGGCTGGCACTTCCTGAACCCGAAGATCACGGGCTTCGACGTCAGGAAGCCGGCGATCCTCGTCTACGGCAAGCACGGGAATGCGTGGCAGCTCGTCGCCTACGAGTGGGTGTACCCGACAAAGCCGGCGAAGCCACCGCTTCCCGGTGCCACCTACGGTTCGTTCGGCGCCGCCTGCCACTACAAGGACGGGACGTTCGTGTTCCAGTCGAGCCAGGACGCGTGCGCAACGAAGAGCCCGCAGACCGGGGCGGCGTTCAACTTCTGGCATCCAGATCTGGTCACGATGCACGTCTGGGCGTGGTACCCGAATCCGGCAGGGGTGTTCTCCGGGATGAACCCACTGATGCACCCTTTCAACGCCGGCTGACGCCGATGCTGTGCCCACTCGCGGGCTGAGGACGACCGACGCGGGCGGCGACGCCGCCCGCGTCGCCCTTCCCCGCGTCTGGATCATGTGCCGGATCTCGAAGTCTGGCGGTCGCGGAGAAAGGTGAAGACCTCCGTGTGATCGCCGCCCGGCTGATGCGCCTCCGTCGCGTCCCACAACGCTTGCACGGTCGTGGCGAGATCGTTCGGAGAGCCCGCCGCTGCCGCCGCCTCGGTGAACAGCCGGACGTCCTTCGCCATCAAGCTCGTCGCGAAGCCCGAGTCGAAGGTACCTGTGAGCACGCGGTTGACGTACTTGTCCGCCGACGCGTGGCTGCGGCCCGTCGAGACGTTGACGACATCGAGCATCGTCTTCAGCTCGAGGCCCTGAGTGAGTCCGAACAGCAACGCCTCAGCGGTGGCCGCGGTGGCGGTGGCAGAAAGGAAGTTGTTGAGCAGCTTGAGCGCCTGGCCCTGCCCCGCCTGCGTGCCGACGTGGAAAACGTTCGTCGACATCGCTTCGAGAGCGGCGCCGTGCGACTCGAGAAGCTGGTCAGGGCCGGCCCACATGACGGTGATCGTCCCCGCGAGTGCACCGTTGCGCCCGCCCGAGACGGGAGCGTCGACGTAGACGAGGCCCTCGTCGTTCGCACGCTCGAAGGCGGTACGCGCCGCGTCGATCCCCACCGTCGAGAGATCGATCACCGTTCGCGTGACACGGTCGGCGGCCACCACCAGCTCCCCCAGCACCTCCAGTACGGCCGCCCCGTCGGGGAGGCTGAAGAAGACCGTCTCGGACGCGGCAGCGACCTCGGCGACCGAGCGCGCGGTGCGCGTTCCGGACGGCGCCCGAACGGCAGTCCCGGCGCTGTCGAAGACGATGAGGTCCGCGCCGGAGCGAGCGAGATTCGCCGCCATCGGGCCGCCCATCTTGCCGAGGCCGACGAACCCGTACGCCCGCGGGGCGCTCATGCCGTCTCGCCGGGCTCGATCCCGAGCTCGCGTAGCACCTCGCGTGCCAGGCGAAACGCCTCCACCCCCGCCGGGATGCCACAGTAGACGGCGATCTGGAGCAACACCTCTCTCAGCTCGTCGAGCGTGCAGCCGTTCGTCAGCGCCCCTTTGAAATGGAGCTTGAACTCCTCCGGCCGATTCAGCGCCGACAGCATGCCGAGGTTCAGCATGCTGCGGCTCCGGCGGTCGAGCACGCCGCGCGCCCACGTCCCGCCCCAGCAGAACTCGGTCGCCAGCTCCTGGAAGTCCCTCGAGAAGCTGTCGGCGCCGGCGAGTGCCCGGTCGACGTATTCGGCGCCCAGCACCTCGCGCCTGACCGCAAGGCCCGCCTCGAAGCGTTCCGTGGACATACACCCTCCTGTCGCGTTGGTGGCCGAGACCGAGAGGCAACTCTACGAGACACACCGCCCACCGCGGCCGACCGTGCCGGACACGCGGCCCGCTCCCTCAGCCATCTGCGCGGCGGGACTCGAGTGCCTCGACGAGACCGGTAACGGTGGCGTTGACGGGTGCTTGGAGACCGACCTCGTGCCCGACGCGAGGGATCGCCCCGTTGATGAACGAGATCTCGGTCCGCCGCCCGGCGCGGAGATCGAGCACGAGCGACGGGTAGGCATCGGGGATCTTTCGCCCGAACGCCCGCACGTGCGCGACTGGATCCTCGAACTCCAGGTGCGACGCCGAGCGCGCGACCGACCCCGTGGGCCTCGACCGCGCAGGCCGTAGCGACCGCCCACGCATGTTCGTCCGCCATCACCTCGCCAATCGAGGCGTCGAGCACGCCGCAGACCCCGCTGAAGCAGACGTTGCAGATCAGCTTCTCCCAGACGAGGCGGTCGATGTCGTCGTAGGTCCGTACCGTGAACCCGGCGGAGCGCCACGTCTCGGCAATCTGCTCCAGCGCGCTCTGTCCGCGGGCCTCGAAGCTCGCCGAGTCGGATCAGCTCCATGCCCTCGTGCTGCACCCAACCCGGCTCGATCACGGAGGCCCCGAAGCCGCCGGCGACACCCTGCAATACGCGCTCTTCACCGAGTACTGCAGCCGCCGCGGCGGAGCTGCCGAGGCCGTTCTGGATCGGGAGCACGACCGTGTGGGGGCCGAGGAGCGGGGCTGCGGAACGAGCAGCTCCCTCGACATCCATCGCCTTGGTCGCGACGACGACGAGGTCGGAGACTCCCACCTCCTCAACGCTCGTCGTGGCGCCGATCGCGACGGTCCGATCACCGCTTGCTCCGGTAACGCGAAGCCCGCCCCGGCGGATGGCGTCGACGTGCTCCTCCCACGTGTCGACGGCCCAGACCTCGTTGCCGGCCGCGGCGAGAAGCCCGGCGTAGACCGAGCCCATCGCGCCGGCGCCGAGGATGGCGATCTTCACGAACGACCTTCTCTCGCGGGCTATCCCCTCAGCGGGACCGCGTAGGAAGGCATCGGGGCACCCGTTGCGCCGCGCAGCTTGAGTGGCATCCCGAGGAACGCGAACTCGTACTGCTTCTCAGCGGCGATCTCCTCCATGTCGACGACCTCGATGATCTGCGCTCCAGCGGTCGCGAACATGTACGCGTGGACCGGCAGGAACACCTCCGCCTCCTCCGACGGCAAGACCTCGAGGCCGATCGTGTCGCCCGCGATACACATCGCGCCCGCTTCCTCGCACAGCCACTTGCAGGCCGGGAGTCCGATCCCCGGCGTGTTCACGAGGTAGCCGTCGAAGTCGGGCCACACCGTCATGCGGCCGGTGCGGACGAGCACGACGTCGCCCTTGTGGATCTCGGTCCCCTGCTTCGAGAGGGTGTCCTGGAGATCCTTCGGGCGTGATCGCGTAGCTGTCCGGCAGACACGTCACACCGTGCATCCCGGCGACGTCGACGAGGACGCCGCGGGCGATCACCGGCGGGTACTTCTCGAGGCCGCCCTTGTTCCAGATCCGGCTGCCGAGATCCTTGTCGGCCGTCCAACCGTTCCAGAACGTGCCGTGGTGGCCGAGGTGGTTGAGCGTGTCGATGTGCGTGCCGCAATGGGTGTACATGTGGATCGAGTCGCCGCAGTACGAGTACTTCTCGTGCACGTGGCTGCCGACCCCGGAGAGGTTGTCGATGACCGAGCCCTGCGGGGTGTGCGTCATCCAGATGCCGTACCCGGGGTCGCCCGCGGCGACCCACGACGGCATTCCGATGAAGTACTCGACGTTGAGGTCGAAGACGTGGCTTCCGTCGAGATGCCCGAGGATCGCCGCATTCGTCTCGGGCGTGATCCAGTTGAGGCGCCCGATCTCGTCGTCGGGCCCCCACGGGCTCTTCGATACCTTCAGGCCGTCCTGCTCCAGGATCGCCTCGGGGACGAGCTCAGGGATCTGACATGGCGTGGAGCCTCCTTCGGAGAGTGGTCCCGACCGAGCCTATCCGCTCGGAACGGTTCGCGCAAAGCACGCACGCGACGCGGAGATCTATAGTCACAACCGGGTGACACGGACGGAACACGACGCGCTCGGAGCGGTCGAGGTGCCTGGCGATGCGCTTTGGGGCGCGCACACGCAGCGCGCGATCGCCAACTTCGACGTCGGCGGCCTCACGCTCGACCAGCTTCCCTCGCTGATCGCGGCGTTCGCCCGTGTGAAGGCCGCGGCGGCGAGCACGAACGCGGATCTCGGCCTCGCTGGAGCGGCCGGATTGCGGCCGCCATTGATGCGGTGAGCCGCCGAGATAGCCTGCAGGCAGCTATCGATCGGCGTTCCCGCTTCCCGTCCTCCAGGGCGGCGGCGGCACCTCGACCAACATGAACGTGAACGAGGTCATCGCCAATCTCGGCAGAGGAATCGCTCGGCGGCGTGCGTGGCGCCTACGCCATCGTTCGTCCGCTCGACCACGTGAACCGTTCGCAATCGACGAACGACGTCTACCCGACGGCGCTTGCCCTTGCCACGCTCGAGGTCGGAGCACCGTGCTCTCGAGAGATTCGCGATCCTCGAGGCGGCGCTCCGCCGGGCAGCCGACGGCGCGACCCGATCTCGAGCGGCTCGGGCGCACATGCCTTCAGGACGCCGTCCCCGTCCCAGTGGGTGCGGGACTCGCCGCGTGTGCCGTAGGGATGGCACGCACGTCGGCCGGGCTCGCGTCGGCGCTCGCCCAACTGCTCTCGGTCCCCCTCGGGGCGACCGCGGTCGGCTCCGGTATCGGTGCCCCGGCCGGGTTCGCCGACCACGCGGTCGCAACCCTCGCCGACGTCGTCGGGCTTCCCCTCCGACCAGCCGACGATCCGTTCGACGCCCTCCAGAATGCCGATCCGTTTCTCGCCGTCGCCTCGGAGCTGTCGCGGCTGTGGGTCGTCGTCTCGAAGCTCGCGGCAGATCTTCGTCTTCAGTCCTCGGGGCCGATCGGCGGCATCGGTGAGATGACGCTCCCGGCGGTGCAGGCGGGCTCCTCGATCATGCCCGGCAAGGTGAACCCCGTGATCCCGGAGCTCGTGCTGCAGGTGGGCTTCGAGGTGTCGGGAGCGCGGACCGTCGTCGAGCACGCTGCCCGCGCGGGGGAGCTCGAGCTGAACGTCATGGAGACGGCGATCGCGGCGAGCCTCCTTCCTGCGCTCGAGAAGAGCGGGCGGTGCGCGGCCCTCTTCGCCGAGCGGTGCATCGCCGGATTGACGTGGAGCGAGGAGCGCATTCGCGCGAACCTGGCGGGCTCACTCGGCGATCGCGTGCTCGGAGCGACCGCGGTCGGGGCACGACGCCGACGCGAGACTAGGCTGATTCGAAGGTCGGAGAGATAATCGGCGGATGTCGGAGATCACCGCCGCACTCGAGGAACTGCTCGCCGCGACGGGCGCCAGCAGGGCGACGCTCCGCCGGGATGTCGCCGGAGAGGCCGCGTTCCCCGTCGTCGCAGGAGGCGCTCGCACCCGGGGTCGCCTCGCTGCGCACGGAGAGCTCGGTGCACCTCCCGACCCAGCCCGTCGTGCTCGAGATCCAGCAGGGACGGCAGGTCGTGCAGGACGACTGCGCGAGCGCCTTCGACGACGTGGCCTTCCAGCAGATGCTGACGGCATACGGCGGCCTCGCCGCCCAGATCGTGACGCCGGTTCAGGTCGACGGGCGGCTCGAGGCGATCCTTTCGCTCCATCAGCTCGGCACGCCGAGGCGATGGTCGAAGGCGGAGATCGCCGCAGCGACGCGGACCGCCGAGCGGATCGGGGCGCTCCTGTGAGAATCCCCGCAACCGAAGCCCACAACCGCTGGCATCCGGATCTCGACCCGGTGGCGACAGTACGCCCCGGCGAGGAAGTGACACTGGAGACGCGTGACGGGCTCGACGGGCAGCTCACGCGCGAGAGCGTGCACTCCGACTGCGCTGCGCTCGATCTCGGGCTCGGCCATCCCTTGACGGGCCCGATCTGCTGTCGAGGGCGCCGAGCCGGGGGACGTCCTCGAGATCGAGCTCGTCGCCTACGAGACACCGGACTTCGGAGTCAACGGGGTGATTCCCGGCTTCGGCTTCCTCGCAGACGTCTTCACGGAGCCGTTCCTCGTCGGCTGGGAGCTCGACGGCGAGGTTGCGCGGTCGAGCGAGCTCCCGGGTGTCGCCGTGCCGGCGTGCGTCCACGCCGGTGTCATCGGCGTGGCACCCTCGCACGAGCTGATGGAGAGTCAACGCGCACGTGAAGAGCGGATCCGAGCGGCAGGCGGCCCGGTCGCCGACCCGGAACCGGAGACGGCGTTCCCACCGCTCGCAGCCGGGGGCCTGAGAACGATCCCACCGCGCGAGACCGGAGGCAACATCGACATCCGCCGGCTCGTAGCCGGGGCGACGTTGCTCCTCCCCGTGCACGTGCCCGGCGCGCTGCTCTCGCTCGGCGACGTCCACTTCGCGCAGGGAGACGGCGAGGTGTGCGGGACCGGGATCGAGATCGCGGCGGCGGTCACCGTGCGCCTCGGGCTGCGTAAAGCTCCTGCCTGGGTGCCGCGCTTCCCCGCGTACCTGACACCGGCCCAACCGGGGCGCGCATGCTTCGCGACGACCGGGATCTCCGAGCACGACGCGATGGACATCACCGCCGCCGCACGAGCGGCGCTGCTCGCGATGATCGACTGGCTCGAGGCAGAGCACGGCCTCACGCGCCCGGCAGCCTACTGCCTCTGCTCGGCGTGCGTCGACCTCCACCTCTCCGAGGTCGTGGACGTACCGTTCCCGCTCGTCTCGGCTCTCATCCCGCTCGACGTGTTCGAGAGCTAGGTGCCCGAGACCGCGATCGCCTCGATCTCGATCTCGAGCTCCGGCAGCGCGAGCGAGGTGACCTCGACGATCGTGTCTGCGGGGTACGGGGGCGTGAACCACTTCCGACGGAGCTCGACGATCTTCGGGAAGTTCGCCATGTCCGTGAGGAAGATCGTCACCTTGACGATTCGGTCGAGGCTCGATCCACCCGCCTCGAGCACGCGCCGCAGATTGCGAAATACCTGCTCCGCCTGGGCGTCGAAGTCGCCGACACCGACGAGCTGCCCGTGCTCGTCGATCGCAGCCTGGCCGGAGACGATCACGAGGTCTCCCACCCGGAACCCCTGTGAGAGCCGGAACGCCTCGTACGGGTCGGGGTCGAGGCGGATCTGGCTGAACTCGGTCATCCGTGCTCCATCACGTCGAGATCATCTTCTTCTCGACGCCGACGCCTGACGCCAGGGCACGCTCCACCTCGAGGGGAACCGTTGCCGAGTCCTGGAGTGCGATCCCCGTCGAGTCGAACACGGTGATCTGATCGTCGGACTGCCGGCCCTCGAGCTCGCCGCAGATCACCTTGCCGATCTCGCCCGCGATGTGATCCTCGGTGATCAGCCCCTCGCGCAGCGGCACGTTGATCTCACCGTCCGGGATGCACTGCCGGATGTCATCGACGAAGAGCCGGGCGCGTTGGAGGATTCCGGGATGGAGCTCCTGCTCGCCCTCGAGATCGGCCCCCAGGGCAGCGAGGTGGGTGCCCGGGCCGACCCAGGCATCGTCGACGATCCAGCCACGGGCGTGGGTTCCGGTGACGACGACGTCGGCGCCGCGAACCGCGGCCTCGAGATCCGTCGTGCCCGTGATGCTGCAGGTGTGGAAACAGCGGAGCCTGCTCGGCGAGAAACCTGTCCACCGACGCCTGCGTCCGGCTCCAGATTCGCACCTCCCGCCACGGGAACACCGGATCACAGGTGGCGAGCGTGCCCTCTGCGACGCTTCCTGTGCCGGCTATCGCCAGGATCTCGGAGTCCTTGCGAGCGAGCCATTTGGCGGAGACCGCGGCAGACGCGCCTGTCCGCATCAGCGTGTGGTACGACCCGTCGCAGATCGCCAGTGGAAAGCCCGTCTCCGGGTGTGTGTAGATGAGAATCGAGAACACAGCGGGGAGGCCGAACTTCGCGTTGTCCTCACGGATCGAGACCCACTTGCAGGCCGCCGCCTCGGGCTCCTCGATGTACGAGGGCATGACTTCCCACTCGCCGGGGTACCGGTCGAGCACGATATGACCCTTTGGCTCCATGTAGACGCGGCCGAGGCCGTGCATGCGAAACGCGTGCTCGACCCGCTCGTTGTACTCGGTCGGGGTCAGCAGCCCGATCATGTCGGTGCGCCCGAGGATCAGCGTCTTGCGGTTGCGCCAGCTCTCCACACGGCGACTCTACGTCCGAAGCCGAAGCAGCGACAACCTCGAGCAGCCTTCCGAGGTCGACCTCCTCGAAGACGGGTAAGAAAGGCGAGAGCCGCTCGCGTGCCAGCACGAGGTGCCGCAGCGCGCGAGGGGTGTCGCCGGTCTGGTCCCGGTAACCGGCAGTCGCGAGCTGACGCATGCCTCGGGCGACAGCAGCTGTGTCCGGATCATCGGAAGCGACCGCTCCGTCGAGCGCGCTTGCCGCCGCGACGTACTCGGCACGGGTGAGGTGACGCTCGGCGGCCCACAGTGCGGCGCGGGCCCGCGCCTCCGGTGGTGGCCAGTCCTCGCTCACGCCTGGATAGTAGAGTCGAGCCCGATGGCGGCCCTCGTGCCCCCGATCGATCGTGACCGAAGCGCCGCGCGGATCGCACGCGACATCGAGTTGCTCGCCGGGCGCAACTTCACCCGCTCGGACGACGCGATAGTCCGCTACGCCTACACACCCGAATATCGCCGCACGGTCGAGTACTTCAGGGACGAGCTGAAATCGATCGGGTTCGACGTCTTCGAGGATCCGGTCGGAACGCTCATCGCGAGGAATCGGCCCACCGGCGAGCCGGTGTTCGGCGTCGGCTCACATTGCGACTCGAATCGCAACGGAGGACGCTACGACGGCACGATGGGAGTCGTCACCGCGCTCGAGGTGTGCCGACTCAACGAGGAGCTCCAGCTCGGTCTGCCGCTCCAGCTGATCTCGTTTCTCGAGGAGGAAGGCTCCGGCTTCGGCCAGATGCTGCTCGGCAGCCGCATCATGCTGCAGCGTGTCAGCGAGCAGGAGCTCCGGGAGTCGTTTCGCTCGGTCGACGACGGTCGCAGCTTCTGGGAGCATGCCGAAGACGCTGGGTACGAGCCGGCGCGCTGGCGTGAGTCGATCCACGCACTCGACGACCTCACGGGCTGGATCGAGATGCACATCGAGCAAGCACGTGTGCTTCAGGACACGGGGAACAGGATCGGGATCGTCGACGCGATCGCCGGCTACGTCCACGCCGACGTGCTCGTCCACGGACGAGGCGACCACGCGGGAGCCACGCCGATGGACCTGCGCCTCGACCCAACCCTCGTGCTCGCCGAAACGGCTCTCGAGCTGGAGCGCCTCGCGGGCGAAGCCGGCCACGGGACCGTCGGCACGATCGGCGAGATCGACGTCGATCCAGGGCTCATCAACGCGATCGCCAGCTCCGTCCGATTCTCGCTCGACATCCGCGGCCCCGTCGACGACGCCTATCGTGGTGTGGCCGCCGCTATCGGGGTGTTCGCGGCCGACGCCGCGCGGCGGCGTGGCATGGAGGCCGAGATCACGACGCGGCAGACGCTCGCAGTGACACCGCTCGACACGGCGATCGTTGCTGCACTCGAGGTGGCAGCGGCAGCTGCGGGAGAGCCGTTCCGTCGCATGCACTCGGGAGCGGCCCACGACACGATGTGCGTCGCCGACCGCGTTCCGAGTGCGATGGTGTTCGTGCCGTGCAAGGAGGGGATCAGCCACCACCCGGACGAGGAGGCCGATCCCGCCGACGCAGCGCTCGCGGCCGAGATCATCGTCTGCGCGATAGCCGCGCTCGAGGCCGGCTGAGCGCGAGGCCGGAACGCTGGGAGCTCAGGCTGCTCTGTCCGATCGAGACGGCAACACCCATGTGCTCGCGACCCAGAGCACGGCCATCGCTGCGAATGCCCAGCTCCCGAGGTCGTGGGCGAACGCGACGCCGACGAGCGGGACACCGACGAGGACCGTGAGCGCACCCGTCCCGTTGACGAGCCCGATCGCAGTTGCAGGCGCCTCCGGGTGCAACACCGCTGCTCCCGTGAAGGACATCGCGAACGGGATCCCGGCCGCCAGACCCACGAGGACTCGCGCCGACGAGAGCCACCGAGGGCGAGCCCGACGTCAGTGCCAGGGTGCCGATCGCTCCGACCAGCGCCGCGATGACGACCCCCGCCCTCACTCGGTCGGCCCCACGGTGGTGCAACCAGCCGCCGAGCGGGCGCGAGACGACGCCGAGGACGAGCGTCAGGGCACCGATCGCACCGGCGGTCTCGGGCCGGAGGTCGGCGTTGCCCTCCAGCAGCGTCACCACCCAGTTGGCGATCACGACACTGAGCCCGAACGACCCCGCGAAGACCACGGCGAGACGCAGGAGCGACCGATCGCGGACGAGCGCCGTCAGAGGGACTGCGCTCCCGACACGTGCACCGGGACGCGCCGGGTGCGGTGCGAGCGCGAGGAGCGCCCCGGCGACGCCGGCGACGGCTATCGCCGAGACGAACGGCGCCCGCCACCCAATCCATCCTTCGAGCGCCGGTACGACCGCGAGCGCGACGCCACCGCCCGCCGTCGCAAGCCCTCCGTAGAGGCCCTGGGCGAAGGGCGTGCCGCGGCTCGCGCGGACGAAGTCGCTGCCCCCGATGAAGCTGAGCGCCGTCCCGACGCCGATCAGCGTGCGCGCGAGGAACAGAAGCCACGGTTCGGGTGCGGCGAGCGCGAGCGCATTGCAGACGGCCATCACGACGAGCCCGGCCACACAGACCCTGAGCGCTCCGAACCTGTCGCTGAGCCGTCCCGGAGGGAAGCTGCATCAGCATGTGCGCAACGAACAGGACCGTCGTGAACAACCCAACCGTCGCGAGGCCGACGCCGTACGAGCCCGCGAGCTCGTCGGCAACCGCACCGGTGTCGGCGATGTTCCACCCCGCCGCAAAGCCGACAGCGCTTGCCCCCGCGACCGCTCTCGCGATCACGCGCAACCCGTGACGGCGATGATGCGCACCATGGTCGCCGACACGATACGGGCCTAGAGGACCGATGGACGCCGTCGTCCTCGGGCTCCTCGCGGGCGCGTTCTTCGGCGCGATGACCGTGGCCGTGCGCGCCGGCCTCTTCCGCGGCGGCGATCCGGTGCTCGGCTGCGTCGTGATCACCTCGTCCGCGTTCCTCGTCACCGCACTGCTCGCCCTTCTCGCGACGGGGATCGACCCGCCCTCGGAGCTGTGGCCGTTCGTTCTGATCGGGCTCGCCGTCCCCGGGCTCTCGCAGGTCGGCTTCATCCAGGCTGTGCGCTGGGCGGGCCCGTCGCGGACCGCCATCCTCGTCGGCACCGCCCCGCTCCTTTCCGTCCTCCTGGCGATCGCGTTCCTCGGGGAGTCGCTCGAGCCCGTCCTGCTCATCGGGACGGCGTTCGTCGTGCTCGGTGGAGTCGTTCTGGCCTTCGACCCCGGACGACCGACGGGCTTCCGCAGGCTCGGGGTCGTGCTTGGCTCTCCTGTGCGCAACCGCATTCGCCTTCCGCGACAATGCCGTTCGCGGTGTCGCACGTGACATCGACGTGTCGCCGCTCGGCGCCGCCGCAGCGTCACTCCTCGGCGCGACCCTCGCGACCGGGGTTTTCGTGCTGGTCTCCCGTCGCAATGCACCACGTTCGCAGCTGCGCCTCGCGGCGAGCTCGTTCCTGCCGGCCGGGGTGCTGCTCGCTCTGGCCTACGCCGCGCTGGTTGCAGGATTCGATCGTGGGAGCGTCGGCATCGTCGCACCGCTCAACGCGACCCAGTCCCTCTGGGCGGTGGTCTTCGCCGCTCTGATCTACCGCAAGATCGAGGCGATCGGGCGTCGCACCGTGCTGGCCAGCGTGCTCGTCGTCGTCGGCGGGGTGCTCATCGGCGTCTTCCGGTAGCGACGCGAGCGGCGACGGCCTCGCCGACCTCGCGCGTCGTTGCGGCACCACCGACGTCGCGGGTTCGAGGCCCCTCGCGACAGACGTCTTCCAACGCGGCGAGCACCGCCGCGGCCGCGTCGATCTCGCCGAGATGCTCGAGCATCAGCGACGCACTCCAGATCGCGCCGGCCGGATTGGCGATTCCCTGCCCGGCGATGTCCGGCGCGGAGCCGTGGACGGGCTCGAACAGGCCAGGGGTCGTCGACCCCGGAGCGAGGTTGGCGCTTGCCGCTGTGCCCATGCCGCCCTGGATCGCGGCTGCGAGGTCGGTGAGGATGTCGGCGAACAGGTTCGAGGCGACGACGACGTCGAGGCTTCCCGGGTCGCGCACCATCCTGGCGGCGAGCGCGTCGACGAGGACGCGTTCGTAGCGCACCGACGGGAAAGCGGCGGCAACCTCTTCCGCGACCTCGTCCCACAGCACGTAGCCGAAGCGGGAGGCGTTCGACTTCGTCGCGCTCGTGACGACGCCGCGGCGGCTCTCGGCGAGCTCGAAGGCGTAGCGCACGACCCGCTCCACCCCGGCACGGGTGAACACGCCCGTCTCGATGCCGACCTCCGAGGCAAGGCCCTCGTGCGCCCGCCCGCCGACGCCTGCGTACTCGCCCTCCGTGTTCTCGCGGACGAACACCATGTCGACGTCCGTCGACCCGCGACCGGCGAGCGGGCAGGGGATCCCCTCCAGCAACCGCGCGGGCCGCACGTTGGCCCAGAGGTCGAGCTTCTGGCGAATCGGGAGGATGATGCCCCAGAGCGAGACGTGGTCAGGGACGGACGGATCACCGATCGCTCCCATCAGACAGGCGTCGTGGGCGCGCAGGACGTCGAGGGCATCCTCGGGCATCATGCGACCGTGCTCGTGCCAGTACGCCGAGCCCCACGGCAGCTCTGTCCATTGCAGCGGTACGCCCAGCGCGTCGACGACGCGCCGGGCCTCCACGGTCACCTCAGGGCCGACGCCGTCCCCGGCGAGCACGGCGACTCGATGGGTCAAGCCGCCGCGCCCACGTTCCCGGGCACGCCGGCCACGAACGCGAGCGCCTCCTCCAGCCCGACGACATCGGCGTACTTCGCCTGGATGTCGAACAGGTTCGCGTCGTGCGGCGCCTGTGCCCTGTCGCCGACGCACTCGCGCGGCACGATCGTCGGGAATCCGTACTGCAACAGGTCGACGGCCGTGGCGCGAACGCATCCGCTCGTCGTGGCCCCGCACAGAATCACCGAGTCGACGCCCTGCGAGACGAGCACGGAGGCGAGGTTGGTGCCGAAGAAGCCCGAGGCTCCCTTCTTTACGAGCACCGTCTCGTCCTCCCGGGGATCGAGCCGTGGATCGATTTCCGCCCAGGGTCCGCCGAGCTGGAGGACTCCGAGCGCGGGAACCTTCTGCATCCAGAGCCCGCCGTCCTTGAGGCTCGGCTCGAAGGCAATCGTCGTGTAGACGACCGGCAACCCCTTGCGCGCGGGCGGCGTCGAGCAGGCGCCGGGTCGCCTCCACCTGCGGGCCGAGATCGGAGCCGAGCGGGCACTCCGGATCGGTGAACCCGCAGGAGAAATCGATCACCAGGATCGCGGGGTGATCGCCGAGCGTGACCGCCTGCCCGAGCCCCGCCTTCGCGTAGACCTCCCGCGCCGCCTCGTCGGACACCTCACGCCACCGCCAACGGGGTCGGCAGGAGCTCCTCGCCGACGCGCGCCCGCTTGACGAACTGCCCCGCACCGGGCTTCGCCACGAGCTCGTCGTTCTCGACGATCACCTGCCCACGGACGAGCACGACCTCGGGTGCGCCCGTTACCTCGGTGCCTTCGAACAGGTTGTAGTTGACGTTGGTGTGGTGGGTGGCCGCCGAGATCGTGAGCTTCTTGTTCGGATCCCAGATCACGATGTCCGCGTCCGAGCCCGGCGCGATCGTGCCCTTGCGTGGATAGAGCCCGAACAACTTGGCGATGTTCGTCGAGACGAGCTCGACGAACCGATTCGGCGTGATCCGACCGGTCGAGACGCCGAACGTCCAGAGCATGTGCAGCCGGTTCTCGATTCCGGGCCCGCCGTTCGGGACGACCTGGAACTCGCGACCGTTGACGCCCTTCTGCTCGGGCCAGTTGAACGGGCAGTGATCGGTCGAGACGGCCGAGAGGGCGTCCGTCTGGAGCGCCTTCCAGAGATGCTCCTGGTGCTCCTTGGGCCTCGGCGGCGGCGTGTAGATGTACTTCGCACCTTCCCAGTTCGGTGCCTCCATCATCGACTCGTCGATGAAGAGGTACTGCGTGCAGGTTTCGCCCCATACCTTCCAGCCCTTCTCGCGCGCCAGCGCGATCGGCTCGACCGACGGCAGACAGGACACGTGGACGACGTAGAGCGGCGCGCCGGCCACGCGGGCGAGCTGGATCGCCCGGTTCGTCGCCTCGGCCTCGGTCTCCATCGGCCGGCTGCGGGCGTGCCAGACCGGGTCTGTGTTCCCGGCAGCCACGGTTTCCTTGACGATGATGTCGATCGCGTCGCCGTTCTCGGCGTGCACCATCACGAGCGCGCCGGTGTCGTGAGCGACCTGCATCACCTTGAAGAGCGTCTCGTCGTCGACCATGACGGCACCCTTGTACGCCATGAAGAGCTTGTAGGACGTGACTCCCTCGTCGGGCAGCTTCGCAAGATCCTCGAGCGTCCCGCCCGTGTGCAGGTCGGTGACCGCGATGTGGAAGCCGACGTCGATCACGGGCGGGCAGCGCTCGATCTTCTCGTGATACTTGGCGAGCGCCTCGGCGAAGGTGTCGCCTGGCGTCTGAACGCAGAAGTCGATCAGCGTCGTCGTGCCCCCGAAGGCGGCAGCCGTTGTCCCCGACGTGAAGTCGTCGCAGGTCGTGGTGCCGCCGAAGAACATCTCGATATGCGTGTGCGGGTCGATCGCGCCCGGCATCACGATCTTCCCGGTCGCGTCGATCGTCCGCTCGGCCGAGACGTCGAGCGACCGGCCGATCATCGAGATCGCGCCGTCCTCGATGAACACGTCGGCGACGTAATCGTCTGCCGCCGTGATGATGCGCCCACCCTTGATCAGAATCGACATGTGCGTCACGCTCCTCTCGACGGATGATTCCCTGGTGTATACGCCCAGCCGCCCTCCGGCGTCAACCGGCTAGCGGCGGCCTCCGCTCGTGCCAGTCGGTCAACGTCTGGTACGCGTGAGCCAGGCGCAGGACGGTCGCCTCCGCGAACCGCCGACCCACCAGAGCGAGGCCGACGGGAAGACCGTCGACGAATCCGCAGGGGACGCTCACGACGGGAAGCCCCGCGAGCGTCCACGGTGAGCTCGTCGGGATCACGCTGAGCCGGTACAGCACCTCCTCACCGGCCACCTCGACCGTGTCCTCGCCGATTCGCGGCGGCGAGTGTCAGCATCTGCGGCGCTGCGAGGACGTCGAATCGCTCCATCACTCCTGCGAGTCGCTCGCAGTACCAACGACGGGCGCGGCGACCGGTGACACCTGCCGTGACAGGAAGCAGCAGCCCCGCCAGCAGTCGTGCGCGAACATCGGGCCCGTAGTCGTCGAGCCGGGACCGGAGCCACGGCAGGTGCACCTCGGCGGCCTCCGGAAGCATGATCAGCGGCAGGATCGCGCCGGCCTCATCGAGCAGCGGGACCTCGACCTCCTCGACGACGGCGCCCGCAGCAGCGAGCTTCTCGACGGCGCTCTCGCACCGTCGAGCCGATCCTGGGATCGGCCCGGTCGACGAGCGCCGTCACGACACCGACGCGGAGCCCATCGGCTCCACGCTCGAGCTCGCGCCGGTACTGCGGCACGGGCAGATCGGCGGTCGTCGGGTCGCGAGCGTCGTGGCCCGCGATCGCCTCGAGCACGATGGCGCAGTCCTCTGCGCTCGGCGCTATCGGGCCGACGGTGTCGAGAGTGAACGAGACCGGCACCACGCCCCTGTTCGAGACCCGGCCGGAGGTCGGACGGATGCCGGTGACGCCACAGAAGGATGCGGGGATTCGGATCGAGCCGGCCGTATCGGTGCCGAGTGTCGCGGGCACGAGCCGCGCCGCTGCGGCAGCCCCGCTGCCGCCACTCGAGCCACCGCAGATCCGATCGGTCGCCCACGGGTTCCGCGCCGGGCCGAAATACGGACTCGTCGTCATTGCCCCGAGCGCGAACTCGTGCGTGTTGAGCTTGCCGACCACGACCGCGCCCGCTGCCCGCAGCGCCTCGACGGTCGCTGCATCGGCTCGAGCGACGTTCTCGGCCAGGATGCGGGACGCCGCGGTCGTCCGCGCCCCGGCAACGTCGATCACGTCCTTGACGGCGATCGGAACGCCGTGGAGAACGCCGCGGGACGGTCCGCGATCGAGGGCGTCTGCCTCGGCGAGGGCCTCGTCGGCCCGGATGCTGATGAACGCGTTGAGCTCGGGATCGAGCTCGGCGATGCGACGCAGGCTCTCCTCGACGGCAGCACGGGCGCTGAGCTCGCCCGCTCGGATCCGATCGGCAAGTGCAGCGACGCTCACGGCAGATACCGTCCCGCCGGCGGGGTTTCGGGCGGCAACGCCTCCTCGATCTCCGACAGATGCACGAGCACGGTGGCGAGGAATGCCCGAACCGCTTCGAGATCGGCGTCGCTCGGCGTCACTCCCTGACGGCGCGCGAGTGCGCGGAGCGTCGAGACGGAGGTAGAATTGGCTTCCATGCCGATCTACGAATACCAGTGCACCGCGTGCCAGAAGCGGTTCGAGGAGTACCTGGCGATGTCGACCAGCCCCGAGCCACCGTGCCCCGGTTGCGGCTCGGACGCCGTCGAACGGAAGCTGTCCCGGATCAACACGGAGTGGCTCCCGAGTGATGTGGCCTGGGATCGCGTCGGTCGCAGCTGGGACTGAGCTCGCTCGGTTCTCACGTAGGGGCTCCTCGATGTCGCTGGCTCCAGGGCTGAGCTTCTCACAGAACGGGCGCGGCGGCATTGTGTTAGAACGCATCTCCGACCACCGTCGCGTGTAACCCAGCCGCCGCCCGAGGAGGACCTCATGCCATATGTCGTGCTCGCCGACGAGACCAGGCTGTACTACGAGCTGACAGGCCCGGAGGACGGCCCAGTCGTGATCCAGTTCGGCGGCGGGCTCTTCGGCCGGCACAACTTCGGAGCCGTCAACGACGGCTTCCGCGACAACGGCTTCCAGCTGCTCTCCTTCGATGCCCGCGGGTACGGCGCTTCGAGCACGCCCCGTGAGCAGTACACGATCGAGATGTGGGCTCACGACGGAGCTCAACTCCTCGAGACCCTCGGGCTCGGGCCTGTGCTCGTCCACGGCACGTCGATGGGAGGCATGATCGCGATCGCGTTCGCAGCGCTCCACGGCGACCACGTGATCGCGACCTGCGCCGATGTCGCCTTCGCCAAGCCTGATGTCTACCGTCGGACGCTGTTCCGCCTCTGGCGCAGGATGGCGGAAACGATGACGTGGGACGACTTCTCGGACCACGTCACGACGCAGGCCGTCGGCGCCGGCTTCCTCGAGAGCGAGGAGGGTGCGGGCACCTTCGACCTCGTGCGTGCCGTGATCGGCTTGAACGACCCCTACACCGTGCGTCAGGCGTGCATCGCGATGGAGGAAATGGACCTCTCGCCTCTCGTGCCGCAGATCTCGACCCCGCTCCTGATGACGAACGGCACGTATGACATCCTCTGCCCGCCCGTTCTCGCGCCATCCGGCCTGGGTGCCCGGAAGATGGCGGCGATGAACGAGCACATCACGACGCACGAGTTCCCGGACATCGGCCACGCCGACCTGCTCGAGTGCCCCGCAGACGCCGTCCGGATCGTGTCCGCCTTCTTCCGCCAGCACCTCGGCTGAGAATCGGCGGCCACGCTACCGCGTGGGGGGTCCGTCCACCTTCCGCACCTGTTGTACGATCGGCGTTCCACGAAACCAAGGAGGATCGGCATGAGCTCGGCAACGACCACGTGGACGCGTGACAGCCTCGCCGCCGCGCCGCAAACGTACTTCGACGCGGTCGACGCGATGGACATCGACGGTGTCCTCGACCACTTCGCCGACGACGCGACGCTCACGGTCCAGACCGACAACGTCACGTTCACGGGCGCCTCCGAGATCCGGCGCATGTTCACCGACTTCTTCGACGCCTCCACGTCGATCCGCCACGAGCTGCGCAACGTCGTCGTCGAAGAAGCCGCCGGCAAGGTTGCGACGGAGCAGGGATACATCGGTGAGTTGAAGGACGGCGCGAAGAACGACATGCACAACTGCAACTTCTTCTCGTTCGACGCCGACGGAAAGTTCCAGCGCGTCATCATCTGGATGGCAGGGACGAACCCGCTCAAGTAGCGGGTGGCGGCGGGGACCGTCCGTCCAGACGGTCCCCCGGGCCTCGGCCGTCAACGTGCGGCCACTGTCTCCGCGCCGGCGCGGCTTTCGAACGGCTCGATCTCGGCCAGGTACTGCAGGACTCGCTCGAGTGGCTCGACGTCGCCGAACTTCGCGTCGATGTCGAACAGGTTCCACTCGACGACGCCGGGAACGCGATCACCGACCGCTTCGCGGACGACGATCGGCCGGAAGCCTTCAGCGATGGCGTCTTCGGTCGTATGCCGCACGCAGCCGGCCATGGTGACGCCGGTGATGATCACCGTGTCGACGCCGTGGGCTGTGAGGTAGCTCGACAGGTGCGTTCCGTGGAAGCCGCTGGCGCGCTTCTTGACGATCACCAGCTCGCCGGGCCGAGGGGCGATGCGGCTGTCGATCTGCACCGGGTCGGTGCCGACCTTCAGAAGCTCGACCGGGATCTTGTGCACCCACAGCCCCATGTCGGAGCTCGTCCCTTCGACGTCGTCGTACGCCGTGGTGGTGAAGACGACCGGGATGCCTTTCGCCCGGCCGGCCTCGTTCAGGGCCTGCACCGCGGGGATGATGGTGTCCATCCCGTCGCAGGAGAAGGCGTGGTCGGGCGCGTCCAGGCGTTCGCGAGGTCGATGTGCACGAGCGCCGGCCGACGACCGAAGCCGATGCGCCGTTGGAAACCGCGCTCGCGATAGATGCCGGTGTCGGCGTCGAAGATGGTGCGGAGGGCGGCCAGGACTTCGGCGTCGGCGCTCACAGATCTCTCCTCATCGTCAGGGTGGCGGCGGGTGGGTCGTCTGCCAATGTCGTGCAATGTCCGCCCGCGTGGCAACCCAGACATCGTCGCACGCGCGGACGTGCTCGAGGAAGCGCGCGAGCCCTGGAGCGCGTCCCGGCCGGCCGACAATGCGGCAGTGCAACCCGACTGACAGCATCCGCCCACCCTCGGCTCGCAGCTGCTCGAGCGAGTCGATCAGGTACTCCGCGAAATCCCCCGCCGTGACGAACCCGTTCGGGAGCAGGAACTTGAAGTCGTTCGCGTCGAGCGTGTACGGGACGACGAGGTGCGCGCGCCCCCGGACGTCCGTCCAGTACGGGAGCTCATCCGCATACGCGTCGGAGTCGTAGAGAAATCCGTCGTCCTCGGCGACGAGCCGCCTGGTCGCCTCGGACCCGCGGCCGGTGTACCAGCCGACGGGTCGGACGCCGCAGGCGCGCTCGATCGCCTCGAGCGACCGGCGCATGTGCGCGCGCTCCTCGTCCTCCGGCATCTCTCCGTAATCGATCCAGCGCCAGCCGTGACTCGCGACCTCCCAGCCGGCAGCGATCATCGCGCGTGCGGCTGCCGGGTTTCGCTCGAGCGCCTGGCCGACGGCGAACACTGTGAGCGGCACCCCGTGCGCGGTGAAGATGCGGTGCACGCGCCAGAACCCCGCGCGGCTGCCGAACTCGAACATCGACTCCGTGTTGAGATTGCGCCGTCCCTCGGTCGGTGGCGCGCCGACAACCTCGTGGAGGAATGCCTCCGATGCCGGATCGCCCTCGAGCGGTGTGTTCTCGCCGCCCTCCTCGTAGTTGAGCACGAAGCTCAGCGCGACCCTCGCATCGTTCGGCCAGCGCGGCTCGGGTGGCGTCGCGCCGTAGCCGACGAGATCCCGGCCTGTCACGCTGATGTCCCGAAAACGCCGGTCTTGGCGAGCTCCTCCACGCGCTCGGGCGCGTACCCGCAGAGAGCCTCGAGGACGGCGCCTGTGTGCTCGCCACGGTGAGGGCTGCGCTCCGGCTCGCGCTCCAGACGCTCTCCGCCGGACGCGAGTCGAAGAGGAGTCCGAATCGAACGCACCGTCCCGAGCGACGGATGCTCGTACTCGACGATGTCCTCGCGGGCGACCGTCTGCGGGTCGACGAGTGCCTCGGCGACCGTGTTCACCCGTGACGCCGGCACACCGGCCCCGACGAGCGCGTCGATCCACTCCTGCGCCGGCCGCGCCCGGAAGGCGTCCTCGAGGATCGGCACCAGCTCGTCGCGATTGGCGTTGCGCCCGGCCATCGTCGCGAAGCGCTCGTCCTCGACTGAGATCGGGACGCCCGATCACGGCGCAGGTGCGCTCCCAGAAACTCTGCTTCGCCGCAGCGACCACGAACCAGCCGTCGGACGCCTCGAAGTTCTGGAACGGCACGATCGTCGGGTGAGCACTGCTCGCGCGACGCGGCGGCACGTACCCGTGCGTCGCCGCCCACGGCCCGATGTACATCAGCTCGTGGAGCGCCGTCTCGAACAACGACACGTCGCAATCGCAGCCGACCCCCTCGCGCCGGGCACGCCAGATGCCCGCCAGAACCGCGATCGCGGATGCGTATCCGCCGGAGAGGTCGACGAGCGAGAGCCCGCTCTTCGTCGGAGGTCCTCCAGGGTCGCCCGTGAGGCTCTGCCAGCCCGCGAGCCCCTGCATCATGTAGTCGTAGCCGCCCTCCGAGGCGCGTGGGCCGGACATCCCGAAGCCGGACAGCGAGCAGCAGACGATCGCGGGGTTGACGTGTTGGAGCTGGTCGAAGGTGAGGCCGAGCTTGAGCGGCTGGTCGCCGCGCAGATTCGAGTACACCGCGTCGGACACCCGCACGAGGTCGTGGAGCACCTCTTTCGCGCCCGGATGGCGGAGATCGAGCGAGACGCTCTTCTTGCCGCGGTTGAACGTCTCGAAGAAGAGCGAATCCTCGCCCTCCTGAAACGGCGGCACGTAGCGCCCGACGTCTCCGTCGGTCGTCGGATCCTCGATCTTGATGATCTCCGCGCCGAGGTCGGCGAGCTGGAGCGTTCCCCACGGCCCTGCGCCGAACTGCTCGACGGAGATGATCCGGACATCGCTCAGCGGAAGCGTCAAGCGATCACCTGGGGCGCGGGTGGCGGCTCACGTGACGATACTCTCACGCCGTGGAGTCCGTGCGGTTCTACTACGACGTCGTCTGCCCGTACTCGTACCTCGAGTCGCACGTCGTGGCTGCGGCCGAGGCGGCCGGCTCGATCGCCGTCGAGTGGCTGCCGTTCGAGCTGCGGCCCGCCGCCCGGCCGCTGCTCGAGGTGCGCGGCGACCACCTTCGCGTCGACTGGACGCAGCACGTCTACCGGCGAGCTCTCGCAGCCGGAGTGGAGATCCATCTGCCCCGCTACCAGCCACGCTCGACGCTTCCGCTCGCCGCGTGCCTGTGGGCGGCCGATCAGGGGCGACTGCGCGCGTTCAAGGCGGCACTCTACGAGGCGTTCTTCTGCGAGGGGGAGGACATCTCGAGCGAAGCCCAGATAGCGCTGGCGGCCGAGCGTGCCGAGCTCGATCCAGTCGAGGCGGTCCGGGCGGCGTACGATCCGGCGCGGATCGCACAGATCGCGGACATTCGGGGCGAAGCGGAGCGTGCCGGAGTTCGCGGCGTTCCGTCGCTTCTGACCGCCGACGGGCGCGTGCACTGGGGCATGGGGGGCGTCGAGCGGCTGCTCGCCGGCGAACCGCTCGTCCCGCGCACCTAGTCCGTCATCTCGCAACGTTCGACCTGGAATCAAGGCGCGCTTGCGCGCCTCTCAGGATCACGGGGTTGAGCTGCTATCGGCAGCTCAACCCCGTGCAGCAAGCATCAGTCCATTCCGAACTCTGCGTTGCCGGCGACCGACACCGGCTTGTTCTCCTGTGGAAGACGGTCGCGGTAGAAGTCGGTCAGCGAGGTGCCGCGGGCGGTCGACCTGAGCTCCGCACGGAGCGCCTCCGTCGCCTCCACGTCGATCTCGAGCGTGCGCTCGTCCCGGAACACGACGCCGTACGCGTCCCGTGCCAGCTCGATCGTGGTGAAGTCATCGAGGACGTCCTCGCGCACGGCCTCGGCCGGTCGGTCCAGCGGATCGCCGTAGCCGGCGGC
The DNA here is from genome assembly GCA_963776305.1 of uncultured Thermoleophilia bacterium. Taxonomy (GTDB): domain Bacteria; phylum Actinomycetota; class Thermoleophilia; order Gaiellales; family Gaiellaceae; genus Gaiella. The sequence continues at coordinate 134,709 of CAVZMA010000005.1, read as the reverse complement.
GTTCGGCTCCCGGAACTCGATGAACTCCCCGGCGGCGAAAGGGATGCCCGTGACCTTGGCGGGCAGGTCCTCCGACGTCTGCGTATCGGGGTTCTTGCGACACGAGGCGACGAGGCCGTCCCAGCCGCCGAAGATGCCCCTGGGTGGATCGGTCTGGCGATCGCCCTCACACGAGTAGACGCCGTCGACGAGGAACCTGTTGCGGCGGATGATCCCGATACCGCCCCGCCAGCGCCCCGGCGCTGCGGGCTCGGGCCGCAACTCGTACTGATCGCACCGGATCGGGAAACGCAGGTCGAGCTCCTCGATCGGGTTGTTGCGCGTATTCGCCATCAGGTTGTCGACCGAGTCCATCGCGTCCTTGCCGTAGCGGCCGCCGTAGGAGCCCTCGTTCACCTCGAGGTAGAGCCAGTACTCGCCCATCTCGTCCGAGAACCCGGAATACGCGCAGAAGTGGATTCCCGCCGAGTTCCCGGCCGTGACCCCTTCCGGGAGTGCGTCGGCCAACGCAAGGATCGTGTTGTCGACGACGCGCTGCACCTGGCAGAAGCGCGAAAAGCACGCCCGCGGGAAGGTCGGGTTGAAGATCGAGCCCTTCGGTGCGATCACCTTGACCGGCCTGAACACACCGTCGTTCTGAGGAACGTGCTCTGGAAACGTGACCTCGTCGAGCAGGATCGTCCGCACGGCGTAGTAGGCGCCGACGAGAAGAGAGCCCTCGTACGGGACGTTGTACCCGGTCGGCACTTCCACGTTCGAGCCTGTGAGGTCGATCGTGATCTCGTCTCCCTCGACGATGACCTTCGTCTCGACGCGCAACCTCACACCGCGGTTGCGCGCGTCGTCGTCGAGCCACCCGGTCGGCGCCGTGTACTCGCCGTCGGGCAGTGCGCGAATCTGCGCGCGCAGCATGGTCTCCGAGTAGTCCATCCAGTTGTAGGCAGCGCTCATCACGGTGTCCGCCCCGTAGCGCTGGAAGAGCCGCAGCATCCGGTCGCGGCCGAGCTGGCAGGCGGCCATCATCGCGTTCATGTCGCCGCGGTTCATCGTGACCGTGCGGACGTTGTCGAAGATCATCTTGTCGAGATCCTCGTTCAGCTCCCCCGCCTGGTACCAGCGGAGCCCGTCGTAGATCTTCGCCTCGGCGTAGACGTCGAAGGCGTCGGCATTGATCCCCGGGAACGAGCCGCCGACGTCGAGGACGTGCGCGGTCACCGCGGCGAATCCGTAGAGCTCACCTTCGTGAAAGATCGGCACCGCGACCGCGATGTCAGGGCTGTGCGAGGCCCCGTAGTAGGGGTTGTTGTGGATGATCACGTCACCCTCGACGATCTTCCCCTCGAGGTGGCGCATGAACCCGCGGATGTACCACGGCAGCGAGCCGATGTGCATGGGCGTCGAGTCGGACTCGCAGAGCTCTCGGCCCTGCGCGTCGAAGATCCCTGCGCCGAGATCCTCGGACTCGCGGATGATCGACGAGTAGGACATCCGGAACAGCACGCCCGCCATCTCCTTGGCGATCGCGTGATAGGCACCGCCGAGCACCCGCATCGTGATCGGGTCGACGTCCACCCGCTCGAGCTCCGGAGGGCCCGGATGCTTCCCCAGCTCGTATTCGAGCGCGGACATGATCACACTCCCTTGTGGGTCGGAACGGTTGCCGACGACGCGATCGCCTTGGCCTCTGCCGAGGCGCCGACCTCGATCACGATGTTCCCGTGACGATCGATGTGGGCCTCGATCCCGGGGGGGATCACGGTGGTCGAGTCGTACTGGTTCACGATCGCCGGGCCCACGAGACGATTCCCCGCCCGTAGCTCTGCCCGGTCGTAGTACCGGGTCGACACCTGCTCGAGTGCCGTGTCGACGAGGAACCAGGCGTCACCCTCGAAGCGGAGAGCCTCGTCCGGCGATTCGCCGCCCGCTTCGATCTCCGGTGTCGAGAGTTGGGGCATCAGGCCGATGCCGCGCACGCGAATGTTCGGAACCTCGATGTCGGAGTCCTCGAAACGTCGCGAGTACTCGCGCTCGTGGATGTCGTGGAAGTCGCTCCGAAGTGTGTCGACCCAGGCTTGGTCGATCGACCCCGGTCCGACATCCACCCGAAGCTCGTACCCCTGACCGAGGTAGCGGGCGTCGACGATCCGCTGCACGACGACGCTGTCGGCGGGGATGCCGTCCTCTGCGAGCTGGCCGACGGCCTGCGCTTCGAGCTCCTCGAATCGCCGCTGCAGAGCGTCAGCATCGAGCTTCGAGAGTCGCTGGTACGTCGTCGCCGCATACTCGTAGACCATGTCCGTCGCAACGAGTCCCATTGCCGCCGCGATACCCGGGTAGAGCGGGACGACGACGTTCGGCGTCCCGACCTCGACCGCGATCGGCACCGCGAAGAGCGGGCCTGCCCCGCCCTCGGCAACGAGAGCGAAGTCGCGCGGGTCGAAGCCCTTGCGCACCGAGTTCTCCTCGATCGACTGCACCATCGAGTGCGAGAGGATCTGCACGGCACCCATCGATGCCTCCTCGACACTCATGCCGAGAGCGTCTGCCGGACCATCCTCGAATGCCTTGCGCGCCGCCTCCCGGTCGAGCGACATCCCGCCGCCGAGGAAGGCCTCGGGAAGGAGCCAGCCGAGGTTGACCATCGCATCGGTCGCGGTCGCCTCGGTGCCGCCTCGACCGTACGCGGCCGGGCCCGGGACGGCGCCCGCCGAACGCGGCCCGACGCGGAAGATTCCGCCTCCGTCGACGTACGCGATCGAGCCGCCGCCGGCGCCGATCGTGTCCACGTCGACCATCGGGATCATCGCCTGATACGGCCCGACCTTCGTGTCGAGCAGGTGCTTCATCCGCAGACGGCCTTCCTGGGCGAGACCGATGTCGGCCGACGTTCCGCCGACGTCGAGCGTGATCACGTTGTCGAACCCTGCCTGCCGACCTGCCCAGATTCCGCCGACGACTCCCGCCACGGGGCCGGACATGAGCAGCGTCACGGGCCGCTTGATCGCAGCCTCGGCCGTCGCCACCCCCGAAGCCGAGGTCATGAGGTGGAGCCCCGTGCGCACCCCGAGGCCCGCGAGCTCCTCCTGGAGGCGCGCGACGTACGACGCGACCTTCGGACCGACATACGCGTTCAGTCCCACGGTCGAGAATCGCTCGTACTCTCGATACTGCGGGATCACCTCGCTCGAGACGGACACGAACGCCTCGGGGAACTCCTCGCGCACGATCTCGGCGACCCGCTGCTCGTGTGCCGGGTTGAGGAACGAGAACAGGAAGCAGACGCACACGGCCTCGACACCGGCGTCTTTGAGCACGCGAACCTGCTCGCGTGCCTTGTCCTCGTCGAGCGGGACGAGCACCGAGCCGTCTCCCGTGATCCGCTCGGGCACCGTCAGTCGGTAGCGCCGCCGAACGACCGGATAGCGCTGCCAGGGGAGATCCTGGTAGTTCGAGAAGTTGAGTGGCTTCTTGTGTCGTCGCGATGTGGAGGATGTCCCGGTAGCCCTCCGTCGTGATCATCCCAACCGTCGCACCGTTGTGCTCGATCACGATGTTCGTCGCGATCGTCGTCCCGTGGAACACCTGATCGAGCTCCGACGGGTCGACGCCGGCCTCTGCCGCCAATTCACGAATCCCCTGGATCGTCCCGAGCGAGGGATCCTCCGGGGTCGTCGCGAGCTTGTGGACCCGGATCACGCCGGCCTCGTCATCGACGTAGATCAGATCGGTGAACGTGCCTCCGACGTCGACACCGACGCGTTTCACTCTTCACCTCCCGTCGTCAGCACGATCTTCCCGAAGAACTCCCTGCTCTCCATGAGCTCGGTTGCCTCCTTCACCTGCTCGAGCGGGAACGTGGCCGCGACCTGGGGCTTGAACGCACCCCTCGCGATCAGCGCGAAGCACGTCTCGACCTCGCTGCGGTCGAACACGAACGAGCCGATCACCGAGAGCTGGCGCCGGAAGAACGGGATGATGTCGAAGGGGACGACCTCCCCGGCGTGACCGCCGCAGATCACCAGGCGCCCGTCCTTGGCCAGCGAGTCGAGCCCCTTCTGGAACAGCTCTCCGCCGACGTGCTCGTACACGATGTCGACCCCGTGGCCGTCGGTCGCCTTCATGACCTCCTCGACGACGTCCTGGGTCGTGTAGTTGATGCCGACGTCGAGACCGAGCCCGACTGCGCGCTCGAGCTTGTCATCGCGGCTGGAGTTGCCGATCACGAACGCCCCCGCGTTCTTCGCGACCTGCACCGCCGCAGAGCCGATGCCGCTGCCGACGGAGTTGATGAGCACCGTCTGCCCGGGTCGGATCTGCGCGCGTGTGACCAGCATGTGCCAGGCCGTCCCGAACGCGATGAGCGCAGCCGCCGCCTCGACGTCGGTCACCCCATCCGGGATGCGGATCAGCTGCGAGGCCTTGCAGGTGATCATCTCCGCGTACGCGCCGCCCGAGCCCATGCCGATGAACCAATCCGGCGCCGTGCAGATCGACTCGCGCCCGGTGCGACAGTAGAGGCACGTCCCACAGGTCGCTATGAGATACACAGCCACCCGATCGCCGACCGCCCAGCCCTCGACTCCATCGCCCAGCGCCGAGATCCGGCCCACCGGCTCGACGCCGGCCGTGTGGGGAAGTTCGATCGGAAAACGCGAGATCCCCTGGCGCACGTCGACATCGAGATGGTTCAGGGCCGTTGCGGTGACGTCGACGAGAACCTCGCCCGGGCCGGGAACGGGATCGAGGAGTTCTTCGACCCGAAGAACGTCGGTGGTGCCAAACTCGTGAAAGACAACCGCCTTCAAGACCATGCTCCTCTCGCGGGGGTACGGATTTGTGTTTATCCCGGACATTCGAGATTCTGTCAACATCGATTCCTCGCTCCGGACCGTCCGCACGTTCCTCTTCGCACCCGGTAGCGACGAACGCAAGCTCCGTCGCGCGATCGACTCGGCCGCCGACGCGGTAGTCGCCGATCTCGAGGATGCGGTCGCGCCGGCGCGGAAGGACGAGGCCCGAACGCTCGTGGCGCACGTGCTCCGGGACGCTCGATCCGCGGCAGCCATGATGGTCCGCGTCAACGGCGCGGACACTCCACATTTCGAGCGTGACCTCGAGCTCGTGGGGAGCCTGCCCCTGCAGGCGATCGTGGTGCCGAAGGCGACGCCCGAGAGTGTCGAAGCCCTCGGGCGGAGCGGCCCGCCGGTGATCGCAATCGTCGAGACGGCGCAGGGCCTGCGCCGCGCCTACGAGACGGCTTCGCACCCGCGGGTCGCGGCTCTCGTTCTCGGTGCCGTCGATCTCGGGCTCGAGCTCGGGCTCGAGCCACGGCCGGACGGGCAGGAGGTGCTCTTCGCACGCTCGAAGCTCGTCATGGACTCGGCAGCGGCCGGGATCCGAGGCCCGGTCGACCTCGTCCACGTCGACGTGCACGACAACGAGGGCCTCGAGGCCGAGTCTCGACTCGCGCGGTCGCTCGGTTTTCGTGGCAAGGTGTGCATCCACCCGGCCCAGGTCGATATCGTCAACGCCGTCTTCGCCGCGGGCGAGGACGAGCTCGCGCGGGCCCAGCGGGTGGTAGAGGCCTACGCTCAGGGGATCGCCGAGGGTCGCGGGGCGGTCGCCCTCGACGGTGAGATGATCGATCTGCCGGTGGTGGAGCGCGCCCGCCAGCTGATCGCCAACGACAAGAGGAGGGTGCTCGATGCCGACTGACACGCCCGCCGCACCGAAGGAATGGCGGGGTCGCTTCTACGAGGACTTCGCCCCCGGCGACGTCTTTCGGAGCCGGTTCGGCCGCACGGTCACGCAGACCGACAACATCTGGTTCACCTGTCTGACGATGAACACGAACCCGATGCACTTCAGCGAGCCGTTTGCGGCGCGCACCCGCTTCGAGAAGCCGCTCGTCAACAGCGCGTTCACGCTCGCGCTCGTGACAGGGCTGACCGTTCCGGACACGAGCGAGAACGCGGCAGCCAATCTCGCCTGGACCGACATCAAGCTCCCGAAGCCGGTCTTCGAGGGTGACACGCTGTGGGCCGAGAGCGAGATCCTGGAGGTGCGCGAGTCGAGCTCGAACCAGAGCGTCGGGATCGTCTCGATGCGGTGCCGGGGAGTCAACCAGCGCTCGGAAGTCGTGATCGAGTTCAAGCGGACCTTCATGGTCTACCGTCGCGGCGCCCCCGAGGTCGCCGACGGCTTCCCGTATTCCGACGACGAATGGACGGTGTGAGAGCGGCCGGCCGCGGCCTGCTTTCACACCAGACAAGGAGGATCAGATGTCGCCTGCCGCCCGGACGATCGCAGAGTGGAGCTCGTCGATCTCGATTGCCGACATCCCGGAGGACGTCCTGACGGACGCGAAGCTCCACGTGCTCGACACACTCGGCTGCGGGCTTGCGGCTCACGCCGGCGGGATCGCGACCGAGGGCCGGGCCACGATGGCCGAGCTGGGCGGGGAGCCACAGGCGACCGTGATCGGCTCGGACCGCCGGCTGCCCGCCGCGAACGCCGCTTTTGCGAACGCGATGCTGTGCCATGGGCTCGACTTCGACGACACGCACTCGGAATCTGTCAGTCATGTCTCGACGGTGATCTCGCCCGCCGCCCTCGCTGCCGCCGAGCAGGCCGGCGCCGGCGGTGCCGATACGCTCGCCGCAATCGTCGCCGGCAACGAGGTCGTCTGCCGGATCGGGATGGCGGCGCCGGGAGCCTTCCACGCACGGGGCTTCCATCCCACCGCGATCTGCGGCGTCTTCGGCGGTGTCGCGGCGGTCGGCCGGATCACGGGCGCTGACACCACGACGACGACGAGCGCGCTCGGAATCGCGGGGTCGTTCGCGGGCGGCCTGTTCGCCTATCTCGCGGACGGGACACCGACGAAACCGATGCACCCGGCCTGGGCGGCACATGGCGCCCACCTGGCTTCGCGGCTCGCCGCGCACGGGGCGGCTGGGCCGCAGACGGTACTCGAGGGGAAATTCGGGCTCTATCACGCATTTCTCGGCGCCGAGGACGGCGAGATCGACATTGCCGCCCAGCTCGCCGATCTCGGGTCGCGCTGGGAGACGCCCCGGATCGCCTACAAGCCGTTTCCGGTCTGCCACTTCATGCACGGCTCCCTTGGTGCGACGGCCGAAGCGGCGGGAGGACGGACGTTCTCGCCAGACGAGATCGAGGACGTGCTCGTCTCCGTCCCGGAAGCGGGCGTGTCGCTCGTGCTCGAGCCTGCCGACCAGAAGCGGACGCCGCGTTCGGAGTACGAAGGCAAGTTCTCGCTGCAGTACTCGGTGGCGTCGATGCTCGTGCGCGGCCACGTTGCCGTCTCCGACTTCACCGACGAGGCGATCGCCGACCCGACCGTGCTCGCCGTGGCGGCAAAGGTGCGCTACGAGACGCGCGCAGTACCCCACCTATCCTCAGGCCTTCCCCGGCGGGGTGGTCGTCCGTCTCTCCGACGGAACATCGTTCGAGGGGGACTACGCCTATCAGAAGGGTGGGCCGGAGAATCCCCTCTCGGCCGCCGAAGTGCGAGAGAAATTCCGCGGAAACGCCGCACTCGCGCTGCCGGATCGCGCCGTAGAGGCACTCGAGAATGCCGTCCTCGGGCTGGAGGACCACGACGACATCGCGGCCGCTCTCACCCCGCTCGCATTCGGCGCAGCGGTGCCCGCATGACGACGGCGAGCGCGTGAGCCTCACCGCCGACCAGCAGGAGATCGTCGCCGCAGTCCGCGAGTTCGTCGATCGTGACGTCGTTCCCGTCGCATCGGAGCTCGAGCATGCGGACGAGTACCCGGAGTCGATGGTCGAGACGATGCGCGAGATGGGCCTCTTCGGAACGACGATTCCCGAGGAGTACGGCGGGCTCGGGCTCGGCCTCGACACCTATGCGTTGATCGTGATGGAAATCTCGCGTGGCTGGGTGACGCTGTCCGGGATCCTCAACGGCTCGTTCATCGCCTCGACGATGATCCGCCTGCACGGGACCGAGGAGCAGAGGCGAGAGTTCCTCCCCCGGCTCGCCTCGATGGAGCTCCGCTCGTCGTTCTCGATGACGGAGCCCCAGGCGGGGTCGGACGTCCAGGCCATCCGGACGACCGCGACGCGCGACGGCGACGACTACGTCATCGACGGTCAGAAGATGTGGGTGACGAACGGCTGGCGGTCCGGGATCATCATGCTTCTCGCGAAGACCGACCCGGCAGCGGAGCCCGCGCATACGGGGATGACCGGCTTCATCATCGAGAAGGTGCCGGAGACGAATCCGCCGGGTCTGACGATCCCGATGCCCGGGATGAAGAAGCTCGGCTACAAGGGGGTGGAGTCGACCGAGCTCGTGTTCGACGGTTTCCGCACGCCCGCAGCGAGCGTGCTCGGGGGAGAGGGTGGAGTCGGTAAGGGCTTCAAGTTCTTCATGAGCGGGATCGAGGTCGGTCGCGTCAACGTCGCCGCCCGGGGCGTCGGTGTGGCGCAGGCAGCCCTCGACGACGCGCTGCGCTACGCGCACGAGCGAGAGGCGTTCGGCAAGAAGATCGGCGGTCATCAGGCGGTGCAGCTGATGCTCGCGAAGATGGCGACCCGCGCCGAGGCGGCGCGCCTGCTCACGATCCAGGCCGCGCAGAAAAAGGCCTCCGGCGACCGGGCCGACCTCGAGGCAGGCATGGCGAAGTATTTCGCGACCGAGGCCGCACAGGAGAATGCGCTCGACTGCATGCGCATCCACGGCGGCTACGGATACTCGCTCGAGTACCGCCCAGAACGGTACTACCGCGATGCGCCGCTGCTCCTGATCGGCGAGGGCTCGAACGAGATCCAGCAGCTGATCATTGCCCGCCGTCTGCTCGAGAGGAACGTGAGGTAGCCCTGGACTTCTCGATTCCGGACGAGCTCGACGAGATCCGCGCGGCCGTGCGCGAGTTGTGCGACCGGTTCCCGGGCGAATACTGGCGGGCGCTCGAGCCCGACCGCTATCCCGAGGAGTTCGTCGCGGCGCTGACCGAGAACGGATGGCTCGCGGCCCTGATCCCGGAGGAGTACGGCGGCGCCGGCCTGACGATCACGGCGGCGAGCGTGATCCTGGAGGAGATCAACGCGTCGGGGGGCAACTCCGGCGCCTGTCACGCGCAGATGTACACGATGGGCACGATCCTGCGGCACGGATCCAGCGACCAGAAGCAGCGCTACCTGCCGGCGATCGCCTCGGGTGAGCTGCGGTTACAGGCTTTCGGTGTCACGGAGCCGACCGCGGGCTCGGACACGACCTCGTTGCAAACGTTCGCGACGAAGGTCGACGGCGGCTGGTCGATCACCGGTCAGAAGATCTGGACGTCTCGGGCCGAGCATTCGGACCTGATGCTGCTGCTCGCGCGAACGACCCCTGCGGACGAGGTGGCAAAGAAGACCGAGGGGCTTTCCACCTTCCTCGTCGACATGAAGCAGGCCCTCGCCGAGGGCACGATGACGATCCGTCCGATCAGGACACTGATGAACCACTCGTCGACCGAGATCTTCCTCGACCAGGTGTTCGTCTCCGACGAGGATCTCGTCGGAGACGAGGGGAGCGGGTTCCGCTACATCCTCGACGGCATGAACGCCGAGCGGGTGCTCATCGCGGCGGAGTGCATCGGCGACGGCCGCTGGTTCGTCGAGAAGGCGACCTCGTACGCGTCCGAGCGCGTCGTCTTCGGACGACCGATCGGCGCGAATCAGGGAGTGCAGTTCCCGATCGCGCTCGCCCATGCGCAGATCGAGGCGGCCGACCTGATGCGCTACAAGGCGGCCTGGCTGTACGAGCAAGGCCTCCCCTGTGGCGCGGAGGCCAACATGGCAAAGCTTCTCGCCGCCGAGGCGTCGTGGGCCGCCGCGAACGCCTGCCTGGACACGCACGGTGGCTTCGGCTTTGCCGCCGAGTACGACGTGGAGCGAAAGTTCCGCGAGACGCGGCTCTACAAGGTCGCTCCGGTCTCGAACAACCTCATCCTCGCCTATCTGGGCCAGCACGTGCTCGGCATGCCCCGCTCCTACTGAGCAGCAGCCGTGTTTCTCTCGAACGGAGGCGCGGACGGTTGTAGTATTTCGCTCGCCGGCGGTCGCCGGTGACAGAACGGGCGCACAAGGAGGAACCCATGCCGGAGGCCGGGGCAGGATCAGGAGGCCGCGAGCGAGGGACGATGCTCGTCGATCTCTCGTTGGAGATCTCGAACGGCATGCCCGCGCACGCCCTGTTCCCGTCGCCGATCATCCTTCCGTACGTCACGCACGAGCAGGCGAAGTCGGCTGGTCTCGGCACGAAGGAAGACCCGTTCACCTACGCCGTCAACTACATCTCGATGCTGGAACACGTGGGGACTCACGTCGATGCGCCGCTCCACATCGGAGCCGGCGGCGCCTCGATCGACGCCGTGTCTCTCGACTGGTTCACGGGCAAGGCCGTGTGCCTCGATCTCCGTTCATATCCCCGATCTCGGCGATATCGATGTGGGAGACCTGGAGCGGGCAGAGGAGGCCGCCGGGATCGAGATCGACGGGCACATCGTGCTGCTCTGCTCTGGGTTCCACGCGCGTCACTGGCCCAACCGCGAAGTGGTGACGATGAATCCGGGCCTGACCGCGGACGCAACGCACTGGCTCGCCGACCGCTCGCGGGTGCACGGTGTCGAGGGGCCTTCGACGGACAAGGCAGGAACGACCGGTTTTCCGAATCACCGGGTCTGCCGCGACCGGGGGCTCGTGCACTACGAGTGGCTCGTCAATCTCGAGCAACTGGTCGGCAAGGGTGAGTTCCACTTCACCGGCTACCCACTGAAGTGGCTCGGCGGGACGGGCTCGCCGGTACGCGCGGTCGCCGAGCTCCCGGCGTGAGCCGCACCGTTCTGTAGGAGAGCGGATGGATCTGCGCGACTACGTGACGCGCGACGCGGTCGGTCTCGCGGCGCTCGTCCGCTCGCGTGAGCTGTCGGCCGCCGAGGTCGAGGACGCGGCCCGGCGTGCGATTGGCGCCGTCGATCCCGCGCTCGACGCGACGGTCGGTGGACTACTCGAACCAGCGCTCGAGGCGAGTGGCAGCGGGTCGCTCGCAGGCGTCCCCTTCGCGATGAAGGACGTCGCTCCGCACCTCGCGGGGCAAGTCAGCCAGCTCGGGAGTCGCTGGACCGGGGGCGGAGTCACGGGCGCGGCGGACACGCATTTTGGACAGCGCATCCGCGCTGCCGGGCTGCGCGTGATCGCCCGGACGCGGGCGCCCGAGTTCGCGTTCAATGTCACGACGGAGCCTGTTGCACACGGGCCAACGCGCAACCCGTGGAATCTCGAGTGCAGCGTCGGCGGCTCGAGCGGCGGGGCGGCGGCGCTCGTCGCGGCACGGGCGCTCCCGATCGCCCACGCGACGGACGGCGGCGGCTCGATTCGCATCCCTGCTTCGCTGTGCGGGATCGTCGGCCTGAAGCCGACGCGATCGCGGATTCCCATCGGCCCCGGACTCTGGGAGGGCCTGCACGGGATGGCCCACGACTTCGTCCTGTGCCGCACGGTGCGCGACGCCGCGGCGGCGTTGGACGCCCTGCACGGGCCGGGGTCGGGCGACAAGTACGTGATTCCGCCTCCGGCACGACCCTACGCGGAGGAGGTGGGCGCCGAGCCGGGCCGCGTCCGTGTTCGCTGGACAACCGACGCCTGGTCAGCCGCGACGGTCGCGCCTGAGTGCCGCGCTGCCGTGGAGGTGACGGCGCAAGCGCTCGAGGGGCTCGGCCACGACGTCGAGGGCGGTACGCCGGCAATCGATCCTGACGTGCTGCACCGTGCGCTCGTCACGACCTGGGCGGCGGGGCTGGCCCAGCGGGCGGCTGTCCTCGAGCGGGGACTCGGAACGCCGCCATCTCTCAGCACGGTCGAGGCGTGCACGCTCGCCATGCTCCGCCACGGCGCGACGATCTCGGCCGTCGAGTTGCTCGACGGCTATGGCGACTGCAACGCGATCGGGCGGACGATCGGATCATTCTTCGAAAGCGCAGACGTTCTCCTGCTTCCCTCGGTGGCCAGACCTCCGTGGAAGCTCGGCGAGCTCGACCAGGACGACCCGTCGCTCGACAGCGATGCGTGGGTCCGCAAGCTGTTCTCGGAGTACGCGCCGTTCACCGCGATGTTCAACATCACCGGCCAGCCGGCGATCAGTCTGCCACTCGGCTGGAGCGACGGCGACCTTCCCATCGGCGTGCAGCTGGTCGGGCGCTACGGGGATGAGGCGACGCTACTCCGCCTTGCGACCCAGCTGGCGCAGGTCTTCCCGTGGGCGGACCGAATCCCGCCCACTGCCGCCGGCTGAGACTCGCGCCCCGCCATGCCCCGCTCTGCGGAGGTCGGGAGGCGTTCGAGGTGAGATCGTATGCTGGAGAGCACGCGACGCTCGATCGCCGGCAGAGCTGTGAGATCCGCCGTCCAGGGCTCGCCGGAGCGTGTGAGGCCTGGTCGACTCCCCAACGACAGCGAGTGCCAGGTCACGATCGCGCGAGGCGGTCGAACGCCGTGAGCGACCCGCGCAGGCGCTCCGCCTCGAGATCACGACCGATGAACACGAGGCGCGAGCGCTGGTCGTCGTCGGGCCACTCGTCGAGATGCACGGGTGGGTGCACAGCGTGCTGGACGCAGTTGACGAGCACGGGACCCGGGCCGCCGACGTTCAGGAATCCCTTCACACGCAGGATGTCCTGGCCGCGCGCCTGGAGGAGCATCGTCAGCCAGATCCCGAACGCCGTCCAGTCGACCTCGTCCAGATAGAGCACGCACGAACGCACGTCCTGGTCGTGCTCACCGTGCGTGTGTTCGAGCTCGTTCGCCTGCTCGAGGTCGCGCGGGTCACGTTCGGTGCCGTCGAAGAGCCAGTCGGGATCGACCTCCCCGAACGTCGCCGGGCGGGCGTGGGCAGTGGGGTTCAGTCGCTCCAGCTCGGCCGCGAGCCCCGGTCGTCCCGCCGGGACGGCGATGTCGGCCTTCGTGATCACGAGACGATCGGCGACCGCGACCTGCTTGACCGACTCGGGGCCGCGGAGCCCGTGGACGCCGTCGACGGTGGCGACGACGCTCTCGAGCTCGTAGTGATTCCGCACGACCGGATCCGTGAGCAGGGTCATCACGATCGGCGTCGGGTCTGCGACACCCGTGGTCTCGACGACGACGCGGGCGAAGTGCGGAACCTCACCCGCGTCGCGACGGTCGAGCAGGTCGCGCAGCTCGTCGACGAGGTCGCCGCGGAGCACGCAGCAGACGCACCCGCTCGCGAGCAGCACGGTGCGCTCGTCGACCCGGCGCAGCAGATGATGGTCGATCCCGATCTCGCCGAGCTCGTTCACGATCACGGCCGTCTCCCCCATGTCGGGATGCTCGAGCAGCCGGGAGATGAGCGTGGTCTTGCCGCTGCCGAGGAAACCGGTGACGAGGACGACCGGTGTCTTCATCGGCGAAGCTCCGCGAGGAGAGCAGCGTCGAGCGGGTCGAGGGGCCGGCCGAGCAACCGCTCGGCTTCACTCCAGACGGCGCCGAGGTCCTGGACGACGGTCGAGGAGCCTTTGCGATCGCGAAGGACGTAGACCGCACCCGACCAGTCGTGCAGGGAGAGCCCGAAATGGCCGAGCACCCGGTTGAGGAGCGCTGCGCGAAACATCCGAGCCCGCCGCCCACCCTCCTGCTCGGCCCAGTGCTCGTTCAGGATGACACCGCAAAGCGCACACACTAGAGTCGCGTTGTAGCAGCACCCGGTCTCGAACCACCGACGACGGAGGTTGTGATGGCCAAGGAGATTCTCGTCGCCTATGGCGTCGACGTGGACGCGGTAGCGGGCTGGCTCGGCTCGTACGGGGGCGAGAACTCCCCGGACGACATCTCGCGCGGCCTGTTCGCCGGCGAGGTCGGCACGCCGAGGCTGCTCGACCTCTTCGCCCGGCACGACCTCAAGACGACGTGGTTCATCCCCGGGCACTCGATCGAGACCTTCCCGTCGGAGACCCAGCTGGTCGTCGACGGCGGCCATGAGATCGGCATTCACGGGTACTCCCACGAGAACCCGATCGCCATGACCCGCGAGCAGGAGACGGCGATCCTCGACAAGTGCATCGGCCTCGTGGAAGAGGTCTCGGGAAAGCGGCCGACCGGCTATGTGGCGCCGTGGTGGGAGTTCTCGAACGTCACCAACGAGCTGCTTCTCGAGCGCGGGATCAAGTATGACCACTCGCTCATGCACAAGGACTTCCACCCCTACTACGTGCGCGTCGGCGACTCGTGGACGAAGATCGACTACGCCAAGCAGGCCGAGGAGTGGATGGTGCCGCTTCAGCGCGGCGAGGAGACCGACCTGATCGAGATTCCCGCCAGCTGGTACCTCGACGACCTGCCCCCGATGATGTTCATCAAGGGGGCACCCAACAGCCACGGCTTCGTCAACCCGCGCCACCTCGAGGAGATCTGGATCGACCAGTTCGACTGGGTGTACCGGGAGTACGACTACGCCGTCTTCACGATGACGATCCACCCCGACGTGAGCGGGCGGCCGCAGGTCCTACTGATGCACGAGCGGATCATCGAGCACATCAACAAGCACGACGGGGTGCGCTGGGCGACCTTCGACGAGATCGCCGACGACTTTGCGAAGAGGTCGCCTCGGCAGAAGTAGAGGGCTGAAGCGCGGCCTGCGGCGCTCCGGGCAGGCTCAGCCCGCCCAGCCACGTCCAAGAGCTCTGCTCACCGACTGGTGCCCTGGATCGCCCTGGATCGAGCGCCGTGCTCCGTGCCTTGCCGGCGCCGATCGTTACAGGGGTGGGCCGCGACGTTCGGCCACTGCGGCCTCGACCCAGGCTGCGCAGGCCAGCGTGCGTGCGTCCTGCCGAGGCATACCCACGATCTGGACACCGAGCGGCAGCCCGGACGGCCCGGTGCCGGCCGGGACGCCGACAACCGGGGTGCCGAGCGCCGACCAGGCGCGGTTGAAGATCGGGTCACCCGTCGTAGCGAGCTCGGGCGCCTCACCCGGCGCCGAAGGGGTGACGAGCACATCCACCTCTGCGAACACGGTGGGGAGCTCCGCCTGGCAGTTTCGTACCAGGTCGAGCGACTCCTCGTAGGCCTGCAGCGGCATCGCCGCTCCGTCCGCGATCATGCTGCGCAGCGGCTCCCGGATCATGTCCGCGAAGCGACGGTACTCGTCCGCCAGGCAGCGGGCGATCTCGAACGTCCAGACCCGGTTCTGCGCCTCGACGAGCCCCGCAAACGACGGCGGGAGCGTGAGAGCGACGGGGCGGGACCCGGCGCTCGCCAGCACCTCGGGCAGCGCCTCGAAGAGCGCTACCGTCTCGGCGGCGGCAGCATCCCACTCGTGGGTGAGGCAGATGCCGAGTCGCGGCGGCGACAGCTCCGGCGGAAGGGCGAGAGGGCGACCGGAGAGCGAGCCGACGACGAAGGCAGCATCCTCGACCGTGCGCGTCATCACTCCGACCGTGTCGAACGTCTCCGAGATCGCCTTCACCCCCACGCACGGGAGCAGCCCGTGCGTGGGCTTGTAGCCGACGACACCGCAGAACGCCGCCGGTCGCACAATCGAGCCGGTCGTCTGGGTGGCAAACGCGACCGGCACCATGCCGGCCGCGACCGCCGCGGCCGGTCCGGAGGACGATCCCCCCGGGGTTCGGGTCGAGTCGTGGGGGTTCGTCGTCGGCCCAGGGGGCCACGCTGCGAACTCGGTGGTCACGAGCTTTCCCACCACCAGCGCCCCGCGCTGTCGGGCTATCGCGACGCTGGCGGCGTCGGCACGCGGGCGGTGGCCGGTGTAGATCGGCGACCCGTGTGTCGTCGGCATGTCATGGGTATCGAAGATGTCCTTGACGCCCAGCGGGATCCCGTGCAACGCGGATCGGGCAGCCACGGGGACGTCGTCGAGCTCGCGCGCACGAGCGAGCGCCGACTCGGGGTCGAGATGCGCCCAGGCCCGCACCCTCGGCTCGTCGGCCTCGATCCGCTGGAGGCACGCCCTCGCGGTCGACTCCGACCGTCGTACCGCCACTCGCCAACGCTCGTGCAATGGCGACGACGGTTGGAGCCGATCCGGTCGGCGGGTCGGTTCGGCGGCGTGCCATGTGCGCGCAATCTACAAGTGGGCCCCGGCTTCGGCGCCAGCCGAGCTCCCGGCAGCACGCGGCTACTTCTTCGAGAGCTTGGCGGCCTGCCCGACATCGAGCTGGCCGACGACTTCCTCCCCGAATTCCTCCTCGACCCGGTGCACCGGTGCGAGCGGAAGCGGAGGCTGATGTTGACGATCACGAGGACGATGAAGATCAGGAACAGCGTGACTGCGGTCGTGCCGGCGCCGAGCGCGTAGAGGTTGGGGAGGATCGGTCGGCTCGAGGGCCAGGTGCCGATCAGGATCGGCAGCGGCTGCGCCTGGTAGCCGTTCTGCAACAGGATCGTCCTGTCGAAGTCGTTCCAGGCGAGCGTGAAGCCGAACAGGAAGCTGCCGAAGATACCCGTCCAGACGAGCGGCAACGTCACCTCGCGGAACGTCGTCGTGCTGTTTGCGCCGAGGTCTCGCGCAGCCTCCTCGATGTGGCGGTCATAACGGTTCCAGACGGCGAGCATGACGAGGAACGAGAACGGGATCCCCCAGATCACGTTCGCGCCGAGCGCCGTGTACCACAGGCTCGGTGTCTCGCCCATGTACCGCCAGAGGAGCTGGTTGCCGAGCCCGACGAGGAACGCCGGCGTCATCAACGCGAGCATGAGGATGTAGAACGCGATGACATCGCCCTTGAGCCTCCAGCGGCGGCGAAACGCCATCGACAACGAGAACCCGAACGCGGCGACGAGGATGCCCGCGACGATCGCGAGCCAGAGGGACTGGCGGCCCGACGCGCTGACGTCGTCGGAGATCGTGTTGAAGACGTTCGCGTCGAAGAGGGTCTTCCACCAATCCAGGCTGATCGGGCCGCGGAACGGGAACGTCAGCTGCCCGGTCGACCCCTGGAAGGAGAGGATCGCCATGAGGATCATCGGGAGATAGAGGAAGAACAGGAAGAGGACGAAGTAGACGCCGAGACCGGCTTTCCACCAGTCGCGTGGCTGCTTGAACTCGCGTCGCACGACCGCATCCTGCGGGCGCGCGGTCGCCTCCGCCGCCGCTGCCATCGTCTCGATCACAGCTCCTCCCGCAGGTTCGAGAAGCGGGTGATGACCCAGACCCCGACCAGCAGGGCGAGAACGAGCAAGACCGCCGAAGCTGCTCCCTGTGGATACTGGACAGCGCCGATCTTGGAGCTGATGAGCGTGCCCACCGAGGTGATGTTGCCGCCGCCCACGGTCACGACCGTCCCGTAGTCGCCCATCGTGAGGACGAAGATGAAGATCGAGCCGATCACCACACCCGGCATCGACTGGGGCAGGATCACCTCCCTGAACGTCTGCCACGAGTTGGCACCGAGATCGCGCGCGGCCTCGACCGCGGATTGATCGACCTGTGCGAGCGAGAAGAAGAGCGGGGTGATCATGAACAGGATGTAGAGCTGGATCATCGCCAGCCGTACCGAGAGCGTCGAGAAACCGAGCTGCGCGATCGGCTCCGAGACGATGTGAAGCTTGACGAGCACCTGATTCAACGCACCCTCGCGGCCCATCAGCGGGAACGTCCACGCGATCGCCCGCGTCAGGAAGCTGGTCCAGAAGGGGGCAAGCGCGATGATGAACAGCGTGATCTGGTTCCGAAGGCTCGAGACCTTGAGCGCGAGGAAATACGCAACCGGGAACCCCAGGACGAGGCACGCCACAACCGCGATCACCGACGTGATGAACGTCGAGAGCATGTTGTCCCAGTACGTCGAGTCGTGGAAGAGCTCGCTGTAGTTCGCAGTCGTGAAGCTCTTGTCGAAGCCTGCATCCGTCCACGTCCAGAAGCTGACGAGGACGATGATCACGAGTGGCGCGAGCAGGTAGAAGCCGATCCAGATGAGGCCCGGAGCGGCCAGCGCCGCCGTGATCCAGCCGCCGCCGCGGCTGCCGCTTCCGCGCCCCTCGCCGAGCGCCGCCTCGGCCGTGGGCGCCCCGAGCTCAGGCGTCGAGGAGCTGGACATCCTCTTCCTTCCAGGAGATCCTGATCCGCTGACCCTCACGGCCGCGCAAATCGGGATACTCCTGAGCCCCGACCTTCGCGAGCATTCGCTCCCCACCTGTGAGCAGGTGGAGCTTGACGAGATCGCCGAGGAACTCGACGAAGACGATCTCGCACTCGGCCGAATTGTGGCCGGCGGTCTCGGACTGGCTCAAGTCGACCGTCACCGCCGCCGCGCGGATCGAGATCACGGCGGGATCGCCGACGGCGTGCGTCGCATCCGGGTGCCCGCACGCTGGCACGCACATGCTCTGCGTCCTCGATCACGAGCCGGTCGCCGTCGCGCTCGACGACGGAGCCCCGGATGATGTTGTTGTCGCCCATGAATCGCGCGACGACGTCGGTTGCCGGCTTCGTGGCGATCGTCAACGGGCTGTCGACCTGCTGGATCCGAGCCTCGTTCATGACAACGATGCGATCCGCCATCGAGAGCGCTTCTTCCTGGTTGTGCGTGACGTGGATGAACATGAGGCCGAGCTGCCGCTGGAGGTTGCGGAGCTCGACGCGCATCCTCAGCTGCAGCAGGCGGTCGAGGTCGCCGAGCGGCTCGTCGAGCAGAAGCGCCTTCGGCTTCGTGACGAGCACCCGCGCGAGCGCGACGCGTTGCTGCTGCCCGCCCGAGAGTGCCCTCGGCTTCCGGTCGGCGAGAGGCGTCAGGCCGACGACCTCGAGTGCCTCGAACGCCAGCTTCCGCCGTTCGTCCTTCCCGACCCCATGCATCTTGAGGCCGAACTCGACGTTCGAGAGCACCGATCGGTGCGGGAAGAGGGCGAAGTGCTGGAAGACCGTCGTCGTCGGTCGTTTGTGCGGAGGTAGGTCGACGAGCGACTCGCCGTCGAGAACGATGTCGCCGGAGCTCGGGAATTCGTGGCCGCCGATCATCCGAAGCGTGGTCGTCTTGCCGCAGCCGGACGGCCCCAGCAGAACGACGTACTCACCGTGGTCGACGTGCAGGTTGACGTCGTCCACCGCGACCATGCCGCCGGGGAAGACCTTGGTCAGCCCGACGAGATCGAGCCCCGACCCCTGCGATGGTGAGGGGGCGGCAGATGCCGCCCCCTCGGACTGCGATGTTGCCGAATCCGGCATCCAGCTAGGCGGACAGGAAGTCGTTCGCCCTCTTGGTGAGATACACGCTTTCCCGCGGGTACGAGTTCCACGAGGCGTACTTGCAGATGCGATTCTGGAACGAGCCACCCTCCCTGCGCTCGCCCTTCTTGATGTCGCCGACCTTGCCGGTGATGCCGGGCAGATCCCGCGCGGCTGCCTTGCCGTTCCACCAGTAGTCGTACTCGGCCGCCGAGAAACCGGCCTTCTTGCCGGCGGCGGAGTTGATCCAGGGGAGCAGCTTCTGCCCGTTGGCGATGTAGTAGCCCTGGCGCATGATCACGGCGCCGAGGTACCCGTTGTAGTTCCAGTTGATGTAGTCGTAACAGGCCTGCAGCTTCGCCGGATCCGTGACCTTCGACGAGATGCCCTCGGCGCTACACCAGCCGCGGAAGCCCTCGGGTGGCGCTGCGTAGAGGATGTTGACGCCGGCCGACTTGACGAGCGCCACAGCAGGCGACCACATCGACTGGATCACGACCTCCTTCGAGACCATGAAGTTGACCGAGTCCGTGAACGCCGACCAGAACGCGCGGAACTGACCGGCCTTCTTGTACGTGGTCAGGATCTTGAACAGGCGGTCGATCTCGGCCTTCGTCGGGTTGCCGTAGTCCTTGAACTTCATCAGTCCGAGCGCCTCGACGGCGAACGCGCCGTCCTGGGCCATGATGCCCGGATCGCGAAGAAGGGACACGCGTCCCTTCCAGCTCTTGTTCAACAGCTCGGCCCACGAGACCTTGTTCGGCGCCTTCTTGATCACGTCCGCGTTGTAGCCCATCGAGTCGGCGTTGAAGTGCGCCGCCGGGCCGACGATGTAGCGGGGCTCCGGCTTGCCGCCGATCGGCTTGCCGTCCTCGCCGATCCACCGAACGATCTGCTTGTTGTTCTTCGGCCCACCGGCGAACGGGGGAAGACCGGTCGAGCCGTCCGGGTCGACGTACGTGGACCGGAACGGCGCGTTCCCGTCGCCGTAGGTGCACCGCGTCGATGCCGGGTTGAGCTTGCCCCGCGAGAAGAGCTTGTACTGGGACTTCCAGCTCGGCAGCCTCGTCGTATCCACGGGCTGCAGGCTGCCCGACGGCCAGACGAGCAGCGACTGGTAGTTGTAGCCACCGAAGACGTCGAACGTGTCCGGGGACGTGATCGCAATCTGCGGCTGCTTCCCCGAGTCGGCCAGAATCGGCTTCACGGTGAAGCCGAGATCCTTGGACGCCTGCTTGGCGATGTCCGGGATCGGGAACTCGACGCCGAGGGTGAGCACCCGCAGCGTCCCCGTGAACTTGCCGTCCGCGTTCACCTCGCTGGACCTGGATCTCGGCGGCGCCGGCCGTGCCGGCGAATGCACCCATGCCGCCAACCGCGGCGGCGGCTGCGCCTCCGCGGAGAAGCAGCTCGCGACGGCTCAGGCCGCCGCGCTCATCCCTGCGCTGAGGCTCGGAGAGATCGCTGCGGCCAAGATCTTCGCCAGCGGCCAGCTCCTTGAGGTACTCGTTCGGATCGTTTTCCCAATCGCCACTCATGTCCTCGGCTCCCTTCCCTCGTCGCCTCTCGAGGAACTCGATGGTTCTCTCGGCCCGCTCACGCCAGACACGGTCGGTACCACCGGGACGCGACCGTGAAAACTATCGTGTGCAACGACCCTGGAATGTGTCCTGTATACCGGGGAGACCGGTCCCAGTCAAGGGACGCGGCCTTGGCGTGGGCCGGCGCTCCCGACCGCGTCTAGCACGGCGGGTGTGGAATTCCGATCGCGTCCCCGAGCCGGCCGCTCTCGGGTCCCGAGAGCGTGAATTCGGTATAGGCGACCCCGACCGCGAGGAAGTCCAGCCCGTCCGCTGCCCGAAGCGCCCGCTCGAGCATCTCGATGCGCCTGTCCTGGAGATCGAACCACCGCGCGAGCTGGGTCCTCAGCACGCGTGGCGCCTCGAGCGACCGCACCTCTTGCGCCTGTGCCTTGACCAGAGGAAACGCGAGCCGGATCGCGGCGACGACATCTCCCGTACCGGACGCGTCGGGGGGCACGATCCGATCGAGCTTCGGTCCGTAGACGCGACAGATCGCCGCCACCTGCGCGAAATACTGTGCCCGCGTTGGTTCGGCTTTCGAGTCCGGGCTGGCAACGAGGGCGATTGCGCCTGCGATCGTCACCGCCGCCACCGCCACGACGCATCCGATCAGGGTGGCCCGACGTCTCGGTACTCGCATCAGCGCGTCCGACGTGGGGTCGAGGAGCTGCGTCCAATCCCCTGGGCGGGGCTCACAACGACGCCTCCTGCGCCGACCGCGCAGTCGCAGCGCGCTCCACGGCGACGATGGCGAGGTACACGGCCGCGGCGACAGCAACTCCCCAGACGACCTTCACCCAGCTCGAGGGCACCACGTAATACACCCCGGCCCCTGACGGCGATCGCCACGAGGGCGGCGACGTTGATGCCGTTCACGTATCGGTAAGGCCCTCGCGGGTCGAAGAGCCCCTCGACGTCGATTCGCTGCCGCTTGACGACCAGGTAGTCCGCCAGGATGATCCCCGTCAACGGGGCGGCGAGGTTCCCGAGATGCGTGACCCACCGCTCCGCGTGGTTCACGAAGTCGGGAAAGGCCGACAGGGTTACCGCGGCAACGGCGGTGGCGACAGTCGCCCTGACCCTGCCGAGACGTGGGATCGAGTTCACGAGCGAGAGCCCCGCGGTATAGACGTTGGTGATGTTCGCCGCAAGCCCCTGGACGACGATCGCCGCCAGGAGCCCGACCAGCAGGACGTTGCTGGAGGTCAGGTCGGCCGCGGCAACGAACGGGTTCGTTTCGCCGGTTGCGACGGCCGCGTAACCGCCGACGAAGGTCGTGACTGCAGCGGAAGCGAGGGCCGAGGCGATCAGCCCGATGCGCATGTCACGCCGGGTCGGCGTGTAGCGGCAGAAGTCTGCGACGTTGGTGACGAAATGTGAGCGACGCGCCGCACATCACCGTCACGTACGTCGCGAACCCCGTCCAGGTGAGGTGCTGATCGGGCGAGTCGAAGACGCGGCTGACCGCGTACTTCGGATTGTCCGTCGAAAGGTAGAGAGCGACGAGAACGATCGTGAACGCGACCGAGATCGGCAGCACGCCGCGCAGGAGCCACCGCATCACGTCGAAACCGAGAACCGCGAACGTCGCATGGACAACAGCAAAGGCAAGCGCGAGCGGCACGAGCGGCAGCTGGTCACCGGTCATCGCCTCGTAGATCGCCTGGGCACCGAGCCCGGCCGTCAACGCTTGCGCGGCGAACCAGTAGGTCGCCGCGATGACCCGGTACGGCGACGAGAGGAGACGTGCTCCCCAGAAGCCCAGGTGTGAACGCAGCGCGACCTGGCCTGGGAGCCCGTAGTCGACGCCGGGCTGCGCGACCACGGTGAGCATTGCGAATGCGAGCGCCTGGCCCATGACCATCGCAGCCACAGCCCACCAGAGTGGCAGCCCACCGGCGACGACCGCGAAGGCTCCGAGCACATACATGACCGGATTCAGGAAGAACGTGAAGTTGATCGCGAACAGGTCGCGCCAACCCGTTGTGCGGAGCTCCGCCGGAACCGGCTCGACGCCGAACTCCTCGAGCGCTGGCATCTGGGCCGCTACCCGGACGTGGCCGTCGCAGTCACGCTCGCCGGCGTGCGGCTCGAACGATGGAAGAAGTCGCTCACGACGCGATTGTGCTCCTCGGCGTTGTCGAAGATCGGTCGAGTGGCCCGAGCCCGCGATGACGTGCTTCTCGGCGCCGGCGATACCCGAGTAGATCCCCTCCTGACCGACACCGCCCGGGCCTTGATCCCACGGTGTCATCAGATCCTCGTCGCCGCCGAGGACGAGCGCAGGGGAGGTGATGCGCGGAAGCCACGCCGTGATGTCCATGTCACACATCGCCTGGCATGCGTCGCAGAACACCTCGAGCCGATTGGAGTCTCGAAGAATCGTCTGGATCGTCGTGATCAGGCCCTCGGCGCCCTGTTCCGCCAGGAAGGCCTTCGACAACGCCTGCCACGTGATCAACTCCGCGAGAAGTCGGCTGCCGGGCCCAGCCGGATCCAGCGTCGCAATGTCGATCCAGTTCTTGAAGATGAGACGACCGGTGACACCCAGGCGCGCGGCCGCGCAGTTGATCACGACCGAGGTCGTGCGTTCCGGGTACTTGCCGGCGAACACGGTCGCGATCATGCCTCCCATCGAGGTGCCGTGGATGTGCGCCTGGTCGACCCCGAGGACGTCCATCAGGCCGGCAACGTCATCGGCCCACACCTCCATGTCGTAGACCTGCAGCGGCTTGTCCGACTGCCCGTAGCCGCGCATGTCGAAGTCGATCACCCTGAACTGCTTCGAGAGCTGCGGTGTCGCGGGGTCGAAGTTGAAGTGCCCGAAACCGGCCCCGTGGATCTGGACGACCGGCTCGCCCTCACCGGAGATCCGGTGCCACAGTTTGACGCCGTTGACATCGATCATGCCCTCCATGGCCGTCCTCCCTCTCGTTGGGAAAGCAAGCCTAACGCACCGCTCTGTGCCCTTGAGCTCGGGCCGCAGGTGCTCCTGAGGGCCGCTAGGCCGGCTCGACCACGATCTCCAGGCGCTCCGCCGGAGTGCCTAGGAGTTCGTGCCTCAACTCGTCGATCGTCCGCTCTCGCTTCGGGAGGATGTGGCGGAGGAGCGTGAAATCGGCCCTCTTCGAGCTGAACGGGTATGGGTCCATGCGAACTCGGCCCGGCCCAACCGTCTCGAGTCGATAGCCGCCGATATCGTCGTGCTCGCTCGACCCGAGATCCTTGAGGCAGAAGAAGAGCGAGAAGCGGTCGTAGACCTGAAGGCGGTGGTAGTCGGCCCACCGCTCCTCATCCGTGACACCGATCTCGCTGCAGCGGATCGGGTGCGAGGCTTCCTGCTCCGCCACGAACGCCTCGACGAGATCCAGGACCTCGCCCGCCCGGCTCAGCTTGAGCTCGGGCTGCGCTCCGTAGCGCTGACGGTAGATACCGGCTCCGTGCATCGACACGAGCAGGCCGGCATAGGGGTCCTCGTCGGTGATCGCTGCAATCCCGGCACGGTAGAACGCGAGGTGGGCCGGTACCGGGACGTCGAGAAAGTTGAGTGGCCGGCCCGAGCCGGCTTCCATCATCGGCGACTGCTCCCAGACGGCCCAGCCGTCGTCGTGGCGCTCGGCGGCGATGACCAGCGACGAATGGCGCGCACCCGTGTCGGCCCACAGGCGCGCACAGTCGGCCGAGAGGTCTGCGTGATCCGTCTGGAGCACGACCTGCCAGGCATCGCCGGCATCGCGGACGATCACGACGACTCCGCGCGGCTGGACCGGTCGATGCGATGGCCGGCTCGTGTCGAGGCGTACGCCACAGCCGCGAACATACAGTCATCGGTCTCGTGCGACCACTCGCGATGCCGAGACACGCCGTGGTCGGTTGAGGCAGCGGGGGTCAGCGCACAGCCGCCCTCGAAAGGCTCGCGGCAACGAGAGCACCGGCGGCAGCAAGGGCCGCCGTTACGACCCAGAACACGTCCCAGCCGGCAAGGGATGCGAGCGCTCCGAGGAGCGGCGTCGAGACGGCGGAGATCAGGAAGACGACGGTCGCCGCCACTGCGACAGATCGCGCGGCCAGCTCGGGAGCCGCGCGCTCGCCCGCGCTGACATACACCAGAGCGTTCCAGCCGAGAGCGCCGAAGCCGAACAGCACGGCAGCGGGAATCACGACCGCTGCGCCGGCGTGCAGCGCGAGCGTGAAGAGCAGGGCCCCCAGGGCCGCAGACGATCCCGACCTCGACGAGCGTTCGGGCGCGCCGAGACCCGCCCGCCCCGTCCGCAACCCGGCCCCAGACGATTCGCGACACCATCGCGGTGACGTTGACGGCGAAGAACGTTGCCGAGGCAGCGAACGCCGTCAGCCCTGCTGCCAGCGCCGCAGGAACGGTGAACGCGAGCACCGCCTGCAGCACGACGATGTAGAACGCGGCGACGACGAGCAGGCGCTGCATGCCGGGCGTACGCCAGATACTCCGCAGCGGCTTGTGCACTCGGATCCGAGCTGCCGCCGGCGGCTCCGCGGCGACGTAGGCGAAGAGCAGTCCGGTTGCAGCGACAGCGACCGCGGCGACGCCCAGCGTCAGGCCGACACCGCCGTACTCCTCGAGAGCCGGCATGACGACCGCCGCAGCCGTTCCCCCGAGCGGCACCGACATCTGACGAACTCCGAGCGCCCAGGCGCGCCGCTTGGGCGGATACGCGTGGAAGAGCGCTCCGGCACCTGCGATCGGGACGGCGGCCGAACCGACACCGAACACGACGAGCGCGACGACCAGCACCGCAGTCGACCCGGCGGTCGCAGCGACCCCGAGCCCCGCCGCGCCCAGAGCGGTCCCGACGAGTATCGGGATCCGCGTACCGAACCGATCGATTGCCATCCCCGCGACGATCAGCGCCAGCCCGGCACCGAACACCCCGGCAGTGAGCACCGCGCCGAGCTCGGCGAGGCTCAGCTCGAAGCTCCGGCTCAGCTCGGGGCCGATCGCGGGCAGGCCGAAGCTCACGAACGCCACCGCAGCCTGGGCCGTCGCAGCCGCGGCGAGCACGGTGCCGGGCGAGCGGGGTCCGGCTGCTCACGCCGTTCATTATCCTGTGGCCGTGGATGTCGACGAGATCGTGCGCGCAAAGCGCCGGCAGCAGGCGCTCGACGCGCTGGAGTTCGAAGACGACCGCGAGGTCGCCGTCCTCGCTCAGATCGGCGAGGTGCTCACCGAGCTCGAAGGGTCGCGAATCGACGAGGCGGCATTCGCGCGCATGGCACCCGAGGACGT
This sequence comes from uncultured Thermoleophilia bacterium, assembly GCA_963776305.1. Lineage (GTDB taxonomy): Bacteria > Actinomycetota > Thermoleophilia > Gaiellales > Gaiellaceae > Gaiella. The sequence continues at coordinate 108,632 of CAVZMA010000005.1, read as the reverse complement.
CGCACTCGTACGCGGAGTTCTCGATCCGAGCAGCGACGAGAGCGAGGACGAGTTCGACCTCGAGTCCACGGAGTCGCGGGCCGAGATGCGCGATGACCTGGAGGCCGAGCGGACCCGCCTCGAGGACGTGATCGCCGACTCGCGCAGCCGTCGTCAGGCTCTCGAACGCTACCTCGAGGCCCTCGATGGGGAGAACGGCACGCCCGACGCAGCGCGATCGCTGCCCGACTGAATCGCCCCTCGGTTTCGTACCGACGACCGCTCTTCGCGCCGGGTCGAGCGGCGCGGCGCATGCTGTATGGTCGCCCCCGTGGGACCGTTCGACGTGCACCTGCCGCCCTCGCGCGCCGCGAGATCCGCACCCGTCGGCGCGAGCTGCAAAGCAGCGTGCCTCGAGGGCGGAGAATGAGCGAAGCGGCCAACGATCTCAAGGCGACGGCGGCGGCCGAGGGCTTGCGGATCGGACCGCTCGCAGGGATCCGGGTGATCGAGCTCGGAACCCTGCTGGCAGGCCCGTTCACCGGACGGCTCCTCGGTGATCTCGGCGCGGAGATCATCAAGGTCGAGGCCCCCGGCCAACCAGACCCGATCAGAAACTGGGGCAAGGAGCGCTATCAAGGGCCGGTCGCTCTGGTGGCCGGTGCAGTCGCGTAACAAGAAGTGCATCACCCTCAACCTGCGCGAGGAAAAGGGTCAGGATCTGCTGCTGCGGCTCGTCGAACGAGCCGACGTCGTGACCGAGAATTTCCGCCCGGGAACGCTCGAGCGGTGGAATCTCGGGTACGAGCAGATGTCCGCCGTCAACCCCGGCATCGTGCTGTGCCGCGTCTCCGGCTACGGACAGACAGGGCCCTACGCGGAGCGCGCCGGGTTTGCCTCGGTGGCGGAGGCGATGGGTGGCATTCGCCATATCAACGGCTTCCCCGACCAGCCGCCGCCGCGCATGCACGTCTCACTCGGTGACTCGCTCGCGGCGATGTTCGCTGCCCAGGGCATCCTGGCTGCTCTCTACTGGCGGGACGGCGCCGGCGGGGGGCTCGGGCAGGTCGTCGACGTCTCGCTGATGGAAGCCTCGTTCGCACTCCTCGAGAGCACGGTTCCCGAGTACGACCGGCTCGGAATCGTCCGCGGCCCGCAGGGAACGAACCTCAAGGGAATAGCGCCGTCCAATATCTTCAAGTCACGGGACGACAGCTGGGTGGTCATCGCCGCGAACGCGGACAACGTCTTTCGCCGGCTCTGTGATGCGATCGAACGGCCCGAGCTCGCCGACGACGAGCGGTTCGCGACCCACCTTGCCCGCGGCGACAATCAGGACGAGATCGAAGGAATCGTCGCCGATTGGGCCGCGCAGCACGACGCCGTCGAGATCGACCGCATCCTGAACGCGGCCGGCGTCATCTGCGGCCCGATCTACACCATCGCCGACATCTTCGACGACCCGCAGTTCAAGGCCCGCGAGATGCTGCTCGAGCACGTCGACCCCGAGTTCGGACCGTACATCGGCCCGGGCATCGTCCCGAAGCTGACCCGGACGCCCGGGGCGCTGCGCTGGTCGGCCACCTGGGAGGAAGGAAGCCACAACGCCGACGTCTACGGCGGCCTCCTCGGGCTCTCGAACGACGAGATCGAGGCACTGCGCGAAGAGGGTGTCATCTGATGGGAACGCCGTCGGTCACGATCTGCGACGTCGGGCCGCGAGACGGCCTGCAGAACGATGCTCTGGTTCTCGACCCTGTTGTGCGGGCGGAGCTCGTCGACCGGCTGGCCGCGACCGGCATTCCCCGGGTCGAAGCGGTCAGTTTCGTCAATCCCGCCCGCGTCCCCCAGATGGCAGGCGCGGAAGAGGTCGTGCAGGCGATCGAACGCCGTCCCGGAGTCATCTATGCGGGCCTGGCGTTGAACGAGCGAGGCTACGACCGGTTCGCCGCCACCGGCCTCGACGAAGTGCACTTTGCGTTCGCCGCGACCGAGACGTTCAACCAACGGAATCAGGGCGCGTCGGTCGCCGATTCGCTCGCGACCGCGTCGAGGATCGTCGAACGAGCACACGCCGACGGCCGCCGGGCCACCGTGACGATCGGAGCGTCCTTCGGCTGCCCCTTCGAGGGGCGCGTCGACCCCGGTCGAGTGATCGAGATCGCCGCGGAGCTCAGCGAGGCGCGGCCCGACGAGCTGGTGCTGGCCGACACGATCGGCGTCGGCGTCCCGCGCCAGGTTCGGCGCCTCGTCCCCGACGCGGTTGCTCTCGGAATACCGGTCGGGCGTTCACCTGCACAACACGCGGAACACCGGCTATGCGAACGCCATCACCGCTCTCGAATCGGGCGCGACGATGCTCGACGCCTCCGTCGGAGGGATCGGCGGCTGCCCGTTCGCACCGCGGGCGACGGGGAACATCGCCACCGAGGACCTCGTCTACCTCCTGCACGGAGAGGGGATCCCAACGGGCATCGACCTCGATCTGCTCGTCACGGTTGCTGAATGGCTAGAAGGTGTACTCGGGCGTCAGCTCGAGGGACAGATCTACAGGGCCGGCACGTTCGCGCCGGTTGCCGGCTGAACGAAAGGAGAAACGAGAGATGGCCTACAGACTTGGGGTCGACGTCGGCGGAACGTTCACCGACCTCTACCTCGTGAACGACGAGAGCGGGGCGACGCAGTACCGCGTCAAGACGCCGTCGACGCCTGCCGACCCATCGCTCGGCGTCCTGAACGGCGTGCAGCGGATCTGCGACGAGTCCGGCGTCGGGGTCGGGGAGATTCGCAACATCCTGCACGGGACGACCGTGGCAACGAACGCCGTGCTCGAGTCGAAGGGCGCACGTGTCGGCTTGATCACGACCCAGGGCTTCAAGCAGATCCTTCACCTGGCGCGCTCGCAGACGCCGGGGCCGCTTGCGGGGTGGATCATCATGCAGAAGCCCGACCCTCCTGCCTCGCTCGCGGACACGCGCGAGGCAGTCGAGCGGATGGACGCGAGCGGCTCGACCCTGGTCCCGGTCGATACGACCCAGGTCGAGGGAATCATCCGGGAGATGGTCGACTCGGGCGTCGAGTCGCTGACCGTCGCCCTGATCAACTCGTACGTGAACGGTGCTCACGAGCGCGAGATCGGGGAGATCGTCGAGCGACTGTACCCGGGGTTCCCGGTCACGCTCTCGTCGGACGTCCTGCCGGAGTTTCGTGAGTACGAGCGGGCGCTGACGGCGTGCATGAACTCGTACGTACGGCCCAAGGTGCAGAGCTACGTCAAGCAACTCCAGAGCAAGCTCGCCGAAGCGGGCGCCAGTGCGGAGGTCAACATCCTTCGCTCCGACGCCGGGCTGATGACAACGGCCGAGGCTGCCCGTAACCCCATCTACGGCGTCCTCTCCGGCCCGTCCGGCGGTGTCGCCGGCGCACTCTACGTCGCGGCGAAGGCTGGCTACAAGGACATCCTGACGTTCGACATGGGCGGTACCTCGACCGACGTCGCCCTCTGCCAGGACGGCCAACCGACGATCGGCCGCGAGACGTCGATCGGGCACTTCCGGATCAAGGTGCCCTCGGTCAACGTGCACACCGTCGGGGCAGGCGGCGGCTCGATCGCGCACGTTCCGGAGCTGACGCGGGCGCTCCGCGTCGGGCCGCAGTCCGCCGGAGCGGAGCCTGGTCCTGCCGCGTACGGCAAGGGCGGCGACGAGCCGACGGTGACCGACGCGAATGTCGTTCTCGGCCACCTGTTGCCCAGCCTGCTCGGCGGCGAGATGTCACTCGACGTCGACGCCTCGCACACGGCGGTCAAGAAGATCGCCGACGCGATGGGCCTCGCCTCGGTCGAGAAGGCCGCGGAGGGCATCCTCGCGATCGTGAACGAGAACATGGCGGGCGCTCTACGCCTCGTCTCGGTTCAGCGCGGCCACGATCCACGGGACTTCGCCCTCGTCGCCTACGGTGGCGCCGGGCCGCTCCACGCGAATGCTGTCGCAAAGCTGATGGGCTCGTATCCTGTCATCGTGCCGCCCGCGCCCGGGCTCCTCTGCGCCATCGGAGACCTCGTAGCGGACTTCCGCGACGAGTTCGCACAGACGCACATCCGGCTCGTCGCCGATGCGAGCGGCGAGGAAGTCGCGGATATCCTCGACGGCCTCGGCAGTCGGGCGAAGGCCTGGCTCGACGGCGAGGGCATCGACAGCGGGAAGCAGCGGCTCTCCTATGTCGCCGATATGCGATACCACCGCCAGGGGTACGAGATTCCCGTCTCCCTCGAGCCGGGCGATGTCCGCGCCGGTGGGCTCGGAGGGCTCGAGGAGAGCTTCAACGCCCTCCACGAGCAGCTGTACGGCTTCCGCATGCCGGGCACAGCGTCCGAGATCGTGAACCTGCGTGCCGTCGGCTTCGGCTCCGTGCCGAAGCCCGAACTACGCACCGGCGCAGTCGCCGGCACCGACGCGGCGGCGGCGGTCGTCGCCGAGCACGAGGTCAGCTTCGACGGGACGCGGGTTCCGACGAAGATCTACGACCGGGCGAAGCTCGAGCCCGGAGCCGAGATCGCCGGGCCCGCGATCGTGACGGAGTTCGACTCCACCACCGTGATCCTCCCGGAACACTCCGCCACCGTGGATCCGAACTACAACATTCTGATCACTCCGAGCGCGTAGGAAGGGAGGACGAGATGGCCACCACGAAGCACCCGCCGCTGAAGATCGCCGAGATTCCCGATCTCGAGGTCGACCCCGTCACGCTGGACATCATCGAGGGCGCCCTCAAGAACGCGCGCTTCGAGATGGATGCCGTGTTGTTCAGGTCTGCGATGAGCCCGGTGATCAGAGAGCAGCACGACGAGTTCCCGATGATCACCGACCCTCGTGGCCGAATGGTCGTTGGTCAGTTCGGTGCGTACATCAACGAGATGATGGAGGAGTGGGACAGGGGTGTGTACCCGGGCGACGTGATCCTCACCTCCGATCCGTTCAAGTGCTCGGCGTCGATCTCGCACACCAACGACTGGCTCGTCCTCGTGCCGATCTTCTTCGGCGACGAGCTCGTCGGCTGGTCGTCGCAGTTCGGCCACCAGATGGATGCAGGCGGTCCGTTGCCGGGCTCGCTTCCGACCGGCGCGAAGACGATCTTCGAAGAGGGGATCATCATCCCGCCGCTGAAGATCGTCGAGCGTGGCGAGGTGCAGGAGGACGTGCTGCGGCTGATCCTCAACAACGTCCGCCTGCCCGGAGATGAACCGCGCCGACCTGTTCGCGATCGTCGCGGGCTGTCGTGCGGGCGAGCGTCGCGTGATGGAGCTCTGCGAGCGATTCGGGAAGGAGACCTATCTCGCGGCTCTCCAGGCGCTGCTCGATCGCACCTACAACGCGATGAAGTTCCTCATCTCCGTCGTCATCCCCGAGGAGCCCCAGACGTTCGTCGACTACGTCGACGACGACGGCCTCGGCAACGGCCCGTTCAAGATGCAGCTGACGATCTGGCGCGAAGGCGAGCACGCCTTCTTCGACTGGTCGGGTACCGACCCTCAGGCCCTCGGGCCGATCAACTTCTACCTCTCCGAGGGCATGTTCAAGATGTTCATCGGGATCTACCTGATCATGGTCAACGATCCCCAGATCCTCTTCAACGACGGCTTCTATCCGTTGCTGCACGTCGTCATGCCGGAGGGCAGCCTGCTGCGGCCGCGGTATCCGGCAGCGCTCGGTTGCCGCACCCACGCGCTCGCCCGGCTCTTCGACGTGCTCGGTGGCGCCCTCTGCAAGAACGCCCCGGAGCTCAACACGGCTGCCGGCTACGGCACGAGCCCGTACATGCTCTATTCGGGCTGGGACGGTGAGGGTGAGTTCTTCTACTCGATGGAGATCCTCTACGGCGGCATCCCCGGCCGCCCGATCGGCGACGGAATGGACGGGCACTCGTGGTGGCCGCTCTTCGAGAACATCCCGACCGAGTACCTCGAGGCCTACTACCCGTTGCGGATCGACGGCTACACGACGGTCACCGACTCGGGTGGCGCCGGCCTGCACCGGGGCGGCAACGGCGTCGAGAAGCGGTACGTGTATCTCGAGCCCGGTGAGGTTTCGATTCACGACGACCGTTGGCTGACACGGCCCTGGGGCGTTCTCGGCGGCCTGCCTGGAGGTCGCTCGGAGAAGATTCTTCAGCGCGCAGACGGGACCGAGGAGCGACTGGCCTCGAAGTGTGATCACGTCGTCGTCGAGCCGGGCGACATGCTCGTCTACCGGACAGCCGGCGGCGGCGGCTGGAAGGATCGTCTCGACCGTCCCGTTGAGGCGGTCGTGCCGGGACGTCTCGTTCGGGCTCGTCTCGCAGGAGCATGCGCTCGCCGCCTACGGGGTCGTGATCGGTGACGGCGCGGCCGACGAGGCGGCAACCGAAGCGGAGCGCACGCGGCAGCGCGCCGAGCGTGGTGAGCGCGTCGAACTTCGATTTCGGCCCGTCGCTGGACGACGTGCTCGCGAACTGCAAGGCCGAGACGGGCCTCGAGCCGCCGACGTCGGCCCGGCCGCTGCGGTGGTCACCGCTCGAGGAGTCCGCAGACGCGCTCGCGCGCGTCCGCGCCGGAGACGGAGTCCCCGAACCGTCGTGAACCATCTCGCGGGCTTCGGGGAGAGGCAGGGCGCCGGCCGGCGCCCTGCTCTCCTCGTCGTCGACATGAGCCTTGGCTTCACGAGCCCGGACTCGCCGCTGCACTGCGAGCTCGACGACGCAGTCGGCGCGATCGAACAGCTGCTCGATGCCGCCCGGACGAAGGGCCTGCCGGTCGTCTACACGACCGTCTCGTACGGAGAAGGCGACAAGGCCGTCGCCAGGGCGTTCATCGACAAGGTGCCGATCCTGCTGACGCTCGCGGCGGGGAGTCCCTTCACGGAGATCGACCCCCGGCTCGCGCCCCGGCCGGATGAACCGGTGCTGACCAAGCTGTTCGCGTCCGCTTTCTTCGGCACGGCGCTGCAGAGCCTGCTCGCTTCGCACGGCTGCGACTCGGTCATCGTTACGGGCGCCTCGACCTCCGGGTGCGTCCGCGCGACCGCCGTCGATGTGCTTCAGAACGGCTATCGACTCACAATCCCTCGCGAGGCCGTCGGCGACCGAGACGAGGCTGCGCACGAGCAGGCACTCCACGACGTCGACGCCAAGTACGGCGATGTCGTCTCACTCGACGAGGCGCTTGCGCTCATCGCCGCGAGCACCTGATCTGCCCTAGCGGCCCAATGATTCGTACTCGGGGTTCGGTTCCCACCCGAGTCCGGAGGCCATACGGTTCGACATGTTGAACATGCCCGTCACCTCGGCGATGTCCATCACGTCCTCGTCACTCCACCCGACATCGCGCAGTTGCTCCACGTCCGCTGCGGTCATCATCGCCGGCTCGCGGGTCAGCTTCACCGCGTAGTCCAGAGCAGCTTTCGTGCGCTCGGGGATAGCTGCCGCGCGGTGGTCGATCGCGATCTGGTCGGCGAGGGCAGCGTCCTTCGTCAGCTTGCGAAGCGCAGCGGAGTGAGCGGCGATGCAGTATCGGCAGTCGTTCGTGATCGAGACGACGACGGCGACCATCTCGCGCTCGGCCTTGGAAAGCCCCGAAGCGCCCTTCATCAGCTCGTCGTAGTGTGCGTTCCAGGCGAGCAGGTGGCTCGGCCTCAGCGCATAGAACCGCAGCACGTTGGGGACGAACCCGAGCTTCTCGAGCGGAGACGCCCAGAGCTCGACCACCTCTCGTGGCAGCTCGGACTCGGTGGGAACACGGAGCCAGGTGAGTTGATCGGGCATGTCGCGATCCTATTCGCACCACGATAGGCTTGCCCGCATGGCGCTCGATCCCGCACGGGTCGTCTCGCAGCTGCGTGAGCTGCAACAGCTGACGGGCAACGAGAACGGCGCCCAACGCGTCGCCTGGACGGAGACGTGGAACACCGCACGCACGTGGCTCGCGTCGGTCCTCGCAGACCTCCCGCTCGTCGCCGAGCGCGATGCGGCGGGGAACGACTGGTGGACGCTCCGGGGAGAGTCGGACCGTGCGGTCGTGATCGGCGGTCACATCGACTCCGTCCCGAACGGTGGGTGGCTCGACGGCAGCCTCAACCTCGTCGCGGCGGCGGAGGTCATGCGCAGGGTCGCCGAGGCCGGCACACCGCGTGTCACGGTCCGCCTCGTCAACTGGGCCGACGAGGAGGGCGCGCGGTTCGGACGATCCCTCTTCGGCTCCTCTGCGGCAGCGGGCTCGATGATCGACCAGCAGGAGTTGCGTCAGCTTCACGACCTCAACGGCGTCTCGCTGCCGGAAGCGCTCGCCGAGAGCGGTGTCGACCTCGAGCGGGTGCTCGATGCCCGCGCCCAGCTCGACAGCGCTGCCGCGTACCTCGAGCTCCACATCGAACAGGGCCCCGTCCTCGAGGCTCTGGGGTTACCGCTCGGCGCCGTCCTCGGAACGTACGGCGTCGAGCGCTGGCGGGTCACCTGGACCGGTCAGGCCGCGCACGCAGGCTCGACCCCCATGGACAAGCGCCGCGACGCTCTCGCCGGTGCCGCCAAGCTCGCGCTCGAGATCCGCGACATTGCCGCCCGCGTCGGCAACGGTGCCGTGTGCACCTCCGGTGGCGTCGTCTGCCGCCCGGGGATCGTGACGTCGGTGGTGGAGACGGCGGAGCAGCTGCTCGACCAGCGGCACCTCGAAGCCGCCAGCCTCGCCGAACTGCTCCGACTCGCGCAGGAGGCGAGCGAGCGCTTCGCCGAGGAGGAGAACATCGAGGTCTCCTGGGAGCGGATCTGGAGCATCGACCCGATCCTGTTCGACCCGGCGTTGATCGACCTCTGCGACGAGGCATGTCGAGAGGTTGCCGGGACGTCGCATCGCCTTCCCTCGGGGCCTCTGCACGACGCGGCCGAGGTCGCACGCTCCGGCATTCCGACGGTGATGATGTTCGTCCAGAGCCTGCGCGGCCTCTCGCACACGAAGCTCGAGGACACCGATCCCGAGCACATCGAGCTTGCCGTCCGAGCGCTCGATCGACTCGCCGACAAGACCATCGCCTGGGTCGCCGATACGTAGCCCCGTGACGACCGCCGGCGGCCTCGTGCTCGGAGCCGGCCGGAGGGCCGGGGCTGGCGGCACCTCCGTCGAGCACGGATAATCACTGCTCACGAGCGAACAGCGCAAGGAGACGACATGGCCCTCAGCTTCGGAGTGACCGTCCTGCCCGACCCGCCCTACCAGCGCCTCGTCGAGCTCATGGTCCTGGGCGAGCAAAACGGGTTCGAGATCGGGTGGACGTACGACTCCCACGTCCTCTGGCAGGACTCGTTCCCGCTCCTGACGCTCGCGGCCCAGGCGACGTCGACGATGAAATTCGGTCACCTCGTGACGAACCCGGGCACGCGTGAACCGACCGTGCTCGCGAGCCTCTACGCGACGCTCCACGACATCTCCGACGGCCGGATGGTGATGGGGGTGGGTCGTGGGGACTCCGCGGTGCGCTACATCGGCCTGCCACCCGTCCGCGTGGCCGAATTCGAGAAGTCGCTCGGGATGGTGAAGCCGCTCATGAACGGCGAGGAGGTGCATTGGAACGACAAGGACCTGCAGCTGAAATGGGTGCGCCCGGAGTTGCCCAGAATCGAGATGTTCGTCGCCGGCTACGGCCCGAAGGCGCTCGCAGTCGCCGGCCGCGTCGGTGACGGCGTCGTGATCCAGCTCGCCGACCCGCACATCATCCAGTGGATCATGGGCACCGCGCGAGCCGCCGCCGAGGAGGCCGGACGCGACCCGGCAGCTCTCAAGTGCATCGTCTGCGCCCCGAGCATGGTCACCGACGACATTGCGCTCGCGCGGGACGAAACACGGTGGTTCCCCGCAATGGTCTCGAACCACGTCAAGGATCTGATCGAGCGCTACGGCGACGACGGGTCGGTGATCCCCAAGGAGCTGACCGACTACGTCGAGGCGCGGAAGTTCTACGACTACAACGAGCACTCTCGCGTCGGCGCCGCCCACGGCTCGTTCGTCACCGACGAGATCTGCGACCGCTTCTCGGTCCTCGGCAACGTCGACCAGATCACGACGAAGCTGCGCGAGCTCGAGTCGATCGGTGTCGACCACTTCTCGATCTACCTGATGACCCACAGCCAGGAGGAGACGCTCGCGGCATACGGAGAGCACATCATTCCTGGATTCCACGCCGGCGAATCGAGGGTGTGAGGTGCTGCAGCTGCAATGAGCGAATCGGCTCAAGAACCCGTCGAGGTGTGGGACAGCGTCGCTGCCGGCTGGGAGCGCCGCTGTGATCTCTTCGCCCGGGCGACCGAGGCGTTGTCCGATCGGATGGTCGAGCTCCTCGATCCGGAGCCCGGCAACCGGATCCTCGAGCTCGCGGCCGGGCCGGGGGAGCTCGGCTTCCTGACGCTGCCGCTGATCTTGCCGGACGGCGAGTTGCTGACGACGGATGCTGCTCCCGCGATGGTCGAGGTTGCGAGACGGCGAGCGGCCGAACGCGACCTGACCGGCGTTCGGTTCGCCGTCGAGGACGCCGCACACCTCTCACTGGACGACGCCTCGGTCGACGGCGTCCTCTGCCGCTTCGGGCTCATGCTCGTGCCGGAGATGGAGCGTGCGGCCTCGGAGATCGCCCGTGTCCTTCGCCCTGGCTGCCGGGCCGTCGTCGCCGTGTGGGCGAGCTCCCAGCTGAACCCGTGGATGACCGCGACGGGCAGCGCCGGGCTCCAGCTCGGCGTGATGCCTCCGCCCGACCCGGAGGCGCCAGGCCCGTTTCGGCTCGCGAACCCTGACGCGCTGGAGTCGGTCGTCCGCGCAAGCGGTCTCGATGTCGTCGGGGGCGAGGATGTTCGCGTCGAGTGGGAGGCGCGATCTCTCGACGAGTGGTGGGCCGCCACCTGCGACATGTCCCCGACCCTGACCACGCTCCTCGGGCAGTTGCCGGCCGACACGGCCACCGCGCTCCGCCTGGATGCCGAAGCGCGCCTCGACGAGTTCCTGTCGGACGATGGGTCGCTGGCGGTCCCGGGCCTTGCCCACGTCGCGGTCGCGATGCATCGGCGCTAGACCCGGTCCGAGCGGTCGGGTTGGCTCCTCGCCCCTACAGGATCGTCTTGCCGAGCGCGCTCGCCACGAGCTCGACGGCGGTCAACGCGGTCGTGTTCTCGCGATCGAGGATCGGGTTCGCTTCCACGACCTCGAGCGAGCCGGCGATCCCCGACTCGGCGATCAGCTCGCACGCAAGATGGGCCTCGCGATAGGTCAGGCCCCCACGAACAGGCGTCCCGACGCCCGGCGCGATCTCGGGATCGAGTGAATCGAGGTCGAGCGAGATGTGGACGAAGCCGGGCCCCGCGACGCGATCGAGCGCTTCGCTCATCGTCCGCTCGATCCCGATCCGGTCGATGTCACTCATCGTGAACACGCGGATGTCCGACGATCGTAGGTACTCCCGCTCCGCACTGTCGAGCGAGTGGATGCCCACCAGCGCGACCCGGCTCGGATCGACGGCCGGAAACAGAAGCCGTTCGTGCCGAAACCAATCCGGAGCCCGGCCGACCGCGGCCGCCAGCGGCATCCCGTGGACGTTTCCGGACGGGCTGGTCTCGGGCACGTTCAGATCCCCGTGGGCATCGATCCAGATCACGCCTCCGATCTGCCCCGCCGCGCGAGCGAGACCGGAGAGCGTCCCCATCGCGATCGAGTGATCGCCCCCGAGCACGACCGGCCGCGTGCCTTGCCGCACACACGCCTCCACGCGGTCGGCGAGCTCGCCACACGCACTCAGGATCTCCGTCAGGAACCGTGCCCGCTCGTCGTGCAGGGCGAGCGCTTCCGGCTCTGGGGCTCCGATGTTGCCGAGGTCGGAGACGTCATGGCCGATCTCGGCCAACCGCTCCTCGAGACCTGCGTACCGGATCGCCGACGGCCCCATATCGACCCCCCGTCGCGCCTGGCCGAGATCGAGCGGCGCACCGATGATCGAGACGGGAGGTGCCATCCGCCGAACCGTAGCGCCATGGGCGTCGCGCCGCGGGCGACGCTACACTTCGGATCCGCGGCGAGGTAGCTCAGTTGGTAGAGCACACGGCTGAAAACCGTGGTGTCGCCGGTTCAAGTCCGGCTCTCGCCATTCCTTTCCGCAGATCGGAAATCCCATAGCTGGGATTCCCGATCGCGACAGTCCCTGAAGCCGGGAACCACGGTTCCCTCGGGTACCCTCCCTCCCTGGCGGGACGTCGCGTTGGCCACGTGACAGTTCGCCGGGACGCAGTCCGCCCGGGGGAACGGACTATCTGTCCGGCAGTGCGACGAACGACCGCTCGTCCGAGCCGGTGTAGATCTGCCGCGGCCGGGCGATCTTCTGCTCGGGGTCGGTCAGCATCTCCTCCCACTGGGCGATCCAACCGGGTAGCCGACCGAGCGCGAAGAGCACCGTGAAGTAGTCGGTCGGATACCCCATCGCCTTGTAGATCAGGCCGGAGTAGAAATCGACGTTCGGGTAGAGCTTGCGGCTGACGAAGTACTCGTCTTCGAGTGCGATCCGTTCGAGCTCGAGTGCGATCTCCAGCTTCGGGTCGATCCCCGTCTCGGCGAAGACCTCGTCCGCGACCTGCTTGATCAACGTCGCCCGCGGGTCGTAGCTCTTGTAGACGCGGTGGCCGAAGCCCATCAGCCGCGTCCCCGCCGTCCCGTCCTTGACCGCCTCGATGAAGGCCGGCACGTTGCTCGTGTCGCCGATCTCGTCGAGCATCCGCAAGACGGCCTCGTTCGCGCCTCCGTGCAGCGGCCCGTACAGCGCTGCGATCCCGGCCGACACGGCCGAGAACGGGTCGACGTGCGACGAGCCGACCCCTCGCACCGCGCTCGTGGAGCAGTTCTGCTCGTGGTCTGCGTGGAGGATCAGCAGGATTTCGAGCGCGCGTTGCAGGACGGGGTTCGGCTCGTGCCGGCCGCCGATCTCGAAGGTCATGTTGACGAAGTTGCCGATGTAGTCGAGATCGTTCCGCGGCAAGACGTACGGCAGGCCACGCGAATGACGGAAGATGTACGCCGCGATCGTGGGGAGCTTCGCGATCAGTCGCACGCGCTGGAGGTAGCGGTTCTCCGGATCGGAGATGTGCTTTGCGTCCGGATAGAACGTGGAGAGCGCGCCGACCGCGCCGAGCAGCATCCCCATCGGGTGTGCGTCGTAGCGGAAGCCCTCGAGAAACTCGTTGATGTTGGTGTGGACGTAGGTATGGATCCGTACGTCGTCGGTCCAGCGCTCGAGCTGCGCGGCAGTCGGGAGCTCGCCCTCGAGCAGCAGGTACGACGTCTCGAGGAAACCCGCTTGCTCTGCCACCTGTTCGATCGGGTAGCCGCGGTAGCGCAGGATCCCGACGTCGCCGTCGATGTAGGTGATCGAACTCCGGCACGAGGCCGTGTTCAAGATACGCCGGATCGAACGAGAGCAGGCCCTCCCCATCAGGACCAGTGATCTGGCGGAGGTCTGTGGCGCGGATCGCACCGTCGACGATCGGCAGCGTGTATTCCGCGCCGTTGCGGTTGTCCACGATCGTGACGGTGTCACCGTCCATTGCTGCCTCCCTCGGTCGGTGCTGCGTCAGGCGAGCCTAGCCGCTCGAGCTGCGACGGTGATCCAGGGCGACGATGCTCTCAGAGCTCGAATTGACGATTCGGTTCTGACGAGCCGAGAGACGTCGGGGACGGAGACCGCTCCGCCGACGTCTCTCGATGTCGACAGCCTAGCGCTGTCGACGAGCAGGTGCCAACCCCGTGAGCGCGACGCGTGCCGGCGCGGCTAGCCCACACGGATCGTGATCGGACGTCCCGCCGCGGTGCGGAGCATCGCGGCAGCGTTCCCGTTCGAGATCGCGATCGACATGTTGGCGTAACTGTCCTCGTAGAGGATCACGTCGCCCGCGCGCGCGTCGGCGAACGTCCGCGCCACCACAGCGAAGTAGCGCTCGCCCGACAGCTCGATCTCCACGCGCGTCCCCGGGACGACGCCGACGTGGTCGAGGTCTGACCGGGTCAGATTGAGAGCCATGTTGCCGAAGCTGTCAACGTAGAGAGTCGTCGCCTCGATCACGTTCTCGACGATCCGCGGGACAGGAATGTCCAGGCGCACGAGAGCGTCGGGGTCGATGGGCGGGCCGAGCTCCGCAATCGGGACCCCGCGGGCGAGGTGCGCGGCGGCAGGAGCGAACAGATCACGGCCGTGGAAGGTGCGGGAGATCGACTCGAGCGCGTAGGCGGGGTTCACGATCTCGTGTGCGTCGACGATCCCGGCGCGCTCGGCAGCTGGAAGCAGCAAGCCGTTGTCGGGGCCGACGAATCTGCGGCCGTCGGAGTCGCTCAAGGCGAGGGCACGACGGTGGCTACCCACCCCGGGGTCGATCACGGAAAGGTGCACTCCCACCGGCATGTACGGGAGGGTGTTCGCAAGGACGAGGGCGCCCTGAAGGACTGCCTGCGGCGGGATCCCGTGGGTGATGTCGATGATCTGGGCCTCCGGGGCAATGCGCCGGATCACTCCGTGGCAGGTACCGACGAAGTCGTCCTGCAGCCCGAAGTCGGAGAGGAAGGTGATGAACACCGTCGGTTCGAGTCTACGAGGACGGCCCGGCCATTTCTAGCCGGCGGGCCGGAGGCCGGCGACCGCCGTGACGATGCCCTCGGTCGAGTGCTCGGTGGCTTCGGCGACGACGATGAGCCCTTCCTCGACCGCGGCTCGCGACGTCTCCGGGCCGATCGAGACGACCGCACCGCCCGGGCGCAACGCGCCGAGAACGCGGGCGGCAGATGCCGACGTGAGCACATAGAGATCGGCTCGAGGCACGGCGGGTCGAAGCGCGCGGGTTCGATAGAGAACGACGACATCGGCCCCGAGCGCGTCGGGCAGAACGCTCCGTGCGTCCTCGGCGGCAGCGAAGAGCACACGCCCCACGGGTTGCGGCAACTCGGCCAGGAGCCCCTCCTGGGTCGAGACCGACGCAATCAGGTCCACCGTGCCGAACGCCTCCGCTGTCGCGGCGCCGATCGCGGCAACCCGCGGCATCGGGCCGCGACGCCCGACGGCGAAGCTCCCTGGCGCCGTTGACGCTCGTGACCACGACCCAGTCGTAGCCGGCGACGTCGACGGGGTCGTCACCGAGAGGCTCGATCGCGATCAGCGGACAGTGCTCGACCTCGTGCCCAAGCTGCGCGAGGCGCGCGACCAGCGGTTCCTCCTGGCCCTCGGGCCGGGTGACGACGATCTTCACGAGCTGTCAGTGCGCGACCGCGAGCAACGCGGCCGCCACCTTCGCGGGATCCGAACCCGAACGACGCTCGACCCACGTGCCGTCGTCGTCGGCGATCAGGGCGGTCAACGTGGCGCCGTCGTGGTAGGCGGCGACCGGTGCGAGGCATCCTCCTCCGATGAGCGCCACGCAGCGCCGTTCGGCCTCGACCCGGGCGCGCGTCTCGTCGTCCTGGACGTGGGCAACGAGCCGCTCTTCGCCGGCGCGCACCTGGAGTGCGAGCGCTCCCTGTCCCGCCTCGGGGAGCATCAGCGCCGGATCGAGCCGCAGCCCGATCTCGCCGTGGAGTCCCAAACGGTCTAGACCGCATGCGGCGAGCACGATCGCGTCGAGACCGCGCTCGGTTTTCTTGCGGAGGCGCGTATCGACGTTGCCTCGCAACGGCTCGATCGAGAGCGTCGGCTCGAGGGCGAGCAACTGGGCCCGCCGGCGCGCCGATGCGGTGCCGATCCGCATCCCGGGTTGCACGACAGAGGCACCGCAGAGCGCATCGCGGGGGTCCTCACGCTCCGTGTACGCCCCGACCACGAGGCCGTCCGCGTCCTGCGAGGTCATGTCCTTCGCCGAATGGACGGCGACGTCGATCCGCCCCTCGAGCAGCGCCTCCTCCAATTCCTTGACGAAGACCCCGCGCGCGCCGATCTCACCGAACGGGCTCGTTCGATCGCGGTCGCCCGCCGTCGTGATCGGAACGAGCGCGATCTCGACCCCGCGCCGGCGCAACGCCTCGGCAGCGCGGTCGGCCTGGGTGAGCGCGAGCCTACTTCCGCGGGAACCGACGCGAAGCAGCACAGGCACGACTTTTCGTTCGGGGCTCGCCGCACACCCGGCGACCTCGAGGGCGGATGCGCACGAAAGCCGTCGGAGCCTGCAAGGGCAACGGCCTACCGGAGACGAACGGTCGGGTCACGCCTGCTCCTCCTCCCCCAGTCCGAACAGGTGCCGCACGACGTCAGCATAGACCACGCCGTCCGCGCCGGCGGCCGCCTCCTTCATTCGCACCGTGGGCAGATGGAGCAGCTTGGCCACGATCTGCGTGGTGACCGACTCGATCAGCCTCTGTTCCTGCTCGGGAAGCCGGCCGAGCCTCCCCTCGGCCTTGGCGAGCTCACCGCTACGGATCTCCTCCGCATGAGCACGGAGAGACGCGATTGCCGGCACGACCGAGAGCGACGACTGCCACTCGCGGAATCGCTCCGCCTCTGCGGCGACGACCTGCTCGGCCCGCACGGCCTCGACCCGCCTGCCGGCGAGCGATGCCTCGACAACCGCCTCGAGATCGTCCACGTCGTAGACGAAGCAGCCGTCGATCGCCGCCAGAGACGGATCGACATCACGCGGGACCGCGAGATCGACGAAGAGAATCGGGCGGCCGCGGCGGGCGCGCATCGCTGCACCCGCCGATTCGGCGTCGATGACGAAGCCCGGCGCGCTCGTCGACGTGACGACGACATCGACGGTCGCGAGCAGGCTCGGGATGTCGGCGATGCCGACCGCCCGTGAGTCGACGCGGGCGGCGAGCTCCTCGCCGTTGGCAGCCGTTCGATTGGCGACCGCGGCGATCGTGCTGCCGCGCGACCGGAGATTCCGGGCCGTCAGCTCGCTCATCTTGCCGGCCCCGACCAGCAGCGTCTTCCTGCCGCCGAGATCGTCGAACACCTGTTGCGCGAGGGCCGCGGCGGCTGCCGGGACCGACGCCGGGCTTTCGCCGATCGCCGTCTCCACCCGGGCGCGACGGCCCGCGTGCAGCGCCTGCCGGAAGAGGCGGTCCAGCAGGGGCCCGGTCGCACCGCCTTCGAACGCATCTCTCACCTGACCGAGGATCTCGCCCTCGCCGGGCACGAGCGAGTCGAGCCCGGCCGCCACCCGGAACAGATGCAGCGCGGCGCTGTCGTCACCGAGGCGGTACAGCACGGGGGCGAGAGCGGCTGCATCGTCGCCGGCGAGATCGAGCAGGCACGCAGTCGCTCGCTCGTCGAGAGCGAGTCCCGGCTCCGCGCTCGCAAGGTAGAGCTCGGTCCGGTTACAGGTCGAGAGCACAACTGCCTCACAGCCTTCCGCCAGCTCCCGGGAAAGCCGCGCCGCGCCCTCCTGATCCACGGCGACCCGCTCGCGCAGCTCCACGGGGGCCTGGCGATGAGAAACCCCGACGAGGGTGAGTCTCACGAGGCGAAGTGGGTGAGAGGGAGGGCGATGGCCACGAGCGAGAATCCGACGACGAGGAGAAACGCAAACCGGCGCCCGCGGACGGCCTCGTCTCGCCGCAGCAGGAACAGCGCGGCGTAGAACGCCCAGATCGTCAGGGCGGCCCCCATCGTGAGGTCGAAATCCCCGCTGGTGAAACTCGCGAGGCCGACGACGATCCCCGCGGTGAGCACCCCCAGCGAGATCAGGCCCGTGCGGGCCGAGAGCCGGTCGAGGGAGTCGAGCGGGGGAACGCGGAGCCGCAACACGCTCGAGTCGCGTCGTTTGAGGCGACGCTCCTGCCACAGGTAGAGCCCCGCGAGTCCCGCCGCCAACGTCATCCCGGCAAGGCCGGCGAGCATCAGCCCGACATGGAGGGCGAGAAGTCCCCCCGCCTGGTCGTCGGTCGAGACCCCGGTTCCGCCTCCCACCCACGCGGCCGCGAACAGCGCCGCGGCGAAGGGCATCACCGCGAGTCCGAGCAGGCGGTACCGCGGCGTACACCCCCAGATCAGGTAGGCGCCGACGACGAGCCAGACGAAGAGGTTCAGCGCGCCGGCCCACGTGCCCCAGGGGAACCCATCCGTTCCGATCGCCTGGACGATCAGCAGCGCGGTCTGGGCCAGCCACCCGACCCGGACGCCCCAGATTCCGAGCCGCGCAGCCCGCCGCGGATCTCGCACCGCGCCGGCGTAGGCGAACGCCGCCTCGCTATAGGCGATCAGCGCCGGCCAGACGAGGAACTCAGCCATCGCCCAGGTGCTCGCGGGCCAGGTCGACCAGCTCGGCCGTCTCGCGCTCGAGCCGTGCCAGCTTCGCAGCGATGATCGCCACCCAGAGGAGGACGACGACGAAGACGACCCCGTACGCAAGGGCGACGTACTGCCCCTGGCTCACGAGAGCGCCTCGCGGAGGTCCCGCAGGTTCGCATCCGTACGCTTGCCGACGAGCTCGGTCCGGTACATCACGTAGGCGAGCAAGGTGATCGCCGCCCAGCAGACGACGAAGGCGCCGAACATCGTGTGGGTCATCTGCGGGCCGTCACGGGTGAAGACCGTGGGATGGATGAAGTCGCTGGCAAGGCGGATGGCGAAGAAGCTGACCGGGATCAGCGCCACGCCGAACAACGCGTAGACCGCGCAGATCCGCTCACGGCCTGCGCCCTCCTCCAGCGAGAAGCGCAACATGAAGTAGGCGCAGTAGAAGAGAAACAGCACGAGGAAGAGGACGAGCTGGTTCGAGCCCCAGCTCCACCAGACACCCCAGGAGGCCTTGGCCCAGATCGACCCCGTGATCAGGGTGAGCGCCCCGAAGATCGTGCCCTGGTGGATCCACGTGTAGCTCTCCAGATCGCGCCGTTCCCCGCCCACCCAGAGCAGCCGGAGCGCCTTCCAGGCACCGAGGCCGAAGCAGAGATACGCCGTGAGGGCGATCGGGACGTGGAAGTAGAAGATCCGCTGGGAGATCCCCTGGTCGGCGTCCTCCGGTGCGACCACGAGGGCGAGCACGACTGCGGCGCCGAGGAGAGCGACCGTGCCGAACGCGAGGACGGGGAGGTTATTCCGTGATGACATATTCGAACGTGGCCCATGCCAGTATCGTGAAGACGAGGTCGTAGAGGCCGAGGAACGAGAGGTACGTCGCTCCATCGGGCGAGATCCCGGCGCCGACGCCGCCGACGACGAGCGGAATTGCGAGCGGCAGGAAGAGCAACGGCAGGATGACTTCCCGGCCTCGACTCGCCGCGGCCATCGCCGCGAGCAACGAGCCGACCGCGCAGATGCCGACGCTCGCGAGCACGACGCCTGCGACCGCGACGAGGTCGATCGGGGCGAAGAAGAGCGCGAAAGCGGGCAGCGCCACGATCTCTGCGAGGGTCAGGAAGACGAGGGTCGCGAGCGTCTTGCCGAGCCAGATGGCGCTTCTGTCGGAGGGCGCCAGGACGAGCGCGTCCAGCGCGCCGCCTTCCCGTTCCGGTGCCCACGCGCGCGCCAGGCCGAGGAGGGCGGTGAAGACGATCGCGATCCACAGCAGTCCGAAGGCGGCGTTCTCGGCGGAGCCCGGCGGGAGCGCGAAGTGAAAGACGACGAGGGTCGCGAGGACGAAGAGCGCCATGGCAGGGAGCGTGTCACGGGCGCGGAGCTCGAGCCGCAGATCCTTGCGGGCGAGAGCGACGACGTCGGCGGCGTAGAGCGTCAGGGCGTTCATGCGAGGACGAGCCGCCCGGTGGCGTGGTCTGCGACACGACCGGGATCGTGGGTGGAGAGCACGATCGTGCGATTGCCGCTCATCGTCTCGAGCTCCCTGTCGAGGAGCGCCGCACCGGCTTCGTCGAGCGCGGTGAACGGCTCGTCGAGCACCAGCAAGGACGGGTCGTGGAGGAGCGCCCGGCAGAGCGCGAGCCGCTGCGTCATGCCCCGCGAGAAGGTGGTGACCCGATCGGCGCGCACGTCCCAGAGCCCGAACCGCTCGAGAAGCATGCCTGCCCGCTCCCGCCGGTCGCTGACGCGATAGAGGCGCCCGAAGAGATCCAGATTCTCGAGCGCTGTGAGCTCACGATAGAGCAGTGGCTCGTGGCCCACATAGCCCAGGTCGGCACGTTCCGCGTTCACGGTGAGCGTTCCGCGGGTGGGGGCGACGAGCCCGACGATGAGGCGAAGCAAGGTCGTCTTGCCGGAGCCGTTTGCCCCCGTCACGAGCAGGAACCCTCGCTGTTCCACGGCGAACGAGACCCCCCGCAACACCCGCTTGCGGCCGTAGCGCTTCTCGATGGCCTCGCCCATGATCATGTCGGCTTCCTCCTCCTCTACGTCAGCGTGTCGAGAGCGACGAAGACGAAGAAGACCACACTGATGACGCCGTTGACGGTGAAGAATGCGGCGTCGAGGCGCCGCAGGTCGCCCGGCCGCACGAGCGAGTGCTCGTACAGGAGCAGCCCTGCGACGGCGGCAACGCCGAGCCAGTAGAAGACGTTGCTCTGGAGCCCGGCGCCGACGGCGACGAGCAGACCGACGGCAAGCGTGTGGAAGCTGCGCGCGCCGACGAAGACGCCTCGCTCACCGAAGCGCGTCGCCCACGACTTCAGGCCCTCCGCGCGGTCGTGCGCCACGTCGAAGAGGGAGTAGAAGAGATCGAACCCCGCCACCCAGAGCCCCTGGGCGGCAAACAGCGCCCACGCTTCCCACGGCGCAGTTCCGGTGACCGCGATCCACGCCCCCAGAGGCGCAAGCCCGGTGCAGGCACCGAGCCAGAGGTGGCAGAGCCACGTGACACGCTTGAGGTACGGATAGACGACGAACATGACGACGGGAATCGGCCAGAGCCAGCGGACGACCGGTTCCAACTGGAAGACGGCCACCAGATAGAGCGCCAGGGCTCCGGCGCAGAGGCACCACACCTGCGTCGTCGTGAGCATCCCCGCCGGAAGCTCCCGTCCGGCCGTCCGCGGGTTGCGGGCGTCGATTCCGGCATCGACGAGCCGGTTCAGCGCCATCGCGAGGGTCCTGGCACCGATCATCGCAAGCGTGATCCACACCATCGGGGCGAGCCCCGGGAAGCCGTCGACCGCCAGGAAGGCGCCGACGTAGGCGAAGGGCAACGCGAACACGGTGTGCTCGAACTTCACGAGCGATGCAAAGCGGCGAGGGAAGGAGAGAGCGGCGGTGCTCACGTCTGGCGATGCGGCGACGTCTGATCTCCCGCTGCGAGCTGAATCGCGTGCAGGAGCGCGGGTTGAAGAACGGCGAAACCGTCCTCGCAGCCACCGGGGGACCCGGGGAGATTGACGATCAGCGTCGGCCCGCGCAGGCCCGCCAGGCCGCGGGAGAGCATCGCATGCGGCGTTCTCGCCCGCG
This sequence comes from uncultured Thermoleophilia bacterium, assembly GCA_963776305.1. Classification (GTDB taxonomy): domain Bacteria; phylum Actinomycetota; class Thermoleophilia; order Gaiellales; family Gaiellaceae; genus Gaiella. The sequence continues at coordinate 87,291 of CAVZMA010000005.1, read as the reverse complement.
CGTCGGCCCGGATCGCCTCGGCGATTCCCGGCGCCTCCCGCTCGAGCACCGGGCGTGTCGCCTCGGGCGTGACATCGCGTGGCGTGAAGCCCGTACCGCCGGTCGTCAGGACGACCGACGAGGTGTCGGCGAGCTCGGTGATCGCAGCGGTGATCGCGCCCGCCTCGTCGGGGACGACGCGGCGCTCGACGGCGAATCCCTCGCGCTCCAGGAGCGCCGTCAGGGCGGCTCCGCTGCGGTCCTCGCGCGTCCCGTGGTGGACACCGTCGGACACCGTCAGCACCGCGGCTCTCATGCGGGCTCCTTCGTCTTCTCGACCAACGCGACGCCCGTGATCGTCATCTCCTTGTCGACCGCTTTCGCCATGTCGTACACCGTCAGCGCCGCAACCGTGGCGGCCGTGAGGGCCTCCATCTCGACACCCGTCTGGGCGGTCGTCTGCACGGTCGCCTCGATCTCGACGCCGTCGGCGGTGACAGCCAGGCTGACGTCGATCGCCGAGAGCGGCAGGGGATGACAGAGCGGGATGAGCTCGCTCGTCCGCTTCGCTGCCATGATCCCGGCGAGCTGCGCCGTCGTCAGCGCGTCGCCTTTCGGCAAGGCCCCGAGGCGCGCGATGGTCGCTGGAGCCATCACGACCGTCGCGCGCGCGACCGCGCGCCGGCGTGAGAGGGCTTTGGCACCGACGTCGACCATCCGGACCGCCCCGTCGGCGTCGACATGTGAGAGATCTGCCATCTGCCGCATCGTACTCGGCGAGTGCGGCCGGTCAGGCCGGGCGCTCGGCGAGCGTCAGCGGAATCGACCCGCCGGGCGGTTCCGCCCCGAAGCACGGTGAACGGGACCTTCTGTCCCACGGCGAGCGCCGCCACCGCGCGGGAGACGTCCTGCGCACTCGCGATCGGCGTTTCCCCGATCTTGACGATCAGGTCGCCGCCGACGGAGACCTCGACGCCGTTGTAGCTCGTGATCCGGTCGCCGCCCCGGAGACCCGCGCGGGCGGCCGGCGTGCCGGGCTCGACCTTCGCGACGAGAGCGCCGCGAGAGGCGGCGAAGCCGAGCTTCCGCGCCACGCCCGGTGTCACGTCCTGGGTGGTGACCCCGATGTAGGCGTACGAGACCCGCCCGGTTGCGAGAAGCTGCTCGAGCGCCCGTCGGGCCGTGTCGATCGGGATCGCGAAACCGACCCCTTCCGCCGTGCCGCTCGTCGACCGGATCTGGGCGTTGATCCCGATCACCTGACCTCGTGCGTTGAACAGGGGGCCGCCCGAGTTGCCCCGGTTGATCGGCGCGTCGGTCTGGATCGCGTCCGAGACGCTGTACCCCGACGTCAGGGAGTCGATCCGGCGGTCGATCGCCGAGACGACGCCGACCGACAGCGAGCTCTGCTCGTTGAACGGGCTGCCGATCGCGGCAACCGGAGTGCCGACGACAACGGCCGACGAGCGGCCAAGGGGAACGGGGGCGAGCTCGTGCGCCGCCGGATCGACGCGAATCACAGCGACGTCGCTGAAGAGATCCCAGCCGACGATCTTCGCCGGCGCCCGGTCGCGATCCTTGAACTCGACGTAGAGCCGGTCGGCACCGCGGACAGGCCCTCCACCCGCCTCCGCGACGTTCGTGACGACGTGGGCGTTGGTGAGGATCGTGCCGTCGCCGGCGACGACGAATCCCGAGCCCTGGGCCTGGCCGGCGGAGCCGAAATCGGCGTAGAGCGTCACCACCCCGGGAGCGCGCTGAGCGTAGATCCGTGCCGGGTCGAACGCCGGTGGCGCCGAGCTCCCCGCCGCGGCGCCGGTGTCGGCAGATGCCGCAGGCTGGCGAATGAGCACCGTCGTGCTCTGCCCTTCGGTCAGACCCGTCAGGTCCCCCAGGGCGAGCGCCGCTCCGGCCCCGAGAACGGCAGCGACGAGAGCAACGGCGAAGGCCTGCGGACGCACGCCGAGCACTGTAGCCGTGGGCCGGCGCGACCAAACGTCGTGCGTCCGACCGTTTTCACGTGGAAACGGTCAGACGGCGACGGGCGACGGTGGGCGCAATTGCGCCTGTTCGGCCGGGAGGTCGAGCGTGAACACCGTCGCCCCGGGCCGGCTGGCGACCGTGACCGCTCCACCCATCCGCTGCGCCAATTCGCGGGCGATCGCGAGCCCGAGGCCGCTGCCAGAGGCCTGACCACCCTCGACGCGGTAGAACCGCTGGAAGATCCGGTCGAGGTGCTCGGGAGCGATTCCCGGGCCGTCGTCGCGTACGGTCACCACCACGCGGGCGCCGCGCCGTTCGACCCCGAGCTCGACGGCCGTCCCGGCCGGTGTGTGCACAAGGGCGTTCCCGACGAGGGAGCGAACGATCTGCTGTACTCGCTCTTCGTCGGCCAGCGCCCAGACGTCGTCGTCGGCCACGAGCCGCACGGTATGCCCCGAGGTGTCCGCCAGGGCCCGGGTCTCCTCGATGACAACGGCTGCAACCTCTCCGAGTGAGACCTCCTCGTGCTCGATCCGGATGCGGCCTGCGTCCATGCGGGAGAGGTCCAGGAGGTCGGTGGCGAGGTCCGTCAGCCTGTCGACCTGCGTCCGCGTCGTTGCCAGGAATTCTTTCCGCGTCGTCTCGTCGAGATCCTCGTCCGCGAGGAGCTCGAGAAAGCCCGCGAGGGAAAAGAGCGGTGTCCGGAGCTCGTGCGATGCGTTGGCGACGAACTCCTTCCGGGCCCGATCGAGCTGCGCGAGCTGGATGCGCATGCGGTCGAACGATCCGGCCAACTGGCCGACCTCGTCGGCCCCATCGTCGACGACGGGCTCGTCGAAGGCGCCCTCTGCGATCCGGTCGGCTGCACCCTGCAGGCGTCCGAGCCGGCGGGCATGGAGCGCTGCGACGGCGAACCCGGACACGACCGCGATCAGGAGCGCGACGAGCGTTGCATAGAGCAAGCGCCGCTTGACGAGCGCGACCGTGGCCAACTGGTCGGAGAGCGAACTCGACAGCAGCATCACGTTGCCGGAGTAGAGCGGCACGGCGACTTCTGCATACTCACGTCCGTCATGCGTGACCCGCTGGCGAACGGTGCGAACCGCTTCGGCTGCGGCACGCGCCGTGGAGTCCTTCTCGATCTCCTCGCCACCGACCGCGGAGGAGTCCGCCTGGGACAGGAGCACCTGCGCCCCGGGCCGCCCGATCACGGAGAAGACGACGACGCGGGAGTTCGAGACGAAGTCGGCGGCGTCGACGAACTCGTCCAGCCGCAGGTGTTCTGGGCGTCGAACGTTGCGTAGTTGACCGCGAGCCGCTCGGCGTCACTCTGCTGCTGGTCGAGCTTCGCCTCGACGAGATTCCGCTCGAGGGAGGGAACGACGATGGCATACGCCGCAAGCAGCGCCCCACCCACGATGCCGAGCAGAGCGAGCGACAGCTTGAACCGGATGCCGCCCGGGATCGTCATCCGTCGCGGAAGCGATAGCCGGCGCCGCGAACCGTGAGGATCAGCTCCGGCTCGCGCGGCTCGCGCTCGATCTTTTCCCGGAGATGCCTCACATGGACGTCGATCGTGCGAGGCTCGCGATAGTCCGCCCCCCCGCGCAGCCGCTCGAGCAGCTGCCGCCGCGAGTAGACGACACCCGGGCTCGACGCCAGCAAGGCGAGGAGCTCGAATTCGACGAAGGTCAGCTGAACCTGCTCGCCGCGCACCTCGACCGAACGACGCGGCAGATCGATCCGCACGTCGCCGCGATCGATCGTCTCGTCTCGCTTCCCGCCGAGATGGGGTGTGGCGGCGCGGCGCAGCACGGCGCGCACCCGACTCCGGAACTCGCGGATCTGAAACGGCTTCGTGATGTAATCGTCCGCACCGAGCTCCAGCCCGAGCACTTTGTCGAGCTCGTCGTCCCGCGCCGTCAGCATGATGATCGGGACCGTGCTCGTCGATCGGAGCCTCTTGCAGACCTCGAGCCCGTCGATCTTCGGCAGCATGATGTCGAGCACGACGAGGTCGATCTCTTCGGCGTCGAACCGTCGCAGCGCCTCTTCCCCGTCGCGTGCCTGTACGACGCGGTACCCGTCCCGCTCCAGCGGGTACGTGAGCAACTTCTGAATCGCATCCTCGTCATCGACGAGCAGAATGGTTGCGGAATCAGGCATGGTCGCGGATGCTGGGGACGGGGCCAGCAGCCGCCAGGTCGTACTATAGCCCCCGTCGTGGCGGCCTCAGACTCACGCCGGCCCGTTGGCCCGAGGCCTCGCAGGGCTCGCCGCAACCGGCCCCAGGACCGCGCGATCGACACCCGGCTCGTCCGCAACGCCTGCGTGCTCCTGGCCCTGCCGCTCGCCCTCCTCGCGTTCACGATCGCGCGACCCGGCCCCTTCCCGGCACCGGCATTTCCCCCCTCCTTCGACGGCGACGTCGCAGCGGTGCTTGCGGCGGAGCTCGCCCGCGACTTTCCCAATCGCGCTCCCGGTGCATCCGGCGCTCCTGGTGCCGCCCAGTGGGTCGAGGAGAAGCTCGCCCTCTACGGGCTTCCGGCCCAGGAGGATGCCTGGGATCAGTCGATCCCAGGACTCGGGCGCGTCCGCTTGCGCAATCTCGTGACCGTCGTTCCGGGCGCCAGCCCGGACGTGATCGTCGTCCTCGCCCACCGCGACAACATCGGCGTCGGGCCGGGCGCCAACGACAACGCCTCCGGCACGGCGGCTCTGATCGAGCTGGCCCGAGGCTACAGCCGGCTTGGCCCGATCGCCGGTCGGCAGGAACCGCAGCACACGATCGTCTTTCTCTCGTCGGACGGGGGCGCGTTCGGGGGCTTCGGCGCGGAGCGCTTCGCGTCCACGTCACCGCTCCGCAACCGGGTCAAGGCGGTCGTCTCGCTCGACGCGATCGCCGGTACCGCCCGACCGCGGATCGAGTTGTCCGGGTTCGCTCCGCGCTCACCCGCGCCGGCGCTCGTGCGAACGGCTGACCTGCGGATCGCCGAACAGGCCGGACGGCAACCGGTGCGCCCCGGCTGGCTCGCCCAGCTCGTCGACCTCGGGATCCCGTTCGGCTACGGCGAGCAGGCGCCCTTCCTGGGCCGCCAGATCTCGGCGATCCGGCTCTCCACCACGCCGGACAGCGGGGCGACGGTCGCCGAGGCGACCGCACCGCTCAACCGGGCCCAGTTCGTTCGCCTCGGGCGCGCCGCCGACTCGATCCTGGCTTCCCTCGACGGCGGCATCGAGCTCGCCGGCGGGACCGCCGGGTACGTCTATCTCGGCAACCGGATCATCCGTGGGTGGGCGATCGGGTTCGTCCTCGTCGTCGCCCTCGTGCCCTATCTGGTCGGGGTGATCGACCTGTTCGCCCGGGTTCGCCGGCGGCGCCTGTCGCAAGCCGGCGCCTGGCGCGCGTTGCGTACGCGCTTCGGCGCCTGGCTCTGGGTGTGCTTCGCCGTTTTCCTCGCCAGCCTCGCCGGCGTCTTTCCACGCGGCTCGGCTATCCCACCTCCGCCCGACAGCCCGGCCGTCACCGACTGGCCGGTGGCCGGGCTCGCCCTCGTCGGCGCGCTCGCGTGGTTCGGCTGGTGGCGGGCGCGGCGCGTGCTTTCCCCGGCGGCTCCCGCGCGGGAGGACGACGTCCTCGCCGGGTACGCCGTCGCGCTCGTCGGGCTAGGTGCGGTTGCTGTCGCGACAGCGCTCATCAGTCCCTACGCGCTCCTGTTCGTCGTGCCGTCACTCTACGCGTGGCTCTGGTTGCCGCAGATCAAGGAGCGGAGGGCGTGGCTCCAGGATGTGCTCTTCGGGTTGGGGCTCGTCGGGCCCGCTCTCGCAGTCGTCGTCGTCGGCACGCAACTCGGGCTCGGGCTGCATGCGCCCCTGTATCTCGTCTCGTTGATGACCCTCGGCTTCATCTCGTGGCCGACCATCCTCGTCCTCGTTTGCTGGGCGGCGGTGGCGGCGCAACTCGGTGCCCTCACCGCAGGCCGCTACCGCCCCGTCGAGCGGCGGGCTCAGAGCGCCAGGTAGCGCACCGTCGAGCCGGCGTCGATCGTCCCGTGGCCTCTGGGCACGTGCACGAGCGCATCTGCCGCCGTCGTCCGGGCGATCATGTGCGACTCCTGGCCGTCGATCGGCTCGACGAGGGCCTCTTCTGCCCCGAAACTCGACACGAGCTCGCACGAAGTCGTCGCGCTCCTCACGGCGACGAACGCCGGCTGCCAGCACCGCGGGCCTGAACGGTGGCTCGGGATGCGGGTCTCCCTGCAGCGCGCGCAGCGCCGGGATGACGAACAAGACGCAGCCGACGAGCGAGGAGACAGGATTCCCGGGCAAGCCGAAGACGAGGGTGCGTTCTCGGACGCCGAACGCGATCGGCTTCCCCGGCCGCATTGCAACGCCCCAGAACACCTCTTTCACGCCCAGTTCGCCCTCGATCCGACGCACGAGATCGTGCGGTCCGACCGAGACGCCGCCGGACGTGACCACGACGTCCGCAGCGAGAGCAGCCTCGAGCGAAACCCGGTGTGCGGCCTCGGTGTCTTCGGCGACTCCGAGCCGCTCGACACGCGCTCCGGCGCTCTCGACCAGCGCCCCCAACATGATCCCGTTCGACTCGTAGATCTCACCCGCACCGAGCGGCTCCCCCGGAGCACGAAGCTCCGTCCCGGTGACGGCGATCGTGACCTTCGGCGCTCTCGAGACCGCAACGGTCTCGATTCCGCACGCGGCAAGGGCTCCGAGGCGAGCCGGCGTCAACCGCGAGCCGGTGACGACGAGGGTTGCGCCTGAGCGGACGTCGCCTCCCAGAGGGCGAATGTTTTCTCCTTCGACAACGTCTCTCTGGATCTCGACCGACCCCGTCCGAACCGTGACCTGCTCGATCGGAACCACCGCGTCGGCGCCACGCGGAACGACGCCACCGGTCGAGATCTCGATCGCCTCGCCGGCCGAGAGCGCCCTGTTCTCGGGGACACCGGCCGCGACATGCCCCACGACCTGCAGCACTCCCGGCAGATCGCCGGATCGGACGGCATAGCCGTCCATCGACGAGCACGCGAACGGCGGCAGGTCGACAGCCGCGCGAACGTCCTCCGCCAGAACCCTGCCGGCAGCTTCGGACAGCGGGATGCGCTCGCTCGGCAGCGGCTCGACATGCGCGAGAACGCTGGCCAGAGCCGCTTCCACGGTGAGGAGGTGTCCCACGACCGCACGCTACACCAGCCGAACGGGGTACCCTCGCGGCGTGATCTCCGTCGTCATTCCCGTCCACGACGAGGAGCGCAGCGTCGCGGCGCTCTACACCGAACTGGCAGACGCACTGGGAGGCGGGGACCAGATGTGGGAGGCCGTGTTCGTCGACGACGGCTCCACGGACGACACCTTCGGAGCGCTCACACGGCTGCACGGCGAGCAGGACAACGTTCGCGTCGTCCGCCTGCGGCGGAACTTCGGCAAGGCGACCGCGCTCGACGTCGGCTTCGGCGAGGCCTCCGGAGAGCTGGTCGTGACGATCGACGGCGATCTTCAGGACGATCCCGCCGAGATCCCGCGGCTCCTCGCCAAGCTGGACGAGGGGTACGACCTCGTCTCCGGATGGAAGACGAAGCGCAACGACCCGCTGACGCGGCGCGTCCCGTCGAAGCTCTTCAACGCCGTCACCGGGCGGGTCTCCGGTGTGCGGCTGCACGACATGAACTGCGGTCTGAAGGTGTACCGCGCGGAGGTCGTCGAGGGCATGCATCTCTACGGGGAGTTGCACCGCTACATCCCGGTGCTCGCGCACTACCGCGGATATCGCGTCACCGAGTTGCCGGTCAACCATCGGCCCCGTGAGCACGGCCGGTCGAACTACGGTGTCGAGCGGTACGTCCGCGGGTTCCTCGACCTCCTCACCGTGACCTTCATGGGCCGGTATCGCCATCGGCCGCTCCACCTGTTCGGGGGCCTCGGGCTGATCGCGAGCCTGCTCGGGTTCGCCATCCTCGTCTATCTGACGATCGTCAAGCTGGCGGGGCACGCGATCGGGCAGCGTCCGCTGCTCACTCTGGGCGTCCTGCTCGTCGTCGTGGGCATCCAGTTGCTGTCGCTGGGCTTGCTCTCCGAGCTGATCACGAGCCACCACGAGGAGCGAACCGGCGAGGCCGATCGCAGCGCGCGGCTCGTCAGCGACGTGCTGGGGTAGGCGCCGTCATGCGGGCGCTGTACTTCGGCACCTACGACCGGGCCTACCCGCGGAATGCCCAGGTCATCTCTGCTCTCCGCGGGGCGGGCGTCGAGGTCGTCGAGCAACACCGGGCCGTCTGGGAACGCCGCCACAACTGGTCGGTCGGCCCACGGCAACTGCTGCGCATGGTCGAGGCCGAGTGGAGCCTCCGTCGCGTATCCGAGCCCGGCCGATCGGCCGACGTGCTCATCGTCGGCTATCCGGGCCACTTCGATCTCCCGACGGCCAGGCGTGTCGCGCGCGGGCGACCGGTCGTCTTCAACCCCCTCGTCTCGCTCCACGACACCCTCGTCGACGACCGTGGGCGGTTCCGCGAGGGGTCTCCCACTGCGTCGCTCATCCACCTGACCGACCGTCGGGCATTCAGGCGGGCGAACGTCGTCGTCGCCGACACCGAGGCCCACGCGACGTTCTTCCGCGCCAGATTCGGCCTCCCGCCAGACCGGGTCGAGGTCTGCCTGGTAGGTGCGGAGGACAGGCTCTTCTCGCCGGGCCCGCGCTCCAATGGGCCGTTTCAGGCGCTCTTCGTCGGGAAGCTGATTCCCCTCCATGGTCTCGAGACGATCCTGGCAGCGGCGTCGCTCGCACCGGAAATCCCGTTCCGGATCGTCGGTAGCGGCCAGCTCGAGTCTCTCCTCGAGACGCGGCCCGCGAACGTCGCGTGGGCTCCATGGGTCGAGTACGACCGGCTCCCGTCCGAGCTCCATCGGGCGGGGTGCGCACTCGGCATCTTCGGAACAGGCGCCAAGGCCGCTCGCGTGATCCCGAACAAGGCATTTCAGGCGATCGCCTGCGGAACGCCGCTGATCACCGCGGATACCCCTGCCGCCCGCGAGCTCCTGACCGACGGCCAGGATGCGCTCCTCGTCCCTCCGGGAAATCCCGAGGCGCTCGCGCAGGCCGTTCGACGGCTCGCCGGCGATCCCGCGCTCGGCGTCGACATCGGGGCCGGCGGCCGCGCGACCTACGAGGCCCGCGCCAGCGAGCTCGTTCTCGGCAAGCGCTGGCGCGGCGTGCTCGAGCGTGCCTGCGCGGCGACGTGATCGCGCCTCGCTCGCTGACGTGGGTGGCGACGGCGGCATTCGCCGCCGGCATGTCCGCGCTCGCCGTCCTCCAGCAGCGAGCGTTCGAGACGGGCCGGTTCGATGTCGGCAACCTGACCCAGGCCGTGTGGTCGACGGCGCACGGTCGGCTGCTCGAGATCACCGACCTTCAGGGTGATCAGATCTCGCGGCTCGGCGCGCATTTCGACCCGCTCATCGTCGTTCTCGCGCCTCTCTGGTGGCTGTGGCCAGAGCCGAGCCTGCTTCTCGTGCTCCAGGCGGTGGGCGTCGCGCTCGGAGCACCGGCCGTGTTCCTCCTCGCGCGCAAGCATCTCGGCTCCGAGTGGGCGGGCCTGGGCTTCGCGCTCGTCTACCTCCTCTACCCCCCGACCCAGTGGCTCGTCGTCGACGACTTCCATCCGGTCGCATTCGCGACCCCGCTCCTGCTCTGGGCGATCTGGTACCTCGACGAGGAGCGGCTGCTCCCGTTCTCGCTCCTTGCGGCCGCCGCGTGCCTGACGAAGGAGCAGATCGGCCTCACCGTGGCAATGCTCGGCCTCTGGTTTGCGGTAGCGCACGGCAGGCGACGCGCAGGGGCGGTGATCGCCGCTGCGGGCCTCGCCGCGGCGATCGTCGCGGTGGCGATCGTCGTTCCTCATTTCGCGCCGGGTGGTGGCTCGCCGTTCGAAGGTCGGTACTCGGCCGTGGGAGGTTCTCCGGATGGAATGGTACGAACCTTACTTTCCCACCCGGTGCGGTTCCTCGAGGCCGCCACACGCGGCCGTGACCTGTCCTACGTGCTCGACCTGCTCGCGCCACTCGGGGGATTGCCCCTCGTCTCGCCCTTGCTGGCGGCGACGGCTCTCCCCGAACTGGCCTTGAACGTGCTCTCGGATACCCGGACGCAGACGTCGATCCACTTTCACTACACCGCCGGAGCGATCCCCGGTCTCGTTGCCGGGGCGGTGCTCGCGGCCGGCTGGCTCCGGCGACGATCGCCGCGAACGACGCCCTTCGTCGTCCGCGGGCTCGTCGTCCTCGGGCTCGTGAGCGGCGTTCTGCTCGGCCCGCTTCCGGTCTGGCGGCACGTTCCGTTCGGCTCCGACCTCGCGACGCGCGATCACGTGGTCACCGCTCACGACCGCGCGGCCGCGCGCGTCTTGAACGTCGTCCCGCGCGGCGTCCCGGTGAGCGCGACGAACACGCTCGGCGCCCATCTCTCGGCCCGGCGCCGGATCTTCAGCTTTCCGATCGTGAGGGAGGCACGCTGGGTCGCCGTCGACCTGACCCGGCCGAGCTACCTCGACGACGCGACCGGTGGGTCGCGGTTCGTGGCCGCGTTTGCCGCGCTCGAGCGAGACCCGCGGTGGCGCGTCGTCGCGGACGAGGACGGCGTCCTGGTCCTCCATCGAGAGTAGGCGCCTACATCGGGATCGTCTGCGGCAGCAGATACACGCAGAGTCCGAGGCACGCGAGAGTTGCCGCCTCGTCCTCTTCGGCGGCCGCGAGTGGAATCGCCCAGGCGAGGTACCAGACGGCGAGATAGGGCGTCGTGACGAGCACGAGGCAGGCTGCCAGACCGAGCCGCGCGCGGCCGCGGGCGGCTTCCCGAGCAAGCAACGCGAGTCCCACGACGAGGGCAACCGCAGCCAGACCGAGCGCCAGGGTTTGCGGCAATCCGAGTTGCTCGAGACGATTGGGAATCGCGTAGCTCGTCTCCAGCGCGGCGTTGCCGACCAGCGGGAACACGGCCAGCGGCCACGCCCCGCCGTACAACGCCGAGGCAACAACCGCGAGCGCGCCCGCGGCGCCGGCGAGTGCCCGCCATGACGACCGCCGGCCCACCGCCCTGCCCTCGATCGAGTACAGCGCGAGGAAGAGGAGCGGAACCCATTTCACCGCGATCGCGAGCATCCACATCACCGCCGAGGAGCGAAGTCGCTGCGCCGCCGAGAGAGCGAGGGCTGCCAGGAGCAGCGCGCCGACCCAGCCGTCATTGTGGCCGCCGCCGGCGAGGTGGACCGCGAGAAGCGGGTTCCAGCCGACCAAGGCGATCGCGAATGCCTTCCGCCGCGCGAGCCGGCCGGCCAGGAGCGCCGCTGCGAGGCTCGATCCCGCCGCCAGGGCCTTGTACTGCCAGGCGGAGAACGCCTTCGACCCACCGGCGACGATCGCAAGCGGCTCGCTCGCGATCGTAAAGGCCGGCCCGTAGACCGTCGTCGTGTCGACCCATGCCCGGCCCATGTACGGCAACGCGGGATTCGTCGGGAACCGCTCCGGCGGCTCCGAATACGGATTGCCGTTGCCGCGGGCGCCGATCCACCCATACGACCAGTAGGTCCAGGCGTCGGTGGAGAGAAGCAGCGGGGCCGCGAGCGGTGCGAGTTGGATCGCGGCGGCGATCGCGATCACGATCCCGATCGCCGGAGTCGCGCGGCGGATCAGGAGCAGCGCCAGCAGGTACGCGGCCAGCGCGGCCGCGAGGAGCGCCAGGAAGACCGGTGCCCGCCCCGAGCCGAGGCCGCCGTCTCGAGGGACGAGCGGCGAATCGGGGCGCCAGGCGAGGAGGCAGGCCGCGGCGACGAGCACCAGGGTCGCGGCGCCCGCCGCCACCGCGGGCCCTCGACTCACGGTTGCTTCGTGGTCGCGGCGGGCGGGCCGGAGGCCTTTGGCTCGCTCGCGTCGGTCGTAGCGGTGGTATCGGTCGATCCGGTCTCCGTGGTCGTCGTCTCCGGTGCGACGTAGTACGGGTCGTAACTGAGCGCGAGCGGGCCGCGCTGGAACGGCTGATAGGTCGGATAGACGCGCGGGTCGGAGAACTCCCGAGGCGGACGCAACCCGATCGTGCGCTCCATCATTCGCCGCCAGATCTCTGCCGGGAAGCTCCCACCCGACACGGCAATCCCGTGGACGTTCTCCATCGGGATCTCGCCGGCCTGATACCCCATCCACACTGCCGTCGCGAGATCCGGGGTGTAGCCGACGAACCACGCGTCGGCGTGCTTGTCGGTCGTGCCCGTCTTCCCGGCGGCAGGGCGACCGAAGGCCGCGCGCGTTCCGGTGCCGTAGCTGATGTTGTCCTCGAGGATCTTCGTCACCTTCCACGCGACTCCGTCGGGGATCACGCGCTTCCGGTTGGAGCCCCAGCCGGCATCGGCGTTGCCGTTCGGAAGGACCACGCGACGGATCGCGGTCGGCTCCGAGTAGATCCCTCCCGCAGCAAGCGTGGCGTAGGCCGACGCCATGTCGAGTGGGGACACCGCCACGGACCCGAGGCCCATCGCAGGCACGAACCGGCCGCCGACCTCGAGGGGTGTGCGGACCCGAGCTTCCGCGCCATCGCGCCGACACGGTCCGGGCCGACGTCGAGCGTCAGCTGGGCGTACACGCTGTTGTCGGAGCGCAGCGTCGCCCGGGAGACGGTCGTCCAGCCGTTGTAGGAGGAGTCGTAGGTCTTGACGCACCACCACGAGCCATCGTCACAACTGCCCGTCGCGACCGGTCGGTACGTGAACGGCGCCGACACGTACGAGCTCGTGTCGGGATCGATCCCCTTTTCGATCGCCGCGGCGAGAACGAACGTCTTGAACGTCGAGCCCGGCTGCCTTCGAGCCTGCGAGAGCAGATTGAACTGGTTGTCGCGGCGGCCGGGCACGACTGCCGTCATCGCGCGGATGGCGCCGTTCGCCGGATCGATCGAGATCACCGCCGCCGCCGGGTCCCCGGGGCGATCCAGGGTCTCTCGAATCGACTCCTGCGCGGCTCGCTGCCAGCGTGGCACAATCGTGGTATAGACCTTTAAGCCGCCGGACCTGACCGTTTCCGACCCGTACTTCCGGATCAGCTGGTCGCGTACGAAGCCGAAGAAGTACGGCTCGCGGATCTCCTTGTAGAGCCTCCCCGGCTCGAGCTGGAGATTCGAGGAGGCCGTGGCCCAGGCGTACTGCCTCGGCGTGATCATGGCTTCTGCGGCCATCGCTCGCAGAACGTCGTTGCGCCGTGCGAGCGCCTTTTGCGGCTCGGCGAACGGGTTGTACGCCGACGGTGCCTGCGTCAAGCCGGCGAGCAGGGCCGCCTCCCGGAGGTTGAGGCTTCGGGCCGGCTTGGAGAAGTACGTCTGCGCTGCTGCCTCGATTCCGTACGCCAGGTTCCCGTAGTACACCTGGTTGAGGTACGTCTCGAGGATCCGTTGCTTCGACCACGCATCGTTGAGCTTCAGGGCCAGGCACGCCTCCTTGAGCTTGCGTTGCACCGTGCGTTCGTTCGAGATGTAGAGATTGCGAACGAGCTGCTGGGTGATCGTCGACCCGCCCTGGACGACCCTCCCTGCCTGCGCATCCGCCCAGACGGCGCGGGCAATACCCTGCGGATCGATCCCGCCGTGGCTGTAGAAGCGCCTGTCCTCGATCGCGACCGTCGCTTTCGGCATCCACGGGCTGACCCTGGCAAGCGGGATCACCTGGCGGTTCCGCTCGGCGGGGATCGAGCCGAGGAGAGAGCCGTCCGAGGCGTAGACGAACGTGTTCTGCCCGATGCGCACCTCGCGAAGGGCCGACAGGTCGCACGTCGAGCCGAAGGCATAGACGCCCGCGCCACCCGCGACCGCTGCCAGGACGAGAAGACCGGCGCCGACCAGTGCGACGACCAGCAGCGGCCTGCCTCGCCGCCGGCGCCGGCGGCGCCTGACGACCGTATCGAGTCTGGACCCACGCTTCGGTGGCCGGCGCGGGGCGCTCATGGTGCGATGGTAGCCATCGACGGGATCGACTTCGACGTCGCGATGCCGGCGCCTCTCACCCTTCCGGGCGGCTCGGAACCCACTGCCTCCGGCCGACTGTTCGGGGCGCCGCACCTCTAGAGTCCCCGTGTGCCGGACGACACGCGCAGCGTCGCGCCCGCAGTGCGGCTCTTTCTCTGGAGTCGCATCGCGATCTGGGCGCTCGCCCTCGTCGTGGTCGTCGGGTTCGAGAGCGCGCTGAACTCGCGGCGGGGCGAATGGGACAGCGGCCGCCTTCACGACCTCGGCGTCGTCGTCGACGTCTGGGGCCGGTGGGACAGTGACTGGTTCCTGAAGATCGCCGAAGAGGGCTACTCGTGGCCCTCGAGCACGCCTGCCTTCTTCCCGCTCTATCCGCTCCTCGTCGCCGGGGCGGGCCGGCTGCTCCTCGGCCATTTCCTCCTTGCGGGCGTCGTGATCTCGCTCGCCTCGGGTGCGGCCGCATTCGCGCTCCTCTTCGACCTGACACGGGATCGGCTCGGCGAGGAGGTCGCTCGACGCACCGTGCTGTTTCTCGCCGTCGCCCCCACGACCCTGTTCTTCGGGGCGGTCTACAGCGAATCCCTCTATCTGCTGCTGGCAGTCGCCGCGTTCACCTCCGCCGAGCGAGGGCGGTTCGGTCGGGCCGGCGCGCTCACCGGTCTCGCCCTCCTGACCCGATCGGCGGGGGTCGCGTTGCTTCCCGCCCTTCTGCTGCTCGCCTGGCGGGCGCCCAACCGACGTCGGGCGATCGGCGGGCTGGCGATCGCGCCGCTGCTGTTCGCCCTCTACCCGCTCGTCCTCACCATCTGGATCGGGCAACCGCTCGCGTTCCTCGATGCACAGCGGGTCGTCTGGGAGCGTCGGCTCTCGCCCGCGGGCCCGTTGGGCGGTGTCATTGCCGCCGTCGAGCGTCGAGAGCTCCTCGATCTCGGCGTTGCGATCGCGCTGATCGCCCTCGGGATCGTCGCCTGGAGACGCATCGGGGCGGCCTACGGGATCTACACGCTCGTGAGCGTCGCGTTGCCGCTGACGTTCGTCTCGGACAAGATGCCGCTCTGGTCGATGCAGCGGTTCGCGATTGTGGCTTTCCCCGCCTTCATGGCTCTTGCGACCCTGGTGCGAACCAGGCGGGCCGTCGCGGCGACGGCGGCTATCCTCGCTGCGTGGCTTGCCGTGGACGTCGTCAGATGGGCGCTGTGGTACTGGGTGGCGTGAGTCGGAGCGCGGCATGACCGAGGGGGCGATCGAGCGCCCCAGAGGCGTGCCGCAGCGACGGCCCGGCCGGCTCGTCGCGTGGGGTGTGCTCGTTGGCCTTCTCGCAGCAGCCTCGTATGGTGCACGGCTCGCGGGGAGCGAGGTTGCCGACGACGTCCTCTACCAGTGGTCGACGTTCGCCGGGGCGCTGATCCAGTACGGGATCATGTTGATCCTCATCCTGGCGATCGCACACGGGTTCGATCGCCCGCTGCTCGGCCTCGAGCTACCCGTGGCCAAAGGCCGCGCAGCTCTACTCGCCGTCGCCGCCCTGGTCCTGATCTTCGCGGCCTCCGCGGCGCTCAGCCCGTTTCTCGACGCAGGAGACGAGCAAGGCCTCGTACCCGACAACTGGGACTCCAGCCGCGCAGTCCCGTTCCTCGCCAACGCCGCCGTGGTGATCCTCGTCGCACCGTTCGTCGAGGAATTGCTCTATCGCGGTCTCGGCTACGGGCTCCTCGCTCCGTTCACCGGGCCCTGGCCCGCGATCGTCCTGACCGGGCTGGCCTTCGGGCTCGCCCACGGTCTCGTCCTCGGGCTGCCGGTGCTGACCATCTTCGGGATCACGCTCGGGTGGTTGCGATCGAAGACGGGAAGCGTCTATCCGGGGATGGTCGTGCACGGCCTGTTCAACGCGGCCGCTCTCGTGGCGGCGGTGACGATGTGAGCGAGCGCTTCGACGAGATCCGGCGGCAGATCGACGCAAACGACGAGCTGATCGTGGGCGCGGTGAATCATCGCCTCCAGCTCGTCACCGAGCTGTGGGCTTTGAAAGCCGAGCCTCGGGCTCGACACGGTCGACCCGGAGCGCGAGCGGCGGCTTCGGGCGAGCCTCGCCGCGGCGAACACCGGACCGCTCTCGGACGCAGCGCTCGATCGGCTCGTGACCCACCTCCTGGACCTGACGAAGAGCGAGCTCGACGCAGGCTGACGGGCTCGAGGGGTGCGGCGCGCCGACGTGGCGCAGCGCTAGCCGTCGTCGTCGTCGTCTTCGGCGTCCGGCTCCGCCGCGAATTCGTCCGGCGTGACGGTGTCGAGGAACCTGCGGAACTCGTCGGGATCGAGATCCGCGAGTGTCTCACCGACGCCGATCAGTCGCCGAGATGCCTCCTCCTCGTCCCCTTCGAACTCGACGCCCGACTCCTCGATCACGTCCTCGGCGGCGTAGATCTTCGCGTCCGTGCGGAGGGCGAGCGCGATCGCGTCCGAGGTCCGGGAATCGAGCTCGATCTCGGTGCCATTGCGGACCATGGTGATGCGCGCGTGAAACGTGTTCTCACGCAACTCCGTGACGGTGACCTCGCGGATCTCGGCGTCGAGCGACGCCACGATGGCTGCCAGGAGGTCGTGCGTCATCGGCCGCTGCGGCTCGGCGCCCTGGAGATTCATCAGAATCGCTGCTGCTTCGGGGTGCCCGATCCAGATCGGCAGGAACGTGTTGCCGTCCTGTGTCTTCAACAACACGATCGGCTGTTTGCCGACCAGGTCGAAACTCACGCCATAGACGGTCATCTCGCGCATCGGCCTCTCCCTGAGTGTATCCGGGAAGATCGGTTTGTCAGCGGCCGATGTCTGCCCGTCTCCGCGGAGAGCCGAGCACGACCCAGGCGGCCACGCCCGCGGCTGCACCGCAAGGGAGAAGGAGCAGCCCGGCCGCCCCCGCCGTGTGGGTCAGGACGAGGATCTCACCGATTGTCGCCAGGAGGATGGTCGCGAGCACGAGCCCGCCCGCCAGAGCACGATTGGCCGCCACCGACTCAACGGTACTCACCGATCACCGGCGGGCCTCCCCTTTTCCGGGGGTTCTGCGTCCCCGTTCGGGTCGAGTCGGCTGCCGCCCCGGCTCAGGGACCTCACGATCGGGAATCCCCACTCGGATTCCCGATCTGCGGAAGGTCATGGGCGATCCTGGATTCGAACCAGGGACCTCCGCCTTATCAGAGCGGCGCTCTAACCAACTGAGCTAATCGCCCGCGGTGGACGAGTGTACCGGACGGCCCGAGCGCATCGGGACGTCGGCGATCAACGCGACGCCGCGGTCTCGAGTGCCTCGACGAGCTCTGCGAGGCCGGTCTCGTCGCCGAAGCGGATCTCGAGGCGATCGCCGTGGATCCGGGTGGGGAGTCCGGTCACCTGGTTCGCTGCCGCCAATGCGCGCTCGGCGAGCGCTGGATCAGGCGAGGCGAGGCGCGGCCCGCGGCGACGTGCGCCTCCGTCCTGGGCGGCCTTCTCGGCCGCGCGCACGGTCATCCCCTCGCCGGCGATCTTCCTGGCCAGCCGGCTCCGGGCGTCGTCGTCGGGCAGTGAAAGAACGGCGCGCGCGTGGCCCTCGGTGAGCTCGCCGCGCGCAAGCATCCAGAGGACATCCTCGGGAAGCTCGAGCAGCCTCACCCGGTTGGAGACGGACGGCTTGGAGCGCCCGACCCGCTCAGCGACATCGCCGAGTGTCAGCTCGAACTCGTCGATCAGTGACGCATACGCCCGCGCTTCTTCGACCGGCGACAGATTCTCGCGGGCGACGTTCTCGACGAGGCCGAGCAGGAGCGTGTCCCGGTCGTCCACGTCGCGGACGACCGCCGGGATCGTCGGCACGCCCGCCTCTCTGGCGGCGCGCCAGCGGCGCTCTCCGGCGACGAGCTCGTAGCCGCCGGCGGGCCGTGGCCGCACGACGACGGGCTGGAGCACTCCCTGATGACGGATCGAGGCTGCCAGGCCGGAGGTCGCCTCCGGCTCGAATCGGCGTCGCGGCTGGCGCGGGTTCGCGTGGACCGACTCGACCGGCAGATGGAGCAGCTCTGCCTCGCCGGCGCCTCCGATCAGGACCTCGAGGCCGCGGCCGAGGCCGCGGCGCGATGTGTCATTGACGCTCGACAAGTTCCATCGCCACCTTCCAGTAGGCCTCCGAGCCGGACGAGCGGCGGTCGTAGGCGATTGCGGGAAGCCCGTGGCTCGGCGCCTCGGCCAGCCGAACCGAGCGCGGCACGGATGCCGCGAACACGAGATCGCCGAAATGGCGACGAAGCTCCTGCTCCACGTCGGCGGCGAGACGCGTGCGGCCGTCGACCATCGTCAGGAGGATCCCTGCCACGGCCAGGCGCGGGTTGAGCCGCGCCTTGACGAGGTTGATCGACCCGAGAAGTTGCGAGAGGCCTTCGAGCGCGTAGTACTCGGCTTGCACCGGCACGATCACCCGGTCGGCGGCGGCGAGCGCATTCACCGTCAGCGGCCCGAACGCGGGCGGACAGTCGAGAAACACGAAATCGTACGCATCGGTCGCCGGCGGCGAGAGCGCATCCGCCAGGTACCGCTCGCCACCGTCGAGCGCGGAGAGGTGGACGGCGGCCGCGGCGAGCTCCGCCTTGGCGGGGACGAGGTCGAGGTTCGGGAACGCCGTGGCTTTGGCGAGGCTCGTCAGCGGGACGCCGTCGAGGAGGTCGTGGGTCGAGACGCCGTTCGCCCGTCGGCCGAGGCCGGACGTTGCGTTCGCCTGGGGGTCGAGGTCGATGAGCAGGCAGCGCTCGCCGGCTTCGGCCAGGCAGGCCGCCAGATTGACGGCCGTCGTCGTCTTTCCGACGCCGCCCTTCTGATTGGCAATGGCGTACACGCGGGCTGGCACGGTTCCCAGGCTAGCCAGGGCGGCGGACGCGTCCGCCGCCCGCCCGGATCAGGCCAGGGGACGCTTCTTGGCAACCCCTGTCCTGCGGGGAAAGCCCGGGGGCGTCGGCCCGATCTTGCGGATCACGAGCAAGCCCGCGGGCGAGGGGACCACCTCGCCCGAGATCTGGCGGGCGACCTCGGCGACGCGCTCCACGTCGGCTGTCGCACCAACCCAGAGGACGACGAGACCACCTTCTCGCACGAGCGGCAGGCACCACTCGGCCGCTGTCGGCGGCTTGGCCAGAGCCTTCGCCACCGCAACGCCGAACGTCTCTCGAGGCTGCTCCTCCGCCCGGCCCCACGTCACAGCGAGATTCGGGAGCTCGGCAACCCACTGCTCGAGAAAGAGGCACTTTCGTCGCTCGGCCTCGAGCAAGGTCACATGGTGTCGCGGCAGCGCCACGGCGAGAGGAATGCCGGGCGTGCCGCCGCCGGAGCCGACATCGACGATCGGGCCGTCCGTCGCCGCCACGAGATCCGCCGCACGAAGCGCATCGTCGAGAAGAACATCGCGGGCCTGCTCGCGATCGCCGAAAGCGGTCAGCCCCGGGGTTGCCACCACGGCGTCCAACCAGCGCTCGAGGACGCCCTCGGTCACGCGGCGTCAGTCCGCGGAGCGGCGGGGAAGCACGACGACGAACCGCTCGGGCTCGCTGCCCTCGCTCTCCGTCTCGACTTCTGGATCGTCCTTCAGGAGCTCGTGGACGATGCGGCGCTCGGCCGAGGTCATCGGCTCCAGCTCGACGCGGCGGCCCATTGCGACTGCCTGCTCCGCCGCGCGGCGGGCCGCCGTCTCGAGGGTCGCGGCCCGCCGCGCGCGATAGCCGGCGGCGTCGACCACGACACGGGCGCGATCCGAGCCCTGTGTGCGGTGGCCGATCGCGTTGGCGAGGTACTGCAGCGCGTCGATCGTCTGGCCGTGCCGTCCGATCAGCACGCCGAGATCGGATCCGACGAGGGTCGCGACGAGATCCTCCCCCGAGGTCTCGATCTCCACCGTCGCCTGAACACCGCTCGCAGCGATCGTGCGCTCGAGAAGCTCGCGGACGATGCCTGCCTGCGACGTATCGTTCGTCGCCGGAACCGGGCTCGAGCGGTGGGGAATCGGGGACATCCGCGCTCGCGATCACGGTTGCCGGTGTGTAGCCGACGCCGAGCAGGCCGCGCTCGCCCTCGGTCACGACCTGGAAGCGGATCGCCTCCCGATCGAGCCCCGGCACCCGCCGCTGCAGCTCGCGAACAGCGCTCCATTTCGCCTCTCCGACCGTCTCGCCGGTCGACTCGACGCTGATCTCCCCGGTCATCGCTTCGTGCTCCCGCCACCGCGCTTGCGCTTGACCCGCCGCGGGGGACCGGCCACGGGCTTCGGCCTCGGCGCTCGAGGCCTGCTTGGCCGGGGAGCTGCCGTTCGACTCGGGCGGCTCCTCTTCCTCCTTGGCGGGCGTCCGGGAACTTCGCTTCTCGGGAGCTACAGGCTTCGGCATCAGGCGTCGGGTGACGAGGCCCTGCCCGGTCGTCCAGAGGTTCGTGGTCAGCCAGTAGAGCATTAGCCCGGCGGGGAAGTTCAAGATGAACGGGACGAACAGGACGGGGAGGACCATCAGGAGGATGCGCTGGGCGCCCTGCATGGTCGTCGACATGAAGTACGAGGACGAGAGCTGGCTGGCCACGTAGATGACGAGCAGGAGTGGCCCCCAACCGTCCTTCACCGGCTCCGTGATGTCGACGATGTTGAGCCACTCGACGGAGCCGCCGTAGATCGGAAGGATGCGCTCGTCGAAGTGGCGCAGCACGTAGAACAGCGAGATGAAGATCGGAATCTGGAGGACGATCGGCAGGCACGACGCCGCCGGATTGATCTTGTTCTCCTTGTAGAAGCGCATCAGCTCTTCGTTCTGCCGTTGCTTGTCGTGCTTCCACTTCTTCTGGATCGCTTTCATCTCCGGCGCGTGCGCCTGGAGGTTCTGCATCGAATGGATCTGCTTGACCGTCACCGGGACGAGGCAAATCCGGACGATCACGGTGAGGGCGATGATCGACCATGCCCAGGAGAACCCGACTGTCTCGTGCAACCACACGAGCACGCGCTGCAGAAAGTGCTCGAGCGGACGCAGCGGGTTGGTGAACGCGATCAGGCTCGACAGCAGCAGGTTCATGCCCGGCGCTCCGTCTCGGATCGGCGGCGCCAGAACCGCGCATCTTCCGCTCGATCGACTCCGCCGTGGCTCCAGGGGTTGCAGCGGGCGATCCGCCACGCTGCGAAGATTCCGCCCTTGACGAGGCCGTGAATGCGAAATGCGTCCAACGCGTACTCGGAACAGCTCGGGTGGTACTTGCACGTCCCCGTAGGCGTGAGAAGGCCGAAGGTCCAGCGCCACGCGTGGACGAGGGCCATGCCGACGTACCTCATGCTGACGCCTTCCCGAGAACCTCGGTCACCTGCTCGACGAGCCACGCATGGCCACGCGTGTCGGCCGGCTCGGCCACCCCGGGTCGCGCGGCAAGGACGTAGTCTCGGCCGGCCGGAATCCGCGTGGAAAGCTCCGACCACGTCTCGCGGAGCTGCCGTTTGAGCCGGTTCCGAACGACGGCGTTCCCGACGGACTTCGGAACCGCCAAACCGAGGCGGGGCTCGCCGGCTGGATCATCCTCGCGCGGAAACCAGTGCAAGGTCAGAAAGCGCGTCGACACCGAGCGGCCTTGCCGATAGACCGCATCGAAGTCCTTGGACCGTGACAGGCGGGACCGGCGCTCCACAGACAGCGTGCGCGCTCAGGCGGAGAGGCGCTTGCGTCCCTTGGCGCGGCGGCGCTTCAAGATCATCTGCCCGGCGCGCGTCGACATGCGTGCGCGAAAGCCGTGCTTGCGCTTGCGACGACGGACGTTTGGTTGATAGGTGCGTTTCACAGTGAGGCTCTCTCGTATCGATTCGTGGCCGCAACGTGCGGACGCGGGGAGCCAGTATAGATGAGGTCTTCCGCCGTCGACTTATCCACAAGCGTCCGCTGCCGAATGGCAGCCGAAAGCGCTGCATGGAGCGCCGGGCCGTTGCCCCGAAAGACTCCGGCGGTCAAACCATCCACAGGTGTGGAAAACGCTGTGGGCGGTGGGAAATACCTGCAAACAAGCTAGATTTGGCGGCGTTCGGGTCGGCGTTCGGGTCGATTGAGCGGCGAATCCCACCCTGCTATGCTCGCTCACCCCGCGACGTGTGAGAGGAGCTTCCAGAGGGTGCAGCACGCCACCGAGCCGACCGCCGAACGCCTGTGGGACGATGTCTCCGGTCGGCTCCGTGAAGCCCTCAACGAGACGACCTACGCGACGTGGTTCGGAGACGTCACGGCAGGCGAGCTCGCAGACGACACCTTCTCGCTCGTCGTTCCCAACGATTTCACGCGGGAATGGATCGAGGGCCACTTTCTCGGCTTCGTCAAGGCGGCTGCCCGGGACGCGCTGTCGCGCGACGTCCGGGTCACGCTCACCGTACGCGAGCCGGGAACACTTGCGTCCGAGGCCCTCGGCCCCGACGCGGCGGCGGGTGCGGCGCCCGACGAACAACGGCCCGTCGCGCCCTCGAGCCCCAAGTACACCTTCGACCTGTTCGTGATCGGATCGTCGAACCGCTTCGCGCACGCAGCCGCGCTCGCCGTCGCCGAGGCGCCCGCCCAGGCGTACAACCCGCTCTTCATCTACGGCGGCACGGGCCTCGGGAAGACCCACTTGCTCCAGGCCATCGGGCAATACGTCAGCGAGCACACACGTGGCTCGACGACGCGCTACGTCACGAGCGAGACGTTCATGAACGACTTCATCAACTCCCTTCGTGACAAACGGATCGAGGGCTTCAAGCAGCGATACCGCACCTACGACGTCCTCCTCGTCGACGACATCCAGTTCTTCGAGGGCAAAGAGCGAATCCAGGAAGAGTTCTTCCACACCTTCAACTCGCTCTACGAGGCCGGGCGCCAGATCGTGATCTCCTCCGACCGCCCGCCGAAGGAGATCGCGACGCTCGAAGAGCGGTTGCGCTCGAGGTTCGAGTGGGGGCTGATCACCGACATCCAGCCACCCGACCTGGAGACGCGGATCGCGATCCTGCGGAAAAAAGTGACGACCGACCGCATCGCCGTCGACGATCCGGAGGTTCTGACCTTCATCGCGGGCCGCGTCTCGACCAACATTCGAGAGCTCGAAGGTGCGTTGACGCGCGTCGTCGCGTTCTCGTCGCTCACGGGGCTCACGTTGACCGTCGAGCTCGCAGAGCAGGTTCTCCGCGATCTCTTCCCGCACGGCGAAGCCGTCCCCGCAGTGACGATCACACGGATCCAGGAAGCGGTCTCGGACCGCTTCGGGCTCTCCGTGATGGAGCTCTGCGGCCAGCGGCGGTCACAGGCTGTCGCCTACCCACGACAGGTGGCGATGTACCTCTCTCGAGAGATGACGGATGCGTCGCTCCCCAAGATCGGGAAGGAGTTCGGGGGTCGCGATCACACCACGGTGATCCACGCAACGAGCAAGATCACCCGTCTCATCTCTGAGGATAGATCTGTGTACAACTTGGTCCAGGACCTCACAGCGCGCATCAAGCAGGCCCGGTGATCTGTGGGACCCGCGCAGCGGCACCGAAGCACCTGTGGAACCCGACCCAGTTCTCCCCACCCGGTCCAACAGCCGCTAACCGCCTGGTTTGGCGACTGACGGCTGTCATCCCCGTCATTCACACTCTCTACGTACTACGACAAGAGGATCTTTCATCATGATGGAAACAGACATCGCTGTGGGCTCGGGTCTCAAAGTCACCTGCGACCGCGATCAACTCGTTGCCGCCCTCGCGACCGTTTCTCGCGTCGTCTCGTCTCGCGGCTCGGTCCAGGTTCTCTCGGGTGTCTTGCTGAGGCCCGAAGGCGATTCACTCGAGCTCGCCGCGACCGACATGGAGCTTTCGCTGCGAACGACGTTGGCTGCGCACGTCGAGGGCGACAGCGCCGTCGTCGTCCCGGGAAAGCTCCTCGTCGACCTGGCGCGACTCCTGCCGGCGTCGGATGTCACCCTCGAGTACAGGCCGGAGGAGGGCGTCGCCCACATCTCGAGCGGAAGCTACACCTCGAAGCTCAACGTCTTCGCGGCTGAGGACTTTCCCCGGCTTCCGCCTGTCGATCTCGCTCCACACACGATCGCGACGGCCTCGCTGCTCGAAACGGTCGACCGGGTTGCACGGTCGGCGTCGAAGGACGAGTCCCGTCCGGTCCTGACGGGGATCCAGGTGCGCTTCGAGGGCACGCGGCTCCTGATGGCCGCCACCGATTCGTACCGGCTCTCGTTCAAGGAGACGCAGCTCGAGCAAGCAGGCCCGGACCTGGAGGCGATCATCCCGGCGAGAGCGCTCGCCGAGCTCGCCCGGATCGCCGGCGGCACGGAAACCGTCACGCTCGGGGTCAACGAGAACACGGTGGTCTTCGGGACCGGGGACACGTGGCTCACCACCCGCCGAATCGACGGCCAGTTCCCCGACGTGGGGCGGCTCCTGCCCGAGGCGTTCGAAATCGAAGTCGACCTTCCCCGCACCGAACTCCGCGACGTCGTGCGCCGGGCAGCCGTGATGGCGCTGCGGAACGCACCGCTGCGGCTGCGATTCGCGGATGGTGAGCTGACGATCTCGGCCCAGAGCCAGGATGTGGGCGAGACGCAGGAGTCCCTTCCTGCCGCCTACACGGGTGAGCCGCTCGAGATCGGGTTCAACGCGGAGTTCCTCGCGGACGGCGTCGATGCGGTTCGTGGCGACACGGTCCGGTTGAAGCTCATCAACCCGTTGCGTCCCGGGCTGATCACCTCCTCCGACGACTCGTTCTGGTACCTGATCATGCCGATCAGGCTCGCCGGCTGATCGTCACCGAGGTCACGCTTCGCGACTTCAGGTCGTATCCCCGGCTGGAGCTCGAGCTTCAGCCCGGGTTGGTCCTCGTGACGGGCCGCAACGGGACGGGCAAGACGAACCTGCTCGAGTCGCTGCACGTCGGAACCCAGGGCTTCTCACCGAGAACGCGCTCCGACACCCAGCTGATCCGCGACGGCGCGACGGCAGCGAGAGTCGACCTCCAGGGCCTGCGCGGCTCGGTGCCGGCGTCCGTGTCGCTGAGCATCAGCGTCACGGCACCGAAACAGGCCCGCCTCGACGGCGCCGCGCTTCGCTCGACGGAGCAGCTGAGGAGCGAGATCGCAACGCTCGTCTTCACGCCCGACCGCCTCGTCGTCGCCAAAGGTGGGCCCGCTGCGCGGCGAGCGTACGTCGATCGGACGCTGGCCCGACTCTTCCCGTCCCGCGGCCAGATCCCGCTGGAGTTCGCGGCAGCCATCGGACAGCGGAACGCGGCCTTGAGGCGGGTTGCGGCAGGGCTTTCCGGCCGCGAGGCTCTGGCTCCCTGGACCGCGCGCGTCGCGGATCTCGGCACGACGCTGACGATGGCCCGCCATGACGTGATCGACCTCCTGCGACCCGGTTTTGCGGAGCGCGCGGGCGAGTTGGGCCTCGAAAGCGCCACCCTGGGATACGACGCCCAACCCCCGACGATCACCGCGCTCGACGATCGGCTGGAGCGCGACATCGAGCGGGGGACGACGAGCGTCGGGCCTCACCTCGACGAGATCGCCGTCTCCGCGGCAGGCCGCGACCTCCGAACGCTGGGCTCGCAGGGCGAACAGCGCATTGCCGTCCTGTCCCTTCTCCTCGCCGAAGCCGAGCTCCTCGCCGAACGCCGCCGAACGCCGCCCCTCGTCCTCCTCGACGATGCCTTGTCCGAGCTGGACGCGGGCCGCCGCCGCATCCTCAGCGAGCGGATCGGGAGGGTGGGGCAGACGATCGTCACGGCGACCGGCCCGGAGGCGCTCCCGCTCGCGCCGGCACAGCTCCTCGTGGTGACTCCGGGCAACGTGACGGCCGGCTGATGGAACGACTCGACACCTCCGTGCGGATCGCCTTGAGAGGCGCGGGCGTGCCCGATGCGGGTGCGCTGGCCGAGGTGACCCGGACCTGGCCGGCGGCTGTGGGCGACGCGATTGCGCGAGCGGCCTGGCCGCAGCGGATCACACGAGACGGAACGCTGCTCGTCGCGGCGACGTCGGCGACGTGGGCATTCGAGCTCGGACAGCTCGCGGACGAGATCCTGGCAAAGGTCACCGCGGCGGTGGGCGAGAACGCACCGACGGCGCTCCGCTTCACTCCAGGCGCAGTGCCCGCGCCTGCGGCACCGGTTGTGGACGTGGAACCGCAGACGGCGCTTCGGGTGGATCCCGATACGCGCCGCCTCGCCGCCTCGCTCACTGCTGCCATGACGGATGACGAGCTGCGCGCGACGATCGCGCGTGCCGCGGCCGCGAGCCTCGCGCGCGCCGCTTCCGACCGCCGTTTCTGATACACTACTGTGAACCACGAAAAGCCCGATTTGCAGGGCTTTTCTGTTGAGAAAGGTGACCTGAGCCGCTTGACCGAGACGGATTACACCGCGAAGGACATCACGGTCCTGGAAGGCCTCGAGCCTGTGCGGCTCCGGCCCGGGATGTACATCGGCACAACGGGCCCCCGGGGCCTCCACCACCTCGTCTACGAGGTCGTCGACAACGCTGTCGACGAGGCGCTCGCCGGCCGAAACGACATGGTCGACGTCACGATTCACCCCGACAACTCGATCACAGTGGTCGACGAGGGCGCCGGCATCCCGGTCGACATGATCGAGGAGCAGGGACTGCCCGCGCTCACGGTCGTGCTCACAAAGCTCCATGCCGGCGGCAAGTTCGGCGGTGACGGCTACAAGGTCTCAGGAGGCCTCCACGGCGTCGGTGTCTCGGTCGTCAATGCGCTCTCGGAGTGGCTCATCGCCGAGGTCCGCCGCGACGGGATGCTCTACCGGCAGGAGTTCGCCCGCGGGGTGCCGCAGGGCGACATGGAGACGGTCGGTCAGGCAGAGGGCCACGGCACGACGATCAGGTTCCTGCCGGACCGCGAGATTTTCGAGGAGACGGAGTTCTCGGCCTCGACCCTCGCGCAGCACCTGCGCGAGACCGCGTTCCTGACGCGCGCCTTTCGGATCGTGTTGCGCGACGAGCGGCCTGCCGGCACGACGCACGAGTTCCACTACGAGGGCGGGATCAAAGACTTCGTCTCGTTCATCAACGAGTCGAAGGACCCGGTGCACAAGCACGTCGTCTACTTCGAGGGCGAGAACGATCAGGGCGCGTCGAGGTCGCGATGCAGTGGAACACGTCGTACGTCGAGTCGATGTTCACGTTCGCGAACAACATCAACACGACCGAGGGTGGCTCGCACCTCTCCGGATTCAAGGCGGCGCTGACCGGGACCCTCAACAAGTACGCGCGCGACAAGGGCCTGCTGAAGGACAAGGAGGACAACCTCGAGGGCGAGGACGTGCGCGAAGGCCTGGCGACCGTGATCTCCGTCAAGCTGCGCGATCCGCAGTTCGAGGGCCAGACGAAGACCAAGCTCGGCAACCCGTGGGTCCACGAGGCTCGTCGAGCAGACCGTCAACCAGAAGCTCGCCGAATTCCTCGAGGAGAATCCCGACCGAAGCGCGGCAGATCATCACGAAGGCCGTCTCCGCCTCCCGTGCCCGGCAGGCGGCACGAAAGGCCCGCGAGCTGACGCGCCGTAAGAGCGCGCTCGAGAACTCGTCGCTGCCGGGAAAGCTCGCCGACTGCTCGCTCAAGGAAGCCGACCTGTGTGAGCTCTACATCGTCGAGGGCGACAGCGCCGGCGGCTCTGCCAAGCAGGCCCGCGACCGCACCTACCAGGCGATCCTGCCGCTGCGCGGGAAGATCATCAACAGCGAGAAGAACCGCATCAACAAGGTGCTGTCGAACAACGAGATCCAGGCGATGATCACGGCGATCGGCACCGGCTTCGGCGACGAGTTCACGATCGAGAACATCCGCTACGGGCGGATCATCGTGATGACCGACGCCGACGTGGACGGCGCCCACATCCGGACGCTGATCCTGACGTTCATCTACCGAACGATGCGCGAGCTCGTCGAGCGTGGGCACGTCTACATCGCAGTCCCGCCCCTCTACCACGTGAAGCTCGGCAACCAGGAGCTCTACTTCGAGAAGGACAGCCAGCTCGAGGAGCTGCTCGTTCGCGAGCGAGTGAAGGACATCGCGATCACGTCGCGCAACGGGGACGACGTGGCGCTCACCGAAGCCCGCTACCAGCGCTTCATCCGGGCGCTGTCCGAGCTCGAAGCGTGGCAGGCGAAGCTCGAGAGCGAGTACCCGACCGCGGCGAGCTTCGTCATCGATCACCGGCTCGTCGAGACCGATGCGCTGACCGCTGCAGATGCGGAGACCGTGATCGCAGCGATCCCGGCGAACGGGTACGAGCTCTCCGTCACGGAGCGACTGGAGGATCGACTGAGCGTCAAGGTCGTCGAGACGGAGACGAGCGCGGCAACCCACCTCGACCTGCCTGCGGGGCTGTTCGGCTCACCGTCGTACGCGAGCCTGAAGCGCGCCTACGCGAAGCTCGTCGAGATCGTCGGCCTGCCGGCGTTCGAGCTCACCTACGGCAAGAAGTCGGCCACCGCCGAAACCTACGCCGAGCTCCGGGCCAAGGCGCTCGAGCTCGCCAAGGAGGGCATGCAGATCAGTCGCTTCAAGGGTCTCGGCGAGATGAACCCCGAGCAGCTGTGGGAGACCACGATGGATCCGGCCCGCCGGATGCTGCTGAAGGTCGAGGTCGACGACGCGGCTGCTGCCGATCAGGTGTTCTCGATGCTGATGGGCGACCAGGTCGAGCCGCGGCGTCTCTTCATCGAGCAGAACGCGAAGGACGTGAAGTTCCTGGATGTCTGACTTCGTCGAACGTCCAGATCGGACGACGTGTGCCCGGGGCCATCAGGCACAGGCGTCGGGCTTGAGGATCGAGCTTCACGCGTGCTCCCTTTCCGATCACCTCCGAACGTCACATCTAGGCGTTTGCCCGAAGGGGAAACGCCTTGTCTGACGCTCTCGAGCCCCTGGGCGCCGGCCGTGTCGAGCCGCGCGAGCTCGAGCTCGAGATGCGCTCGAGCTTCCTCGACTACGCGATGTCCGTCATCGTCAGCCGTGCGCTGCCCGACGTCCGGGACGGGCTGAAGCCGGTCCATCGCCGCGTCCTCTGGGGCATGCACGACGCCGGTGTCCAGCCGAATCGCCCGTACAAGAAGTCCGCCTCGATCGTCGGGGACGTCATGGGTCGCTACCACCCGCACGGTGATCAGGCGATCTACGACACGCTCGTCCGGATGGCGCAGCCCTTCTCGTTGCGCTACCCGCTCGTCGACGGCCAGGGAAACTTCGGCTCGCTCGACGACGACCCGCCCGCCGCGATGCGGTACACCGAGTGCCGGCTCACGCGCCTCGCGACCGAGATGCTCCGGGACATCGACATGGACACGGTCGACTTCGGGCCGAACTACGACGAGTCGCGCAAGGTGCCGACCGTGTTGCCGTCGCGCTTCCCGAACCTGCTCGTCAACGGCTCCGCCGGGATCGCGGTCGGGATGGCGACGAATATGCCGCCTCACCACCTCGGCGAGACGATCGACACCGTGATCCAGCTCATCGACAAGCCGGAGTCGAATGTCGACGACCTGATGAAGCACCTCAACGGCCCCGATTTCCCGACGGGCGCGATCATCGTCGGCCGCTCCGGGATCCGCGACGCGTACCGCACGGGCCGCGGCCGGATCGTGATGCGCGCCCGCGCGCACATCGAGGAGCTTCGCGGCGGGAAGAGCGCGATCGTCGTCACCGAGCTGCCGTACGGGGTCAAGAAGGGCGGCGACACCGGCGTGATCAAGAAGATCGCCGACCTCGTGAACGAGAAGGTGATCACGGAGGTCTCCGACCTCGCCGATCACTCCGACCGCTCGGGGATGCGGATCCAGATCGAGCTGAAGCGCGACGCGATTCCGCAGGTTGCGCTGAACAAGCTCTTCAAGCACACCGCGCTCCAGTCGACGTTCGGCTACAACGCGGTCGCTCTCGCGGACGGCGTGCCTCGCGTGATGTCACTGCTCGAGATCGTGAGGCACTACCTCGAGTTCCAGCGCGAGGTCGTGATCCGCCGGTCGAAGTTCGAGCTGCGCCAGAACGAGAAGCGCGCCCACGTCCTCCGTGGCTACCTGATCGCGCTCGACAACCTCGACGCCGTGATCGCGCTGATCCGCGGCTCGGAGGACACGGACGCCGCCAGAACCGGGTTGATGAGCGAGTTCGGGCTCTCGGAGATCCAGGCCCAGGCGATCCTCGACCTGCGGCTCGCGCGCCTCACCGGTCTTGCGCGCAAGGAGATCGAATCCGAGTACGCCGACCTGATGGAGCGCATCGAGGAGCTGCGCGCGATCCTCGGAGATCCCGCCCGCATCGACGGCGCTGATCCGTGAGGAGCTCCTGGAGGTCAAGCAGGCCTACGGCCGCACCGACGATCGCCGCACCGAGATCGTGATGGGCGAGGACTCACTCGAGCTCGAGGACATGATCGCGGAGGAGGACATGGTGATCGCGATCACCCGCTCGGGCTACATCAAGCGGCTGCCGGTCACCACCTATCGGGAGCAACGCCGCGGCGGGATCGGCGTGATGGGAATGGACATGAAGGACGACGACTACATCGAGCACCTCTTCGTCGCCTCGACCCATGACTACATCCTCTTCTTCACGTCCGTCGGGAAGGTGTATCGCCTCAAGGTGCACGAGCTCCCGCTCGGCTCGCGCCAGTCGAAGGGCCGCGCCATCGTGAACCTGCTGCCGTTCAGGCAGGACGAGCTCGTGCGCGCCGTGAT
The DNA here is from genome assembly GCA_963776305.1 of uncultured Thermoleophilia bacterium. Taxonomy (GTDB): domain Bacteria; phylum Actinomycetota; class Thermoleophilia; order Gaiellales; family Gaiellaceae; genus Gaiella. Next base: position 56,562 of record CAVZMA010000005.1, on the reverse strand, counting down.
CGCGACCCGTGACTACAAGGAGTCGAAGTACCTCGTGTTCGCGACGAAGAAGGGCGTGATCAAGAAGACGGGATTCCTCGAGTACAACACGCCGCTCAAGGCCGACGGCATCATCGCCTTGAAGATGCGCGAGGAGGACGAGTTGATCGGCGTCCGCCTGACCGACGGCGACGACGACATCCTCATGGTCTCGCGCCTCGGCCAGGCCGTACGCTTCCACGAGAGCGACGTACGCGCGATGGGCCGCCCGGCCTCCGGCGTCGCCGGCATGAAGCTTCGAGGCGCCGACGAGGTGATCGAGGTCGACATCGCGGCGGACGACGCCGACCTCCTCGTCGTCACCGAGAACGGCTGGGGCAAGCGCACCCGGGTCTCCGAATATCCCGTCAAGGGGCGCGGCACGATGGGCGTCAAGACGGCACAGCTCGTCGCGGGCAAGGGCCAGCTCGTCGGTGCCCGCATCGTGCGAGACGGGTACCAGGTGATGCTGATCTCGGACGCCGGGACGGTGATCAGGATGGCCGCCGAGGGGATCAAGCGATCGGGCCGCTCGACGCAGGGCGTCATCGTGATGCGCCTGCGCGAGGGAGAGCACGTATCGACGCTCGCCCCGGTCGTGGGATCCGATGACGACGAGACCGAGCCCGTGAAGGCGACATCCGATGCGCCCGTGGTGCTCGACGCCGAGCGACCCGGACGCGTCCGACGACGACGCCGGCCTCGAGGACGACACAGACGACGACGTGTAGCGCGTCGCGCTAGACGTTTCGCGGGCGCACGCTGAGGTCGGGGGCGAGGCTTCGCCTCGCGCCTACGCGTTGTCGGGACCCTGCGCGAGCTTCGACAGTGCCGTCAGCAGGTCGATCGGGATCGGGAAGACGATGGTCGAATTGTTGGCCGACCCGATTTCGAGCAGCGTCTGGAGGTAGCGCAGCTGCACCGTGATCGGCTCCTGCGCCATCACCGCAGCTGCGTCCTTGAGTCGCTCGGACGCCTGGAACTCGCCCTCGGCCGAGATCACCTTCGCCCGTCGCTCGCGCTCCGCCTCGGCCTGGCGGGCCATCGCGCGCTGCATGTCGCTCGGGATCTCGACGTCCTTGACCTCGACGACCGAGACCTTGATCCCCCAGGGTGACGTGGCGTCGTCGATGATCGTCTGCAGGATCGCGTTGATCTTGTCGCGCTCGGAGAGGAGCTCGTCGAGCACGTGCTGACCGAGCACCGAGCGGAGCGTCGTCTGGGCGATCTGGGACGTCGCGTTCATGTAGTTCTCGACCTGGACGATCGCAGCCTTCGGCTCGACGATCCGGAAGTACGCAACGGCGTTGACGCGCACGGGCACGTTGTCCTTCGTGATCACTTCCTGCGGCGGCACGTTCAGCGTCACGGTGCGAAGGTCGACCAGAACCATCTTGTCGACGAACGGGATCAGGAGGAACAACCCTGGCCCCTTGGGCTCCGGCAACAGTCGGCCGAGCCTGAAGATGACGCCTCGCTCGTACTCCCTCGCGATCTTGATCGTCGCGAACAGCAGGACGAGGATCAGGACGATGACGACAGCCCCGGCGATCAGTGCGATATTCACGTTGGCAGCCCTTCAGTCGGAGTGGTGGATCCTACGCGCAGCACGAGATCGTCCTCGATCGCCTCGACCTTCACCCGCGCGCCGCGAGCCAACGGCCACCCGTCGGCGGGACGCGCCCGCCACAGCTCGCCGTTGACCGACACCAGGCCGCTTCGTTGTACCTCACCCTCTTCACCGACGAGGTTCGCGACGCCGACCTCGACGGGATTGCGGCGTGCTTTGACGATCCGGGAAAGCGCGACGCCGAGGAGCAGGACGAGCGTGGCCGCGATCCCGAGCGCAGTCCAGAGCGACACCTGGTAGGCGGGTCCCGCCGGGTCGAAGAGCATCAGCGCCCCGATCACGAACGTCACTGCGCCGGCCAGCGTCAGCGCTCCGTGCGAGGTCACGAGAGCGTCGGTCACGAAGAGACCCAGCGCGACGACGAGCAGGAGCACGCCGGCGACGGATACGGGCAACACCTGCAGGCCGTAGAGGCCGACGAGCAGAGAGATCGCACCGACCGTGCCGGGAAGAACGAGACCCGGATTCCAGAGCTCGACGAGCAAGCCGACGACTCCGAGCGAGAGCATCAACGCGATGATGTTCGGGTCGATCAGGAGATCGAGCGCCCGCTGCCAACGAGACATCTCGACCGTCTCGACGGTCGCACCCGCGGTGTCGAGGGTCAGCCCTTTCGGCGTGGTGACAGAGCCGTCGATCGTCTCGAGCAGGGACGGGAGCGATGGGGAGACGACGTCCACGACGTTTCTGGCGGCGGCCGCTCGGGCGCCGTAATTGGAGGCCTGCAAGACCATCGCCTCGGCGGCCTTGGCGTTTCGCCCATGCTCTCGAGCGAGCTCGCCGACATACGCGGCGGCGTCGTTGACGACTTTGCGCCGGAGATCCGCCGAAAGATCCTGGCCGGTGGTGGAAATGGGGGTGGAGGAGCCGATGTTCGTCTGCGGTGCCATAGCGAGAACGTCCGCAGCCTGGCCGATCACGGCTCCCGCCGAGTCTGCGCTCGATCCCCCGGGGCTCACATACACGACGATCGGCACGGGCGAGGCGAGGAACGTCTTGACGATCGCCCTCATCGAGCTGCCGAGCCCGCCCGGCGTATCGAGCTCGACGACGAGCGCGGCATAGCCGCCGTCCTGCGCGCGGCGCACCTGGTCCTGGAGATAGCCCTGGCTCACCGGGTTGATGTCGTCCGCCAGCCGCGCGACGAGCACGCGCGGGGGGCCGGAAGCCGCTGCCGAGGCAGAAAGCGGGTGCACGCCCAGCAGGAGCACGGCCAGGGCCGTAAGCAAAAAGACCCGCACCTGCGGTGTTCGCACGACGGTAAGGATTCTATCAGGGTGAGGTCGAATCCCTTGTGAAGGGCGGGGAGGTCCGCCACGCTGGAAGTCGCCGTGAAGAACGCTCTCGCCGCCATCGCCGTCGCAGCAGCCCTCGTCCTTCCCGGGACGGCCCTGGGCGGGATCGCCTCGATCAGCTTTGCGTCCGTCCCCGTCGCAGGCGAGCGCTCGCTCACGAGCTCTCCCGGCCGGTTCGACCTCGTAGGACTGCGTTGGCACGGCCCGGGCACGGTCCGCTTCAGCGTTCGGGGCACCGGCGGCCACTACGGGCCGTGGCTCGACGCGGCGTCCGAGGAGGACGACCAGCCGGATGCCACCTCGAAAGAAGCGGCAGCCTCGAAGGGATGGCGGATCGGCAATCCGACCTGGGTCGGTCCGTCGACCGGGATCCGCTATCGCATCACCGGTCGGGTGACCGACTTGCGGGCGGCGTTCGTCCGCAGCCCGGAGCTCAAGATTCCTCTGCGGGCGCTGTCGGTGGCGGGGTCGCCGCCGATCGTTCCTCGCAGCGGCTGGGGCGCAGACGAGTCGATTCGCAGGAACGCGCCGGAGGTCGCAGCCGGGATCCGTCTCGCGATCGTGCACCACACTGCCGGGCCCAACGGGTACTCGCCTTCCCAGGCGGCCGCGATCATGCGCGGGATCGAGATCTATCACGTCAAATCGAACGGATGGAACGACATCGGTTACAACTTCCTCGTCGACCGGTACGGCACGGTGTACGAGGGCCGGTACGGCGGGATCGAGCGGAATGTCGTCGGTGCGCACGCGCGCGGATTCAACACGGGCTCTGTCGGAGTGGCGCTGATCGGCACGTTCGAGAGCGCGCAGCCGCCGGCCGCTGCGGAGACCGCGCTCGAGAAGCTGCTCGCCTGGCGCCTCGATCTCGCACACGTCGACCCGCTCGCAACCCTGACCGTCGTGTCGGGCGGGAGCGAGCGGTTTCCGGCCGGCATCCCAGTCTTCCTGCGCTCGGTCTCCGGGCACCGCGATACCGGGTCGACCTCGTGCCCTGGGGATCAGCTCTACGCCCGGCTCGGCGCAATTGCGGGGGCGACCAGGTCGGTCGGCCTGCCGAAGATCTTCGATCCGAAGGTCACGGGTGGGCTCGGGACTGCGGTTCGGTTCCAGGCCCGTCTCTCCGGCGCCGTGCCGTGGACGGTGAACGTCACCGACTCCCTCGGGCAGGAGCTCGCCGCCGGGACGGGCCAGGGGCCGGCCCTCGACTGGACCTGGGACGCGTCCCTCGCGCAGGTGACGGGAGCCAAGTGGAGGATCGGTGCCGGCACTGCCCGACCCGTGGACGGCACGCTCGGAAAGGCGACCGCCGGCGGGCCTCTCGCGATCTCGGGCCTGGCTGCGGACCCCGAGACGATCAGCCCCAACGACGACGACGCTGCGGAGTCGTCGACGATCACGTACACGACCACCTCGCCGGCCGCGATCACCATCACGCTCCTCGACTCCGCCGGCGTCTCTCTGGCGGAGCTCCTCCCGTTGACGCGACAGGCTGCCGGTGAGCACACCTTGACATTCGACGGCCTCGGCCAGCCTGACGGCGTCTACACGCTCCTCGTCACCGCGACCGCCGACTCCGGCGCGCAGGTCTCGCAGCAGGTGCAGGTAACGGTCACGCGCACTCTCGGGTCGGTCGCGCTGGCGCCCGCGATCTTCACCCCGAACGGCGATGGACGAGCGGACGAGCTCCGGCTGACGTTCCAGCTCGCGGCGCCGGCGACCGTCCGGCTGCGGGTTCTCCGGGGCGGGGCGTGGGTCGCGACCCCGTTCAGCGGCCCGCTCGAGGCGGGCCTGCAGACGATCAGCTGGAACGGCGCCAAGCGCGTCGGCACCGCCCCCGACGGCCCCTACGCTGCAATTCTCGAGGCCTCGGACTCGGTCGGAACCTCCACGATCACGCTCCCGTTCCTGAAGGACGTCCGGCCCCCGACGCTGAAGCTGCTGACCCGGCCTCCCCGCCTCACCGTCTCCGAGGCGGCGACGCTGACGCTCCGCGTCAACGGCGCCGCACGACGGCTCCAGACGCAAGGGCCGGGCAGCGTTCCGCTCGCAATCGCGAAGGTGCGATCGCTCGTCGTCGTTGCCCGGGACGCAGCCGGGAACCGGGCCGTCCTCCGCGTGCCCTGACCTTCGCGTCCGACCCAGACCCCGGCCAGTAGACTCGCGAGGTGCATCCAACTCTGCGCTCGCGCTACCGCGTCGGTGTTCCGCTCCAGCCCAAGGCCCCTCTCTCGTACGATCGCCTGGGCGACGCCGTGCTCGTGCCGCGTGCCAACGACGGCGGCGAGCTGCTCGAGGCAGGATCGCCGGCGTGATCCCGGAGGTCCCGTTCGGGAAGGACGAGATCGAGCGCATCCTCCCTCACCGGGAGCCGTTCCTCCTACTCGACGAGGTGATCGAGCTCGAGCCGGGCCGGAAGGTCGTCGCCACGAGGCTCGTGAATGCGGACGACTGGTGGTTCCCGGGTCACTTCCCCGAACGGCCCGTGATGCCCGGCGTCCTCATCGTCGAGGCGATGGCCCAAGCCGGCGCGGTCGCAGTGCTCGTAGAGGAGGCGAACCGGGGCAAGATCGCGTTCTTCGCCGGTATCGACGACTGCCGGTTCAAACGCGTCGTGTCACCGGGTGAGACGCTGACCCTGACGTGTGAGATCGACGCAATGCGCGGACCGGTCGGTCGAGGCAAGGCCACGGCGACTGTCGACGGCAAACTCGCTGCGCGCGGAACGCTCACGTTTGCGGTGGAGCGATGATCGGCTCGGCGTCCGGGGCGCGGATCGGGATCACGGGGCTCGGGACGAATGTCCCCGAGACCGTGATGACGAACGACGACCTGGCCCGCTACGTGGACACGTCTGACGAGTGGATTCGCGAGCGCACCGGGATCCGGGAGCGGCGGATCGCGACCCAGGACGAGGCGCTCAGCGATATTGCCCTGCCTGCCGTTCGCGAGGCCCTCGCCGAGGCCGGAGCGGACCCGTCGGAGATCGATCTCGTCCTGTGCGCGACCGTCACTCCCGACATGCTCTTCCCGACGACATCGGCGCTGATCGCCGACGAGCTCGGGATGCGGAACGCCGCCGCCTACGACCTCCTCGCCGGCTGTACCGGCTTCATGTACGCGATTACACAGGCGTACGGGATGCTTGCGTCGGGCCTCTCCAAGAAGGCTCTCGTGATCGGCGGAGACCTGCTCTCGAAGATCCTCGACTGGGACGACCGGTCGACGCTCGTGTTGTTCGGCGACGGCGCCGGCGCCGTCGTCATGGAGCGCGTGGCCGACGGCGGCTTTCTCGGGTTCGAGCTCGGCGCGGACGGAGGCGGGGGGATCCACCTCTGTTTCCCGGGCAGCGGCTCGAGGCATTTCGACGATCCGAAGTCGATTCTGCGGATGAACGGGCGTGAGGTCTTCAAGTTCGCGACCCGTGTGATGGTTTCCTCGGCGGAAGCGGTCCTCGAGGAGTGCGGCCGCTCGATCGAGGACGTCGACGTCTACGTCCCGCATCAGGCGAACAAGCGGATCATCGACTATGCCGTCGGTAAGCTGGGTATCGACCCGGCGCGGACGGTCGTGAACGTCGACCGGTTCGGGAACACGTCGTCCGGCTCGATCCCGCTGGCGCTCGCGGATGCGCGGGCGGAGGGACGGCTGACCGACGGTGCCCTGGTCTTGATGACCGGGATGGGCGCCGGCCTCACGTGGGGCTCGGCGCTGATGGAGTGGAGAAGCACTTCCGCCTGACCAGAAGTGCCGAAACGGAGATACGACGGAAGGTGCTGAGCGTGAGGTACGACCAAGGACATTGCCAGACCATTAGGCTCTCCTCCTTCAAGGAGATGCGTTGTTCGTGGCAAAGGGGCATGGTGTGAGCAAGGTTGCGTTTTGCTTCCCCGGACAGGGAGCGCTGGAGGTGGGAATGGGCCGCGAGCTCGCGGAGGCCGTTCCCGCCGCAATGGATGTGTATCGGGTCGGGAGCGAGGCATCGGGTCTCGACCTCAAGGAGCTCTGCTTCGACTCGCCGCTCGAGGCGCTCGTCGGAACCGAGGTGCAACAGCCGGCCCTCGTTGCGACGTGCCTCGCGATCCTCGCAGCCGTGCGCGACAGCGGCCTCGAGCCCGACATCGTGGTCGGCCACTCGGTCGGCGAGTTCTCGGCTCTGGCGGCCGTGAATGCGCTCGGCACGGGTGAGGCGATCGCGCTCGTCCGCGAGCGCGGCCTCGCGATGGCGGAGGCCGCCGACAGGCACCCCGGCTCGATGGCGGCGATCCTCGGTCTCGAGGACGAAGCGGTCGAGACGTTGTGCCGCAAGATCGTCGGGGTCTGGCCCGCCAACTACAACTGTCCGGGCCAGATCGTGATCTCCGGTGAGAACGATGCAGTCGAGGAGTGCTGCGCCGAGGCCGAAAGCCTCGGCGCGCGACGAGCGATCAAGCTCAAGGTCTCGGGCGCATTTCACAGCCCTCTCGTTGCGCGCGCGGCCGACCGCCTCAAGCCCGCGATCGACTCGATCCGGTTCCACGACCCGGTGGCGCCGTTCATGTCGACGGTGACGGCGCGCGTCGAGCCTGCGACGCGCCTCGCGTCTCTTCTCGTCGACCAGTTGACGGCACCGGTCAAGTTCACCCAGGCGGCCCGGGCGCTCGTGCACGACGGAGTGACGACGTTCGTCGAAATCGGGCCGGGTAATGTGCTCTCGGGGCTCGTCAAGCGCATCGACAAGGGCGTCAAGGCGATCTCCGTCAACGACCTCGAGAGTCTCGAGAGAGCGCGAGAAGCGCTGGCGACGTGACGAGCTTCTGCTCGCTGGAAGGCAAGACGGCCCTCGTCACCGGCGCGTCGCGCGGCATCGGTCGCGCTATCGCAGTCGAGCTCGCCGCCGCCGGCGCCTCGGTCGTCGTCGGGTACCGGACCGGCCGCGACGAGGCGGAGACCGTCGCCGCGTCGATCGGCGGCCGAGCCGTTGAGGCAGACGTCTCCGACCCGGCGTCGGCGCTCGCGCTCGTCGAGGCGGCCGGCGACGTCGACGTGCTCGTCAACAACGCGGGATTGACCAGGGACGGGCTGCTCGCCAGGATGAGTGACGACGACTGGCGCACCGTGATCGAGACGAACCTCTCCTCCGTCTTCTACACGTGTCGTGCCGTGGCGAGGCCGATGATGAAGAGGCGGTCGGGAGCGATCGTCAACGTCTCGTCGATCGTCGGAATCCACGGCAACTGGGGCCAGACGAACTACGCCGCATCGAAGGCCGGGATCATCGGGTTCACGAAATCTCTCGCCCGCGAGCTCGGGAGCCGCAACATTCGGGCCAACGTCGTCGCGCCGGGCTACGTGCAGACGCAGCTCACGGACGTCCTTCCGGAAGAAGCGACCGAGGCGATGCTGCAGCAAACGCCACTCGGCCGGCTCGGCGATGCAGAGGATGTTGCGCACGCCGTCCGGTTCCTCTGTTCCGACGAAGCGTCGTTCGTCACCGGCGAGGTGCTCCTCGTCGACGGCGGCCTCGGCATGTAGCCTGCTTGCCCGTGAGCGACTCGAACGGCAGACGCAGGATCGTGGTCACCGGCCTCGGGGGAGTCAGCTCCCTCGGCAACACGATCGAGGAGACCTGGGCCGGCTTGATCGCCGGGCAGTCGGGCGCAGGCCCGATCACCCAGTTCGACTCCTCGGAGTACCCGGTGCATTTCGCCTGTGAGGTGCGCGACCTCGAGATCACCGACTACATCGACTACAAGGCGTCGCGCAGGATGGACCGGTTCACGCACCTCGCGCTCGTCGCTGCCAGGCAGGCCGAGGCAGATGCAGGACTCGTGATCGCGCCGATCGCGGACCGTGTCGGCGCCGCCGTGGCCACCGGCATCGGAGGGCTCAAGTCCTTCGAGTCCTGTGTCAACCAGCTGAACGAGCGAGGGCCTGACCGCGTCAATCCGTTCTCGATCGTCCAGATCATCCCGAATCTCGCGGCAGGCTGGGTCTCGATCGAGCTCGGGACGAGAGGCCCTCTCCTGTCCCAGTGCACGGCCTGCGCTGCGTCGAACATGGCTATCGGCGACGGGATGGACGCGATCCGGCTCGGCCGGGCCGACGTGATGATCTGCGGCGGCACCGAGGCGCCCGTGACGCGCGTGAGCATCGCCGGATTCGGCGCGATGCGGGCCATTTCGCGACGGAACGACGACCCCGAACGCGGCTCGCGCCCGTTCGACGGCGAACGCGACGGATTCGTCATGGGCGAGGCTGCAGCGATGGTGGTCATCGAGGAGCTCGAGCACGCCAGGGCGCGCGGCGCGAAGATCTATGCGGAGCTCCTCGGGTACGGGGTGTCGTCCGACGCCAACCACGTCTCCGACCCGGACCCGAGCGGCGAGAACCCGGCGCGGGCGCTGCGCATGGCCTTCACCGACGCCGGGATCGAGCCAGAGGAGGTCGGCTACGTGAATGCGCACGGCACCTCGACGCCCTCGGGCGACACCGGCGAGACGCGCGTCCTCAAGATCGCCCTCGGTGAGGAGAAGGCCTATCGCACGCCGATCTCCTCGACGAAAGGCGCCACCGGGCACTGCCTCGGGGCCGCAGGCGCGATCGAGGCGATCTTCACGATCCTCGCGCTCGAGCGGGGCATCCTGCCGCCGACGATCAACCAGACGACTCCCGACCCGACGTGCGACCTCGACTACATCCCCAACGAGGCGCGGCACGAACAGGTCGAGGTCGGGGTGTCGAATTCATTCGGGTTCGGCGGGCACAACGCCTGTCTCGTCTTCCGCCGCTGGCACGACGACCCCTGACGCCGGGACGGTGGAGCTTCGCCGACCGGATGCGAGCGCGGACTTCGACCAGGTCCTGGGCGTCGTGCAGGCCTACGATCGTGCGATCTACGGCGACACCGACTGGACGCCCGAGGAGCTGAGGGAGGAGTGGGCGGGGCTCGACCTCGGTGTCGATGCCTGGGTCGCCGTCGACGACGACCGCATCGTTGGTGTGATGCACAGCCGGTTGAACGATCCACGCGCCGCCCCGGGAAGGGGATTCGAGTGAGCACGCTGCGCGCGCGCTGTCCCGATTGCCGGACCCTGACCGCCGTTGCAATCGACGGCGACTACCAGTGCCACAGCTGCGGGCGCGAGTTCGCCGCCGGCCTCGTGCGTGTGCCTCGAGCCTGGGGACGGGGCGGTGAGACGATGGCGGAGGCGGCGCGGCTTGCCCTTCCGTACCCCGAGGCGGCCGTGATCGAGGAGGCAACACTCGACGCTCAGGTCGCAATGCAGCGGCGCAACCTGCCGGTTCGCGCGCTCGTTCTCGGTGGCTGCTGTTGCGCCCACGTTGGTGCGATCGCCGGGCTGGCGGAGCGCGCCGGGCGGCTCGCAGTGGTCTGGTTCGATGCTCACGGCGACCTCAACACGGTCGGGTCGTCTCCGTCGGGTGACACCTGGGGAATGCCGCTTCGGATGGCGATCGACCACGGCTCCGTCGAGGCACGAGACGTGGCGCTCGTGGGCGCGAGGAACCTCGACCCGCCGGAGGTGGGATTTCTCGAGCAGACGGGCATCGACGACGACATCGAGCGCGCGCTCGACGGCTGCGACCAGGTGTACGTCGCCTTCGACTGCGATGTCCTGCGCCCGGGCGAGGTGTCGGTGTTCATGCCCGAGCCCGGCGGGCCGACTCTCGCAGAGGCCGAGGCCGTGCTTCGTAACCTCGCTGCGCTCTGTCCAGTGGCAGGTCTCGGGCTCACCGGCCTGACGGCGTCGGCGGATCCGAGCGCCCTGGTCGGACTCGCCGCAGCCGCCGGCCTGTAACCGTCCGCGACACGGCCGGGTCTAAGATGCCGGAGATGTCCGCCACAGACAAGATCGATGTCTCGATCGAGCACAAGCATGCCACCGTCGACGAAGGGACAGCGAAGAAACACCCCAACACCTGCCCCGACTGCGGGTCGCACTATCGCGACGACGAGCTTCTCGTGCATCTGCGCGTCTGTCCGCAATGTGGGCACCACTTCCCGTTACGCGCACGAGACCGGATCGAGCAGCTGGTGGACGTCGGCACGTTCCTCGAGGACGAGACCTCGCTGCGGTCGGCCGACCCCCTGAGCTTCTTCGATCTCAAGCCGTACACCGAGCGCCTTGCGGAAGCGGAGGTCACCACGGGTCTCGGTGACGCGATGGTCACCGGACGCGCGCGGATCGAAGACCACCAGTGCCGGCTCGCCGTCATGGACTTCTCGTTCATGGGCGGCTCGATGGGGAGCGTCGTCGGCGAGAAGTTCGCGCGTGCCTGCGACCACGCCACCGCAGACCACGTGCCGCTGATCTCGATTTCGTCGTCGGGCGGGGCCCGGATGCAGGAGGGCATTCTCGCCCTGATGCAGCTCCCGAAGACGATCTGTGCACTCGAGGAGCTGCACGACTCCGGCGGTGTCCTCATCTCGGTTCTCGCGCATCCGACCACAGGCGGGCTGCTCGCCAGCTTCGCATCGCTCGGCGACGTCCTGCTGGCAGAGCCCGGGGCTTTGATGTCGTTCGCCGGCCCGCGCGTCGTCGCTCAGACCACCCGCGAGAAGCTGCCGGACGACTTCGGGCTCGCCGAGTCGAACCTCCGCTTCGGGCACATCGACCGAATCGTTCCACGGGCCGAGCTGCGGCCGACGCTGGCCCAGCTGATGCGCCTCTTCGGGAGGGCAGCGTGACGACCGAGGCGGAGCTCGGTCTTCGCGATCGGCTGGCGAAGCTGAGCGGGGTCAAGTTGCTCCGCGGCACCAGGCTCTCCGCCGAGCTCGAGCGCCTCCAGCGACAGCTCGAACGACTCAAGGACGACACCTCTGACGAGGAGATCTGGCGCCGAGTCGAGCTTGCGCGGCATCAGGACCGCCCGTACACGCTCGACTACGTCGAGCGAATGCTCGACGACTTCTTCGAGCTGCACGGCGACAGGGGGCGCATGGACGATCACGCGATCGTCGCCGGCCTGGGCGTGCTCGACGGACAGACGATCGCGCTCATCGGTCATCAGAAGGGGCGCGATCTCAAGGAGCGCTCGAAGCGCAACTTCGGCATGGCCTATCCCGAGGGGTACCGCAAGGCGATGCGCGTCATGGAGCTCGCCGATCGCCATTCCTTCCCACTCGTAACTCTCGTCGATACGCCCGGCGCCTTTCCGGGGGTCGCGGCGGAGCAGCACGGCCAGGGTGGCGCGATCGCGCGCTCTCAGGCAGCGATGGTACGGCTCGGCGTGCCCACCGTCTCGGTCGTCATCGGTGAGGGTGGCTCGGGCGGGGCCGTTGCGATCGCGGTCGCCGACCGGGTCCTGATGCAGGAGAACGCGATCTATTCGGTCATCTCGCCCGAAGGGTGCGCAGCGATCTTGTGGCGCGATGCTTCCCAGGCGAAGAAGGCGGCCTCCGCGTTCCGGCTCGATGCGGCGCATTGCCTCGATCTGGGCGTGATCGAGGGGATCGTGCCAGAGCCCGAGGGCGGCGCGCAGACGGACGCCGCGGCCGCCGCGTTGTTGCTTCGCGAGTCGCTCGTCTCCCACCTACGCGAGCTCGAGGGGATCGCGCCGGACCGCCTCAGGCGCAGCCGCAGGGCAAAGTTCCGGGCGATGGGCGCCTACGCCTGACCAGCACGCTTTCCACATTGTCCACAGGCTTATCCCCCGATGCAAAAGCGGCGAATTGCAGGCAGAAGGCCTCGTCTGTGACGAAGGTGTTAAGTAATCGGCGAGGGTAGTGCCTCTGTCCGAACAGCCTGACTGGCACGACCTTCGCGCTCCGCCCGAGGGCTGACCCGGCCGGCGTCCCTTATCGACGGCGCGGCGAGGAGACTCGGGGTATGGGCGGTCCTGCATCGCGCGGGTAACGTGAGCGCGTGCAGACCGTCCTCGATGCCGTCTCGGCGTTTTGGGACTACCTTGCCTCCGTCCATCGCGTCGCGCTCGCGCTCGCGATCGGCTGTCACCTCGCGAAGACCGCCTGCGCGAGCCGTGCGTGGCGCAATGTCCTCGTAGCCGCCTACCCTGAAACACGCGTTCGCTGGCTGCCGCTGTACGCCGCGTATGTTGCAGGCGTCGGGGTCAACGCGCTCTTCCCCGCTCGGATGGGAGACGTCGTTCGCCTGACGATGGCGCATCGCGCGATCAAAGGCTCGACGTACACCACCCTCGTCAGCTCGAGCCTCGTGCTGGCGGTCGTCGATGCCCTCTTTGCGAGCGCGCTTTTCGCCTGGGCGCTGACCCAGGGCGTCTTGCCGAGCTTCGACGTGCTGCCCTACTTGCCGAGCTTCGACTTCGCGTGGTTCCTCCGACACGAGGCCGTCGCCGAGGTCACGCTCGCAGCCCTCGCCGTCGGTGGCATCGCCCTCGCCGTCTGGATCCGAGTCCAACGTCGCCGACTTCAGACAGCGTGTCCGGCAGGCATTCACCGTCGTCCGCACTCCCGCGCGGTGGCTTCGCACGGTCGTCGCGTGGCAGCTCGCTGAGTGGGCGCTTCGACTCGCGACGGTGTGGTTCATGCTCGGCGCGTTCCGAATCGAGCAGTCGGCACGCAACGTGCTGCTGGTGCAGGCGGCGGAGAGCCTCGCCACGCTCGTGCCGATCAGCCCCGGTGGGGTCGGGACACAGCAGGCGCTCCTCGTCTACACACTCCGCGGACACGCGTCGCGTTCGGCGCTCCTGGCCTTCAGCGTCGGCATGAAACTGACCCTCACCTCCGTCAACCTGATCGTGGGCTTCACGGCGATCCTGCTCACGTTGCGCACACTGCGCTTCCGCCGTGCGTCCGAGCCGGCCGCCGCACCATACGAGCCCTGAGGCGCGCGTGGCTCGCACCATGGAAGGCGCAACGATGGAGCCCGACGTGAGGGCCTTTTCAGGCCCTCTCTCAAAGCGGTGCGGTCGACCACCACTGCAGCCCACATCCGCGATCATTGAGGCGTGCCACTCGAGCGTTACCGCGAGAAGCGCGACCCGAAGCGGACGCCCGAGCCGTTCGGCGGTGCCCCCGGCGACACGCTCCGCTTCGTCGTCCAGCGGCACGCCGCCCGGAGCCTGCACTACGACTTCCGCCTCGAGCGGGGCGGCGTGCTCGCGAGCTGGGCCGTGCCAAAGGGTGTGCCGCTCGTGACGGGCGAGCGGCATCTGGCAGTGCACGTCGAAGACCATCCGCTCGACTACGCCGACTTCGAGGGCGAGATCCCCGCCGGGCAGTACGGCGGCGGCACGGTCGAGATCTGGGATCGCGGCACCTACGAGCTCGTCGAGGAGAAGGCAGACGGCGGCCTCACCGTGCGACTCCACGGCGAGAGGCTCGACGGACTCTGGACGCTCGTGCCGGCCCATCTCGACGGGAAGGAGAAGAACTGGCTCCTGTTGCGGAAGGACGCAGGCGCCGAGCCGCGGGACTATGCACCGATGCTCGCAAGCTCGACCGATGCTCTGCCGACGGGGGACGGCTGGGCGTTCGAGCCGAAGTGGGACGGGTTCCGGGCGCTGGCGCGCATCGACGGCGGCCACGTCACGCTTTCGAAGCCGGAACGGCAACGATCTCACCACCCGCTTCGCTGCCGCGGCCCGGGCGCTCGGCCTCGCAGTCCGCTCGCCGTCGGCTGTGCTCGACGGCGAGGTCTGCGCCCTGGACGAGAGCGGCCGCTCCGGTTTCGGGCTGCTGCAAGAGGGCGCCGGCACGCTGGTGTTCGTCGCCTTCGACGTGCTCGAACGGGACGGCGAGCCGCTGATCGACCGTTCCTACGCGGAGCGGCGCGCCGTGCTCGAGCAACTCGTCGACGCGTCCGTCAGCGGCGTTCTGGTCACCCCGTCGTTTGACGACGGCGCAGCCCTCGAGCGTGCCGCACGAGACCACGGCCTCGAGGGCGTCGTCGCCAAGCTCGCCGACTCGCCGTACCGGCCCGGGCGTCGCTCGCGCGACTGGCGCAAGCTGAAGCTGAAGCACCGCCAGGAGCTGGTGATCGCCGGGTTCACACGGGGGCAGGGCCGCCGCGCCAGCGGGATCGGCGCACTCGTGCTCGGCGTCCACACGGCCGACGGTCTGCGCTACGCGGGGAATGTCGGCACCGGCTTCACAGACCGCGAGCTCGATCGCCTCGAGTCGCTTCTGCAGCCGCTCCGCCGTGAGACGACGCCGCTCACGGAGGTGCCGAAGATGCCGAAGGTACGGATCGCGGACGTCACCTGGGTCGAACCGTCACTCGTGGCGGAGATCGAGTTCGCCGATTGGACGCGCGAGAAGCGGCTGCGCGCGCCCGTGTACCTCGGCCTGCGTGACGATAAGCTCGCCGACGAGGTGGTTGCCGAGCACGTGCCGATGCCGTCCGAGGTCCGCCGCGGCTCCCGCGTGCTGAAGCTCTCGAACCTCGACAAGCCGTTCTGGCCCGAGGAGGGGATCACCAAGAGCGACCTGCTCGCGTACTACCGGGACATCGCGCCCGCGCTCGTGCCGCATCTCGCACAGCGGCCGTTCACGATGAAGCGCTACCCCGACGGGTGGCAGGGGAAGCACTTCTTTCAGAAGGACGCGCCGTCGCACATGCCGGCCTGGATCCCGCGGGCTCCGTTCCCGGCCTCGACCCGGGACGGCGAGCGCCGGCTGATCGACTACCCGCTCGTGAACGACGAGCTCGCGCTGTTGTGGATGGTCAACATGGGATGCATCGACATGAACGCGTGGACGTCACGGGTCGATCGAGCCGACCGCCCCGACTGGGTGATCTTCGACCTCGATCCCTCGGACGATGTCGGTTTCGCCGAGGTGATCGAGGTGGCGGTCCTCGTCAAGCAGACGCTCGATCTCGTCGAGCTCGAGAGCTTTCCGAAGACGAGCGGCTCGCGGGGCATTCACGTGCTCGTGCCGATCGCGCGCCGGCACGGCTTCGACGAGACGCGGACGTTCGCTTCGATCATCGCGGGTGCGCTCGCGCGAGCGCACCCGGCGCTCGTCACGACGGAGTGGGCGAAGCGGAAGCGGCGGGGCGTCCTCGTCGACGCGAACCAGAACGGCGCGGGCAAGACGACGGCCTGTGTCTACTCCGTGCGCCCGCGGGCAGGTGCGCCCGTTTCGGCGCCGCTCGCGTGGGACGAGGTGCGTCCCGGGCTCGATCCCGCCGCGTTCACCTTCGATGCCGTCCGCGAGCGCGTCGCAAAGCACGGCGACCTGTTCGCGCCCGTGCTCACGCTGCGTCAGTCGCTCGGGGCGGCTCTTCGCTCGCTGGGCTGACCGCAGCCGAAAAGCTCGCGCGCCGGCTCGAGACCGACGATCTCGACAGGTACGGAAGGGCTCCAGCCGTCACGTTCGAGCCGAACGTCGTGGTGCGCCACGGGGCGACCCCGGGGGCTGAGCTCGCTCACTCCGACGGAGCGGTAGCCGAGCTTCTCGGAGACACGAGCCGACGCGCCGTTCCCCTCCAGCCAGCCACTGAGCGCCGCCTCCGCTCCCAGTCCGCGGAAGGCGAGCTCGAGGACAGCGGTGCGCATCTCGGTCCCGAGGCCGCGACCCTGGAAGGCTGCCCCGAGCCACGATCCCGAGGAGACCTCGCGCTTCTGCGCAAAGCCCTTGGCGGACAGCGACTGCGAGCCCACGAGATCGCCGCCCTCCCAGACGAGCAGGACGAGGTTCCAGTCGTCGCTCGTCCAGGCAGCCAGCTGCTCGTGGTGGAACGCGCAGAAGTCGTCCAGGAATCCCGGCTGCCCGGCCGCGTCCGTCCAGGCCACGGCGAAAGGCATCTCGTCGACAGGATGAATCCCACGTTCGGCCAGGGCTCCGAGCGCCCGGGTCTCCTCGGCGCTCCCGAGCCGGAGCCGCAGCCGCGGCGTTCGCAGTCGCAGGTGGTACAGCGGCGAGAGGTCGCTCATTGGTCGAGGCCACTCGGGTGGCCGAGGCTCGAGAGCTCGGCGACATCGCGTCGGAAGAACAGCGATGTGGTCCAGTCGGCGACGACGCGGAGCTTGCGCGACAGGAGTGGCAGCGCGTAGAGGTGATACGTCCGCGCCACGAACCATCCGGCGAAGCCGAAGACGTGGAAGCCCATCACGTCGGCGATTCCCTTGTACCGGCCGAGCGTCGCCACCTGCCCGAGCATGCGATAGCTGTACGGCTCGTTCGCGCCGGCGAGGTTCTTCACCAGGCATTTCGCCTGTCGGAGCGCGTGCTGGCAGGTCGGCGGATCGACCCGCCCCGGGGTGCTCGCATTCGGCACAGCGGCGCAGTCGCCGAGCGACCAGACGCCGTCGCACCCCTCGACCCGGAGTGTGGCATCGACGCGAACCCGGCCACGCTCGTCCAGGGGAAGCCCGAACTCCTCGAGGAGGGGCGACGGCTTGACGCCGGCCGTCCACACGAGTGTGTGGGCCGGCACGGTCGAGCCGTCCGACAGGACGGCGGCCTCCCCGTCGTACGAGAGCAGCGTCTCGATCGACGTGAATCTCGATCCCGCGCCGCTCCAGGCGTCGGGCGGCGTAGGTCCCGAGGCGACGCGGGATGTCGGCGAGGATCGTCGGGGCAGCGTCGACGAGCACCCAGCGTTGGGGAGCGTCACGGAGTGACGGATAGAGCGGCAGGGCGGCCTGTGCGAGATCGTGCAACTCCGCGAGTGCCTCGACTCCCGCATAGCCCGCGCCGACGAAGACGAAGCCCAGCTCGGACGCAGGGCCGCCGGCAGCCGCAGCCTCGAGCCGCTGGAGCACGTGGTTGCGGAGTGCGATCGCGTCCGCGAGATCCTTGAAGCCGCGCCCGTGCTCGACGAGCCCCGGCACGGGGAAGATCCGCGGGACGGCCCCGAGTGCCACCACCAGGCGCTCGTACGTCACGACAGCGGGACCGGCGATCGTCTCTGCGGCGACTGTCCGGCGTGCCAGGTCGACCGCGGTCGCGCGACCGAGCAGGAGCTCTGCGTGTGGGCACATCTGCCGCAGCGGCACCACGACGTGGCGCGGCTCGAGGGTGCCAGCGGCCGCCTCGGGGAGCAGGGGGGTGTAGAGCATCGAGTTCTGGGGCGAGAGGATCGTCGAGCCGTGCCCGCCGAGCAGCCGAGCGACGTATGCGCCGGCGAAGCCGCCCCCGAGAATCGAGCGTTCCGCCGCGCGCCGTCGAGCTCCCTGGGAGATGCCATCCAAGGATGCTCGCGGCCGGAGCGGCGTGGCGCAAGTGCGTACCTGTCACCTCTGGTATTGCTTATCTGTTATATATGCAACTCAAATAGTCTGGTAATCCTGTCGGGAAGCTCTAGAGGAGGGTTCTCTCTATGCGTAGACGTGTACTTCCGCTGTTGCTCGCGCTGACCGCCGTCGCGGCGGTGCTCGCGGCCTCGGCGTCCGGGGCCAAGCAAGACGTGACGTTGAACCTGGTCGCGTACTCGACACCACGGCCGGTGCTCGACAAGCTCATTGCAGAGTTCAAGAAGACGCCGCAGGGGTCAGGCATCAACATCAGGGCCTCGTACGGCCCGTCCTCGGCACAGGGTCAGGCGGTCGCCAACGGCCTGCCCGCCGACGGCGTGATCCTCAACACCGGCAACGACATCAACAACCTGGTCGACAAGGGCCTGATCAACAAGAACTGGGACAAGCAGAGCTACAACGGCGTCGTCTGGAACTCCGTCGTCGTGTTCGGGCTCCGCAACGGCAACCCGAAGAAGGTCAAGGGGTGGAACGACCTGCTGAAGTCCGGGGTCGGAGTCGTCACGGTCAACCCGTTCACGGGCGGCATCGCCAAGTGGAACATCCTGGCCGCGTACGTGGCGCAGCGACGGCTCGGGAAGACCGACAAGCAGGCGATCGCGTACCTGCAGACCTTCTACAAGAGCAACGTCGTCTCACAGGACTCGTCTGGATCGAACGCGACGAACACGTTCCTCTCGGGCAAGGGCGACGTCCTCCTCACCTTCGAGAGCGAGGCGATCAACGGGAAGATCCCCTTCGTCATCCCGCGTCAGACGATGCTGATCGACATCTACATCGCCGGTCTCCAGAACAGCCAGCACAAGACCGAGTGGAACGCCTTCTCGCGCTACCTGAAGACGTACCCGGCGCAGAAGATCCTCGCCGACAACGGCTATCGCCCTGTCGACAAGAAGGCGCTCGCCGAGGCCGGTAACAAGTACCCGGTGCGGCCCGGCCAGACGAAGATCACGAGCCCGCTGCTCGGCGGCTGGCGCGCGGTCGACAAGAAGTGGTTCGACCCGAATACCAGCATCATGCAGAGCATCGAGCAGTCGCTCGGAGTGCCGACGAGCTAGCAGCATGTCGGCGAGCACCATCAGCGAGGCGCCCGGGATACCGGCGCCTGCCGCCCATCGCAGGGGGAGAGCCTCGTCGGCTCTCTCCCTGCAGGTGGGCTTCGTCACGACGTTCCTGTTGATCATCGTCGTGCTGCCGATCGCGGCTGTCGTCTTCGAGGCGGCCGACCTCGGCTGGTCCGGGTTCTGGCAGGTCGTCTCGTCTCCCGAGGCCGTGTCCGCCATCAAGCTCTCGTTGGCCATCTCGACCCTGGCGGTGCTCACCACCGCCGTGTTCGGGACGATCATCGCGTGGGTCCTCGTGCGGGACTCCTTCGCCGGCAAGTCCGTCATCAACGCGATCATCGACCTGCCGTTCGCCCTACCGACGATCGTCGCCGGGCTCGTGCTGATGGCGCTGTACGGCCCGCAGACACCGATCGACTTCACGATCGGCGGCCACCACTTCGACGCCAACGTCACCTTCACGCGCGGGGCGATCTACATCGCGCTGCTGTTCGTCACGCTCCCGTTCGTCGTCCGGTCGGTGCAACCCGTGCTGATCGAGCTCGACGAGGAGCTCGAGGACGCGGCGCGGTCTCTCGGTGCGAGCGAGTTCACCACCTTTCGGCGCGTCGTCCTGCCGAGCATCCTCCCGGGGATCCTCTCGGGCGTCGCGATGGCGTTCGCGCGTGCAATCGGCGAGATCGGAGCGATCGTCCTCATCGCGGGCAATCTGCCGTTCAAGACCGAGGTCGCCTCGATCTACCTCTTTCACCGGCTCTCGCAGGATCCCGAAGGATCCGCCGCCGTCGCGGTGGTGCTGCTCCTCATCTCGTTCACCGTGCTGCTCGGCATCGGGGGTCTTCGCTGGTACGTGACGAGGCACGATCATGGGTAGGCTCTCGCTCCGTTTCGCCGCGCTCGGCTACCTCGGCGTTGATTCTCGTCGGGCCGCTGGTGATGATGGTGTGGCGGACAGCCCAGGACGCCGGCGGCGCCTGGACTGCGATCTCCGACCCGGACACGCTGGCGGCCTTCAAGCTCACGCTCATGGTCACGGCGATCGCGGTCGTGGTGAACACCGTCTTCGGGATCGTTTGCGCACTTCTGATCGTGCGCGGCAACATCCCCGGCCGGGGCTTTCTCAACGCGTTCGTCGACTTGCCCCTGTCGCTCTCGCCGGTGATCGTCGGGTTCGCGCTCATCACGCTGTACGGGATCAACGGTTGGTTCGGGTGGTTCCAGCGGAACGGGTACGAGATCCTCTTCGCGACACCGTCGATCGTGCTTGCCACGATCTTCGTGACGCTGCCGTTCGTCGTGCGTGAGGTGGTTCCGACGTTGCGTGAGATCGGCACCGAGCAGGAGCAGGCGGCCCAGACGCTCGGGGCGTCGGGCTGGCAGACCTTCTGGCGGGTCACACTGCCGTCGGTGCGGTGGGCTCTGATCTACGGCATCGTGCTCACTGCCGCCCGGGGGATCGGCGAGTTCGGCGCGGTCGCGGTCGTCTCCGGGAACTTCGCCGGACAGACCCAGACGGCGACCCTCCGGGTCGAAGACGCCTACCAGTTCGCCTACGGGAACTACGCTCCCGCCTACGGATCTCGTTCGTGCTCGCGGCGACAGCAGTGATCATCCTTCTTGCCATGATCTTCCTCCAACCGAAGGAGTCCAGGTACTGATGTCGATCTCCGCGCGGCGCATCTCGAAGCGATTCGACGACTTCGTCGCCCTCGACGACGTATCGGTGGACGTCGCGCCGGGCTCGCTGACTGCGCTGCTCGGGCCGAGCGGCAGCGGCAAGTCCACGCTGCTGCGGATCGTGGCGGGACTCGAGACCGCCGACCTGGGCTCGGTCTTCATCGACGGGAAGGACGTCACCGGCCGACCGCCGCAGGAACGCGGTGTCGGCTTCGTCTTCCAGCACTATGCCGCCTTCAAGCACATGACCGTCTACGACAACATCGCGTTCGGCCTGAAGATCCGCAAGCGTCCGAAGGCTGAGATCGCGCGAGCGGGTGAATCAGCTGCTGAAGCTCGTCCAGCTCGAGGGGCTCGCGAAGCGGTACCCCTCGCAGCTGTCAGGCGGGCAGCGGCAGCGTATGGGCCTGGCCCGCGCGCTCGCGATCGATCCGGCCGTGCTCCTCCTCGACGAGCCGTTCGGTGCCCTGGACGCGCGCGTCCGCGCGGAGTTGCGAGACTGGCTCCGGCGGCTCCACGACGAGACGCACACGACGACGGTGATCGTCACACACGATCAGGAGGAGGCGATGGAGGTCGCCGACCAGGTCGTCGTGATGAGCCAGGGGCATGTCGAGCAGGTCGGTGCCCCGCGGGACGTGTACGAGGAGCCGGCCAACGAGTTCGTGATGACGTTCGTCGGTCATGCGCACCAGTTCGGAGACACGTTCGTGCGGCCGCATGACCTCGAGGTGACGCTGGAGCCGAATGGCGCTACGAGCGAGGTGATGATCGACCGCATCGTCCACCTCGGCTTCAACGTCCGGCTCGAGCTCGTCGACACGGACGGCGAGCGACTCTCGGTGCAGACGACCCGAGATCACGCCGAGCTGAACGAGTTCGCTCCCGGGCAGATCGTCTACGTCAGACCCCTCAGGCACACGACCTTCGCGTAGCGGGTCATTCCGCGGCGGAGGCACCCGGCACGCGGCCGCGCTCGACGAGATCGGCGAGCGTCGTCTGCTCGAGCACGCCGCGCATCGCCGCGCGGAGCTCGATCCACACCTCACGTAGCGGCGCCGCATTTCCGTGGTACGAGATCGCGTCCGGGCTCTCGCCACGGACGCTTGCGATCGGCCCTTCGACTGCGCGGATCACGTCTGCCACGGTGATCTCAGTGGGCTCCCGGGCGAGTCGATAGCCGCCCTCCGCTCCCCGCTGGCTGGCGACGAGCCCCGCGTTGCGGAGGTCGACGAGGATGTTCTCGAGAAACTTTTGCGGGATCGCCTGCGCAAGGGCGAGCTTCTCGCCCTTGATCTGCTCAGGTGCTACGACCGCGAGCTCGATGATCGCCCGGATCGCGTAGTCGACCTTTGCGGAGACACGCACGCCGTCATTCTTGCGCTTCGGCGCCTACCTCGCTCGCGCGTCGTTCGAGGAACACGCGCTCGGGGCCGGCATCGGTGAGCGCGATAGCGCGTCGGTACGCAGCCACGGCCTCGGCCGGCCTGTCGTTCCTGCGGAGGAGGTCGGCCCGTGCCGAGTGGTAGTGCCGGTACCCGTCGAGCCCGTCGATCTCGTCGATGAGACAGAGACCACGATCGATGTCACCCGCGAGGGCGACCGCGACCGCGTGGTTGAGACGTGCCACGGGACCGGGGTCATGGCGGAGCAGCATCTCGTAGGCCCCGGCGATCGTCGCCGGATCGGACCCCTGCGCATGCCCGGCCGCGATTGCCGCCTGGAGCTGGTAGGGCCCGGGGCGGGCCTGTGCCTCCGCGCGCCCGAGCATGCGGAGGCCGTCGGCGATCGAGTCGGCGTCCCACAGGCTCCTGTCCTGGTCGTCGAGAAGGACGAGCTCCCCGGCCTCGGAGAGGCGGGCGGCGCGGCGCGAGTCCTGTAGCAGCATCAAGGCGAGCAGCCCAAATGCCTCCGGTTCGTCGGGCATGAGGACGCAGACGAGCTTTCCGAGGCGGATCGCCTCTGCGCAGAGATCGTGGCGAACGAGCGTCGGCCCGCTACTCGCGGCATAGCCCTCGTTGAAGATGAGGTAGATCACCCGTAGAGCCGCCTCGACGCGATCGGGCAGCATCGCGTCGGCCGGCACGCGAAACGGGATTCCCGCGGTGCGGATCTTCCGCTTGGCACGCACGAGCCGTTGGGCCATCGTCGGCTCGGGCACGAGGAACGCGGCAGCGATCGCGGGTGTGGTGAGGCCGCCGACCTCTCGGAGGGTGAGCGCGATCTGGACGTCTGTCGCCAGCGCCGGGTGGCAGCAGGTGAAGAGCAGCGCGAGGCGATCGTCAGGGAGACTGCTCACCTCGTCGGCCTCGGGCATCGACTCGAGGCGCGCCAGCAGTTCGGTCTTGTCCTGGAGGACGCGGTCACGCCGGATCCGGTCGATTGCGCTGTTGCGGGCGGTCGTCACGATCCACGCACCCGGGTTGTCGGGAAAGCCGTGGCGTGGCCACCGCTCGAGCGCTCTCGCGAAGGCGTCCTGTACCGCGTCCTCGGCACGTTCCAGATCGCCGAGGACGCGGGTCAGCGTCGCGACACACCGCGGCCACTCCTCTGCGTAAACCGCGGCGAGCCGCTCGCTCACCGGACGACGAGCGGTCGGATCTCGAGCGTGCCGTACTCCGCGGCGGGGACGAGGGCGGCGAGCCGGATCGCTTCGTCGAGGTCGGGGAGCTCCGCGAGGAAGACGCCGCCGAGCACTTCTTTCGTATCGGCGAACGGCCCGTCCGTGACGATCGTCTCGCCGTCGACGACCCGCACCACCTTGGCCTCCGATCCGGCCACGAGCTCGCGGCCGACCGCCGTCGGATCCGCCTTCCCCAGCTCGTCGAAGAGCGTGATCCACCGCGGCATCGACTCGGCGCGCTGCCTCGCGGCCTCTTCGTCGGAGAGCGCCTCCCAGCTCGACTGATCGCTGTAGACGAGCATCGCGTACTTCATGCTGCCGCCTCCTCGTCGACGTGCACCGGCCGAACCTCGATCGCACCGCCGGTCCAGGCGGCCGGGATCTTCGCGGCCCAGTCGATCGCCTCGTCCAGCGAGTCGCACGAGAACAGGTAATAGCCTCCCAGAGATTCCTTCACCTCGGCGTATGGTCCGTCGGTGACCAGCGCCTCGCCACCCCGGACGCGGACGCTCGTTGCCGCCGCCGTCGACTCCAGCTCGGCCCCGTCGACGAGCTTCCCTGCGGCGGCTGCGTCGCGTGAGACCGCCATGTACCCCTCGTATGCTGCCGCGCGGTCGGTCTCGGAGAGACGCTCCCAGGCGTCCGGGTTGCCGTAGACCAATGCCATGAACTCCATGCCGCTCCTTCCGTCGTTGTCGAACGATTGCACCTGGACGACGAATGGCGAAGCGCATAATCGACAGCATCATCTCGCTCAGCTCACACCTCGTTCGCTGAGGCCGGCATCGGCGGCCGGGAGGAGCCCACGACGTCATCCAGGAGGAGCTATGTGTGACCTGCACGACCATCTCGGCGAGGCCGGTCATCGTCACGGTCGAGGACGAGTTCGTTCTCGACACGACTGTCGTCCGCACGTTCATTGCAGCGGTGCGGGGGAGGATCGGCGCGGCATCGTCACCGAGAGAGGCGTGCGCGGCGATCGAGCCCTTGTTCGTCGAGCTCCTCGCGCGGCGGGACTGGCTCCCGGCCGAGTACCAGGAGGATGCGCCGGAGAGCGGCATGGGTGGAGGCATCGGGCAGTGGCTGCTCTATCGCAGCGGCGACCGCTCGCTTTGCCTCTTCAGCCTCGTCGTCCCTCCGGGCTCCAAGACGCCGATCCACGACCATCTCGCCTGGGGGGTGATCGGGCTCTACCGCGGCTCGCAGGACGAGGAGTTCTACCGCCCTGGTGACGGTACGATCGAGCTCACCCGCCAGCGGCCGCTGAGTCCCGGTGATCACTACGTCCTGATCCCGCCGGCAGACGACATCCATTGCGTGCGGACGACGTCGCCGGAGACATCGGTGTCGATCCATCTGCTCGCCAACGACACCGGTTGCGTCGTGCGCCACGCCTTCGACGAGAAGACCGGCGAGGCGCGTCCTTTCCGATCGGGTTACGTCAACGCGGCATGCCCGCCGGAGGGTGCACTGGCAGCGGCTGGATGAAGGGAGCACGACTCGTCGACAGGCGGAAGAGGTCTGGCGGCGGGCGGATCCGCGCGTCGGTCCGGGCGCAAGTTCTAGGCGTTGCTCATGCGCCCGAGCAGCGTTGCGGCGGCCTCCTTGTCGAGCATCTCGTTCAGGTTGCCGCACTTCGGGCTCTGGACACAGGAGGGACAGCCGGCCGTACACGGGCAGCCGCGCACCAGCCGCGCGGTGTCGGCAACCCACCCGGCGAAGCTCTCGAAGCCCCGCTCGGTGATGCCGACCCCGCCTGCGTGACCGTCGTACACGAAGACCGTCGGCAGCCCCGTCTGGAAATGGAGGTTGGTCGAAAGCCCACCGATGTCCCAGCGGTCGCACATCGCCCAGAGCGGCAGCAGCGAGATGAGCGCGTGCTCGGCGGCGTGGAGGGCGCCGAGGAGGGCCGGCATCGTTTCGAGACCCTCGAGCAACCACTCCCCGGGCGCGAACCAGACCGCCTCGGTCTCGAACGTGACCTCGGGCAGGATCAGGGGTACGACGTCGAGTGTCGACCCGTCCCGGATCGCCTTCCGCTGGTACGCAATCACCTGCTCGGTCACGGAGACCCGGCCGAACTCGAGCTCGACGCCGGCGACGGACCGAGCCTTCTCGGTCTGCTCGATCGCGGTCTGGGTGTCCTTCTTGACCTGGGTGTACCAGTCCACCCGGGCGGGCTCGACCACCGCCGTGCGTCGCGGGATGTCGAGCTCCTGGACGAGGTATTGCTCGCCGAGATGCAGGTAGACCGCGCCCTCGTGGACCGACCCGAACGCGCGGGAGCGCTCTACGAGCCCGATGATGGTTCCGGTCGTGCCGTCGACGATCGTGAACGACTCCCGGTCGCCCGAGCGCAGCGAGACGCGTGCGGCCGGAGAGTCACGACCCTTCCAGACGAAGCCGGCCGGTGTCCGCTCGAGCTCGGGAAGCACCGCAGCCCGCTCGAGAGCCTCCGGGCCGAGCGTGGCCGCGTCCGTGTCGGAGAGAGGGCCTTCGTACGCGGCGGAATACACGTGAGGATCGAGGATCCGCGGGTTTGCATGGTCGAGTCGTGTGGCCTCGACGCTGCGCGACAGGAGCGCGTCCGGCTCGCGCATGAAGAACTGGTCGAGCGCGTCCTCGCTCGCGACGAGGACGGCAAGGCCGCGCCCACGCCGCCCCGCCCGGCCCCACTGTTGGCGCAGCGACGCGACCGTGCCGGGGAAGCCGACGGAGATCGCGCAATCGAGTTGTCCGATGTCGATCCCGAGCTCGAGTGCGTCCGTCGCCGACACTCCGAGCAGCTCTCCGTCCACGAGCCGTCGTTCCAGGTCCCGTCGCTGCGCCGGCGTGTACCCGGCGCGGTACGGCGCCAGCCGGCCGGCAGTGGCACTGTCGACGCGCTCCGACGTGAAGCGGTGGATCAGTTCGGCGGCCTTGCGGCTCTTCGCGAAGCAGATCGTGCGTAGCCCGCGGCTCACGAGGTCGGCCATCAGCAGCGACGCCTCACCGAGGGAGCTGGCCCGCAGCCCGAGCTCGGGGTCGAGCAGAGCAGGGTTCCAGAGCGCGATGTCGCGCTCCGGCCGAGGCGAGGTATCGACGTCGACGACGGTCACCGGCGCGCCCGTGAGCGCTCGCGCGTGCTCGCCCGCGTTCGCAATCGTCGCCGACGCGAGCAGGAACTGCGGCTCGGCCCCGTAGACCCCGGCCAGGCGCCGGAGCCGCCGCAGGACGTTGCCGACGTGCGAGCCGAAGACGCCGCGGTAGACGTGCGCCTCGTCGACGATCACGTACCGGAGGTTGTGCAGCACGTCTCCCCAGCGGTCGTGGTTCGGGAGGATGCCGATGTGCAGCATGTCCGGGTTGGTCAGGATGACGTTGGCCCAGGACCGGATCTGCCCGCGACGCTCGATCTCCGTATCGCCGTCGTAGATGGCGGGGCGGAGCCCTTTCAGCCCGAGCGAGGCGAGCCAGCGCGCCTGATCCTGTGCGAGCGCCTTCGTCGGATAGATGACGATCGCTCGGCTGGCGGGTTCCCGTGCGATCGCATCGAGGACGGGGAGCGTGAAAGCGAGCGACTTCCCAGACGCCGTCCCCGTCGTGACGATCACGTTCTCACCCCGGGCCGCCGCCTCCCAGGCCTCGGCCTGGTGGGAGAAGAGACCGTCGATCTCGTGACGGCGCAGCGTCGATTCGACGAGTGGGTGGAGATCGGCGGGCAACGGCTCCAAGCGCCCCGCTCGTGCCGGGTCGGTGGACAGCCACACCAGCTCCTCGCCGGCGAGGACGTCGGCCCACCCGGCCCGCGCGCCGACCGTCACGCCGTCACTCTCCCAGGTGCGGCGCGAAGGCCCTCTCGTAGAATCCCTTGGTCCTGGCGCCGACGACCGTCTCGCGTGCCTCGCCGCCGGCGAAGAGAATGACGGTGGGAATCGAGAGAACGCCGTACCTGGACGGCGTGCCGAGGTTCGTGTCGATGTCGAGCTTGACGAGCCGCACCCTTCCCTCGCGGGCGGCGGCGATCTCCACGAGCGACGGCTCGATCGCCTTGCACGGCCGGCACCACGGCGCCCAGAAGTCGACGATCACCGGCACGTCACTGTTCAGGACGTCGTCCGCAAACGTTGCGTCCGTGGCTTCGGCGAGGACCACTCATCCCGTGAGCGTAGAAGAACGAGGACTACGTGCGGACAGCCAGGGCGAAGGGCTTGTCCGAGTGGGCCACCATGCGCCACCACTCGTTCCGCAACGCCGCGCTGCCGATCATCGCCATGATCGGCATGGACGTGGGCCTCGCATTCGCGGGCTCGCTCTTCGTCGAGCGCGCGTTCCGGATCCCCGGCATCGGGATGCTCACGATCACCTCGCTCCAGGGCCGCGATCTGCCGGTCGTCCTTGGGATCGTCGTCGTCGTCTCGGTCGTGATCGTGATCTGCAACCTGATCGCCGACCTCGCCCTCGGCGTGTTGGATCCGCGCATCGGCGGAGGCATGTTCCGGTTCAGGCGGGCTGAGACGGAGCCCTCGGCCCCCGCCGCGTCCGAGCGCGCGCTCGTCCCCACGACCCCTGGCGGCTGATTCTCGACCTGCTACGAACTCGACGTCACAGGCGTCCGCGCAGCGCGCGATAGCGCATCACCGGCACCTGCAGCATTGCCTCGACGACGATCGAGCCGTCCATCTTCGACTCACCGACCCGCCGGTCGACGAAGGTGATCGGGATCTCGACCACCGTGAATCCGGCGCGGAGCGCTCTGTAGGTCGTCTCGATCTGGAAGCCGTACCCTTTCGCCGCGATCGCGGCGAGGTCGATCCCTTCGAGGACGACGCGCCGGAAGCACTTGAACCCACCCGTGAGATCGCGGATGCCGACACCGAGCATCGTGCGTGCGTACAGGCTTCCGCCGCGCGAGATAATCGTGCGGCCGGTGCCCCAGTTCACGGTGCCTCCACCCGTGACCCACCGTGAGCCAAGCGCGAGATCGGCGCCGTTCTCACACTCCGCGATCAGCCGAGGGACATCCCGGGGATCATGGGAGAAGTCGCAGTCGATTTCCAGCACGAGCTCTGCACCCTCGGCCAAGGCCCGCCTGAACCCCGCGATGTACGCCGGCCCGAGGCCGGCCTTGCCCGGGCGGTGTAGGACGTCGACCCAGTCGAGCTCGGCCGCGAGCTCGTCGGCCACGGCGCCCGTGCCGTCGGGGGAGTTGTCGTCGATCACGAGCACCCGGTCGCGTGTCGTGTCGAGCTGCTCGCCGAGCGCTCGCACCATCGGCTCGAGGTTCTCTCGCTCGTTGTAGGTCGGGAGGCAGACGACCGCGCGCATCGTGCGATCTTACGACGCACGTGAGTCGGGCCGATGCGTCCCGGCCGTGCCTATGATCGTTCGGTGGCCTCGGCGCTCCCCCGTAACGGCGACCTGGCAGACAGGCTCGACCTCCTGGCAGATCTCTCCGAGATCCTCGGGGAACAGTCGTTTCGTGTTGCGGCCTACCGACGCGCCGCCACACGGATCCGCGACACTGCCTCGTCGGTGGCGGAGCTCGCCCTTGCCGGCAAGGCCAAGGAGCTCCCCGATATCGGCAAGACCATCGAGGCGAAGATCGTCGAGGTCGTCGACACGGGCGACATGGAAGCGCTGGCCAAGCGCAGGGCTCAGGTTCCCGGCGAGGTCGCGTCCTTCATGCGGCTTCCCGGTCTCGGGCCGAAGACTGCGGCGCGGATCTGGAACGAGCTCGGCGTCACCACCCTCGCGGAGCTGAAGGCCGCCGCCGAGGCAGAGCAGCTTCGCACGCTCGCCGGCCTCGGGGCGACGACGGAGAGCAAGATCCTGAAGGCGCTCGCGGAAGGGCAGGGTGCCGACGAGCCGCGGCGAGGGCTCCTCGGCCAAGGGGCTGCCCGTCGTTCGCGAAGTCGTCGAGACGCTCCGGGCCCATCCCGCTGCGGTCGAGGTGTCGGAGGCCGGGAGCGCGCGCCGGCGGCGTGAGACGTTCCGCGACCTCGACGTGATCGCCACCGCCACCGACGCGCCGTCCCTGACGGCGTATTTCGTCGGGCTTCCGTGGGTTCTCGAGATCGTCGCGCACGGAGACACGAAGGCGACCGTGATCACGAATCAGGGCCTGCGCCTCGACCTCCGGGTCGTCCCTCCCGAAAGCTTCGGGGACCTGCTCCAGCACTTCACCGGCTCCAAGGACCACAACGTCGCACTGCGTGAGCGCGCGCAGCGGGACGGCCTCTCGATCTCGGAGTACGGGGTGACCGTCGTGGAGACGGGCGAGGTTCGGTCCTTCGGTGACGAGGAATCGCTGTACGCGTTCCTCGGCTACAGCTTCATCCCGCCGGAGTTACGCGAGGACGCCGGAGAGCTCGAGGCTGCCCGCGCCGGTGAGCTGCCGCAGCTCGTCGAGGCGAACGACCTCGTGGGTGAGATGCACTGCCATTCCACCTGGTCGGCGGACGGCAAAGCGACGATCGAGGAGATGGCGCGTGGCGCTCAAGCCCGTGGCTACGAGTTCCTCTGCCTGACGGACCACTCGCACTACCTCCGTGAGGGCCGGATCGAGGGCCAGTGGCAGGAGATCGACCAGGTAAACGGGCGGCTCGGGACGTTTCGGGTGCTCCGTGGAATCGAAGCAAACATCACCGCGAAGGGTGAGGTGGACGTAGCCGAGGATGTCCTCGCCGAGCTCGACTGGGTCGTTGCTTCCCTTCACACCTCGCTCGACAGGAGCCCGACGGAGCGGGTGCTCGCTGCGATCGAGAATCCTCACGTCGACTGCATCGGCCACCTCACGGGACGTCGACTGTCGCGCCGCCCCGGCGCCGAGGTCGATCTCGAGGCGATCGTCGACCGAGCGGTCGCGACGGGGACGGCGATCGAGATCAACAGCCAGCCGGACCGACTCGACATGCGCGACGTGCACGCCCGGCTCGCGGGTGCGGCGGGGGTTTCGATCCCCGTCAACACCGACGCGCACTCGGTGGCGGCGCTCTCCTACGCCGAGCTCGGGATCGGCCAGGCCCGGCGCGCGTGGCTGACCAAGGAGCAGGTGCTGAACACCCGGCCGTGGGCAGAGATCATGGAGCGGACATGAGCCGTAGGCTCGACGGAGGCTCACAGTGAGCGGAGGTGCCGGCTTCGCCGGTGCCGAGCGGATCCTGAGCCGTAGGCTCGACGGAGGCTCACAGTGAGCGGAGGTGCCGGCTTTGCCGGTGCCGGAGCGGGCAGCTTGAGCAGCTTTCGCGACGACGGCGCTGCCGCGCTCGAGTGGGTTGCGCGGTACCTGGAGAAGGTCGGCGAGTACCCGGTCCTCTCGAGCGTCGAACCGGGGGCGATCCGGGCGGCGCTCCCCGAGACTGCGCCCGACACCGCGGAACCGTTCGCCTCCGTTCTGCGTGACCTCGACGAGGTGCTCATGCCGGGGATCACCCACTGGCAGAGCCCTCGGTATTTCGCCTACTTCCCGTCGTCGGCCGCGGAGCCCGGGATCCTCGCCGAGCTCCTGATCGCCGCGCTCAACCAGGTCGGCATCCTCTGGCGCGCCTCGCCGGCGTTGCAGGAGCTCGAGGAGGTGACACTCGACTGGCTGCGGCAGCTCGTCGGCCTGCCGGAGCGGCTCCACGGTCACATCGAGGACTCCGCGTCATCCGGGTTGATCACCGCGTTGACCGCCGCTCGAGCCGCCGCACCCGATCGGAATATCGTCGTGTGTTCCGAGCACACGCACTCGTCGACCGTGAAGGCTGCACGGCTGCTCGAGCTCGAGCTTCGGCCGACCGCGACCGACGCCACCTACGGGATCCGGCCGGACCTGCTCGACCTCGATGGGGCTTGCGCCGTGGTGGCGACCGTCGGGACGACGTCGTCCACGGCAATCGACCCCATCGCGGCGATCGCAGATCGATCTGCGGCAACGGGCGCATGGCTCCATGTCGATGCGGCGTTTGCCGGCTCGGCCGCGGTCTGCCCGGAGTTGCGCCACCACTTCGCCGGCTGGGAGCGCGCAGACTCGATCGGGATGAATCCTCACAAATGGCTCTTCACGCCGATGGACTGCTCGGTGTTCTTCTGTCGGCGCCCGGATGACCTCCGGCGGGCCTTCAGTCTCGTGCCGGAGTATCTGCGCGTCGACGAGGACGTCATCAGTCTCAGCGAGTACGCCTCGCCTCTCGGCCGCCGATTCCGATCGTTGAAGCTCTGGGCGACGCTGCGCTGCTTCGGTCGTGAGGGCCTGCAGGAGACTCTGCGCGAGCACATCCGCTTGGCCGCCCTCTTCGAGGAGTGGGTCGACGGCGAGCCAGGGTGGGAGCTGTGCGCGCCCAGGCCGTTCTCGCTCGTGTGCTTCAGGAAGGTGGGAAGCGACGAGGAGAACGAGGAGATCATGCGCCGCGTCAACGACAGCGGCGAGATCTTCCTCTCCCACACGAAGCTCGACGGCCGTTTCGTGTTGCGCCTGGCAGTCGGCAACGTCCGGACGACCGAGGCCGATGTGGTGGCTGCCTGGGACGCCCTGCGGCGCGCGGCTACGTAAGGGACAGTGCGTCTGCGAGTCGGCGAACGGCACTCTCGTCGCCGGTGATCGAGACGCCGCCCAGCTCGCCGTCGACGAGCAGGTGGTAGAACCCCGCCGGATCGCACGTGACGGTTGCATCGGCGGCAGGTGCCACACCGGCCTCGACGCCTCCGTCCATGAGGGAGGCGGTCGCGGCGCCGCAGCGGAACGCGATCCTGGCATCCGGGACCGCGGGCGCGGCGGCCGTCGAGAGGGCCCGAACGAGCCAGCCTTCATCGAGCCGGGTGCTCGCGTCAGGTGGGCCGAGCGTCTGGGCTCCCCAGCGTGCGAGCGCGGCGAGCACGGGCCTGAGAGTCTCACCCCGCTCGGTGAGCTCGTACACAGTCGATGCGGCAGGTGGCGCTAGCCGTCGCTTGCCGAGGATTCCGCCCGCCTCCAGGCCGCGCAGTCGATCTGCGAGCACGTTCGTGCTGCAGCCCGGGAGCCGATCCTGCAGGTCGCTGTACCGGAGCGGCCCCTGCTGGAGCTCGCGGACAACGAGCAACGACCATCGCTCTCCGACGAGATCGAGGGCGTGGGCGATGGGGCAGTACTGGTTGTAGGGCTTCATCTGGGCGATTGTCCTCGTTTCGAAGGATGTACTTCGAATTATGCAGTGCAGACTTGCAAAAGGCAAGCAAGATCCGGTATCGTGCTGTTCGATCACGAGGCGACGACGAAGGGGCCGAGACGATGAGCCAGTCGGACAGACGGAAGTGGATCGCATTGCTGTTGCTGTGCATGGTGCAGTTCATGGTCGTACTCGACATCGCGATCGTCAATGTCGCGTTACCGTCGATCAAGATCGATCTCGGGTTCTCACAAGGCGATCTTCAGTGGGTGATCTCCGCGTACTCCCTTGTCTTCGGCGGTTTCCTGCTCCTCGGTGGCCGGCTCGCGGACCTTCTCGGGCGTCGTCGCGTGTTCATGGTCGGCCTCGTGATCTTCTCCGTCGGCTCGCTGCTCTGCGGGCTCGCGTGGAGTGAGACGTCGTTGATCGCCGCCCGCGCGTTGCAAGGACTCGGAGCCGCGACGATCTCGCCGGCCGCCCTTTCGATTCTGACGACGATGTTCCGCGAGGGACGCGAGCGCAACATCGCACTCGGCGCCTGGGGTGCGGTCGGCGGGGTGGGGGCCGCCGCCGGCGTCCTTCTCGGCGGCGTTCTGGTCGACCTGCTGTCGTGGCCCTGGATCTTCTTCGTGAACGTGCCTGTCGGGATCATCTCGCTGATCGCTTGCTCCTCTCCTTCTTCCCGAGAGTCGGGAACAGAGCCAGTCGAGCTTCGACGTCCTCGGCGCGATCCTCGTCACCTCCGGGTTGAGCATCCTCGTCCTCGGGATCAGCAAAGGTCAGGACTGGGGCTGGACGTCGGGCCGAACTGTCGGGGTCTTCGCCTTGGCGGCGGTCCTGCTCGCCGGGTTCGTCCTCCAGGAGTTCCGGACGAAGCATCCGCTGATGCCGTTCTCGATCTTCCGGCTGCAGACGCTCGCCGCCGCCAACATCGTGATGTTCATCATGGGTACCGCGCTCTTCTCGATGTTCCTGATGCTGACGCTGTACATGCAGCAGGTTCTCCATTTCTCGCCGCTCGAGACAGGCATCGGCTACCTCGCGGTCGCC
This sequence comes from uncultured Thermoleophilia bacterium, assembly GCA_963776305.1. Classification (GTDB taxonomy): domain Bacteria; phylum Actinomycetota; class Thermoleophilia; order Gaiellales; family Gaiellaceae; genus Gaiella. Next base: position 22,915 of record CAVZMA010000005.1, on the reverse strand, counting down.
GGGACGGCGATCATCTGGGCGAATGTCGCCGGGGCAGCGGTCACGAGAGTGGGAGTCAAGCCGACCCTCGTCGTCGGCATGTCCGTGATGACGCTGGGCCTCGTTCTCTTCTCCCAGGTCACGGTTGACGGCTCGTATCTGAAGAACTTGCTTCCGGGCTTCCTCGTCATCGGCTTCGGCATGCCCCTCGCCTTCGTCTCGCTGACGATCGCCGCCCTGGCCGGCACGAAGCAATCCGAAGCCGGACTCGCGTCCGGCTTGATCAACACCTCTCAGCAGATCGGCGGTGCGGTCGGGATCGCAATCCTGTCAACGGTCGCGGCTGCGACGACGACGTCGGCGGTCGATTCCGGAACGCCCGTCCAGGCCGCGCTGACCGACGGTTTCCGGGCAGCGTTCTGGGTGGCTGCCGGAATCACCCTTCTGGGCGTCATCGTCTCGCTCGTGCTGGTTCGGCAGCGCGACTTCGTGCCCGCCGTGGTCGCGGAGCCGGCGACCGAGCCTGCCTGACCCGCACGTCGGCCTCCGATCCGGGAGCCTAGGATGGGCCGATGAGGCTCGTCCTGATCGGGCTGGTCGCAGGCGTCTTCAGCGCCCTCTTCGGGGTCGGCGGCGGCATCGTGATCGTCCCCCTCCTGATGCTCGTCGTCGCCCTCGGGCCACGAGAGGCGACGGCCACGTCGCTCGGCGCCATCGTGATCACGGCGCTCGCCGGTGTCGTCCTCTACGCGCTCCGAGGCAAGGTCGACGTCGGCTACGCGGTGCTGCTCGGCGTGCCGGCAATGATCGGGGCTCTCATCGGCACCTTCGTCCAACAGCGCGTCTCCAGTCGCGGGCTCGCCGTGGCGTTCTCCGTCTTGCTCGCTGCTGTCGGCGTGTGGCTGATCGTCGGATGAGCACGACGACGATCGTGCTGGCGCTGGCCCTCGGGCTCACCGCCGGTGTCATGTCCGGCCTGTTCGGGGTGGGTGGAGGCATCCTCTTCGTCCCGATGCTCGTCGCGCTCGGGCTCGGTCAAGTCGAGGCGGCCGCGACGTCGCTGCTCGCGGTCGTGCCGACGGCAGCGGTCGGTGCGTTCAGGCAGGCTCGGTACGGCAACCTCCAGCTACGGGCGTCGCTGATCGTCGGTGTCGCCTCGATCGCCGGCGTCGAGATCGGCGTGCAGATAGCGACCTCGCTTCCCGAAGACGTCCTGCGGCGGGCGTTCGGAGTTCTTCTCGTCGTGGTCGCGGGGCATCTCGCGTGGCGTGCCGTCTCCACACAGACGCTACCCTGAAGTGCGGTGAAGCGCCTCTCGATCCTCGCCGCCCCCGTTCTCGTCGCGGTCATCGTCTCGATCGCGGCGGCGGCGCCCGAACAGCCGGAGGCTGCTGCGACCGTGGTGGTCTCCCGCATCGTCCAGCCCGGGCTCCCGGATCAGGTCTCGCTGTCGGTCTCGACCCCGCCGGGCTCCGAGCAGAGCGTGTCGGGATACGTCTACCCGGAGGACGGCTCGATCGTGCGGATCGGCTCCGGTGGAGCCCGCGTCACAGCGCAGGCCGGTGTCTCCTCGAGCGCGCAGGCCGGCGCCGACGGGCTCGCGGTCTCGCTGTTCGGCGGGGAGATCACGATCGACTCGTTCGACATTCGGGCCAGCGTTGCCGCCGGCTCGGCGAATGCCTCGGGCAACGTCTCCCAATCGACGTTGAGCGGCCTCGTCGCCCTCGGGCAGCTGATCACCCCGTCCGCGAACGCAGCCGTCCCGCTTGCCGATTGGGGGAGCCTCGAGGTGCTGAGCTCGTCCATCGAAACGGCGCAGAAGCCGCCGCGGTCGGCGAAGGCGTCGATCACGGGAGTTCGCGTCAAGCTCGTCGCGGACCACGGAGGCCTACCGGCGGGCAGCGCGATCGAGATCGCCAGCATCTCGGCTGCTGCGGCCGTGGCACCGACCGCTCTCCCCGTCCCGGTGAAGCCCGCCGTGACTCGTCCGCCGGCGCGTCCGGTCGTCCCGCAAAGCGCGCCCCGCGAGCCCGGAGCATCGATCCCCGGCGCGCCGCCCGAGCTCGTTCGAGCGGCCCCCGAGGTGACCGCACAGCTTTCCAACGGCGGCTACGTCTTCCCGGTGTACGGGCCGGCGTCGTTCGGTGACACGTTCGGCGCCTACCGGGGTGACGTCGCCGGCAACTGGCACCACGGTGAGGACATCTTCGCGCCGCTCGGGACGCCGCTCCTCGCAGTCGCGGACGGCACGGTGTTCTCGGTGGGCTGGAACGACATCGGCGGCTGGCGCCTCTGGCTTCGTGACCGGCTCGGAAACGAGTTCTACTACGCCCACCTCTCGGCGTACTCCCCTCTCGCAATCAACGGCAGACAGGTCAAGGCCGGTGACGTGCTCGGTTTCATGGGAAAGACCGGTGACGCCGAGTTCTCGGCGGTGCATCTGCACTTCGAGATCCATCCCCTGTCGTTGCTCGCGCAGGGATATGACGGCGCGGTCGCTCCCTACCCGTTCCTCAACGCCTGGCGGCGGGCCCAGGACGTGTCGTTCGACGCCGGACGCGCCTACCTTCCGTCCGATGGGCCGGCATCCGCGCGCAACGGCATCGCCCCACCGGTCGGTGCCATGCTGCTCGAGGCCTCCGACATCTCGGGCGCGAGTGGGCTCAGCCCCGGCGCGCTCGAGGCGACGCTCTCCGGCCGAGCTCCGAAGAGCCCGACCGGAGCTACCGACCGCTAACGGTCGGCCACGGCCGAGGGTGCGGGCACGCGCGCTCGCCCCTACGACGACTCTTCCGCCTCCACCGCGTCTGCGACGGCTTCGGTCGCACCGTTCGCCTTCGCGCCGTTCTCGAATGCGTCGGCCGACGGCAGGTCGAAATCGTCGAGCGGCTGGAGGTCGTCGTCGCCGGCGACCTTGTCCATCAGCCACCCCCGGGTCTGGGGCCCGGTCCACGGGTTGTAGAGAGCGCCGGCGATGAGCCCTGCGAGCAGCATCGCGTTGCGACCCTTGTGGCCCTTCTTCTTCTTGCCTTTGAGGGTGCCGGCTGCTTTGCCGAACTCCTCCAGGGCGTGGCGGAGGTTCTCCTGCACCTTCGCGTCTGTCGCGAGCCGTGCGGCCGATCTGGCTGCGCCGTCATCGCGGGCATCCTTCGCCAACGGGCCGTACAGCTGCTTGGCCGCGGCGAGTGCTTCTTTCAGATCGTCGCGGAAGTCCTTGTCGTTCAGCGCGCGATCGAGATACGGCTTCAGCGTCTCGACCGCCGGCGCCACTTTGCTCTTCGTCTTGGCCATCTCGGCCGTCCTTTCCTCGTGCTACGGGTACCTCAAGTATGACGATGCCGCGTGGCCTACGATTGGTTCACCGTGAGCCGCCTTCGTCCGCTCCTCATCTCCCTCGCCGTTGCGCTCTCCGGCTTCGTCTACGTCTGGGTGGCAGCGGTGCGTGCCGTTCCCGGCGTCCGGCGGCGCAAGGCGGCCGCGCGGCGCCGGAAGATGCTGTAGCGAACTCGTGGTCTCCGGCCGGCCAGCGGCGTTGCTCCGGGCCGTGCTTGTGAACGAGCGGTCGTGGCAGCCGGGGCGCGCTCGGCCGGGCTGATGCACGTCCCGCCTCTCGTCCGCGGCTCCGTCGTCGTTCGCTCTGCCGCGCTTCTCTTCGGGCTCGCACTCTTCGCCCTCGGTATCGTGCTGCTGCTCGAATCGGGCCTCGGGCTTTCCCCGTGGGACGTCCTGGCGCAGGGCGTCTCCGAGCAGACGTCGATCTCGTTCGGCACCGCGAACGTCGTCATCGCCGTGGCCGTCCTCGTCGCTGCCTGGGCGCTCGGGGCGAGAATCGGTCCCGGAACGGTCGCCAACGCGGTTCTGATCGGACTCACTGTCGACGTGTTGCTCGCGATACCCGGCGATCGATTCGCTGTCGTCGTCGCCCCTCCCGGTCCGCATCGTGCTCATGGCGGCCGGGATCGCGATCATCGGTGCCGGCTCCGCGTTCTACATCGGTGCGGGGATGGGGGCCGGCCCTCGCGACTCTCTCATGCTCGTCCTCTCTCGGCGGACAGGTCGTCGAATCGGCGTCACCCGTGCGACGCTGGAGATCATCGTCACGATTGTCGGCTTCGCGCTCGGCGGTACCGTCGGCATCGGCACGCTCGCCTTCGCCTTCGGGATCGGGCCCGCCGTCGAGCTGTCGTTCCAGTTGCTGGAACGGAGCCCTCTCGCGGACGCCGCGCCCGACGCGTCGCACGCGGCGTGAGATCCCGGTTAGCATCGTCGCCGTGAAGGGACTGGTCTGCGCTGGAGGAGAGGCGACGCGGCTCGGCGAGCTGACGCGTGTCACGAACAAGCACCTGCTCCCGGTCGGGAGCTGGCCGATGGTCTACTACCCCCTGCAGCTCCTGCAACTCGCCGGCATTCGCGAAGTGCTGTTGGTGACCGGGAAGGGCCATGCCGGACAGATGATCGATCTCCTCGGGGACGGGCGCTTGTCCGAGCGCGGCTCGGAGGCTCCGCTGCTCGAGCTCGATCTCACCTACAAGGTGCAGACCCGGCCCGGTGGGATCGCCGAGGTGGTCGGCATGGCCGAGGAGTTCGCTCGCGGTGAGCCTCTCGTGGTCGTGCTCGGCGACAACATCTTCGAGTATTCGCACGCTGCCGAGATCGCTGCCTGGGGCGCGAGTGGGGGCGGTGCGCAGGTGTTCGTCAAGGACGTTCCCGACCCCGAGAACTTCGGAGTCGTCGTGTACGACGACGCGGGGCGCGTCATCGACCTCGCGGAGAAGGCGGGCGTCGTCGACCTTCGCTACCCGGCGCCGCCCACGAACGACGCCGTCGTCGGGCTCTACTGCTACCCGCCCGACGTCTTCGAGGTGATCGCGGGCCTCGGCCGGTCGAGTCGCGGGGAGCTCGAGATCACGGACGTCAATCGTGCGTATGCGGAGCGCGGTGCGCTTGCGGTCGTCCCGGTCCGCGGCTGGTGGGAGGACGCCGGCAAGCACTGGCAACACCTTGCCGAGATCGGCCGCACGATCGACGAGACCGGCGTCAACAAGTGAGCGTCACGGGGATCGTCCGGATTCCGCTTCGCCGCTTCGAGGACGAGCGCGGCTGGTTCTGCGAGCTCCGACGCGAGAGCACTTTGCCGAAGCCCACGGTGCAGACGAATGTCTCCTTCTCGCGGCGGGGGGTCATCCGCGGGCTCCACTTTCACGAGCGAGGCCAGGACGATCTCTTCGCCTGTCTTCAGGGAACAGCGCGGGTCGTCGTTCTCGACCGAACGACCGGAGCCACGTTCACCGAGGACATCGGTGACGAGAACCCCGTGGCCCTGTACATCCCGGGCAGGCACGCGCACGGCTTCGAGGCACTCTCCGATCTGCTGTTCGTCTACCACGTGACAGAGGAGTACGACGCCGGCGATCCCGACGAGAACGGGATCTCCTGGGACGACCCTCGGGTGAAGCATCTCTGGAGCACGTCCGCTCCCACGCTTTCGGCGCGCGACCGCGAGGCGTGAGTCGTCGCGTCCTGATCACCGGAGCCGGAGGCCAGCTGGGGACGGCGCTCACGGCTGCGTTCGCCGGCGACGAGGTCACGGCACTTCAGCGCTCGGAATGGGATGTTCGCTTCCCGGCGCCTGCCGGCTTGCCTCACCAGGATCTCGTTCTGCACACGGCTGCCTGGACGGACGTCGACGGGGCTGAGGACGACCCGCAGGGGGCGGCGGAGGTGAACGTCGCGGGAACTGCGCACGCGACGGAGCTCGGTGCGCCGATCGTGGCGTTCTCCTCGGACTACGTCTTCGACGGGCGGAAGGGAACGCCGTACCTCGAGTCGGACAGCCCGAACCCGCTTTCCGCGTACGGCCGGACGAAGCTCCACGGCGAGGCTGCGGCAGGGGAGCGCGCCTGGATCGTGCGGAGCTCGTGGCTGTTCGGGCCGACGGGCCACAACTTCGTGCGGACGATGCTTCGTCTCGGTGCGGAGCGGAGACGAGGTGGCGGTCGTCGCCGACCAGCGCGGCTGCCCGACCTACGTCGGGCACCTGGCAACGGCAACCCGCGAGCTCGTCGATTCCTCACCCTCGTTCGGGGTCTGGCACCTGGCCGCTGCAGGAGATTGCACCTGGGCCGACTTCGCCGAGGCGATCTTCGCCGAGGCCGGCCTCGAGTGCCGGGTGCGGCGGATCACGACGGCCGAGTTCGGCGCCAGGGCGCCACGGCCCCTCAACTCGATCCTCCGCAGTGAGCGAGGCGCCCCCGCGCTGCCTCACTGGCGCGACGGCCTCCGCGCCTGTCTCGAGGCGATGGGCCGATGATCGGACGCGTGAGCTACGAGCTGCCGTGAAGCTCGGCGGCGAGTGTCTCTCGCAGGCGCTGCTCGCCGCGGGCCATCGCCCAGCGGTGGTTCCAGCGAAACAGTGGTCGCAGAACGGGGGTGAGATGGCGGACGAGCGGCTTGCGGACGTCCACGTTCCAGTCGAGGGCGACGTGGCAGGTGTCGTTCGAGAGCGCGGTGATCGTCCAGATCCCCTCGCCGACGAAGTCTCCGTCGATCCGTGAGACGAGTCGGGTCGGCTCGATCGCCTCGACGCACGTCAGCTCCCAGCGCAACCGGTACGGGAGCCGGCCGCGCGTGAGCAGGCGCGCTCGCTTGCCGGGGGCGGCGGGGCCTGCGTCTCCCTCGCCCTCGAGGAATGCGTCACGCCACCAGCGCGGGTACTCCCGTGGGCAGGAGAGCAGGGCGTAGACGGCGCCGGGAGGAGCGGGGATGCGCCATTCGTCGCGGAAGGAATAGGCGGCCACGGAGGTGATTCGCAGGATACAAACACGCGGTTCGGCCGGCAGCTCGGCGGGATGTGCGCGCAGGTCGCGGGTACGCTTCCCCGATGCGTGTCCTCGTCACCGGTGGGGCCGGATTCATCGGCTCGCACTTCGTGCGGCGCCTCGCCGCGGGGGGATCGTCCGTTGTCGTCCTCGACAAGCTGACGTATGCCGGCAACCTGGCCAATCTCGCCGGCGTCGACCACGAGTTCGTCCAGGGAGACATCGCAGACCCGGACGCGGTCGCACGTGCCGCAGCCGGGTGCGACACGATCGTCAACTTTGCAGCGGAGACCCACGTCGACCGCTCGATCCTCGGCCCGCAGGAGTTCGTCCACACGGATGTGCTCGGGACGATGTGCCTCCTCGAGTGGGCACGCGAGCACGACGCCAGGTATGTCCAGGTCTCGACGGACGAGGTCTACGGCGATCTCGAGGCGGGCGGCCGGGCCGGCGAGGACGACCCGTTGCGCCCCTCCAGTCCCTACAGCGCCGCCAAGGCGGGCGGTGATCTGCAGGTTCTCGCCTACGTTCGCACCTACGGTGTTCGCGCCTCGATCACCCGGGGCGCCAACACGTACGGGCCGAACCAGTACCCCGAGAAGCTCGTGCCCCTCTTCGTCACGAACGCGCTCGAGGGAGAGCCACTACCGGTCTACGGTGACGGGAAGCAGGTGCGTGAGTGGCTTCACGCAGAGGATCACTGCGCGGGTATCGAGCTCGTCGTGCACGAAGGAGAGCCCGGTGAGATCTACAACGTCGGAGGCGAGGATCACGAAAATCTCGAGGTCACGCATCGGATCCTCGAGCTGACGGGAGCAGACCTCTCACTCGTCCAGCACGTGGAGGACAGGGCAGGCCACGACCGCCGCTACGCCGTGGACGATGCCAAGCTCCGGGCCCTCGGCTGGGCGCCGCGGCATTCGTTCGGCGAGGGCGGGCTTCCAGCCACCGTCGATTGGTATCGCACCAACCGCGATTGGTGGGAACCGATCAAATCGGGCTCCTATCGCGCCTACTACGACGAGCAATACGCAAACCGACTCAAGGCTTGAGCCGTCCTACCGAGAACTACCCGGTGAGGTATCTCATGCGCTCCGCCCTCGTTCTCGTTCTTGTGCCCGTCCTCGTCGCGACAGCGGTCGCGGCCGGTGCGACGCCTCCGGCCGCGCCGGATCAGCCGAGCGCCGCCGTGGCGCTGTCGCAGCCCACCTTCGTGTTGACCGGCGGGGGGTATGGCCACGGTGTCGGGCTCAACCAGTACGGCGCCTACGGACAGGCGAAGGCCAATCGAAGCTACCGCGACATCCTCGCGTTCTACTACCCGGGAACGGAGGTCGCGAAGACGCCGGCGAAGAAGGTCAGAGTCCTCGTGGCGGACGGCCGCCCGGCCGCCAAGATCGGCTCGTCCGACGTCTTCAGCGTTCGTGACGCCTCCGGCCTCGTCACGTGGTTGACGGCAGGCGAGATCACCCTCAAAGCCGATCTCAAGGTCGTTGTCGACGGCAAGCCGACGAAGCTTCCCGGGCCGCTCTCGTTCGTACCGTCTCCCGGCTCGATGTTGACGCTCGACGGCAAGGTGTACCGCGGGCAGCTCGACGTGACGGCCGCGGGCACGGGGCTGCAGGTGATCGACGTCGTCGGCCTCGAGGCCTATCTCCTCGGCGTCGTTCCAGGGGAGGTCCCGAAGGAATGGCCCGCCGCCGCGCTCCAGGCGCAGGCGGTCGCAGCACGGTCGTACGCACTCGCGAGCATCGTCAAGGACAAGCCCTACGATCTCTATTCGGACACGCGCAGCCAGGTCTACTACGGCGTCGCGTCGGAGACGCCGGCGACGACCGGTGCCGTCAAGGCCACACAGGGGCAGATTCTCACCTACGCCGGCAAGGTGGCGACGACGTTCTACTACTCGTCGTCCGGCGGTCGCACTGCGTCGAGCGTGGACGTCTTCGGGATCGTCACGCCCTATCTCCAGGCCCGCGACGATCCATGGGATGCGCTCTCGCCATTCCATCGGTGGCCGCCGCGGCTCTATACCGCAGCCTCCCTGGCGCAGGCCTTCGGGCTGTCCGCTCCGGTGATCGACGTCCAATCCGTCCCCACCGCGTCGGGCCGCCCTCTCACCGTCACGTTGTTCAAGCGCACCGGCACCCGCGTGGAGTTGCGTGCCGCCGACGTCCGTGCGCGCCTCGGTCTGCGTTCGACCGCGTTCCGGGTCGGCGTTCTGCGGATCGGCCGCCCGGCACCGCCCGCTCCGCCCGGAACACCCGTGGTGATCCCGGGTGTGGCGCGAGACGTGGACGATCCGCTGCTCGAGAAACTCGATCAGAAGGGGAGCTGGGTACCGGCGGTCAAGGTCGTCCCGGCAGCGGACGGCTCGTTTACGGCCACCGTGAGACCGAAAGCAACCGCGACCTACCGACTGACGGCTGACGGTGAGCCCGGCCCGGCGGTGACGGTGACCGTGGCAGCGAAAGCAGCGAAATGACCCGGAGGACGGCGGCTGCGGTCGCTGTCGCCGCCGCCGTCTCCCTCGCTGTCGCACCGGCGTCGATGGGGGCGCGACTCGCCGTGGGGATCGCATCCGGAGCCGATCGCGAGACGGTCGAGCGTCGCCTGGCGGATGCGGGCGCAACCGACATCAGCGACCTCCGTCCGATCCCGGCTCTCGCGGTAACGGCCCCAGCTGCTGCGCCGCTGCGCAAGATCGTGGGAGTGCGGTACGTGGAGGTGCTCGGGAGCCGTCGCGAGGCATTCGTCCCGAACGACCCGCTCTTCGACCGACAGTGGTACGCGACGCAGAACCGTGCATTCGACGCGTGGACGGAGCTTCCGCCGCTCGCCCCTGTGCGCGTGGCGGTGATCGACTCGGGCATCGACGGCGCCCATCCCGAGCTGCAGACGAAGGTCGCCGTCGCACGCTCCTTCGTCGGCGGTTCGCCGAAGGTGGACATTCAGGGCCACGGGACGTTCGTGGCCGGTCTGATCGCTGCGGAGGTGGGCGACGGTATCGGGATAGCGGGCCTCGCCCCTCCGGCGGAGCTCGTGGTCGCGAAGGTCGTCGGTCCGGAGCGCTCGATCCCGGTCGAGGCGGAGGCGAAGGCGATTCGTTGGGCTGTGGCCAGCGGCGCGAGAGTCATCAACATGAGCCTTGGCGGGCTCCGTGATCCCCAGGACGCCGGACCGGGATACCTATTCACAGCTCGAGGCAGACGCCGTTGCCTACGCGGTGCGAAAGGGCGTGCTCGTCGTGGCGGCCGTCGGCAACTCCGACCAGTCCCCGTCCCAGCCCTGGCCCTATGCGAGCTGGCCGGCGGCACTCCCGCACGTCCTCGGCGTCAGCGCTCTCGACCGCCGGGGGCGATCGCCGCTGTTCTCGAACCGCGATGCACAGTTCAACGACATTGCGGCGCCGGGTGCGGAGATCCTCTCGACCTTCCCACGCGCGCTCACCGGGCGGTTCCCGGACTGCGTCGAGCAGGGCTATTCGAGCTGCGGCCCTCCCGAGTACCGCGACGCCGAGGGGACGAGCTTCGCCGCGCCGCAGGTGACCGCCGCGGCCGCAATGCTGCTCGCCACGATGCCCGGGCTCGCGCCGGACCAGGTCGCTGCGCTGCTGCTGCAGGGCGCCGTCGACAGCGTCCCTGCGAACGGCTGCCGCGCGTGCACAGGTGGGCACGATCGCTTCACCGGAGCCGGCCGGCTCGACCAGACGGCGGCCCTGGAGCTGCTCGCCGGCGAGCTTCCCCCTCGTGACCACTACGAGCCGAACGACGATGCGCCGAGCGCCTACCCGCTGTTCGGGGCCGGCCGCCGGATCGATGCCACTGTCGACTACTACAACGACCGGGACGACGTCTATCGCGTGTATCTCCGGCGCGGGGAGCGCCTGCGGACGACCCCGGCGGTCGGCACGGTTCGTCCGACGATCGCCCTCTGGCGACCGGGAACCGAGGCCATCGACGAAGCCGCTGCGCCGGTGCGCCGACTGGCCGTGCGGCTCGACGGAGGCGCTCTCCGGTACCGGGCCACGTTCGCGGGCTGGTACCTCCTGCACGTGCGCGATGACTCGACCCGGCGGAGGGGCCTACAGCATCACCGTTTCGAAGTCGCTGTAGCCTGCCTCACGCGTCGCCGAGTAACTCGTCCTTCGGGACGTCCCGGAGGACGCGTGCGGGTGAGCCGACGACCACGACGCGTGGTGGCACGTCCTTCGTCACGACCGCGCCCGCGCCGACGAACGCGTCCTCGCCGATCTCGATCTGAGGACAGAGAATGGCGCCGCCGCCGATCCGGGCGCCGCGTCGGATCGTCGGGCCCTTGATGTTCCCGAACCGCTTCTCTGTCCGACCCATCCAGTTGTCGTTGGTGGTGACGACGCAGGGGGCGATGAAGACGTGCTCCTCGAGCGTCGAGTAGGCAGTGATGTACGCGTCGGCCTGAATCTTCGTCATCGCGCCCACCGTGGTGTCGTTCTCGATCAGCGAGCCGCGGCCGACGACGACATCGTCTCCGATCTGGACGCGCTCCCGGACGCACGACTGGTCGCCCAGGATGACGCGGGCGCCGATCGTCGTCCCCGCGAAGACGATCGCTCCCGTCGATACGACAGTGCCGGCGCCGATCGTCGTCGGAGGCAGCGGCTCGCGCTTGGCGGTCGAGCGGGGTGACAGCGTCGGTTGCTTGCCGACGACCGCGTTCTCGAGCACCTTGACGCCCTCGCCGAGCACCGTTCCGGGATAGACGACGGCGCTGGGGTGGATCTCCGGGCTCATGCGGCTCCGGGGACCATCACGACGGGGGCTCCGCTCCTCAGAGACGACGTCAGCCGGTCGAGCGTGCGAACGACCGCCAGCCCGTCGGTTGCCTCGCGGTGCTCGCCGGGCCCGTCCTCGGTGAGGCGGAGGAAATGCTGGAGCTCGAGGCGCAGCGGCTCATCGTTCGCGATCTTGGGGCTGTAGATGTCGCCCGTTCGCGTCCGCCATTCGCCGTAGGTCTGCGCAGGCTCCCAGGGCCCTTTCTCGTAGACCGTGACCTTGCGTTCCAGCTCCATGTCGTCGAAGACGACCATCTTCTCGCGGCCGACGACGGTCATCTTCCGCATCTTGTGCGGATCGAGCCATGAGAGATGCATGTGCGCGACCCTGCCCGACGGAAAGCGGAGAAAGCAGAAGACGACGTCCTCGATTCCCGGCTGTACGAAGTCCTGCCCGTACGCGACGACCTCGGAGGGCTCCTCGCCGAGGAGCCAGAGGATCACGGAAAGATCGTGGACGCCGAGCGACCACAGCGCGTTCTCGTTCGAGCGAATGACTCCGAGGTTCTGGCGGTTGCCGTACACACACGCGATGTCGCCGAGCTCACCCGACTCGACGAGCTCCTTCACCTTCCGCAGGCCGGGGTGGTAGAGCAGCAGGTGGCCCGGCATCAAGACCTTGCCGTTCGCCTGTGCGAGCTCGACCAGCTCCTCCATCTCCTCGCCGCGCATCGCAGGCGGCTTCTCGACGAAGACGTGCTTGCCGGCGGTGAGCGCGAGCTTTGCGAGGGCGAAGTGCGTCGGCACCGGAGTCGCGATCGTCACGGCGTCGACAGTCGCATCCGCGAGGGCCTCCTCGAACGAGGCGGTCACCCGCGCCTGTGGGTAGCGGGCTGCGTACTCCGCCCGGCGCGCGTCGTCCGTGTCGACGACATACGCGAGGTCACCCAGCTCGCCGACGACGCGAACGACGTTCTTGCCCCACCCGCCGACGCCGGCGTGCGCGATCCGGGTCACAGCTTCCAGACTTTGTCGTCGCTGATCCCACGGCGGCCGAGCGCGTTCCGAAGGTCGACGACGAGGCGGGCGTCGGACACGAGGCGCTCGTAGTCGATGCTCGAGTGCGCCGTGGCGATCACGACCGCATCGTAGGCGCCGGGGTCGAGCGGTTGTGAGACGAGCTCGGTCCCGTGCTCCGTGAAGGACGGGACGTGAGGATCGTGATAGGCAACGACGGCGCCCGCGTTCTCGAGAAGCTCGATCAGCTTGACGGCGGGCGACTCGCGCATATCGGAGATATCGGCCTTGTAGGCCACCCCGAGCACGAGGATCCGCGCGCCGCTGAGCGAGAGCCCGGCGCCGTGGTTGAGCGCCTGCGACACGCGGGAGCGACAGTAGTACGGCATGTTCTGGTTGACCTCTCCCGCCAGCTCGATGAACCGGGTGGAGAAATCGAATTCGCGCGCCTTCCACGTGAGGTAGAAGGGATCGATCGGAATGCAGTGGCCGCCGAGCCCGGGGCCGGGCTCGAAGCGCATGAAGCCGAACGGCTTCGTGGCCGCGGCATCGACGACCTCCCAGATGTCGATCCCCATCCGGTCGCACAGCTGTGCGAGCTCGTTCACGAGCGCGATGTTGACCGACCGGAAGATGTTCTCCAGCAGCTTCGTCAGCTCGGCTGCTTCGGGTGTCGAAACCCGATGGACGCTGTCCACAGCGCTTCCGTAGAGCGCCGCCGCCGCCTCGGTCGAGGCCGCGTCGATGCCGCCGACGACCTTCGGCACGGTCTTGGTCGTGTGATCCGTCCGGCCGGGGTCGACCCGTTCCGGCGAGAACGCGAGGTGGAAGTCGATGCCCGCCTTCAGCCCCGAGCCCCGCTCGAGAATCGGGAGGATCTCGTCGCGGGTCGTGCCCGGGTACGTGGTCGACTCGAGCACGACCAGGTGGCCGGCTCGCAGACGGGTCGCGATCTGGGCGGTTGCGGCACGGACGATCGAGAGATCGGGCTCCCGTTGCTTCGAGAGCGGTGTCGGGAGCGCGATCAGGATCGCGTCGGCCTCGGCGAGCTCGTCGTAGTCGGTCGTCGCGCGCAAGCCGTGCTCGCCGACGAGGCGCTCGAGCGTGGCGCTCGGCACGTCCTCGATGTAGCTCTCGCCACGGTTCAGCTGCGCGACGCGCTCCTCGTCGACGTCCACGAGCAGCACCGAGCGGCCGGCTTCGGCAAAGACCTGGGCGAGTGGGACGCCGACGTAGCCGGCGCCGATGATCGCGACGTCACGATGCACAGCGCGCCATCGTACCGCCGAGGACGGCGGCGATCCGCTCGGAGGCGTGCCCGTCGCCGTAGAGCGTGGGCGGGTCGGCGGGCATCTCGGCCCCGCTGAGAGCGGCAGCGATGAGCTCCGGGTCGTCGTCGACCAGGACGTTCGCCCCGACCCGCACCGTGTCGGCCCACTCTGTCGAGGGCCTCAACGTGACGCACGGCACGCCGTACCAGTAGGCCTCCTTCTGTAGCCCGCCCGAGTCGGTGGCGATGACCGCGGCCTGCGAGCAGAGCGCCGAGAAGTCGAGATAGCCGAGAGGCTCGACCGTCGTGATCGACCGCGGCAGTCCGATCGAATGAGCCGCGAGCACCTCGCGTGTCCGCGGGTGCATCGGGAAGACGACCGGCAGCGGGCCGGCCCCCAGTCCCGCGACGATCCTCGCCAGCCGATCCGGTCGCACGTTCGCTTCCCTGTGGACCGTCGCCACGACGTACGACGAGGGCTCGAGCCCCAGTGTCTCGAGGATGGACGAGCGTCGTGCGGGCCAGCGGGGCGAACTGTCGTGAGACGTCGGCCATCACGTCCCCGACGACATGGATCTCGCCCGCCACCTCTTCGTTGCGGAGGATCGCAGCCGACCGCTCGTCGGGAGCGAAGAGGAGCGCCGAGGAACGATCGACCTCGATCCGGTTGCGCTCCTCCGGCATCGTCAGGTCGCCGCTCCGGAGGCCTGCCTCGACGTGCGCCACCGCGCGACCGCGCCCCGCCCGAGCCCCTGCCAGGGTCGAATTGGTATCGCCGTAGACCAGGACGGCGTTGGGCGAGTGCTCCGCCACGGTCATCCGAACGGCCGCCTCGATCGTCGCGACGTCCGAGGTGCGGAGATCGAGGGTCACGGCGGGATCGGCCAAGCCCAGTTCGTCGTAGAAGACACGCGACATGCCGGGGTCCCAGTGCTGGCCGGTATGGACGACGATCTCGTCGATTCCAGCTGCGCCGAGGGCGCGCGACAGCGGCGCCGACTTGATGAACTGCGGCCTGTTCCCCACGACGGTCAGGAGCCTCATGAACGGCCGGCCTTTGGAGGGGACGATCGGCTGCTCACGCTGCGAGCGTAGCCTGCGGCGATCTCGGCTCCGAGCTCCCTCACGATCTCGAGGAACGCCTGCGCCGCCGGTGTCGGTGCGCGGTCGGCGTGCCAGGCGAGCGTGATCTGACGGGGAGGGATGCTCGCCACGTCGAGGACGGAGATCTCGCTGTCGCCGTCGACCCCGAGCAGGGGCACGACCGCGTAGCCGATGCCGGCTCCGACGAGACCCTGCACGATTCCGCCTTCGTCGGAGCGAAAGACGATGTCCGGCTCGAGGCCCCGGGAGCGCAGGTACGCCTCGGGCCCTTCCGTCGCCCGCCGGTATGCGATCAGGGGCAGCGCAGCTATCTCACGAGGGCGAATCGGACGGTCGGCGTGTGCAAGCGCCGACCCGGCCGGGGCGAGTAAGACGTACGGGTCGGAGAGAACGTCGACGTGCTCGAACAGGGGATCGTCGTTCGCGAGGACGAACGCCAGGTCGAGCTCGCCGCGCTCGAGCAGCCCGAGTAGCGCTTCGTCGTAGGACGACTCGGTCAGGCGTACCTCGACACCCGGCCAGCGTTCGACGTAACGGCGCATCGCGCCGGGAAGGAGTCGAACCCCGGCGCTCTGGAACGTTCCGACGCGCAATGTCCCCGCTTCGCCTTCCACGAGCGCGTGGAGATCTGCCTCGGCGGCCCGCATCGCTGCCGAAGCGCGGCGGGCGTGCCGGAGAAGGCGTAGCCCGGCGTCGGTCGGCGTCACGGCCCGGCGTCCACCGGGACGGTCCAGCAGGCGTAGGCCGGCCGCGCGCTCGAGCGTCGCAATCTGCTGGCTGATCGCAGACTGGGAGTAGCCGAGCTCGGCACCGGCTCGGACGAACGAGCCGGTCGAGACAACCGCTTCGAGCGCGGCGAGGTGGCGGATCTCGACACCCGCCAAGCGACCATGTTTTGTTATCGATACGTCCATCAACTCGCATTTTACGAATCGATCGGTCGCGACGATGCTGTTGGCATGCGCCGCTTCGATCTCGAGCTCCGGGTCCTGCTCGCTTTCGCCTTCGTGAACGGCATCGCCGAGTCGTCACTCGTTCCGCTCCTGCCGTCGATCAAGGGCGAGCTCGGCCTCACCGCCGTCCAGACGGGACTGCTGCTGACGACGACCACCCTGGCGATGCTCGTCGGCGCGATGCCGATCGGCTACGCAGTGAATCGATTCGGTACCCGCGCTCCGCTGCTTCTCGCAGCATCCCTGATGCCCGCCGCGCTCGCGGCCCAGGCGTTGGCCGGCAGCCTCGAGGCGTTGCTCGCAGCGCGGTTTCTCTTCGGGCTCAGCTTCGGGATTCTCTGGGTGATCGGCCCGGCGCGTGCTGCAGCCGCGGGCCGCGGCGCCTCGGGCACCGGTCCGTTGATCGCCGCGTCGGGGGCGGGGTGGCTCGTGGGACCCGTGGTGGCCGGCACGATCGCCGACGCCGGAGGCTGGCGCGCTGCGTCGGCCCTGCTCGCGGCGTTG
The DNA here is from genome assembly GCA_963776305.1 of uncultured Thermoleophilia bacterium. GTDB lineage: Bacteria > Actinomycetota > Thermoleophilia > Gaiellales > Gaiellaceae > Gaiella. The sequence goes on along the minus strand of CAVZMA010000005.1, from coordinate 6,517 downwards.
ACGTTGCCGCTCGTTCCTGTCGTCGCCAGGTACGCGACTGCCCGCCCCGGCGGAACGCGGCTCGAGAGCGTCCGGCTGCGAACCGCCCTCGGGCCAGCTCCGCCGGAACCGAACGATCGCCGGCGCCGCCCTCGTCAGCGGCCTGCTCGGGGTCGTCGGTGGCGTCTCGGGCCTGCTCGTGCCGTTCGCGCTCGCCGGGAACGGCCTGTCCGCCGGGGAGATCGGGCTCGCGTTCGGGATCTCGGCCGCCGTGTGGATCACGGCGGCGGCGCTGGTCGGCAGGCTCCGCGCCTCGTCCGTTCACCTCCAGGGCGTCGGGATCGCCGTGGCGATCCTCGCGGCTGCCTGGCTGCTCCCTGCCTTGAGGCTCTCGACGCTCGCCCTGATCGCCTTTCTCGTCGTCTCGACCGGCTGCCGGTCCACGATCAACGCGCTGGTCTTCGCCGTCGGGGTGCGGGCGAGTGACGGGACATCGGCTCCAGTGGTGATCGGCGTGATGAACCTCGCGTGGGCGGTCTCGGCGCTCGCGGCGCCGCTGCTGGCGGGTCTCGCCGAGGGCAACGCGGGCGTGCGGATCGCGTTCGCGGCAACCGGGGCGGCGACGTTCGGCGTCGCCGGCGCACTTCTCGGTGGCCGGGCTCGCGTCAGGCTCGATGCACTCCCATCGTGATCGCGGCGACGTAGCCGCCGGCGGCATCCCGCGTGACCTTCGTCAAGGAATTGCTGCCGCCGTTGCGGTAGATCGCGTCGTCCGCGTTCCTGGTCTCGGGAGCTCCTCGCCCGCTGTACGGGGTTCGCCTGGCCACGGCCGTGACCGCGGACTCGGGAAAGTACAGCTGGCCCGTGTGGACAACTGTCCCGCCCAGGTGGACCTTGACGTGAATGTGGGTCGTCCGCCCCGGGTACCAACCCGGAAAGAGCGTGACGAAGGTGGCGAGGCCGGCGGCGTTCGTCCGCTGGACCCCGCGAAGGAACGTCGTCGAGGCGCCGTTGATGCCCGAATAGTTCCCCGTTGCGTCGCAGTGCCAGACGTCGACAGCCGCCGCCTTGATCGGCTTGCAGGTCGATGCGTCGACAACCGTGGTGCGGAGCGCCAGCTTGACGCCTGGCCGGCCCTCACGGATGTCACGGCGAACCGCTTCGCCGTCGACGTAGTAGGGGCCTTCGGTCTGCTCGGGGGTGAGGACGCAGCGGACGAGCCCCGAGGCGACGGCAGCAGGGCCGGCACCGGCACCGGCTGCGGAGTCGGAGAGCGTCGCCTCGAGGCCTGCCGCGCCGAGGGAGCCGATGACGAGCCCGCCGAGGCGAGCGATCGTGCGGCGGCGCGTCAGGCGCTCGCCGTCTGGTGGATGTGTGGCGTCTGTGGTCATGGGGCGAAACCTACGCCCCGTTGCTGTGGGTTGGCTGTGACGGCGGTGTGCGCCGGACACGAGGACACGGGCGCCGCCGGTGGCTACACTTCCGATCCGCTCGGGCCGTTAGCTCAGTTGGTAGAGCAGGGGACTCTTAATCCCAAGGTCGAAGGTTCGAATCCTTCACGGCCCATGCTCTCCGCAGATCGGGAATCTCCTAGCGGAGATTCCCGATCGCGAGAATCCCTGAAGCCGGGAACCTACGGTTCCCTCGGGTACCCTCCCTCTCTTTCACGCGGCGGGTGCGCGTTGCGTTCACTCCGACAAGAACAAGCGGGCGGGCCCGAAGGCCCGCCCGCTCTTCCGAGTAGGAGGGCAACTCCACTCGAACGTGGCTCACCCGTGGGTCATGCGTGAGCGGTGTGGTCACCCCGGTTGTGACGGGAGAGGAGGCCGGCGCCGAGGCCGCCGAGGAGAAGAACGATTCCGAGCGTCGCGATGGCACCGATACCCGCGTCGCCCCAGCTGAAGCCGATCGTCGGGGTCGATGGCGATCGCGGTCGGCTCGAACATCGCGTAGCAGGAGCTGGCCTTGACCTCGTGCGAGCAGTCGCCGACCGTCCAGGACGTCACCTCGCTCGGGGTGAGACCCTGCGCCGGTCAGGTAGCTCACGGCGAGCGGATCGACCGTGGCGGCCGGGTCGTGTTTCCTTGAGCATCGCGTAGCACGACGCGGCCTTGGTCTGGTTGGAGCAGTCGCCGACGGTCCAGGACTGCGACCTCGCTCGGGGTGAGGCCCTGCGCGGTCAGGTAGCTGACTGCGAGCGGGTCGACCGTCGCTGTGGCCTGGTCGAGCATCGCGTAGCACGACGCGGCCTTCTTCTGGTTGGAGCAGTCGCCGACGGTCCAGGACTCGACCTCGGCTCGGGGTGAGGCCCTGCCCGATCAGGTAGCTGACGGCGAGCGGGTCGACTGTCGTCCGAGCCTGCGCACCGGTGTCCGCCCCTGCGACCGAAGCCGCGACGGCCGCGGTGGCGAGAGCCAGTGCGATGAGTGTGAGGATGCGAGACACTTGACACTCCCTTTCTTCCGCGATCGTCCGGGATGGACAATCTGGAGCGACTATGGATCAGGACCGCTTACAGCTCGCTGACAGCCGGCAGACGCCCCCCGGAAGGCGGTCTGGAGTTCCGGATCCTCGGCCCGCTCGAGGTTCGTCGACGGACGGACGGCCCCGTCTCGTTGCCCGGCCCGCGCCAGCGAGGCCTGCTCGCGTTCCTGCTCCTGCACGCGAACCAGGTCGTCTCCTCGGACCGGCTGATCGAGGAGCTCTGGCCGGGGGAGGCACCGGACCAGGGTGCTGCGGCGCTGCAGGCGAGCGTCTCGCGGTTGCGCAAGGCGCTCGGCTCCGGCGCCTCGCTCCTCGCGACCGTCGCGCCCGGCTACGTCCTCCGAGTCGATGCCGAGCAGCTCGACGTCCGCCGCTTCGAGAGGCTCGTCGAGGAGGCCGCCACAGCCGATCCAACCGCGGCCGCCGGGCTGCTGCGCGAGGCGCTCGGGCTCTGGCGCGGGCCTGCGCTTGGCGGATCTCGCCTACGAGCCGTTCGCGCAGGCGGCGATCGTGCGCCTCGAGGATCTGCACCTGCTGGCGGTCGAGCGACGGATCGACGCCGACCTCGCGCTCGGGCAGCACGCCCAGCTCGTGCCGGAGCTCGAGGCGCTCGTCGCCGAGCACCCCCTGCGCGAGGGCCTGCTGGCGCAGCTCATGCTCGCGCTGTACCGGGCCGGCCGCCAGGCAGAGGCGCTCGAGCACTACCGGGTCGCGCGACAGGCGCTCGTCGACGAGCTCGGGATCGATCCCGGCCCCGCGCTCCAGGAGCTGGAGCGGGCCATCCTCCGCCAGGATCCCTCGCTCGACCTCGCACCGCGGGGGCCGCGGCGGCGCTCGATCCTCGCCGTCGGCTTCGGCGGGCGGGCGCTCGAGCCGCTGCTCGCGCTTGCGGAGCCGCTCGCCCGCAATCCCGAGCGCGAGATCATCGTCGCTCGCGTGCTCGGCGATCGCGCCGAGCTCGGTGCAGCTTCCGCCGCCCTGAACGTGCACTGCACGTCGCTCGCCGAACGCGGCGTCGAGGCGAGGGCGGCGGCGTTCACGTCGACCTCCGCCGGTGCAGACACGTCGAGGCTCGCGACCGAGCAGGACGTCGACCTGATCCTCGTCTCGGCAGCCCCCGGCCTCCTGGACGACCCCGACCTCGCCGACCTGCTGCGCACTGCTCCCTGCGACGTCGGCGTCGTCGTCGGAGAGCCCGCAGCGCCGGGGCCTGTTCTCGTGCCGTTCGCCGGCGCCGAGCACGACTGGAGCGCGATCGAGCTCGGCGCCTGGCTCGCGGGGAGCTGGCAGGTGCCGCTCACGGATCGCCGGCCCCGCGGTCGAGGGCGGCCGCGACTCGAGCCGCCTGCTCGCGAGCGCCTCGCTCGCCGTTCAGCGCGCGCTCGGGGTGGCGGCGGAGCCGCTGCTCCTGGAGGCCGGCCCTTCGGCGCTCGTCGACGCCTCGCATGACGCCGCCATCGCCGTCGTCGGCCTCTCCGACCGCTGGCGCAAGGACGGTCTCGGGCCGACGCGCGGCGCGCTCGTCGGCACGGGGCGACCGGCGCTCCTCGTCCGCAAGGGTCTTCGGCCGGGCGGCCTCGCGCCGGCCGAGAACCTGACCCGCTTCACCTGGTCGATCCTTGGCTGATCAGCGCGCCCACGGCGGCGGCGTCCGCTTGACGCACGCCGGCGTCGACTTGCTCGGTGGCGGATCGTCCGGCGTGAAGTAGCCGTCGAAGGTGTGCTCGACTCCATCGATCTGACGGATGAAGCTCCCATCCGTCCAGGTTCGAAAGCGCACGAGGTAGTTCGGGCTGATCGCCTCGTGGCGCCGGTCGAGCCGAATGCGACCGCTCGGCGAGTCGAGTGGGAGCGTGGCGAGAGCGGTCATGAACCTGCTGCTCGTCCGTTCGACAGGTCTCCGTGCACCCGCTCGAGCGCCTGCAGGTCGGCTGCCATCCCGTCGTGGTAGAAGAGATCGAAGGCATACGACTCGGTCAGTCGCGGGAAGTACGCGTGCAGGTCTGCCGCGTACCGCGTACTTTCGTGGGGAGACAGGAACGGCGACGCCGCCGACAATGCCCGAGAACCTCGTGCCGAGCCGACCAAGCCCCGGGTCCGAACGAGAGATGCCCGCCGATCAGCTTCGGCGCGAGACTTCCCTCGAGACCGGGGTAGTCCTTCGCCAGAGCGCCAGGAGCGTCGGGGCTCCGCTCGCGACGACGAAGCCGTCCACTCCCTTCGTCGGGATCTCGGCGATCACACCGGAGTAGTCCTGCGTACCGGGGGGCACCCAGATCCGCTTTGCGATCGTGCCGCCGAGCGAGCAGAACTCGGCGATGAATCCGGCCGACTGCGTCCAGTTGAAGACGTTGTTCTGGAGGTCGGTGACGGTCACAGCGCGCCGCCAGCCGAGCTCGTGGTAGGCGTAGTCGGCGAGGCCGGCCATCGAATCCGGCCCCGTCCGAGTGGAAGCGAGAAGAAGTTCGGCGGCGGATCGAGTTGCTGCGACGAGGCCGAGCCGTTCACGAACGCAATCCCCGGCGACGCCGCTCGTACTCCTGGAGCGCCAGGCCCTCGTCTCCCTCCGAGTGGACCGATCAGGATCCGGACGCCGACCTGCTCGACCAGACGCCGCGCCTCGGCGAGCGTCGAAGCGGTCGTCCCGTTCGTGCAGCCGAACGCGAGCTTCAGCGGTTTTCCGTCGATCCGGACCCCGCTGACACCAGCCGTCACCTGCCGGCCCGACCGCCTGCCGCCGTGGAGGAGGAGCGCGAGCTCCGCTCCGCCGAGCGCGTCTTCATAGCTGCCCTTGAACGGGCCGTTGCAGTCCGCGAGGACGCCGACTCCGATCGCGTTCGCGGGCACTGCAGGCGCCGGCTTGGCAGTGGTGACCCAGACGCCTCCGTCGCCCGCGGCGATCTGCCCCGGCACCCCGTCGAGCTGCATTCTCGCGACGACGCGATTCGTTCGCGGATCGATCCGGGAGACGGTGCGGTCGAACGAGCTCGTGACCCAGACCGCTCCGTCCCCGGCTGCGATGCCGTTCACGCCCCGGCCGACGCGGATCGGCGCGCTCGACCCGGTTCGAGATCGGATCGATCCTGACGACGGTGTCGTCGAGGAGCGAGGTCACCCAGACGGCCCCGTCGCCGGCGGCGATCGCGCCGGGACGAATGGAAGCGCGATCGTGGCGACGACCCGCTGCGTCGACGGATCGATCCGCCACACGGTGCGCCCGAAGGCATCGCCGGCCACCCAGATCGCCCCCTTGCCGACCGCGATGCCGTCGAACGACTTCGTACGCCGAGAGAAGCTCGTCCGGTCGGCCGGGATGTCGACCTGGGTGCCTACGCCTCCACCGTTGAAGCCCGCCTCGACCGTGCCGGCGATCCCGCCGGTCGCATCCGCGAACCAGATGCCCTCCCGCCCGCGGCCACAGCGACGCTGCCGCTGGCGTCACCCTGCAGCGGCCTGACGAACGCCACCGTGCCGCCCCGCCGGATCGAGCGAGACCAGCTTGTGCTCAGGACCGTCCGCGACGAGCACCGAGCCTTGGCCGACGGCGATGCCGGTCGGGCTGCCCTCGAACCGGGATCACGACCGACTTCCGGGTCTTCGGGTCGATGCGCCACGCCGTCCCATCGCGCGAAGCTCGTGACCCAGACGCGACCATCGCCGACTGCGATCCCGCTGGTCTTTCGGCCGACGGGAACGGTCTCGGAGACCGTGTTCGTCTGCGGGGTCGATGCGGACGAGTGTGTCGGCGCCCGGGAGGGGCGGCACGCCGCCGTCTCCGCGGGTGAGGAAGTAGCCGCGCGAGGGCGGCCGCGATCAGGGCGACGCCGACCGCGGCGGCGGCGAGCGGCCAGGGGTTGCGTTTGGGTTCGGTGATCCCGAGCGCCTGGCGGGCGTCAGCGACGAGCTCGCCGCAGGTGGGGTAGCGGTCGGCGGGCTCTTTCGCGAGCGCCTTCGGGAGCACCTCCTCGAGGCCGGGCAGCGTCGGCGGGTCGTCTTCGAGTTGGGCGAAGAGCGTCGCGGCGTCGGAGCCGCGGCGAAACGGCGGCTCACCCGC
>CAVZMA010000004.1:0-122747 GCA_963776305.1 uncultured Thermoleophilia bacterium | reverse complement strand
CCGAACCCAGGCGGCGAGAAACCGGTGGAGCGCCGACGGGACCCGTCCGCCCACGAGCGCAACGACCCAGGCCACGAGAACGACCACGAAAGCGGTCACGGTCCACAGCGACAGCCAGATCAGATGCGGAATCGCGAGTAGGAGGCGGAAGAAGACCGTCAGACGTGACCGATCGGTGGAATCGTGCAGATCGAGAGACACGGGATGCCCCGGCAGTTCGGCGTTGACGAGAATCCGCTCCGGATCGCTCGTCGGATACCGGTCCGTCACGAGCAGGAGGAACGCGAGCGCCTGTGCCGTGTAGCCGATGCAGTAGACGAGGAGGTCGCGCAGGCCACGCGGCGATCGGCCGAGCACGAGTGCAGCGAACCACATGAGCAACGCCGCCGTCGAGGCGACGCCGACCGCGCCGGAGCCCACGGCCCAGTCCGGTTCGGAGCTCGTGGAGCCGAGCCATGAGACGTCACCGAACCACGCGCCCCCTCCGAGTGCACCGACCACGAAGAGGGTCGGAAACGCGAGAATGAGCCGTGCGGCTGCGCGACCACGCGACTGCTGCCGCGAGGCATCGATTTCGAGATCGACCGGATACCCGGGCCCGCCACCGAATCGTGGGTACGGCGCCGCAGCGAGGTGGACGTAGGCGCTCACCTGCACCGAGTAGCGGAGATATCCGACGACGAACGACTGCAGCGATTCGGGTGCCTTCCCCTCGACGACGAGCGCAAGCCACAGGACGACGGAGACCGCGAGGGCGGCGATCCCCCACAGGGTCACGACGATGAGGTGCGGGAGAGCGAGCAGGAGGCGGAAGAGCACGGTCACGCGCGAGCGCGCGAGGTCGTCCGTGACCACGATGCGGACCGGGAGGGGAGGACGATCGCGGTTCATCGCAGCATTCTCGTCACCGGCACGGTCGACTACCATCGCCATGGTGCCGTACCCGCCCGTCACGCCTGACGATGTGCGCCGAGCGGCCGCGGTCATCGAGGGCGCAGTTCACCGGACGCCGATGTTCACGTCGCGCAGCCTTGGACCGGACCGGTATCTGAAGGCAGAGCTGTTCCAGCACACGGGCTCGTTCAAGGTGCGAGGCGCCCTGAATCGGATCCGGTCGCTGACCGCCGAGGAGCGCGGCCGGGGTGTGATCGGGGTCTCGGCCGGCAACCATGCCCAGGCGCTCGCATGGGCGGCAGCGACCGAGGGCGTCGACGCGCTCGTGGTCATGTGGCAAGGAGCGAGCAGCGCCAAGATCGATGCGACCCGAGGCTACGGAGCGACGATCGACCTCGAGGCTGACGGGCCTGGAACTGCTTTCGGGCGGTTGCGAGAACTCGAGGAGGAAACCGGCCGCGTGCTCGTGCATCCGTTCAACGATCCGATTGTGATCGCCGGTGCCGGCACGGTCGGGCTCGAGATCCTCGCCGATGTCCCCGCTGTCGACACGATCGTCGTCGCCTGCGGCGGAGGCGGTCTCGTCTCGGGCATCGCCGCTGCCTGCGTGCCGGCGGGAGTCCGCGTCATCGCGGTCGAGCCGGAGGGGTCGAACGCGCTGTCGCTCGGCCTCGAGGCTGGCAGACCCGTCGATCTGATCCCGAACACCATCGCCGACGGTCTCAGCGCGCCGTTCGCCGGCCAGGTTGCGATCGACTGCTGCACGACCCTCGGCGTTCCCGTCGTTCTGGTCACGGAGAACGAGATCTGCGAGGCCTTCCGGTTCCTCTACAGCCGGGCCAAGCTCGCCGTCGAACCCGCCGCGGCGGCTGCGGCGGCGGCAGTCCTGACGGGGCGAATCGAGGGGAAAGTGACGGCCATCGTCGTCTCAGGAGGCAACGTCAGCGCCGAGACCGCCTCTGCTATTCTGGCCGGACGATGAAGGCCGAGATCCATCCCGAGTACGTCCTCGCGCACGTCACCTGCTCGTGCGGCAACGAGTTCACGACGCGTTCGACGCGTCCCGAGCTCCACGTCGAGGTGTGCTCGCATTGCCACCCGTTCTACACGGGCAAACAGAAGCTCATGGATGCCGGTGGCCGGGTCGAGCGCTTCCAGCGCCGCCTCGAAAAGGCCGGCGGACCCCGCCGCGGTTAACGGCTCGGTCGGCCGGGTGAAGCGCATTCCCGTGGTCGACGCCCTAGCCGGGCGCGCGAAGCGCGCGCCTTCAGGATCTCGTCGGGCAGCTGCGTCAGTAGCTGATCGACGAGCGGCAAGCATGTCATCCTGCGGTCCGCAGCGAGGATGCTGCATCACGGTGCGGGCCGCAGGATGAGCGTCTCGTACGGCGGCCAGGCCGTCCTCGAGGGCGTGATGATGCGCGGGCCGTCGGTCTGGTCCGTCGCCGTCAGGACGCCGGCCGGCGACGTGGTCGAGGTGACGAAGTCGGTCAGCTCGCCGATGCAGCGCCACCGCATCTGGCGGCTCCCTGTCATCCGTGGCGTGATCGCGCTCGGCGAGTCGCTCGCGATCGGGTTCCGCGCTCTGGCGATCTCCGCCAACTATGCGATGCAGGAGGAAGCCGAGGAGGGCGCCGACGGTGAGCCGGCCGAGGTCTCCACCGAGATCTCGCGCGGCCACATCATCTTCTCGTTCGTCCTCGCGATCGGCTTCGCCCTGATGCTGTTCAAAGTCGGCCCGGCGCTCCTCACGAGCTGGCTCCCGATCGACGGCACCTACACGTTCGTGCTGGTCGAAGGCTTGATCCGGGTGTCGGTGTTCATCCTCTACATCGTGCTGATCGGGCTGCTCCCCGACCTGCGTCGTGTCTTTCAGTACCACGGCGCGGAGCACAAGGCGATCAACGCTCTCGAGGGCGGCGCCGAGTTGACCCCCGAGAAAGTGCAGAAGTTCAGTTTGATCCACCCGCGTTGCGGAACTGCTTTTTTGCTCTGGGTTATGGTGATCGGGATCTTCGTCTTCGCGCTCGTCGGACGCCCGGTGTGGTATTGGCTGATCCTCAGCAGGATTCTTCTGCTGCCCGTGATCGCAGGCCTCGCGTACGAGCTGATCCGGTACGCCGGCAAGCACCAGGGGAACCGGGTTCTGATGACGCTGCTCGCACCCGGTCTCTGGCTGCAGCGCCTGACGACCCGCGAGCCGACGCTCGACCAGATCGAGGTGTCGATCCGGGCCTTGCAGGAGGTGATCCGCGCGGAACAGGCGGAGAGCGAAGACGAGCTGCGAGCCGAGACGCGGGTCGAGGTCATGGCGTAGGGGCAGAGGTGTGCATCGCCTGCCCGGCGACATGCGCACCGTTCGTAGGGCCGAGGCGTGCCTCGCCCGGTCGGCGACGAACGCACCGAATAAGCTGAAGACGAGACCGGAAAGGAGACCGGATGCCCAGAATCGTGCGAGAGGCGGAGATTCAGTGGGAGGGTAACGTCGCCCGTGGAGCGGGTGCGATCAGTGCCGGCTCGTCGGGCGCGTTCACCGCGCTGCCCTACACCGCGGCCACCCGCATCGGTGTGCCCGAGGGCAAGACGAGCCCCGAGGAGCTGCTGGCCGCCGCACACGGCGGGTGCTTCACGATGTCACTCGCCAGCGAGCTCTCGAAGGCTGGAACACCCCCGGGTCGCCTCGACGTCCATTGCATCGTCACGATGGACGAGGTCGAGGGCAAAGGTCATCAAATCGTCCACTCGGAGATCGTCGCGCGCGGCGTCGTTCCGGACTGCGACGAGGCTGCGTTCGCCCAGGCCGCCGAGGCCGCCGACGCCGGCTGCCCGTTCTCGGCGCTGATCCGCGCGAGCGCCACCGTCAGCGTTTCCGCGTCCCTATCATAGGCCTGTCCCACCCGCGCCTCGGCGCCGGTTCGAAACCGCTCACAACGCCACTGGAGGGCTGACGACCATGGCAACAGACCGCACGATGAGCACCACCTGGCAGGGGACGCTGATGGACGGGAGCGGCACCATCCACGAGGCCGGGAGCGGTGCCTTCGGGGCGCTCGCCGTCAGCTGGGCGTCACGGGCCGAGGCACCCGACGGCAAGACCAGTCCCGAGGAGCTCATCGCAGCGGCGCATTCGGCCTGCTTTTCGATGGCCCTCGCGCACGGGCTCGCCCAGGCCGGCACCCCGGCGGAGCAGCTCGACGCCAAGGCGACCGTCACGTTCGTACCCGGCGAAGGGATCACGAAGATCGCGCTCACAATCCGCGGCAAGGTGCCCGGTCTCGGCGCCGCTGCGTTCGTCGAAGCAGCCGAGGCGGCGAAGGTCGGTTGCCCGGTCTCGAAAGCGCTCGCGGGCGTGCCGGAGATCACGCTCGACGCAGCACTCGCATAGCTGGAGGTCGAGCGCATCGTCCCACTGGCGGACGAGGGACTCCTTTGCCCCTACGGCTCGTGAGCGACTGCGCGAAGTCTCGCTCACCTCGACGCTACCATCGTCGCGATGGCCGGAATCGAACCACTCGTCGACGAGCTCGAGCGCTCGTACGCTGAGCTGCAGGCGCGGATGTCGGACCCGGCCGTCTACAACGACCACCGCGAGGCCGCAGACATAGGACGGCGGCTCAAGGAGCTCGAGACGCCGTCACAAGCTCGCGGTCGAGTGGCAGGGTGTGCGCGCCGACCTCGCAGACGCTCGAGACGATCCCGAGCTCGCCTCGATGTCGGCCGACCTCGAGGCGGAGCTCCTCCGGTTCGAGGAGGAGCTCAAGGCCGCCCTCGTCGAGCGTGATCCGGCCGACTCCAAGGATGTGATCGTCGAGGTGCGCCAGGGCGTCGGGGGCGACGAGGCTGCACTCTGGGCAGGCGACGTGTATCGCATGCTCTCGCGGTACGCCGAACGGCGCGGTTTCAAGACCGAGATCCTGTCGGCCAACGAGAGCGAGACCGGCGGCTTCAAGGAGGTCGTGTTCGCGGTCAAGGGCGACGGTGCCTTCTCGGTCTACAAGTACGAGGGCGGCACGCACCGCGTCCAGCGCGTCCCGGAGACGGAGTCGCAGGGCCGGATCCATACGTCGACGGCGACCGTCGCGGTGATGCCCGAGGTCGAGGAGGTCGAGGTCGAGATCGCCGAGAACGATCTCAAGATCGACGTGTACCGATCGACGGGCCCGGGTGGCCAGAGCGTCAACACGACCGACTCGGCGGTGCGGATCACGCATCTGCCGACGGGCGTCGTCGTCGCGATGCAGGACGAGAAGTCCCAGCTGCAGAACCGGCAGAAAGCAATGCGCGTGTTACGCGCGCGGCTGTACGAGCTCGAGCGCGAAAAGCAGCAGGCGAAGCTCTCTGCCGCCCGGAATCTTCAGATCGGCTCCGGTGAGCGCGCGGAGAAGATCCGCACCTACAACTACCCCGAGAACCGGCTCACCGATCATCGGATCAAACTGACAACCCATCGGCTCGATCAGGTTCTCAACGGCGATCTCGACGAGTTCACCGAGGCGATCCAGGCCGAGGACAAGCGGCTCTCGCTCGAGGCCGCCGGGGCATGACCGGGGGCGAAGTGGGTGGAGCGCGCCCTCCGTCCGGCTCGATCACCATCGCCGAGGTACTCCGCCGCTCGACCGAGCACCTTGCGGCGAAAGGTTCGGATACTCCACGCCTCGACGCCGAGCGCCTGCTCGCCAAGGCAACCGGGCTCGAGCGGATCGAGCTCTACATGATGCTCGACCGAGGGCTCGCCGAGGACGAGCTCGCGACGACCCGGGCTCTCGTCGCCCGTCGGTCACGCCGTGAGCCGCTGCAATACGTGCTCGGCGAGTGGGGGTTCCGGCGGCTGCTGCTCGGGGTCGACCCGAGGGCGCTGATTCCACGCCCGGAGACCGAAGTGCTCGTCGACCGCGCGCTCGGCCTGATCGCCGGGCAGAGTCCGTCCCAGGGTTCTCGATGTCGGTACCGGCACAGGAGCGATCGCTCTCGCGATCGCCGACGAGCACCCCCTGGCGGTGGTGACGGGAATCGACCTCTCCGCTGCGGCCATCGAGCTCGCTGCCGAGAACGTCGCCCGAACGGGACTCGTCGTCGAGCTCCTCCGGCACGACCTCTTCGACGGCCTGCCCGTCGGCCCGTGGGATCTGGTCGTCTCGAATCCCCCCTATGTCGACGCGAGCAGCGCTGCCGTCGCTCCAGCCGGAAGTGCGCGATTGGGAGCCGCACGAGGCGCTCAGCGCCGAAGGTGCCGTCGAGGCCGTGGCGCGCGGAGCTGCCCTGGTGCTGGTGCCGGGAGGAGCGCTCGCTCTGGAGGTGGGCGACGGCCAGGCCGCGGGGGTCGCAGACCTCCTGCGGGAGCTCGGCTTCGACGAGGTGCGAGTGACGGCAGACCTCAGCGGCCTCGATCGTGTCGTCGAGGGGCGGCGTCCGTGACCAGAACCGAGATCGATCGCGCGGCGGACGCGCTCCGCAGCGGGTCGCTTGCAGTCGTTCCGACGGACACCGTCTACGGGCTCGTCTGCGCAGCAAGCTCTCGCGACGCGGCGGCGGACCTCTACCGGCTCAAGGGGCGGGAGCCGAGTCAGCCGACCGCTCTGATCGCGGCGAGTATCGCCGAGCTCGAAAACTGCCTCCCGGATCTGGGTGACGAGCACATCCGGCTCGTTCACGCTCTGCTGCCGGGCCCGTACACGCTGGTCTTGCCAGAACCCCACGAACGCGCTTCGGCTGGCTTTCCGCAGGGCGCCCCGCGACGATCGGCGTGCGGGTGCCGGTGCTGCCCGACGCGACCGCCGAGGTCGTCGCTCGTCTCGGCGCGGTGGTGGCGACGAGTGCGAACCTCCCGGGTGAGCCCGACGCCTGCCGCCTCGACGAGGTGCCCGAGCAGATCCTCGCCGGTGTTGCCGCCGTGCTCGACGGAGGAACGCTTCCGGGTACGCCATCGACCGTGGTCGACCTGACCGGGCCGGCGCCGGTGATCCTGCGCGAGGGGGCTGCCGGGGCGGAGGCCACGATGGCCCGCCTCGCGCACGCACACACATAATCCTTACCTCCTGGCGACCGGGCTGCTAACGCGAGGCGCATAGGTTCGAAGCATGGGTTCCCGGGTCATCGCAGTCGTCGTCGGTGTTGCACTGGTCGCAATCCTGGCGCAGGCCGCCTTCGCCGCGACTCCGACGGCCATCACCGGCACCGTGAGCGCGGTCGGCGGCACGTCGGCAACGCTGAACGGCACCGTCAATCCGGGCGGCGTCGCGACCGACTGGTGGTTCGAGTACGGCACATCCGCGTCCTACGGGTCCAAGACAGCCACGACTGCCGCCGGATCGGGCTCGACCAACACGTCCGTGTCGAAGGCTCTCAGCGGGCTCGCGCCCGCAACGACGTATCACTACCGGCTCGTCGCCAAGAACGCGTCGGGCACGACGAACGGCGGTGACGGCATCTTCACGACCGCCTCGGCGCCCGTTGCCGTGACCGCACCTGCGACCGGCGTCGGCCCTGCCTCCGCGACGCTCGGCGGAACGGTGAACCCGAACGGTCAGCCGACCACGTGGTACGTCGAGTACGGCACGTCGACGTCGTACGGCTCCAAGACCTCGGCCGTGGACGCGGGCGCGGGCTCGACCTCCAAGTCGGTCTCGACCGTCGTCAGCGGGCTGGCGGCCGGCAAGACCTACCACTTCCGCCTGGTCGCGACGAGCTCGGCAGGGACGACCAACGGTGCCGATACGACGTTCGTGACGGCCGAGCCGCCGGGCGCGACGACGTCGGCCGCGAGCTCGGTCGGAGCAACCGGTGCGAAGCTGAACGGGAAGGTCGACCCGAACGGTCGCTCGACCTCGTACATCTTCGAATACGGGACGACGACCTCGTACGGGACGAAGACCTCGTCCTCGAGCGCCGGCTCGGGCACGAGCGCGACCAACGTCTCGAAGACCGTCAGCGGCCTGAAACAGGGGACGACCTACCACTTCCGGCTCGTCGCGACCAGCGACGCCGGGACGACCACGGGCTCGGATCAGGTCTTCACGACGCAGAATGCGCCGTCCGCAGCGACCGGTGCCGCGAGCGCGGTCGGGCCGACGTCCGCCACGCTGGGCGGCACGCTGAACCCGAACGGCCGCTCGACCTCGTGGTACGTCGAGTACGGCACGAGCACGTCCTACGGGTCGAAGACCTCCACCAGAAATGCAGGCTCGGGGACGGCGACCATCACCGTCGTCGCCTCGGTCTCGAACCTCAAGCCCGGCCTCACGTACCACTACCGACTCGTCGCCTCGAGCTCGCTCGGGACGACGCGTGGAGCCGACGCGACCTTCGTCACGACCGGGGCGCCGCTTGCCGCGACGGGGCCGGTCAACTTCGCGTCGCTGTCCCTGACGAGCGCGCGGGTCAACGGGACGGTCAACCCACGTGGTCTCACGACGGCCTGGTGGTTCGAGTACGGGCGCACGCCGGCGTACGGGTACAGGACCGCCGAAACGAGCGCGACCGGCTCGACCGACATCCCCGTCAGCACCCTGCTCGCGGGGCTCTCGCCCGGCGTCCGCTGGCACTATCGCGTCGTGGCGCGCAGCGCCGCCGGGACGAGCGTCGGCTCCGACGCGTCGTTTGCGACGCCGCCGCGCCCGCTGGACGCTGCCGGCCGGCCGGTGCGCTGCACGATCGTCGGGACGCAGGGGCCCGACGTGCTGCGCGGGACACGCGGACGTGACGTGATCTGCGGGCTCGGCGGGAACGACAGGATTCTCGGCGGCGGCGGCGGGGACGTGGTCGACGGCGGGCCGGGAGCGGACTTCATCGACGGCGGCACCGGCAACGACGTGCTTCGCGGCGGTGCCGGAAACGATCACCTGGCCGGCCGCTCGGGGAACGACCGCCTCAACGGTGGCCCGGGCGCCGACAACCTGACCGGTGGCACGGGGATCGACGTGCTGCTCGGCGGCACGGGGCCCGACGTGCTGCTCGCGCGCGATGGGCGTCGGGACACAGTCGACGGCGGGCGCGGCACCGACACGGCGACGGTCGATCGCAATCTCGATCGCGTCGTTTCCGCAGAACGCCGCCGCTAACCGCTCCGCGACGTCACCGGAGGCGCACCTTCCGGGAGGTGGCACCCGATCCTCTGCGGGTATCGGCGTCGCCCCATCGGCCCGGTCCCGCGCGCCTGCGGTTAGCATCGCCGTATGGCCCTCGCCGAGACCACACTCGAACGGCTTCGGACGGCCGGTCTCGACGAGATCGATCCCGACATCGCTGCGCTTCTCGGTGCCGAGGCCGAACGGCAGCGCAACCAGATCGAGCTCATCGCGTCGGAGAACTTCACCTGGCCGTCGATCCTCGAGGCAGTGGGGTCCGTACCGACCAACAAGTACGCCGAGGGCTATCCCGGGAAGCGCTACTACGGCGGCTGCGAGATCGTCGACCAGATCGAGCAGCTGGCGATCGACCGGGCCAGATCGCTGTTCGGCGCCGAGCACGTGAACGTGCAACCGCACGCAGGCGCACAGGCGAACATGGCGGTCTACCTCGCGCTCATGCAGCCCGGCGACACGATCCTCTCCCTGCGCCTCGAGCATGGTGGGCACCTGACGCACGGCCTCAAGGTCAACTTCTCCGGCCGGCTCTACACGATCGTCCATTACGGCGTCTCGAGGGAGACGAGCCGGGTGGACTACGACGAGGTCCTCGCGCTCGCGAAGGAGCACCGGCCGCGGATGATCCTCTGCGGGGGCTCTGCGTACCCGCGGACCGTGGAGACGTCCGAGTTCCGGAAGATCGCCGACGAGGTCGGAGCACTCCTGTGGTGTGACATGGCGCACTTCTCCGGCCTGGTCGCGGCGGGCCTGCACCCGAACCCGGTGGACGATTGCGACGTCGTCACCTCCACGACCCACAAGACGCTGGCCGGCCCGCGGGCCGGATTCATCATGTGCCGCGAGGAGCACGCCTCGGCGATCGACCGGGCAGTGTTCCCGGGCCTCCAGGGCGGGCCGCTCGAGCACGCGATCGCGGCGAAGGCGACCTGCTTCCACATCGCCGCCTCGCCTGCCTTCCGGGACTACCAGGTGCACGTGCGGGCGAACGCCGATGCGCTCGCCGCGCAGATCATCGACGGCGGGCTCGATGTCCTCACCGGCGGGACCGACACGCACCTGCTGCAGCTCGACCTCCGCCACACGGAATGGACGGGCAAAGACGCGGAGGAGCGCTTGCACGCCGTGCGCCTGACGACGAACCGCAACACGGTCCCGTTCGACGAGCGGCCGCCGACCGTCGCGTCGGGGGTTCGGATCGGCACACCGGCCGCGACGATGCGCGGCTTCGACGAGGACGACTTCCGCGAGGTCGGCAAGATCATCGTCGGCGCCCTCGCCGACGATGCCGATGTCCCCGTGCTTGCGGCAAGGAGCGAGGCACTCTGCGAACGGCGGCCGCTCTACCCGGGCTTCCGCGGGTTCACGAGGTACGACGCGTGAGCGCCCGGGTCGTCGAGGTCGATCACCCACTCGTCCGCCACAAGCTCGGCCTCCTCCGGGACGTCACGACCACGACCCAGATGTTCCGTCAGCTCGTCAACGAGCTGACGCTGCTCCTCACCTACGAGGCGACCAAGACGCTCGCCGACGAGCAGGTCGAGATCGAGACGCCACTCGAGCGCATGAGCGCGCATCGGATCTCCGGCAAGAAGGTCGCCGTCTGCCCGATTCTCCGGGCGGGGGTCGGGATGCTCGACGGCGTTCTGTCCTTGATTCCCGGGGCCCGCGTCGGGTTCATCGGCCTCTATCGCAACGAGGAGACGCTCCAGCCCGTCGAGTACTACGTCAAGTTGCCGAACGACATCGCCGACAGAGACGTGCTTCTCCTGGATCCGATGCTCGCGACGGGGAACTCGACAGCGGCGGCGGTCACGACGGTAAAGGCTGCCGGAGCAACGTCGGTCAGGCTGATCGCGCTGATCGCGACACCGGAGGGGATCGAGCGGATTCACCGCGACCACCCGGACATCACCATCGTGGTCGCTTCGATCGATCGAGGCTTGAACGAGAAGGGCTACATCGTCCCGGGACTCGGGGACGCAGGCGACAGGCTCTACGGCACGAAGTAGGCGATGATGGACGAGCTTCGGGCGAACCCGGAGGTCCTGTACGGAGCCGCGATCGCCGTCGTGATCGTCGTCCTGCTGACGCCCGCGGTCGGAGGAATGGCGCGCCTCCTCGGCGTCGTCGACAACCCGGACGAGCGTCGTCTCAATCGACGGCCGATCCCCAGGCTCGGCGGCCTCGCGATCTTCATGGGGATTCTCGTACCCTCGCTCGCGTTCCTCGATCTCTCGGCCGAGATGCGAGGGATCCTGCTCGGCGCAGCCGTCGCCTGTGTCGTCGGGGCGATCGACGACTTCCGCGGTCTCGCCCCCATACCGAAGCTCGCCGGACAGGTGCTCGCTGCTGCGATCCCGACGGCGTTCGGCGTCTGGATCGACCACTTCACGCTGCCGTTCGTCGGCGCCGTCGACCTGCCGCCGTGGATCGGCGTTCCGCTCACGATCGTCTGGATCGTCGCGGTGATGAACATGGTCAACTTCCTCGACGGGATGGACGGTCTCGCCGCCGGGGTCTGCGCCATCTCCGGCGTCACGTTCGCCGTCATCTCGCTCTCCCTCGGGAAGGTCGATGCGGCGATCCTCTCAGCGATCGTGGCGGGAGCGTGTGTGGGCTTCTTGCGACACAACTTCTTTCCGGCGCGGATCTTCATGGGAGACTCGGGCGCGCTCGTCCTCGGGTTCACGCTCGCCACCATCTCGGTCGCCGGCCTCCTGAAGACGGCGTCGACGGTGGTCCTGTTCCTGCCGCTCCTCGTTCTCGCGGTGCCGATCATCGACACGTCGTTCGTTGTCCTCAAGCGGCTCAAGTACCGCCAGCCGATCTCGACCGCAGACCGCTCGCACCTCCATCACCGGTTCATCAACATCGGCTTCAGTCAGAGGCGGGCCGCCGTGACGATGTGGGCATGGACCGCCTGTCTCGGGATCGCAGCGCTCGCGACGCGATTCATCCCGTTCCGCGACGGCGGCACGTGGCACCCGTGGGAGACGGTCGCGGTGGCCGCGATCGCACTCGTTGCCTTGGCATTCTCGGTGTACATCGTCTACCTGCTCGAGATCGTCAAACTCGGGAATCCGCGGGTGCGGCGCCGGATCGCCGAGCGCGACGCCGAGGAGCGGCGCTCCGCCTAGCGGTTCTCACATCGACGCGCCGGCATCCGCCCTGGCGAGGAACTCGGCGAATCGGGCGTTGAACTCCGGATGCTGTTGCGGTGTGTGGCCGTAGCCCGGCAGGACGAGGCGCTCCCCTTGGAGGCGCTCCACGAGAACGTCGCACACCGCGTCGAACCCCGGATGGTGGTCACCCGAGACGACGAGGGTGGGGAACGGGGCCGGCTCGAGGCGATCGAGCGGGATGTCCGCCTCCCACGGCCCGCGCTCGCGAATGAGGGTTCGGGCGCCTTGCTCGACGTCTGCGGGAAGCGGGGACGGAGGATCGAATGCCGACCCGGCGTACCGGAGGAAGCCCCGCAGGAACGCCTCCGGGTCGTCTGTCGGGCCGTCGCGCCACCATTCGATCCCCTGCCGCGTGAACGCGTCTGCCGCGGCGTTCCCGCGCGCGACTCTGGTCGCCGGTGGCTCGATCACGGTCAGCGAGCGCACCTGCTCCGGGACCGCGGCCGCTGCAAGCAGCGCGATCACACCGCCGTAGGAGTGGCCGACGAGGTGGGCGCTGCCGCCGAGCCGCTCCGCGACGAGAACGGCGTCGCTCTCGAAGTCGACCCTGTCGATCGGAGGCCCCGGCGGGAATCCGGGCCGCTCGAGAACGTCGAGCAGATAGGCGTCGGCGAGCGCGCGCTGGCGGCTCCAGGTCGGGCGACCGCCCATCACGCTGCCGTGGACGAACAGGATCCTCGGCCGCTGCTCACCCATGTGACGAATCTAGTCGTTTTTGGCTGAAACAGAGGCACAAGGCTGTCACAAGCAGCCTGATATGCTCCACCCGGAATGGTCGCGTCGACGCCTACTGGCCCGCATTCGCTTGCGACCGCCTCGGGACTCCTCCTGGGCACGCTCATCGTCGTGATGGCGGCCGGAGCGCTCGTCGGCTGGGCACTCGGCGCAGGTGCGCTGGGGCTGCTCGTCGGTGCCGTGATCGGGATCCCGATCGCAGTCGGGGTCGTCTACAAGGTGTATTCGTGATCGCAGACCTCTACACCAATCCGCGCCGGGTTCCGGGGCGCCTGGCGCCGATGCTCGCGGGCACCGGGTTGATCGTGCTCGCGCTGCCGGTGTTCGCCATCGCCGGTTGGCCTCTCCGCGGGTGGGCGCTCGCCGCCACCCTCTGGGTTGCTGCCCAGGCGCTCGCGTTCCTACTGACGCGGCTCCCGCTCGATGAGGGTAACCTCGCCGCCTCAGGCGTGAGGGGCATCGGCATGAGCTTCAGAGCATTCATCGTGGGCATTCCACTGGTGGCGGTCACCGTCGCCGACTCACAGGTCGGCCTGGCCGCGACGATCGTGTACGTCCTGGCCTACACGCTCGAGCTCGCGGTGTCGCTCGTGACCTTCTTCGGAGCAGAGGCGAAGGCGTGAGACGGCTTCTCTCGATCTCCACGACGCTGTTTCTCCTCCTGCCGGCGGTGGCGCTCGCGGCGTCCGAGTCGGGCGGCGAGGAAGAGAAGTTCAACCCGGCGACGGAATGGACGTTGCACGAGTGGATTCCCATCCATCTCGGGCCGATCGACATGTCGATCAACAAAGCGGTCGCCTACCTGCTGCTGGGCGCCGTCGTCTCCTGCGTGATCGGGATCGTCTTCATGCGGGTGAAGGTCGGCTCGGAGCCGACGAAGCGGCAGGCGCTCGGTGAGACGATCTACGAGATCGGCCAGGTCCAGATCGCGGAACAGGGGCTGCCGACCAAGGCGATCGGCCGCTGGTTCCCGTACGTCGCCTCGTTGATGATCTTCATCTGGGTCGTCAACATGCTCGGCTTCGTCCCGCTCCCGCTGTCGGACGAGAAGGTGTCGATCGCCGGTGTCGAGGTCCCGACGCTCGCCATCTTCGCGGCGACATCGACGCTTTCGGTCACGCTCGCGCTCGCGCTGATGACCTGGATCTTCACCCACATCGAGGGAATCCGGGCGAACGGCGTCAGGAAGTACCTCCAGAGCTGGATCCCGGACGTGCCGAAGGGCCTTCTGCCGCTGATCATCCCGCTCGAGATCCTCGGCCAGTTCATGCGCCTGATCAGCCTCTCCGTCCGTCTCTACGCCAACATGCTCGCCGGGCACATGCTGATCCTCACGTTCATCGGCCTGATCTTCCTCGTCACACCGTGGATCTTCCCGTTCTCCGTTCTGCTCTCGACCGTCTTCTATCTGTTCGAGGTCGTTATCGTCGTCTCGATCCAGGCGTACATCTTCGCCGCCCTGTCTGCCATCTACATCGGCTCGGCCATCGAGCCGGAGCACTAAGGAGGAATCACCCCAATGCTGTCCTCGTTCTTCTTCCTCGCGGAGACCACCGGTGACGTCGCCGACGCCGGCAAGGCGATCGCGCTGGCGCTCGGCATCGGCCTCGGCGCCCTCGGCGCCGGTGTCGGCATCGGCAACATCTTCGGCTCGATGATCCAGGCCGTCGCCCGTCAGCCCGAGCTGAAGGGCGAGCTCCAGGGTATCCAGTGGCTCGGCTTCGCCCTGACCGAGGCGGTCGTGTTCTACGGCCTCATCGGCGGCCTTCTCGCCTACGTCCTGGTCTGAGTCGTGCTGAACGTCCTCGCCGCCGAGTCGAGCAACGACCTGATCAAGGTCGTTCCCGGCCTCATGATCTGGACGCTGATCGCGTTCGGGATCACCTTCTTCGTGCTGAAGAGGTTCGCGTTCGGTCCGATCCAGAAGACGATCGATGCGCGGCGTGACCGGATCCGGACAGCCGTCGAGGAAGCGGACAACGCCCGCGACGAGGCCCGTGATCTCCTGGAGCAGAATCGGGCCATCCTCTCCGAGGCACGGTCCGAGTCGGCTCAGATCCTGGCCGAGGCGCGCAAGGTCGCGGACGCTCAGATCCAGCGTGCCAAGGACGAGGCCGAGATCGAGCGACAACGTCGCCTCGAGGAGACCCGCAAGCAGATCGAGGCCGAGACGACCCGGGCGATCGACCAGATTCGCGGCGAGGTCGCCGATCTGACCCTCGAGGCGACGGAGCGGGTGGTCGGCAAGGTGCTCGACACGGCGGATCACCGGCGCCTGATCGACGAGGCGATCGAAGGCCTCGACTTCTCCGCGCTCGAGCGAGGAAGAGGCTAGCGCGCCATGGCGGTCGCGGAGCGTCTGTACGCGCGCGCTCTCTTCGAGGCGGCGCAGGAGGAGCATCGGGTCGAGGCCGTGCACCGGGACATCGGCGCCTTCGCCGACGCGCTGGAGGCATCGCCCGAGCTGACGTCATTTCTGGCGAATCCTCAGGTCGAGACGGCCGCAAAGGTGAGCGTGCTCGGCGAGATCTCCGACGGAGCCGACGTGCTCGTTCGGAACTTCCTCCGACTGCTCGCCGGCAAGGGGCGCGCCGGCCAGATTCCCGGCATCCGCGACGAGTTCCAGGCGCTCGTCGACCGCGAGCAAGGTCGCGTGGCCGTGGAGCTGACAACGGCGTACGCGCTGTCCGACGAGGAGGCCGCATCCATCGTGGGTCGCATCGAGAAAGCTTCCGGACGCACGGTGGAGGCGACCCGCAAGGTCGATCCCGAGTTGGTCGGCGGCATGATCCTTCAGGCAGGGTCGTTGCGCGTCGACGCCAGCGTCCGCGGCCGGCTCGCCGGCCTGAGGCAGGGGCTGGTCAGGTCTTCGTGAAGCAGGTCACGTCAGCCGGCACGTCGGTCGTCACATCGAGCGCGGAGCCGTTCTCGAGCACGAAGCAGCCACCACGCGCACGCATCTCGCCTGCATCGTTCTCCTCCTGCGTGAACGAGCAGCGCGCGACCTCCCGCGATACGCCGCCGACGAGGATGCGACCGAGGCTCTCACAGGCGATCTCCTGGGTGTTCGCCTCGCGGTACAGCGCCTGTTCCACCGCCGAAGCGACCGATGTCGTCCCGGTCGTCGTCCCGGTCGACGACTCGTCGTTCCCGCAGCCCGCCGCGACGAAGCAGAGCACGCCCGCCGCCAGGGCCGTCATGGCGCGGCCGCGGGCGCTCGTCACCATGCTTCTCGTGGTGGCCACGGCGGTCATTGTGCCTGCCGCCGGCGCGACCAGTTCGGCGTCACCGGGAGAGGCGGGCCTTCCGGATCTGTGGAGCGGAATCTGGCCCGCTCAGCTGATGGAGGACGACGGCGGCGTGACCCCGCTCGGGACATTGACGTGGAAACCGATCCGCCACGAAGAGGGTCTCGCGGCGATGGGCAAGAACTTCGGTGGAGAGCCGTTCAACGGCTGCCCCGACGACGGCCGCTCGCGCTTCTTCCGCGGTCACTACATGGAGGGCGGCGACCTGATCGCCTGCACGCGGGGTGACGACACCAAGGAGCTCGTCGGCCGGTTCAACGGACGCGAGGACTTCCGTTCGGGAAGCTTCGTCGTGTCGATGATCGCCGACGGGTTCTTCATGGGTCGCTATGACGAGGACGGCGGGATCACGACGAAGTGGTGCGGCAGGCTCAAACAGGCTCTCGTGCTCTCGACCGGGAGCGGGGGCCAGGTGGACATAACGCCGCCGAAGTTGCGTTTCACCGCCCCCGCGCGCGCAACCGTCGGCACGATCGTGCCCTTGAGGTTCGCGGTCCGCGAGAACGGCGGCTCGACGAGCGTCGACGTGAGCATGATCAAGGGCAAGAAGGCGCTCGTCCGCATGAATGGGGTGGCGGTCCGAACCGACGGCACGACGAAGGTCGTCTCCTGGCGCGTGCCGCGTTCCGCGAAGGGGAACCTGCGCATCTGCGCCGCGGCGTTCGACCGCGCGGGAAACGCCAGTGCCCGCAGTTGTGTTCGGCTCGCGGTGACGTGAGCGAGAGATGACGATTCCGACACTCATGGTGGAGCGACTAGAGGAGTTGATGTGAAGCTACGGCCCGAAGAGATCACCTCGATCCTGAAACAGAGGATCGAGCAGTACGACGTCGAGACCGACCTGTCCGAGGTCGGCACCGTCCTGCAGGTCGGCGACGGCATCGCGCGTGTGCACGGGCTCGAGAACTGCGTCTCGCTGGAGCGGCTCGAGTTCGAGCACGGCGTCGTCGGCATCGCCTTCAACCTCGAGGAGGACAACGTCGGGGTGGCGCTCTTCGGCCAATGGCAGCACGTCAAGGAGGGCCAGCCCGTCCGGCGCACCGGAGAGGTGATGAGCGTGCCGGTCGGCGAGGGCATGCTGGGTCGGGTCGTCGACCCGCTCGGAAACCCACTCGACGGACAAGGGCCGATCGAGGCAGCGGGTCGGCGTCCGCTCGAGTTCAAGGCACCCGGCGTGATCCAGCGTCAGCCCGTCACGCAGCCGCTCCAGACGGGCCTCAAGTCGATCGACTCGATGATCCCGATCGGCCGCGGCCAGCGCGAGCTGATCATCGGCGACCGAGGGACGGGCAAGACCGCCGTCGGGATCGACACGATCATCAACCAGAAGGGCGGGGACGTCGTCTGTATCTACGTCGCCGTCGGCCAGAAGGCTTCGACCGTCGCCCAGGTGTACGAGAAGCTCCGCGACGAGGGTGCGATGGACTACACGATCATCATCTCCGCACCCGCGCAGGAAGCGGCCCCGATCAAGTGGATGGCGCCGTTCGCCGGCGCGGCGATGGGAGAGTACTTCCTCTACAACGGCCGGCACGCGCTCGTGATCTACGACGATCTCTCGAAGCACGCGGACTCGTATCGTCAGCTCTCGCTCCTCCTCAGGCGCCCTCCCGGCCGCGAGGCGTTCCCGGGCGACGTCTTCTTCCTCCACTCACGGCTGCTCGAGCGGGCCTGTCGGCTCAACGACGCCCTCGGAGGTGGCTCGCTGACGGCGCTCCCGATCATCGAGACGCAGGCGGGCGACGTCTCGGCGTACATCCCCACGAACGTGATCTCGATCACCGACGGTCAGATCTTCCTCGAGTCGGACCTCTTCTTCTCGGGTGTCCGACCCGCGATCAACGTCGGCATCTCGGTCTCGCGCGTCGGTGGCAACGCCCAGACGAAGGCCATGAAGAAGGTCGCCGGGCGCCTCAGACTCGATCTGGCGCAGTTCCGCGAGCTCGAGGCATTCGCCCAGTTCGGCTCCGAGCTCGACCCGGCCACGCAGCAGGCGCTGGGTCGGGGTGAGCGCATGGTGGCGACGCTGAACCAGCCGCAGTATCAGCCGTGGCCGATGGAGGAACAGGTCGTCGCCATCTACGCGGGGATCAACGGCTACCTCGACCGGGTCCCGGTGGGACAGGTGCCGCGATTCCAGGAGGAGCTGCGTGAGACCCTCCGTTCCGGCGGCGGTATCTACGAGGCGATTCGGGAGACGAACGACCTCGGCGACGACACGGTCGCGAAGTTGCAGGAAGCTCTGGCCCGGTTCGCCGAGGGCTTCAACATCGAAGAGGAGAAAGGCCTCGCGCGCTGAGCGGGGCCCGAGGCTCCGCTCATCTCAGCTGAGGAAAGGCAGAACGCATGGCGTCGGTTCAGGATTACAAGCGGCGGATCAAGTCCGTCACCAACACGCGGAAGATCACGCGTGCGCTCGAGCTCGTCGCCGCTGCCAAGCTCCGGCGCGCTCAGGCGCGGATCGAGGCGATGCGCCCGTATGCGGACACGATGACCGACCTGATCTCAGGCGTCGGCCGCGCGGCGTCGTCGGTTCGCAGCCTGCCGCTGCTGCAGCAGCGTGAGGTGGTCGAGACCGTCCTGATCGTGCCGCTGACCGGCGACCGCGGGCTCGCGGGAGCGTTCAACGGCCAGGTCGTGAGGAGAGCGTTCGGCCTCGAGCGAGCGCTCGTTGCCGAAGGCAAGAACGTGCGGTGGGTGGCGGTCGGCAAGAAGGGCCGCTCGACGCTCACGTTCCGCGGCCGCGACGCGAGCGACGCCTTCGTGGGATTCTCGGACGGGCCTGCGTACGCCGACGCCCAGGCGATCGCGCATCGCGTCGCCGAGTTGTACATCGAGCAGGAGGTCGATCGCGTCGTGCTCGTCTACAACACGTACGTCTCTGCCCTCACCCAGAGCGTCACCGACCGGGACATCCTGCCGATCGCGCGCCGACGTGCTCGAAACCGACGACGACGAGCGCCGCGACGACGCGCTTCGGGGCGATTTCATCTTCGAGCCGGAGCCGGAGGAGATTCTCGCCCGGCTCTTGCCCGTGTACCTCGAGACGCAGATCTACCGGGCGCTGCTCGAGTCGGCGGCCTCGTTCCAGGGCGCGCAGATGACGGCGATGCGCAACGCCTCGAAGAACGCGGGCGAGCTGATCGACCGGGTCACCCTGCAGATGAACCGCGCCCGACAGGCTGAGATCACGCAGGAGATCCTCGAGGTCGTGGCCGGAGCCGAAGCGCTCTCGTAAGGGCACAGACGATCATGCCGAGCAGAGCGCCGTGGCGAGGCCCACGGCTCGTGTTCGGTGCCACAAACTTTCTCGGCTGACGGTCGTCTCACGAGAACGTGACGTTGCCGGAGTTGTCCGCTATCCTCCTCGCGCGATGAGCGTGGACCAGTCACTGGAGCTTGCGAGGCGCAGCGGAGGCGGCGGCGCGGTCCCGGTGGACGGGGGCAAGGTCGTCGAGGTCGAAGGCTCGCGGCTACTGGGAGCAGATCTGGCTCCGCTTCCGGCAGGATCGCGTGGCCGTCGCCGGCGGCATCTTCATCATCGTGCTCGTGCTCGTCGGCGTTCGTCGGCGGGCCGATCGCCGCCAGGATCCTCGGCCACGGCCCGGACGAGATCTTCGCGAACGGCGTCGACCTCAACACGCTGCAGCCGGTCGGCCCCTGACGAAGATCTGCACGGCGCCCTTCCCGACGCCGGTCGGCACCGAAGGGTTCGAGGACACGACGCTGCTGCTCGGCGCCGACGGGCAGCTCGGCCGCGACATGTTCCTGCGGATCCTCTACGGCGCGCAGACCTCGCTCGAAGTCGCCGTATTCGCGACGTTGTTCGCCGTCTCCGTCGGCGTCCTGCTCGGCTTGCTCGCGGGCTACTTCCGCGGCTCCGTCGACACCGTCGTCTCGCGCCTGACCGAGATAGCGATGGCGTTCCCGGTGCTGCTCTTCATCATCGCCGTGTCGGCGACCGTCGGGCACGCAGCTGAACAAGATCACGTTCGGGCTTCCTGGCACCAGGCGTGTTCACGCTCGATCGCTCATCTTCGGCCTCTTCGGCTGGTTCTACCCGGCCCGCATCATCCGCGGCCAGGTGCTGTCGCTGCGCGAGAAGGAGTTCATCGAGGCCGCCCGGATGACGGGGGCGGGCGACTGGCGCATCATGCGCTCGCACCTGCTGCCGCACCTCGTCGGCGCCGATCATCGTCTACTCGACCCTGATCGTGGCCGGCAACATCATCGCCGAGGCGGGTCTGTCGTTCCTCGGCCTCGGCATCCAGGCGCCGACCGCGAGCTGGGGCAACCTGCTCTCGGCGGGCCCGGACTACTACCTGACCCAGCCGTGGCTCATGGTCTGGCCCGGTCTCGATGATCCTGCTCACGACGCTCGCGTTCAACCTGCTCGGCGACGGGCTCCGGGATGCGTTCGACCCGCGCCACACGACCTGAGCATCCTCTGTCCTCACTAACATAACACGACCACCGGTCGCGTCCTATGCAGCGGTGGAAATCAACCTGTGAGCAGCCGGTGACTAGTCGGTCATCACAGCTAGACGGAAGGAGTCCGATGTATAAGAAGCTCTTGCTTGCGCTCGGCCTATCGGTCGCTCGGGGCAAGCCTGATGGTGGCGGCGGCGTTCGCCGGCACCACGAGCACGTCGAGGCGTCGAGCGCCTCGAAGTCGCGCGTCACGAAGGGTGGAACGCTCCGCCTCAACGTCTCGAACACCGACTACGAGTACCTCGATCCTGCGCTCGTCGTACGACTCGATCGGGTGGGCGACGATCTACGCCGTCAACATGCAGCTCCTGAACTACCCGGACAAGCCGGCCTCGGCAGGCGGCAACCAGCTCGTCCCCGAGGCCGCGACCGGCGTTCCCGACCGTCTCGAAGGACGGCAAGACGTACACCTTCACGGTGAAGTCGGGCCTCAAGTTCAGCGACGGCTCGCCGATCACGGCCGCCGCGCTTCCAGCGCGCGATCTACCGCGTCTGCCGATCCCGATCAGGGCTCTCCGGCAGTCGCCGTTCGCGGACGAACTTCGGCAACTGCGCAGGCGTTCAACGCCGAGAAGGCCGAGCCTGACCGGCGTCACGGCCAAGGGCCAGAAGCTGACGATCAAGCTGCTGCAGGCCGATCCGACGTTCATCGCTCAGCTCTCGATGCCGTTCTTCGCGGCCGTGAAGCCGAACATGGCGATCGACGCCAAGGGCATCGACGTCTACCCGTCCGGCGGCCCGTACAAGATCGTCGTCGCGTGAGCCCGGTCGCTCGCTCGTCCTCGAGCGGAACACGTTCTACAAGGGCACGCGGCCGGCGAACCCGGACCGGATCGTGATCACGACGCAACACGGACCAGAACCAGAGCCTGCTGCAGGTCAAGAACGGCGACGTCGAACCACGACCTCGGCGGCGTGCCGGCCGTCGCAGAACGGTCCGCTTCGCCGACGAGTTCGGCGTCAACAAGAGCCGCTACTTCGTCAAGCCGCTCGTCGGCGTCGGCTACCTCGCGACTGAACAACGCTCGCCCGCCGTTCAAGAACGTCGCAGCCCGCAAGGCGGTCAACTGCGCGATCGACCGGCCGGCACTGCTGCGCGCGCGCGGCAAGTTCGGCGGTCAGCGCACCGACCAGATCCTGCCCGCCGGCACTGCCGGGCTATCAGGACGCTGACCTCTACCCGATCAAGGGTGCCGAACCCGACGCAAGGCCAAGTCGATCTACAGCGGTGGCGGCGACGATCAACGTCCTGCACACCACCACGGCGCCGCGGTCAACTACGCGCAGATCGTGAAGTACAACCTCGAGCAGATCGGCTTCAAGGTGAACCTGAAGCCGCAGCCGTTCGGCGTCGCGATCAAGACGATGGGCACGAGGGGGAACGACATCGACATCTACGCCTCCGCCGGGTGGATCGCCGACTACTTCGATCCGTTCGACTTCATCAACGTGCTCCTGGACGGGAGCTCGCTCCAGGACGCGAACAACAACAACTACGCGTACTACAACAACCCGAAGTACAACAACCTCATGAAGGCCGCTTCGAAGCTGACGGGCCAGGCGCGCTTCAAGGCGTACGGCAAGCTCGACGTCGACATCATGAAGAAGGACGCCCCGTGGGCGCCGGTCTTCAACTACACCGTCGCGTGACTTCATCAGCGCCAGCACGGAGAACTTCATCTACCAGCCCGTCTACGGTCACCCGATCATCAACGCCCTCGCGGTCAAGAAGTAGCGAGAGCAGCATCAGAGCAACGTGGCGGGAGTCGGGACGGGCCCAATCGCCCGTCCCACTCCGACGCTTCCCAGCTCCCGGCATACCGCGATACACTCAAACCGCACATGGCCCGATACCTGGTCAGACGGATCCTCTGGGCATGTCTTTCTGTTCCTCGCGGTCACGGTCGTCACGTACGTGATCTTCTTCGTCACGCCTGCGGACCCGGCCCGACTCGCGGCCGGACAGGGTGCAACACCGACGCAGGTCGCCGAGGTCGCCGAGAAGCTGCACCTGAACGATCCGATCTGGAAGCAGTACGGCGCTCTTCCTCAAGCAGCTCGTCGCTCGACCAGTCGCTCGGCGAGTCGTTCGTCAACCGTCGTGACGTCAACGACATCGTCCTCGCCGCGGCGCCCGTGACCGCCTCGCTCGTGTTCGGCGGCGCGATCTTCTGGCTGCTTCATCGCCTTGCCGATCGGGATCATCTCGGCGATCAAGCCGCGATCGCTGATCGACCGCGGCGGGATGGTCTTCGTCCTCATCGGAGTCTCGGCCCACCCGCGTCTGGATCGGGCTGATCTTCGCCTACTTCTTCGGCTACAAGTGGGGTCTGACGCCGATCACCGGCTACTGCGACTTCGTCAACCCGGCGGTCGGGGCCGAGTGCGGTGGTCCGGTGCAGTGGGCCTACCACCTGATCCTGCCGTGGTCGACCTTCATGATCCTCTTCGCGGCCCTCTACGTGCGCCTGATCCGCGCGAACGTGATGGAGACGATGAACGAGGACTACGTGCGCACCGCGCGCGCCAAGGGCGCGCCGGAGGGCCAGGTGATGCGATCGCACATCCTCCGCAACAGCCTGCTGCCCGTCGATCACGATCCTCGGGCATGGACATCGGCATCGCGCTCGGCGGCGCGATCTTCACCGAGTCGATCTACAGCCTGCCCGGCCTCGGGCAGGCAGATCCTCGTCAGCTACGAGAACTTCGATCTCCCGGTGATCCTCGGGATCACCGTGTTCGCGACGATCTGCATCATCCTCTTCAACCTCGTCGTCGACATCGTCTACGCCTGGTTCGATCCGAGGATCCGGCTCACCTGATGGCCCTCCTCGAGGTTCGCGACCTTCGCACCAGCTTCAAGACCGACGACGGCATCGTCCAGGCCGTCGACGGCGTCTCCTTCTCGGTCGATCACGAACCAGACCCTCGGGATCGTCGGCGAATCCGGTTGCGGCAAGAGCGTCACCTCGCTCACGATCATGGGGCTCAACAACCCGCGGAACGCGACGTCGAGCGGCGAGGCGGTGTTCGACGGCGAGGATCTGCTCACCGTCGGCGCAGGCGCGCCTGCGCGAGTTGCGCGGGCTGAAGATCGCGATGATCTTCCAGGACCCGATGACGTCGTTGAACCCGGTCAAGTCGATCGGCTGGCAGCTCAGCGAGGCGGTGCTGCTGCATCACGACGTCTCCAAGAAGGAGGCACGCACACGCGCGATCACGGCCCTTCAGGAGGTCGGCATCCCGCGGCCGGATCGGCGGGTCGACGACTACCCGCACCAGTTCTCGGGCGGCATGCGGCAGCGAGTGATGATTGCGATGGCGCTCGTCAACGACCCCGATCTCCTGATCGCCGACGAGCCGACGACCGCGCTCGACGTCACCACCCAGGCTCAGATCCTCGAGTCTGATGCGGCAGCTGCAGCAGGATCACGGCACGGCGATCATCATGATCACGCACGATCTCGGCGTCGTCGCCGAGATCGCCGACGACGTCGTCGTCATGTACGCGGGTCGCGTGATCGAGGAAGCGCCGGTCGACGAGCTCTTCGAATCCCCGCGGCATCCCTACACCTGGGGTCTGCTCGGCTCGCTGCCGCGGATGGACCTCGAAACGGAGAGCCTCGTGCAGATCCCCGGGCAGCCGCCGTCACTTCTCAACCCGCCGGCCGGCTGCCGCTTCAACCCACGATGCTCGTACACGATGGATCGCTGTCGCGTCGAGATTCCGCCTCTGACACCGGCCGCCCAGTCGTCAGAGCACAGCGATGCGTGCTTTCTGGACGAGGTCACAAAGGCACGCGAGCGGGAGCGCCTGCTGGTCAGCATGGGGGTGTCGACGGGATGAGCGACGACCTGCTCGTTGTCGAGAACCTGAAGAAGTACTTCCCGATCACGCAGGGGATCGTGTTCCAGAAGCAGGTTGCCGCCGTGCAGGCCGTCGACGACGTGAGCTTCACGATTCGACGCGGCGAGACGCTCGGTGTCGTCGGCGAGTCGGGCTGCGGCAAGTCGACCATGGCGCGCTGCATCGCGCGGCTGCTCGACCCGACGGGCGGCAAGATCCTGTTCGACGGCGTCGACATCACCAACCTCTCCCGCGCCGAGATGCGTCCGGTGCGCCGCGAGATGATGATGGTGTTCCAGGACCCGTACGCGTCACTCAACGCCACGAAAGCGGGTCGGCTTCATCATCGGCGAGCCGCTCGACGTCCACGGCATCGGCACCGACGCCGAGCGGAAGCGCCGCGTGCAGGAGTTGCTCGAGATCGTCGGCCTCAACCCTGAGCACTACAACCGCTTCCCACACGAGTTCTCCGGTGGTCAGCGCCAACGGATCGGCGTCGCGCGCGCGCTCGCCGCCAACCCGAAGCTGATCATCTGCGACGAGCCCGTCTCGGCGCTCGACGTCTCCGTGCAGGCGCAGATCCTGAACCTGCTGAAAGACCTGCAGCGGGAGTTCGGGCTCACGTACCTCTTCATCGCCCACGACCTCAACGTCGTACGTCACATCTCCGATCGGGTGCTCGTGATGTACCTCGGCAAGGTCGCGGAGGTCGGCAAAGGGAGGGCGCTCTACGACGAGCCGAAGCACCCCTACACCGGGGCGCTGCTCTCAGCAGTGCCGATTCCGAACCCGAAGCTCGGCCGAAGCCGCCAGGCGATCGTGCTCCAGGGCGACGTACCGAACCCGATCAACCCGCCGACGGGCTGCCGCTTCCATCCCGCGGTGCCCTCGCCATGTCGAAGGCGATGTGCGACGTCGACGATCCCTGCCTTGCGCGGCTTCGGCGACGGCCACGAGGCCGCCTGTCATTTCCCGCTCGAGCGCTGGCCGATGACCGTCGAGCAGATCCGCCGTCCGGCGGACGCCGTTGCCGCAACCTGACCTGTTCGCTCGCGGCGGCTCGCCGCTTACTCGCTCCTCCTCGCCGCCGTCAGCGCCATCGTCGTCGCCGTGGGGCTGTTCTTCGCTGCGCTCGGCGCCGGCTCGGTGGACGGGCGGTCTCGCTCGGGTTCTACGGCGTCGGCTCGTTCCTCGTCCTCGGCGGCTTCCTCCTCGGGAACAGGGGCCCGTACCGGTCCGGCAGGTCGCGTCGGGGCGGGCTCGGGCGTGAGCTTCAGCGCTCCACGCCGGACGAGACACGTGACACGATCAACATGGCGCATCTTGCTCACCGTGCTCGGGTTCGTGCTCCTGGCCATCGGCGTGATAATCGATAGTCGATTTCGATTGGTCTGAACGGCTAACCGTTCGGCGCAGCTAGCGTCTTACTCGAACGTGAGCCGCATTTCGAAATCAGATGACTGCATCCGCGCTCGCCGCCTGGCCGCTCTGGCACCCGACGGCGAGCTCTCGATGCTCGAGGTCAGACTTCTCGACGCGCACCTGGAGCGTTGCCCCTCGTGTGCTCGAGTCGCGGCCGATATCGGCGCGATCACGACGGAGCTGCGTGCGGCGCCGCTCGAACGGCCGAGCACCCCGACCCTCGTCCCACGCCAGCGCCGTCGGCGCGCGTTCGGACGTGTCGACGGGGTCCGAACCGTCGGCCGGCTCGCTGCGGTGGCCGTGGGTGGGCTGCTCGCATTCACGATCGGCTCGCAGTCGGCGGACGTGAGCGTCGGCACGGCAACGCCGAGCCCGATCGTGATCGACGCTGTCGACCTGGCCTCGGTCGACGCCGAGCCGACCGAATTCCGCGCCTACCGTAGAGCTGCGCTCCTCGATGCGACGGCGGCATCCCCGGCGGTCGGGAAGCATCCGGGCTCTCAGCCGATGTAACGACCGCGTCTTCCGTGCCCGGCTACTGTGGGTGTGCCGTGCTCGCGAATCAGGTCACCGCGTACTGCTGACGCCTCGACCACGACGCCCGTGTGGCGTCGGCGCTCGAGTATCACCGGACGGCGGTTGGACTGGCTCGGCCGGACGGTAGCTCCGGTAGGATGGCGACGCTCGTCGCGACGCCTGCGTTCCCTGATCGGGCTGCCGCGATCACGCAACGTCATTCCGCGACCAGGAGATCCATGCCAAGCGAGAACGGTGCCAACACCGGCCAGATCATCGAGATCAAAGGTGTCGTGATCGACGCGGTCTTCCCGGACCGTCTGCCCGAGATCCTCCACGCCGTCGAGATCGAGATCGCGCGGCCCGACGGCTCGACATCGACGCTCGTCGCCGAAGTGCAGCAGCACCTCGGCGACGACCGCGTCCGGGCAGTCGCCATGGACTCGACGGACGGCCTGGCGCGCGGAGCAGACGTCGTCGACACCGGAGGACCGATCTCGGTGCCCGTCGGCGACACGACCCTTGGCCGGATCTGGAACGTGATCGGTGAGCCGGTCGACGAGAAGCCCGCCGTCCCGGGTGTCGAGCGCTGGTCGATCCACCGCGAACCGCCCGCCTTCCGCGAGTTGAAGCCGTCCGTCGAGGTCTTCGAGACCGGCATCAAGGTGATCGATCTGATCGCGCCGTACATCAAGGGTGGCAAGGTCGGCCTCTTCGGCGGCGCCGGTGTCGGCAAGACCGTCACGATCATGGAGCTCATCCACAACGTCGCGAACGCGCACAGCGGTGTCTCGGTGTTCGCCGGCGTCGGCGAGCGCACGCGCGAGGGCAACGACCTCTACCTCGAGATGGAGGAGTCGGGCGTCCTCGACAAGGTCGCGCTCGTCTACGGACAGATGAACGAGCCGCCCGGAGCACGCCTTCGCGTCGCGCTCTCGGGCCTCACGATGGCGGAGTACTTCCGCGAGCAGGGCCAGGACGTGCTGCTCTTCATCGACAACATCTTCCGCTTCGTGCAGGCGGGCTCCGAGGTCTCGGCGCTGCTCGGCCGCATGCCGAGCGCCGTCGGCTACCAGCCGACGCTCGCGACCGAGATGGGGCAGCTGCAGGAGCGCATCACGTCGACGCGCACCGGCTCGGTCACCTCCGTGCAGGCGATCTACGTCCCTGCCGACGACCTCACCGACCCCGCGCCGGCGAACACGTTCGCGCACCTCGACGCCACGACGGTGCTGTCGCGCGCGATCGTGGAGAAGGGGATCTACCCGGCCGTCGATCCGCTCGACTCGACGTCGCGCGCGCTCGCGCCGGGCGTCGTCTCGGACGAGCACTACGCGACGGCGACCGCAGTGCAGCAGATCCTGCAGCGCTACAAGGACCTCCAGGACATCATCGCGATCCTCGGCATGGACGAGCTCACCGACGAGGACAAGCTCGTCGTCTCGCGCGCCCGCAAGATCGAGCGGTTCCTCTCGCAGCCGAACTTCGTGGCCGAGCAGTTCACCGGCACGCCCGGGCAAGTACGTCAAGCTCGAGGACACGATCAAGGGCTTCCAGGAGATCATCGCGGGCCTGCACGACGATCTGCCGGAGGCGGCCTTCTACATGGTCGGCCCGATCGAGGAGGCCGTCGAGAAGGCGCGCCAACTCGAGCAGGTCGCCGCGTAGGGCGGCGTCCATGGCCGACGCGCATCCGAAGTTCGACGTCGCCGTCGTCACGCCTGACGGTCCGGTCTACGAGGGCGAGGCCGAGATGCTGATCGTGCCCGGGCAGGCCGGCGAGATCGGCGTGCTCGCGCGACACGCGCCGCTCGTCGCGACCCTCAAGGCCGGTTCGACGCGTGTCCACCTCGGCGGCAACGAGGTGCTCGAGTTCGCGACCGGGCCCGGGTTCTTCAAGGTCGAGACCGACCGGGCGCTCGCGCTCGTCGACGACGCGTCAACGTGCAAGGAGATCGACGACGAGCGCGCGACGGCGCAGCTCGAGGCGGCGAAGGCGGAGCTCGAGAAGCTCGACGCGGGGCATCGACGCCGGCGACCGCTGGCAGCTCGAGCAGCGCATCCGCCACGCCGAGAACCAGCTCGCCGTTTCGGGCCGCGCTGGAGCCGCTCGCCGAACCGTCTCGTAGCGGGCGAGGCGCGCCTCGCCCGCGTGTGGGGAAGCGGCGCTGTGGCAGCCCAACCCCGTGCGGCTCTAGTTGATCGGCCGCTTCTCGGTTCGCGCCCGCTCGACCTCGTCGAGGAGCGTGGCCATGCGCTCGAAGGGATTCGCCGGGCTGTCGCCGCCGGCCTCGATCTGCGTCACGACGACCGGGTTGGTATCCCGCGGCCCCTTGCTTGCGCACGGCCGAGACGACGACGGCGTTGAACCAGCCGACCACGAGGAGCAGCGCGCTGATGCCCCACATGGGCCGTGGCCCGACGGCTTTCCGTCATCGGCCCTGCGGCGAGCGTCCCGACCAGCGTGAACGTCTGCACGAGGCTTCCGAGCACGGCGAAGATCTGGCCGCGCCGATCGTCCGAGACGACCTGCTGGATCAGGGTCACGTTGCAGACGAGACCGATCCCGTTGCCGATGCCGAGAATGACGGCCCCGACACAGCCGATCGCGAGGTTCGGGCTGACGGCGCACAGAGCGACCCCGGCCGCCGTGACGAGAAACGAGGCGCGATAGCCCCCGTACACCGTCAGGCGCTCGATGAACCACATCGCGACGACGTTGCCGATCACGATCCCGGCGGCCGAGAACGCGACGAAGACGCCGAACCCGACGTCGCCGGCGCCGTACGCGTCGGTCGTCAGGACGATCTCCGCGACGTTGATCCCGGTGTAGGCGAGCGTCGCCCAGCTCCAGATCAGGAAGATCGAGGACAGGTGGCGGTCGTCCCTGACGAGTGAGAGCCCGGCTTTGACCTCGCGCCAGTGCGTTCGACCGATGCGCGCAACGACCGACGACTGGAGCTTCGGCCGTGATGCGGATGAGCAGGAAGGCGGAGAGGAGGAAGCTGAATGCGTTCAGCATGTAGACGGTGCCGGAGCCGAGCAGTGCGATGCCCACTCCGGCCAGAACGGGGCCCATCAGGGTCGCGAGATTCTCCGGCACCCTGCATGAGCGCGTTCGCCGCAACGACCGAATCCTCGCGCACGAGGTTCGGGATCGACGAGTAGCAGCCCGGACGGAAGAACGCTGCCGAGAACCCGGCCACAGCGGACAGGGCGCAGATCGCTGCCGGCGAGTGGACGAAGGGCAGGACGCCGAAGGTTGCGGCACCACCGAGGTCGGAGAGGATCATCATCCGCTTGCGCGGCCAGCGGTCGATCAGGGGACCGACGGCGATGCCGAGGACGACGCCGGGCAGCAGCTCGCAGACGAGCAGGATGCTGACCCACCAGGCCGAGTTCGTCTGGTTGTAGAGCGCGATCCGGACCGCGAAGAACGCGGTCCACGTTCCCAGGGCGGAGATGAGCCGGGCGAGCAGCAGACTGCGGTACGAGCGGTGCTCGGGCATCCCGGCGACGGCGAATTGCGCGGTGAGCTTGCCCAGCATCCGGGACGAGCCTACAACGTGGGTCACACGGCGTCTGCTGTCCGAAACGGGACGTGTTCGTACCGTAGAGTGGCGCGAATGGCCCGGAGTCGATGGACCCACGAACAGCTCGTAGCGGGCGTCCGGGCGGGCGATCACAGGGCGCTCGCTCGGTCGATCTCGATGGTCGAGAATCGCGAACCAGGGGCGCTCGGCAGTCGTGCCGGAGCTCTATCCCGAGACCGGCTCGACGTTCTCCGTGGGTATCACGGGCCCGCCCGGCGTCGGCAAGTCCTCGCTCGATCGCAGCGCTGATCCGTCACGTGCGCGGCCTCGGTCTTTCTGTCGGCGTCGTCTCGGTCGACCCGTCGAGCCCGTTCACCCAGGGCGCGCTGCTCGGCGATCGGATCCGGCTCGTCGACCACTTTCTCGACCCTGGTGTCTTCATCCGCTCGATGGGGACCCGCGGTCATCTCGGGAGGACTCGCGGAGGCGACACTCCAGTGCCTGCTGCTCCTCGACGCGGCCGGCAAGGACGTCGTCTTCCTCGAGACCGTCGGCACCGGTCAGAGCGAGGTGGAGGTCATGGGGGTCACCGACGAAGTCGCACTCGTGCTGATGCCGGGATCGGGCGACGCCGTACAGGCGTTGAAGGCGGGGATCATGGAAATACCCGACGTGATCGCGATCAACAAGATGGATCAGCCGGGGGCGAAGGCACTGCTCACCGACATTCGCAACGTGATCGCACTCGCGCCCGGCTCGGACCACACCCCTGAAATCGTCTTCACGGAGGCGCTCCGGGAGGAAGGGATCGATGGCCTCTGGGATGCGCTCGTCGCGCGTCGCGATCGGCTCGACGCGGCAGGGGAGCTCGACGAACGGCGTCGTCGCAATCTCGCGAGCGAGGTGGTGGCTGCGGCGACTTCTCGAGCCCGCGCGGCGATCGAGGCTGCGATTGCGGACGATCCGGCCCTGGCAGAGCTCGTCGCCGCCGTGCAGTCTCGTGAGGTCGATCCGCTCACGGCCGTCGACCGGATCGTCGCGGCGGTTCTCAGCGAGCGGGTCCCGTGACGCCACCCACCGTCGCGGATCTCCTGGACGCGCAGAAGCGGCTGGCGGGGATCTCCAGGGTCACGCCGGTGTTCACGTCGGGGACGCTTGCCGGTCTCGTCGGCCGGCCCGTCTCTCTCAAGGCGGAGAACCTCCAGCTGACGGGCTCGTTCAAGATTCGTGGCGCCTACAACACCATCGCCCAGCTCAGCCCGTCGGAGCAAAGCGCGGGCGTGATCACCGCGAGCGCCGGAAACCACGGGCAAGCGGTGGCCTGGGCAGCGCGGCAGGCCGGGATCGCCGCGACGATCTTCGTCCCGGAGGGAGCGCCGATGGCCAAGGTCGACGCGGCGCGTGGCTACGGGGCGACCGTCGTGCTCGCAGGCGATGGATTCGACGATGCCGTCGCCGCAGCCCGGGCACACGTCGACTCGACGGGGGCGACATTCGTGCACGCCTTCGACGACCCGCGCGTGATCGCGGGGCAGGGGACGCTCGGACTCGAGCTGGTCGACCAGCTGCCACGGGGCCCGGGAGTGGTCGTGATTCCCATCGGCGGGGGTGGGCTCGCCGCCGGCATCGCGATCGCGCTTCGCGCGAGCCGGCCGGAGCTGTCTCTCGTGGGTGTGCAGGCCGCAGCGTGTGCGCCGTTGGCCGGCCGCGCCCCGACCGGCCCGACGATCGCGGACGGGATCGCGGTCAAGAGCCCGGCGGAGCTCACCTCGGCGATCTTGCGTGACCTCCTCGACGATATTGTCGTGGTCGACGACGCGGCGATCTCACGAGGCGCTCGTGCTGCTGCTCGAGCGGTCGAAGCTCGTCGTCGAGGGAGCCGGCGCAGCGCCCGTGGCAGCGCTGCTCCAGGGGCTCGTCCCCGGCGACGATCAGGCATGCGCCGTGCTCGCAGGCGGCAACATCGACGCGACGACCTTGGTCTCGGTGACGCGATTCGGGCTCACGTCGTCCGGTCGGTATCTCGTCGTGGCGATCCTGATCCCGGATCGGCCGGGACAGCTGGCACAGATCGTCGCGGCGGTCGCAGCGCAACGGGCGAACATCCTCTCCGTCACGCACCATCGCGAAGGGCGCAACATCGGCGTCCTGGAGACGGAGGCCGAGCTGACGCTCGAGACCCGCGACGAGGAGCATTCGCTCGCGCTCATCGCCGCCTCTGGCCGGCGACGGGTTCAGCGTCCGGCGCTTGACCTGACGGCCGGCGCTTCACGGCCGAGGGCGACGCCTTGCGTCGCCCCTACGCGTCGTCCCTACGGATGCGGGGAGCCGCAGCGGCGGAACTCGACCGTCGTCCCACCGCGGGCCTGCCAGTCGATCATCCCGCCGTCGACGACTGGGCGAGCGTCGTAACCCCTCGCGCGCAGGATGCTTGCGGCAATGGCGGCGCGTGGGCCGCTCTCGCAGATCGTGACGATCGGCCGGTCGGTGGCAAGGTCGGGACAGCACGCCGTGATGAGCCGGTAGGGGACATTCCGGCTGCCGGGGATGTATCCGGTGTCGCGGTCGTCCTTCTCCCGGACGTCCAGCACCTCCGCGCCGGCCGCAATGAGGGCTTCCAGCTCGTCGATCGTGACAACCTGCGTCTCCTCGCCGCCGCTGCCGAGGACGTAGCCGGCGATGTCGAAGAACGCGACCGAGCGGAGCCCGGCGACGGCCCGCTGGGCCTCGTCTGCGCTTGCTGCGAGCACGCACACCGGGTGCGCCGCGTCGAGAACGAAACCTGCCTTCGTCGCGAACGCCGTTCCGGAGACGGGCACGTTGATCGCTCCCTGACGATGCCCGGCAACGTGCGCCGCCACAGGGCGGACGTCGAGGAGTTGGGCGTCGGTGGGGGCTTCTGCGAGCTCCTGGGCGACCGGCGGTGCGCCGACGAACGGGCCGCTGTTCGCGGCGACGATCCGCACGAGGTTCGGAGGCTTGGGTGCGCTGATCGCGGCAGACTCGGCGACGAAGGCATCGAACTGAAGCTGCAACGTCGGGTTGAAGCGACGCTCGAAGCCGATCGTCGTCGACGGCTTCGAGCTCATCGAGATGCCACACAGCGACCCGGCGACGTGCCCCGGGAAGACCTCGACGCCGTCGGAGAGGTCGAGTAGGCGGTGCAGTGAATGGAAGAGGCCTTCGGCGCCCTCGAGGGCCCCGACGGCGAGATCCGGTCGAGCGGCGTCGCCGACGAAGAGCGAATCGCCGGTGAGCACGAGCCAAGGCTCGTCTGCGCGCGATCGGTCGACGACCGTGAGGCAGCAGTGCTCGGGTCGATGGCCGGGCGTGTGGATGACGCCGAGGGTCAGCGCGCCGACCTCGATCTCGTCACCGTCGCGCATCCCGTCATGTGGGTAGTCGACACCTGCATCGACGTGCACGCTGACCGGGAATGCCGTGCTCGAGCGCCAGTCGACCGTGGCCGGAGACGTGATCAGCGTGGGTGTGCGTCTCGATCGTGCGCACGATGCGCACGCCGAGCCTCGCCGCCTCCGCAACCACAGGCTCGACGAGGAACGGCGGATCGACGATGACTGCGATTCCGCTCAGTTCGTCTCCGACGAGGTACGACGCGCAACCCAGATCGTCGTTCAGGAACTGGTGGAAGATCACGCTGCGACGGTAGCACCCGGTCCCACTATTGCTCTTGAAGTGAGCGCCGCCGCAGAGCGCGGGCGATCACGAGACTTCCGGCGATCACGACGAGCCCGAGCAGGGCGGCTGCCAGTGCGCCCCAGGGGTGCTGCCCGGGCGCCGCTGCGCCTGCCGCAGGGAGCACGCTGAGGTCGGACGTCCAGCGGACGGTCGCCCCGTCGTCGTAGGACTGCGCCGAGCGGAACGTCACCGTGCCCGCTCG
Organism: uncultured Thermoleophilia bacterium; assembly: GCA_963776305.1. Lineage (GTDB taxonomy): Bacteria > Actinomycetota > Thermoleophilia > Gaiellales > Gaiellaceae > Gaiella. The sequence continues at coordinate 88,835 of CAVZMA010000004.1, read as the reverse complement.
CACCCGCGGGTGAATGCGGAGCCCGAACGAGAGCAACGCTCTTCTCTCGATTCGTCCTCCTGACCACGTGACACGCTGCCCGTCGATCTCTGCCGACCAGCCGGGCGGGGACGATGCAGAGACGACGGTGATCCCCTCGGGAGCGGTCGTCTCGACGGAGATCGTGGCGTGGGGTGGCCGCTCGTTCGGGGTCGAGAAAGCGATGTCGCTCTCGATCCCGTCCTCGACGAACGGTGGCACGATCGTGACGTGACCTGCGGCCGAACCGGGGAGAAGAAGTGCGACTGCGACGGCGAGAACCGCGCGCCTCACGGCAGCCCCAGATGGCGGGCGATCACCATCCGCTGCACCTCGTTCGTGCCTTCCCCGATCTCCAGGATCTTCTGATCGCGGTACAGCCGTGAGATCGCGAACTCGTCCGTATAGCCGTAGCCGCCGTGGATCTGGAGTGAAGCGTTGACGACACGATTCGAGAGCTCCCCCGTGTAGAGCTTCGCCATCGCGGCCTCGCGCGCGAACGGGCGGCCCATGTCCTTCAGCCAGCGCCGCGCGCCAGACGAGGGAACGGCCCGCTTCGATCTCCGTGGCCATGTCCGCGAGCTTGAACTGGATCGCCTGGAAGGAGGAGATCGGGCGGCCGAACTGGTGACGATCGCGGGCGTACGCAAAGGCAAGGTCGTAGGCTCCCTGTGCGAGGCCCAATCCCATCGCGGCGACGGAGATGCGCCCTCCGTCGAGGATCTCGAGGAACTGGTGGAACCCCTGCCCACGCTCTCCGAGGAGGTTCTCGGCCGGCACGACGCAGTCGACGAACGTCAGCGCCCGCGTATCGGACGCCTTCCAGCCCATCTTGTGGACGGGACTCGAGATCTCGTAGCCCGGGGTGCCGTTCTCGATCACGACGTTCGAGATCTCACCGTCACCCGTGAGCGCCGTGATCGTGACGCACTGGGTGATCTCGGTGCCGGCGTTGGTGATGAAGACCTTGGAGCCGTTCACGATCCAGCCGTCAGGGTGCTCGGTCGCCGTGGTTCGCGTCGCACCCGCGTCGGAGCCTGCATCGGGCTCCGTGAGCCCGAAGGCCGCGAGCCGCTGACCGCGGGCGAGCGATGGGATCCAGCGCTGCTTCTGCTCGTCGGTGCCGAACAGGTAGATCGGCATCGTGCCGAGCGAGGTGTGGGCGGCGAGAGTGATCGCAACCGACGAGTCGATGCGCGCCAACTCCTCGACCGCGATGGCGTAGGCAAGAGTGTCGCCACCCGCGCCGCCCAGCTCCTCGGGGAACGGGATCCCCATCAACCCGAGCTCGGCCATCTCGGCAACGATGTCGTACGGAAAGCGGCTCTCACGATCGAGCTCGGCGGCCACCGGTCCAACGCGGTCGACGGCGAACCCGCGCACGGTGTCGCGGAAGAGCTCGTGCTCGGAGGACAGGTCGAGATCCACCCCCGGCGATCGTACCGGCGCCCCGCATCCCGGCCGCCGCGCCGGACACGCTTCCGCCGTCAGCTGTGGGCACCTGACCGACCGTCGGCCAACCTGTCCGTAGACTGGGTCGGATGCGCGAGACGATCGACCGGAAAGGGATGGGGGCCCTGTCGGGAGGTCATCTCGCGACCGACTTCGCGTCGGGATCGGTGCCCGCGCTGCTGCCGTTCTTCACGGCGAAGTTCGATCTGTCCTACACCCTCACGGCGGTGCTGATGCTGGCTGCTCTCGCATCGTCCTCGCTCGCGCAGCCGCTCTTCGGCCTCTGGTCGGACCGCCGCGGCGCTCTCTGGCTGCTCCCGGTGGGTCTCGTGTTGGCGGGTTCGGGGCTCGGTCTCGCGGCGATAGCACCGCGCTACTCGCTGCTCCTCCTCCTGCTCTTCGTTTCCGGGCTCGGCATCGCGGCCTACCATCCTGAAGGCGCAAAGAATGCGGTGTTCGCCAGCGGGCGCAAGCGGGCGAGCGGCATGTCCCTGTTCAACATCGGCGGCAACGTGGGATATGCGCTCGGCCCCATCATCGTGACGCCCCTCGTCCTCTGGCTCGGCCTCGGCGCCGGGGGCCTGCTCGCCTCGATCCCCATCTTGCTCGGCGCGCTCGCGCTCTGCGTTGCGCTGCCGTACCTCGGACGGCTACGCGCTCAGGGGCGTAAAACAGGTGCCGCCCGAGGGGGAAACGACGATGTGCGCGCCATGACCATCCTCGGGGGCGTGATCGTCCTCAGGAGCGTCGCCTGGTTCGGCCTGCTCACGTTCCTGCCGCTGTGGGTCGTGTCACTCGGGAACTCGGAGGCCGACGGGAACCGCCTGCTGTCGCTGATGCTGCTCTCAGGCGCGATCGGCACCCTGCTCCTGGGGCCTCTCGGCGACCGGTTCGGGATCCGTCGGACGCTCCTCGTCACCCAGGCGATGCTCGCACCGCTGATTCTCGTGTTCGTGTTCGCCGGCGGCGTGGTCGGCGCAATCGCGGTGATGACGGTTGGAATCTGCGTGGTCGGCTCGTTCGGCCTGACGATGGTCCTGAGCCAGATGTACCTGCCGCGGCACGTCGGTCTCGCCTCGGGTCTCTCGATCGGACTGGCGATGGGTCTCGGCGGGATAGCCGCGGTTGCGCTCGGCGGGATCGCCGACGCCGTCGACCTCCAGACGGCCCTCGTCTGCAGCGCCGTCGCGCCCGTGCTCGGCGTCGTTCTCTGCTGCTTCCTGCCGGCCCCCGCGGCCGCGACCCCTGTTGCGACCGCTCCTTCGCCAACGTACCCTCTGCTCGACTGACTGTTGTCCACCGCCACAATGAACGGGGAGTCCCGATGACCGTGCAGGAGTTCTTCGATGCGCTTCCTTCGAGGGTCGATCCCGCCAAGACGGCGGGCATGAACAACAGCTTCGTGTTCGACATCGCCGACGTGGGAGAGTGGACCGTCACTGTCACCGACGGCACTGTCTCCGTCGCGGAGGGCGCGCACGACGCGGACTGCACGATCTCGGCGAGTGAGGAGACGTTCGCGAAGGTCACGAGCGGCGAGGCGAGCGCGACGACCGCGTACATGACCGGCAAGCTGAAGATCAAGGGGGACATGGGCGCCGCCCTGAAGCTCCAGAAGCTCTTCTAGCGCTCCTGCTCGAACATTCGACGTGACGATCCGGCACGGGGAGACGGGCGCCCTCGTGCGCCCCCGGAGCGTCGGTTCCGGCACGTCCGGGCGCTGTATTGAGCGATCGCGTGTATCTGGCCGTCCGGCTGCTCGTCGCCTGGGGTGCGAACGTCCTGGCCCTGATCGTCGCCGACTGGGTGTTCGGTGATTTCACGATCGAGCGATGGGGGCCGCTTCTGCTGGCCGGGGCCGTCTTCGGTCTCGCGAACGTCTTCCTCAAGCCGCTGCTGACGTTCATTGCGATCCCGCTGATCATCCTCACGCTCGGGCTAGCGTACTTCTTCGTCAACGTGGCGATCCTCGCCTTCACCGTGTGGGTCGTGCCGGGCTTCTCGATCGACGGGTTCTGGACGTATGTCGGCGCGGTCATCGTGATGTGGCTCGTCAACGTCGGCGTCCGTCGGCTGCTCCGCGCGATCCAGGGAGACGAGGTCGTTCAGCCGTCGGGATGAGGGCCTCCGAGCTCGACGAGCAGCGCCCCCGCGCCGACCTGGTCGCCGGGAGCGACATGGACGGCGAGCACCGAAGACGCGAACGGTGCGAGCACCGGGGTCTCCATCTTCATCGCCTCCAGGACGAGCAGACGCTGCCTCGGCGCCACCACGTCACCCGATGCCACGTCGACGCTGACGACCGTCCCGGGCATGGGTGCCACGATCGTCCCGTGCCCGCTCGGCTCATCGGCCCCGTCCGTCCCTGGATCCAGTCCGGGCGCGGCCGTCGGCGGCGGTGAGGGAAGGTTGAGTCTCCAGGAGTCGGCGAACGGCGCGGGCGCTCTGCCGCAGAGGCGGGGTGGAGAGCGGGGGGTGCTCGTCGAGGAAAGCGGTCGTAACACGTCCGGCGCGGAATCCCGGGTGCCGCACGAGCCAGCGAAGGAACGGGAGGTTCGTCGTCACTCCCTCGACGACCGTCTCGTCGAGCGCCGTGGCCAGTCGTGCGAGTGCGTCGGCGCGGTCGCTGCCATGGGCGATCAGCTTGGCCAGGAGCGGGTCGTACCGGACCCCCGTGTCGTCCCCCTCGGCGATGCCTGCGTCGACGCGGATCCCGGCCGGCCAGACGAGGCGGGTGATCCGACCCGCCTGAGGCAGGAACGTCCTCGGGTCCTCTGCGTAGAGGCGGGCCTCCACCGCGTGACCGGACTGTCGTGCCGTTGGCGTGACGTCCTCACCTGCCGCCACGCGCAACTGGAGCTCCACGAGATCGAGACCGGTCACGGACTCGGTGACGGGGTGCTCGACCTGGATCCGCCCGTTCAGCTCGAGAAAGTAGACGTCGCGCCCGTCGACGAGGAACTCGGCGGTCCCGGCGCCGCGGTAGCCGATAGCGGTTGCGAACGTGGCTGCACCGAGCTCGATCGCAGACCACGCCTGCGGGTCGAGATCGACGGCCGGCGCCTCCTCGACCAGCTTCTGGTGTCGTCGCTGGACGGAGCAGTCGCGGCCGCCGAGGACGGCGACGCCGCCGTCGTAGCCGAGCAACTGCACCTCGATGTGCCGGGGGCGCTCGAGATACCGCTCGCAGTACAGCGTGCCGTCGCCGAACGAGGCCTCGGCCTCCCGCTCGGCGGCCTCGAGTGCCTCCGCGAGGTCGGTCGCCGCCCGCACGACGCGCATTCCTCGCCCGCCGCCTCCTGCAGCCGCCTTGACGACGAGCGGGAACCCGACCTCGGTCGCGGTGCCCTGCGGGAGGGTCGGCACGCCGTTGTCGACCGCGATCCGCTTCGCTGCGATCTTGTCGCCCCCCAACCGCAAGGCATCGGGATCCGGGCCGACCCAGGTGATCCCTGCGGAGATCACCGCCTCGGCGAACGACGCATTCTCGGAGAGGAAGCCGTAACCAGGGTGGATTGCGTCGGCGCCGGCCTCTCGCGCGGCGCGGATGTGCTCCAGAGGATCGAGGTACGACGAGATCTCGATCGTCGTCTCGGCCGACCGTGCGTGCAGCGAGCCGTGATCATCCGGCGCGACGACCGCGATCGGCCTGACCCCGAGTCTCGTGCAGGTCCGGAAGATCCGGAGCGCGATCTCGCCACGATTCGCGACGAGGAGTGCATGGATCGCCACCACCAGACTCTATGTCGCGGCTTCTACCCGGTCGAGACGAGGGCAACGGCGACGAGCGCGCACGTGACCCCGACGAGCTGGAGGCGCGAGAGCCGCTCGTGGAGGACGATCCCCGCCAGGAGCACCGTCGTGACGGGATAGAGAGAGGCGATCACCGACGCGACAGCCACGGGGCCGCGCTGCAGCGCGAGGAGCAGCGGCACCGTCGCCGCGATCTCGAGGACGGCGATCACGGCGACGATGGGCAACAACCTGCGGAGGTCGGTGACAGGACCGCTTGTCAGGACGAGGACGAGCACGACCAGCACGACCGACGCTGCGAGGCGCTCGATCGTGATCGGCCAGAGCCCCGCGTCGTCCGAGACGCGCGAGAACGCGATGTAGAAGAGCCCGAAGAAGAACCCGCTCGCGAGCGCCAGAGCGATCACCTGGGCGTTGACCGCCGCTGCGCTCGCATGTTGCTCGGAAGGTGCGAGCGAGACGACGGCCACCGAAGCGATCGCGGCGGCGAGCCCGATCAGCGTCATCGTCCCGGGCCGCTCTCCGTTCGCGAGTGCGTACACGACCGGTACCACCGCGCCGGTGACAGCGGCGACGGGGGCGACGATGCTGATGAGCCCGCGACCCATGGCGGTGTAGAAGCACCCGATGCCGACGCCGACGGCGACGCCGCTGAGCACCGACCAGACGATGTCCGGTGTCGTGACGCGGTCCGCGCCGTAGCTCACCGACACGGCGAGGGCGAGGGGCACCCCCACGATCGAGACGAACGTGGCGACGCGAACCCCGTTGGCCGTGCGCGACGTCAAGCCGCCGAGGAAGTCGGCGCTTCCGATGAACACCGCAGAGATCAGGGCGAGGAGCGCTGTCAAGGAACGATCGGAGGCTCGGAGGTCGTTGGCCTAGAGCTCGGCCGGCGGCCGCGGAGCCCAGGGCGGTGGCGTTCCCTCGGTGAACGCACGCAGGCCGGCCTGGCCCTCGTCGCTCGTCCGACGCTCGGCGATCCGCTGTGCGGTTTCCGGCCCGTCCGGCCGGTCGAGGACGAGGCGCTTGGCGTGCCGTGAGGCGCGAGGGCCGGCGGTGCGCAGCTCGCCGAGCAGCGTCGAGAGCGAGGAGTCCAGATCGGTCGTGACCTCGTGAACCAAACCGATACGACGGGCGACCTCGCTGTCGAAGCGCTCTCCCGTCACGAAATAGCGGCGGGCGGCGCTCTCGCCGATCTTCCGTAGCACGAACGGGGAGATGACGGCCGGGAGCAGTCCCAGCTTGACCTCGGAGAAGGCGAATACGGCTCGCTCGTGGGCCACGGCGATGTCGGAGGTGGCGACGAGCCCCGCGCCGCCTCCGAAAGCGTGACCCTGGACGAGCGCGATCACCGGAGCCGGGCAGGTGTCGATCGCGTCGAGCATCCGTCGGAGCGCATTCGCGTCGGCCAGATTCTCGTCGTGTGTCAGCTCGATCGACCGGCGCATCCACTCGATATCGGCGCCGGCGCAAAAGCTCGGGCCGTCGCCGGCCAGGACGACAGCGCGCGCCTTCCCCACGTCGACGAACGCCTCGGCGAGGCTCTCGATCAGTTGGGCGTCGAACGCGTTTCGCGTTTCCGGCCGGCACAGGGTGACGCGAAGGACGTCGTCATCCCTCTCGATCCGGAGCGCATCCATGTGCGCTGCAGTCTAGAGTCGGCATATGCATGCCGAAACTCGGTCGACCCGCGCCGACTCGTCCCCTCGCACGCTTCGCGGAACGCTGGCCGCCTCGGTGACGCCGCTGCTCCCCGGGGACACCGGTCTGGACGAGGACGCGTTCGGCCTGCTCGTCGAGTGCTACGTCGACGCCGGTCTCGACGGTGTGCTCGCGTTCGGCACGAACGGAGAGGGCGTCCTGTTCTCCGTTGCCGAACGTCGCCGCGGTGCGAGGCTGTTCGTCGAGGCGGCCCGGGGCCGACTCGACGTCGCGGTGCACTGCGGCGCCCAGACGACCGCGGACACGGTCGAGCTCGCGGCGGATGCGGCCGAGACCGGCGCGACGGCGGTTGCGGTGATCGGCCCGCCGTACTTCCCGCTCGACGAGCCGGCTCAGTTCGCCCACCTCAGCGCCGCAGCGCGCGCCTGCGCACCACTTCCGTTCTACGTCTACGAGTTCGCGCGCACGAGCGGATATGCGATCGCCCTCGACGTGCTTCGGCGTCTCCAGGACGACGCACCGAACTTCGTCGGCCTCAAGGTGAGCGACACGCCCTGGGAGGCCTTCGAGCCGTACCTCTCCCTGGATCTCGACGTGTTCGTCGGCCCGGAATCGTTGATCCACCTGGGTCTCGGCGGAGGCGCGATCGGCGCGGTTTCCGCCCTCGCTGCGGCATTCCCCGAACGGGTCGCCGCGGTCGTCGCGAGCCCCAGCGAAGCCGGCGCAGCGGGGCTTGCGACACTCCGCGCGGCCGTCGAGCGGTTCCCGCGGCAGGCGGCGATGAAGCGGATCCTCGGATCGCGAGGCCTCGCGATCGCTCCCGACGTCCGTGCTCCGCTCCGTGACCTGACCGCGGCCGAGGCGGCCGAGCTCGACGCCTGGCTCTCAACGGTCCCGTCGTCGTAGGGGCCGGGCGTGCCCGGCCCGTTCGTCACGCGGTCGCCTTGACAGAGCCGGGCGTGCCCGGCCCGTTCGTCACGCTTCGCCGTCCTTTCTCGGGGCCTACCCGCCGGAGCAGGAGCGGGCGTCGACCGCGTCGACTCCGGGCAGTTGTCCGAGCAACTCGGCGAGCGCGTCGAGCTCGGCGGGGGAGAGGTAGGCGCCGATCAGCTCGTCGCAGGCGGCTGCATGGGTGCACGCGGCCTCGCGCAGGGTCTCGCGGCCCTCGTCGGTGATCACCGCGTAGGTGACGCGCCCGTCCGTGGGACAGCCGCCACGGTCGGTGAGCCCGGCACGCTCGAGGCCGTCGAGAAGCCGTGTCACGCCCGACGGCGTCAGCCGAAGCCGTTCGGCGAGGTCGATACGCCGCAGCGCTCCGTTCTCGGCGTGTGAGAGATGAAGGAGGGTCTCGAAGTCGTTTGCGCTGAGACCGTGCTCGGCCAGGAGTCGTGCTTCGACGCTGCGCATGAGTGAGCCATGAGCGTGGAGCAGCCGTGCGAAGACGGTCTGCGAGGAAACTTGAGTGATCAATACTTGACGAGACAAGGAGTTCTCCGCTAGAGTTAGTTGCGTCATCAAATAGTAGCGAGAAAGGACAGACCGTGAGCACGATTTCCGACATCAAGACCGAACTTCCTGCCGGCACCTGGAAGCTCGACCCCGTCCACTCCACAGTGAGCTTCTCCGTCAAGCACATGGTGGTTGCGAACTTCAGAGGTGGCTTCGACACATTCGACGTGACGCTCGACGAGGAAGGCCTCCGAGGCACCGTCGAGGTCGAGTCGATCTCCGTCTCGGAGCCCAACCTGAACGGGCACCTCCTCAGCCCCGACTTCTTCGATGCGGAGCGACATCCCCAGCTCTCGTTCCGCTCGAGCTCCGTTCGCGTCTCCGACGGTGCGCTCGACATCGACGGCGAGCTGACGCTCAAGGGCATCACCCAGCCGGTCGCCATCACGGGCACCGTGAGCGGCCCCGCGACTCACGCCTTCGACGGGAGTGAGCGCCTCGGGCTCGAGCTCGTCGACCGTGATCGATCGGACCGCGTTCGGCCTAAACTGGAACGCACCGCTCCCGACCGGCGGTTTCGCGGTCGGAAACGACGTCAAGCTCGTCGCAGAGATCGAGCTCGTTCTGGAGGCGTAATGCAGATTCTCGGCATTTCCGGCAGCCTGCGGGAGAGTTCGCACAACAGTGCGTTGCTCCGGCTCGCTGCGGAGGCCCTGCCGGACGGCGACGAGCTCGTCGTCTGGCAGGGGCTGCGTGGCCTGCCGCCGTTCGACCAGGACGACGAGAGTTCGCCGCCGCTCCCCGTCGTCGGATTCAGGACGGCGGTCGAGGCCGCCGACGCGGTGTTGATCGCGACACCCGAATACAACGGCTCGATCCCCGGTGCGTTGAAGAACGCTCTCGACTGGGCTTCGCGGCCTCAGGCGACGAGCGCGTTCCGCGGCAAGCCGGTGGCCGTGATCGGTGCCAGCCCGGGCTCGTTCGGCGGCGTGTGGGCGCACGCGGAGACGCGGAAAGTGCTCGGCCTGATGGGCGCCCGCGTCGTCCCGGCGGAGTTGTCGCTCGGCAAGGCGCACGAACGACTCGCCGATCCTGACGACGATCTGCGGGCACAGCTCCGCACTGTCATCGATGGACTCGCGTCCGAGGTGCTCGCGAACGCAAGCGCGGCGGCGTAGGACCGACTCTCGCTCAGTCCTCCGGCGGCACCCAGGGCTCGTACACCCCTCCGGGAACCCCGCCGACGCAGATGAACGACATACCGTCGGGCCCAGCTTCTGGATGCCGCTTGGCGTCGGCGGAGACCAGGATGTACCGGCCGGGGCGCATCTCGACGGGATCGCCGTCGATCGTCAGTGTCCCCGAGCCGGAGACCGTGTAGTAGATCTCCTCCTGGCCCGACGTCATCTCGTCGTGCTCCGGCCCGACCTTCCCCGGCGGGAAGTCGATCTGGTTGAGCCCGAACGCGGTGCCTCCGAGCGCGTGACGCACCATCCTGAACGTCCCCCACGTGAGCTTGATGTCGTTCGCGTCGAGCGCCTTGTACGCCATCGTTCCTCCTCTCGCCTCAGGCTGTGTGGCGAACGCTACAAGAAGCGGTGGGGGCTAGGGCGTGTTTCGTAGAACGGAGACAGAGTGTCTCCCAGTCTGCTCGGTCTCACATCCTGAAGATGCCGAAGGTCGTCTCCGGCACCGGTGCGTTGGCGGCGGCAGCGAGCCCGAGCGCGAGCACCTTGCGGGTGTCGAGCGGATCGATGATGCCGTCGTCCCACAATCGTGCCGTCGAGAAATAGGGCGAGCCCTCGTGCTCGTACGTCGCGCGGATCGCGTCCGGATCCACCGTGCCGACCGTCGCGAGCACGGACGCGGCCTGCTCGCCGCCCATGACCGAGATCCGCGCGTTCGGCCACATCCACAGCTGGCGCGGCCCGTAGGCGCGCCCGCACATCGCATAGTTGCCCGCCCCGAACGAGCCGCCGGTGACGACCGTGAACTTGGGGACGTCGGCGCACGCGACCGCCGTCACGAGCTTGGCGCCGTCGCGGGCGATGCCGCTCGCCTCGGCGTCCCGGCCGACCATGAAGCCCGTGATGTTCTGGAGGAAGACGAGGGGGATCCGCCGCTTGCACGCGAGCTCGACGAAGTGCGCGCCCTTCTGCGCCGACGTCCCGAAGAGAACGCCGCGATTCGCGAGGATCCCGATGGGGTGGCCCTCGAGACGGGCGAAGCCGCACACGAGCGTGTCGCCGTAGAGGGCCTTGAACTCATGGAACCGGCTTCCGTCGACGAGGCGCGCGATGATCTCGAGTGGGTCGAGCTCGTGGCGGTAGTGCTCGGGGACGAGCCCGTACAGGTCCGCGGGATCGACCGCCGGAGGCTCGGGCGCAGCGATCTCCCACGGGCATGGGGAGGGGTCGCCCAGGTGCCGCACGATCTGGCGAGCGATGCGCGAGTGCATGCTCGTCCGATGCTGCATAGTGGTCGGCAACGCCCGACCGACGCGTGTGAAGCGTTGCGCCGCCGAGCTCCTCAGCGGTCACGTCCTCGCCGGTTGCCGCTTTCACGAGCGGAGGGCCACCGATGAAGATCGTGCCCGTGCCTTCGACGATCACCGTCTCGTCGCTCATCGCGGGGACGTAGGCGCCGCCCGCCGTGCACGAGCCCATGACGACCGCGACCTGCGCAATGTTCGCGGCGGAGAGCCGAGCCTGGTTGTAGAAGATCCGGCCGAAGTGGTCTCGGTCGGGGAACACGTCGGCCTGCAGCGGCAGAAACGCGCCGCCGGAGTCGACGAGATACACGCACGGGAGCCGGTTCTCAGCCGCGACCTCCTGAGCGCGAAGGTGCTTCTTGACCGTCAGCGGAAAGTACGTGCCGCCTTTTACGGTGGCGTCGTTCGCGACGACGACGCACAAACGGCCCTCGATCGCACCGATTCCGGTCACGATCCCCGCCCCCGGTGCCTGGCCGTCGTAGACGTCCCACGCCGCCAGAGCGTTGAGCTCGAGAAACGACGTGCCGGGGTCGACGAGCCGGTCGATGCGCTCGCGTGCGGTGAGCTTGCCACGCGAGCGATGGCGCTCCGTCGCCTGCTCACCGCCGCCGGCGGCAACGAGCGCCGTTCGCTCACGCAACTCCGCCACGAGGGCCTCCATGGCGGTACGACGGGCGGAGAAGGTCTCGGATGCTTGGTCGATCGAGGTCGTCAGGATCATCGCGCTTCAGCGTACGTCGTGACGCAGATGGCGTCACCTCGCGCGCGCAGCGCCGCTGTTGACGATCGCCTGCTTCTGACCCAGCATGAGAGAGTGGTCGAATACGGCACCATCACCGCCGCGCTGGCGCTTCTGGTGTCGTCTCTGAGCGGCCTCGCGGGCTCGATCGCGTCGTTGCCGACGAACGATGCCAAAGCGACGGCGCTCGTGACCGTCGCGGCCAAGAAGCAGCATGTGGGCGGGGCTGCGGCGCGCGAGGCCTACGCCAAGGCCCCGTACCGCAAGCCCGTCCTCCGGTACGTCTACGCCCTCGGCTGGGTCGGCTCCGCCCGTGACCGCGCCAGGTGCGCCGCCGAACAGCTCCTCGGCCCCAAGCCGCGCGACGCAGCTCTCGCTGCGATCAAGGAACGGCCGAAGCTCGTCACCCGCCTCCGGGCCGCTCACGTCACCGTTTCCCAGGCAGCGACGGCGCTCGCCCGGGGCACGACCGACGGCTGTGCCTAGGCGCGCAGCCGGCGGCGTCGGCTGACGCTCTTCCACCAGTATCGCTCGAGCGAACAGTGCCGCCTCCGGGACTCACCTCGATGGACGCCGGCGGCGCGCTCGGAGATCCAGCAGGGAGTTCGGTAGTTCCGGGAAGCCGGTGTCAGGGGCGGCGCGGATGGCGATGCGAAGCCGTCGGTTCTACCGTGCTTGTTGGAGAGCGAGGACTCCCGGCCAGTTCGGTGCAGTGCGAGAGGAGGACGTGCATGACTGCTCAGCGGAGGTTTGTCGGTGCAACGGTGTCGCTGGTGGGGATCTGGGTGGCGGTTGCGTTCGTCGGTGTCTTCGGCCGAGACATCGTCACGGAAACAGGCAGCGTTCGTGGCAGGGTCGGAACCCGGAGCAGGGTCCCGGCAGTCGTTCCCGTCGCAGCCTTTGCGGGCGCTGCGACCTTGGTTGTTGCGTGGTTTGGCTTCCGCTCTGGCGAGGCTCCCGCGACTCGCGGGTCCGATCTCAACGCAGCACGGTCAACAGACGAACATGATTCGGCGCCCACCCCACAGGAAGAATCGGTCGCGGTCGGGTTAGGCGCGTGACGTCGCTCCCGGAACGCCCCGTCACGAGGGGCATCGTTCCGGCGAATGCTCGAGCCCAGCCGTTCAGCAGTCGCGAATCGTGATGCAGGCCCGCTTGATCGGCACCGTGAAGTTGAGGTTCTCTCCTCCGCCGGAGAGGAGGACGCCGACGACGCGACCCTGGCGATCAACTGCAGGCCCGCCCGAGTTCCCGGGGTTGGCGGCGGCGTCGGTTTGGATCTCGTTGTAGGTAACGCGGCTGACGATCCCCGTCGTGACCGTGCCCTCGAGCCCGTAGGGGCTTCCGACGAGCACCAAGGTGTCTCCGACGTTGGGGGTGGGCTGGACATTCGCGTTGGCCCACATCGGCGTCCCGATCTCCCGATCGACGCGGATGAGGGCGAGATCGTTCACGGCGTCAGTTCGCGTGACGATGCCTTGCCACTTGGATGACTTCCGCCGAACGGCCACGGTGCGGAATCCCTCCACGACATGATTCGCGGTGATGACGAACGTCGCGCCGTCTTCGCTCCAGGCTGCCCAGCCCGATCCTGAGCCGTCTGCGGTCTCGATCGAATACACACTCTTGAGGGTGCGGCTCGCGAGTGGTGCGAGACCCGCGCTGACTGTCTGCTCCTGGCGACCAATTCGCTTGTTGAGCGCGGTCGCGGTCACACCGAGCTTGGTGACCGAGGTCTGCAGCGTCGAGATCTGATTGGCCATCGCGTCGATCTCGCTCTGTTGCCGATCCTGCTCGGAGTCGAGCTGCTGGAAGCCAACCAGGCCGATCGCCGCGAGCACCCCCGCAGCGAGGAGCCCTCCGATGGCGGCGCCGGTTCTCCACCCACGGGTCGACGCTGGTTGATCTGCCGTAGCGGGAGTACTCCCGGCTCGGTTGCCGACGACCGCCGATCCGCAATGGCCGCAGAAGCGAGCCGTTGCGATCAAGCGCCCCGCCGCATTGGTCGCAAGATCGCCCCCCTGGTTCGGTATTCACCGAGTCACCCGCTTGAGCTGAGTCTTCAAGGCGGCCACCGAGGCTGAGAGACTCGTTGCCCGAGTGTCGAAGCTGGCGGCGTCTTTTGCGTACTTCCCGTCAGATCGTGCCAACTGCGATCCGTAGAGGTCCACGGTGTCGAGCTCATTGTTCGCCTGGTCGATGAGGCCGTTGACGTGGTCGACGTCGACCGAGGCGGAATCTGTGTTCACCAGATAGTTGATCAGCTCGATCGTCGTCTGGATCAGCGTATCGGCCGCCGTCTGGAAATCTGAACGCCCTCGCTGAATGTCGTTGGTGTCCTTCTTCAACGCGTCGACACTCGCAAGCAACGGATCGAGTCCATCGAGCACGCTGTTGGCCCGGAGCAAGACCCCTGCGCGTTTCGCGGAGACGCCCTGTGTGGCCGCAAGATCACTCGCAAGTCGGCTCCGCGTGGCCTCGAGCGCCGCAACCTGCTGCTGCGAAGCGTCGAGCTCCGAACGGGTATCGGCCAGTTCCTGACGACCGACCAACACCGCTACGGCCAGCACGACGCAGGTGAGCAACACGATCCCCAGTGCCACCACCAGGCCACGCGAACGTCGAGGCATGGGTGGCGGGGTTGACGCTCCAGGATCTGGCGGTGGCCGCGGCGTGACCCCGAGAGGGACGACGTTCGACGGTTGTGCAAGTTGCGCACCGCAACGAGTACAGAACTCATCGTCTGCCTGGGCCGGCGTGCTGCACGAGCTGCAGCGCCGCACGGCGGCATCCTCGACCGAGCTCACCGGGACACACCGGCTTCGCGGCAGAGCGTGGCAACCGGGGCAGCTGAGAGCGCAGACCGGAGTCTCATCACACGTCATCCCCCTGCGGTATACGACACAGACTCTCGTCGAAAGTCATGTCGCGGGCATCGGGGAAATCCCCGAGCCGTCAGGCGAGATACTACGGCGCGATGTGCCGATAGCTGATGGTCGAGCCGTGCCGCCGGCATTCGGCGAGACGGTCGGCACGAGAGCGGAATGATCCGGACGACCCGTTCTGGGTAGTTCGGTGGAGGTTGAGTAGAGAGCTGCCGCGGTGTAAGCATCGGGAGTTCGGTAGTTCCGTGTAGGCGGGCGGCAGACTCGAACCTGCAACCGCCGGTTTTGGAGACGGCCACGGTAGGCCCGGATGGCTTCGTCTTGCGCCATCCGGGCACCCGTGCGCACATCGAGATACGACCTGTTCCGGGTAGTTCGGTAGAACGTTCAGTAGAAAGAGCGCTTACGGCGCTGCACCTGCCGCCGCCGCCGGAACCGCCGGCCCACAGCGAGGGAGGACTTAGCCCATCTTCGCGATTATCCCCTTCATCTCGCCCTCGTCGAAGGCACGCATCGTTGTCGAGCGGAGGTTGCCGGTCGAGGCGAGCAGCAGGGCGACAGCTGTCCCGGTCTCATCGTCGGGGAAATCCGCGACCACGACGAGGTCGTAAGGGCCGACTGTCCAGAGAATCGTCTCGATCTTGCCGCCTTTGCTCTCGACGAGCTGCTTGGCAGCTTGGTAGCGGTTGACGCTGTCCTTAGCGTTCGCAACGCCCTGATCCGTCCAGTTGTAGAGAGTCACGTACTTGGGCACGTAGCCACCTCCTATCGTCGCCTAGACGCACGCCGCAGGCGCAAACGCGCATAGCCGAGGCGGTCGCGCCCGATGCTACAACCGGGCAGGGGGCACTGTAAATGCGAGCCGCTTCCGAACTGCCGCTGCCAGCACTCCGGGCACGAACGCAGCTCTGTTCCGCTGACGAGCCGTACCGCAGCTTCGTCGTCCCTGACCGGCCCTGATCCTCGTGCCGACAACCGTCAACTTCCGATCGAATTTCTAGTCTCAGCTCGAGGCTCCCGTTGCGTCGGGGAGAGGGTCATCATCCAGAGGAGAAGCCAATGAGGAAATACGGGGTCGCACTCGCGCTGATCGTGTTGTCGGTCGCGGTTTGGGCCGCGACGGCGTCTGCGATCAGCAGTCCGCAGACGTTCAGCCTGCTCGAAGTGAGTGGCAACAACGACCAGCCACTAGGTGACTTCACGTTCGACCGCCCCCCCGTTGGCGGCGACCGGATCGCGTTCACAAACAAGCTCTATAAGTGGGCCGGAACCAAGAAAGGCGCCCCAGCCGGTCGCGACCAGGTGATGATCAGCTTCATCACAGGCTTTGGCTCTGACTTCTCGAAGAAGGCGACGGCGCTCTTCACGGCCCAGGTGTATCTCCAAGGCGGAACAATCTTCGCCGAGGGATACGGTCAGGTGAACCCTAACGGCCCTTCGAAGTACACATTCCCAATACTCGGAGGAACAGGCAAGTACGACAACGTTCGCGGCTACGTCAATGTCCGTGACCTCGGAGACGGCAACAGCAACAAGACGAACATCGAGTTCCACCTACTGCCGTAGGCGTTCGAGTTCGAGCCATTGGGAGGCTCGCTCCGGCGGGCCTCCCGCCGAACCCTGTTGACACCACTCCGGGCAGAACACGAGCAGCACTCGCGATGTGCATGGGCTGCTGCGGGCCAGTGCAGGGCCAGAATCCAGCGGATTCCAGCGATCCTGAGCGGATGCGAAGCGTCCGCGCGAAACAGGCGCAACCCCGCTCTACATGCCGGATTGCGCCTGTCTAGCCCAACAGGGGCGGCAGGACTCGAACCTGCAACCCCCGGTTTTGGAGACCGGTGCTCTACCAATTGAGCCACGCCCCTGGGTTGCACGGGCAAGTGTAGCCTCGCATCGTGCAGCGTCGCGCTCTCGCCGTGCTCTTTCTCGTGATCGCGGTCGCTCTCGGTGGCCTCGCGCTCTACTCCGCGCTCTCCGGCGGACGTGCCCTCGTGGTGGCGCTCGCCGCGGCCGGTTTGGCCGTCTGGATGGCGGATCTCGCGCGTAAGGCGTGGCCGAGATGAGGCTCTCGACACCTGAAAAAAAGGTTTAGCCGTTCCGCGGCGTATTCTGTTCGCGTGTCCGTCAAGCCTGGAAGCGAGACGCAGGCGTTATGGCAGGACTACCGGCGCACGCGCGACAAGGCGCTGCGCGACCGGTTGATCCTGACCTACGCCCCGCTCGTCAAGTTCGTCGCCGGACGCCTCGGTGCGACCCTGCCGGCGCACGTCGACGAGCAGGACCTCGTTTCGTACGGCCTGCTCGGGTTGATCGGGGCGATCGAGCGGTTCGATCCGGATCGAGAGATCAAGTTCGAGACGTATGCGATCAGCCGCATCAAGGGCGCGATCATCGATGAGCTCCGCTCGCTCGACTGGGTTCCGCGCTCGGTCCGCACGCGGGCGCGCGAGATCGAGCGCGCGATCGCAGAGCTGGAGCGCCGCCTCCATCGAGCGCCGACCGACGAGGAGATCGCCGAGAAGGTCGGGATCACGACCGAGGAGCTCGAGTCCAGTCTCTCCGACATCTCACGCTCCTCGATGGCGGCGCTCGACGAGTTGTGGTCACCGTCGGGCGGTGGCGACCAGATCGCCTTGATCGACACGATCGAGGACGAGGACGCGCCCAACCCCGAGTTCTCGCTCGAGCAGACGGAGATGCGCGAGGCGCTCGGCGAATCGATTGCGCGCCTGCCCGAGCGCGAGAAGCTCGTCGTCACGCTCTACTACTACGAGGAGCTGACGCTGCGGGAGATCGGCGAGGTGCTCGGGGTCACCGAGTCTCGCGTCTCGCAGCTGCACACGAAGGCCGTGTTGCGCCTCAAGGCCCGCCTCTCGGGCGGGATGCGCGAGCCCGCGGGGACGTAGCCTCTAGCGGGCGGCCGCGCGCGACGCGCCTTGGACGACGTCGAGCTGTCGCGCCGACTTCGTCAGGATGCCCAGCAGCTCCTCGGCCGGGGACGGGCCGCCCGAGGTAGTAGCCCTGGGCGATGTCGCAGTCGAGGTCGCCCGAGGGTCTGCATCGGCGAGCTCGTCCTCGACACCCTCGGCGACGACGCGCAGGCCGAGGTTGTGGCCGAGATCGATCGTGGAGCGCACGATGACGGCGTCGTTCGCGTCGTTCGACATGTTCATGACGAAGCTGCGATCGATCTTGAGCACGTCGACCGGTAGCCGCTTCAGGTAGCCGAGTGACGAGTAGCCGGCGCCGAAGTCGTCGATCGCGAGGCTTACTCCCAACTCGCTCAGGCGCGCGAGCACGGCACGGGCGCGCAAAGGATCGGTGAGGATCGTGTTCTCGGTGATCTCGAGCTCCAACCGGTCGGCCGGGACGCCGAAGCGCTCGAGTGTTGCAGCCACCTCGTCCGGCAGTCGCGACGTCCAGGAGATCGCGTGCCGCTCACGTTCACGGCGACGGCGACGTCGAGGCCGACGTCCCGCCAGGCGCGGCACTGTCGGACGGACGCAGTGAGGACCGTTCGCGTCAGCGGCCGCATGAGACCGGTGTGCTCGGCCAGGGGGAGGAAGACGTCCGGGCCCAGGAGCCCGCGCTCGGGGTGCTGCCAGCGAACGAGTGCCTCGGCCCTCACGATGTGCCCGCTGCGGAGGTCGGCCTGAGGCTGGAAGAAGACGACGAGCTCCTCTCCGTGAGCTGACCGCCCTTCGGAGGTCGGTGACGAGCGCGAGCCGCTCCGGGGAATAGTGGTCGTGCTCCTCGGCGTAGAGGCTCGGTGCGTGTGCTTCCTTGGAGAGGTAGAGGGCCACGTCGGCGTGGCGCAGAAGCGTGTCCGTGTCCGTGCCGTGCTCCGGGAAGACGGCGATTCCGACGCTCGCGTCGATCTCGAGGTCGATACCCATCACGGTGCTCGGCCGTCGCGAGTGCCTCCCTGAGCCGGTCGGCGAGCTCGAGAGCCCCCTCTGCATCGGTGCGCGGGGCCACGACGGCGAACTCGTCACCGCCGAGTCGGGCGACGGTGTCGACTCTCGCGGACGGCCGCAGACAGCGTGACCCCGATCTGCTCGAGCAGGGAGTCACCGCTCTGGTGCCCGAGCGTGTCGTTGATCTCCTTGAAGCGGTCGAGGTCGATCAACAGCACCGCCGAGGTCCCAGCCTCCCGGCGCGCGAGTGCGATCGCCTGCTCGAGCCGATCGCGAAACAGCTCCCGGTTCGGGAGCCCGGTCAGGCTGTCGTGGAGCGCCTGGTGGTGGATCTCGCTCAGGTACCGGTCGAGCCGTCGCGTCACCCGCCGCAGGGCGGGAACGAGCGAGACGAACAGCGCGACCATGCCGATCGCCGAGCACGATCGCGACGGAGACGATACTCGGACCGAGCCGCAGCGGCGACCGGAGCGTACGACTGGTAGACCTCGAAGACACCGACCGGCTTGGCACCTTCCCAGAACCGGAACGGCACGTACGCCTCGAGCGCCTTGTGGTTCTGGCCGCCGGTGTCGTTCGGGCCGTCCCCGGCGAGCGAGCCGACTTCCGTCTTCGGCGTGCCGCCGACGGCCGACTTGAACTCGTCGCTCAGCTCTCGCGTCCCGATCAGGGAATGGTCGGTGGCGTACACGATCTTGCCGTCCGGCCGGTACAGCTTGATCGCTTCTGCCTCGCCGACCAGCACCTTCTGACCGAGCAGACGATCGAGCTCACCGAGTCGCTCGCTGCCGTACGGCCGTGTGAAGTCCTCCTCGACGAGAATGTCGCGGAGCGTGGTCTGTGCCACGAACTCGGCATGAGACTGCGCCGTCTGGGTTGCGCGCTCGGTGGCCGAATAGCGGACGTAGACCACGACCGCGACCATGACGATGATGAACGAGACGGCGATCGTCGCGGCGAAGCGCTGGACCAGCCGCGGGACACCAGGCCGCGAGGCCTCGCGTCGCGCGATGGCTCTCAGAGGCCGGCGCATGACGGCTCTATCGACCGGTTCGGGCCGAAACTGTAGCTCCGCAGCCCCGCATTCGGTTTAGACTCGGACGATCCAACCACCGCCAGGAGGAGCCCTCTCCCATGCCCGTCATCGAGCCCGGAAAGATCAGAAACGTCGCCGTCGTCGGCCACCGCGGAACGGGCAAGACATCGCTCGTCGAGGCGCTGCTGTACCAGACCGGTGAGCTGACTCGGCTGGGGACGATCGAAGCGGGATCGACGGCCGCCGACTGGGACGAGGACGAGCAGCGACGACAGATGTCGATCTCGCTCGCGCTCACGCACACGACCTGGCAGGGTCGGAAGCTGAACCTCATCGACGTGCCGGGCGACCCGAGCTTTCAGGGAGAGGCCCGTTGTGCACTGCGTGTCGTCGAGGGCGCGCTCGTCGTCGTAAACGCCGTGATGGGGCTCGAGGTCGGCACCGCCCGGGTCAAGCACCTCGCCGACGATCTCGGGCTGGCCCGGGTTCTGTTCGTCAACATGCTCGACCGCGAGCGCGCCGACTTCTATCGAACGCTGGCGCAGATCCAGGAGCAGTTCTCGTCCCGCTGCGTCGCCGTCCACCTGCCGATCGGAGCCGAGCACGAGCTGCAGGGAATCGTCGACGTGCTCCACATGTGCGCCTATGCGAGCCCGGACGGAGGCAAGGAGGCGGAGCCGACCGCGATCCCCGACGACATGCTCGACCTGGCGCAGGAGTATCGCGAGAAGCTGCTCGACGAGGTCGTCCAGACCGACGACGCGCTGATGGAGCAATACCTCGGCGGGGAAGAGCTCGACACCCATGCGGTCGCTGCCGCGCTCAAGGTGGCGATCACGCGGGGGGAGGTGTTCCCGGTCGCGTGTGGTGTCGCGACCAGGAACCTCGGAACGCATGCGCTGCTCGATCTCATCGTCGAGGGAGTGCCGTCGCCGGCCAAGAAAGGAGCGCCGATCGAGATCGAGGGCGCGGAGACGGCAGCGTTCGTGTTCAAGACGGTGGCCGACCCGTTCGCCGGCCGCATCAACCTCTTCCGCGTCCTGCGAGGGACGGTCACCGCCGACTCGACGCTGCTCGATGCCCGGGAGCACGCGAAGGAGCGAATGGGGACGCTGCTCCAGCTGCAGGGGAAGGATCACACCGGCGTGAAGGAGTTCGGGGAAGGCGACATCGGCGCGGTCGCGAAGTTGAAGGACGTCCGCACCGGCGACCTGCTCACCGACCGTGAGGTCGCCGTGGCGTTGCCCGAGATCGACTTCCCGGAGCCGGTGATGAGCTTCGCGATCACGCCGAAGTCCAAGGGCGACGAGGAGAAGGTCGCCTCGGCGATCCGGCGACTGGCGGAGGAGGACCCGACGCTCTCGCTTCGGCGAGACCCTCAGACCGGAGAGGAGATCCTCTCGGGGATGAGCCAGGTGCACGTCGAGGTCGCGTTGGAGCGCGCAAAGCGGCGTTTCGGCGTCGATATCGAGCTGCACCCACCGCGCGTCCCGTACCTCGAGACGATTCGCTCGGAGGCCCGTGCCCACGGGCGCTACCGCAAGCAGACGGGTGGTCGTGGACAGTTCGGCGACTGTCACATCGTGATCGAGCCGCTCGAGGGCGGCGTCGGCTACGAGTTCGTCGATCAGATCGTCGGAGGGGTGATCCCGCAGAGTTACCGGCCCGCGGTCGACAAGGGCATTCAGGAGTCGATGGCCCACGGAGAGCTCGCCGGCGCGCCCGTGCAGGGAGTGCGCGTCAGGCTCGTCGACGGCTCGTACCACAACGTCGACTCGTCCGAGATGGCGTTCAAGGTCGCCGGCTCGATGGCCTGGAAGGACGCCTACGCGAAGGCGACCCCGACGCTGCTCGAACCGATCATGGAGCTCGAAGTGACCGTTCCCGACGAGTCGGTCGGGTCCGTCAACGGCGACCTCAACTCGCGGCGGGGGCGGCTCCACGGCATGGAGCCGGCGGCCGGAATGACGACGATCAAGGCCGAGGTGCCGATGGCCGAGCTGCTGACCTACGCTCAGTCCCTCACCTCGATGACCGGCGGACGCGGCGAGTACTCGATGCACTTCCTGCGGTACGACGAGGTGCCTGCTCACGTCGCGCAGAAGGTGATCGAGGAGACGCAAAAGTCCCGTGATCTGGCCCACGCGTAGGAAAGATCCCTGCAAGCGGGCTATAGTGAGCGCCCGATGCGCGTGATCAAGACCACCGCCACGCGGACCTGCGTCGTCTGCGAGCGAACATTGCTGCAAGGAGAGCACGCGCTCCGCTACTCGCCCGACGGCACGCAGTACGTCGACGTCTGCCCGCTGTGCTCCGACATCGCCGTCGATCACGGCTGGGTGAAGGAGGGCGTCGCCGTTTCCCCGATGCTCCAGCAGCCGGTGCGGCGCCGGCAGCGCTCGCTCTGGCAATCGCTGCTCGGGGCGCGCGAGGAAGAGGTCGTACCCGTCGTCAGCGAGCCGATCCTCCGCCGGCTCGGCGAGGACGAGATCGCACTCGTCGAGGCGGCCGAGCTGTTCAACGCAACCCAATTCAGGCGCACGATCGCGGGTGTCGCCAAGGCCCTCGGCGATCCGCTGGTCTCGATCACACCGCTCTCCGGCGTCAACTCCGAGATGGTGCTGACGTTCGCCTGGGACATCTCGTGGTACCAGTACCGCGTCTCACCCGAGTCGGGACAGCCCGTTCGCGTTGCCGAGCGCGGGCAAGACATCGACGACCTCGACGCCGGGTTCCGGAACTGGAACGCGACCGCGACCGAGGACGGTCGCGTCGTCCCGACGATCGAACGTCTCTAGTGGGGCGCGCCCCGACGTTCGAGCCGACCCGATGAGCCCCATCACCGCCACGACCGCCGCTGACCTGCTCGCGCGCCTCGGCGTCGACTCCGGACGCGACGACCGGCGGCGATCTCGTCGTGCGGACGCCGATCACCGGCGAGGAGATCGCGCGCGTCCACCGGACGGACGCAGCGGCTACTGCTGCGGCCGTCGCGCGCGCCACCGCTGCATTCCCCGCCTGGCGCGACCTTCCCGGGCCGCACCGCGGCGAGCTCGTCCGCCTGCTCGGCGAGGAGCTTCGTCGCGAGAAGGAGGCCCTCGGCGCGCTCGTGACGCTCGAGGTGGGGAAGATCGCCCAGGAAGGGCTCGGCGAGGTCCAGGAGATGATCGACATCTGCGATTTCGCAGTCGGCCTCTCTCGGCAGCTCTACGGACGGTCGATCGCATCCGAGCGCCCCGGCCACCGCCTCACCGAGACGTGGCATCCCCTCGGTCCCGTCGCCGTGATCAGCGCCTTCAACTTCCCCGTCGCCGTCTGGTCCTGGAATGCGGCGCTCGCCCTCGTCTGCGGCGATCCCGTGATCTGGAAACCGTCCGAGCGAACGCCGCTCACCGCACTCGCCTGCATGGCGCTGTTCGCGCGGGCGGCGGAGCGGTTCGGCGGCGCTCCCGACGGTCTCGGCGAGCTCGTGATCGGCGGCGCCGACCGGGCCGTGCAGCTGGCGGACGACCCGCGCATCCCGCTCGTCTCCGCCACCGGCTCGACGCAGATGGGCAAGGAGCTTGCGCCGCGCATCGCAGCCCGGCTGGGTCGGTCGCTCCTCGAGCTCGGTGGCAACAACGCGGCGATCGTCGCCCCGAGCGCCGACCTCGATCTCGTGGTCCGCGGCGTGCTCTTCTCCGCCGTGGGCACTGCCGGCCAGCGATGCACGAGCCTGCGCCGCCTGATCGTGCACGAGTCGATCGCGGACGAAGTGGTCGAGCGGCTGGCAGCTGCGTACGCGGAGCGTTCCGATCGGCGACCCACGCGAGCCGTCGACGCTCGTCGGGCCGCTCGTCAGCGCAGAGTCGTTCGAGCGGCTCGAGGTCGCGCTCGCCGAGGCACGGGCAGACGGCGGCGAGGTCGTCGTCGGTGGCGACAGGGCGTTGGCCGAGAGCTGGCCCGACGCGTGGTACGCAGAGCCGACGCTCGTCCGCATGCCGGGCCAGACGGCTGTCGTCGGGCGGGAGACGTTCGCGCCGTTGCTCTACGTCCTCACGTACTCGGATCCCGACGAGGCGACTCGACCTCCAGAACGGCGTCCCACAGGGACTTGCCTCCTCGATCTTCACGACGGATCTGAGAGAGGCCGAGCGCTTCCTCGCCGCCTCGGGCTCCGATTGCGGCATCGCCAACGTCAACATCGGCCCGAGCGGTGCCGAGATCGGCGGCGCCTTCGGCGGCGAGAAGGAGACGGGCGGCGGACGCGAGTCCGGCTCGGACGCCTGGAAGGCGTACATGCGCACGCCAGACCGCGACCGTCAACTACACGAGCGAGTTGCCGCTCGCCCAGGGCATCGTCTTCGACGTCGCCTGAGCCGGAGCCCGATGCCGGTCAAGCTGTTCACCGACGGCGGCGCTCGCGGCAATCCCGGGCCCGCGGCGGCCGCGTTCGTGCTGCAGAGCGACGACGGCACGGTGCTCGACGCCCGCGGCGACGCAATCGGCGTCGCAGACGAACAACGTCGCCGAGTACACGGCGCTGCTGAACGGCCTTCGTCGCGCGGCCGAGCTCGGGGTGACCGAGCGTCGAGGTCGTCTCCGACTCGCGAGCTGATGGTCAAGCAGATGCGAGGCGAGTACAAGATCAAGAACGCTGCGCTCCGCGAGCTCTCGCCTCGAGGCGACGCAGCTCGCCCGGGCCGTCGGGTCGGTGACCTACACCGCAGTGCGCCGCGAGCACAACACGCTCGCCGACCAGCTCGTGAACGACGCGCTCGACGCCGACGCCTGACGGCACGGCGTAGGGGCGCTATGATGGGTGCGATGACGGGCGCGCGCACATCCTTCTCTGCTGCTGGCCTGCTCCTGCTTGCCCTCCTCCTTCCCCGCTAGGGGAATCGAGCGACGACATACCCGTGCCCGTGCACCCGCACAGACGGGAGCAGTCCGTCCTCGTGCCGAAGGAGCAAGACCGATGCCGATGCCGTTCCAGAAGTACCGACCCTACGAAACCGTCGCGCTGCCCGACCGAACCTGGCCGGACGTCGTCCTCGAGCGCGCCCCGATCTGGTGCTCGACCGACCTCCGCGACGGGAACCAGGCGCTCGTCAACCCGATGGACGCGGGCCGCAAGCGACGGTTCTTCGACCTGCTGCTCGACGCTCGGGATCAAGGAGATCGAGGTCGGCTTCCCGTCGGCCTCGAAGACGGACTTCGACTTCGTCCGCACGCTCGTCGAGCAGGACCTGATCCCCGACGACGTCACGATCGCCGTGCTCACGCAGGCGCGGCCGGAGCTGATCGAGCGCACGCTACGAGGCGATCGACGGGGCGCGACGGGCGATCGTCCATCTCTACAACTCGACCTCGGTCACGCAGCGGCGGGTCGTCTTCCGGATGGACCGCGACGGGATCACCGACCTCGCGGTGCAGCGGCACCGAGCTCTGCAAGCGGCTCGCGGCGGAGACGTCGACGGAGATCGTGTTCCAGTACTCGCCGGAGAGCTTCCACCACACGGAGCTCGACTACGCCCTCGAGATCTGCGAGCGCGTCGCCGAGGAGTGGGGGCCGACGGTCGACGCGAAGATGATCGTGAACCTGCCGACGACGGTCGAGCAGTTCCCGCCGAACGTCTACGCCGACCGGATCGAGTGGTTCGGCCGCCACTTCTCGTACCGCGACGCCGCGATCCTCTCCGTGCATCCGCACAACGACCGCGGTACCGCCGTCGCGACCGCCGAGCTCGGGCTGATGGCGGGCGCCGAGCGTGTCGAGGGAACGCTCTTCGGCAACGGCGAGCGCACGGGCAACGTCGACATCGTCACGATCGCGCTGAACCTCCTGACGCAGGGCGTCGACCCGGAGCTCGACCTGTCGCAGATCGACGAGGCGCGCGACGATCGTCGAGGAGTGCAACGAGCTGCCCGTCCATCCGCGGCATCCGTACGCCGGCGAGCTCGTCTACACCGCGTTCTCCGGCTCGCACCAGGATGCGATCAAGAAGGGGATGGACGCCCAGGAGCGATCGGGCTCGGAGGTCTGGGACGTCCCGTACCTGTCGATCGACCCGAAGGACGTGGGGCGGAGCTACGAGGCGATCATCCGCGTCAACTCACAGTCCGGGAAGGGCGGCGTCGCCTACCTGATGGCCGCCGACCACAACCTCGAGCTGCCGCGCGGCCTGCAGGTCGACTTCGCCCGCCGCGTGCAGCAGATCACCGACGCGCGCGGCGGAGAGCTGACCGGCGCCGAGCTGATGGAGGCGTTCACCGAGCACTACCTCGACCACTCGCAGCCGTACGAGCTCGTCGCGTACACGCACTCGAGCGAGGAGGACTCGGATCAGATCGCCGCGCGCGTGCGGGTCGACGGCGAGGAGCGGGTGATCGAGGGCGAGGGGAACGGTCCGCTCGCGGCGCTCGTCGACGCGTTCGCGAAGGCGTTCGGGGTCTCGATCGCGATTCGCGACTACCACGAGCATGCGATGTCGGCGAGCGCCGACGCGAAGGCGGCCGCCTACGTCGAGGCGGACGTCGACGACGAGGCGTTCTGGGGCGTCGGTGTCCACGGCTCGATCCTGACCGCCTCGCTGCGCGCGATCGTGAACGCCGTCAACCGGGCCGATAGTGCCCGGCGCACACAGGAGGAGGCCGTCGAGGCGTTCGCCCGCAAACCATGACCGGCGCCCGAGCGTCGCTATACTCGGCGCTCACGCGGATGTAGCTCAGTTGGCTAGAGCGTCTGCTTGCCATGCAGAAGGTCGAGGGTTCGAGTCCCTTCATCCGCTTGACGAAAGGCCCTGGAAACAGGGCCTTTCTGCGTCTGGGGCCCGGAGCCATTCCGACTCGTCACGGAACGGGGCACTCACCTGACCGGGACGGTCGCCACGACCGGTACAAGGCGTGTTCACCGCTTGGCAACTCGTGTCGTCGGGATTCGTGGCAGGCTGCAGGATGAGCGGCAATCAGGCGGTGTGACGAGGTGGTCGAGCATCCCTTCGTCTACGAGATCAACACCTGGGTCTGGCTCGGCGAGTTGTGCCGACGCGACGGGGTCGCCGTCGACCTTGCGAGCGTCCCCGGCGAGCGAGTGGGACGCGATCCGTGACCTGGGCTTCGACGCCGTCTGGCTGATGGGCGTCTGGGAGCGGAGCCCGGCCGGGATCGCGATCGCGCTCGCCAACGACGGGCTGATGGAGTCCTTCCGTCCGGGCGCTCCCCGACTTCACGACCGACGACGTGGTCGGCTCGCCGTACTGCATCCGGGACTACGCCGTCGACGCGCACCTGGGTGGGCGCGGCCGGGCTCGCCGCCGCGCGGGAGGCGCTCGCCGAGCGCGGGCTGGCGCTGATCCTCGACTTCGTGCCGAACCACGTCGCTCCCGACCACCCGTGGACGGCGGACGCATCCCGAGTACTTCGTGCGCGGCAGCGACGACGATCTCGAGCGCGATCCCGCCTCGTTCGTCCGGGTGGGCGACAGCGTGCTCGCCAACGGCCGCGACCCGTACTTCCCCGCCTGGCCGGACGTCGTGCAGCTCGACGCCTTCTCACCGGATCTGCGCGACGCGGCGGTCGAGACGCTGACGTCGATCGCATCGCAGTGCGACGGCGTTCGCTGCGACATGGCGATGCTGATGATGAACGACATCTTCGAGCGCACCTGGGGCGATCGCGGCGGCCCGCGGCCCGATACCGACTACTGGCCGGCCGTGATCCCGGCCGTCGCGAGCGCCTACCCCGACTTCGTCTTCATCGCCGAGGCCTACTGGGACCTCGAGTGGGCGCTCCAGCAGCAGGGCTTCGACTACTGCTACGACAAGCGCCTCTACGACCGCCTCGTGCACGACGGCGCCGAGCAGGTGCGCGGGCACCTGACCGCCGACCCGGCCTACCAGCAGGCGGCTGATCCGCTTCATCGAGAACCACGACGAGCCGCGGGCCGCCGCGACGTTCCCCGGCCCGAAGGCGCGGGCGGCGGCCGTGGTCACCCTGAGCCAGACAGGTGCCAGGCTCGTCCACGAGGGCCAGCTCGAGGGCAGGAAGGTGCAGCTGCCGGTGTTCCTCGGCGCGTCGGCCCGACGAGCCCGTCGACCCGGAGCTGAAGGCGTTCTACGTGCAGCTGCTGACCGCCCTCGCCGAGCCGGTTTTCCGCATCGGGGCGTGGCAGCTTGCCGATTCCACCGGCTGGGATGGCAACGACACCTGGCAGAACCTCGTCGCCTGGGGCTGGCGCGACGCGGGTCCCGTACGCTCGTCGTCGTGAACCTCGGAGACGCGCCCGCATCAGGCCATGTCTCGCTGCCGTGGGACGAGCTGCGTGGGCTGTCGTGGCAGCTCGACGACGCCGCCAACGGCGACCGCTACGAGCGGAGCGGAGAGGACCTCCGCGATGGGCTCTACGTCGCGCTCGACCCGTGGTCCTGGTCCCTCTTCGCCCTGACACCACTCGCTTCCCCGGAGGACGTGCCCGATGCCGAAACCGACTAAGGGCCAGATGACGGCCGAGCACGCGCGTCTTGCCGAGGCCACCGGGCGCGCCGAGGACGACCTCTTCTCCGCCAACCCCTGGTACGAGTGGGGCCCGTACCTGAGCGAGCGCGCCTGGGGCACGGTGCGCGAGGACTACTCCGAGAGCGGCGATGCCTGGGACTCGTTCCCGCACGACCACGCGCGCTCCCGCGCGTACCGGTGGAACGAGGACGGGATGGCCGGGATCTCCGACATCCGCCACGAGCTCTGTCTGGCACTCGCGCTCTGGAACGGCCGGGATCCGATCCTGAAGGAGCGGATGTTCGGCCTCACGGGGCCGCAGGGCAACCACGGCGAGGACGTGAAGGAGTACTGGTGGTACCTCGAAGGCCTGCCGAGCCACGCCCTGTTGCGCTGGCGCTATCACTATCCGCAGGCGGCGTTCCCCTACGACGAGCTCGTGGCACCACGGCCGAGGGCTCGACGACCCGGAGCTCGAGCTGCTCGACACGGGTGTCTTCGACGACGACCGCTACTGGTCGGTCGACGTCACGTACGCGAAGGCGTCGGCGACGGAGATCCTCGCCACGATCGAGATCGAAAACCATGGGCCGGAAGAGGCGACCCTCGAGGTGCTTCCGACGCTCTGGTTCCGGAACACGTGGTCGTGTGGCGACGGCTCGGTGCGTCCCGCGAATCGAGCGCGACGGGACTGCCCTCGTGGTCGGCGACCACGCGCTCGCCGGCTACCGCCTCGAAGGCGCGCCGGGGCCTGACGGTGCTGTGCCCGAGACCTTGTTCTGCGAGAACGAGACGAACGCGCCGCGCATCTTCGGGTCGAGCCCGACGACGCCGTATCCGAAGGACGGGATCAACGACCACGTGGTCTCCGGGAGCGACACGGTCAACCCGGAGGGGTTCGGCACGAAGGCGGCCCTCCGCTACCGGGTGACGGTGCCGGCCGGCGGGAAGGCCGAGCTGCGGCTGCGCCTCCACCGGCCGGCGGAAGGGAAGCCCGCCAAGGCGGTAGGCAAGGATGCCTGGTCGAGGACGAAGTTCGACAAGATCGTCGCCGCGAGAGAAGCCGACGCGGACGAGTTCTACGGCGCGCTCGCTCCTGCCGGCACGACACCCGAGGCGATGCAGGTGCTCCGCCAGGCGTGCGCGGGGCTCGTCTGGAGCAAGCAGATCTACCCCTACAACGTGCGCCGGTGGCTGGACGGCGACCCGGGCAGACCGCCACCGCCCGACGCTCGCAAGCAGGGCCGGAACAGCGACTGGCGGCACCTCGACGCGTTCGACGTGCTCGCGATGCCGGATCCGTGGGAGTACCCGTGGTTCGCCGCGTGGGACCTCGGCTTCCACGCGGTCGCCTGGGCGCACCTCGACCCCGCATTCGCGAAGTACCAGCTGGTCGTCCTGCTGCGCGAGTGGTTCCTGCACCCGAACGGGGCGCTGCCCGCCTACGAGTGGAACTTCGACGACGTCAACCCGCCCGGTGCACGTCATGGCCGCGCTCCGGGTGTTCGTGGTCGACGGCGGCACAGGACCGCGAGTTCCTCGAGCGGATCTTCCAGAAGCTGCTGATCAACTTCACCTGGTGGCTCAACCGGCAGGACGCCGACGGCAACAACGTCTTCAGCGGCGGCTTCCTCGGTCTCGACAACATCAGCCCGATCGACCGCTCCAACCTCCCGCCGGGTGTCTCACTCGAGCAGGCGGACGGCACCGCCTGGATGGCCTTCTACGCGCTCTCGATGCTGGTGATCGCGCTCGAGCTGACGCAGGAGAACGACGTCTACCTCGACATGGTGATCAAGTTCGCTGGAGCAGTTCGCCCTGATCGCGCGGGCGCTCGACGGCCAGGATCTCTACGACGCCGAGGACGGGTTCTTCTACGACCGGCTCGCGTTCCCCTCGGGCGAGCGGGTGCCGGTGGAGGTGCAGACGATCTCCGGCCTGATCCCGCTCCTGCCCGCCGTCGGCCTGCCGGCCGATGGCCGGCGATCGGTCCAGACGCTGGGCAAGCGCTTCGCGCGGCTGCGCGAGAGCTGGGCCGAGACCGGTGAGCGGCCCGGTCGGCCGGGTGCGCGAGCTCGGCGACCAGCAGATGCTGCTCGTGTCGGTGATCGAGCCCGAGCGCCTGCGGCTGACGCTGCGGGAGTTCTTCGACGAGGCGGCGTTCCTCTCGCCGCACGGGCTGCGCTCGGTCTCGAAGCGCTACGACGGCAAGCCGTACACGGTCGCGGGCGTGCCGGGGGCGACGATCGACTACGAGCCGGCCGAATCGACCACCACGATGTTCGGCGGCAACTCGAACTGGCGCGGCCCGGTGTGGATGCCGCTCAACTACCTCGCGATCCGCTCCTTCGCGCAGTTCCAGCGCGTTCCTCGGTGACGAGTTCACGGTCGAGTACCCGACCGGCTCGGGAGAGGAGCGCACGTTCGGGTAGGTCGCGCAGGACCTCGCCGACCGGATCGTCGCGATCTGGCTGCCGGGCCCCGACGGCCGCCGTCCCGGTCTACGGCGGCACCGAGCGGCTCCAGGACGACCCGGCCTGGAAGGACAACCTGCTCTTCTTCGAGTACTTCCACGGCGACAACGGAGCCGGCCTCGGCGCGATGCACCAGACCGGCTGGACGGCGCTCGTCGCGGATCTGATCCTGGATCCTCCAGGGCAACCCTGAGCGCACACGACCATCGCGTTTCCCTTCGACACCGAAACTCTGATCGTGGTGCCCGATCGAGCGCCCAATCGTAGGCCTTCTCGGCTACGACGCCGGCCTCGAGCACGCGTGTCGTGCGCTGCATTCGACCGGGCTGAACGCGTCCGTCGTAGCCGGATCACGGGCGGCGCCGCACCCGCGGCAGGTTCAAGTGCTACCGGGCGCTAGCCCTGCTGCCGCGCCTCCCGTATCGCCCTTGGCCAGATGCCCTGCTTGCCCGGCGAGAGGATGCCGTTCGGGTCGAGCGCGTCCTTGATCGTCTCCGCGAAGCGGCGGTAGGCGTGATCGTTGAAGCTGTACTGGTCGGTCGCAATGTCCATGAAGTCGAGGTGCGCCCGGTACTCGCCGTACCCGTGCTTGGCGGCCTCTTCCACGAGCAGCTTGCTCGTGTCGTAGGCGCGCCGTGACTGCGCCTCGTCCTTCGTGTCGAAGATGACCATCGTGACGTGGATGAAACTGCGCGCGTTGATCGGGATCAGCACCGCGGCGTAGTAGAGCGTCGTGTCGGGGAGCTCGAGGTAGGGCATCGCGATGGAGCGGGAAGAACGTGGCCGATCGCCTTACTTCTGAGCCTCCTGCAGCGCCCGCCACACCCGCTCGCCGTTCACCGGCATCTCGATGTGGCGGACACCGAAGTGTGCGAGCGCGTCGATGACGGCGCTCTGGACCGCGGGCGTCGCGCCGATCGTGCCGGACTCTCCGATGCCTTTGGCCCCCAGCACGTTGACCGGGGTGGGGGTCTCCATCTCGACGGCGTCGAACGACGGGAGCTCGGCTGCCGAGGGGAAGGAGTAGCCGAGGAAGTTCGCGTTCAGCGGGTTGCCGTCCTCGTCGTAGATGAGCTCCTCGTAGAGCGCCTGGGCGACACCCGTCGCTACGCCGCCGTGCACCTGACCCTCGGCGATGACCGGGTTGATGATCCGGCCGGCGTCGTCGACCGCGACGAGGCGCTGAAGCTCGACAGCGCCGGTCTGGGTGTCGACCTCGACAACCGCGACGTGAGCGCCGAAGGGGAACGTCGGAGCTCCGGCGTTGAAGATCTCCTCGGCGCGCAGCTCGTCGAGGCGTCCGTTGCCGTCCAGGATCGTGGCGAGCTCGCGCCAGGAGAGCGCGGGCGCCGGCGATCCGACCACGTGGAAGCTGCCGGTCTCGGTGTCGAGCAGGACGTCCTCGACGTTCGCCTCGAGCTGCTCGGCTGCCAGCTCCCGCGCGCGCTCGGCGACCTCGTGCGCAGCCTGCCGAGCCGCGACGCCTCCGATCTGAGTGGATTTCGAGCCGTAGGTACCGACGCCCTGGCGCACTTCGTCGGTGTCTCCCTTGACGACCCGCACCGCTTCAACCGGTAGGCCGAGCCGATCCGCGACGATCATCGCGAACGTCGTCTCGTGCCCCTGCCCGTGCGAGAACGAGCCCGTCCGGAGGATCGCTTCGCCTTCCGACGTGATCTCGACCGCTCCGAACTCGGGCTCGACGAGACCGTTCGTGATCTCGACGTAGACGCTGACGCCGATGCCGAGCGCGAGCGGGTCGGACTCAGCGCGGCGGCGCTGCTGCTCCTCCCGGAGCGAGGCGTAGCCGGCCGTCTCGAGTGCGAGATCGAGGGCCTTCTCGTAGTCGCCGCAGTCGTAGCTCGCGCCGGAGGCGGTCGTGAGCGGAAAGGCATCGGCGGCGAAGAGATTGCGCCGCCGCACCTCGGCCGGGTCGAGCCCGAGCTCGTTGGCATACAAGTCCATCGCCCGCTCGATCGCCTGCGTCGCCTCCGGCCGGCCCGCACCGCGGAACGGCCCGATCGGCGTCGTGTTCGTGACGACGCTGGCGAACTCGGTCTCGATCCGCGGAATCGCGTAGACGCCGCTTGCCATCAGGCCCGTGAAGCCGGGGAGAACCGCTCCGATGCGCGGATACGCGCCCACGTCTTGCACGATGCGCAGGCGGTAGGCCTGGACGTCGCCTTCGGCGTTTCCTCCGATCGTGAAATCGAGGACGGCGGCGCGACCGTGCGTCATTGCGATCATGTTCTCGCTGCGGGTCTCCGTCCACCGGACGGGGCGTCCCGTGTGGCGCGCGAGCCACGAGACCAGGATCTCTTCGACGGCGAGGAGCTTGGCGCCGAACCCGCCCCCAACGTCCGGCGCGACGACGCGTACATCGGCAGGTTCGAGGCCGAAGGTCATGGCGAGGGCGTCGCGATCCTGGTGTGGGGTCTGCGTCGAGAGCCACAGCGTCAACCGGCCGTCGTCTCCGACGACGGCCGCGCACGAGCGCGCCTCCAGTGGGCAGGCCGCCAGCCGCTGGCTGGTGAGGCGCCCGGACACAACCGTCTCGCAGCCGTCGAACAGCGCGTCGTCGCGTTCCACCGGGTGGCTCATGCAGACATTGGTGCCTGCGCCGGGAAAGAGCAGCGTCTCGCCGGCGAGGGAGTGCTCGGGATCGACGACGACCGGGAGCGGATCGTAGTCGACGAAGACGAGCTCGGCAGCATCGACACCGTCGACCCGCGTCTCGGTGACGACGACGGCGACGATATCGCCGACGAAACGAACGACCTCCCCCGCCAGGAACGGGCGACCCATGTTCTGATCGAGGCCCGGGATCGGAGGAGGCTGGAACGGCCCGAGGTCGATGTCCGCGGCCGTGAAGACCTGTGTTCCCGGCAGAGCCAAGAGCGGCGGATGCGTCGACCTCGATGACCCGGGCGTGTGCGTACGGCGAGCGGACGAAGGTGGCATGAAGCGCGACCCGGGGAGCTCCATGTTCTCGACGTACAGGCCTCTGCCTTCGAGAAAGCGCGAGTCCTCGCGCCGAAGAATTCGCTGACCCATGACTCCGCTCATGCGCCGACAGTCTTTCATAGTCGATGGTCGGGTGTGGCGGTTGGTGCCGTTGCGGCCGGAAGGATTCCGGGCTGCGCCGGCGTACATGCAGCCGGCTGATCTTCAGCCGCTGACCTTCGACTCTTTCCTCACAGGGAGCCCGCCGTGAAGAGTGGCAGAAAGCACGCTCAGGAGCATCTCAGTCCGTCGCGGCTCGACGCGATCCGCGCCTATTCGATCACGCCCATCGGGACCTCGAGGGAGCGCCCGTCGATCCGTCTTCCCGCGCTCAACCTCCGCAGGGGCCTCGGTCGCAGGGCTGCGTAGCTCTACAGCCCCTGCGGCGTCGAGTGATCGGGGAGCAGGAGGGGTCGTCCTTCTCGTGACCAGTCGCTCGCTCAGCGTCTCCGCCAGTCCGGGAACCGGGGCTCCGGTTTGCTCGTCGCGCTCGACGCGGGTATTCCAGAGGTCGATCAGAAGCAGGTCGATCTCCTCGATGAGAACCGTGATCGCCTTCCCGGCGGCGCGTAGCTCCTCGCGGCCGTCGAGAGCGAGCCCGGCGCCCCACCTCCTCAGGATCTCGATCCGCTCCTCGTCCAGTCGATCGACCATCAGCGCACCCTATGCCAGCCCGCGCCGCCGTTTCCATCCCTCCGAAAGGGTTCTCTCCGCTCTTTGGACACGTTTGTCCCGGCCGGTAGCGGCGAGGGAGGCCATGGCCGGAGGAGCTGACTTCGCTCGTTAGGCTTGCCGGTGTGACGACCATTCCCCTCGACCGCTCGTGTTCGCGGGACGCCTTCGCCCGGATCGCCCGACACCTCGCGGGTGGTGAGTCGAGCTCTGCGCGCCTGCGCGAGGGACAGGAGCTCGTGATCGGCGAGGCTCGTGGGGCGACGCTCCGCGAGGCGACCCTCGCCGCCGCCCGCGGCGCGGCTGAAGACCTGGAATGAGCACGCCGATCCCGGTCATCGACCTCGAGCGCGCGGATGTGGCCGAGGGCTTCAGAGCGGCGTACGCGGACGTCGGGTTCGCCTATCTCGAAGGACACGGTGTGCCTGCACGCGCTCATCGAGTCGGCTTTTGCCGCGTCGCGGCGATTCCATGCGCTCCCGCTGGACGACAAGCTGCTCCTGACCGTCAACGCCCACCATCGCGGCTATCTGCCCTTCGCCGAGTCGAAGATCGTCGCGTCGTCGATCCAGGCCGCGACGAAGCCCAACCTGAGCGAATCCTTGATGATCATGCACGAGGTCGAACCGGGCAGCCCGCGCGACGCGACCGACCCGTTCGCGGGACCGAACCAATGGCCCGAGCTCGAGGGGTTCCAGGCCGTGATAGCGGCCTACGACGAGGCGCTTCGCGCACTCGCAGGCCGTCTCGTCGCCGTTTTCGAGGCTGCACTCGAGGCCGAGCCGGGTGTGCTCGCGTCGTCCTTCGAGCGCCCGACGACGTTCCTCCGCCTGCTGCACTATCCGCCCCAGGACCCGACGGGGCCGGACGACGAGTTCGGATCGAACCCCCACACCGATTACGGCTTCGTGACGATTCTCGCGCAGGACTCGAGCGGCGGTCTCCAGGTCCGCGCAGCGGACGGTGAAACGTGGCTCGACGTGCCGCCACGGCCGGGCACCTTCGTGCTCAATGTCGGCGACATCGGCGAGCGGTGGTCGAACGGCGTCCTTCGCTCCACGCCGCACCGCGTTCTGAACCGGACGGGGCGTGATCGGTACTCGATCCCGTACTTCTTCGATCCTGCAGCGGCGGCCGTCGTGGAGCCGCTTTCCTGCTGCGTCGCCGCGGGTACGGAGCCGCGCTTCGGACCCGTGGTCTTCGGCGAGTACCTTCTGGCGAAGCTCGATGCGAACCACTCGTATCGGCAACCCGCCTCGAGTTGACGTCCCGCGTTGCGCTGCGCCGCGAGGTCGTGGCTCAGCGCTTGCGCCAGAGCCGACGCGTGTAGAGAGCGAAGAGGGCGACGATCAGAAGCGTTGTGACTGCAACCGACCATTGGTGCGTCGCGATGCAGACTCCCGCGATCGCGAGCAGACCGACGGTGTAGAAGGTGAACCAGAGGTGCGTCCGGCGCCGGCGTGAACGAGGTGCAGTGCTCATCGCACCGGCGCTCGCGACTCGTCACGTGCGGCGGAGTCGCTGCGTGCCCGAGGAATTCCACGCGAGGGACACTAGCTTCAGCGGAGATCACGGGATCGCGACGACGGCTTGCCTCGTTCGATGTGTCTCCGCCGGCCGAATGCGCTAGGGTCACCGCCATGTCTGCGGCCCCGAGCGTGCTTGCTTTCACCGTGGGGCAGTGGATCATCCTCCTCTGTTTCATCATCCCCGTGCTGATCCTCTGGGGTTACGCGATCGTCAGCCTGGTCGGACGCCCGGATCTCGGAGTCGGAGCCAAGCTTCTCTGGCTGCTCGGAATCCTCGTCTTGCCGATCATCGGTTCGGTCCTGTACTTCATGATGCGCCCTGCACCGCAGGAGCAACAGCGTCGCGGCAAGGCTCGGCACCACTAGAGGCTTGACGCGCGCACGGGTGACCGCGGGGCCGACCACGGTGGAGGAGTATCTGCGGGGAGTCGCGCCGGAGCGCCGTGCGACGGTCTCGGCTGTCCGCGACCTCGTCAACGAGCATCTACCACCCGGGTACGACGAGACGATCCGCTGGGGGATGATCAGCTGGGAGGTGCCGCTCTCGCGCTACCCGGACACGTACAACGGGCAACCACTCGGTGTCGTCGCGCTGGCCGCCCAGAAGCGCTACACGAGCCTGTACCTGATGTGTGCGTACATCGCTCCCGGTGGCGAGGCCGCGATTCGGACGGCCTACGCCGAGGCGGGGATGAAGCTCGATCTGGGGAAGTCGTGCCTGCGGTTCAGGAGCCTCGACGCGTTCCTGCCAGAGGCCGTCGTACCGCTCCTCCAGCAGGCATCCGTCGATGCGTTCATCACGCAGCTACGAGGCAGCCCGAGGAACGAAGAGCTCGCGAGCTTGATCGGTGCGGTTGCGCGCCGGGCGAGCTACGTCGACCGGGCCGCGATCGTCAGCGACGACGACCGCGATTCGCCGGGATCGAGGAACGGCATTCTCCCGCTCGCGATGTCCTCCGCTCGGCCGAGCACGGAGCAGTTCGCGGGCTCGAGCGCAAGGGCGTTCGACCCGGTCGCCGGGTCGACCCATTGCCACAGGTGCGGCAGCGAGGAGCGCACCGTCAACTCCAGTCGCAGAGACGGATTGGTGAGACGGGCCCACGTGGCACCAACGTGCTCGAACACCCGCTCGTCTGCGTTCGCCGAGACGAGCGGCGGCTCGTCCCAGGTCGAGAGGCCGGCTGCCGAGGCCGCGTCCCGCGGCACGATCTCCTCGGCATCGCTCTCGAGATAGGCGTCGCCGGCCCACAACGGCACCCCGATGTTGACGTGGTAGAGCACCGGTGCGGCCGCGGTCCACTCCGAGTCGTTGACCACCCGGTCGTCGATCCGGACCAGCCCTGCCCCGACGGTGGTCAGGATCCGACGAGTGACGGTGAACGGAGCATCCACGACCCTCGCAGTCACGATCAGCTCTGACGTCGTGCGCTCGACGGTGAGATCGGCGGCCGGACGGGCCGTGTACGTCCCGTGAAGCCCGTGGCCGTCCGAGGCTGCGCCGACGTTCGACAGTCCGCAGGTGGTGACGAGGCCGCCGCCCCACGCCGCCCGCCAGCCGCTTGCCGCCAGCTCGTCGGTGCTCACCGACCCTTGCTCCCCGTACGGGCCGATCCAGGCAAGGGGAGTTCCGCCGAACCAGGCAGCGCCGATGTCGAGCCCGCGGTCGGGAAGCACCCGCAGGTCGATCCCGCCCCAGACCCGGAGATCGAGGGCTCGGGAGCCGGCCGAGGGCCCGCTCGAGACCACGGACTCGACTGCGCTCGCAAGCTGGTCCTCGCTCGCGAGGTGCAACGGCGCGGTCATCCGGGTCGCTCCGTCGTGCCCGGGTGGGGGTCAGGCGCGTCGTCGCCCGGGCTCATGTCCTGGCGTGGCCGACCGAGCCGTTGATCGTGAGGCCGCCGTCGACGAGGAGCTCGTGCCCGGTGATGTACCGGGACGCGTCCGAGGCGAGAAAGACCGCCGCATCGGCGATCTCTGCGGGCTCCGCGATGTGACCGAGCGAGATGCGCTTCTCGTAGGTCGCGCGCACCTCGGGCGTATAGGCCGTCGCGTTCAGCGGCGTGTCGGTGGCGCCCGGCGCGAGCGCGTTGACGGTGATCCCGTGGGGCGCGAGCTCGACGGCGAGCGTCTTCGTCAGGCCGACGATCGCTCCCTTGGCCGCGATATAGGCGGACAGCTCCGCGAGTGGCTGTACGTCAGCGGCCGAGCTGACGTTGACGATCCGACCGCCCCCGCCCTCGAGCATGCGGCGGGCGGCGGTGCGGCAGCCCCAGACGTATCCGAGCAGGTTGACCGCGAGCAGGGCGTGCCAGTCCTGCTCGGTCGTCTCGAGGAAGGGCTTCACGAGCGGTCGGGCGGCGTTGTTCACCCAGATGTCGAGCCGACCGAAATGCTCGAGCGCAGCATCGGCTGCCCGCTCGCTGTCGACGGGTGCGCTCGTATCGCCCACGAGGTGCACCGACCGGCGGCCCCGCTCCTCGATCGCCGAAGCGGTTTCCGGCGCCTCGATCGAGCGAGAGCCCGACCAGGTCGGCTCCGGCCTCTGCCAGGGCGATTGCAATCGCCTGTCCGATCCCGCTCGAGGCACCGGTGACGACCGCGGTGCGGCCTCGCAGGTCGAATGGCGACGGTCGGGTCACTGTGAACGTGGCTCGGAGGACGCCGAGCACGATGCTCGACGGCTGCGTTCGACGCTATCAACGAGCGGTAGGCGATTCAACGGCGCGTGGCCGCGGCATAGGCTGTTCCCGTGAGACTCGGTGTCGCCGCTGCCGTCGTGGATGGAGTCCTCGTGCGGGGCGACGTGGCGCTCGAAGGCGATTGCGTCGCTGCGGTCGGTCTCCCCGGCGGCAAGGCGGGCATCGCGGTTCCAGGCTTCGTCGACCTCCAGGTGAACGGCCTGGGCGGGATCGACGTCCTGCAGGCGACGACCGATGAGATCCGCGTGCTCGGCGTCTCGCTCGCCCGGACAGGGGTGTTGTGGTACCAGCCCACCCTCGTCACCGCACCCGTCGAGCTGACCCGCCTCGCGCTCGCGACGATCGGCGAGTCGGGCGGCGGCTCCGGAGCGCGGGTGCTCGGCGTCCACCTCGAGGGGCCCTTCCTCAGCGACGAGTACGCGGGCGCCCATCCGGTCGAGCACCTGAGGGCGCCCGATCTCGACCTGCTCGCCTCGTTCCTCCTCGGCGGCTGTGCCGTGACGACCGTCACGCTCGCCCCCGAGCTGCCGCGGTCTGCCGAGCTCATCGATGGGCTCGTCGGGCGTGGTGTCGTCGTCTCGCTCGGGCACACGGCAGCGTCGGCGGTCGTCGCGCACGCGGCGTTCGACCAAGGGGCGAGCACCGTTACGCATCTCTTCAACGCCATGCGCCCGTTCGATCACCGGGATCCAGGCGTCGCAGGTGCCGCGCTCACGCGGCCGGACGTCGTTCTCCAGTTGATCGCGGACGGCGTTCACCTGGCGCCGGAGGCGATCCTGCTCGCATGGCGCGCAGCGCGGGGGAGGATCGCGCTCGTCTCGGACTCGATTGCGGCAACCGGCCTCGGAAACGGGACGTTCCGGCTCGGCACCGTCGAGGTCACGGTCGAGGACGGTGTTTCGCGTTGCGCCGATGGGACGCTTGCCGGCGCTGTGCGACCACTTGGCTGGGGCCTGAGGATGCTGGTCGAGCTGGGAGTACCCATCGTCGAAGCGGTCGACGCGGTGACACGGACACCGGCCCGGTTGCTCGGCCGCGACGACGTCGGGGTTCTGCGCGAGGGAGCACCGGCGGATCTCGTCGTGCTCGACGACGATTTCGCGGTTGAGTCGGTCTGGCTCGGCGGCCGACGGCTCGAGCCCTAGATGGCCGGCCCGTCAGGAGAGGAGGTCAGCGACGGGAGCCGCGAGCACCAGCTTGAAGGCGCTTCGTCCTCCGGCCGCTGGTGCGCGGTCGCCGGTCGGGCGGAATCCTGCGCGTGCGTACAGGTGTTGTGCAGGCTCGTTGGCCTCCTGGACGAAGAGGACGACCCGCGCAGAGCCCCGAGCCTTGGTCCAGCCTGCGACGGCTCGGATCAGGTCGCGCGCGACGCCGCGGCCTCGCGCCAGCGGGTCGACCCACATCGAGATCAGTTGCACCTCACGGTGATCGACCCGGGCAAACGCGCCGACCACGCCCAGCCAGCGGCCGTCCTCTTCCGCAACGAAGAGCGCTTTCTCCTCGCCCTCGGCGGCCTCGGCGATCCACGTCCTCCAGCGCTCGTCGGGCTCACGCACCATGTCCTCGTACCGTGTGGAGAAGAAGTCGGCGTCGTCACGCAGCATCCGCAGGCGGGTCTCGCGCCAGCGCGGCCACTCGTCCGCGCGAACAGGGCGGATGGCTATGGCGTTGCTCTCAGTCATCGTCGGGAAGGATCGCGAAGACGCGGGCGGGCGTTCCGGACCCGGCGACGAGGTTGAGCGGCGCCGCCACAACCCATGCGCCACGCGCGGGAACGCGTTCGAGCCCGATCAGCCCCTCGAGATGCCACATCCCGGCCGGGAGCGTCGTGTGGTGCACGGCGAAGTCCTCCGAAGAGCCGGGATCGACCCCGAGGGTGTCGATCCCGAGCCCGACGACGCCACGGTGGACCAGCAGCTCGGCAGCATCGGCGGCCAGTCCTGGAAACGCGAGCGTCGGATGGCCGAGATAGCGGGCGTGGTCATCCCAGTAGGCGTCCCAGCCCGTGTGGACGAGCACGGCCGTCCCGGCCTCGATCGCCCCGTCTCGTTCCTCGAGCTCACGGATCACGTCAGCGCCGATGATCGCGTTCGGGTTGCCGCCGACCCACCCGCGAACGTCGAGCTTCACGGCGGGGCGGACGAGGCTCGCGATCGGGATCGCGTCGACGCGGATGCCGTCCCGATCGAAGTGCGCGGGGGCGTCGAGGTGGGTACCCGCGTGCTCGGGCACATCCAGCTCACGGGCGTACCCCCCGTCGGTGTCATAGTCGGCGACGGTCAGCGCTGCAAACGGACGTGAACCGGGCCACAGAACCGTGTCGGGGCCGAGTGGCTGGGTGAGGTCGACGAGTCGGTCAGGGGCGAGGACCGTGGCGAGAGGGGTCACGCGTTGAGGCTAGCGATCCCGTGGGTGACGGGTCACCGATCCCCGGGCGAGCAATCGGCGGTCGCTCCCTCGCAGCATCCGATCTTGAAGTGGCAGCGGGGGCACTGGAGCGTGGCGTGGCGCCACTCCATCCCGGTGCCGCAGCGCCAGCAGGGCTCGGGCAGCGATCCACGGGTCCCGGTGAAACCGGGCGGGGAGGGGGAAACGCTTGTGTCGTGCTCGCTCACGCGTGCGGGAGTGTAGGGCCTGCCCCCGACAGCGCCTGTGCGGCACGTTCGCGGTCAGCTCACGAAGCTCCTGATCCGGTCGACCAGCGAGAGGAGATCCCAGGGTCTGACGTGCTCGGTGAGGCTTCGCAGGAGGCCTGCCACGAATCCAGGCAGCGTGCCTTGCCGCTCGGCCGCGTCGATCGCATCGCCGAGCGACGCAGCGACGACAGCCGCCGCCGCGTCGGGGGTCGTACCGCGCTCCGTCGCGAGCTTCTCGAAGTCCGACTCGCTTCGCAGCGCGATGACGAGCTCTTCCCGGGAGACACCCAGCTTGCAGGCGGCGTTGTCGACGCTGGAGAGAAGTGCGTGCTCGAGCGCCCCCGAAATGCCCCCGGCCTTGTCGGCGGGGGCGGCTCGCGCGAGGCACGGGTCTGCGACAGCAGCCGGCTGATAGCTGCCGCCTCCCAACGCCGCATAGAGAGCGAGCAGGGCAACGCACGCACCGAGCGCGACGAGCAGAGGAGCAAATCGTCTCATCGAGCTCTCCTCGTGCTCGCGAGAAGTGGGACGAGCGCAGCCAGCGCGAGGGCTGCGGCGAGAGCGAACGGGAGCGAGAACGCGTTGGTCACTGCCCGATCGAGTTGATCTTCGAGCGCGCCGAGGAGGGCATGGTAGGCATCCGAGTCGGGGCGGTCGGCGAATGCGGCGGCGACATTCGGAAGCGCGCCGTCGGCACGATCCACTTCGACGAGCACGTCCTGCGCAACGCTCAGCTTGTCGAGCGGTGGGATGGCGCTGTCGAGCACCGCGGCGGCCCCGGCGTTGAGAGCCTGCTGCTTGTTGTCGTCGAGTGCCGAGGCGAGGAGCGGCGCCAGAAGCAGAAGACCGAGCACCACCCCGGCGTGGCGCGCGGCGATCGTCCAGCCGCCTTCGACGACCTGCTCGGCTCCTGCTGCCAGTGCGGTCTCGGTGAGCGCCGGGAGGGCGAGCCCGAGCCCTGCTCCGACGAGGATCTGGGGCGGCACCGTCCAGCCCCAACCGGCACCCGGCAGCAGGGCGAGCGCCCCCAGGCCCCCGCCGACGAGGACGATCCCGGCCGCTGCTCGCATTCGGACGCCGCCCGCCCGCGGCGCCATCCGCGCCGAGGCGACGGCGGCGAGCGGCATGATCGTCACGACGAGTCCTGCCAGCCCGGGCGACATCCCCCAACCGTCCACGAGCAGAAGGACGACGAGGAAGAGCGCGGCGACGAGCCCACCCGAGAGGAACAGCAGCGCGAGGTTGGCGGCAAGATCGGGTCTCCCGCGTGGTCGAGGGAGCCTCGCGCCGTTGACGCCGCGGACACCCAACAGCGCTGCGAGCGCAAGGGGTGCCTGCACGTAGAAGATCGCCTGCCAGCCGAGCGTCTGCGTCAGGATGCCGCCGACAGCCGGGCCGATCGCCGCACCGAAGACGCCGGCCAGGACCCAGATCGCAAGCGCCTTCCCTGGATCACCCTCGATTTCGGTCAGGAGATCGAGCGCCGCGGTGATCACGAGTGCGCCGCCGACGGCCTGCAGGCACCGGCCCGCGATCAGGGCGTCGAACGTCGGTGCCGCGCCGCAGAAGAGCGACGCGATCGTGAAGACCGAGATCCCGGAGACGAACGCCGGTACGGGCCTTCGGCGAGCGAGCAGCGCGGCCGGTACTGCAAGCAGCGCGAGGACGAGGTTGTACGAGGTGAGGACCCACGCGACGGTCGTGATCTCGACGTCGAAGTCGTGCAGGATCTCCGGCAGCGCCAGCGTGACGACGGACGAGTCGGCGAGAGCCAGTCCGATCGCCAGCCCGAGGAGCATCGACCTGCGCTGCACGAGGCGAGTCTAGGGACGCACACCCGGTCCGGGGTCACGCGCGATCCCGGGGAAGACGCGCCGCGCGGGGCGCGCACCCCGGTGTCGACGGCTACGTGCCCGGATCGGGGCGTACGACGACGGTGTCGGCGATCGGGACGATGTCTGTCACCGGCAGGTCGGCGCGGCTCGCATGATCGCGGATCGCCTCGGGACTCGACGCCTCGTAGATGCACACCGTCCCGAGCGTCCCGCTCTCTTCCGCGAGGACGTAGGAGCGGATCCAGCGAATGTCGTCGGGCATGTCGTTGTCGGCGACGTTCGAGGAGCGTGCTGCGGCTGCCTCGAGATCTGCTGCGGTCTGCCAGCCGTCGCGACGGATGATCGCGTACATGTCCATGGAGAGCCTTTCTTTCGTCGGATACCGGTCAGATCCAGAATGAGGCACCGACGCGGGGTACGTCAAACGGAAGCGACCGTCGGGGCGCTCGCGGCCGTTTGCTCGGGGCCGCGGAAAAGGCGACGACCAGATTCGAACTGGTGTACGAGGCTTTGCAGGCCTCTGCCTAACCACTCGGCCACGTCGCCGGACTGGGGCATCCTAGCCGCCGTCCGGTCGCGCTCGTTCGCACTGTGAGGTGCTTGACCCACCATGTGTCAACCAGCACACTGTCGTGATGCACACGGTGGCCGAGGTTCTGGGGGAGAAGGGAGCCGCCGTGATCGAGATCGACGGCGGCGCGACGGTCTTCGACGCCGTCAAGGCGATGGTTGCGGCCAACGTCGGTGCCCTGCTCGTCACGGAAGGGACGGAGATCGCGGGCATCTTCACCGAGCGGGATTACCTTCGCCGGATCGCCGTCGAGGGACGGCGATCCCGGGACACGTTCGTGCGCGACGTGATGTCCGCCCCCGTCATCTGCGTCACGCCGGAGACGCCCGTCGACGAGACGATGGCGATGATGACCGACCGTCGGATCCGCCACACACCCGTTGTCGCCGAAGGCGCACTCGTCGGGATGATCTCGATCGGCGATCTCGTGAAGTTCATCTCGAAGCGCCAGAGCTTCCAGATTCAGTACCTGACGGATTACATCCAGGCACGGTGAGTGCAGGGAATCGGGCGCTTCGGGTGTGGCCTATGATGGTCGGCTCGCAGTCACCTGCGTCGAACGCCGACACGCCCGAGGAGATGGATGACAGAGGTGCACGAGAGCACCGAGACGGCCGCGGCTGACGGAGGGTCTTCCGACAACCCCGAGGCGTACATTCCCGAGCGACCGCCGGCGCGCTCTCGCCGCCGGCGAGGAGATACCGGACCGCGTCGAGGGAGCGGCGCATCTTCGCCGACATCTCAGGGTTTCACGCCGCTCACCGAGGCGCTTGCGCAGGAGTACGGGCCGCAGCGCGGTGCCGAGGAGCTCACAGCGAACCTCAACCGGATCTTCCACGCGATCATCGCCGAGCTCGATCGCTACGGCGGCGACGTCATCTACTTCAGCGGTGACGCGATCACCTGCTGGATCGACGGGGACGACGGCGCGCGGGCCACCGCCTGCGGCCTCGCGATGCAGGAGACGATCGCACGTGTGGGCGGGGATCGTCACCCCGCCGGGTGCGCAGGTGCAGCTGGCGATGAAGGTCGCCGTCGCGGTCGGGAAGGCCCGGCGATTCCTCGTCGGCGACCCGGACGTCCAGCTGATCGACGTGCTCGCCGGCCGGCTGATCGACGAGCTCGCGGCGGCCGAGCACCAGGCCGAGAAGGGCGATGTCGTGCTCGAGCAGTCGGCCCTCGAGGCGCTCGGCGATCGTGTCGAGATCACCGAGATGCGGGTGGACGACGAGACGCGGCCGCACGTGCGGCGTCGTCGGCGCGCTGCTCGTCGACGTCGACGAGGCGCCGGCACCGCCGCTCGA
This sequence comes from uncultured Thermoleophilia bacterium, assembly GCA_963776305.1. Taxonomy (GTDB): domain Bacteria; phylum Actinomycetota; class Thermoleophilia; order Gaiellales; family Gaiellaceae; genus Gaiella. Next base: position 44,226 of record CAVZMA010000004.1, on the reverse strand, counting down.
CGGAGCCGCTCGACGAGGACGATCGTCGCGGAATGGCTCCTGCCTGCCGTGTACGAGCGAATGCGGGCGGGACGAGGCGAGTTCCTCGCCGAGTTGCGGGCCGCCTACCCCGTCTTCGTGCGGTTCACGGGCATCGACTACGACGACGACGACGACGCGATCGAGAAGCTCGACGACTTCGTCTGCCGGGCGCAGGGGATCTTCGACACCTACGGCGGCAATCTGCTCCAGCTCACGCTCGGCGACAAGGGTGCGTACCTCTACGCCGTCTTCGGCTCACCGCTCGCACACGAGGACGACGCCGCGCGTGCGGCCGCGGCATGCCTCGAGGTGCGCGCGCTCGACGGGCGTGACCGCGGCGAAGGAGATCCAGATCGGGATCACCCATGGACGGCTGCGCAGCGGCACCTACGGGCACGACATGCGGCGCACCTTCGTCTGCCTCGGTGACGCGGTCAACCTCTCGGCTCGGCTCATGTCCAAGGCGCCGCCAGGTCAGATCTACGTGTCGGATCCGGTCAGGCCGGGCGAGCGGCGACGGGTTCACGTGGGAGCGACTGCCCGACATGACCGTCAAGGGCAAGACCGACGCCGATCGTGGTGCACGCGCTGACCGGATACGCGCGGCAAGTCCGCCCAGCGGCATACCCGCCACCGGCTGCCGATGTTCGGCCGCCACGCCGAGCTCGAGCACCTCGCGGACCGGCTCGAGGCAGGCGTTCGCGGGCTCGGGCTCGGTGGTCGGAATCTCGGCCGAGGCAGGCATGGGCAAGTCACGGCTCGTCGCCGAGTTCGTCCGGAGCGCGCGGCGACGGGGCCAGCTGGTCGCGTTCGGCGAGTGTCAGGCGTTCGGGCGGAATACGAGCTACTTCGCCTGGCGCGAGATCTGGCGAACGCTCTTCCACCTGCGCGACGACGAGCCCGAGGAGACGCAGCTCGCACGCCTGGAGGTAGAGCTCGAGAAGATCGACCCGGCACTCGTGACCCGGATGCCGTTGCTCGAGCACGTCGTCGATCTCCCGATCCCCGACAACGACCTCACGCGCGGCTTCGACGCCAAGCTCCGCAAGACGTCGCTCGAGGGTCTGCTCGCCACGTGCCTTCGGGCCCGTTCCGCGCACCATTCCTTCGTCGTCGTGCTCGAGGACTGCCACTGGCTCGACGAGCTCTCCCGCGATCTGCTCGTCACGCTCGCGCGAACGGTTGCCGACCTGCGGGTCGTGATCGTGCTCGCCTACCGCCCGCAATCCGACGTCGGCGAGGCGCTCGGCGTCGAGACGCTCCCGCATTTCAGCGAGATCGAGCTGACCGAGCTCGGCGACGCCGAGGCGAGGCTGCTGATCGGCTCGAAGCTCGAGCAGATCCTCGGGTGCCGAGACCGAGCCGCCGGACGCGGCTCGTCGAGCTCGTCACCGCGCAGGTCGGACGGAAACCCGTTCTACGTCGAGGAGCTCCTCAACTACATCAGCGGTCAGGACATCGACATCTCGGACGAGCGCCGCGCTCGACGGGATCGACCTCCCCGAGAGCCTCAACAGCCTCATCCTCAGCCGCATCGACAAGCTGAGCGAGCAACCGCGGCGGACGCTGAAGGTCGCGAGCGTGATCGGTCGCGTATTCCGCGCGCCCGATGCTTCCGCAGGTGTACCCGGAGCTCGGTGACCTCGCCGCCGTCGAGGTAGCAGCTCGGCCGCTCTGAAGGACGCAGACCTCGTCGTCCCGGACGTCGAGGCGGACAGCTCCTGGATCTTCAGGCACGTCGTCACCCAGGAAGTGGCCTACGAGAGCCTCCCGTTCGCGATCCGCGAGGAGCTGCACGAGAGCACGGCGCGCGGTGATCGAGGCAACGGACGCCGGCCGGCTCCGACCAGCACCTCGACCTGCTTGCGCACCACTACTGGCACAGCGCCAACCTCGAGAAGAAGCGGGAATACCTGGTCAAGGCAGGCGAGGCAGCGCAGGCGAAGTACGCCAACTCCGCCGCGATCGCCTACTTCGAGCGGGCGGCGCCGCTGCTCGAGGGACGCGACCGCTGGCATGTGACACGGCGGCTCGGCGAGGTGCTCGAAGTGGCGGGCGACTGGCCGGGCGCCGAGAGCGCCTACCGCGAGGCCCTCGGGCTCGCGGACGGGCTCGACGACGGATCGGCCGCGGCCTGGACGGACACGTCACTCGCCGACCTCGCGCGGAAGCGCGGTGACTACGACGAGGCAACCGAGTGGCTCGACGACCGCGCAGGCAGCGGTTCGAGGCGTCTCGATGACAGGGTCGGCATCGGTCGGGTGCTGCAGATCTCGGGCACCGTGGCCGCAACCCGTGGTGACTTCGCGACGGCCCGCGAGCAGCTCGAGGCGAGCCTCGAGATCCGGCGCGAGCTCGGCGACAAGGCGGCGATGGGTGCGCTGCTCTCGAATCTCGGGATCATGGCGGAATACGAAGGTGACTTCGATCGCTCGCGAGCGCTGCACGAGGAGGGCCTGGCCTTCCGAGTCGAGGCGGGCGACAAGGGCGCGGTCGCGATCTCGCTCATGAACCTCGGGAATGTCCTGCTCCTACAGGGACACGTTGACGAGGCGCGGGCCCGGCAGGAGGAGAGCCTGCGTGCTGCGGACGGGAGACGGGGGACCCGTGGATGATCGCGATGGGTGAGTACAACCTCGGAATCCTCGACGCGCTCACAGGGCGACTACGAGATCGACGCGAACGCTGTTCGCGGCGGCGCTCAGGACATTCCGCGAGCAGGGCGACAAATGGGCTGCTCCCGTTCGTGCTCGAGGACATCGCAGTTCTCGCCGTGCTCGAGGGCGATGCCGAGACGGCGCTGCGGCTCGCGGGCGCGGGCGCGGCGCTGCGCGACGAGACGGGTGCTCCGCGCGGGCCAGCCGACCAGGACGAGCTCGACGCTGCGCTTGCACCCGCCCACGAGCAACTCGGTGAGCACGCATCCGCACGCCTGGGAACAGGGCCGTTCCGGTGAGCTCGACCGTGCGATCACCGACGCGCTGCTCTTTCTCGGAGCTAAAGCTCGGTCGCTGATCGAGCGTCCCTTGCGACGCCAGGCCGCCGCGTGCCGTAGAGTCGCCGTGTCGATTGATGGGTGGTCGGGGTTGGAGGAGGGGATGGGCGAAGCGGGTTATCCGTAGCCGCGGCCGACGGCTGCCGGTGCTGCTGCGCGGCCTGCTGCTCGTCGCCTTCGTCTCCTTCGCGGTAGCGGGCGCGACGATCACGTCGTCCCTTGCGTCGGCGGACACGGTGACCAACCTGGTATCGAACGGCGGCTTCGAGTCGCCGCCAGCGGTGCGGACAGACCTCGACACCTTCAACGCTCCCTCGACCGCACTCACGAACTGGACGATCGAGAGCGGTTCCATCGACCGCATCGATGGCTACTGGCCGGCGCGCGAGGGTGCGCGGTCGATCGACCTCGACGGATCGAACGGGAACGCGCCGGGAGCAACCCGGGCACCATCTCGCAGGCGCTCACGACCGTCCCCGGCAAGAGCTACGACCTCGGCTTCTACTACTCGGCCAACCCGACGAACTGCGCCCCGGTCAAGCCGCCAGGGATGGACGTTTTCTGGGACGGGAGCCCGGTCAGCGGCTCGCCGTTCCACCACGCCAGCCGGCAACGTTCACCGACATGGGCTGGGCTCAGGGTCACGCGACGGTGACCGCTCCGGGTCGTTCGACGACGCTGAAGTTCCACTCGACGAGCCCTAGCGGCCAGTGTGGCATCGCGCTCGACGACGTCTCCGTGACGGCCGTCGCCACGCCGCCGCCGGCCGCACCCAACGCACCGGTGCTGTTCGGTGCGGTGCCGCCGGGCGGAGTGCGGCGCCGAAGGAAGCGTTGCCGGACTCGTCCAGGGTGCGACTTCTCTGCCCAAGAACGCCGTTCCACGGTCAGCTTCTTCTCGGCGCGGCGTGTCGACACGGCGACTGCTCCGCTCGGCGACCCTGCCACGCGTTACCACCGGGGACAACGAGAAGGGATCGCCGGCTTTGCGCTCGAGTTCGCCGGTCTCGCGCAGGGCACCTACGTCCGGCCAGAGCCGCGAGCATCGTCAACGTCGACGTCGTCGGCCGACTCTCCGAGTTCTCGAACTGCGTCGTCGTCGAGCCGAACAACACCTCGTGGCCGGCGCGCTGCCGACTGACCCGAGCGGACGGCGAGCACACGGCTACCTCCAGACGCAGGGCGAAGCACGCTGGTTCAAGCTCCCGATCCTGCCGAACGGCCGTGTCGACATCGCCCTCATGAACCTTCCCGCGGACTACGACCTCGTCATCTTCAGCGACATCCAGGCCGCCTACGACGCACTCGCGGCCGGGGCGACGCGCCGGCGGCGGCGGGCCGGGCCTCGCGCAGAACGACCTCACCAAGCAGGCTGCCGGCGCCCCGGACGATGGCTTCAACACCTCGCAGTACAACCCCTCGTCGTGGGACCCGACCAACTGGGACCCGACCCTCAACTCGGCCGGCTTCAGTGCGTCGCAGTGGAGCGCGTCGCAGTGGACGCGTCGCAGTGGAGTCCGTCGCAGTGGAGTCGCCGTCGCAGTGGAGCGCGTCGCAGTGGAGTGCCGTCGCAGTGGAGTGCGTCGCAGTGGAGTGCGTCGCAGTGGAGTCGCGTCGCAGTGGAGTGCCGTCGCAGTGGAGTCGCGTCGCAGTGGAGCGCGTCGCAGTGGAGCGGCACCGATCCGCAGCTCGTACTCTCGGCGCCCAGACGGCGAGCCTGCTCGCGATCTCGGCGCAGCACCGGCAACGGCGCCGAGATCGTCGTCGGTCAACACCTGGAACAACACCGGTTACATCTACATCCGCGTGCAGGGCAAGAACGGGCTCTTCGATCCGACCCAGCCCTTCACGCTGACGCGAGCGTACCGGATACGCTCGTGTGCGGCGTCACGGCCGCCAGCTCGCCGCCTGCCCCGGCGACGACGGGCGCGCGTCGACCACGAACACGGTGATCCTCACCGATCGAGTCGCTCGAGCTTGAACTTGACGAGCGTGCCGCCTGGAGGGCCGACCCTCGGAGCGAAGCTCGATCGCGTCGCGCGTCCCGGTCAACGGCGTCGATCGTCGATGTGAATGCCGACCAGACCGTGCAGCCCTGAACGCGCAGGCGGACTCGCACACAGGCTGCCCGTACGCGAAGAACCTCGTCGCCGACCGGATCGCGCAGATCGTCGAACGCGTACCGCGAGGTCTCGCCGATCAAGTACGTCGTCGTCGTCGGCGGCGACTCGGTGATCCCGTTCTTCCGCTATCCCGGACCCGGCCCTGCTCGGCAACGAGACGATGTACTCGCCGCCCGTGAAGCGACGACTCCGCATCGCAGGCGAGCCTGCGGCTCGGCTACGTCCTCAACCAGGACGGCTACGGCTCGACCGACGAGCTCTCGCTGCACGGCAACAGCCTTCCCGGTGCCCGACCTTCCCGTCGGCCGCCTCGTCGAGACGCCCGACCGAGATCGGCGGCATGCTCGACGCCTACTCCGGACTCACCGGCGGCGTCGTGCCGACGCCGACGTCGTCGCTCGTGACCGGCTACGACTTCCTGCAGGACGCCGCCGACGAGGTCGAGCCGAACCTGTCAGGCCGGCATCGGCGGAGCGAGCAACGCCGACGCTGATCACGAACCAGAGCGTCGCGCCCAGCGTCGTCGACCGTCAACGGCATCCCCGATCGCAGACCCATTCGTGGACGGGTGCCGACCTCCGCAAGTCGCTCTTCAACTCCGGCCGGCACGACCTGGTCTTCCTCGCCGGCCACTTCAGCGCGAACGACGCGCTGGCGGCCGACTACGCGACGAACGTGCTCTCGACCGAGCTGTCGTCGCGCCGACGCGAACTTCGTTCAAGAACGCGATCGTCTTCAGCGCCGGCTGTCACGCCGGGCTACAACATCGTCGACGGCGATGCGATCCCGAACGTCACCCAGCCGCTCGACTGGGTGCAGGCGTTCGCGCGGAAGCAGGCGACGCTGATCGCCGGGACGGGCTACCAGTACGGCGACACCGACTTCCTCGCCTACAGCGAGCGGATCTACGCCGAGTTCTCACGCCAGCTGCGCGTCGACGACGCCCGGTGGGCTCGTTCCCGTGTCGGTCGGCGACGCGCTCGTGCGCTCGAAGCGCAACTACCTGAAGACGACGGCCGCGCCGCTCAGCGGTCTCGACGAGAAGGCGTTGCTCGAGGCGACGCTCTTCGGCCTGCCGATGCTGAGCGTGAACCTCCAGCAGCCGGCCGGCTCTCCTCCACCGACGCGTCCGACGTCAGTCGCTCGGCCCCCGAGCGCCGGTACCGGCCTCCTCCTCGGGCTGCACACGGCCGACCTGGGCGTCCGATTCCCACGGCGACCTCCGGCAGATCCATGCAGCTGAAGAACAGCGACGGCACGATCGGGCCTCTTGCGACCTACCTCACCGGGCCTGGACGGTGTCGTCGTGAAGCCGACGCAGCCGATCCTGCCGCTCGTCAGCAGGAACGTGACCTCGCCTGAGGCCGGTCTAGTGCTCAACGGGGTCGGCTTCCGCGCCGGCGCGTACACCGATGCGCCGGCGTCACGCCGCTCACCGCGGCGCCGGCGACAGAGCTCCGCGGCGTCCACGCTCCGTTCTTCACCGACGTCCTCTTCCCGACGCAGCCGTACTCGGCGAACTACTTCGACGCGTTCGGCGCCGGCGCGGGTTCACCGGTCGCGGGAGGCGTGACCAAGCTGATGATCACGCCGGTCCAACACATCTCGGACAGCAATCCCACACTGAGCACCCGTCGGACGTTCTCCGACCTCCAGTTCCGGCTCTTCTACAGCGGCAACACGTCCTCGTACTGTTTCGGGGGAACCACCCTGTCGCCGATCCCGGGGCCGACTTGTCCTCCGGGCGCGACCCTCAGCTTCCCCGCCCTCGCTGCGCCGCCGACGATCTCCGGCATCGACACCTCGTTCGACACGTCGACTCACAAGCTCACGTTCAGAGCACAGGTGATCGGCGACCCGGTCGCGGGCATCCACGAGGCGTGGGTCACCTGGACGATCCCGGCAGGGGCGGCGGGGTCCTGGCAATCGTTCAACCTCGTCCAGGACAGCGCCGATGCGTCACTGTGGACAGGGTCGCTGACACTGGGCGCCGGTGATGACCCGGGCCAGGTCAGGTTCATGGTTCAGGCCGCAAGCGGCATCGGTCGCGTCATGCTCGACAACAACCATGGCGCCTTCTACCGGCCGGGCTCGATACCGGGAGCCACGCCACCGCTACCCCCGGTCGAGACGAGCCTACTGCTCGACCCGACGCCTGCGTCGGTCAAGTACGGCGAACAGTTCCCGGTCACCATCGCTCTGAAGCAGGGTGGGTCAGGCGCTCGCAGGCAAGCTCGTCCGCATCGGCCTCGGCGCGGCCGTCCTCCCGGCCGTCACGGGAGCAGACGGAAAGGCGATGGTGACACTCCGCGCCGGCGTGACGCCGGGGAGCTACCCAATAACGGCCACGTTCGCAGGTGACATCGGACTCGCCTCGGCGACGGCGGGAGCCGTCGTGCAGGTGCAGGCGATGGGAACGAGTCTCACGCTGACGGGCGGTGGCACGAAGCTGAGGACAGATCCCCTCTGGGTGAGCGCGTCCCTCGTCGACGTCGGCTCCCCGGCCGCTGCGCTCGCCCAGCGTGCCGTCTACTTCATCCTGACGAACACGGCGAACACGAGCGTGAAGCAAGGCATCGCTGCGACGACCGACCCGGCTGGCCGGGTCAGCATCGGCGCAGGCAACCTCGAATCGTTGCCGGCCGGCGCGTATTCGGTCAGAGCGTATTTCAACGGGGCACCCGCTCCGATCGATCTCGCCCCCGACGACGTCGACTATGCGCCCGCGACGGCCGGGCCGCTCACGTTGACCCTGACCGACCCATGTGGCCCGCGCCCTGCAGGGGCGATCGTCGGCACCACCGGCAACGACACGATCAACGGCACCTCCGGCAACGACGTGATCTACGGCCTGGGCGGTAACGACAAGATCAACGGCAAGGGCGGCAACGACACCATCTGCACGCTCTCGGGGACCGACACGATCACGACGGGTGAAGGGAACGACACGGTCGTCGACACCGGCGGCACGAACACCGTTACGACCGGCGGAGGAAAGGATCAGGTTACGACGGGGTCGGGTACCGACACGATCAACAGTGGTGAAGGCGACGATGTCGTCAAGGACGCAGGTGGCACCAACAACATCACGACCGGTGGCGGTGCCGATCAGGTCACGACGGGGTCGGGCACCGACACGATCAACAGTGGTGAAGGCGACGATGTCGTCAAGGACGCCGGTGGCACCAACAACATCACGACCGGTGGCGGTGCCGACCAGGTCACGACGGGGTCGGGCACCGACGCGATCGACAGTGGTGAAGGCAGCGATGTCGTCGCGGATGCGGGTGGGACGAACAACATCACGACGGGTGGCGGCGACGATCGGGTCACGACCGGGTCGGGTACCGACGCGATCCAGAGCGGTGAAGGTAGCGATGTCGTCACGGATGCGGGTGGGACGAACAACATCACGACCGCCGGCGGCGACGACCGGGTCACGACCGGGTCTGGCGCAGACACGATCAACACCGGTGAGGGCAACGACACCGTGACGGACTCCGGCGGCACGAACGTCGTCAACGTCGCCGGCGGAATCGACACAGTGACAACGGGGTCTGGCAACGACACGATCACGGGCGGTGGCCAGGACGACACGATCAACGCTGGTGACGGTGCGAATACCGTGAGCGGCAACGACGGGAACGATCGAATCACGACCGGCTCGGGGAACGACAAGATCGACGGCGGCAGCGGCACAGACACCTGCAGCCCGGGCGCCGGGAGCAACAGCGTCACGAACTGCGAGATCATCGTCTAGCGAGGCAGGCTCAGCCGTTGCTGAGCTGCAGCCGCTCGGCCGCCACCTCGTGAGCGTTCGTGTGCGCCGCCGGATGCCCGGTGAGCACCTCGAGGAACGGCTCCTTCTCGAGCGCGTACAGCTTCACCGCCGTCATCGCCGACACGGTCGCAGTCCGGACGACGTCGTGAAGGAGCGCGATCTCGCCAAATCCTTCGCCTCGGGCGAGCGTGTTGACGCGCCTGCCGTCGACCACCACCTCCACTTCGCCTTCCGCAATCGCGTAGTAGCGGTCGCCCTCCTCGCCCTGCGTCACGATCGGCATCCCCGGCTCGGCGGAGAGTGGCTCGAGACTACGGGCGAGGCCTTCGAGCTCGGGCGGCGGCAGCGCCGAGAAGAGCCGGAGTGACCGCAGCAACCCGATCTCGACGATCGGCACGTGCGCCGACGCGTCGAGCGCGAGGAGGCGCCTGCCGCCGAGCAGCGCCAGCAGAGGAAGCATCACCGCGACTCCGACGATCGCGGCGGTCGCGCCGCCGAGGTGGACGAGAACGGGCGCGAGCAGGGCGCCGATCGCGGTGCCACCCATGATCATCATCTCGAGCACGCCGAACACTCGCGCCAGGACGTCTGCGGGGGCCGTCCGCTGCAGCAGCGTCCTTCCGGCGACGTCGAACAGGCTGCGCGCGGCGCCGGCGACCGCCAGCAGAATCAGAGCAGCCACGGTCTCGGACCAGACGGTCATCGCGGCGAACGCAGCCGCCCAGACGGCGAGGGACGTGATCACCGCGGGCATCAGACGAGCCCGACCGACCAGCGACGCCGTCACAGCGATCCCGAGTGCTCCTCCCGCCCCGAACGCCGCGTTGAGGTAGCCCGCGCCGCCCTCGCCCATACCGAGCGTGTCGATCGCGAGAACCACGTAGAGGACGTCGAGCATCCCGATCGCCACGTACTGCGACCCGAGCATCCCGACGAGGAGGCGGGCCGCGGGCTCGCGGCGCATGACGCGGAATCCCTCGAACAGCTCGGAGACGGTGCCGACTCCATCCGTCGGCCCCGCTGCCGCAGGCCCCTGCACCGGGACGACGAGCACGGCTCCGCAGAGCACGACGGCGGCCGCCACGAGGAACACCCAGCCGGGACCGGCCAACGCAAGCACCACGCCCGCCAGCGCCGGAGCCACGAGCACGCTGACGCTCTCGTTCCAGCCGGAGACGACGTTCGCGGCGGTCAGCTCCTCGGGTGTACGGGCAAGCGCAGGCGTCAACGCTGCGAGCGTGGGGCGCGTGACCGTCACAGCGGTCGCCGCCCCGGCGGCAGCGACATACGCGAGCCACGCGGGACCGTCGAGCAGCAGCACGGCTGCGACGCCGCCCATCGCGGCGGCCTGGACGAAATAGCCCACGGCAATCACGAATGCGGGTCGATAGCGGTCGCCGAGCACCGACGCGAACGGCGCGAACAGCGTCGCGGGGATGAGCTGGATCAGGGCGACCAGTCCTGCCATCGTCGCCCCGCCTCGGCCGTACGCGTAGACGAGCATGGCGATCCAGACGGCCCATTCGGCGGCGTTGAAGAAGAAGAACGCGATCTGCTCGCGCCGCAGATCGCGGTTGCAGAAGACGGTCGCGACGACGCGCGCCACCTGGCGGACGTGTGCTCTCACCGGCGAAGGGCGTCGACGTCTGCGCAGAGCACCACGGCAGTATCTCTTGTTGCCGTCGGGACGGCCGTTGGTGCCCACCGGCTTGCGATACTGCGTCGTATGGGCGGCAACAGCGCGGTCGAGGTGCTCCGGCTCGCCCGCGAGCTCGAGCAGCGAGACGCCGACGTCGCCGTGCGGCTCGACAGCGTCGAGGGCCTTCTGCAGGACGTCGACGAGCTTCGGGCGAGAGCGGCCGCTACCCGCGAGGCGATCGCGGCGCTACCGGAGCAGGTCCGCCATGCAGAGCGGGCCGCCGTGACTGCACGCGAACGGCAGTCCGTGGCGGCGGCCGAGCTGGCCGACGCGGAGCACCGCCTCGAGGAGGTGGGCCGCTCCCGGCGATCGAGCGACGAGGCGCGCGAGGCCGCGGAACGCGCGTTGCGTCGAGCGAGGGTGGCATGGAGCGATGCCGAGCAGACAGCGACGCGGATGGCTCGGTCGGTCGAGGATCTCGCCGCCTCGGAGACCGCCCTGAGGGCCGAGGGGGAGGGACTCGAGGTCGAAGCGAGGACGCTCGCGCCCGTCGTTGCGGCAGTTCCACGGATCTCCGACTCCGGCCGGATGGTCCCCGACAGAACATTGGAGGGAGCGTGGGAGTGGGCGGCGCGCGCCCACGCCGCGTTGTTCGTCGTGCGTGGAAGCCTCGTGAGCGAGCGCGAGAGAGTCGTTGTCGAGGCCGGCGGGCTCGCCGCGGCGGTCCTCGGCGAGGACGTGGGCGGCGCGAGCGTCTCCCTCGTCCGCCAGCGCCTCGAGCAGACGTTGGCGCCGCCTGGCTGACTCCACCTGGAGGGCGACGCTGTCGCGTCAGCCCTACGACGATCGCCCCTACGGGAACGACGGGTCGTCCGGTCGGAGGTCGAGCGCGCCCCCGTTGCGGCACGCCGCCGGAAGCCGGTAGTCGAGCCTCGCGATGCTGGCGTCGGAGAGATCGCGGTCCCGTTGCGCGCGCATCAGCGCGCGCGCCGTCCCGGGCGTCAGCCCCAGCCGCTCGCCGAGCCGGACGCCCTCCTGGAGCGCATAGCACTCCGTCTCCGCCTCGTTCCTGACCCCGCGGAGGTGCGTCGCCTCGTGGGCGAGAACGGTGATCGCGAACGCCGAGTCGTCGCGCGGGTCGATTCGACTCTCGAAAGCGACCCGGTACAGGGTGCGGCAGACGGCTGGGTCGAGGAACGCGAGCGCCCGTGGGATGAAGGCCACACCTGCGGCATCGGATCCGGGGCCCGTGTACGTGTACGCGTTGTCGCAGCGAACGGTCACTGCCCTGCCCGCGATCCGGGCTGCCTCGGCCGTGAATCGCCGTTCTCCGCTCGCCTGCTCCGACGGCGCCAGCGAAGGCCACCCCGAGTCGCGTGTCGACCCGGTACGCATAGGCGAAGAGCCCGAGCGCGGCGACGAGCGTGAGAAGCAGGGGCCAGCGCGAAGCGTGCCGGGCCCGAGGAGGCGCCGGGACGAGGATCGGCTCGCCGTCGTCGTCCACCGATTCGACCCAACCCAGGTCGGCATCGTCGGCACCCGGAAGTCGTCGCGACGCCGACGGCGATACGGCTCCCCGTCGTCGCTCACGCAACCCGCGAACGATGAGCTCGAGCTCGGCGGCGACGAGCACCACGAACGGAAGCCAGAACGGAATCGTCGCCTGCAGCCGATCGGAGAACAGCCAGAGGACGACGAAGGCGAGCCCGCCGACGCGTGCGATGCTCTGGGTGCGTTCCCGCGTGAGCCGCTCCACGCGATCAGCGTAGAGACAGGGGATAGGATCGAAGGCGTGATCGACCCGCTCGAGCGGTGGCGCGAGGCAGGCTTGCCCGACAAGCCGGACTACGCCGGCCTCCTGACGTTCGGCGGGCTCCCGTACACGCACGACCCGGCGGAGCTCGTCGGGTTCGACGTTGCAATCGTCGGTGCGCCGACGGACGATCTGACGTCCGATCGGCCCGGCGCGCGGTTCGGTCCGCGCGCGATCCGGGCGGCGGGCTGCCCGCCGGGGCCTCATCTCGAGGCGGGTGTCGACGGTCTCTCCGCCCTGCGGGTGATCGACTTCGGTGACGCACCGATCGTTCCGTCGGACCCGTTGCAAAGCCATGCGGCGATCGAGCGAACGGTCGGCCAGGTCGTCGCTGCCGGAGCGGTGCCGATCGTCCTCGGCGGCGACCACTCGATCACCGAGCCCGACGTCAAGGCGGTGGCCGCGGTCCACGGTCCCGTCGCTCTCGTCCACTTCGACACCCACACGGACACGGGGCAGGAAGTGTTCGGGGTCGAGATCTCACACGGGACGCCGATGTACCGGCTCGTGCGGGACGGCCACGTCGATCCGTCGCGCTACGTTCAGATCGGGCTTCGCGGCTACTGGCCCGGCGAGGCGGAGTTCGCCTGGCAGGCGGAGCACGGCATTCGCAGCTTCTTCATGCACGACGTCCGCGATCGCGGCATCCGCGCAGTGGTCGAGGAAACGATCGCGATCGTCGGGGAGACGCCCGCGTTCCTGACCGTCGACGTCGACGTGCTCGACCCGGCGTTCGCGCCCGGGACGGGCACGCCCGAGCCGGGCGGCATGACGAGCGCCGACCTCCTGTGGGCCTGCCGGGAGCTCGCGTCGCAGCTGACACTCGTCGGGATGGACGTCGTCGAGGTGATTCCGACGGGCGTCGCCTCGACGGACATCACCGCCCTCGTCGCGGACCGGATCGTGCGGGAGGCGCTGACCGGGATCGCCGTCGGACGGCTACGCACCCGGAAGTGAGACGAGCGGCGCGGCGCAGCTCCAGATCTCCTGGTGCGCAACGATCCCGACGCTGTCGCACGAGTCGGCCTCGAGGTTCGGAAAGCCGCTGAGGATTCCCTGCTTGCACGCATACCACGAGCCATACGGCTGCGTGCTCGGTGCGGGCGTCGCGACGCACACACCGACGATGCCGACGCGCTGCGGCACCCGCTGGTCCCGGGCGATCACCATTGCCGCGACGATCGCGGCTCCGACCATGGCGATCTTGAGCAGAATCACTGTGAGCTCGATTCGGTGGACGGGGGCGCCTTCGCAGGACGGCCTCCTGCAGGTCCGATATCGGCATCGAGAAGCCTGCGCTTGAGGTATGAGGGCCGCGCGCGGCCGGTTGGGGGACGGACGCCGGTTCGAGGAAGGCACCCGTGTCGGACCGACTAGACTCGCCGCGATGACGGCTGTGCGCATGGACGGGAAGGAGCTCGCCGCCAAGGTGCGCGCCGAGGTCGCGCGTGAGGTCGCAGAGCTCGGGCACGTTGGGCTCGCCACCGTGCTCGTGGGCGACGATCCGGCGTCGCACGTCTACATCGGCGCGAAGCACAAGGCGGCGACCGAGGCCGGGATCGACGCGCGCGACGTGCGTCTGGCGCCCGACACGAGCGAGAACGACGTGCTCGAGCTCGTCGACCGGCTCAACACCGACCCGGAGATCGACGGGATCCTCGTCCAGCTCCCGCTCCCGTCCCACATGAACGAGACCAAGGTGACCTATGCCGTCTCACCGGCCAAGGACGTGGACGGTTTCCACCCGTTGAACGCCGGAAACCTCTATCTCGGCACGCCGATCCACGTTCCGGCCACGCCGTCCGGCTGCATGGAGCTGTTGCGGGCGTACGACGTCGACCCCGCGGGCAAGGAGGCGGTCGTGATCGGGCGCAGCGAGATCGTCGGACGGCCGATGGCGATGCTGCTGATGCACGCGAACGCGACGGTGACCGTCTGCCACTCGCGCACCGCCGATCTCGCCGCTCACGTCCGGCGAGCAGACATCGTCGTCGCGGCCGTCGGGCGTCCGGGGATCGTCACCGCTGACATGGTCAAACCCGGCGCAGCGTGCCTCGACGTCGGGCTGACCCGTACCGACGAGGGGATCCGTGGCGACATCGATGCCTCCGTCGAGGAGGTCGCGGGCTTCCTGACTCCGATGCCCGGCGGAACGGGGCCGATGACGATCGCGATGCTGCTCCGGAGCACGGTGACGGCCGCGCGCTATCGGCGTGGATTGCTTGCATTCCCCGGATCCTGACGGTACCGTTCTCGCCGCTTCGTATCATCTCGTACCGCGTCGAGCATGGGGCGGTACACGTTTCAGGAGGACGTTCGTTGTCAGAGATTGGCACCGTCAAGTGGTTTTCGAACGAGAAGGGCTTCGGGTTCATCGAGCGCGAAGGCGGAGAGGACGTGTTCGTCCACTTCTCGGCAATCACCATGGACGGCTACAAGTCCCTCACCGAGGGACAAAAGGTGGAGTTCGAGGTCGTCCAGGGACCCAAGGGTGCCCAGGCGGCGAACGTCACGGCAGCTTAGGCTTTCCGGATTCGAGCTTCGTGCGACGGGCCCCGGAAGGGGCCCGTCTGTCTTATCCGGCGGTGCATTGACAGGATGAGGAGGAGGATGGCGATCGACAGGGAGACGGTGTTGCACGTCGCGCGGCTCGCGCGGCTCGACCTCGCCGCCGGCGAGGTCGACCGCCTGACGGCGGAGCTGGGCGCCATTCTGGACGCGGTCTCCAAGGTGGCCGAGCTCGACCTGGCCGACGTCCCGCCGACCTCGCACCCGCTCGATCTCGTCAACGTCTGGGCAGACGACGAGCCGAGCCCGTCACTTTCGCGCGAGGACGCGCTCCGCAACGCACCTGCTCCCGAGGGAGGCCTCTTCCGCGTCCCGCCGACGCACGGCTCGGACACCGAGGCGTCCGCGTGATCGACACGCTTCGGCTCACGGCCGAGGACGCCCTCGGGCTGATCGAACGGCGCGAGATCTCGTCGGGCGAGCTCCACGCGGCCTACCTCGACGCCGCGGGAGCACGCAACGACGAACTGCACGCCTACCTCCGGCTGGTGGACGGCGCCGAGGGAACCGGTGTGCCGATCGCCCTCAAGGACGTCATCTCGACCAAGGGAATCGAGACGACCGCCGGCTCGAAGATCCTGGCCGGCTACGTGCCGGTGTTCGACGCGACGGTTGCCGCCCGCTGCAAGGCGGCCGGCATGCCCGTGATCGGCAAGACCAACACGGACGAGTTCGCCATGGGCTCGTCGACCGAGAACTCCGCCTTCGGGCCCTCGCGGAACCCCTGGGACCCGACGCGCGTGCCCGGGGGGTCGGGTGGCGGGACGGCCGCGGCGGTCTCCGGGGGTCTCGCTCCGTGGGGCCTCGGCTCCGATACCGGCGGCTCGATCAAGCAGCCCTCGGCGTTGTGCGGCAACGTCGGCCTGCGCCCGACCTACGGGACGGTCTCGCGCTACGGGATCGTCGCGTTCGCCTCGAGCCTCGACCAGATCGGGCCGGTTGCGAAGACCGTACGCGACGTCGCGCTCCTCTACTCGATCATCTCCGGACGCGACGTGAACGACTCGACCACGGTCGAGCTTCCCGAGGCCGTCGAGCTTCCGACCGGCGAGAGCCTGGCGGGGACCCGGATCGGCATTCCCAGGCAGATCTGGGAGCTGCAGGGCATCGAGCCCGGGGTGCGGGCATCGTTCGAGGCCGCCGTCGAAACCGCTCGCTCGCTCGGCGCCGAGATCGGTGAGTGCGATCTCCCCCTCTCGTTCGAGTACGGCATGGCCTGCTACTACCTGATCGCTCCGGCCGAGGCATCGTCGAACCTGGCGCGCTATGACGGGGTGCGCTACGGCCCTCGGGTCGACGCGCCGACGTACCGTGAGATGGTCGAGCGGACACGCGATGCGGGTTTCGGCGATGAGCCGAAGCGCCGCATCATGCTCGGGACCTACGCCCTGTCGGCCGGCTACTACGACGCGTACTACGGACAGGCGCAGCGGGTCCGCACGCTCCTGATCCGCGAGCACCGGGCTGCGCTCGAACGGTTCGACATCGTCGCCACGCCCACCTCGCCGACGGTTGCGTTCCCGATCGGCGACAAGGCCGCAGACCCGCTCGCCATGTACGCGTGCGACGTGATGACGATTCCCTCGTGCCTCGCCGGCCTTCCGGGCCTGAACATCCCTTCGGGCCTCTCCGAGGGCCTCCCGGTCGGCCTGCAGCTGATCGGGCGTCAGTTCGGCGAGAACGCCCTCTTCCGCGCCGGCCACGCGCTCGAGCGCGCGATCGGGTTCGACACGGTTCCGGAGCGTCTTCGATGAGCAGCGCCACCGCCACCGCGTGGGAGACGGTCGTCGGTCTCGAGATCCACGTCCAATTGAAGACGCGGACGAAGATGTTCTGCCGCTGTGCGGCCGGGTTCGGCGGTGACGAGAACACCCAGACCTGCCCCGTCTGCCTCGGCTTTCCCGGAGCGCTGCCCGTCGTCAACCGGGCTGCGATCGAATGGACCGTCAAGCTCGGCCTCGCGCTCGGCTGCGAGATCGCACCGCGGGCGGTCTTCGCGCGGAAGAACTACTTCTACCCTGACCTCCCAAAGGGCTATCAGATATCGCAATACGATATGCCATCTTGCATTTCTGGCAATATGATAGTACCCCTGCCGGAAGGGGAGCTCTCGGTCGGGATCGTGAGAGCACACCTCGAAGAGGACGCGGCCAAGACGGTGCACGTGGGTGGCCGGAGCGGCCGGATCGGTGGTGCCGAGTACTCGCTGGTCGACTACAACAGGGGTGGCACGCCACTCGTCGAGATCGTGACGGCGCCGGACATTCGCTCGGCCGAGGAGGCGAAGCGCTTTCTCCTGTTGCTGCGTCAGACGATCGTCGAGCTGGGGATCTCCGACGCCGAGATGGAGAAGGGCACGTTACGCGTCGACGCCAACGTGTCCGTGCGCCCGTCGGGGTCGACCGAGCTGAGAACGCGGTGCGAGATCAAGAACATGAACTCGTTCAACTACATCGCACGCGGGCATCGATGCCGAGGCTGCGCGCCAGATCGCCGTCTGGGAGGCGGGAGGGGAGGTGCGCCAGGAGACGTTCGACTTCGACGCGGGCAGCGGCACCCTCACACCACGCCGCGCGAAGGAGGAGGCGGACGACTACCGGTACTTCCCGGAGCCGGATCTCGTGCCGATCGAGCCGACGGCGGAGATGATCGAGCGCCTGCGGGGTGAGCTGTCGGAGCCGCCCGCGGCGCGCGTGATCCGTCTGGGCTCTGCGCTCGATCCCGAGCGCGCACTCGTGCTCGTCACCGGCGGGCTCGATCGGCTGTACGAGGCGACGGTCGCAGCAGGCGCCGACAGCCTGGCGGCGGCGAACGTCATCGCCAACAACCTCGTAGGCGCCGGAGTCGACGTGGACGCGGTCGATCCGGGCCAGCTCGCGAAGCTCGTCGCGGCGCGCGAGCGGATTCCCCGGGCCACGTTCGACGAGGCGATCGGCAAGGCCGGGGACGAAGGGTTCACTGCCGAGCCGTATCTGGCCGAGGAGACCGTGAGTGACGTCTCGGAGCTCGACCCGGTGATCGACGGGATCATCGCCGCCAACCCGGGCCAGGTCGCGGCGTACAGGGGTGGCAAGGACGGTCTGCTGGGCTTTTTCGTCGGGCAGGTGATGAAGGAGACCGGCGGCAAGGCCGACCCACGCGTCGTCTCGGAACTCGTCCGCGCCAGGCTGCTCGGCTGATCCCGGTCACCGCGCTGGGAACTACAGGCATCATCCAGGCGTGCACCGGGTCCTGATCTGGCTCGTCACGCTTCCGTTCGCGTTGGCGAGCGTCCTCGGCGGGCACGTTGTCGCCTATCGGCTGACCGGGGCGAGTGCTGACGGCGTCCACGGGTACCTCACGCACGCGCCAGAGGTGCTGTTCGTGCTCGTCTCGCTGGCGTTGCTCGGCCTCGCCGTCGATTCCCGGGCGCGACGCCGCTCGCCGTCGCCGCCGGCAGCCCTTGCCGTGGCCGCATTCGTCGCGCAGGAGCATCTCGAGCGGTTCGCCCACACGGGTCACGTGCCCTTCCTCCTCACGAGCCCGACATTCTGGCTCGGGGTTGCGTTGCAGGTTCCTCTCGCGATCGCGATCTGGCTGCTCGCGCGATGGCTCGCAGGCGAGCTCGCCGCCCTTGCCGCCCGTGGTGCCCCTCGCGTGGCGTCTCTTCCCATTCCTGTGTCCCGCGTACACGGCACAGCCCGTGCTCGTGGCCCGGGACCTTGCACATCCGGGACGCGGTCCTCCTCCACCGCGTTGACCTCGTTTCCGCCGCCGTCCGTGCGGCTCCCGAGATCCAGGAGGAAGAGATGCGTATCAGACTCATCATGGTGGTCGCCATCGCTGCGATCGCTGTTCCGGCGACGGTCGCCGCCAAGCCCGCCGCCGTCAAGCCCGTCGTCATTCCGATCACGGTTGTCAACGGTCGCCCCGTCGGGGGGATCAAGCGCCCGTCCGTCAAGAAGGGAAGGACGGTTCGGTTCGTCATTCGCACCAATGCGGGGACGGAGGTCCACCTTCACGGCTACGACATCGAGAAGACACCCAAGAAGGGCGTGCCGACGGTGCTCCAGTTCGTCGCCAAGCTACCCGGGCGCTTCGAGCTCGAGCTGCACGGGCCTGACGTCCTGCTCGCTCAGCTGACGGTCCGACCCTGAGCACCGCGCTCCTGCCACACGTGCTGGCCCACGGGATCGGGGGGATCCAGGATCTCCCCGTTCCCAGGTGGCTCTTCTACTGGGGCGGTGCCGTCGTCCTGGTCGTCTCGTTCGTCGCTCTCGGCGCCCTCTGGAAGACGCCACAGTTCGAGCGACGGGCGGGCGGCCGGGACCTCGGACGAGGCGTTCAGCCGGCTGGTGCTCGGGCCGGTCAGGATCGTTGCGCAGACGATTTCCGTCGTCATGTTCTTCGCAGTCCTCGTCTCCGCCCTCATCGGTACGACCGAACCGGTGGACAACCTCGCACCGACGTGGATCTACGTGATCTTCTGGATCGGCCTGCCGCTCCTGTCGCTCGTGTTCGGCAACGTGTGGCGGGCGCTGAGCCCCTGGCGGGCGCTCGCCGATGCTTTCGTCTGGATCTGGGAGCTGGACGGCCGGCCGGCGCGGCCGCTCGGCCGCTACCCCGAGCGCCTCGGGCGCTACCCAGGCGCCGTGGCTCTCTTCTCGTTCGTCGCGCTCGAGCTCTGTTACTCCAACCCCTCGAACCCGCGGGTGCTGGCACTGGCGATCGCGCTCTACACGCTACGTGGCGCTGTTCGGAATGATCGCCTTCGGTCGCGAGGAATGGACGGAGCGTGGGGAGGGGTTCGCAATCCTGTTCGCCTACATCGCCCGGATCGCACCGTTGTTCGCACGGGACGACCGCGTCCGCTTGCGCCTGCCGCTCACAGGGCTCGGCGGAGCCGAGCGGGTGCGGGGGTCCGTCGTGTTCATCGCCGTCGCCCTCGGCTCGGTGGGCTTCGACGGGTACAGCCGAACGACGACCTGGCAGAACCTCGCCGCTCGGGTGGAGGCGCCCTACGTCCTCAACCACCCGGGGACGGGTGAGCTGCTCGTCACCGGCTTGAACCTCCTGGGGCTCGTGGCAGCGATCGCCATCGTCCTCGGCGCGTTCCTCGCGGCGTGCGCGGTGGCCAGGGCAATGGTGCGCGCCCCGCGCTCGCTCGCGCCGGAGTTCGTGCTGTCGCTCGTGCCGATCGCCCTCGTCTACGCGATCGCCCACTACTTCTCGCTCTTCGTGCTCCAGGGGCAGTACACCCTGCCGCTGCTCTCCGATCCGCTCGGACGGGGCTGGGATCTCTTCGGGACAGCAGGCGTGACGCCGAATCTCACGGTCCTGACACCGAACACGGTCTGGTACGTGCAGGCAACCGCGCTCGTGCTCGGCCACGTCGCGGGCCTCGTCGTCGCGCACGATCGTGCAGTGGCGATCTTCCGGGATCGTGACGACGCTCTGCGCAGCCAGTACGCGATGCTCGGGCTGATGGTCGTCTACACGATCGGCGGCCTCTGGCTGCTCTCCCGCGGATGAACCTGCTCGCCCACGGAGGCATCCCGGGCCTGATCGCCGAGATCGCGATCGGGGCGCTCGTCGCTGGTGCGCTCGGTGCCGTCTGGCTCAGGGAGCGGCGCCGGCGGGCCCGGGCCGAGCGTCCCGCGTCGGCACCGATGCGCGACGAGGAGTGACGAACCCGGCGTAGAGCAGGAGCGCCGCAAGCGTCGAGAACGCCGCCGTCTCTGCTTCTCCCAGTCCGGCGAGGGCGCTTCCCAGCGCCGCGACGGCGAGCCCGGCCAGGATCAGCACATTGCCGAGCGGTCGCCGCCGGATGCCCATCACCGCGACGACGACGGCGGCGAGCGTGCCCAACGAGTTCGCGACGATCGCGAGCACGCGGGCCGGGAACAGCTCGAGGTAGCTCTGGGCTTCGGGGATCGAGGTGCCGGTGACCGACGCGGTCAACGGGACGGCGATCGCCACTCCGACTGCGAGCCCCACGTAGGCGATCGTCAGGGGGCCGACCCAGCGAACGCCGATGAGCAAGAGCGAGCCGGCGCCGAGCAACGCCGCCGCGAGGAGCCCGCCGAAGAGGTAATAGACGCGAAAGACCGGGTCGCTCCACCCGGCAGCTGCGCCCCAGGCGAGGGCGCCCGACGCAATCGCGAACGACGCGAGAGCTGCCGCCCAGGCGAGCAGCTGCGGCGCAGGGCGACTGCGGAAGCGCTGCAGGAGATCGGCGCTCAGCCGCAACGAGACGAGTGTGGCGAGAAAGGCCAGGAGTGCTTCCACCGCAGTAGAGCGTACTGCGCGACGGCGCATGCCCGCCGGGTGCGGTTCCCGGTGATTCGCTCGGCCCGGCTAGCTACCCTCGACGCAATGCCACAGAAGCGCTACCTCCTGACGCCAGGCCCGACTCCGGTTCCGCCGGAGGTTCTCGCCGCCATGGGCGAGCCGGTGATCCACCATCGCTCGCCCGACTTCAAGGAGATGTTCGCCGAGACCCGTTCGCGCTTGAAGCAGGTCTTCCGGACCGAGAACGAGGTGCTCGTCTTCACCGCGTCGGGGACCGGCGCGTTCGAGTCTGCCGTCGTCAACCTTCTCTCCCCGGGCGAGAAGGCACTCGTCGTCTCGCACGGGAATTTCGGCACCCGGTGGCAGAAGCTTGCGGCGGCGTACGCAGTCGACGTCGTCGAGCTGACCTATCCGTGGGGAGCATCACCCCGGGCGGACGACGTGGCGCGCTCTCTCGCCGAGAGCGGCGCCGGAGTGGCGTTGCTGGTTCATTCGGAGACCTCGACCGGGGTCGTCTCCGATCTTCAAGGCCTTGTCGCCGCATGCAACCAGGCGGGAGCGGTTTCGGTCGTCGACGCGATCTCGAGCCTGGGGGCTGTGCCGGTCGAAACGGATGCATGGGGAATCGACGTCGTCGTAACGGGATCGCAGAAGGCTCTGATGACGCCGCCCGGCCTCGCGTTCGCGTCCGTCTCGGCTCGCGCAGTGGCACGGATGGAAGGAGCGACGCTGCCACGGTTCTACTGGGACTGGGCGCGTGGCCTCGAGAACCAGGCGAAGGACAACACGCCGTTCACGCCGGCCACGTCCACTGTCGTGGCGCTCAACACCGCACTGGGGCTCATCCTCGCCGAGGGGTTGGAGAGCGTCTTCGCGAGGCACGTCGCCCTCGGTCGAGCCTGCCGCGCCGGCGCCAGGGCGATGGGACTCGAGCTCTACTCGCCGGACGACGATTCCGCAGCTGTCCTGACCGCCATCCTCACCCCGCCGGGGATCGACGCCGTCGCGCTCAGGCTCGCGCTCCGGGACAGGTTCGGGATCACGGTCGCCGGCGGCCACGGTGACGTGATCGACCGGCTGTTCCGGATCGGGCATATCGGCTACGTCGACATCTTCGACATCGTCACGGCGTTGGGAGCGATCGAGCTCCAGCTCGTCGCGATGGGAGCAACGGTCGAACGCGGGGCTGCCTCGGCCGCGGCCCTCGCCGCCTACGAGAAAGCGGTCTGAGCGTGCGCGTGCTCGTTCGCGAGTCGATCGCCGAAGCGGGGATCGAGCTTCTCCGGGCCAGGTTCGACGTCGACGAGGACGAGGTGACACCGCTCGAGGAGATCGTCGAGAACTACGACGCCATCGTCATTCGCTCCGCGACGAAGCTCACCGCGGATCTCATCGAACGCGCCACGAATCTGAAGGTCATCGGGCGCGCCGGGGTCGGAGTGGACAATGTCGATGTGGAGGCGGCAACCCGCCGCGGGGTCGTCGTCGTCAACGCTCCGGAGTCGACAGTCGTCTCCGCCGCCGAGCAGACCGTGGGCCTCATGGTCGCGCTCGCGCGTAACATCCCACAGGCGCACGCCGCACTGAAGCAGGGCCGGTGGGAGCGATCGAAGTGGGGAGGCGTCGAGCTTCAGGGGAAGACGCTCGGCGTCCTCGGGTTCGGCAGGATCGGCCAGCAGGTAGCGCGTCGCGCCGTAGGGCTCGGGATGGAGGTCGTCGCCTATGACCCGTTCGTGGCCGACGAGCGGTTCAAGGAAGTCGGCGTCCAGTATGCGGACGACGTTGCCGCCGTGCTCGCCGTGGCGGACTTCCTCACGCTGCATTCCCCGCTTACCGACGAGACGCGCGGGATGATCAACCGCGAGACGATCTCGCAGATGAAGGACGGCGCCCGACTCGTCAACGCCGCCCGGGGTGCGCTCGTCGACGAGGCGGCGCTCGCGGAGGCGCTCGAGTCCGGCAAGCTCGCAGGCGCGGCCCTGGACGTGTTCTCCGCCGAGCCTTATGACGGTCCGCTCCTGGCGCTCGACACCGTCGTGGTCACGCCTCATCTCGCGGCGTCGACGGACGAGGCTCAGGACAGGGCCGGCGTGATCATCGCCGAGCAGGTCGTGGCGGCGCTCGAGGGTGGGCTCGTCTCGAACGCGATCAACATCCCGGTGGTCGACAAGGCGGATCTCGAGATCCTCGGACCCTTCGTTCCGCTTGCGGCAAAGCTCGGGCGGCTGGCGGTCGAGCTGGCCGGTGGAAGGCCGCGCCGCATCGTCGTCGCCACACACGGCCCGCTCTCCGACTACGACACGCGCCTCCTCACGATCGCGGCGCTGAACGGGATCTTCCAGGGGCGCCTCGACCAGGCTGTGAACTTCGTGAACGCGTCGATGCTCGCTGCCGAGCGAGGAATCATCGTCTCGGACGAGCGCCTGCGCGAGTCACGCGATTACACGAACAGCGTCGAGGTCCGCGTGACCCCGGAGGGAGGGGACGAGGTCGAGGTATCCGGGACGACGATCGGGCCGGAGCCACGGCTCTTTCTCGCGAGCGCGTACGGCTTCGGGATCGACATCGAGCTCGCGGCAGACATGGTCTTCTTCCGCTACGACGATGTCCCGGGCGTGATCGGAAGGGTCGGGACGCTCTTCGGCGCCAACGGCTTCAACATCGCGAACATGGCCGTTTCGCGGACCCGCGACGGTGCTCAGGCGCTCATGGCGTTGTCGGTCGACGAGCCTCCGTCCGAGGCACTGATCGAAGAGATGCGCAACGTCGGTTTCGGCGACGCGATCTTCATCGAGCTCGAATAGGTCAAGCCCCTAGAATCGGGCAATGGCCTGGCCCGAGCCCGTCGAGCGCATTGCAGTGTTTCTCCGGGCATCCGGTGCCGAGGCCCGGCTCGAGGAGCTTCCGGCTGCGACCCCGACCGCACAGGCCGCCGCAGACGCGATCGGCTGCGCATTGGACGAGATCGTGAAGTCGATCGTGTTCGTCTGCGCCGATCGACCCGTGCTCGTTCTCGTCCCCGGCGATCGCCGGGCAGACGCCGACAAGGTCGCGACCGCGACCGGGACGGCCGAGGCACGAATCGGACGGGCGGCGGAGGTCGTCGCGGCGACCGGACTCGCACCGGGTGCTGTCTCTCCGTTCCCGCCACCGGCGGGGATGCCGATCCTGATCGAGCGAACCGTGCTCTCGAGCCCGGCAGTCTGGGTCGGAGCGGGGACGGAGCGGCACATGGCCCGGCTCGCGCCGGTCGAGCTCGTCCGGCTGACACGCGGCCGCACCGTCGATCTCGTCGTCGAAGGCTGATGCTCGGCGCTGCCGCGCCGGGGGGCCGCGGCGGCGCACTGCTCGAATCCGCATAATCAGGTAAGACCACGAACACGGAGGCTGTGATGGACGAGACCGACAAGATCTGGATGAACGGCGAGCTCATCGACTGGGCAGACGCGACGGTCCACGTCGGCGTGCACGGGCTCCATTACGGCTCCGGCGTGTTCGAGGGTGTGCGCTGCTACGCGACGCCGAAAGGCCCGGCCGTCTTCCGGCTCGCAGATCACATGCAGCGCCTGCGCGACTCGGCCCGGCTCCTGTACATGGACATCCCGTACTCGGTCGAGGAGCTGCGCGAGGCGACGCATGCGCTCGTCGGCGTGAACGGGCTGCCGGCCTGCTACATCCGCCCGATCGCGTTCTACGGGTACGGACAGCTCGGCGTCTCCACCCAGGGCAACCCTGTCGAGACCGTGATCATGAGCTGGCCGTGGGGGTCGTACCTCGGCGAAGGGTCGCTCGAAAACGGGATCACAGCCTGCATCTCCTCGTGGAAGCGGGTCGGGGCGAACACGATCCCTCACGCCTCGAAGGCGAGCGGCGTCTATCTCAACTCGATGCTGGCGACGACCGAGGCGCGACGTGCCGGCTACGACGAGGGCATCCTGCTCACCGACGACGGATTCGTCGCCGACGGCCCAGGGGAGAACATCTTCGTCGTCAAGGGCGGCGTGATCAGGACGCCACCGCTCTCCACGTCGATCCTGCCCGGGATCACGCGCGACTCGGTGATCACGATCGCGCAGGACCTCGGTTACGTGATCGAGGAGACGTCGTTGATCCGCTCCGACCTCTATCTCGCGGACGAGGTGTTCATGACCGGCACCGCCGCCGAGGTGACCCCCGTGCGGGCCGTCGACGACCAGGAGCTCGGCGTCGGGCCTGTCACGCGCGAGATCCAGACGGCATACCTCGATACCGTCAACGGCCGCATCGACCGGTGGGGCCACTGGCTCGACGTCGTGGACACCGCCGTGCCGGGCAAGGTCGCAGCAGCGTCGTAGGCTCTACGGGCGGCGCCCGGCCGCCAGGACGACCGAGACGACCCGATCCTGATCGGCGTCCGTCATGGCTGAGCCGCTCGGAAGACAGAGGCCATGCTCGAACAGGCGGGCGGAAACGTCGCCGCCGAAGGCCACGTGACCGGAGAAGACCGGCTGCAGGTGCATGGGCTTCCAGACGGGCCGCGCCTCGATGTCCTCGGCCTCGAGC
The DNA here is from genome assembly GCA_963776305.1 of uncultured Thermoleophilia bacterium. Classification (GTDB taxonomy): domain Bacteria; phylum Actinomycetota; class Thermoleophilia; order Gaiellales; family Gaiellaceae; genus Gaiella. The sequence continues at coordinate 18,475 of CAVZMA010000004.1, read as the reverse complement.
GCGAGCCTCACCTGCTCTCGGTCTGCACCGAACGAGCGCGGGTCGATCGTGATGCAGGTCAGCCAGCAGTTGGAGTCGCCGTCGGTGGCGGCCGGCATGAACGCGATCCCCGGCGCGCCGTCCAGCAGCTCGCGGTAGCGATCGTTGATCCGTCGCCGGGCTGCGACGCGCTCCGGCAGGACCGCGAGCTGGGCACGGCCGACCGCAGCAAGCAGGTTGCTCAGGCGGTAGTTGAAACCGATCTCGGTGTGCTCGTAGTGAGGTGCGGGCCGACGGGCCTGAGTCGAGAGCGAGCGGGCGTGCTCGACCAGGCTCTTGTCGGCGCCCAGGAGGGCGCCCCCGCCGCTCGTCGTGATGATCTTGTTGCCGTTGAACGAGAGCGCCGCGAGCGGAGCCTGCGCACCCGCCGGGGCGCCTCTGTATGTCGCACCGAGCGACTCGGCGGCGTCCTGGACGACGGCCACGCCGTGCTCGGCGCAGACCGCGAGGATCGCGTCGTAGTCGCAACAGCGGCCGTAGAGATCGACGGGCATGACTGCGCGCACGCGCGCCCCCTGCCGCCGGCGTTCGGTGAGGGCCACGTCGAGCAATGCGGGGTCGAGCAGCCAGCTCTCGTCACAATCGACGAAGACGGGTGTCGCGCCGCTGTAGACGATCGCATTCGCGGTCGCGGCGAACGTCAACGACGAGCAGATGACCTCGTCCCCCGAACCGATCCCCAGCACGACGAGCGCGAGGTGAAGCGCAGCCGTTCCACTCGAGAGCGCAACGACGTTCGCCGCGCCCGTCGCCTGCGCCAGCTCGTCCTCGAACGCGTCGACGTGTGGGCCGAGTGGGGCGATCCAGTTGGACTCGATCGCGTCGCGGAGGAGGTCGAGCTCCGTTCCGGCGAGATGCGGCGGGGAGAGATAGAGGCGGGGCACGACGAGGCTCAGCTTATCCCCGCCAACCTCTAGTCCGGGCTGTCCCCGGCGGCCATACTGTGTCGGCGATGCGCAATCCTCCGCGGATGGTCTTCCTCGGTTTCGGCAAGTACGTGCGCGCCGACCGGATCTACGCTCTCGAGCCGATCGTCGGCGAGGACCGCGGCAACGGGCGTCGTACGCTCGTCTGGGTCGAGGGGATGAGCGAGGCGATGGTCGCCTCGCGCACCCAGGAGACGATTCTCGACGAGATGGGGATCGAGCCGCCGCTCGCCCACGGCCGACGCCAGGCAGGACGCAAGCCCGAGCACCCGCAGCTCTTCGTCGACGACGCGTGAGGCTGGACGAGCTGTCTCGACGGAAGCGTCCACGACGTCGCGCGCCGGCTGCTCGGGTGGGACGTTGCTGAGGGACGATGTGGGCGGCCGGATCGTCGAGGTGGAGGCCTATGAGCCGCACGACCCGGCGAGCCACGCCTATCGAGGCCGGACACCGCGGAACGGCTCGATGTTCGCTGCACCCGGCACGCTCTACGTCTACCGCTCGTACGGCATCCACTGGTGCGTCAACGTCGTCTGCGAGCCGGAGGGCGCAGCGGCAGCCGTGCTGCTGCGGGCGCTCGAGCCCACACGCGGGATCGCCGAGATGCGCGAGCGCAGAGCGACGACGGACGAGCGATTGCTCTGCTCGGGCCCGGGGCGGCTGACGCAGGCGCTCGAGATCACCGGGGAGGACGACGGCCGGCTGGTCGTCGCGCCGCCGTTCGCGCTTCGACCGCCGCCTGGGTTCCGTGGAGGTCGACGACGCCGCGGATCGGCATCACGAAGGCAGCCGACGTTCCGTGGCGCTACGTGGTCACGGGGTCGCGCTGGGCGTCGCGCGGCCCACGATCAGCGTGACCTTCAGCCCGCGACCTGCCGCGACACCCGGTTCCGGCGTCTGCTCGAGCACCGATCCGGCCGGCCCTTTCTCGTAGGTGATCGTTGTCCGGGCCCTGAGCGAGCGGAGTCGAGAGCGCGCCGTAGTCACGCTCGAGCCGACGAGATTCGGAAGCAGCCCGTAGCGGGGATCGGGTCGCGTGACGTACAGCCGCACGCGGTCGTTCGCCGAGAGGAAGCCGTTCCGCGGCTCCTGCTTGACGACGTAGCCGGGCCGCTTGCCCGGCTTTGGCGGGGACCCCGATCAGACTCGCTGCCGAGCGGCTGTCGGCGAGCGTCTCGTTCGCGGCGTCGACGCGTCTTGCCGATCACGAGCGGCACGGTCACCTCGTTCGCGTAGCACTCGGCCTGCGTCGTCGGCCCGCGCCCCGCGAAGTACGCGACGACGCGCGTGCCGGGGCAGAGGCCGTTGTCGAGCTTGTACGAGCCCTGGCGCCAGACGATCCGCTTCTCCTGGGCCGGGATGTACGGCGTCGCCGGGAACTGCTCGGCTCGACCTTGTGCCTGCTTGACCGCCGCGCGTCATGAACGCCTTCCAGATCAGCGCCGGCAGCGTTCCGCCCGCGACCGGCTTGCCGCCGAACTCGGTCAGCATCGGCTTCAGCTGGTCGGGATAGCCGACCCAGACGGCCACGGCGAGCTGAGGCGTGTAGCCGACGAACCACGCGTCGCCGTAGTTGTCGGTCGTGCCGGTCTTGCCCGCCACGGGCCGGTCGGCCAGTGCCGCGCGCTTGCCGGTCCCCTGGGTGACGACGCGCTCGCAGGATCGACGTGAGCAGGTCGGCCTGGTCCGTCGTCATCGTCGTGCGTCGCGAATCGGCCGGTTCTCCGTGACGCGGCCGGTGCGCGCGAACTCGACCCGCTCGACCACTCGCGGCCTGTCGCCGGTCAGCGAGCCGTCGACCCGGACGCCGCGGTTCGCGAACGTCGCGTAGGCGCGCGTCATGTCGAGCGGGTTGACGGCGACCGCGCCGAGCCCGATCGAGAAGTACGGGTCGAGCTCGCTCCGGATCCCGAGTGCGTGCGCGGTCTGGACGATCGCCTTCGGGCCGACGAGCTTCGTCAGCTGGGCGTAGACGGAGTTGTCGGACGAGACCATCGCGCGCGCGAGGTCGACCCGTCCGAGGTAGTCGCCCTCGTAGTTCGTGACGTGCCAGATCCGGTCGCCGGCGTCGATGTCGACGGGCTTGGACTCGAACGTCGTGATCGGCGAGATGCCCTGCCGCAGGGCCGTCGCGAGCACGATCGGCTTGAACGACGAGCCGGGCTGCCGCTCGGCCTGCGTCGCGAGGTTGAACTGGCTCTCGCGGAAGTTCGAGCCTCCGACCATCGCGCGTACGGCGCCCGTTCGGGGATCGATCGCGACGAGCGCGGCGGACGGGCCGTCAGGCTGCTTGAGGACGCTTTCGATCGCGTTGTGCGCCGTCTCCTGCAGCTCGAGGTCGATCGTGCTCGTCACCTTGAGGCCGCCGCCGAAGACGCGACCGGCGCCGTACTTCGCGATCAGCTGGTCCTTGACGTAGTTGACGAAGTACTGGCCGGGTCCCTGGGTTCCCGGGAGCCGGACGTCGTCGGCCTTCGGCAGCGGAGCGCGTGACGCGACGCGCAGCTGGCGCGCGGTGATCTTGCCCTGGTCGAACATCGTCTGCAGGACGTAGTGGCGCCGTTGCTTGGCCGCGCGGGGATGCTGGGTGGGGTCGTAGAGCGAGGGATCGGCAGGGAGGCCGGCGAGGAGCGCCGACTCTGCGAGGGTCAGCCGGACGGCGCCCTTGCCGAAGTACGTCCGCGCCGCCTGCTGGATGCCGTAGGCGCCGTTCCCGAAGTAGATCGTGTTGAGGTAGGCGAGCAGGATGCGATCCTTGGACCAGCGCTGCTCGAGCTGCCAGGCGAGCGCCGCCTCGCGCACCTTGCGGGCGATCGTCCGCTCGTTGCGGACGTAGGCGTTCTTGACGAACTGCTGCGTGATCGTCGAGCCGCCCTCGACCACCGCCTGCGACTGGATGTCCTGCCAGAGGGCGCGAGCCATGCCCGCGTGTCGACGCCGTTGTGCTCGTAGAAGCGCTGGTCCTCGACCGAGACGATCGCCTGCCGCATGATCGGCGAGACGTCGCCGATGTCCTTCAGCAGGACCCGGCTCTCCTCTCCGCGGAGGACGGCGAGCACGGAGCGGCCGTTCGACGCATAGATGACTCCGTCGACCTGCGCGTGCTGAGCTGCAGGGTCGAGTCGAGGGATCTCGCTCGCGACGGCGCGAACCAGACCGAATGAGAACGCCATCCCCGCGAGCACCACCAGCACGGTGAGCACGGCGAGGAGGCGCAGCTTACGAATCCGACCCCGCTTCCGCGGTGTCTTCGTGCTTCGACGAAGCCGCAAGACGCGAATTCTAGCCCTCGACTCGCGAAATGCCTGCATGCGTAAGGAGTTCGTGTCGGAGTGAACCCAACGGCAACACGTCCGCTCCGGCGCTGGGACGTGGGCCGGAATCAGCCGGCGGCGTGGGACATGACGGAGAGGACGTCCTCGCCGTAGCGCTCGACCTTCGTCGGCCCGAAGCCCTTGACCGCCGCGAGCTCGTGGAGACTCGTCGGTCGGGCCGCTGCGAGGTCGCGCAGCGTCGCATCGTGGAGGACGACGTAGGCCGGCACACCGTCCGCCCGTGAGCGATCGCGCCGCCACGAGCGCAGACGCTCGACGAGCGCAGTGTCCGGCGGGCCGCCGCCCTTCGGATCGAGGGCGGGCAGAACGGTGTCGGGAGCGGCCTGAAGGACGCGGTAGCCGTCGTCGGTCTCGACCTCGACGAGTGCGCCGCCGGCCTCGAGCGCCTTGATCCACCGCTTGACCTCGGCGTCGGACGCCGCCTCGAGGATCCCGAAGGCACGCGAGGCACGCGCGGACGGTGGGGCCGAGACAGAGCCGCGCAGCATCGCGACGAGCGAGCGCCGGCCGAGCGGCCACGGAAGCGATTCGACGGCCCGGACGATCGTGCCCGCCACGTCGGCCGGGAGGGGGCTCGCGGCCCGCGAGGCTTCTCGGGCGGCGGGAGGATCGCAGACGTCGCAGGCGCCGCACGGGCGGCTCGAACGTCTCGCCGAAGTGCTCGGCGACCTGGGCGTGGCGGCACCCGCTCTCGGCGAAGCGCACGATGCGCTCGACGCGCGCCTCGCCTCGCGCGCGTAGCGTTCGAGCAGGTCGTCGACGACCGCACCGGCTCCGGGGCGACGGCCAGAAGGTCGATCTGCATCGCGCGCCCCGGGTCGTAGCCGCGCTCGCACGATGCCGGCCTGCTCGAGCATCCCGACGAGCACGCGTGGGTCGTGATCGCCGCACGGGAGCTGGGCCGGCTCGACGGTGCCGTCGTGGGCTCGGATTGCGGCGTAGACGCCGCGGAGATCGTCGGGGCTGGGGATGTCCCCGACCGCGAACCGCCTCACCGCGGTCGCATCGGACGGGCTGGCGAGCAGCACCGTCTCGCTCGGGGCGCCGTCCCGGCCGCCGCGACCGACCATCTGCACGTAGCTCTCGAGCGAGTCCGGGTAGTTGAAGAGGCAGACGAGTCGCACGTCCGGCTTGTCGATTCCCATCCCGAACGCGGTCGTTGCGACGACGCCACGGATCCGCCCGCTGACGAAGTCGTCCTGGACGCGCGAGCGCTCGTCCGCCTCGAGCCCTGCGTGGTAGTGCTCCATCCTGAGCCCGTGCCCGCGCAGGGTGCGTGCGACGCGCTCGCACGAGTCGCGGGAGCGGGCGTACACGATGGCGCTGCCGCCTTCGACCGCGCGCAGCCGCTCGACGAGGATCCGGAGTCGATCCTCGTTGCCGGCCACCTCCTCGACGTCGTAGCGAAGGTTCGGGCGCACGACGCTCGTGCGGACGACGGCGATCGTGCGGCCGAGCGCGTTCGCGATCTCGGCGGCCGTCGCCGGCGTCGCCGTCGCCGTCATGCCGAGCACGGTCGGGTCGCCGAGCTCTGTCAGCGCCCGGCGGATGAAGAGGTAGTCCGGCCGGAAGTCGTGGCCCCACATGCTCACGCAGTGCACCTCGTCGATCACGACGAGGCCGACGCCGATCTCGCGGAGCGTCTCGACGAACGCAGCGTTGCGCAGCCGCTCGGGCGCGGCGTAGAGCAGTCGCGTGCGCCCGTCCGCGACGTCCCGTAACCGGCTCGCCGTCTCCTCGGGCTCGAGTGACGAGTTGACGAACGTCGCGGTGGCTGCGATCTCGGGAGGGAGCTTGTCGACCTGGTCCTTCATCAGCGCGATCAGCGGCGAGAGGACGAGTGTCGGCTCGGGCCGCAGCATCGCGGCCAGCTGGTAGGTGAGCGACTTGCCGGAGCCCGTCGGCATCAGCGCGAGCGTGTCCCGACCCTCGACGGCGGCGCGAACGACCTCCTCCTGGCCGGGGCGGAAGTCGGCGAAGCCGAAGAGCTCGTGCAGGCGTGCTCGGACGTCGGGCACGCGAACGAGTGTACGTATCGAATCGGAACGCACTTCGTGCCGTTGCGGCGAGCGTCGGACGAGCGTCAGACGGGAGCGGACGCCGCGACCATCGGGCAGCGTCGGCGAGCTCGCGCCGCCGGCGTTCTCGACCGTCACGGCGACGACGGCGCCGTCCGGCACCGGCTGCCGCAAGTGAGACGATCGCCCGTTGGTCGGTCGTGTCGAACGTTCCGGCCGAGACCGTGCGTCTGTCCTTCGACGACCCACGCCTGGTACGTCTTTCCGGCCGGTGCGGCGGCGAGATCGTCGACGACGAGCACCGCGGACCCGTCAGCGGCGACGACGACGCGGCCGGAGCCGGACTCCAGCGCGACCGTCGTCGCCGTCGGGTCGGCGAGCACGGCGGCTGCGCTCTCCTGCGCGGTGAGTGCGGCTCGCGTGTCGTCGAGTTGTCGTTAGAGGGACATCGCGTAGATGCCGAGGCCGATCGCAACGGCCGCTGCGATCGCCGTGACGACGGCGAGCACGGGCGAGAGGCGTCGGCGCGAGTCGAGCGGGACGACCGTCTGCTTCTCCGCCCGGGCGCTCGGCGAGGATGCGATCGCGGAGCTCCGGGCTCGGCGCCGGGCCGGCCGTGGCCACCGCCAGCGCCCCCGTGACCTCCCAGAACGCGGCGAGATCCTGCTGGCACTTCGCACAGCCGGCGAGATGCTGCTCGAACGCCTCCCGCTCGGTCGGGTCGAGAGCGTCGAGCGCGTACCCGGCGGTCAGCTCGTGGATTTCGGTTTCCATGACCCTTCCTCGGCTGTCGTCGAGAAGCTCACGCAGACGCGCGAGCCCGGCGAACATCCTGCTCTTGATCGTACCGAGCGGCAATCCGAGCCTCTCGGCCAGCTCGGACTGCGAGAAGCCGCCGTAGTAGGCGAGCTCGATCGCCTCGCGCTGCGTGTCCGGCAGCTGGCCGAGAGCCTCTTGGACGCGCTCGCGCTCGAAGCCGAGCCACGCCGCGTCCTCCGCAGACTCGCTCGTCGCCGCGTCGCGCGTCTCGTCGTCGAGCGGCTCGGCTCGTCGGCGCTCCTCGCGCCGGACGAGATCGACGGCCCGCCGGTGGACGAGCGTCAGGATCCAGGTGCTCGCCTTCGCGCGCTCGGCGCGGAAGCCGGCGCGCCGTGCGCCAGACCCCGAGGAATGCCTCCTGCACGGCGTCCTCGGCGAGCCGGTCGTCGCGGAGGACCCGGAACGCGAGGCCGTAGGCGACACGCCCGACGCGGTCGTACAACTCGGCCAGCGCGCCCTCGTCGCCGCGGGCGACGAGAGCGACGAGAGCCTCGTCCGAGAGATGAGCGAGGTGCTTGCGCATGGACCAGGTGACCGGCGAGTCGGGCAACGCTACCACGGTGGAGAGGGAGGCAAGCATCGTCTGGATGGTTCGCCTCGGGCCGCCGATCGGTTCGGTTGCAGCCGAGATCGAACCGTCCTCGGGGACTGCGCGAACCACCGCCGATTCGATACCCCGACTCGAGGAGAGTGCAATGAAGAAAGCAACAGCGATCGCGGGCTTTGCCCTCGCGCTGGTAGCGGCGGCCGTCGCCGCCGCGTTCACGATCGGCCCGGGCGCAGGCTCGGCGTCGAGTCACCGGGAGGCGCCGCTCATCGCGGAGGATCCGTCGGCCGACCTGACGGACTCTACGCCTTCCGCAGCCCGGACAAGCCGAACACCGTCACGCTGCTCGCGAACGTGATTCCCGGTGAGGACCCCGCTGCGGGGCCGAACTGGTACACGTTCTCGCCCGGCGCGCGGTACAACATCAAGATCGACACCGACGGCGACGTGAAGCCGAACGTGATCTACCGCTTCCAGTTCGAGCGGAAGACCGGGCCGTTCTTCCTCGGCGACACCGCTCAGCCGTTCACGGTGACGCGGATCGCCGGCGGCAAGACGACCGTCGTCGCCAAGGGCACGACGCCTCCGAACAACATCGGGCCGCGTTCGACTCCCGGACTACCACTCGCTCGTGACGAAGTCGATCGCCTCGTTCGACGGCGGCGCCTCGAAGGCGTTCGCCGGTCAGCGGGACGACCCGTTCTTCGGCGACATCGGGGCGATCTTCGACCTCGTCGCGATCCGCAAGGGGACGGGCAACGCCGGCGGAGGGAAGGACTTCTTCTCCGGCTACGGCGTCCACACGATCGGCGTGCAGGTGCCGATCGCCGACCTGAAGGCGAAGAACGGCACGATCGGCGTCTGGGCGTCGGTCGAGCGCAAGAAGGTCACGACGCGCGGTCAGAAGACGCGTGACGGCGGCAGCTGGGTGCAGGTCAACCGGCTCGGCAACCCGCTCGTCAACGAGGTCATCATCCCGACCGGGCTGAAGGACCTCTGGAACGCGCAGCAGCCGTGGAACGAGGGCGCGTACAAGAAGTACTACGAGACGCCCATCCTCGCCGCGGTGATCAACAAGCTGTACAAGCTCGGCGCTCCCGAGACGAACCGTGACGACCTCGTCGCGGTGCTGCTCACGGGTGTGCCGAAGCTGAACTACACCGGCCCGAAGGCGGCGGACGTGCTCCGCCTCAACCTCGGCATCCCGGTGACGGCCAACCCGAACCGGCTCGGCGTGCTCGCCGGCGACACTCAGGGCTGGCCGAACGGCAGGCGGCTCGACGACGACGTGATCGACATCGCCGAGCAGGCGGTCGGTGGGTTCCTGAAGGGGACGAAGCTCCCGCTCGGCGACGGCGTCAACGGTGACGACGCCAAGCGGATCGGCTCGTTCCCGTACATCGCCGATCCCGAGAGCGGGTTCGCGAACAGCAAGGGCCTGCAGAAGCCGTGACGGAACGGTCGGAGTGGGGCGGGAGCCTCACTCCGGCCGAACCATCCTCGGCGGCGGCACGAACCACCCGTGCCCGCAGCCGAGTTCCAGGTCAACGCGTGGAAGCGAGGGAGATTCCGATGAGACATCGCACAAAGCTCCTGGCCGGCAGCGCCGTTGCGGTTGCGCTGCTCGCCGGGAGCGCTGTTCGGTGGCGTTCTCGCGGAGTCTCCCTCTGCCGGATCGACGGCCGTCGAGTCGCCGCAGGCGATCTCGGAGAGCGCGCTCTCCGGGATCGCCCGGGGCGGTACGCAGGGCACGATCGCCAAGCTCGAGGCACGGCTCGACAGCGTCGCCGGAAATCCGGACGCGCTCGCGACGCTCGGTCTCGCCTACCAGGTGCGCTGGCGCGAGACCGGCGACGCGTCGTACCTGCCTCGCTCCGACGCGGCGCTCGCGGCGGCGCTCGCCGCGCGTCGCCACGACCCGACCGCAACGCTCGGGCTCGGAAACCTGGCGCTGATCCGGCATCAGTTCGGCAAGGCGCTCGTCCTCGGCATCGAAGCACGGAAGCTCGCGCCGTACTCGGCGAGGCCCTACGGTGTGATCGGTGACGCGCAGATCGAGCTCGGCCGCTATCACGCGGCGTTCGCGAGCTTCGACCGGATGGTGTCGCTCAAGCCGAATCTCGCCTCGTACGCCCGGATCGCCTACGCCCGCGAGCTGAGCGGCGACACGGCAGGCGCCATCGCTGCGATGCAGCTCGCGCTCGACGCAGCAGGCGGTCAGCCGGAATCGACCGCGTGGGTCGAGGTCGAGCTCGGCAAGCTCGAGTTCGGCCGCGGCCGTGTCGACGCCGCCGATCGCGCACTACCGCGCGGCGCTCGCGATCTTCCCCGGCTACGTCTACGCCCTCGAGCAGCGCGCCCGCGTCGAGGCGGCACGCGGCCGTCTCGGCCGGGCGGTCGCTCTCGCGCGGCGGGCATCCGACGCGATCCCGCTGCCGCAGTTCGTCGGCCTGCTCGGCGACCTCCTCGACCGTCAGGGCAACCACGTCGCAGCGCGGCGCCAGCAGGCGACGGTCGCCGCGATCGACCGCCTGCTCGTCGCGGGCGGTGTCCGCGTCGACCTCGAGTCGGCCGTCTACCGCGCCGACCACCGCGTCCGGCCCGCGGAGACCGTCGAGCTCGCCCGGCGGGCGCGTGCAGCGCGGCCGTCGATCTACGGCGACGACGCCCTCGGCTGGGCGCTCGCGCGCGCCGGCCGCTGCGACGAGGCGGTGGCCTGGTCGCAGCGGTCGCTCAGGCTCGGCACGCGCGACGCGCTGCTCTGGTTCCACCGCGGCTACGCGGCAGGGTGTGCAGGCGACAGGGCCGGGATGAAGGCGTGGTACGCGAAGGCGCTCGCGCTGAACCCGAACTTCTCGGTGCGGTTCGCCCCGTCGCGCGGAAGGTCCGTCTCGTGAAGCGGCGGCGCTCCTCCTCGTCACCTTGGTCGCGGCCGTCGGCTGCGTTGCTCGCACCGGGAGCGGCGTCGGCCCACCCGCTCGGCAACTTCACGGTCAATCACTTCGCGGCCGTCGATCTCGCGGGTGACGCCGTCTTCGTGCGCTACGCGCTCGACCTGGCGGAGATCCCGACGTTCCAGGAGGGGGCGGCGGTGCGGCGGCCCGGGTACGCCGCGAGCGCTCGCTCCGCAAGCTGGAGCTGACGGTCGACGGCAAGCGTGTCCCGCTCGCCGTCGTCGTCGCATCGGACGTCGCGAGCGCCCGGGGGCAGGGGGCCTCGAAGACGATGCGCTTCGATGCCGTCTTCCGGGCGGCGGCGACGGGCAGCCGGCTCACGTTCGCGGACGCTGCCTTCGCGAGCCGGATCGGCTGGCGCGAGATCGTCGTCACCGCGCGCGACGGCGCCGTCGTCGTCGACGAGCTCGGCACCCGCGACGAGCCGCTCGCGACGAGCTGCGCGCCTACCCGAAGAGCCTCCTGCGCTCACCGCTCGACGTTCGCACCGCGTCCGTGACGCTATCGCGCCGGGATCGGCCGGGGCGTCCGGCGCCGGTGATCGGCGCGACCGTCGCCCCCGAGCACGCGAGCAGTGGGTTCGAGTCGCTGATCCAGCGAGGCGACCTCTCGCTCGGCGTGATCCTGCTCTCCCTGCTGATCGCGGCGTTCTGGGGCTGCCGTGCACGCGCTCACGCCCGGTCACGGGAAGGCGCTCGTCGCCGGCTACCTCGTCGGCACGAAGGGGAAGCCGCGCCATGCGTTCCTGCTCGGGGCGACCGTGACGGTCACGCACACCGCCGGCGTGTTCGCGCTCGGGCTCGTGACCCTGCTGCTCTCCCAGTTCATCGTCCCCGACCAGCTCTATCCGTGGCTCACGCTCGTCTCCGGGCTCCTCGTCGTCGTCGTCGGCGCCTCGGTGCTGCGGCAGCGGCTCCGAACCGGGCGGCTGGGCCGACCACCACCACGGCGACGACGGGCACAGCCACGGCGACCATCACGATCACCACCACCACCACCACCATCACGGCGATCACCATCACCACGGCCACGCCCACCACCGGCACAGCGGCGACGACTCGCTCACCTCGCGCGGGATCCTCGGGGTCGGCATCGCGGCGGGCCTGCTGCCCTGCCCCTCGGCGCTCGTCGTCCTGCTCTCGGCGATCGCCATCCACCGGATCGGGTTCGGGTTCGCGCTGATCGCCGCGTTCAGCCTCGGCCTCGCGGCGACGATCACGGGCATCGGCCTCGTCGCCGTCCTCGCGCGTCGCGCCTTCGGCCGCGTCTCGTTCGAGGGTCGCGTCGTCCGCGCGCTCCCGGCGCTCAGTGCGCTCGTGATCCTCGGCGTCGGCGTCGCGCTCACCGTCAAGGCGCTCCCGGGCGTCATCTGAACCGTTCGAGCGAGGAGGCGAATACCCATCATGTTCGGACTCGACGACGCGATCGCCAACCTCTCGAGCGGAGCCTCCGTCGTGGTCGTGATCCTCGTCGCCGTGCTCCTCGGCCTCCGGCATGCGACCGATCCCGATCACATCGCGGCCGTGACGACGCTCGTCGCGTCGGCGAGGAGAAGGCGAGCCGGGCCGCGGCCCGGCTCGGCGCGTTCTGGGGACTCGGTCATGCCCTCACCCTGGTGCGTGTTCGGGCTCCCGATCCTGCTCTTCCAGCAGTTCCTGCCCGAGCGCGTGCAGCAGGGCGCGGAGACGGCCGTCGCAGCGTTGATCGTGTTCCTTGCGATTCGGCTGCTCGTCCGCTGGCGCCACGGCTACTTCAACCTCCACGCCCACGTCCACGAGGACGAGCACCACGAGCACGCTGTTCGGACGCCTCTCGGAGCGTTCGGGATCGGGCTCGTCCACGGCATGGGAGGCAGTGCCGGAGTCGGAGTGCTGATCCTCGCCGCGATCCCCTCGACGACGGTCGCCTGCGTCGCGCTCGTCGTCCTCGCGCTCTTCACCGCCGTCTCGATGACGATCGTCACGACGGGCTTCGGGTTCACGCTCTCCTCGGCCCCGGTCGCGTCGGTGTTCAACGGCGTCGCTCCGGTGCTCGGGCTGACGAGCCTCGCCTTCGGCGTCTGGTACGCGGTCGCCGTCTGGGGCCTCGTCGCCTACCCGTTGTAGGCGTTATGGCGGCGGTGGAGACGCCGCTGACGCTGACCGACGTCGAGGCGCTCGCCGTCGCGCGCCTCGACCCCGACTGGGCCGAGTACCTCGTCGGCGGAGCCGGGGCGCGAGCGGACGCTCGCCGACAACGTGGAGGCGTTCGCGTCGTGGCGGCTGCGCCAGCGCGTGCTCTGCGGTATCGACGACGTCACGACCGCGACGACGGTGCTCGGCCGGCCCGTCGCGAGCGCCGGTCGTCGTCGCGCCCGTCGCCTACCAGCGGCTGGCGCACCCGGACGGCGAGGAGGGGATGGCGCGCGCCGCCGCGGCCGCCGGCTGCCGCGATGTGCCTCTCGACCTTCTCGACCGCGAGCGCGGCGGAGGTCGCCGCCGCAGCACCGGACGGCGTCCGCTTCCTCCAGGTCTACGTCTTCCGCGATCACGGCAGTCACCGACGAGCTGATCGCGCGAGGCGGTCGACGCTCGGCTTCTCCGCGGTCTTCCTCACCGTCGACCTGCCGGTCGTCGGTGCCCGCGATCGTGAGCGCCGGATCCACTGGACGTTCCCGGACGACTCGCTGCCGGCCGTGCGCATACGCGATCGAGTCGTGGGCTGGCGCGGCGACGAGCCTCGACGCTGCTCGACCCGGCGCTCGACTGGGCGTATCTCGAGCGGCTCGCGTCGTCGTTGCCGGTGCCCGTCGTCGTCAAGGGCGTCCTCGACCCGGAGGACGCGGTGCTCGCGGCCGAGCACGGCGCCGCCGGTGTCGTCGTCTCGAACCACGGCGGCCGTCAGCTCGACGGCGTCCACGCCGACGATCGACGCGCTGCCCGCGATCGTCGAGGCGGTCGGCGATCGGCTGGAGGTGCTGCTCGACGGCGGGATCCGGCGCGGCACCGACGTCGCGATCGCGCTCGCGCTCGGCGCCAGGGCGGTGCTCGCCGGGCGCATGCCGATGTGGGGTCTCGCCGCCGGCGGGGAGGAGGGCGCGCGGACCGTGCTCGAGCTGCTCGCGCGAGGAGCTCGCAGTCGCGCTGCACCTGACGGGGTGCCGGTCGGTCGCCGAGCTCTCGCCCGCGCGGCTGGCGTAGACGCGAGGACGCCGCGGGTCGGCTCGTCGTCGTGCCCGGTGCACCGCCCGTAGAATCACCGGCTCCGTGAACGACATCGCGACCCTCACCCGCAACCACGTCGACCTGCTGCCGCACGGCGGGCTCGAGGAGAAGCTGAGCTCGGTCGGCCGCTGCGCGTCAAGCTCGGCATCGACGTCACCTCGCCGGACATCCACGTCGGTCGTGCGATCCCGCTGCAGCGGATGCGCGCGTTCCAGGATGCAGGGCACATCGGCGTCCTGATCGTCGGCGACTACACGACCCGGATCGGCGACCCGTCGGGCCGCTCCGCCGAGCGTCCGATCCTCTCCGACGAGGAGATCGACGCGAACGCGCAGACCTACGTCGACCAGGCGCTGCAGATCCTCGATCCGGAGCGCACCGAGGTGCGGTTCAACGGCGAGTGGCTGTCGAAGCTGACGTTCGCCGACGTCGTGCGGCTGACCCGCACGCTGACCGTCGCCCAGCTCCTCGAGCGCGACGACTTCGCCAAGCGGATCGCCGCCGGGCACCCCGTCTCCGTCTCCGAGCTCCTCTACCCGCTGATGCAGGCCTACGACTCCGTCGCGGTCGAGGCCGACGTCGAGCTCGGCGGCACCGACCAGCTCTACAACCTGCTCGCCGGGCGCACGGTGATGGAGGCGTACGGCCTCGAGCCGCAGGTCGTCCTGACGACGCCGCTGCTGCTCTCGTGGGACGGGGCGAAGATGAGCTCGTCGGTCGGCAACAACATCCCGCTCACCGCCGCGCCCGAGGAGCAGTTCGGGCGCACGATGCGGATCCCCGACTCGATGCTCGCCGACTGGTACCGGCTCGTCGTCGAGGCGCCGCGTGCCGGCGGGCGAGCCGATGGACGCGAAGCTCGCGCTCGCCCGGTTCATCGTCACGCGCTCGCACGGGGCCGAGGCCGCCCGGGCCGCCGAGGCGCACTTCACGCGGGTCGTCCGCGAGGGAGGCGCGCCCGGACGACGTGCCCGAGGCGGCCGCTGCCCGGACGGCGATCCGCTGCACCTGCCGGCGCTCCTCGCGTCGGCGTTCGGGCTCTCGACGAGCGAGGCGCGGCGCCTGATCGGCCAGGGCGGGGTGAAGCTGAACGGGAGCGCCGGTGGCGGAGCTCGACGTCGCCCGCGCGCGACGCTCGCCGGCGGCGCTCGTGCAGGCCGGGAAGCGCCGGTTCGTGCGCTACGCCGCCGACGGCTGATCGACGCCGCGGTTGACACAGCCGCGCCGGATCCTGCTACTATCGACAGGCCGCCCGCGAGGGAGGCAGCAGAAACGCCCTGTCACTCGACACCGGAGCGGCCCTCGAACGAATCGGATACGACCTCGTACCGAATCATCCGTGGGCCTCTGGCGCGAGTCGGCAGAGGTCTTTTTGTTGCCCGACTCGACCGGCATCGATCTTTGAAAACTCAACAGCGTGCGTAAAACGACGAGGCCTCTCGTCCGCGTCTTCGGCGTGGCCGAGGGGTTACACCGTCCGTCCGTTCGCGGACGAGACGGTTTTCCCGTCGATGCCGTGCCGAAGCGTGGCTCTCAGCCTTCGGGCGGGGTGACGTCGACGTGCGGATAGACATTTGAGCTCAAGCTCTAGGGAAGACAACAGTTTGTCGGCCATGCCTCTTCGGAGGGCGTCGCGGCCGGCGACAAGTTCTTCACGGAGAGTTTGATCCTGGCTCAGGACGAACGCTGGCGGCGCGCTTAACACATGCAAGTCGAGCGAGAACCAGGACTTCGGTCCTGGGGACAGCGGCGAACGGGTGAGTAACACGTGGGTAATCTGCCCTCGATTCTGGGATAGCCCGGGGAAACCCGGATTAATACCGGATAGCCTTTCGAGCTTTCGGGCGCGAAAGAAAAGGTAGCTTCGGCCTCCGATCGAGGATGAGCCCGCGGTGGATTAGCTTGTTGGCGGGGTAATGGCCCACCAAGGCGACGATCCATAGCTGGTCTGAGAGGACGATCAGCCACACTGGGACTGAGACACGGCCCAGACTCCTACGGGAGGCAGCAGTGGGGAATCTTGCGCAATGGGCGAAAGCCTGACGCAGCGACGCCGCGTGGGGGAAGAAGGCCTTAGGGTTGTAAACCTCTTTCAGGTGGGACGAAGCCACTCGGGTTAATAGCCCAGAGGGTGACGGTACCGCCAGAAGAAGCCCCGGCTAACTACGTGCCAGCAGCCGCGGTAATACGTAGGGGGCAAGCGTTGTCCGGATTTATTGGGCGTAAAGAGCGTGTAGGCGGCCAGGTAGGTGGGTTGTGAAAACTGGAGGCTCAACCTTCAGACGTCGACCCAAACCCCCTGGCTAGAGTCCGGAAGAGGAGAGTGGAATTCCTGGTGTAGCGGTGAAATGCGCAGATATCAGGAAGAACACCCGTGGCGAAGGCGGCTCTCTGGGACGGTACTGACGCTGAGACGCGAAAGCGTGGGGAGCGAACAGGATTAGATACCCTGGTAGTCCACGCCGTAAACGATGGGTGCTAGGTGTGGGGGGTGTCGACTCCCTCCGTGCCGAAGCTAACGCATTAAGCACCCCGCCTGGGGAGTACGGCCGCAAGGCTAAAACTCAAAGGAATTGACGGGGGCCCGCACAAGCAGCGGAGCATGTGGTTTAATTCGACGCAACGCGAAGAACCTTACCAAGGCTTGACATGCACTTGAAAAACGTGGAAACACGTTCCCTCTTCGGAGCAAGTGCACAGGTGGTGCATGGCTGTCGTCAGCTCGTGTCGTGAGATGTTGGGTTAAGTCCCGCAACGAGCGCAACCCCTGTCCTATGTTGCCAGCGAGTAATGTCGGGGACTCATAGGAGACTGCCGGTGACAAATCGGAGGAAGGTGGGGATGACGTCAAGTCATCATGCCCCTTATGTCTTGGGCTACACACGTGCTACATTGGCCGGTACAAAGGGCTGCAAACTCGCGAGAGTGAGCGAATCCCAAAAAGCCGGTCCCGGTTCGGATTGGAGGCTGAAACTCGCCTCCATGAAGGCGGAGTTGCTAGTAATCGCGAATCAGCAACGTCGCGGTGAATACGTTCCCGGGCCTTGTACACACCGCCCGTCACACCACGAAAGTTGGCAATACCCGAAGCCGGTGGGCTAACCCCTCGGGGAGGCAGCCGTCGAAGGTAGGGTCGATGATTGGGGTGAAGTCGTAACAAGGTAGCCGTAGCGGAAGCTGCGGCTGGATCACCTCCTTTCTAGGGAGTCGGAGCTTGCTCCGATAGGCGCTGTGCTCGTTGATGCATCGGCTCGTCGATGCGTTCGCTTGCGGTGCATCGTCCGATGTCACAGCTCGCCTAGATGAATGTCGACCTCGTCGCCTACGCGGATCGCGTCACCTCGGTGATGTCGAGCCGCCAGTGCGCTGTTGAGTTTTGAGAGATCGGTGGGCCGGCGCGTCTCTCGGAGGCGTGCGCGGTCACAGCGGTGATCTCTGCAGGTGGGCGATGTCGTCAGGCTCCGAGCTCGCGCGCACCTTGAAAACTCCATAGCGACATCAACACATGTTCTTTTCGATCAAGAGAATAAGAGCACACGGTGGATGCCTTGGCGCCAAGAGCCGATGAAGGACGTGGGCGGCTGCGATAAGCCTCGGGGAGGTGCTGACCAACCTTTGATCCGGGGATTTCCGAATGAGGAAACTCACGCGTGGTAATGCGCGCGTACCCGTGCCTGAATACATAGGGCACGAGGAGGCAAGCTGGGGAACTGAAACATCTAAGTACCCAGAGGAAAGGAAAGAAACCTCGACTCCCTGAGTAGTGGCGAGCGAAAAGGGAAGAGCCCAAACCCGGGCGATGTGATAGACGGCAGTCGTTGTCGTCCGGGGGTTGTAGGGCCTGGCTTGATCCGCCTGCCGGCGGGTCGGGAAGTTACAAAGTTGCGTGATAGCGGAACCGGATGGAAAGCCGGGCCACAGCGGGTAACAGCCCCGTACGCGAAATTGCGCAGCCTTCCTTGACAGGTACCTGAGTACGGCCGGGCACGGGAAACCCGGTCGGAACCCGCGGGGACCACCCCGCAAGGCTAAGTACTCCTTGGCGACCGATAGTGAACTAGTACCGTGAGGGAAAGGTGAAAAGTACCCCGGAAGGGGAGTGAAATAGCACCTGAAACCGTGTGCTTACAAGCGGTCGGAGCAGGCTTTGTCCTGTGACGGCGTGCCTTTTGCATAATGAGCCAGCGAGTTACTCTTCAACGGCAAGGTTAAGGAAACGGAGCCGTAGCGAAAGCGAGTCTTAATAGGGCGCTTTAGTCGTTGGAGGTAGACCCGAAACTGAGTGATCTACCCATGGGCAGGTTGAAGCGGGGGTAAGACCCCGTGGAGGACCGAACACACGTCGGTTGAAAACGGCGGTGATGACCTGTGGGTCGGAGTGAAAGGCTAATCAAACTCAGAGATATCTGGTTCTCCCCGAAATATATTTAGGTATAGCGTCACATGTTCATTTCCGGTTGTAGAGCACTGTTTGGTCTAGGGGGCCTACCAGCTTACTGAAATCAGGCAAACTCCGAATGCCGGAAATCCAGAGTGTGGCAGTCAGAGTGCGGGGGATAAGCTTCGTGCTCGAAAGGGAAACAGCCCAGACCGTCGGCTAAGGCCCCTAATTCCATGCTAAGTGGGAAACGATG
>CAVZMA010000003.1:0-77402 GCA_963776305.1 uncultured Thermoleophilia bacterium | reverse complement strand
CCGTCGACGGTGAGGTCGATGCCGCCCACGAACGCGACGCGATCGTCGATCACGACCGTCTTCTCGTGATGGCAATGGGAGGCGCCGGTACACGAATCGATCGCCGTTCGGGTCCCTCCCTTCGTGTGCCGCGTCAATGTCTGTTCCATCTCTCGCACGTCACCGCGTGACGGACGAAACGCAGGAATCGGTGCACCTTTCCAGAGCAACACGCGCACGTCGATCCGCTCAGCGAGCTCCGCGAGCAGCGTCCTCACGACCAGGGGTTCCTCCTCACGGCTCAGTGCCAGTTCCGGTGAGAGAAACCAACCGGTGAGGTGAACATGCGAGGTTGCGGCTGCCATCTCTTTGGCCATGACCGGCAGAGCCTCCGCCCCGTCGATCAAGATCTCCACGGAGTTGCCATTCCGCACCGGCGCAGTCCCCTTGGCGAACGCGATCGACGACGCGTCGAGCGCGCGTCCAGCCGAACCGTCGAACCGGCGCCGGTGACGGTCGCTTACCGATTTGTCGATCGTCCGGCCGATGGCGTGGCCGAGCTCGGCGGTGAATCGGTCGAGAAAGCGAGGAGCGGGAGCCTGGCCGGCAACGGATCTGCTGGACGGAGGTACGCCCGGTCGTCGGTGATTCGTCGTGCGGTCTTTGCTCGACACGGCGCGACGATCCTACTCCGGTCCCGACAGCCGCCGCACACCAAGCCAGGCGGCGGGATCGGGGCTCTTAGGGGTGGAAGTGGATCGCCTGGAGGGCAACAGCCGGAGGGTGGAGCGGATGGGTCGCCTTGCAAGTGAGCAGGCCGGCCTTCTCGCCGAAAACGGCGCGGACCGTGACGGTCAACGTTCCGCCGGCGACGTGCCTACCCGATCGCACAGCCGATCAAACGCTGCCCGCGGAGGCAGCGTTCGCCGTCGATGGGACCGTGCTCGCCCGAGAGGCTCGGGTCTCGGCGACGAGTTGTCGGGTCTGGACGTTGACCTCGGCGCCGAAGAGGAGCGCGGCGCTCGTCAGCCAGAGCCAGATGAGCATCACGACCACTGCCGAGAGCGTCCCCCACGCCTTGTTGTAGGAGCCGAAGCGAGCGGCGTAGATCGCGAATCCAGCCGAAGCAGCAAGCCACCCGATCAGTGCGGCGATCGCACCCGGGGTGATCAGCTTCCAGCTTCGCTGTTCGACGTCCGGGCCGACGTAGAGCAAGACTGCGAATGCGAACAGCAGGCCGATGACGAGGATCGGCCACTCGAGTGTCCACCATGCCCACGCAGTGAACGTCGGGTGCCCTGCCGCGTCGCCGAGCCACCGCTGCAGGTAGGGGCCGAGCACCAGGAGCGCGCTGACGAGCATCGCGGCCGCGGTGAGGCACACGACGATGACGAGCGCTGCGAGTCGCTTGCGCAGGAACGACCTGCGGTCGGGCGCATCGAACGTGGAGGAGATCCCCTGCATCAGGGTCGTCGCAGCAGACGTCGTGGCCCAAACCGCGAGTGCGACGCCGATCACCGTCATGAGCAAGCCGCTCCTCGGAGACTCCGTCGTCCGGCGGAGGCTGTCGCTCAAGAGCGTCGTCGCCTCGGCAGGGATCACACCATCAGCGCGGTGGATCATACCGTCCGCGACCGCCGGGCTGGCGACAAGCGAGAAGACCCCGAGGACGACCAGGAAGGCCGACGGAATCGCAAGAAACAGCGAGTATGCGAGTGCCTGCGCAGTCGTCGTGATGCCATCGTGCTTGGCTCCTGCCAAGGACCGACGCAACACAAGGCCCGCGTCGCTCGCGAAACTCACTGGTCTCTCACCGGGCGTACAGCTCCCAGGCCCCTGACTCAGTCGTCCGCTTCGGCGATCTCTCGGTAGTTGCTGCCGTCATCGATGAGATCGTCGAGCCCATCGGCTTCCTTCCGATAGCTCGAGCCGTCCGCAAGAGAATCGTCCTCTTCCTGAAGGTCGTCGACGGCGTCGGTCTGCCCGCCTTCGAGCGGGTGCTGACCACCGCGGGCCTGCCAATCCGGCTCGTCGAGCGAATCGTCGTGAATGCGTCGTGCACGTTGCTCTGCCATCGTGGTCTCCTCCGCCTGGTTGTGAAGTCTCCGACTCGGTTCCTCTGATACCCGGGGGGCTGACGCTGGAAACGCTTCGCCGTTCCCGACCAGGCTGGTACACCCTTCCTCCGGCGAGCTGTTGCAAGGTGCGGTGACAACCCTGCCTGAGCCGGTCAGCAGTGGAGGAGCGAGAAGTCCGTCCCGATCACGTGGACGGCGACGTTCCTGACGACGACCTCGCCGATGGCGCCTCGAGGCGAGCCGTGGTGGGCGTGACCGTGCAGCACGAGATCGGGGCGGTGAGCGCCGATCGGCGGCCCCAGCCTGCCGGAGCCGAGAAACGCCCAGATTTGCTCGGGTTCGCCGACGAGCGTTTCGGTGATCGGCGCGTAGTGGAGCAGCACGATCCGCCGATGGCATCCGGCGATCGCCTCGAGCCCGAGCTCGAGGGCTTCCACCTCTTCGCCGGTCTCGCGATACACCTGACGCAGGAGCGACTCGCCGAAGTCGGTGATCTCGGCACCCGGGAATCCTCCGATGAACCCTTTGCAGCCGACCACTCCGACGTCGAGCCCGCGAACCTCGATCACCGTGTGCGAGCGGTCGAGGACGATGATGCCTGCTGCCTCCAGCATCGCTCTCAGCTCGACGCACTGGCCGGCGTGGTAGTCGTGGTTGCCGAGCACGGCCACGACAGGTACCGAGAGCTCGCGGCACGCGTCGGCCAGGACGAGAGCCTGGTCGGGCTCACCTCGCGTCGTCAGATCACCGGCAAGGAGGATGAGATCAGCCTCGGACTCGACGTTGCGGAACGCGCGCACGATCCTGTCGCGCAGTGGCTCGGCGCAGTGAAGATCGCCGGCTGCGGCGAGGCGGATGGGGAGTTCCTCCATGGAGCCGAGATACCCCGAAACGATGTTCCACGAACGCCTCGAGTGGGTACGACGTCGCGGTGGGATATACGCCGAGCGAAAACTTCCCCCAGCTGATCGACACGATGAAGCGGTCGAGCGCTGCCCTCGAGGCAGCCGGCATTCCGGCAATGATCGGTGGCGGCCTCGCGGCGTGGGCGCGAGGAGGTCCGCCGACCGATCACGATGTCGACTTCTACCTCCGAGAAGAGGATGCGCCGTCCGCGCTCGAGGCACTCGTCGCGATCGGCATGACGTCGTCGATCCCACCCGAAGGCTGGCTCGTCAAGGCACATGACGGGTCGGTGCTCGTCGACCTGATCTACCGACCGGCCGGAGGCCCGATCGGAGACGAGCATTTCTCGCGGGCGAGCTGGACGGAGCTGATGGCGCAGCCCGTCCTCGTCGCCTCGATCGATGACGTTCTCGTCACCAAGTTACTCGCGCTCTCGGAACAGGAGCCAGACTTCGGTTCCGTGATCGAGCTGGCGCGCTCATTGCGCGAGCAGATCGACTGGAGGTTCGTGCGGCAACGAACCGAGGGCGCCGCGTTTGCCGACGCGTTCTTCACCCTGGTCGAGAGCCTTGGGATCGCAGCAGTCCCGGCCGGGAACGTGACCCCGCTCGTCCTGGTCGACGTTCCTGCACCTCGCCGGTCCGCCGAGCACGACCACCGGCAACGAGGTGCGACGTGAGCCTGGACTGCGGTCACGTCACGCGGGCGCGAAAAGCCTACCCGGCTGAAACATTGCCACAATCGGCGCGCGTTCCTACGGTGAGATGACTGGCGCCATGGGCGGTGGCCGCCGGCACAGCGCGAGGGGCGGGCGGCTCCTGAATCCTCCGTAGCTCGCCCCCCGCGCTTCTCTGACCGATCGTCGCCGGGACCAGGTTGCACGCGGTCGGCAGGCTAGCCGGCACACATCGCTGAGCTCTCGAGGCGGATCAGACGACCCGCCGGCGGCGACATCGAACGCCACCGCGAGATCCTGTTGCTCCACGACGAATCCTTAGGTGCGGGAAGGGGGCGTGAAGGCCGATCCTCGAAACTTCCACCCCCTTCCCGACACCGAGCTTTCGGGCTCCCCCTCCCAGCAAGCTCTACCGACTAGACGCCGCGATCACCGGGAATCTTCCACGGCGAATGTAAAGCCTCGTCATCCCTCAGCTTTGCCGTAGAGGTTTGCCGTAGGTCTGGGCGGGGACAAGGGCAACAGCGACGGAGCGGGCCGGCAAATCTCCTCCCCCTACGACGGCCCGCTCCGCGTCGCCTGCGCTCCAGGCTCGGGAATGTCACCCGAGCTTCCCGTCAGGTAGCTGAGATAGGGGTGCAGGCCGCACGATGCCGGGCGGCTTTAGCTGCGAGGGTGTGTCTCGACGAATCGCAGAGGACGCCCGCTTGCGTCGCGGTGCCTGATGCGCGAACCGCACTCACTCGAAACTGAAACGGGGCTAGAGTCGAGTTCTTCGAAGTTCCGGTCCAAACGGTGATCTAACGTTCCAACGTCGCAGGTCGGAGAGACCCTGGAGGGAGGGCAGCGCCTCTCCCCGGGAGCAGCGGTCGACGGCGCAGTGATCACCGAATCGCGACCGAGCCTACGGCCCTAGAAGGCCCCGGGGACCCTCTCCCTTCAAAAATGGCTTGCCGAAGCCATGGGCGGTGACGGGCTCGAACCGCCGACCCCCTCGGTGTAAACGAGGTGCTCTACCAACTGAGCTAACCGCCCGCGCGCTGAAGGATACGGGCAGGACAGGCGCCGCGATCGGTGGATCGAGCGGAGGAATACCCGAACGAGGGAGTGTGCTCGCACCCGAAATGTACGACAACGATTCTGTTGCCCGCATTTGCGACAGATCCTGGTTCGGCAAACCGGATTGATCGGCGGTTGATGCGCGGCGACATGCGGCCTGTGGCGTCCTTGGCGATCGGTGTCCTCCGACACCGCTTATGTGCCCAAGCGTCCGGTGCCGCCCATGAGATCTGAGAAGCGAGACATCGATCCCGACGTGCGCGATGCGATCGACACGCTCGCGGATCGCGTCGACATGCTCGCGGCGATCGTCCGCGAGACGGCTGGGAGTCTCTCCGCGAGCAAAGGCGAGGTCGCCTCGCTCGACCGCAGGGTGCAGGAGCGGATCGGCGAGGACACTCAGCGGTCGGCCGCAGCCCTGGCTTCCGTCCGAAGTGAGCTCGAGGCCCTCCGCAGCTTCGTCGAGGAGTCCCCGAAGCGCTCCGGGACAGTCGCCGTCGCGGCCTCCGACCCCCTGAAGGAGACCGTCGCAACACTCGCAGAGCGAATCGAGACGCTGGCTGAGGTCGTGAGGTCGACCGCAGGCCGCCTCGCCGCCGAGCAGAGCCGGATCTCGATCCTGACGGAGGCGCTCGCCAAGGGCGACGAGCGCACCGAGGAACGCTTCGCGGAGATCCGCCGTAGCCTCCAGGCCGTGTCGGAGCAGGCCGCACGCGCCGCGGCCCCGTCACCGAATGATCCCGGCCTGGAGCAGCGTGTCGAGAAGAAGGTTGGCTCGCTCGCCGACCGGCTCGACTTCCTGTCCGGGACGGTCACGGCCACCGCCGGCCAGCTCGCAGCGCGCGACGGCGAGCTCGCGCAGGTGGAGCAGCGGACGCTGAAGGCAGTGGCCCAGACGGATGAGGCAGTCCGCTCGGCGCGCGCCGAGTCGCAGCAGGCGCTGATGCAGACCACCGAGGCAGTTCGCTCGATGCGCGCGGATCTCGAAGGGCTGAAACAGCGCCTCGCCGTCGATCCGGCGCTGTCGGATCGCGTCGACGGTCTCGTCGACAGCGTCCAGGCTCTCGGAGACAGGGTCGGCACGCTCTCGGGGATCGTCGGTGAAACGGTCGGAAGCCGAACCGGTCGGGAGCCGGAGATCGCCGCACTCGAGGAACGGTTGGGCGAGGTCGGCAGTCGGATCGACGGTGTCGCGCGGGAGCTCCGACGGGAAATCGACGCGCTGGCAACGGCCGCCGCCGACGGCACCTCGCCCGTGGGCACCTCCGACGAGATCGAGCTGCAGGTAGCTGCGTTCGGCGAGCAGCTCGGCCGGTTCGAAGCGGCGATGGACGACGCATCGGGCGCAGCCGAACAGGTCGGTCAGGAGCTGCGGGCGGAGATCAACGCGCTCGCCGCCTCCGTTGCGCGTGAGCGCGGTGACATCGATCGGGCCATGGGCCGGACGAACGAAGCGATCCGGTCGATGCGCGCTGATCTCGAGGCGCTCAAGGAGAGCTTTGCCGTCGATCCGCAGCTGTCCCAACGCGTCGACGGTCTCGTCAACACCGTTCAGGCGCTGGGCGACAGGGTCGGCACCCTGTCCGGGATCGTCGGCGAGACCGCGGGTCGCAGGACAGGCCGGGAGCCCGAGATCGCCGCGCTCGACGAGCGTCTGGGCGCGGTCGGCGTGAGAATCGACGATGTGGCGCGTGAGCTCCGTCGGGAGATCGACGCGCTTGCCGCCGCCGCTGCGAATGGAACCACGCCCGAGCTCGGCTCGCCGTTGCTCGATCTCCAGGTCGCCGCGTTCGGTGAGCAGCTCGCGCGACTCGAGGTCGTCGTCGAGGACGCGTCGGGAGCGACAGAGGTCGTAGGGCTGGAGCTGCGGAAGGAGATCAACGCTCTGGCGGCCGCCGTTGCGCGCGAGCGCGCGAACCTCGACCAGGCCACGAGCGACTGGGAGGCGAGGAAGACTGCACTCGAGGATCGAATGGACGAGCTGGCTGCATTCGCGACCTCGACGGCCGCTCGCGGCGCCGACGAGATGGGTCGGGCGTTGCACACCCTTGCCGACCGCCTCGAGCGGCTGGAGCACGACCGCCAGGCGGTTGCGAGCGATGCGACCCAGGTCGAGAGCACGTGGGCCGTGGAGCGGATGGCACTCGAGGCCCGTCTTGACGAGATCGCCGCCGCCATCACCGAGGAGCGTCCGCAGGCGCCCGAAGTCGGGCAGCTCATCGACGAGCTCGCTGCGCGGCTGGCCCGCATGGAAGGTGAGCGCGAAACGGTTGCGGATCTCGCAGCGCTGGCCGAAACGTGGACATCCGAGCTCGCCGCACTCGAGGCCCGTGTCGACGAGAGCCTGTCGACGCTCGAGGGCCAGGGTGCTGTGACCGAGGCTGACACCGACGGCGAGTCGTCGTACGACGCAGGGCTGGCTGAGAGCCTCGACGAGCTGACGCTGAGGATCGAACGAATCGAACGCGATCGCGACGCGGTGACGGACGAGCTGGCCCGGACGGCGACCTCGTGGGCCGCGGAACGTGCCTCCTTGCAGGAGCGCGTCTCGGAGCTCGCCGCGCGGATCGTGACAGGCCCGATGCCGATCGGCTCCACCGAGGATCATGGTGACGCGTTCGCACAGTCGCCGCAGGAGCTCGACCGCCTCCGAATCGGCGTCGAAGGGCTGCGGATGCGGCTCGCCTACCACGAGAAAACCGTCGCCGACCTGGCAGGCTCGCGTGGTGTGGTGCAGCGTCTCGACGAGCTGACCGCACGACTCGACCAGCTCGCGGCGATCGTGGCGGCGGGGCACGCACAAGCACCCTCACCGACTGTTGGAGCACCCGCAGCGGCTCCGGCTCCGGGCCTGCCGATCTTCGGGCAGGAGGCGGCAGGGCTGATGAGCCGCCTCGAGGAGGCCGAACGGCAGCGCCACGAGACGCGCGAGAAGATGCTCGATCAGATGGAGAAGATCGCGTCGCGCATGGACTGGCGGCTGCAGCGGCTCGAGGCCGCGGGTCTCGAGACGCCGGTCGGCGTGAACTGACGTCTGCGCGCGGGTGAACCGCGCCGGTCAACTCCCACCGGGTGAGCAGTCAACTCCGAAAGGGTGAGTCCGGCCGCCCGGCGGGATGTGCATGATTGGGCCAGCTCGACGGTACGCGACGGTGCGGCGGACGCGGTCGTCGGGTGATCCGAGTTCACCTCAGGGTGAGCCTGCAGGAAGAGGGGGGCCTCGGCGGCGGCCCCTCTTTTCATTCCCTCTTTTCGTTTGGGGCGACAGGTGTCGATTCGCGGCGCTCCCGTTCGTCGTATCGACGACCACGCGCGGCCGGCAGTCGCCGGAACGCCGACCAAAGGAGCAGTCATGCCAGCACCCGTCGTCCATTTCGAACTGCGCTCGCCGGATCCCGATGCGACGAGGTCGTTCTTCGGGGAACTCTTCGGTTGGACCTACGGCGACGGAGGCCTGCCGGGCTACACATACGTGAACACCGGAGTCGAGGGTGCGATCCCGGGTGGGATCGGCCCGGTACAGGGCGGAGAGCCGATGACGGTGTTCTTCGTCGGGGTCGCGGACGTCGAGGAATCGCTCCGGCGCGGCGAGGAGCTCGGCGGGCGCGTCGTCCAGCCGGCGACGAGCGTTCCCGGTGTCACCTTCGGCATCCTCGCCGACCCGCAGGGGCGCGTTGTCGGTGTGGCAGCCGAGGGTTCGTAGAGGCGACGCAAGGCGTCGCCCCTAACCCCAACGGTTCAGGCTGCTCGTGCGTGGGCCCGGGCGCTCTCCGCTTCGAGGTACTGGTGCACGAGCTGGATCGCTGTCGCGCCCTCTCCCATCGCGGTCGTGACGCGTTTCACGGAGCCATGGCGGATGTCACCGGCGGCAAAGACACCGGGCAGACTCGTCTCGAGGTGCATCGGCGCGCGGTCGAGCGGCCAGTCGCCGAAGCCTCGGCCCTCACCGCCGAGATCGGCGCCGGTGAGGATGAATCCAC
Organism: uncultured Thermoleophilia bacterium; assembly: GCA_963776305.1. GTDB lineage: Bacteria > Actinomycetota > Thermoleophilia > Gaiellales > Gaiellaceae > Gaiella. Next base: position 68,724 of record CAVZMA010000003.1, on the reverse strand, counting down.
GCGCGTCGCGCTCCACGGCACCGTCGAGCCAGTCGGTCCGTGGCTCGGCTCCGATCATCACGAAGAGGGCCGAGGCGGGGACCCGCTCGATCGCGTCGGTCTCGCGGTTGCGTACAACGACAGCCTCGAGCTGTTCCTCGCCCTGGCCGTCGAAGACGTCGACCCGCAGCCGCACCGAGACGTTCGGTAGCTGACGGAGCTCGGCCACCAGGTACTCGGACATGCTTGCGGAGAGGGATTCGCCGCGCACGAGCAGCGTCACCGTCTCTGCGTGTTTCGCGAGGTGCGCGGCCGCCTGGCCCGCCGAGTTCCCTGCCCCGACGATTGCGACATGCCGTCCTTGCATCGCCCGAGCTTCACTGCCTGCAGCGCCGTAGTAGACGCCGGCGCCGACCAGCGCCTCCAGTTTCGTGACCCCGAGGCGCCGCCACGAGACCCCGGTGGCGAGCACGACGGAGCGTGCATGCACCTCGCGCTCGTCGCCGACGCCGATGATCAACCCTGTCTCCGAGGCGCGAATGGATGTCGCCTCTTGTGCGAAGACCATGTTCGCCCCGAACAACCACGCCTGTTCGCATGCGCGGCGCGAGAGATCGTGGCCGCCGATGCCCCACGTGAACCCCGGAAAGTTGCGGATCCGGGAGCTCGAGCTGGCCTGCCCGCCGGAGATCTGTCGCTCGACCACGAGCGTCTCGAGGCCTTCCGAGGCGGCGTACACCGCCGCCGAGAGGCCTGCCGGACCGGCGCCGAGAATCGCGACGTCGTAGACGTCCGTGCCGAGGCGGGTGCCGCCTCCGACCGCTTCGACAAGATCGGCGTCGGTCGGGTCGATCAGAACGCGACCGTCGTGCCGAATGAAAACCGGCGACTGGGACCCGGCCTGTCCCACTTGGCTGAGAAGCGTCGCTCCATCCTCGGAGTCCGTCGCGTGGAAGGTGTAGGGGACGGTGAAGCGGGTGAGGATGTCCCGGACCTCGTGAGCGCGGGTGCTGTTCTCGGGCGCGACGATCTGAAACAGCGTGAAGCCTTCGGCCTTGGAGCTCGCCCAGTTCGCGAGGAACTCGCTGACTGCCGGGTACAGACCCACGTCCGGGATCCACGGTTTGACGAGGTGGTAGTCGATCTGCCCGAGCATCATTGCCGGGACGATCGGGTTCGCCGTGGTGTAGTCGCGCTCGACGAGCAGGATCCGCTTGGCCGACCGGTGCAGCGCGTGGGCGCCCGTGAGGAACTCCACGCCGGTCGACTCCGGCATGTCCTGGTCGGCGATCACCAGCGCGACCGGCACTGCGCGAGCAGCCAGAGTACGAAGCTGCGCGAGCCCGTCCCTGGCACCGACCGCGGCGATGATCCGTGAATCGCTTCCAAATCGGAGCCTCAGGTCACCCTCTAGGGCCGTCACGACCAACGGGTCGGCGGAGACGATGAAGATCACGGGCAGCTCGGTGTCCCTTGCGGCCCCCCGGGTGTCGGCACTGCGAGCGAGGCTCGCGCCGGTGCCGTTTGCAGATGTCGTTGTCGTACCCATCAGTGTCACGCGCCCCGCCCTTTTCTCGGTTGACCAACTCAACACAAGGTGACGGGTGCGTCGGCCTCGCGGAAGGGGGGTTGGCGCGAAGGTCTATGTACGGCTTTCCGAACCTTGCGCCCATCCGATCAGAGCGATACTTGCCATCGTGGAAGGCATCGTGCAACGGCCCGGCGAGGGCGAGGCGCTCTTCGGCGGCAGGATCATGCTCCGGTCGGCGCTCGACGAGCTGACGGTCACCGAGACGCGCTATCCGCGAGCACAGCCCGGCGCGTCGCCGCACGTTCATCGCGAGCACGCTGATTCGTTCTACGTCCTCGAGGGCGAGTTGGAGCTCCTCGTCGACGATGCTTCGCATGTGCTCGGCCCGGGCGGGACGGCGTCCGTGCCGCCCGGCGTCGTGCACGGGTTCAGGAGCCTTTCACCGGTTCGGTTTCTCAACTTCCACACGCCGGACAGCCGCTTCGCCGAGAACCTGAGAGCGCTCGACCGTGGCGATCCCGGCGGCTTCGACAGCTTCGAGGCCGAGCCGGGAAGCGGGCTACCGGGATCGGCGGCGATCCTCCTCCAAGCCGGTGAGGGAGAGGAGCTCCACGGCGACCACCGTGTCGCCACGATCAAGGTCGGCCGCACAGAGCTGGCGCTGATCGAGTTCGAGCTCGGCCCGAGCTTCGGAGGGCCGGACGTTCACAGCCACGACGACCACACGGACGCGTTCTACGTCCTAGGCGGCACGATCGAGCTGCAGATGGGTACCGAAAGGATGGTGGCGGGAGCCGGCTCCTTCGCCGCCGCGCCACCCGGCGTGGAGCACGCCTTCACGAGCGGCCCCGGCGGCGGGCGGCTGCTCAACATTCACGCTCCGAGCACGGACTTCCACGAGCGGCTCCGCGCGATGAGCGAGGTCAGGTTGCCGGCAGCGTCGATCGCGTCCGACTGAGCGTCCGACCGGCCGTTGCGCGATCCTCCGCCCGGGTTACGTCACCGCTCGAGCCCAGGAGGTGGACAGGTCGGGGGCGGCAGCGATCGTCTGATAGACGACGCAGTAGCGCTCGGTCAGGCGCAGGAGCGTGTCGAGCTCCTCTTCGTTTGCGTCCGTCGCCAGCTTGAATCTCGACGGCGCCTCGTCGGGAAAGACCAACGAGAGCTCGAGTAGCGTCCCCAGCGGGAGGAGGCGGCGGGTGAGGCGGTACGCGACGGAGACGACGACCGTGGCGCAAATGCTGATTCCGAGCCACCAGAGCAGGAAGATGCCGAGTGAGCCGGTCGGCACACCGCCAATGCCGGTGATGACGCGCACGACGGCGAGCGACGCGGCCACCGGAAGGACGTAGACGAGCAGCCGCAGGCAGCGCGCGCGCCAGGGGTGCGCGGACCACGCGTGCCGCACGCCACCGCTCGCAGCCATGTGGGCGTTATCGGTCGAGGCCAGGAGGAGCTTGAGACTCCAAGCGCTGGCTGTCGCGCGTTGTGAGGTCTAGACCTTTAAATCTGCGGAGCCTGCTCTGTCCCTTACCGGGCGTGGGGAGGCCTGGCGGCGGGCGGAAGCTCCATCGATGCCCGGAGGGCTACGAGCGGTGCCGCCGAGACCTCGATGAACCCCCGTGCGGGCCGGTCGAGATCGAAGGTGACATAGAGGAGGAGCGTCAGCAGGCCGGCAGCGAGCAGTACCGTCATGACCCCGCGGGAGAGCAACGCCAGGTAGAACGCCATCAGGCCCAGTGCCACCGCGGCTCCCAGAACCTGGACGAGGGAGATCGCCGACGGAACCCGGTTGTTCAGCCCAGCGACGCGCGTGGTTTGCATGTCGATCATCGCGTTGAGGCTCTCCACGTAGAGCCGGGGCGCCGACTGGACTGGTTGCCCATCGAGTGCCTGACCTGCCAGAGCCCAGAGACGACGCTGGAGAACCGATTCCGCCGCAAGCGCACGTAACTGCGCTCGGCTCCCTGGCACGGTCCGCGCAATGCGAATGCTCAGATCCGTGTACTGCGGATAGAGGGGCAGCGAGAGACTGCGTACCGGCTCCTGCAACGTCTGTGCCCGGAGGTACGAGGTCCCGATTGCATTGGCGTCATCGACAACGGAGGCACGGCGCGCCTCGTAGCGGCCGACAGCCATCGCAAGCCCAAAGGCGAGAACCAGGCCGACGAGCGTGAGGAGCGCAGCCTGGACGACGCCGAGTGGCTCCCGCAGCGTCTCGCGGTGATGGCTCAGTGAGCGCCCGGCCAGAAGCCCCAGGGCAGTTGCCCCGAACAGAATGCCGGCCACCACGAGGGCCAGCAACCAGCTGTTCAGACCGAAAAACACCTGTTTCCTCCCGAGGACACCCAGTCAGCCTATCCCGGTGCCCGGTGCCCGGTGCCCGGCGCCCGCGGGCAATCATCCGGTCAGCTGCCGCGGTGCGCGCCGATTGCTATCTGCAGGTTTGGCGTCCGACTGGAACGAGGCGCCGGATAGGTGCTCGCCCCTCGACCCAGACTTCGAGCGGGACGCACATCGAGCGACGGGCCAGCCCGAAGCCGAAGGGAAATCCCGTGTACTTCCCGACCGTGCCGTTGTACGCCCGCGGAAAGGCGCGAACGTTCTCGCGGCACGCCTCGAAGCGGACGGACGAGGCCTCAGGCGCCTCCGGCCGCCTGGAATCCGATCAGCTGCTTGGCTTCCGAGGGCACCACGAGCGTCACAGTCGTTCGTGCTGGAAGCACGATCGGGGCCTTCGCGTAGTACGCCCAGCCGGCCTTGCTCGTCGCGTAATCCTCGACGCGGCTTCGGATCGACGGCCAGATAACCAGCGGCCCAATTCGCTCACCCACCGGAGTCGGTAGTGCCTGCGGCTTGCTGCCGTCACCGCGACTGCTGCAGGGCCTGAATGCCTCGGCAGGAGTCGTCTCTCGAGTGCCGGCGATCGAGGCGCCAGCAAAGGTAACGGCAGCTACGAGAGCGATCAGCGCGCACCCGTCGAGCATCAGCGAAGGTAACAACACCAATGAACCCCGACTCAGTACGGGTACTGGCTGTTCCACATCGTGCCGCTTCGGTTGGCGAAGCGGCCGTTGCGCTTGGTGTCGACGATCAGCAGGTCTTCGCCTCCTGTCGCGTCGAATCGGCCGGCGAAGGAATAGAGCGGGAGCACGGTCTGGCCCTGGAACACAGGCGTGGGGAAGGCGATCCCGGTAATCGTCTCGAGCGGCGTCCAGTTGCTGCGGCCGCCCCACGAAACGGAGACTTTCAGCGAGCTCGCACCGCTCTTCTCGAACCGCACGAGGTCCTCGCGACGGTCGTTGTCGAGGTCGGCGAGCGTGACCGAGCCGAGGTCATTCGAGAGCTTCGAGTTCAGCGTCTGCCACGAGCCGGTTGCGCCCTCGGAGATCGACCAATGGCCTCCCTGCACCGCGAGCACGTCCGTGACGCCGTCCCCCGTGAAGTCCGCGAAGCGAAGCTTGGCAAAGGGGATAGACGAGCTTTGCACCGGCTGCCAGCTCGGCGTGGCGAGGCTCGTCACGTACCACTGGCCGTCCGGCGCGCGGCGAAATGCGTAGGAGGTCGGACCGAGCCCAGCAGGCTGCGGCCCGAAGCGGCCGAGCACGACCTGGCTGATCGGCACCGCGAAATTGCCGATCGGGCGCCAGTCCCCGTGCCGCCGGAGGAGACCTCCCAGTTGTCGCCGTTCGCAGCGAGGACGTCGCACCGGTTGTCGCCGTTGATGTAGCCGAGCCGAAGCTGATCGGTCCGCTCGGTCGCTTGCTTGAGGAACGTCCACTGGAACTCGCCGCTGCTCGAGTACCACCAGCTGACGCCGGTCGCGAGGAAGAGGTCGTCCTTGCCGTCGCCGTCGAAGTCGCAGGTGCCGTACTTGCCGTACGAGTCGTAGCCGAGCAGGTTCGCGGTCAACCCCTTGCCGAGGGAGATGTTCGTCTTCCCGGTGGTCGCCTCGAAGGCGCCCGAGTTGAGCGTCGTCTCTTCGAGCCTCGAGTGTGCGAAGACGTTGTGCAGGATCCAGCCGCCGATCTGCGGCGTGCCGCGGATCCTCACCGCCGTGTTCGAGAGGTATTGGAAGGCGTTGTCCTTGATCGCGACCCAGCCGCCTGCGCGGCCGCAGTTCCAGGCGCTGTCGTTGACGGCCCCGCGCAGGCCGCAGTTGTCGTCGCCGTGCACGTCGAACACATGCGTGTGGAAGCCAAGCTTGTGGTACCCGCCGCCTTTCAACACGAGGTTCCGCTCGGCGTCGTAGCCGTCCGACTTCCCGGACGCCTCGACCGAGTGGCGATTCGAGTCGAACACGTTCTCGACGATCAGCGCGGTAGCGCCCAGACCCATCGCGACGCCGTATCCCTCTGCGCCCTCGTGCTGATTGTTGTGGATGTAGTTGCCGCGAACGACAACCTGGTCCGGCTTGTCGATCCGACCCTTCCCGCCGAAACGCGGGTCGTCCACGATGCCGATCCCCTGGTTGCTCCAGCCCGCGATCTCCATGTTCGAGATCTCGATGCCCTTGCAGTTGATGACGAGGATCCCGATCTGCAGGTGGTCGTCGCTCGACTCGATCCCGAAGTCGGGGCCGATCAGGCGAAAGCCCGAGATGTGCACGTTGTCGTTCAGCGCGCCGTCGGGATAGCACTCGATCGTCAGAAGACCTTTCGGGTGACCCCTCGTGTAGAGGCGTGGACCGTTCGCGTTTCCGGCCCGCGCCGAGAGCACCGGCTTCGACCCTCGACCCCCGTCACGATTGCCTGACGACGAGGGAAAGCTCCGGACGCTCCTGAGCGTGACGCCCGCCGCGATGTGGATCGATCCCACGGCGGTGAGATCCATGTCGACGTCCGGGCCGAGCCGGACGGTGGTGTTGTTCGTTTGGAGCGCCTCGACGAGGCAGTTGCGCCACTCGGGGCTGCTGCCCTGGATATCGACGGTCTTGCCCGGAGCGACGACGCAGGACGCGTCGCGCCTGGCGCCGCCCTGCCCGGCAAGACCGAGCGCGAGCGCAAGCACGCCGAACAAGAGCGCCACGCGAAAGGAGGCCTTGTGCGAACGGCGCTGGCGGGGCCCGCGCGGCATCCGCCGATTCTAGGCCACGCCGGGCTCCCCACCCCCGAAAATCACACTGAAGGTGCACAAGGATGCCCGAGGCGCTCGACTGCATCGAGCCCATCCCCGCCATCGAGTTCCCCACGATCCGGCCGATGTGAATGACCGCGGTTCATGAGTCAGCTGATTGGCAGCAGATCCAAAGATGGGTCGAACGCCTCATGACAGGCGATCTCGCCACGCCTAGCCTGAGCTCAACCCGATGAAGGAGGCGTGAGATGCCGAAGGTTTCGAAGGAGAGCGCAACGCGGGGCGGCGATTTCGGCCCCGTGACCGATCGATCCGAAGTGCTCGAGGGCTACTCGGTGAACTTCACCTCGTTCCGTGAGGACGTCGATGCGACCCCTCTGATGAACGGGCTGCCCGACGACCGCTGCCAGTGTCCCCACTGGGGCTACGTCGTCAACGGGAGGGTCACGTTCCGGTACGCCGACCGTGAGGAGGTTTTCGAGGCGGGCGACGCGTTCTACACCCCGCCCGGCCACGTCCCCGTGAAGCACGAGCCCGGCACGGATATCGTCCTCTTCAGCCCCGCGGACGAGCTGCACAAGACCGAGGCGGTGATGATGAAGAACATGCAGGCTATGCAGGCCGCCGTCTGATCACCCAGGACGGGCCGGCAGCGGGGAACTCTTCCTCGGGCAGCAGGCCGTGTTGCATCGCGAACAGGCCGGCGGCGGCGCGGCTTGGGGCATTGATCTTTGCGTAGATGTGCTCTGCGTGGTTTCCGACGGTCTTCGGCGAGATCACAAGGCGCTCGGCGATCTCCTTGTTGGAGAGCCCTCGCGCGAGCAGCCTCAGGACCTCGACCTCTCGCGGCGTCAGCCCTGCCGGGCCTTCCCTGCGACGCGGGACGCGGTGGCCGGCGGCGCCGAGTACGGCCTCGACAGCGTCGGCGTCGAAAAGACCGGCCCTGACATCGGCGCGCAGCAGGCTGGCCGCCTCGTCCGCTGAGCACGCTACGCGGTGCGGGCGAGGCTCGCACATCGCCTGATAGGCATCCGCGACACCGAGAATCCGCGCCTCTCGAGAGATCGCGGCACCGGAGAGCCCACGCGGGTATCCCGATCCGTCGAGGCGCTCACGGTGCTGCACGGCGATGCGGCGACCGGCGCAAGCGCCTCCGACTGGCGCAGCATGCGATCGGTCAGATAGGGCTGAAGGCGGACATGTTCCCACTCGCCCGCGCCAAGCGGCCCTCGTTTGTCGAGGATCGCGTTCGAGATCCCGAGCCGACCGAGGCCGTGTACCAGACCGGCACGGCGGAGCAACAGCACGTCTGCGTCAGCGAGTCCGAACCGAACACCCGCGGTTGCAGCCAGCTCGGAAACGGCCCTGGCATGCCCGAGGAAATAGGGCGACTTCAAGTCGACGAAGTTGGCGATCGCGAGCAAAGCCGCGTCGAAGCGCTCGCCCGCGAGCACCACTGCGAGCGCCGGCTCGGCATCGATCACGGCGCCCCAGACAGCGACGGTGTCGAGGCCCGACAGCATCACGTCGGCCTCGGCCTCGACGAGGTCGGCAAGCGCAGGGTCGAAGTCGCCGCCACTCCGCTCCCTTGCGAGCCTCCTCACCGCGACGACGCCTCCGAGCCGGTTTGCGACCTCGATGAACTCGGCGACATGGGCGATCCGCGATGCGATCGGGACATCCTCACCCTCGAGCTCCCCCGGCCAGCCCCGTCCGTCCCAGCGCTCGTACGCAGCGCCGATCGCCTCGACGACGTCGTCGGCGAGGGAGAGCTGTTCGGCCATGGTTCGGGCGATCGCGGCGTGGTGCTCGATCATCCCGTCGACCTCGCGGTGCCCGGAGAGCGCGAAGGCAAGCCCGAGCCGAAATCTGTGCAGCGGCGGGCTCCCGGCGCCGAGCTGACGGATCCCCGAGGCCGCCATCCGCACGCTCCTCGGCTCGTGGTCGTACTTGATCGACTTCAAGGCGATGTCGTCGCCGAACCACTTGGCCTGCTCGTGAGCGTCGGAATGGCAGCCCACGTTGACGAGCAGGGCGGTGTAATAGACGACCGCGCGCTGCCCTTCGTCGAGCCCCATGCCTTCAGCCAGCCGCAACGCGATGAGGCACTGCCGAAGGACGTGCTCCATCGGCTGTCCAAAGCCGAGGTCGATGCCGAGCGAGAGGGCGGCTACGAGCTCCGCCAGCCGAACCTGCGTGCGATCGATCTCGCTGACCACCCCTGTTCCCATGTGGTCAAACACGATAGGGCAGTCCGTAGCACTGGTGGCCTCAGATGACCCTGTCGGGTCGTCGGTAAGAATGGCCCTAGGGACCCGCACGACGGCTTGTCGCGGTGGCGGGTATCTCAGGATTCCATCTGCATTTCGGCTTCGGAACGAACCACGTCGACGGTGTCAGCGGCGGTTGGAGCGAGCTCACGTTCGACATCGTCGATCCAATGCAGGTGGAGCTCGAGCAGGCGCCGTAGGAACCCGGCCGTCAGGAGCAGGTACTTGGTGCGGTGCTCGAGTTGTCTGGCACTCGCCTCGTTCTCGTCGAGCCGTTCGAAGAGGTCGGCGATGTCGTCGCGTAAGCTGAGAACGCTCTGTCTCGTCAGTTCCTCGCCGACGAGGTCAGCGATCAGCATGCGCGTCAGGACCTCGCTCTTCACCGGGGTGAACGTCACGGGTGTCGCCGCCCATGCGGCGAGTGCCTCGAGTCCTTTGTTGGTGAGTGCGTAGACGGTGCGTTCCCGCGTTTTCCCGGGTTCCTTGCGTGCTTCGAGGTAGCCGAGCCTTGCGAGACGCTTCGGTTCGACGTAGTACTGGCTTTCACCGGCCCAGTCGAGCATCCGGCCTCGCCGAGCCATGCGGAGGAGGTCGTGGGGTCCGGCTCCCCTGCGGCCGACGAGTCCGAGGATCTCGTAGGAGAAGAGGCTCAACTCATCTCTTGACATTACTACGCTCCATAGTTATAAGGACTACGATCCGTAGTTTATATGGAGGAGGGACGATGACCGCCACGACATCCGCGAGAGGTAGCGCCGAGCGTTGGGGTCAGCTCTGGGGAGCGCGCTCAGACGACTGGGCCATCAACGAGGAACAGCAGCTTCCCACGTATGAGGAGGCGATTCGTCGCGTTGGGCTCGAAGCGGGGCAACGGGTGCTCGAGGTGGGATGCGGCAGCGGCGTATTCCTTCGCGCTGCGGCGGACAGGGGCGCATCCGTGGTCGGTCTCGACGCATCCGAGACGTTGATCGAGCTCGCATGCACACGTGTCCCAGAGGCGGAACTGGTTGTCGGCGACATGCAATTTCTCCCCTACGACGATGGGACGTTCGACCTGGTCGCCGGGTTCAACTCGTTCTTCTTCGCCGCCGACATGGTTGCCGCACTCCGCGAGGCAGGACGGGTGGGAAAGCCGGATGCGGCAGTCGTGATTCAGGTCTGGGGACGACCGGATCGCTGCGACCTCACCGCGATGAAGCAGGCGATTGCTCCGCTTGTGCCCCCACCCGACCCGGACGCGCCCGCGCCGCCCGCACTCTGGGAGCCCGGAGTCCTCGAGAGCATCGCCGATCAGGCCGGGCTCAAGCCGAGGAGCGCATACGACGTCTCCTGGGCTTTCGAGTTCCCCGATGAGGACGCGATGGCTCGTGCGATGCTCGCCCCTGGATTGATCGTCGAGCTGATCGACGCTGTCGGCGAGCAACCCGTTCGCGACGCGATCGTCGAGGGTCTCGAGCCCTACCGCACTCCGAGTGGCGGCTACCGGCTGAGGAACGAATGGCATACGCTCATCGCTTCCACCTCCTGACGGGAGCGTGATCGGCTAGCGGTACTCGGGGTTGGGGAAGTCGAATCTGCAGCCGGCGTCCCACGCCGATCGTTGGTTGCCGTGGGCGGGGAAGCCGCCGGCGTCCTTCAGCATCCGGGCCGCGTGGAGGAGGTTCCAGGTCATGAAGGTGGTGTTGCGGTTCGTGAAGTCGTTTTCGGGGCCTCCCGACCCTTCGTCGAGGTAGGACGGGCCGGGCCCTGCCTCGCCGATCCAGCCGGCGTCGGCCTGTGGTGGGATCACGTAGCCGAGGTGCTGGAGCGAGTAGAGGATGTTCATGGCGCAGTGCTTGACGCCGTCCTCGTTCCCCGTCACGAGGCAGCCGCCGACCTTGCCGTAGTAGGCGTACTGGCCGTGCTCGTTCAGCTGGCTCGAGTTCCCGTAGAGCCGCTCGATCACCCTGGTGCAGACGGACGACTTCTCGCCGAGCCAGATCGGGGTGCCGATCACGAGGATGTCCGCGGCCTCCACCTGCTCGTAGACTGTCGGCCACTCGTCGCGCGTCGCGCCGTGCTCGGTCATATCGGGATAGACGCCGGCAGCGAAGTCGTGATCGACGGCGCGGACCTGTTCGACGGCCACTCCGTTGGCCTCCATGATCGCGATCGAGATGTCCATCAGACCCTGCGTGTTCGAGACCGCGGGTGACGGCTTGAGCGTGCAGTTGACGTAGAGCGCGCGAAGGTCTGTGAAGTCCCAGCGTGCTGGTCGAACACAGTTCCTGCTGGAAGTCGTTGAGCGGCATGAGCTTTTCTCCTCTTGTCGATGTCGCCAGATCGTGTCCGAAGCGCCTCGATCGTTACAGCTCCACTACTGGCCCGGTGGCGGCAACACCGGCCGATCAGGATCCGCGGTTCATCAGACGGGCTCTCACCGATGTGCCGCGGACGAGGGCGCTTGATGAGTTGCGTTGTATCCTCCGCCGCACATGGGATACGACGTGGTCGTGGTGGGCGCTGGCACGGCCGGCTGCGTGCTCGCAGCACGGCTGTCCGAGGCGTCCGGAGCGGGCCGTGTGCCTCCTCGAGGCCGGGCAGGACTACGGCTTGCGGGCCGAGGGTCGCTGGCCGGCGGACATCCTCGATCCACGCACCCTCGCGTTCAGTCACGACTGGGGCGTGGGCGGCGAGGACGCCCGCTCGCTGGGCGCGCGGATCGTAGGCGGCAGCTCCGCGCATAACGCGTGCATGGTGGTCTGGGGCGCACCGTCGGACTACGACGAGTGGGGCGGTGAATGGTCGTTCGCGTCGTTCGCGCCGTACCTCGAACGGGCCACGGCCTGCCTGTGCACGACCGGGGCGAACACCGATCGCCCAGCACCGCCGCACGACGCGTTCGTCGAGGCGGCGCGACAGACCGGGCTCCAGCTGCTCGACGCGCCGAACGACCCCGCCCAGCCGGTAGGCGTGGCACGGCTGCCCGCAAATGTGCTCAGCGGGGTGCGCTGGAGCGCCGCATTCTCCTACCTCGAGCCGGCGCGGGGTCGTGCCAACCTCACCGTACGCGGCGACACGCTCGTCGATCGCCTGCTGCTCGACGGAGGGCGTTGTGTCGGCGTGCAAACGGCGGACGGGGAACGTATCGAGGCGGCCAAAGTGGTGCTCGCCGCCGGCGCGTATTTCACACCGGCAATCCTGATGCGTAGCGGCGTTGGCCCGGTGGGAGATCTGCGCAGACTCGGAATCGAGCCTGTAGCCGACCTTCCCGTCGGCGAGCACCTCCTCGACCATCATGGCACTTCGGTGGGCTGGGAGCCCACCTCGGCGCTCGACAGGGAGTGCGCCGCACACGAGTCCGCCTTCGGGCCGCTGTACGAGCCGCACGCGTTTCTCAAGGCTGCCAGCACGAGCTGCGTGCCCGGTGCCTGGGATTTGATGCTGCTTTCTTGGGTCACACCGCCGGCGGACGACGCCGGCCGTTACGCGTTCACCATCAGCGTCTTCCATATGAAGCCTTCCTCGCACGGCAGACTTCGCCTGCGGTCAGCCGACCCGAGGGAGCTCCCGATCGTCGAGCGCGGATTCTTCAGCGATCCGGCCGACCTGCCCGTCGTCGTGGAGGGCATCGAGCTGGCGCGTGCGGTCGCGGACAACGAGCCACTCCGACGAACTCCTGGGAACCGAGCTGCGTCCAGGCGGCCGCGACCTCGAGGAGTACGCGCGTGCCACCGCGCGCAACTACTTCCACCCCGCCGGTACCTGCGCCATCGGGCGGGTCGTCGATCCGGAGGGCCGCGTCCTCGGACTCGATGGCCTCGTCGTTGCCGATGCATCCGTGATGCCGACGATCCCCCGCGCAAACACCAACGTGACGGTCGCTGCTATCGCTGAGAGGCTCGCCGAGACATTCTGACCAGCGCCTTACCCTGAACGCCGCTGAGCCGATCTTCGACCTCCGCGGCGTGCACTGCCGCGAACGGGAGTCGACGAAACGGGGCTCCCTCTCGGTGCCCCGTTTCGTGCGAGCAGCCGAGTGGGATCAGCTCTTCGCGTACACCTCGGCCGTCGGCGACTCGAATTCGAAGCCGACAAAAGCCTCATCGCCCACCACCCAGGCGTCGTGCCCGGGCTCGATCACGTAGGCCTCGCCCGGCCCGATGTCTCCTTCGCTGCCGTCCTCGTGGGCGATGTGAATCGTGCCCGACTGAACGACGCCGACATGCCGCACCTGGCAGCTCTCGGTCCCGGCGACCGGCTTGATGCACTCCGACCACTTCCACCCGGGCTCGAGCGTCAGCCGGGCGGCCGTAGTGCCACCCATCTTGACGACGTCCACCTTCGTCTTGTCAGGCGTTCGGGTCTCATCGGGTGCGTGAAACGCACGAACTTGGAGTCCAGCCACAAGGGCCTCCTTCCATTTGCCGACTGGCCCCGTCCAGTTGGCGGGGCGCGGCACATCATTTCACTTCCGGTAACCGGCCGCCATGTCGTCGACACGCCGCTGGTTGACCTACTCGCGCGGACCGAAGTCGAACCCGATGGTGGGCTCTATCCGCGCCTTGTGATCTCTGACGAGTGCGGGGCCGAGCGGGGACGCGTCCGGCTGTCATGTCCGTCCCCGCTCGGCGTGGTTCTAGGGCGTGCTTCGAGGATGAGGTTGAACGGTGTTTGGGTGGCGCGGCGGACTTCGCTGAAGCCACCTTCGTTGATCACGGCTGTGAGTTGGGCTTCGCCGGCTTGGGCGCCGAGCGCGAGTCCGACCTCCTGGGCGAGCGAAGCGGGCGTGCAGACGACGGTGGAGGCTCCGTAGAAGACTCGTCCGACGGGGTTCAGGTTGTCCTTGACGCTGTCGTCGGCGTAGGGCTCGACGATCATCCAGGTGCCGTCCGCTGCCAGTGCGCTGTGGATGTGCTTGGCGGCGCCGACCGGGTCGCCCATGTCGTGGAGGCAGTCGAACACGCAGACGAGGTCGTAGTCGCTGCCGGGGAAGCTCTTCGCGGAGGCGACCTCGAAGTTGATCCGGCTGGCGACGCCTGCTTCCTCGGCCCGCTCTCTGGCCTGCGCGATCGAGCCGTCGTGGTAGTCGAACCCGTGGAACTCCGAGTTCGGGAACGCCTCGGCCATGATGATCGTCGAGGCTCCGTGGCCGCAGCCGACGTCGGCGACCTTCGCTCCCCGTTCGAGCTTCTCGACGACGCCGTCGAGCGAGGGCATCCATTCGGCGACCAGGTGGGCCTTGTAGCCGGGGCGGAAGAACCGCTCCGTGCCGCAGAAGAGGCGGTGGTCGTGCTCGTGCCAGCCCATTCCCTCGCCGGTGCGGAACGCCTCCGTGATCCGGTCCTCGTCCGCATAGAGGGACGCGATCAGCTCGAACGCTCCGAGCACGTACACGGGGCTCTCTTCGTCGGCGAGCGCGAGCGCGTGCTCGTCCGGGAGCGCGTAGGTGTCCGTCTCGCTGTCGTAGCTGATGTAGCCGCCCGCCGCCTGGTTGCGAAGCCACTCGCGCACCGATCGCTCCGCAACGCCGGTTCGCTCGGCGAGCTCGGCCGAGGTGAGCGAGCCCGCACCGGCCATCGCCTTGTAGAGGCCGAGCTTCTCGCCGATCACCATCAGCGGAGCGCTGATCACCGCGCCCATGTCGGTGACGACCTGCCCCATGAACGCCTCCAGCTTGGCAGTGTCGATCTCTGTTGCGCTCATCGTCCTATCTCCTTTCTTCTTGGCGAACCGTGTGTCGTGACACCCCAGGGACGAGAGCACGATCCCCAATCCCTCGGGCGAATGCGCCCTTCGGCACAGATACATCGTTCGCGCCGATCATGTCAACGAACGTTCCCTACTCCGCATCAAGCTGTCTGCCTGATCGCAACCTGGTACTTGCCGACCGACGTCCGGCGACCGGGCGTCTCACCGGGCTCCATCGCGTTCAAGGCAGCATCTCCGCGCTGGTAGTCCTCTTCGCTGTCGAAGAACAGCACGACGATCGACTTGTCGGCTCCGTCGTCGTGGAGCATCAGGATCTCGGTCGCCGGAATCTCATCGGGCCGAGGGTCGGACTCGATCTGAGCCTTGAGCTCGGCGACCCGAACGTCGTCGACGCCCTCGAACGTGACGACACGTGCAACTGCCATCTTCGCCTCCTGGCTAGAGAACAGGTCCTCCCGATCGTCTCGGCTACGCGCCAGGCGTTACACCCGATCCCGAACCGCGGCGCTACTGGGTGCGTTCGGCGCGCTCGACGACGCGCGCCACATCTACGCGCGATGCGACGCCGAGCTTGCGGAAGGTGTTGCGCAGGTGGGTTTCCACCGTCTTCGAGCTGAGAAAGAGCTCGGCCGCGATCTGAGGGTTAGTCTTCCGGTCGAGAACGAGTCGCGCGATCTGGAGCTCGCGCTCGGTGAGCGAGTCGATGCCTGACCCATCTGCCTTGCCCGGTCGCGTGCGCCGATGGACGGAGCGTCCGAGCTTCCTGAGCTCCCGTTCGGTCTGCTGTCGGTAACGGTGCGACCCGAAGGAATCGAACGCCGCCGCTGCGACCTCCAACTCGGCGACAGCCCGATCGTGCTCGCCAGCCTCGGCGAGCGCTCGACCGGCGAGCAGGCGCGAGGTTGCGGCGTCGAAGACGTTCCCGACCGCCTCGAGCGCCGTCGCAGCGCTCAGCGCCCGTTCGGCGGCCTCCGACGGCTGACCGCGGTCGAGGTCGAGCGCGGCGGCGGCGAGGGTTGCCATTGCGCCCGCCATCGGAAGACCAACGGCTTCGGCGCAGGCCTGTGCAGCCGTAGCAGCCTGCTCGGCTTCGTCGCGCCTCCCAGCCGCCAGGAATGAACGGGTGAGAAGCTCGAGGTACCTGGCCCTCCAACCTCCTCCGATCAGTCGTAGCTCGTTCCCGCCTGCGTACTCGACCAACAGCTCAGCACTTCGCTCGGCGTGCCCGGTTTCGAGGCGGGCGTAGGCGAGTGCGACCGCCGCATGCGCAGGAACGGGTCCGGGATCGAGTTGCTGCGCGAGGTCGAACGCCTCTATCGCGGTCGCGAGCGCCAGGTCGATGTCGCCGGCGGCGAAGGCTGCGTAGGAGCGGTTGAAGAGGTTCCAGGCCAGGCCTTGCGGGTTGTCCACGAGTCGTGCGGCTGCGATCGCGCCGTCGAGCACTTCGCCTGCCTCCGCCATCCGGCCGCGAACCCAGAGGCTGCCTCCTAGCATGGGGACGATGAGCGGGAAGAGATCACCCTTTCCGGTAGCTCGGCCGATCCTCAGCGCGCGCTCGGCGTGAGACCCTGCTCCCCGCGAAGTTCTCGAGGTAGAACTCGGCCGTGGCCAGATGTGCGAGCGCGTCGATCCGGGCGCCGAGCTGGTCGTCGGCCAGACCGTCGACAAGCGTGGCGGCGTCTGCGGAATATGCCTGTCCCTCCGCAGCGCGACCCCCAACCGCGCTTGCGAGGGCACGGATGGCAAGCGCGGCCGCGATCAGCGTCTGATTGTCGAGCAGCACAGCCGCGTCGGCCGCGCGGCTCGCCCACGCGCGCAGCGCTTCGTAGTCGCCGTGGTAGAGGCTGTCGCCTGCGAGCTCGATCATCAGTTCGACTCCTTGCGCGGAGGCGGGATCTTGGAGCTCGGCGAGCGCGGTCTCGAGGTGTGCGTGCGCCTCCTTGTACCGGCCGAGGAGGTGCTCGACGCGCGCGCAGGCAGCGGTAAGGCGGACGCGCAACGATTCCGCTCCCGGTGGGACGATGCTCATGCACTCAAGCAGTGCCGCGTGGCTCTCGCCGAGTTGTCCGGTGGCTGCGAGTGCTTCAGAACGGGCTAGCAGCAGCTCGACGCGCCGATCGTCGTGCCCGCCCGGCGGCAGGACACGGACTGCGGCCGCGAACCAGCGAGCCGCGCTTGCAGGTGCACGAGGGGCCGCGGCTTCTCCGGCCTCCTGCAGCAGCGCAACCGCGGCCTCGTCGCCCTGACGCGCGGAACGTTCGATGTGGTGCGCAATTGTCGAGGTCGGGGAACCTCTGACCGCAAGGGCAGCGGCGCAACGCTCGTGCGCTCCGAGCAGCCAGCCGCCTGGTATCGACTCGTACACCGCACGGCGAACGAGCGGATGCCGAAACCGGAACCGCCGCGGAACATCCGTCGTGCGGATGAGATCCAGGCGCAGCAGCTCGTCGAGCGCGTCAATCGCCGCCGCGTCGACGGCTCCGGCGGCCGCGGCCGCCAGCTCGGGATCGAAGGGGTCTCCCGCGACGGCAGCGCCGTCCAGGATGAGGCGTGCGGGCTTCGAGAGCAGAGCGAGCTCCTCGGCGAGCGCGGCTGCGACCGCGGCTGGGACGTCGACGCCTGCGAGCGAAGGCTCGTGGGTCGGCGCCGGCGTCCCGGGACGGGAAGCCGACCGCGCGAGCTGCTCGAGGTAGAAGGGATTGCCGCCACTGTCCTCGTAGAGGCTGGTCGCGTCTGCTCCGTCGCCGATCAGCTCGCAGGCGTCCTCGGGGCTCAACGCCCCCAGTTCGATGCGCGCGATCGTGCCGGCGCGGTGTGCCCGTTCGACCGCGGCGCTGAGCCGGTCGCCCATCTGCCGAGGGCGCACGGCCAGCGCGAGGAGTACCTGAGCGGCCGGCGGCCGGTGAAGGAGCGCGCCGAGCAGCTCCACCGATGCCGGATCCGCCCAATGAACATCGTCGAGCACGAGCACCAGCGGCTGTGTCCGGGCGAGGGTCTCGAGCAGTGTGCAGACGGCGCGGTGACTGCGATATCGCTCGTGCTGGATTGCCGTTCTGTGCCCAATCGCCAGGCCTGCCAATGACGGGAAGACGGTCGCGAGTTCTGCGCGTACGTCACCGTCGAGACTGTCGAGGATGTCCGGGTCGAGGCCGTGAACGTACTCGTCGAGGGCGTCGACGAAAACCCAGAACGGCAGGTCGAGCTCGAGCTCCCCGGCACGGCCCGAGAGCACGAGGTAGCCGCGTCCGTCTGCACGGGCGGCCAACTCGGCCAGGAGGCGCGTCTTGCCGATTCCCGGCTCGCCGACCAACTCGAGCGCAGCGGATTGTCCCCCATCGACTTGGGAAAGGAGCGAGTCGACCAAGCCGAGCTCTGCCGCTCGGCCGACGAGGTGGGTTGCAAGCGCCATCGCTTTCGGACCCACCCTAAATCAGGGCTCGCGGATCGAGAAATCAGGGTGGCCGATTCAGGGTGATCGCCTGATGTCGCGACGACGACGAGGCGGCAGGCTCGGAGCATGCCTCGCTATCTGCTTCACCACCGCCACCAGCCGAACGAGTGCGGCGTTGCCTTCGCCGCGTTTCGCGGCTTCGAGAGCCCGCTCCGCCACAAGGGCGCTCTCGCCTCCTGCGTTTCCGGCGGCCACTCGATCTGGTGGACCGTCGACGCCGCAAGCGAGGAGAACGCACTGTCGCAGCTGCCCTATTTCGTCGCCGAGCGTACGGCGGCCATCCCGGTCAGTGAGGTGCCGATCCCGTGACCGGGCCACGCCGCCTCAACTCAGAAGGAGGAGCCATGAGCGCACCTTGTCGGCACTACATCTGGCGGGAGCTCGCGGTCCGCGAGACCGACGGCCTCGCCGTGTCGCTCTTCTGGAGCAACGCCAGCGACCGCGTGAAAGTCGAGGTTGTCGACTCCCGCCTCGACGAGCGGTTCGTGTTCCACGTGCCGGTCCGCGCGCTCGCCGCTTTCCACCACCCGTTCGCCTACGCGACGGAACCGGGCGCCTCCTTCGGCGACACCGGTTCGCGCCGCGGTCCTCGTCTCGCACCCGAAAGGAGCACGGTCAGATGACTATCGATTCCGTCCAGTACGCGCGCCGCTGGAAGACGCTCGGCGTGCTCTCGCTGAGCCTGGTGATCATCGGGCTCGACAACACGATCCTCAACGTCGCCCTGCCAACGCTGCAGGACGAGTTCCACGCCTCACCTTCCAAGTTGCAGTGGATGGTCGACTCGTACCTGCTCGTGTTTGCCGGCCTTCTACTCGTCTTCGGAACGCTCGGGGACCGCTTCGGGCGCAAGCTCGCACTCCAGGCAGGCATCTCGATCTTCGGCCTCGCGAGCCTCGGCGCTCTCCTCGCCGATTCCGCCAACCAGGTGATCGGTGTACGTGCGGCAATGGGTATCGGCGCGGCACTGATCATGCCCGCCACGCTCTCGATCATCGCCAACGTGTTCACCGGCGAAGAGCGCGGCAAGGCGATCGCCATCTGGGCGGCCCTGGCAGCGGTCGGGATCGGGCTCGGCCCGCTGGCGGGTGGGCTCTTGCTCGAGTGGTTCGCGTGGCCGTCGGTCTTTCTGGTCAACGTTCCCTTCGCAGCATTGGCACTCTTGCTCGGCATTCGCTACGTGCCTGAGAGTCGCGATCCCAAGCCCGGGTCGTTCGACGTGCTCGGAGCGGCGCTCTCCGCCGTCGGCTTCAGCGTCCTCGTATATGGGATCATCGAGGCGCCGAATCACGGTTGGACATCTGGCGTGGTCCTCGGCGCGCTCGCCGCGAGCATCGCACTACTCGGCACTTTCGTCTGGTGGGAAGGACACACAGAGGAGCCAATGCTGAACTTGGGCTTCTTCCGCAGCGCGCGCTTCAGCGTGGGAACGGCGGCAGTCAGCGTCGCTTTCTTCGCTCTTCTCGGCGCAATCTTTGCCCTGACCCAGTACTTGCAGTTTGCGCACGGCTACAGCGCGGTCGAGGCGGGCGCGATCATGAGCCCGATAGCACTTGGGCTGATGATGGGCGCTGGTTCGTCGAGCAAGGCAGTGCGGCGGCTCGGCACCTCACGGGTTGTTGCGGCAGGCCTGAGCGGTCTGGCGCTCCTTCTAGCAGCAACCTCGTTCTGGGACCCGAGCACGAACGCCCTGCTGCTCGCCGCCTGGTTCTTTGGGCTCGCACTCGCGATGGGTTGGGTGATGGCTCCGGCGACTGAAGCCGTCATCGGTGCCGTCCCGGCCGCGAAGACCGGCGTCGCATCTGCCACCAACACCGTGGCCCGGATGGTCTCGGGAGCGCTCGGCGTTGCCGTTGTCGGCTCGCTCGTCAGCTCCCTCTATTCCGCTGATGTCGAAGGCTCGCTCGATGCTCTGCCTCGCGAGGCACAGGCGGCAGCCGAGTCCTCGGTCGGGGCGGCCAGTGCTCTATCGGCCCAGCTTCCACCCAACGCCGCATCTGCGCTACTCGCGACGACCGGCGACGCCTTTACGCAGGCGATGGGTACCGGACTTATCGTGGCCGCGGCCCTGGCCGGCGCCATGGCCGTCATCGTGGTCCGCTTCCTGCCGCCGCGCGAATCTGTCGAAGCGGAAATCACGAGCCGCGACCTTCGCCCCACCCTGAGCAGACGTCCGCCATCAGTACGACGGAAGGCCGGCACGTGGATGATCCTCGTCGCACTGGTGCTCGGTGCGGCCTACCTGGCGAGCCGGCCGGGCTCTGACATCCCGGCTGCCAACGGACAAGGGGTCGGCCCGGAGTTCACGGCCATCGAGCGTTTCGTTCAAAAGGAGATGGCGGCACAGCGAATCCCTGGTCTCGCGCTCGGCATCGTCGAGAACGACAGGATCACCTACCTCCGCGGTTTCGGCAAGGCGGATGATTCCGGGCGACCGGTTACGCCGAAGACGCCCTTCATCATCGGCTCGCTCAGCAAGTCGTTCACCGCGTTGGCCATCATGCAGCTCGTCGAGGAGGGGAAAGTCCAACTCGACGCGCCCGTGCAGCGCTATCTGCCCTGGTTTCGTGTCGCGGACGAGGCGGCTTCCGCCGGGATCACCGTTCGCCAGCTCCTGAACCACACGAGCGGCTTGTCGACCAAGACCGGACGCACGTTTCAAGGCAACGCCGACACCAGCGACGACGCACTCGAGCAGACGGTTCGGAGCCTGAGCAATGTTCGACCAACCTCACCCTTCGGCCGCACCTACCAGTACAGCACGGTCAACTATGCAGTTCTTGGGTTGATCGTGCAGACGGTCGCCCGGCGCTCGTATGAAAGTTACGTCCAGACCGAGATCCTCGATCCGTTGCAGATGCGCGGCTCGTTCACGTCCTCAGCAGCGGCCGAACGCCACGGGCTCGCCACCGGTTATCACTACTGGTTCGGCCGGCCGAGAGCAGCCGACCTTCCGTACAACCGTGGCCTCGTCCCGGCCGGCTATCTGATCTCAGACGCGGAGGACATGACCCACTACCTCATCGCCCAGTTGAACAACGGCCGGTACCGCTCGGCCGCCGTACTCTCCCCCGAGGGAATGGACGAGCTCCACCGGCGCGCCGTCCAAACACCAGAGACTGGCACCTCGTACGGGATGGGCTGGTTCATCGGTCCCATCAACGGGACGCCGGCAATCCATCATCAGGGGGAGACGTTCAACTTCCACGCGAACGCGGTGCTCGTGCCCCGGAGCCGCACCGGAGTCATCGTGCTGATGAACGCTGAGAACTCCGTCGACCTGTTCCTCAGCGGACGCATGGGCACGATCTCCGAGGGCGTAACGAGCCTCCTCGAGGCAGGCCATCCCGCTCCGCCACCATCGATCCGCGCCACGTTCGCACTCTGGGCCCTGCTCTTCGGAGTCGTCGCCCTCCAACTCCGTGGCCTCGCGCGCTGGATCGCAGCTCTGCGTCGCGGCAACCTTCCGCCTGGTCACGTGCGTCCGCGCCCGCGCATCGCGATCTGGCTTGCCTTCAGCCTCGGTTGGGCGGCCCTCGTTTTGGCCCTCGTCCCAAGGCAACTCGGCTTGTCGCTCTTCGTCGCCGCTCAGGGACTGCCCGATCTCATGTACGTCCTTCTGCTCAGCGGACTGGTCGCTTTCTGTTGGGGGATCGTCAGAACGATCTGGGCGTACGCGACGCTCCGAGCCGCGGCCCACAGTCACGGCGATTACCGGACCGCAACGACCGACAACGTGGCGACCCAGTCATGAGCACCCTCGCCTCCCGACTCCAGGTCCCCGCAGTCGGCCGTCTCAAGCACACACGCACTGCCCGCCGAGAAACGGCAGTATTTCTGATCGCGGTAAGAGTCGTTGGCCTTCATATCGTCGACGACAACTTCCTCCAGCCCAAGCCCGGTACTTCAGCGGGCGACCAACAACCGACCAAGACCATCGAGTTCAGCGGCCGGTTGAAATCGGACCAGCCACCACGGGATCCTCGTCAAGAAGCAGGCGTTTCTCATCTCTTTCTCATGCAGGGGCCATCGATTGGACGCTTGCGCCTCCTAACCTGCAGGTAGTGGCGGTCTGCCACACACAAAGGAGGCGACATGCACGTACAGATCATCAACTTTCACCTCAAAGATCTGAGCGAGGCCGACTACCGTGCGCACTGCGACGAGGTCGCGCCGGCCTTCGCGGAGGTGCCGGGATTGATCTCGAAGGTGTGGCTCGCGAACCGGACCACGAACACCTACGGAGGCGTCTACACGTGGGCGAGCCGCGAGGCGATGGACGAGTACGCGAAGAGCGACCTATTCAAGGCCGTCGCGACCAACCCGAATCTCGCAGACATCACGTCGATCGACTTCGACGTGCTCGAGGAACCGACGAGCGTGACGCGCGGGCTCGCAGGGGTGCCCGCCTGACAGACGTGGCATAGACTCTTCAGCGAGGTAGCCCGAGTGAGCCGAACGATCCGTGAGCTCGTCGAGGAGCGGTCTGCCGAGATCGTCGGCCGGACTGCGGAGAAGGCCGTCCTGCTCCAGACGCTGGAGGAGGGCGGCCCGCTCGTCGTCTTCGTGCACGGCATCGCCGGCGTCGGCAAGTCGACGCTGCTCGAGGCGTTTGCGCGCGAGGCTCGCGGCCGCGGCGCGACGGTCGTGCAGATCGACTGCCGATCGATCGAGCCGACCGAACGCGGCTTCCTCGACCCTCGGAGGCGCGGTCGGAGGAGCGCCGACCAGCGCCGACGAGGCGGCCGAGCGCCTGGCGGGGCTCGGCGAGCGCGTCGTGCTCGTCCTCGACACCTACGAGGTCCTTCGCCTGCTCGACAGCTGGGTCCGCCGGCGTTTCGCACCGGCTCTGCGCGACAACACGCGGCTCGTCCTGGCGGGCCGCGAGCCTCCCGTCGCGAGCTGGTACGCGACACCGGGCTGGAGCGAGCTCGTGCGCAGCGTCCGGCTCGGCAACCTCGACGACGAGCGAGGCCGAGCGAGCTCCTGGACGCGAGCGGGCCTCGACGCCGCCGACGCGCAGGGTAAACCGGCTCGCGCGCGGGCACCCGCTCTCGCTCGAGCTCGCCGCTGCCGCCGTGCGCGCGCGCCCCGACGTCGAGCTCGAGGACATCGCGCTGCAGGCGGTCCTCGACGAGCTGACCGGGCTCTATCTCGACGGCCTCGACCGGCCGACCCGGGAGGCGCTCGACGCCGCCTCGGTCGTCCGCCGGATCACGCTCTCGCTGCTCGAGGCGATGCTGCCCGATCGCGCGCCGCAGGACGCCTTCGAGCGTCTACGCGCGCTTCCCTTCGTCGCAGCTCGGGCACGACGGGCTCGTCGTCCACGACACGATCCGCGAGACGGTCGCCCGCGCCCTGCGCGGCTCCGATCCGGTCGCCCATCGGCGCTACCGCGGCAGCCGCCTGGCGGAAGCTCCGCAGCGAGCTGCCGACCGTGCGCGCCCGCCGACCTCTGGCGGTACACCGCCGACATGCTCTACCTGATCGAGAACCCGGTCGTCCGCGAGGCGTTCTTCCCGACGACCGAGCATGCGCTTCTCGGTCGAGACGGCGACTGCCGGCGGACGCTCGCGGCGATCGAGGCGATCGTGCGCCGTCACGAGCCGGACGGCGGCTGCCGAGCACATGCTCTCGTGGTGGGAGCAGCACCACAGAGCTTTCGTCGTCGTCCGCGACCGAGACGGGCGCGTCGTCGGGCTTCTCGATCCTGTTCGAGCCGGACCGGGTTCCCTACGGCGCGATCGAGGCCGATCCGGTCACGCGAAGCTGGCGCGAGCACCTGCGCCGAGATCCGGTTCCGCGCGGGCAGCGGGTGCTCTTCAACCGTCGCTGGCTGAGCGAGGATGAAGGGGAAGCGCCCTCCGGCGTGCAGGCGGCCTGCTGGCTCGACATCAAGCGCGTCGTACATGGAGCTGCGACCGGAGCTGCGACGTATCTACACAACCGTCTGCGACATCGCCACGTACGCGCCGATCGTCACTCCGCTCGGATTCGTCGCACTGCCGGACGCTGTCCAGCTGGACGGGCGTCAGCTACCACTCCGTCGCTACTCGACTTCGGCCCGTCGTCGGTCGACGGATGGCTGGCGAAGCTCGCGGCACGCGAGCTCCTCATCGAGAGGACTCGATCCTCGACCCCGTCGAGCGTCAGCTCGTGCTCGACGGACGGCGCGTGGACCTGACGCGGCTCGAGTTCGAGGTCCTCGACTACCTCGTATCAGCGCGCAAGGCAAGGTGGTCGAGCGCGATCGCGCTGCTTCGTGACGTCTGGGGCTACACGTACGTCGGCAGCAACGTGGTCGACACGGTCGTACGCTCGCTACGGAAGAAGCTCGGCGAGCGGGCGCCGATGATCGAGACCGTCCGCGGCCGCGGCTACCGGTTGCGAGCCGAAGACACGTAGCCTCAGTCGGTTGCGGCAAGCGGCGCCGCTCACCGTATCGACCTCGATCGCGCCACACGACGACGGGCTCGCCACGCGAGCTCGTGGATAGTCGCGGCGCGCACTGAACGGAGGGGCTCGCAGCCGCCTAGGCGAATCGGTGTAACTCTGGTGTAACGACGGACATTAGGCGCTCCCCGAGGCGCCGCAATCCCAGTGTCTATGCGAAATGCCCCCAACGGGATTCGAACCCGTGTAGCCACCTTGAAAGGGTGGTGACCTAGGCCGCTAGTCGATGGGGGCGGCGTGGGCGATCGTACCTGTCCAGGCTCTTCCGCCCTCGCCGGCTCCCTCGCGGCAGTGCTCGACTCCGCGCGTCAGGCCTTGTCGGGGCGCTCCACCTCGGTCTTGATCGCCCCCTGGGCCGCGCCCGATCCGGCCTTTCCGCCTCCCGCTCCTCGCAGGATCCAGGCGGCTCCCACTGCGATCACAGCTCCGGTGAGCGGGCCGGCGACGTAGACCCAGTAGTCGCTGAAGTCCTTGCCGACGAGGTCGGGCCCGAACGTGCGGGCCGGATTCATCGATGCGCCCGAGATCGGGCTGCCCCACAGCCCGGCGAGCGCGATGTACGCACCTACCCCGAAGGCCCCGATGATCCCGATGTTCTGCGCGCCCGAAGCGGTACCGAGGATGACGCTCACGAGGCCGAGTGTCAGCACTGCCTCCATCAGGAACCCGTCACCTGCCGAGAACCCGGGTGCAATGTAGTTCGACCCGTAGGTGCCCGAGACGTCGATCACGGCGCGAAGGAACAGAACCGCAAGGGTCGCGCCGATGAGCTGGATCACGATGTAGCCCGGCACCCGCCGCCACGGGAAGTCACCCCGGAGCGAGAACGCGATGCTGACAGCCGGATTCAGGTGGGCGCCCGACACCTTGCCCATGAACAGGATGATCGCCATCACCATCAGGCCGGGGGCCACGACAGCGGCTGTCCGGGTGATCGTGCCGGGGAACGCCTGCCCCATCATCCCGCCTCCCGCCGCCACGAGCACGAGGAAGAACGTGCCCAGCAGCTCCGAGAAGAGCCGTCGCCACTCCTGGCTCGAGTCGTTGAAGTCCTCGATCGAAGCGTCGAACTCCTTCAGCTCCCTCGCGATATAGCCGCTCAAACGATCGCCTCCTCGGTATCTGCAGATTCAAGACGCGCGGAACAGTTCCCACTCCTGCCTCGCCGGGTAACGGTGCAACCGCGGGAGTATCCCACCTCGTGAGGCTCGTGCAAAACACCAGGCCGAGCGCCAGACGAGATCATCCCCATTGGAGGAGGCGCGGCTGCGATGATGTGAGAGATCTTCGTAGATCTGACGTCACCGGAATCGGAGAGGCAACGAGCGAAAGGAAGCGCGATGGCAAGCACCGAGATAGAGACGAGCAAACCACTGGACGAGCTCGGCCCCGTCGACTTCGTGATCGTCGAGTTCCCGGCCGGCACGAGCAACTTCACCGGGGAGATGGCGAGAGAGCTGATCGCGCTCGTGGATGCCGGCACGATCCGCGTCATCGACGTGTTGATCCTCGTCAAGGACGAGGACGGCTCGGTCGAGGCGATGGAGCTCTCCGACATCGAGGAGCTCGGCGAGCTCCAGGCGCTCGAAGCAGAGCTTGCGGAGCTGTTGGCCGAAGAAGACGTGGTCAACCTCGCTGCTGCGATGGACCCTGGCAGCACCGCGGCGGTGCTGATCTACGAGAACCTCTGGGCGGCCCCGTTCGCCTCCGCGGCGCGGCGCTCCGGCGGCCAGCTGATCGCCAACGGCCGCATCCCCATTCAGGCCATCATCGCCTCGATCGAGGCCGATGAGGCCCTCGCAACCGAAGGAGTCTGACCATGCCATTGGGCCCAGCACGCGTAGGACGAGTCGGAGTGATCGGCCACCCGGTGGCCAAGACCGCGGTCGTTGCCAAGGCCGTCACACCTGGTCCCGCACCCGTGGCGAAGACCGCAGTCGTGGCTGCGGCCGTGACCCCCGGTCGTGGCCGCCGCCGGATCTAGCTCCGAGACGAACGCGATCGTCCTCCCCTGATCGTGGTTCCGACGACACCGGCGCCTCCTGCGACGCGGTTCGGGTACGCGCGGTGGCGTGATCGGGGCCGCAGCCCACCCGACCGGATCGCCGACGCTGCCGCGAGCGTTTCATCTGCTGTGCGGGCTGGCGCTCGCTCTCGAGCACACGGGCGACCTCTATTCGTGCGACCACTTCGTGGAGCCGCGCTACAAGCTCGGCAACATCGAGCAGCATCGCATGCTCGACCTGGTCGCCTCGCAGCAGCAGACGCAGTTCGGACTCGACAAGCGCGACGCGCTGCCGCGGTTCTGCCTCGACTGCGACGTCCGCTTCGCCTGTCACGGAGGCTGCCCCAAGGACCGGTTCATTCGCACCCCGGACGGGGAGGCAGGTCTCAACTATCTCTGCCCCGGCTTCAAAGCGTTCTTCCATCACGTCGACCCCGCGATGCGGTTCATGGCCGAACGACTCCAGGCCGGCGAAGCTCCCTCCGACATCGTCGCCCACTACACCTCCGAGGACGCCAAACGCGGCCGCAACGATCCCTGTCCGTGCGCCAGCGGCAAGAAGTGGAAGCAGTGCCACGGAGCGTGACGTAGCCCGCTACCGTCGCTCGATGCGCGAGCCTCCATCGGCCGTCCGTCGGCTCATCGCCCTCGCCCGTGAGGTGATCTCCCTCTACGGCCGCCTCGGCGGCTCTCAGTTTGCAGCGGCGATCTCCTACCGCGCGCTCTTCTCGCTCGTTCCCCTCGCGACTTTCGTGGCGACGATTCTCGCCCAGGTGCTGTCGTCGAGTCGTGTCGATCAGCAGGATCTCGTCGCCGCGATCGGCGAGCAGTTCGACCTCTCCCCGGAGGGGATCGCGAAGCTCGACACCCTGATCGGCTCGGTGCCGTCACCCTGGAGTCTTGCAGGACTTCTCACGTTGGCCCTCGCGCTCTGGGGGGCGACCGGAGTGATGAACTCGATGCAGAAGACGCTGGCCGTCGTCTTCGACGGCGGCCTCTCCCGAAGCCTCGTGCGCGGGCGCCTCGTCAGCGGGCTGCTCGTTCTCGGCGCGCTCGGGGTGATCCTCGCAGCGGTCGTCCTCTCGGCGCTCCAGAACATCGCCACGAAGTGGAGCGGGCGGATCGATGAGGCGCTCGGCTGGGAACCGTTCGGTTTCGGACTTCTCCTGGGCGTCGTCGTGCCCGCGACACTCCTGTTCGGGATCCTTGTCCTGCTCTACCGCTATCTGCCCCGTCGGCGCCCGGGCTGGCGCGCGGCACTGCTCGGTGGAGGAGCTGCAGCGATCGGTCTCCAGGGGCTGCAGATCGGTCTCGGCTGGTACCTGGCCGGCCCGGCCGACTTCACTCAGATCTACGGTTCTGCGGCCGCGATCTTCGTCTTCCTCTTCTCGGTCTACCTGAGCGCGACGGTCTTCGTGATCTGCGCGATTCTCACCGGCGTGCTCGAGTCTGCCGGTGGCGGCGAACCTGGGCTTGGCGCCCCGGCGAAGCTGCCACTCCCCGGGTGACGACAGCGTGGAATGGCGCTGAAGGTGCTTCGCGTCGTCGAGCCTTGGTCAGCCGGCTCTTCCCTGCGCATCGCAGGGAGGCTCGAGCTCGAGGCGTACGGCCCTGGCTGCCAGGTCGAGCTGCTCGATCGTCCGCTCCATCGCCACTGGACGAAGGCCGCCGGAACTCGGGTGATACGGGTTGTCGAGGAACCAGAGCAGAAGGAGCATGGACGAGATCACGACCGCCACGCCACCCATCATCGTTGCCTGGACGAACGCGCGCTCGGCGCTGTCGGCGAAGAGCAGCATGAAGATGAAGATGATCCCGGCCGAGAGGAACAGCACGAGCCAGAGCGGGGTGGGAATCACGCCTTCGGCTCCGTGCGTGCGATCCATCCTGCCGACCTGGCGGTCGGATTGCTGGTCGAGCCACTTCGCATATGCCGCCTGCTCCGAGGCCTTTCGGGGCTCGATCGTCTGGAGTGTGCGGAACATCGCAACGCTCCAGGGATTGACGACGCCGGCGCCGGCACCCGAGGTCAACTGCGGCCACTCCTCGTACACAACGGTGCGGGCGTAGCAGACCAGATCCTCCGAGAGCGGCTTACGCGCGGCCGTCGGTAGGAGTTGCGCCGTCTGGAACTGCTGGGAGACGGTCTGCGCCTCCGCCTCGGCCCCGGAACGAGCAGTGTCGTAGCTCGTGAAGGCGAGGAAGACAACGAACCCGAGCAGGATCGCAAAGCCGGTCGAAAGCACGCCGAAGACACCGGCGGCCCGGTCGCCATCCTCGAAGTAGCTTCCGGCGGGCGCCGTTCGCCGCACGAGCAGCATCGCGGTGATCGCGACGGCCGCCGTAACGACGACGACGACGCACGCCCAGAGAAGGTTCATCGGATCAGCGGTACTCGCTCACGGGTCGGCCAAGCCTAGCCATTGCCCAGGCGTTCGAGCCTCAGAATGAGGCGCCCTGCGACCGCGAAGCGAGCCGATCGCGGGCAGGAAATCGGCGAGCAGTGCGAAAACCCTGCGCCGACGGCGCGATGACGCGGCGTCAAACCAGGAGGTAGGGATGAGCACGAAAAGCTCGATGGCCGGCTGGATCGGCTTCGCGGGCATCCTGATGCTGATCATCGGCTTCATCGACTTCTTCCAGGGCCTGATCGGCCTGTTCAAGGACGACTACTACGTCGTCACCTCGTCCGGGTTCCTCGCCGTCAACCTGACGACATGGAGCTGGATTCTGCTGCTCTGGGGCGTGCTGCTCGTCCTCGCAGGCCTCGGCCTGCTGGGTGGGCAGAGCTGGGCGCGCTGGTTCACGATCATCGTCGTGGGCCTGAACTTCTTCGCTCAGCTCGGCTTCCTCGGCAACAGTCAGTACCCGCTCTGGGCCCTGACGGCCCTCACGCTCAACGTGATCGTTCTCTACGCGCTCACCGCGCGTTGGAACGAGAGCGAGGCGGATCTCGCCTCAGTCCGGTAGCGCGTAGCTCGTCGAGGCCGCCGTGCGTCCTGCGCGGCGGCCTCCTCCGAGCTCGCAGACCTCGTCGACGAGGTCGAGGCCCTCCGGACGGTGCGTGATCAGGAGGATCGACTGTCGCTCGATCGCGGCGAAGACGTCGCGCATCAGCTCCTCCGCCGTGTCGGGATCGAGGTGCGCCGTCGGCTCGTCGAGGACGAGCACGGGCGCGTCCGCGAGGAGCGCCCTTGCCAGCACGAGCCGTTGTCGCTGTCCGCCCGAGAGCCGTGAGCCTTCCTCACCGACGAGGCTGTCGAGCCCGTCGGGGAGCGTCGTGACCCATCGTTCGAGCCGGGCGCGCTGCAGGACGTTCATCAACTCGAGGTCCGTCGCGGCGGGCCGGGCGAGCAGCAGGTTCTCGCGGACCGAGGAGTTGAAGACGTGCGCCTCCTGGCCCGCGAGCGCGAACGTTCGCCGCACGTCGTCCTGCCGCATGCTCCTCACGTCCTGGCCTCCGATCGTCACCCGCCCCGACTCGGGGTCGAGGAAGCGGAAGAGGAGGTTGGTGACCGTCGTCTTCCCCGACCCGCTCGCGCCGACGAGCGCGATCCTGCGTCCCGGAGCGATCATCAGGTCGAAGTGCTCGAGAGCCGCCGGTCCGTTCGGCGCGTATCGCGCCGTCACCGCCTCCAGCGCCACAGCGGGAGGGCCGGTCGGCATCGGCACGGGATGTTCGGGGTCTCTGATCCTGGGCGTCTCGTCCATGAGCTCGAGGACACGGGATCCGGAGGCGAGCATCGCGGCGAGCTCCTGGGCGGCGGCGGGTAGCGTCGCGACGCCCTCGAACGACGCAAGCGCGAGGAGCGTCACCGTGGCGACGAAGACCCTGTCCAGCTGTCCGTCGGCATGCGCGACGACGGCAACCGTGAGCACACCCGCGGTCGTGAGGCCGCCGACGAGAACGAGCAGGCCCGCTCCCAGCCCTGCGACGAGGGCGTCGCGGCGGGCATGGCGGCCGAGTTCCGCGTCCGCTGCCCGGAGCTCGTCGAGCCGAGCGTCGGCAGCGCCGTAGAGCACGAGCTCCGGCGCGCCTCGCAGCACTTCGACGAGGTCGGCGGTCAGAGTGCCGCGCTCGGCTGCCGTGCGCTTCCCGCTCGAACGTGCGAGCCGCTCGGTGAGGAGTGGGACGAGAATGCCCGCGACGAGAAGTCCGAGAGCGAGGACGAGCCCTGCAGCCGGCAGAATCAGCGCAGCGGCGGCGACCGAGACGATGCCGATCAGCGTGGCGGCGGCCGGTGGCCCGATTCCCCTCAGGTAGAGGCCCTGCAGTGCGTCGACGTCGCCCACCATCCTGCTGACGAGGTCGCCGTGGCGGTAGGCATCGAGCTGTGCAGGGGCAAGCGGCTCGATCCGCGTGTAGAACTGCGATCGAATGCGTCCGAGCGACCGCAGAGCGAGGTCGTGCGAAACGAGCCGGTCGAGATAGCGGGCGAGCGGGCGCGAGAGGCCGAAGAACCGCACGAGCACGATCGCTACCGTCAGCGACAGAATCGGGGGCTGCTCCGCGGCACGTGAGACGAGGTAGCCCGAGGTGGCCATCAGCCCGACTCCGAGGAGCACGGTGAGGGACGAGAGCGCGAGCGAGAGTGCGATGCGCCGCCTCGGCATCCCGGCGAGGTCGAGGAGTCTTCTCAGCACGCTCATGACGACGACTCCATGATTCGACCGTCGGCGATCGTGACAATGCGATCGGCGTGCGAGGCCAGCGTTGCATCGTGCGCGATCAGCAGCATCGTGCGAGAGGGGCGCAGCCGCTCGACCGCCTCGCCCACGATCCGGGCGCTCGCTCGGTCGAGGTTCGCAGTCGGCTCGTCGAGGACGACCAGCTGCGCGTCACGAAGGAAGGCGCGGGCGAGCGCGATGCGCTGGCGCTCGCCGGTCGAGAGCGGCCGCGCTCCCTGGCCGACGATCGTCCGGTAACCCTCGGGCAGGCGCGCAACGACGGCGTCGGCGCCTGCCAGCGCAGCCGCCTCGTGCACCCGCGCATCCGAGGCGGCCGGGTCGCCGAGGCGGATGTTGTCGGCGATCGTGCCGCGGAACAGGGTCGGGCTCTGGGGCACCCACGCGATCTGCTTCCGCCACGCCGCCGGGTCGACATCCGCGAGATCGGTGGCGCCGAGGAGAATCCGCCCCGTCGAAGGGGTTCCGAATCCGAGGAGCAGGGCCGACAGCGTGCTCTTCCCGCCGCCGCTCTGACCGATCAGAGCGACAGCCTCGCCAGGCTCGATCTCGAGCGAGACGTTCGAGAGCGCCGGGACGGACCTGCCAGGGTAGGAGAACGAGACGGACTCGAACCGGATCGGCGCTGTCCGGACGGTCGGCGGAGCGCTCGTTCCGCGTGCGGCCGACGGCTCCTCGATCAGTCCGAGCAGACGGTCGGCGACGGCTGCGCCGTCGGCGCTCGCATGAAACGCGGCCGCCAGGTTGCGGAGCGGAACGTAGAGCTCGGGCGCGAGCACGAGCACGGTGAGACCGGACTCGAAGCCGATCCCGCCGTTCACGAGCCGAACGCCGACGGTCACGGCGACGAGCGCGACCCCGAGGGTCGCAGCGAGCTCCAGCACCGTCCCCGAGACGAAGGCGAGCCTCAGGGTGCTCATCGTCGTCCGTCGGTACTCCTCGCTGACCCGTTCGATCCGGGCGATCTGGGCGTCGCCGCGATTGAACGCGCGCAGCGTCGGCAGTCCGCGGACGACGTCGAGGAAGTGGCCCGCGAGAAGGGCCATCGCCTGCCAGCGCTCACGCGCTCGCTGACCGGTGGAACGGCCGATCAGCCAGAAGAAGACCGGCACGAGCGGCAAGGTCAAGAGCATCAGTCCCGCGGACACCAGATCGATCGATGCGACGAGCGCGAGAACGGCGACAGGCACCGTGACGGCGAGGACGAGCTGGGGGAGGTAGCGGCCGAACAGTCCCTCGAGGGCCTCGATGCCGTCGACTGCGGCCGTCGCGACCTCGGCGCTCTCGGCACCGTCGAGCGACGTCGGGTTGCCCTTCAACCTCGAACGGACGAGATCGAGCCGGAGCTGCGTGAGCACCCCGCTCGCTGCCCGGGTACCGATCGTCTCGAATCCCCACGTCGCGAGCGCGCGCGCGACGACCACGATGACGAGGAGCACCAGAGGCACCGTGACCTCGGTGAGCGTGGCGCCGCCGAACGACCGTGCCGCGACGCGTGCGAGCAGCACGGCCTGCGCGAGGACGAGGAGCGCCGCCGCGACCCCAAGGGCAGCGTCGGCGCCGAGCGCGACGCGTGCGGCGCGCGCGCGACGGAGGAGGCGCGGATCGAGCGCTCGCACGACAGCGAGTCTACGGCCGGCCGCGAGCGGCGGTCAGGCGTCGGGCGCGGGGTCGGAGCTCTTCCTCGGCGCCAGCAGGTCGACCGGGGTTCCGCGGCTCGGTATTCCCGACCCTGGCGCGGAACACGTGGTAGCTCCAGAACTGGTAGAGCAGGATCACGGGCAGCAGGACGAGCGCGACGATGGCCATCACCTTGAGGGTGTAGTCGCCGGACGAGGCGTTGGTGACCGTGAGGCTGTCCGAGAAGCTCGTCGAGGAGACCATCACGCGCGGGTAGAGCTCGGTGAACAGAAGGACGACCGCGAGGACGATCGTGACGGCCGTTGCCGCGAACGCGGGGACTTCGCGGCGTCGACGGATGAGGACGACGCGCGGCGACCGCCGCGACCGCGGCGATCACGACGAGGACGATGCCGGGGAAGAGACCCTGGTCGTTGACGTCGATTCCGACGTAGAGCGTCCAGACGAGGAAGGTCGCGCCGACGAGCACGGCGGGCACGGCGAGGCGCCCTGCGGCAGCGATCGCGCGCGCGTGCAGGTCGGCAGTCGTGCGGAGCGTGAGGTAGACGGCGCCGTGCAAGTGCGAAGAGGAGGACGAACGCGATCCCGGCGACGACCGTGTACGGGGTGAAGAGATCCCAGAACGTGCCGGTGTACTC
The DNA here is from genome assembly GCA_963776305.1 of uncultured Thermoleophilia bacterium. GTDB lineage: Bacteria > Actinomycetota > Thermoleophilia > Gaiellales > Gaiellaceae > Gaiella. Next base: position 35,303 of record CAVZMA010000003.1, on the reverse strand, counting down.
CTGCTCCGACGAGATCGGGACGCCGTGCAGCAGGCTCGAGAGCGCGATCCCCCAGATCAGCGGGATCCCGAAGGAGGCGATCGTGTTGAGCCATGCCCAGAGCGTGCGCCAGCCGGCGCTGTGCGCCTTGCCACGCCACTCGAACGAGATCACCCGCACGATCAGGAGCACGAGGAGCAGGAGCAGGGCGATGTAGAACCCCGAGAACATCGTTCCGTACCAGGCCGGGAAGGCGGCAAAGGTGGCGGCGCCGGCGATGATCAGCCAGACCTCGTTGCCGTCCCAGAACGGCCCGATCGAACGGAACATCGTCTGCCGGTCGTCCTCGGTGCGGCCCAGGACGGGCAGGAGCATGCCGACCCCGAAATCGAATCCCTCCGTCAGGAAGTACAGCGACCAGAGCGCGCAGAGGAGCCAGAACCAGGTGGTCTGCATCAGTAGCTCGGCGCCGGCGTTGCGGTCGGCGCCCCTCCTTCGGCCACGGGATCGGATGCGGGCGGATCGAGACGGGCGTAGCGGCGCATCAGCACGAAGTCGACGATCGCGAGGACGAGGTAGAGCGCGACGAAGACGCCGAGGCTGAAGGCGACGGTGGCCGTCGTCGTTGTCGGCGAGACGCCGTCGGCGGTTTTCTGGAGACCCCAGACGATCCACGGCTGGCGTCCCGCCTCGGTCAGGATCCAGCCGCCGAAGCAGGCGAGGAACGGCAACGCGATCCCGGCCACGGAGGCCCGCTGGAACCATTTCGCCTGCACGATGTCGCGCCGCCACAGGAGCCACGCACCCCAGAGCGCAAGCAGCAGCATCAGGCCGCCGAGGTACGCCATCACGCGCATGCACCAGTACGTGAGCTCGATCATCGGCATGTAGTTGCCCTGCCCGAACTGCGCCGTCTCCTGGGCCTGGTTCTGGTTCAGGCCCACGACCTTGCCCTGGAACGACCCGGTTGCGAGGTACGACAGGAGGCCGGGGATCTCGATCGAGAAGCTCGGTGTCGGGTCGCTCTGCGGTGAAGCCGCCGATCTGGAAGATCGAGAACGCCGCCGGCTGCTCGGTGTCCCAGAGCGCCTCCGTCGCGGCGATCTTCATCGGCTGCGCCTTGGTCGTCTGGATCCCGAACGCGTTGCCCCAGTAGAGCTGGAACGCGGACAGTGGCACCATCAGCACGATCGCGAGCTTGGCGGCCGAGCGGAAGACGTCGACGTTCCGGCCCTGCCTGAGATGCCAGGCGGCGACCCCGAGCACGACGAAGCCACCGGTCAGGCAGCCGGCCAGGATGACGTGGACGTAGGCGTAGATCGCGAACGTCGAGAACATGATCGCCACGATGTCGTTCGCCTGGGCGGTGTTCGTGGATGCGTTGATCTCGTAGCCGACGGGGTGCTGCATCCACGAGTTCGCGACGATGATGAAGTAGGCGGAGAGCCATGTCCCCGCCCAGACGAGGTAGATCGTGGCGAGGTGCACCTTCGGCTTGAGGCGGCCACGCCCGAAGATCCAGAGCCCGATGAACGTCGATTCGAGCATGAACGCCCCGAGCCCCTCGATCGCGAGCGGGGCGCCGAACACGTCCCCGACGTACTTCGAGAACGCCGACCAGTTCATCCCGAACTCGAACTCCTGCACGAGGCCGGTGGCCGTGCCGATCGCGAAGTTGATCAGGAAGAGCACACCGAAGAAGCGCACGAGGCGCTCCCACTTCTCGTCCTTCGTCCGGTACGCGAGCGTCTGCATGATCGCGAGCAGCGGCGCCAGGCCGAGCGTCAGCGGCACGAAGATGAAGTGGAACAGTGTCGTCGTCGCGAACTGCAAGCGCGAAAGGTCGAGCGCGGTGACCGCCAATGTCATCAGGCGTAGCGTTCCGACACGAGCAACGGGAGTGGTGCGGGTTCCGCTTTCACACCGCCTCTGAGCTGCGCTGTGGGAGCAATCGGAACGTCCTGTCGACCACCCCGTCGACGAAGCCGCGTGCCTGCTCCTCGAAGTCGGGTCTGAGGTTCGGGGGATACATCGTCAGCCCCATTACACGCTCTTGCGGCTCTCCATGCTTCATGAAGCCGAGCCATGCAAGCATCGACTTGACCTGACCGCCCGCGGCGACGAAGTGCGTCTTGTCGACCCACTGGCCGCCATTCTGCTCGCCCAGCTTCTTCTGCTGCCGCAGGTTGATGCTGAAGTAGCGCCGCGAGATCGATGCGCACGCGAACGGCGTTCCGTTCAGCACGTGCTTCGCCTCGGGGGATTCGAGATACGAGCGGATCGGCATGCTCGTCTGGAACCACCAGGTCGGCGACGCGATCACCACGAGGTCGTAGTCTCCCGCCTGGGCCTCGACCGGAATGCGGATCTCGCCGGTCTTGTGGCGAACCTGAGCCGGGAGAATCGTCACGAGCTGGCGAATTGGGTGCTTCATCGGGAACTGCGACAGGTGGGGCACCCAGCGTTCGTCGGTGAACTCGATCGGTGCTTTCGCGGCCTCGTAGCCCCGGGCCTCGAGCGCCGCGGCGATCGCGTCGGCAACCCGTGCAGTCTGGTGTGTGAGGCTGAAGTACACCACCAGGGCCTTCGGCTTCGGATTGGTGCTCATGTGCCTGTTCCTCTCGCTCGAGTGCTGTCGTTCCCCGAGCTACGCCGGCTTGGGGAGCCCGAGCTCGCGGGCAAGGGCTTTGTCTCGCGCCCGGTCTGGGAGCGCTGCTGCGACCGCGACCGCCTTGCCGCCGTGACCGACCAGGTATCTGGTCTTGGGCTTGTCCGACGTGAGCGCGTCGGCGATCGCCTTCGCGATCACCACGGGCGGATCCGCATCCGCCGCCGCCTTCTCCGTGGCCTTGCGGATTGCGTCGACCTGCTCTCCGTAGAGCCCGTAGCCTGCTTTTCCGAGCTTGTCCGGGAGCGCGTCGAGCTCGGCGTAGGTCTTCCCGAAGATCGCCGTCTTGACCGGAGCGACCTCGATCAGGGAGACCCGGATGTTCCACTGGCGCAGCTCCAGCCGCAACGCGTCCGTGACCGCCCGCATACCGAACTTCGAGGCGCTGTAGGCGCCGTTGAGAGGGAGCACGAGCAGCCCACCGATCGAGCCAACGTTCACGATTCGCCCTGAGCCCTGGCGGATCAGAGGCAGGAACGCCTGCACCATGGCCACCGGCCCGAACAGGTTCACCTCGAGCTGCATCCGGAAGTCGGCCATCGGCTGGAGCTCGATCGGCGCGGGCTTCGCGATGCCCGCATTGTTGACGAGCCCGGTCAGGCCACGCTTGCCGACGATGGCCGTCACCGCGGTGGCCGCCGTCGCGATCGTCGCCTCGTCCGTGACGTCGATGATCAGCGGCGTCAGCTTGCCCGAGGTCTGCGCCTGGAGCGCCTCACCATCCACGTCACGACGAACGCCCGCGAGGACGTGGAATCCCTCGTCCGCAAGGTGCAGCGCCGTTGCGGCGCCGATTCCCGTCGATGTTCCCGTGATGACGACGAAGCCGCGATGTGCCTGCTTACCGCTCACGAGCTCGATCTCCGATCGTCTCGATCCAACGAACGATGGTTCATTACGTTCACTCCTCCGTCGTGCAAGGCGGGCGACGCGCGACGTCGCCCGCCCTGGCTGCGTCACGCTCCTACGCGCTGATTCCGTGCGCGACGGCGTGGATGCTCTCGTGCTCGTGCAGGGCCTTGTCGTGATCGTGCGAGGTCGAGGGCTTGAGGTCGAACACGACCTTCTTCACGGTTCCCGTGAAGGGGTACGGCGCCTTGTCCTCGTAGGCCTGGTCGACGACGAGGCCGTTGTCGCGGCTCACGTCCATGCCCGCATACGACGTGAGCATCATCGGGGCCGTCTTCTCGACCCGGCCCTCGCCGATCTGCTCACCGTTGGCCCAGAGCGTGACGTCGCCTCCGGAGCCGGGCTTCGGCTCGTCGGCCTCGAACAGCATCTTCACGCTGACATCGCCGCTCGGGAGCGGCTTGGTCGAGGTCTGCCTGTAGCTCTCCACGCCCAGGAACGAATAGGTGTGGTTGAGCTTGCCCTCCGCGTCCACCCAGAGCCCGAATCCGCCGATGAAGTCGGCGTTCGCGAGGATGACGCCTTCGGCACCCCCGTCGGGAACCTCGAGCTCCGCCTCGAGGGCGTAGGAGCGCCCGGCGATCCGGGGCACGAGCCCCTTCTGGATGTTCTGGACGTCGCCCGCGAACGTGAAGCGGGTAACCGTGGGCAACGGCGGCAGGATGCCGAAGAAGACGCAGATCGAGCCGAGTAGCGGCAGCGCCCGGTTGCGCTCCGCCTCCTGCCAGAACAGCTCCCGCAGCTCGGTGAGCTTCTCCGGGTTCGCGGCTGCCAGATCCTTCGCCTGCGAGAAGTCGTCCGGCAGGTAGTACAGCTCCCACGTGTCTTGCTCGGGATCCCACTGGCCGGGTGCGAACTTCGCGAGCGCCGCCGGCGAGAAGTCCCATGGAGCCTTGTCGAGGCGGGCGCAGGCCCACCAGCCGTCCTTGTAGATCGCCCGCGACCCGATGATCTCGAAGTACTGCACCGTGTGCCGCTCCTCGGCGTTCGGGTCGTCCAACGTGTACAGGAAGCTCGTGCCGTCCATCGGCTCCTGCTCGATCCCGTCGACCACCTTCGGCTCCGGGATCCCGGCCGCCTCGAGGATGGTCGGCCCGATGTCGATGCAGTGTGTGAACTGCGAGCGCAGGTCGCCGTCCCGCCTCGAGCCTGTCGGGCCAGGCGACGACCATCGGGTTGCGTGTCCCGCCCAGATGGCTCGCCATCTGCTTGCCCCACTGGAATGGCGTATTGCCGGCCCACGCCCAGGCGGCCGCGATGTGTGGTGCCGTGTGGTCGTTGCCCCACGCCTCGATGCCGCCGTACTTGTTGATCAGCTCCAGCTGCTCCTTCGGGGGGAGGTCGACGCCGTTCAGGAACGTCATCTCGTTGAACGAGCCCGTGGTGGTCCCTTCGAGGCTCGCGCCGTTGTCGCCCCAGATGTAGAAGATCAGCGTGTTGTGGAGGTCGCCCATCTCCTCGACGGCGTCGAGGAGGCGTCCGGCGTTCCAGTCGGCGTTGTCCTGGAAGCCCGCGTAGACCTCCATCTGCCGGGTGTAGAGCTTCTTCGAGGCGTCGTCGAGCGAGTCCCACGCCTGGAAGAGGTCCGGCCGCGGGGTGAGCTCCGTATCCTGCGGGATCACGCCGAGTGCCTTCTGGCGCTCGAAGATCTCCTCGCGGAGCTTGTCCCACCCCTGGTCGAACTTGCCCTTGTACTTGTCGGCCCACTCTTTCCCGACGTGGTGCGGCGCGTGGGCGCAACCCGTCGAGTAGTACATGAACCACGGCTTCTCGGGATCCTGAGCGCGCACGGCGTGCAGCCACTCGACCGCCTTGTCCGTCAGGTCGTCGGGGAAGTAGTACTCGCCACCGTCGGGCGCTTCCGGCACGCCGATGTTCGTATTGTCCTGCGTGATCAGCGGATCCCACTGGCCCGCGGCGCCGCTGAGGAAGCCCCAGAAGCGGTCGAAGCCCCAGGCCTGCGGCCAGTGCGAGAACGGCCCGGCAGCGCCCTGCTCACGGTCCGGCGTCAGGTGCCACTTGCCGAAGCCGCCGGTCACGTAGCCGTTCTCCCTCAGCACGCGCGGGAACGGCACGCAGGTCCGCGGCACGGAGCCCGTGTAGCCCGGGAACGGGCCGGGGAACTCCTCCACGGAGCCGACTCCGACTCGGTGGTGGTTCCGCCCCGTCAGCATCGCCGCCCGGGTTGGAGAGCACAGTGCCGTCACATGAAACCGGTTGTAGGTGAGGCCCTGCTTCTGGACGCGCGTCAGGTTGGGCGTCGAAATCGGTCCGCCGAAGGTGTCCGGCTGGCCGAAGCCGGCGTCGTCGATCATGATGATCAGCACGTTCGGCGCGCCCTCCGGCGCCTTCGGCCCGGGGATGATCGTCCAGTCGGCGACCGACTGGTCGAGCGTACGGCCGATCGTGCCGCCGAAGTTCCGGTCCGGGATCGGGAGCACGGTGCGGTCGGGGACGAACTTGCCCATCGCCTCCGCGAGTCCGTCCTGAAGCGCCTTGAGGCCCTCCTTGTCGGACTGCACGATCGACTTCGCCAGCGCGCCCGGGAGTGCCTGCTCGACCGCGAGCCGCTGAGAATCGTCGAATGCGGCGATGACGGCCGCCGTCCCCGGCGGCAGGTGCTCGCCGATCGAATCGTGCATCTTCGTCTCGACCCTGTGGTCGACGAACCGCCCGAGCAGCCCGCCGGCGACTGCGCCCGCGGCTGTGGCCGCGAGCAACGGCGGAGCGGCCAGCCCGACCAGGACGCCGACTGCGCCGCCCCACTCGACTCCCTTGCGGCCGCGGTGATCGGCCGTCTGCGCCACGTTCACGGAGCCGTCCGCGGCGTGCGTGATCAGGATCGCGGCCTCCATCTTCACCTTCTTGCCCTCGACGAGCTCGGCGAGCGCGTCGAAGTCCTTCGTTGCGGCGTCGATGTCCGGGTACGCGCCCACCAGGACATCCGTCGGTGTGTCAGCCATCACGTGCTCCTCTCTGCCGGTCAGTACGAGTCAAGTCCGATCCCCGCGGGCCGCGGGCGCAGTCCTCATAGCCCCGCCTCCACCTCGATCCGGCCGGAGTCGGCGGCAGCCTGCAGCGCCTCGTAGTCCCGTTCGTTCTGGTCGGCGTACACCTCGGCGAAACTCGCGAGCGCCCGATCGAACGCATCGCTCGCGCCGAGGTAGGTCGAGATCGCAACCGCATCGCCGGAACGGGCGTGAGCGCGCGCGAGCGTCTGCCCGCAGATCTCCGCATACGCGTCCATCGTCTCAGGCTCCATGACGTCGACGAGCGCCGATCCCTTCGAGTCCCAGAGCTGGCGCAGATAGAAGTCCCGCTCGACACCGTCGACGCCGGTGGCGTGGATCCAGCCGAGCATCGTGTCGCTCGCAGCCTGCATCAGCCGCTGCCCCTCGACCACCCGCTGGCCGTGGTTCGCGAACCCGCTCCTGCCGAGGAACGGCTCCAGCACAGACGCTTCCGCCTCCTTCATCTGCAGGAACAGCGGATCCTCGTCGTCGCGGCCGAGGAAGAGCAAGATGAATGCTCTCGTTCCTACACTCCCGACACCCACCACCTTCCGGGCCGCGTCGGCGAGACGGAAGCGCTCGAGCAGCTGACGGCGGTCGTCGAGCAGCGTCCGCCGGTACTCGCGGACCACGAGATGCGCCGCCTCGAGCTCCTGCTCGCCGGTGAAGAGCTCCGAAACCGGGACGATCAACGGCGGGTCACTGACGATCCGCGGCTCGCCGTCGACGACGCGCGTCAGCTTCTTGAACGCGGACAGGCTGTCCTTCGCGCGAGCCTTCGCGACGTTCCGCTCCGCCCGCTTGACCACCTTTCCCCGCAGCTCGGAGGAGAAGCGCGCCACGATATCCTCGATGTCGACCCGCGAGTACCAGAGGTCCATCGTCCGCATCGAGGCGAACGAGGCCAGCGCCTCCCGGTAGGAGCGGCCGACCCTGAGGTTGATCGCCCGGCGGCGACGATCGTTGAAGCCGCGATCTCGCCCCGCCACCGCAAAGCTCGCGACGAGCCGCTTGACATCCCACTCGAACGGGCCCGGCAGCGTCTCGTCGAAGTCGTTCGTGTCGAACACCAGACGCCTGTCGGGGGCGGCGTAGACCCCGAAGTTCGAAAGATGTGCGTCGCCACAGAGCTGCACGTGAAGCCCGCTCCGCGGCATGCCCGCGAGATCGGCGGCCATGATGTACGCCGCCCCCCGGTAGAACGTGAACGGCGAGACCAGCATCCGCCCGTACCGAATCGGCACGAGCTCCTTCACCCGCGTCTTCGCCTGCTCCTCGAGCAACTCGACCGGGTCGAGCCGGACGGCCGGCGGCTCCCACCCGGCGTGAGACCTCCGCGGGACCTCGGCACGGGCCGCCTTACCCCTCGCCGCACGCTCCGCAACCGTGAAGTGCGGGACCGCAGCGAGCGGTGCTCTCGTCGTGCCGCTGCCGCCCGAGCCCCCAGTGTCTGTCAGCGTCGAACTCATCGCCTCGCTCCCTTTGCCCTCGGGCGTCTCGCACCGGCGTACGGGTGCCGTTCCCGGTGCACACTACGTGGCTCACGACCCGACCTCCCCCTCCGGGCATTTCTGCTCCGGTGGGAGAGGCCGGTGTCGGGCATCTCTAGCGGCGTCGGGCGGTGCGACGCGACGTTCGCCTGGCAACTCTGCGAGCCATCATCTCTCGATACCTCCGTGGTTGAGTGTTTGCGTCCCTGCGAGCGGTGCCGTTAGGTGGCAGGCACCGTGCTCGGGTGCATCGCCGCATACTCGTCGGCCTCAGCCGCGGAGACGACGCCGATCGCGACGAGATCAGCCGGGTGGATGAAGCTGTCGGCAATGCCGATGCCGTTTGCGCGCACGATCGCGTCGCGCAGCCCCACCGCCCAGTGGTGCTCGATCAAGATAAGCGCCGCCGCCGAGTCGTCCGGGATCTCCTCCAGCACATCCCACGCCGTGTCGTCCGAGAAGACATGGATACCGTGTTCGGCCGCAGCCTCGGCGCCGAGTTCGGCGCCGGCGATCATGCCCTCCTCGCCGTCGATCCCGAGGCCGATCAACGCCGCGACCTTGCTGCCAAGCTCGATCGCCTCGTCCTTGGAGAGATTGCTGAGGTGCATGACCTCCATCTCGCCCTCGGCGTCCTTGTAGATCGCGAGCGAGTCGATCACCCGCACGGTGTCGCTCTCGCGGAGCTTCTCGAGCTCCTCGATCACCTCGCCGTGGAAGTCCGGATGCTCGAAACCGAGCACCAGCAACTGGACTGGCCCGATTGCCATGGTCTACCTCCTTGCTTGGGTCCTGGTGGTGTCAGCCGACAAGCCGTCCACTCAGCCGGCGCCTGTCCGTGACACGAATCTGCCCGACTGACTGCGTGTGGACGGTCGCAGCTCCACACTAATCCCCCGTTACACCAGCCAGCCATCGTGGTGGCTACGGACTCGAATCAGTAGAATCCCGCGCGGGTCGCGCTCGATCCGATCGTCGACAGGTCGCGCGCGCTGACTGACACCGCTGTCACGACGATGGCGGGTGTCGTGCGGCGACGGCAGCACCGAATGCGGCGATCGTTCGCTCGACGTCTTCGCTGCTCGTCTGCCAATTCGAGACGGAGACCCTGATCGCGCGCCGCTCGTCCCAGATCGTGCCGCCCATCCACGCCTCACCGCTCGCCTGGACTGCGGCCAACGCATTCTCGGTCGCCTCGTCGTCCTCGAACCTGAGCAACACCTGGTTGAGAACCACGTCGTTGAGGATCTCGCAGCCGGGCAGCTTCGAGAGCCCGTCGGCGAGCGCCTGCGCGCTCTCGCAGGAGCGCTCGATCAACTCTGCGACGCCGCTTCGTCCGAGCGACCGCAGGGCCGCGTAGATCGCGAAGCCGCGCGCGCGCCGCGAGTGCTCCGGGTTCCAGTCGACCGGGTCGCGGGCAGCGTCGGGGTCAGCGTGGATCAGGTATGCCGGAGCGAATACCCATCGCCGCCCGGTGGGCAGCCGGGTGGGCGCAGAACGCAATGCCGCTGTCGTAGGGGACGTTGAGCCACTTGTGCGCGTCGGTGGCCCACGAATCGGCACGTTCCACACCCGCGGCGAGGCCCCGTAGGGACGGTGCCGCAGATGCCCACAGGCCGAACGCGCCGTCGACGTGCAGCCACGCGCCCGCCGCGGAGGTCGCGTCGGCGATCGCGTTCAGGTCGTCGCATGCGCCTGTGTTCACCTCGCCGAGCTGGGCGGAGACGATCGTCGGCCCGTCCTCGCGCTCGAGCTCCTCGCGCAGTGCCTCGACCACCATCCGCCCCTGATCGTCTGCGGGTACGACCCGGACCGAGCCGGTCCCGAGCCCGAGCAGCCGTAGCGCGCGGTCGACCGTGCCATGACGCTTGGCGCCGGCGACGACCCGGATCGGTGGTGCGCCCGCGAGGCCCGTCCGTCTCGACGTCGTGCCCGATCCGGCTCAGGACGTGGTTTCGCGCTGCGGCGAGCGCGGTCGCGTGCGCCACCTGGCAGCCCGTGACGAGGCGAACGACGACTGCGGCGGGATCCCGAGCAGTTCCTTCAACCAGCGCCCGGCGACTTCCTCGACAACGGCGGCCGCTGGGGTCGGCAGTGCGAGGGCTGCGTTCTGGTCCCACGCCGACGTGAGCCAGTCGGCGGCGAGCGCCACCGGGAGCGTCCCCCCGATGACGAAGCCGTAGTAGCGACCGCTCCCCATCCGAGCCAACCCCGGCTCGGCGTCTCGTGCAAGCTCGCGGATCACCTGCAACCCATCCATCGGGCCGTCCGGCAGGGGGAGATCGAGGGTCGAGCGGACGTCGTCGATCGTTGCGCGGGCTCCCACCGGGTCCTGCGGGACGGATTCGACGTAGTCGATGCCGATGGCGGCGGCGCTTTCCAGAAGTCGACGTGACTCCACGGCTCGAGTCTAGTCGGGTGCCCGGCATCTCAACCGGACGGACGCCTCCAGCGAGGTGAACCGTGCGGTCAACCCCGTTCGGGTGAGAAGTCAACTCCGGAAGGGTGAGTGCGATGGTCCGATCGGATGACCATGATGGTGGTACCTCGACGGAACGCGACGGTGCGGCGGACGCGGAGGTCGAGAGATACCGGCTCGTTTTCGTGATGAGCCTGCTGGAGAGGGGGGCTGGCGGCGGCCCTCCTTCTCGTTGCGTTGGAGGTCAGGCGAGCCGTTCGAGCGGAGCCGGTTCGCCACGAGCGCGGCGCCGTGCTCCTGCGACGTGCTCGGCGACGATCACGGTGATCGAGCACGGCGACGGTGAGGGCTGCGAGCGCGAGCGCGGGCACGAACGGTCCGAGCGCCCCCAGGGCGACGCACGCCGCGGCGCCGAGCAGACGCTTCCCGCTGAGCGGTGCCGGCCATGCGCAGCCGAAAGAGTGCGTGACCGAGCAGGTAGACGGCGGGGCCGGCAACGACGACCGCGATCTCCGCCGCCGGCAGCACGTCCGTCGGATGCGCGATCACGAGCTCGTCGCCGACCGCTGCGAGGATCACTCCCGCCACCAGCACCACGTGCAGATAGGTGTAGCCGTCGCGGGCCAGTCTCGTGCGGTCTGCCGCGGCGAGCTCGAGCCGACGTTCCGCCACCTGCGCCACGTAGTCGAAGTACAGCCACCACAGTGCTGCCGAGGAGAGGAACGCGAGCAGCAGGGCGGCCATGGTGCCCGCATCGAGGTCGAGGGCGGCGGTCGTGGCGCCGGTGATCACGATCGACTCGCCGAGCGCGATGATGATGAACAGCTGGAACCGCTCGGCGAAATGCGTCGTCTCGACGTCCCACGACGTCGCCGTCGAGCGGCTGCGAGCCCGGGCACCCAGTAGACGACGAGCGGGGCGACGTAGTCGATCAGCGAGCGCGACGAGCCACAGCCACGGTCGCAGGCTCGGCGTCGGCGAGCGCCCCGGCGAGCCAGAGCATGCTCCCGCCGCGACGAACCAGGTCAGGATCCTGCCGGCGCGTTGCCGCTCGAGGGTGCCCGCGTCGGACGCGGCAAACGTCAGGAAGGTGTGCCGGCCGACCTGGATCGCGACGTAGGAGCCCGCGAAGAGAAGCGCCCGGTCGCCGAAGGCCTCCGGAATCGCGATCGCCATCAGCAGGCTCGGCGAACATGATCGCCAGGATCAGGAGCCGCACGACGGACGAGTCGGGATCGAGCTCGTTCGTCACCCACGTCGTGTAGTTCCACGCCCACCAGACGACGAGCAGCACGAGCGCGCGTGCCCCGCGCCGCGCCAGGTGAGATCGTCGAGCAGCAGGTGTGACACCTGCGTGACGGCAAAGACGAACACGAGGTCGTAGAAGAGCTCGAGGGTCGTTGCCCGCTGGGCCTCGCCGGCCTGTCGGCGCTGGAACCGACTCATCGAGGCCGCAGCCTAGCGTCAGCCGCGTCGGCGGACCCGTTCGCACTTGTGGCTCGAGCCACAAAGTCTTCACGGAACGCCGGCGCGAGCGGCGATGCCGTTACCCTGCAGGCACACGAGGACGAGATCGGTGGCGCGCCTATGCGCTCTCCCTATCCGTTGACAGAGGGAGGCACGATGAAGGCAGCCGCGACAAAGCTTGCGTTCGACAACGGCGGAGCGTTCATCCGCGACACGCGCCGCGAGGTCGAGCAGTACCTCTCGCCGTGGCCGCACGCGGGTCAAGGGAGCCGCTGCAGCTCTACGCGAAGGCGCCGATCGCGCTCGCACTCACCGTCGCCTCGTGGGCCGTGCTGATGTTCCTCGAGCCCGGTGCCTGCTCGTCGGCCTCGCTCTGCCTGCTCGGGCTCGTGCTCGGCGCGATCGCTGATCGCCTTCTGCGTGCAGCACGACGCAAACCACGGCGCGTATTTCAGGCGGCGGCGCTACAACCACCTCGTCGGCTGGTCGGCGGACGTGCTACTCGGCTTCTCGAGCTACGCCTGGCGCGTGAAGCACAACGTCGCCCATCACACGTACACGAACGTCGACGAGTTCGACGCCGACGCGACCCAGGTTCCGCTCGCTCGCTTCGCCCCGTCCCAGAAGCCCCGGCCGTGGTACCGCTTCCAGCAGTACTACATCTGGCCGATGTACACCCTGATGGGGCTGCGGTGGCAGACGGTCGGCGACATCGCGGCGTTCCGCCGCGGAGCCGATCGGCGAGAGCGCGTTGCGCGCGCCGACGCGGCTGGAACGCTCGCCGGCGTGGTCGCGCGGCAAGGCGTTCTTCGTCACCTGGGCGATCGTGATCCCGCTGCTCGTCTACCCGTGGTGGGCCGTCCTCGGTGCGTACGTCGGTCTTCGCGATGATCACGAGCCTGATCATGGCGATGACCTTCCAGCTCGCCCACTGCGTCGAGGAGGCATCGTTCGCGTCGGCCGACGAGCTCCGCGAGGAGCGGCGGATCTGGGCCGTGCACGAGGTCGAGACGACGGTCGACTTCTGTCCGCGCAACCCGGTGCTGACCTGGATGCTCGGCGGGCTCAACTTCCAGATCGAGCACCACCTCTTCCCGAAGGTGCCTCACACCCACTACCCGAAGATCGCCGAGATCGTCCGGCGCAACTGCGCCAAGCACGGCGTCCGCTACTCGTCCCATCCGTCCCTCGGGTCGCGCGCTGCGCTCGCACTTCCTCCACCTCCGGGCGATGGGCCGGCTCGGCCTGCCGCCCGAGATCGAGATGGGCTGACCAGCTCGGAGACCGAGTAGGCGTCGCATACGATGGACGTGGTGTCTCGATGCAGTCTGCTTGAACGGCGAGCGTGAGCGGTCGCGTCGCCTGGATCACCTACGCCCCGGTGAAGGGGCTCGGGCTCGCGCACGTCGACGAGGTCGATCTCGAGGCTGACGGGGTCCGCTACAATCGCCGCTTCTATCTGATCGGGGACGACGGAAGGCTCGTCAACGGCAAGCTCGCGGGGACGCTCGTGCAGGTCGCCGCGAGCGCGGATCTCGACGGGACGACTCTCGCGCTGCGCTTTCCGGACGGCTCCGTCGTCGACGGCGACGTCGAGCTCGGCGGCCCTGTCGAGACGAACTTCTACGGTCGACCGGTCGCGGGGCACGCTCGTCGAAGGAGAGTTCGCCGCCGCTCTTTCGTCGTTCGCCGGTCTTCCACTACGGGTGGTCAGGGCGGATCAGCCGGGCGCCGGCTCGGATCGAGGCGCCGAGGGGAGCGTCTCGATGGTTTCGACGGGAACGCTCGAGCGCCTCGCACACGAGGCCGGTGAGGACGCAGTCGACGGGCGCCGCTTCAGGATGCTGTTCGGCATCGACGGGGTGGAGCCACACGAGGAGGACGGGTGGGCGGGAGGCCGGGTCGCGATTCGGCTCGGCGGTCGTGCATGTCGAGGCGCTCGTCGGACGATGCGCTGTCACGACCCACAATCCGGACACCGGTGTGCCCGATCTCGACACGCTCCGCATCATCGGCCGGTATCGAGCGCGACGTCGTCAGCGAAGAGCCGCTGCCGATCGGCGTCTGGGGCGGCGTCGAGCAGCCGGGTCGTGTGAGCGTCGGCGACCCGGTGGAGGCGCTGTGACGGACGTGCACACGATCGATCCGGCCACGTCGCTCGGCACCGTCGTGCTCACCGTCGCGGACCTCGACACGCAGGCCGCGTTCTATCGTGACGCGATCGGCCTCCGCCGAGATCGGTCGAGTGGCCGACACCGTCGAGCTCGGTGTCGCGGACAGCGACACCGCCGCTCGTAACCCTCGTCGGCAACCCGAAGGCGCCACCGCGACCGCCGGGCACGACGGGCTCTTCCACCTCGCCCTCCTCGTTCCGTCCCGACCCGACCTGGCCCGGGCGATCCAGCGGGTAACGGACGCCGGGCACCGGTTCACCGGCGCCTCCGATCACCTCGTCTCCGAAGCCGCTCTACCTCGACGACCCGGAAGGAAACGGGATCGAGATCTACCGTGATCGGCCCCGAGACGAGTGGAGCCACGCCGACGGCGAGCTGCAGATGGCGACGCTGCCCGCTCGATGTCGAGGGCGTCCTCGCCAGCGCCACGGACACCGTGGCACGGGCGACGGGATGGCTGCCGGGACGCGGATCGGCCACGTCCACCTCCAGGTCGCCGATCTCGACGCGGCGGAGGCGTTCTACGTCGGACGCGCTCGGATTCGACGTGAGCGTGCGCCGCTACCCCGGGGCGCTGTTCGTCTCCGCCGGCGGCTACCACCACCATGTCGGGCTGAACACGTGGGCCGGTCGCGGGCGCACCGGCCCCTCCTGTCGGGGCGCGCGGGCTGCGCTCGTTCACGATCGTCGTCCCGGACGAGCGGTCGCTTGCCGAGACGCGGGCAGCGCTCGGCGCTGCCGGCCGCGAGCTCACCTCGCGACGGGGACGCGACCGTCGTCGCTGACCCGTCAGGGAACCAGCTCGGCTTCGTCGCGTCGTGAACGGGTCGCCGTGACGGCCGCCCGCGCCTGGCGTTCGTACTGATTGCGAGCGTACCCGGTGCCGAGGTAGCTCAACGGCATCCGGAACGGGCGATGCTGCAGCTGCCAGACGTGGCAGAGCTCGTGGGTGACGAGATCGTCCGACACGTCGCGGGAGCGCACGAGGATGAACCGGTGTGAACGCGTAGCCGTCGAATCGGCGGAGCCCCGGCAGGCGGAAGAACCACGGTGCGGTCCACAGACGGATGCCGTCGATGCGGACGGGCTCCGGCCACCAGTCCAGCCGGTCGAGTCGCGTCTTGGCGAGCGCCAACCTCGGGTTCACCGGGCGGCCACGACGTCCAGGCCCTGCGTCAGCAGGGTATGACACGGCGTTCACCTGCTGTGCGGGCGCCGGTCAGGATCGTCGGCGCCGTCAGCAGCCGGGCAACGTCGCGAGCTGCCGAGGACGCCTAGGCGCCGAGGATGACGGGGTCGTAGATGAGGATCGCGCCACCATCCTGTGCCTGCTGGTACTCGTAGGAATAGAGCCGCGGCTCCGTGATCCGGTTGACGAGGGCGAGCTCGCGCTTCGGCATTGCCCCGATCTTGGGCGCCGAGATCCCGATCGACTCGACGAGCGGCTTGCTCAGTTCCTTCGTGACGTCGCTCTTCTTCAGGAAAACAGTCGTGCCGGTCGCCTGACCATCGGGTCGCGGCGGCAGAAACACGGAAACGGAGTCGATGCCGTCGACGTACTTGAAGGTGTAGAGCGCGAGCTCGAGAGCCTCGCGTCGAAGCAGCGCGTGTCGTGCTTCGGACGGCGTGCCGCCCTTGATCGAGCAGGCTGTGCCGAGGCCGCAGAGGACGTACTGGAGGCTCCGATCCGCCGAGAGGATGTCGATCGCGTTCTCCTCCTTCTTCCCGGTGGAGGTGTCGGGGCGAATCGCGATCGTGCTGACGGGCAGGTCGCCGGTGGAGCCCACGACCTTCGGTGGGCTCACGATCGCGGCAACGAGCTGCTCACCGCTCTTTTGGCGGTAGCGCTTGGCGACCCGGTCGGCGATCTGACGCTCCTGGGCCGTGTTGCTTCCTGTCGGTCGCCACGCCGACCAGGCCGGCTCGGGCTTCGGATCGGGGCGCACCGCGAGGACGAAGAACGTCCCGACGGCGATCCCGGCAACGAGCGCCAGGCCTGCGTAGACGAACACGAACCGCGACCGGTAGGCCGCGCTGCGCGCTCGGTCGCCCCGCGAGGGCTTCGGCTGCGGCTCCGGCTCGACCGGCTTGGCCGGCTCGGCATCGATGAAGCCGCGGGGCTCGTCCTGCGGGCGACTCGGCGCGCTTCTCGCTCACGCCGACACTTCCACCTGGGCCGGCGGCCCGGGAGGTTGTGGGCCGCGCCCGATCGCGGCCGAGAACTCGAGCGGCGGCCAGACCGACTCGTCCGCGAGATCGAGCTCGGGAATCGTGATCCGGGCCGATTCGAGCAGTCGAAGAAGCTCGTCGCCCATGATCTCGCGCTTGTCCTCCAGCGCGTCGGCGATCAGCTCGATGCCGGCACGGTTCGCGATCGCGAGGTTGTGCGCGGTGACGTATGCCTGACCGAGGATCTGCGCAGCGACGGTCCGCTTCGTGGGATCGCCGAGCACGCCGGCGATCGGATCCGCGTCGAATGGGCCGCCGCCTCCTGCGCGCGACATGATCTGGAGCCCGATCTTCTCGAACCGGTCGAGCACCGCCTTGCGCGCCTGCTCATGGCTCTCCCCGTTCGTCGGGCGTGACATGGAACGGCTGCGGGCCCATCGCCGCGCGCCCGACCATCAGTGCGGCACGCCCCGTTACGCCCGGCGACGTCGCCGCCGACGCCGTTCGAGTTCTCGCCGTAGATGACCCGCTCAGCCGCCATGGCGCCGAGGCCCCAGACGATGTCGTGGAACATCTCGTGCTGGAACGAGAACAGGCGCTCCTCCTTCTCGATCATCCAGTGGTGGCCGCCGACGCCCTGGTCGCCGCGCTTCTTGATCGTCAGGCGGGTCGACTCGCGGCCGGTCAGGTACACGTGCCCGGCGACGGCATGGCCCGCCTCGTGGATCGCGACGGCGCGCCGCTCCATCGGGATGTACTCGGAGCCGATCGCGGTTCCGGCGTCGAGCGTCGTCACGGCTTCGACGAGGTCGTCCCAGCCGAAGCCCTGGCTCCCGGTGTGATGGGCGATCGTCAGCGCCATCGAGATCGCCTGCTCGATCATCGCGGGTGAGTAGCCGCTCATGATCCGTGCGATCTCGTCCCGGCGCATCGGCGAGTCGAGCTCGGGGGCGTGGGACACCTTGCCGATGTAGAGGTCGAGGATGTCGAGCCGGTCCTGCTTCGTCGGAGTCCGGAACCAGACGTGCCGGCCCATGCGTCCCGGCCGGATCAGCGCGGGATCGAGCCGATCGATCGGCACGTTCGTGGCGCCGATGAAGTAGATCTGGTCGTTGCGCGGGCGCGCCGCCGGTCGTCGCAGGCGCGCGAAGCCCTGATTCGAGGCCTGCCGCCAGAGGCTCCAACCGAACGCCGCGAGGAAGAACACAGCGGGGATGGAGACGAACAGCGGCACGATCTCGCGGCTCACGGTGAACGGGTAGATGGTCGCGAGCAGGGCGACCGAGGACACGACGAGCGCGACGGCCGTGATCCGTGCGGGACCTTGCCGATCGTGCGAGGGACGATGAACGACGCGTCGAGCAGCGTGTTGAACTTGCTCGTGAAGGTGCGCTGCAGCCACGGCGGGTTGTCGATGCCGTCCATCACGACGAGGAGCTGGTTGAGAGCCATCCCGCCGCCCATGCCGCCCATGCCGCCCGGGAACATGAAGTTGAAGACGCTCGCCATCCGGAGCTGGAAGCCGGAGACGCCGGTCGGCTGCGGAGCGCGGGACTCGAACAGCCGATCGCGCCACGCGCGCGTCTCGACGATCAGGTCGCCCGACGGGTCGCGCGAGCCGAGCGGTCCGAAGAACAGCAGATCCTCGGCGTTGCCGGAGACGAGCGGCTCGAACCCCTGCGCGCCCGTGCCGAGCGACTGGCGCCGCATCCCGACGGCGTCGATCTCGTCGATGAAGACGATGCACTGGCCGCCCCACTTGCGGGCCAGCCGCTTCGCCCGGCGGGCGAGCACGCGGACGACGATCGCGTCGATCCCGATGAACGTGGCCGCGAAGCCCGAGCCCGGCATCGAGATGAACGGCGAGTTGAAACCGGTCGCGATCGCCTTGGCCAGCATCGTCTTGCCGGTGCCCGGCGCGCCGAAGAGGAGCAGGCCGCGCTCGCGCTTGCCGCCGGCGCGCTCGAAGTGGTCGCCCGACTGCCAGATGTCGACGACGCGGCGAACCTCCTCCTTCGCCTCCGTCTGGCCGCGGACGTCGTCGAGCTTGACGCCCCACTCGGCGTCGCCGGGCTCGAACGACTGCATCTGCGACAGGTTCATCATCAGCAGCGGGCCGAACATGATCGCGAAGTTCGCGAAGAAGAGGAAGAAGACGAAGACCGCCTGCATCCACAGCTGCGGCGAGCGAGAGGATCGAGAGGATCGCGTCCCACATCGTCCCGGCCGCGCCCCACCACGTGCCGCCGACGAAGATCCAGCGTGATCGTGATCGCGATCGACGACCATGAGCGCCGATCTTGAACCAGAAGCGCCAGAACCAGGCGCGGCGCCTGCCGACGACGTCGGCCTCGCGCAGCTCGGCGCTCTCGACGCCGAAGAGGCTCGGCCACGGGATCACCCGGCGGAAGACGAGATCCGCGAAGCCGCGGAAGACGATCACGATCGCGAGCGAGGCGAGCAGCGCTTCCCACCAGCTCCAGCCGTTCTGCTGCGTGAACCAGACGAAGAGCGCCGGCGCGGTCATCACGGCGACGACCGTCGCGACGCGCGTGAGCCGGCGCCACGAGCGCGCGAGCTCCTGCGAGGCCTCCCCCGTCGGAAGCGTGGTCAGTGGAGCGGCGGCGTCGTCATTGCACGAAGTGTACGCAGGCCGCCCGAAGACGGGTGTTCAACGGCCGTTAAGCGGCCCGTGCGGCGTGCTAGCGTCGGCCCCATGACACAGGCAACGCTCCACACCAGCGAGGGCACGATCGAGATCGAGCTCTTCCCCGACGATGCGCCGAAGACGGTCGCGAACTTCACCAAGCTCGCGGGCGACGGCTTCTACGACGGGCTCATCTTCCACCGCGTGATTCCCGACTTCATGATCCAGGGTGGCTGCCCGGAGGGCATCGGCACCGGCGGCCCCGGCTACCAGTTCGAGGACGAGTTCAACGACCACAAGGTCGTCAAGGGCGCGCTCGCGATGGCGAACTCCGGCCCGAACACGAACGGCTCGCAGTTCTTCATCGTCACCGCCGAGGCGACACCGTGGCTCGACGGCAAGCACACCGTCTTCGGACAGGTCACGGCGGGCCAGGACGTCGTCGACCGGATCTCGCTCGTCGAGCGCGACGGCCGCGACCGCCCGACGACACCGGTCACGATCGAGCGCGTCGAGCTCGCGTGAGCCGCTCAGGTCCCTGCGTCGCGATAGGCTCCGCCATGGACTGGACCGGGAAGACCGCGATCGTCACGGGTGCCTCGTCCGGCATCGGCGCGGCGACGGTGCGCAAGCTGCGTGAGGCCGGCGTCCGCGTCGCCGGCGGCGCGCGGCGGGTGGAGCGAGTCGAGGCAGACGTCGCGCTCGAGCTCGACGTGACCGACGAGGCGAGCTCGGCGGCGTTCGTCGACGCGGCGGTCGCCGAGCTCGGCGGGGTCGACATCCTCTTCAACAACGCCGGGCTCGCCCTCGGCCGGGCGCCGTTCACCGAGTCGACGGCAGACGACGAGGAGCGCGTCATCCACACGAACGTCGACGGCGTCCTGCGGATCACGCGGCTCGTCCTGCCGCACATCCGCGACGAGGGGCACATCGTCTTCATGGGCTCGATCGCGGGGCGGCAGGCCTACCCGGGCGGCGCGTCGTACATCGCCTCGAAGTTCGCCGTCCGCGGCTTCTCGTACGCGCTCCGCGAGGACCTGCTCGGACGCCCGATCAGGATCACGACGGTCGACGCGGGGCTCGTCGAGACGGAGTTCTCGGTCGTCCGATTCAGGGCGACCAGAGAAGCCGCGGACGCGGTGTACGAGGGCGTCGACCCGGTGACCCCGGACGAGGTCGCCGACTGCGTCATGTTCGCGCTCACGCGGCCGCTGCACGTCAACCTCGACGAGATCGTGATCAAGGCGATCGCGCAGTCGTCCGGCTCGCACGTCGTGCGCCGGAGCACCTGACTGACGCCCTTGCGCCTCCGCTCGCCGTACGACCGCCAGATCCTCCGCTTCGCGATCCCGGCGCTCGGCGCGCTCGCCGCCGAGCCGCTCTACGTGCTCGTCGACACCGCCGTCGTCGGCCACCTCGGCCGCTCGCAGCTCGCCGCGCTCGGTGCTCGCCGCGACCGTGCTCTCGGTGCTCGCGATGTTCAACTTCCTCCAGTACGGGACGACGGCCCAGGTCGCCCGGGCGACGGGAGCCGGCGAGGACCTGACCGCGGCGCGCCTCGGCGCGCAGTGCTCTCTGGCTCTCGCTCGCCTTCGGCTGTGGCGCTCGCGCGTCGCGGTCGCGCTGCTCGCGGAGCCCGTCGTCGACCTGTGTCGGCGCCGAGGGGCGACCGCGGTCTACGCCGTCACCTACCTCCGGATCGCGGCGCTCGGGATTCCCGTCGGCGTTTCTCGCGATCGGCGGTCAGGGCTTCCTCCGCGGCGTCTCCGACCTGCGGACGCCGCTCGTGATCGTGATCGCCGGCAACGTCGTCAACGTCATCCTCGAGATCTGCGCTCGTCTACGGCCTCGACCTCGGGATCGAGGGCTCGGCGTGGGGGACCGTCGTCGCCCAGACCGGGATGGGCGTCGCGATGGCCGTCGTCGATCCTGCGCCGCGTCGGTCGCGCGAACGCCGGCGTTGCGGCCCGAGCTCGCGCGGCGCCTGCTCTCGCTCGGCAAGTTCATCTTCATCCGCACCGTCTCGCTGATCGCCTCGTTCGTGCTCGCCGGCGTCGTCGTCGCGCGGCTCGGCGACGCGCCGCTCGCCGCGCACCAGATCGCGTTCCAGCTCTGGATCTTCCTCGCCCTCGTCCTCGACGCGATCGCGATCGCCGGCCAGATCATCGTCGGGCAGGAGCTCGGAGCGCCGCGACCCGACGACGCCTTCGCCGCGAGCGTGCGGATGATCTGGCTCTCGGTCGTCGACGGGTGCGGTCTTCGCCGTCGTCCTGCTCGCGCTCGGCGGTGTGATCCCGCGGGTCTTCACGTCCGACGCCGAGGTGCTCGCCCAGTGCGCGCTGCTGTGGCCGCTCTTCGCGCTGATGCAGCCGCTCAACGGGATCGTCTTCGCGCTCGACGGCATCCTGATCGGCGCGAGCGACGGGCGCTACCTGGCGCTGTCGATGGTGACGGCGTTCGTCGTCTGCGCCGGCGCGCTCGCCGTCGCCGCGTGGGCCGACTGGGGAGTGCGCGGCGTCTGGGTCGCGCTCGTCGCTCCTGATCGTCACGCGGCTCGTGCTGATGGGCGCGCGCTTCCTGCGGCGGCGCTGGCTCGTTACGGGGTTTGCCTGACGCGCGCCCGGCCGGAGCCAGTTCGCCCTGACGGCGACCTCCGTGAACCCGGCGCGGAGGATGTTGCGATACGAGTTCGAGGGCAGATCGTCCCGGCGCTCGCCCGTCTCGGTCACGACGACGTCGCAGCCGGCCTCTCGCGCGTGCCGGATCCGAGCGGCGAGGAGAGCGTTCTGGCCGCCCTTGCCGCGGTGCTCCGGCAGCGTGGCTGCGAAGCCGAGGTAGCCGACGCCCTCGGCGCATGAACACGCCCGGCGGCCGCGGCCGGCTCGTCGCCGTCGAGCGCGAGCCAGCAGTCCCAGCCGAGCGCGGGCGCGCGTCGCGGCCCACGGAGCGACCGCGTCGCGGCAGGCCGTAGCCGGTCGCGACGATCCTGCCGAACGCCGCTGCCTCGGCCGCGCCCGACCGCTGACGAGCCGAAGCGACGTCGCCGCGCGGGGCCGGGTCGTCGACGCCGCGGCGAAACGCCATCCAGCCCCAGCCCGGCTCGAGCCCTCGCTCGCGGAGCCAGTCGCTTCGAGTGCGGTCGGCCGTGCGTCGGGTGCGACCGCGACGTAGCAGCTGACGTCGTCGCCGATCGCCGCGAGGGCCTCGTCCAGCGCCGCCTCGGTGGCGGGCTCGTCGACGCCGAGCCCGACGATCTGGTTCAGCATCGGGCTGAGCGGCGCCTCGTCGGAGCGGAGCACGGTCACGCTCCCGAACCGTCGAGCGTCCGGGTACAGGCATGCGTACGCCGCGAGCGAGACGCGGTCGACCCTCTCCATGTCGGAGCGAGAATACGCCGCGCGGGCTGCTCGGGTGGCCGCGAGACCTGGGACTTCGGGCGGAGTCGCCGCTTCGCGTCGCTTGCGCCAGTAGCGCTCGAGCCCGAGGAAGCACTGGGAGTACGGCGCGGCGCGGTCGTATGCCTCGACCTCGTCGGGATCGGAGGCGAGGCAGTCGGCACGCGCGGCCGCGACGAACGTCGCCTCGTCCATGCCGTGGGCGACGCGTTCGCCCCAGCGCTGCAGCGTCTCGCGGAGGCGGGCGAGGTGCGACTCGACGTCGTCGAAGACGCCGAAGTGGGTGAGCGCGAGCCGCGTCGGGCCGCGCTGCTCCGTCGCGGCGATCGTGTGCTCCCACGCCTCGAGGTCGATGTCGGGCGGTGGGGTGGGAGCGAGGACGAAGCGCGCGGGAGCGATCCGGACGCCGACCGAGTCGCCCGCGTACAGCGTGCCGTCGTCGTGCAGCATCGAGACGTGGTGGCTCGCGTGGCCGGTGCTCGGGAAGCACTCGAGCCCGACGACGCCGTCGCCGACGATCCGGATGTTCTCCGCCGGCACCGGGACGAGCTCGCCCCAGAGCGCGTCGAACGCGTCGCCGTAGAGCCGGCGCGCGCTCGCCTCGAGCCTGCTCGGATCGACCAGGTGCGGCGCGCCGACCGCGGACACGTGAACCTGCAGCGAGGGGTGCTCGCGGACGAGCGCGCCGGCCGCGCCGGCGTGGTCGAAGTGGATGTGGGAGAGCAGGAGATGGCGGATCTCGCCGAGCTCGAGGCCGCGCTCGGCGAGGCCGCGCTTCAGAGCAGGGAGGCACGGCGTCGGCCCGCAGTCGAAGAGCGCGAGGCCGTCGTCGGTCTCGACGAGGTAGCAGCCGACGTTCTTGCGTCGCACCCCGGTGGAGGAGGTCGATCGGAGCCGGTAGCGTCATCCCGGTGAACGTATCCGACGAGGGAAGGCAGCGATGCTGATCACGACCACGAACGACGTCGCGGGATACGCGGTTCAGGAGGTCCTCGGCGAGGTCTTCGGGCTCACCGTGCGCTCGCGGCACATCGGCTCCCAGATCGGCGCGAGCTTCAAGTCGCTCGTCGGCGGCGAGCTCGGCGGAATGACGAAGATGCTCGCCGAGGGGCGCGAGGAGGCGATCCGGCGGCTCGTCGCCGAGGCGGAGCTGAAGGGGGCGAACGCGATTCTCGCGATGCGCTTCGACACCTCGGAGCTCGGCTCGACCTGGACGGAGATCTGCGCCTACGGGACGGCGGTGCGCATCAAGAAGGCTTGACGCGCCGGGGACGGCTCAGGCCGACCGGGCGCCGACCGGCGCGAGCGCCTGCTCGAGGTCGGCGACGAGGTCGTCGGCCGACTCGATCCCGGCGGACAGCCGCACGAGGTTCCGCGGCGACGCGAACGGGCCGGTCGCGGTCGAGGCGTGCGTCATCCGGTACGGATGCTCGATCAGGCTCTCGACGCCGCCGAGGCTCTCGGCGAGCGTCCAGACCTTCGTCCGGGCGACGAGCTCGACCGCCTCCTCCTCGGATTCGACGAGGAACGAGACCATGCCGCCGAAGTCGCGCATCTGGCGGGCGGCGATCTCGTGGCCGGGATGGTCGGGGAGGCCGGGATAGAGCACGTCGATCACGCTCGGGTGCTCCTGCAGGAAGGCGACGACCGACCGCGCGTTCTCGCAGTGCTGGCGCATCCGGACGGCGAGCGTCTTCAGCCCGCGGAGCACGAGCCACGCGTCGAACGGGCCCGGGCACGGCGCCGAGCGACTTCTGCAGGAAGCGGAGGCGCTCCGAGATCGTCGGGTCGTTCGTGGCGGCGAAGCCGCCGACCACGTCGGAGTGGCCGCCGAGGTACTTCGTCGTCGAGTGGACGACGATGTCGGCGCCGAGCTCGAGCGGCTGCTGGAGATACGGCGTCGCGAACGTGTTGTCGACGACGAGCAGCGCGCCGGCGGCGTGTGCGGCGTCCGCTGCGGCCCGGATGTCGACGATGTTGAGCAGCGGGTTCGTCGGCGACTCGATCCAGACGATGCGCGTGCGCTCGTCGAGGTGGGCGGCGAGGTTCGTCGAGACCTCGTCGGGCGTGACGTAGTCGAACGCGTATCCCTTCGGCTCGTAGACCTGCGAGAACATGCGGTACATGCCGCCGTAGACGTCGTTCACGCAGACGAGCCGCTCGCCCGGGTCGACGAGGTGCATGATCGTCGTCGCCGCGCCGAGTCCCGACGAGAACGCGTGCCCGTACGCGGCCGACTCGAGCGACGCGAGGCACTCCTCGAGCGCGGTGCGGGTCGGGTTCGAGACGCGGGCGTAGTCGTAGCCCTTGTGCACGCCGACCGCCTCCTGCGCGTACGTGGAGGTCTGGTAGATCGGGGTCGTCACCGCTCCGGTGGCCGGGTCGGGCTCCTGGCCGACGTGGATCGCGCGCGTCTCGAAGTCCATGCAGGGATGGTAGTCGCCGACCCGGTGCCCGCCGCGTGCCGTCGTCAGCGCCGGACCGTCTCGAGCCCGCAGGCGCGGCGCAGTCGGTCGAGCGCCCGGTCGAGTGCGTCGTCGAGCGCCGCCGAGGCGCGGACGCCGGGCTCGCGGTGGAACGCCTTGAGGACGAGCGCTCCCTCGCCGCGCTCCGACTTGAGGTCGGCCCGGCCGACGATCCGATCGCGCCAGAGGAACGGGCAGCACGTAGTAGCCGTACCGGCGCTCGTGCTCCTTCTTGTAGACCTCGATCAGGTGGTCGAAGCCGAGCACGCGGCGGGCGAACGGCCGGTCCCAGAGGAGGTTGTCGAACGGCGAGAGCAGCACCGCCGCCGTCGGCCGTGGGGCGCGAGATCGGTCCCCGCGGGGACGAGCGACCGGCGCGCCGCCGTCCTCGACCGCGACCCGCTCGAGGAGGCCGTCGGCGACGAGCTCGTCGACGACCGGTCGGATGCGGGCGACGCCGCCCCGGAGCCGCCAGTGCTCGACGATCCCGGCCTCGGTGAGCGCCCCGCGCGCGGCGACCGCCTTCAGCGCGAGCGCGCGCAGGCGCTCGTGCTCGCCGGGACCGGGGCGTCGAGCACCTCCTTCGGGATCACGCGCTCGGGCAGGTCGTAGAGCCGCTGGAAGCCCTGCCGGCCCGCGATCACGAGGTCGCCGTGGTTCCAGAGCCGGTCGAGCATCGCCTTGGCCGGCTTCCAGTTCCACATCCCGCCCTCGCTCGTGCCCTCGAAGTGGCGTGAGCCGAGCGGCCCGCGCGCGCGGATCTCGGCGAGGATCTCGTCGGCGAGGTGCGGGTGCGTCTCGCCGACGTCGCCGTACCACCGGCGACCGCCCTCCGCATCTGCGACGACGAAGAGCGGCCAGTCCTCGACCGGCAGCAGGCACGCCTCGTGGGCCCAGTACTCGAACACGCGCCCGTGGCGAAGCAGCCGCGAGACCGTGCCGGGCCGGTAGGCGCCGACGCGGGACGTGAGCGCGATCCGGTGGCTGCGCTCGACGGCCGAGATCGAGTCGAGCTGAACGCACGAGAGCCGGCGGATCGTCGCCTCCACCTCGCGCGTCGTGCCGGTGCGCGAGCGTGTGGCGTACCCCTGGCGTGCAATGACGAGGCGGCGGAGTGCCGTGACGGAGACGGTGCGCATGCGCGGCCCGCCTCGCGTCCGTCAGGACGGCGTGCGACCGTCGAGGATCGCCGCGAGCCGGGCGGCGTCGATGTTGCCGCCGGAGACGATGCAGACGATGCGCCCCGTGCCCGCCCGGCCCGAGAGCGCGGCGGCGACCGCGAGAGCGCCCTGCCCCCTCGGCGACCACGCGCGCCCGCTCGGCGAGCAGCCGCACGGCGGCAGCGGTCTCGTCGAGCGTGACGGGCGAATGCCCCGGCGACGAGCGCCGCGGGCGCGCTCCCACATCGGCGGCAAGCAGCGCCTTGCTCCCGGCGCCGTCGACGAACGACGCCGTGTAGTCGACCTCGACGGGATGCCCGGCGGCGAGCGAGGCGCTGACCGGAGCTCCCGGTCTCGGGCTCGCACGCGAGCACCCGCGTCGCCGGGCTGACGGCGGCGAGAGCGCTCGCGATCCCCGTCGTCAGGCCTCCGCCGCCCCACGGCACGAGCACGGTGTCGATCTCGTCGAGGCTCCTCCACGAGCTCGAGCCCGATCGTGCCGTTGCCGGCCATCACCGCGTCGTCCATCACGGGGTGGACGAAGTAGCCCTCGACGCCGGGTACGAGCCCTCCTCCATCGCCTGCCACCAGCGCTCGAACGGCACCTTGATCACCGAGCCGCCGAGGCGCTCGATCGCGTCGAGCTTCGTCTGCGGCGCGTGATCGGGAGCGATGATCGTCGCGGGCACGCCTTCCTCGCGGGCGATCCAGGCGACGCCCTGGGCCATGTTGCCGGCGCTCGTCGTCAGGACGCCGCCCGCGATCGCCGCCCGGCGGGGCGCTGCGGATCGCGTTCGCGGCGCCGCGGATCTTGAACGAGCCGATCGGCTGCAGGCACTCGAGCTTGAGCCAGATCTCGGCGCGCGACTCGGGCGCCTGGAGGCGGACGAGCGGCGTCCGGATCGCGACGTCGGCGATGCGCTCCCGGGCGGCCTCGATCTCGGCGAGCGGGATCAGAAGTCGACCTCGACGCCGACGCCGCGCTCGCGGGCCCGCGCGACGCAGAGCTCCGCGGCAGCGAGATCCTCGGATCGCGATCCCGAGCGACTTGAACACCGTCAGCTCGTCGTCGTGCGCGCCGCCCGGGGTGCGTGCCGATGAGGAGCTCGCCCGAGCTCCGCCACGATGTGGTCGGGCCCGATGCCCTGCTCCTCGACCGCGAAGAGGTAGTCGCCCGACTCGTTCAGGCGGACTCGCGACGGTCGACGAAGAGCGACGCGGCCGCGACCGTCTCCGCGCTCGAGCTCACGCGCACCCCGAACGGAGGCGCCGGCGGCGTTGATGTGCGTGCCCGGTGCAAGCCGGCCAAGCTCGCACGATCGGCTCGCGGGCGGCCGTCGTCGTGCAGACGACGTCGGCGCCGTCGAGCGCCTCCTCGATCTGAGCCGGCGACGAGCGAGTGCGTCTCGAGTGCGAGCGCCTCGGCATGCGCCGGCTGGCGGCTCCAGATCCGGATGATCGGATCGTCGAGCACGGTCTGCATCGCGTCGACGTGCGAGCGTCCCTGCACGCCGGAGCCGAGCACCGCGACGGTGCGCGCGTCTCGACGCGCGAGCAGCTTCGTCGCCACGGCGGAGACCGCCGCGGTGCGGATCTCGGTGATCGGCGACGCGTTGAGGATCGCCGATCAGCTGTCCGGTCGACGCCGTCGTGGAGGAGCACCGCTCCCTGGTGAGGGTCGAGCCCGCGCTCCGAGTTGGCCGGCGCGACCACGATCTCCTTGAGCGAGAAGACGGGCGTCGCGCCGCCCGCGTAGGCGGGCATCAGCCCCATCCCAGGGCCGGTCCCGGCGGGCGCATCACCGTGCGCAGCGGATTGGTCAGCTCGTCGCGCGCGAGCCGCGCGAGCACGTCCTCCATCGCTGCGATGCACGACTCCATGTCGAGCAGCTCGCGCACGTCGTGCTCGGAGAGGACGAGGACGCTCATGAGAAGACCTCCGTCAGTGAGTCGCGCTCGGTCGGTCGTCAGGGAGATCGACAGCGCCTCGAGAGCCGGTGCCAGATGATCTGCGCGGCCCGGGCCGACGACGATGCCCGTCACCTCGTCGACGGCGAGGAGCCAGCGAGCGCCAGGCCCGCCATCGATACGCCTCGCGTCGTGGCCTCGGCCTCGAGCCGTTCGAGCGCGTCGAAGACGCGATCGGACGAGTATCCCGCGTACGGCTCGGGTCGGAGCGTCATCCGCGATCCGGCGGGAGGTGCTTCGTCGCGCCGGTACTTGCCGGTCAGCCAGCCGCCGGCGAGCGGGCTGAACGGCGTGTAGCCGAGCCCGTGCTCGCGGCAGACGGGAAGACACGTCTTCGCGATCGCCCTGATCGAGGAGCGAGAAGCCGTTCTGCACCCACTCGTAGCGAGGCAGCCCTTCGAGCTCCGAGAGCTCGAGCGCCTCCGCGAGTTGCTCGCCGCTGAAGTTCGAGGCGCCGACCGCGCCGACCTTGCCCGACTGCGACGAGGTCGTCGAACGCCTGCAGCGTCTCCTCCTGCGGCGTGTCCGGGTCGAAGTCGTGCGCGAGATAGAGACCGACCCTGCTCGACCCCGAGGCGTTCGCAGGCTCGACTCGATCTGGCGGCGGATCCGGGCCCGGCCGAGACCGTGGTCGTCGCCGTCGTCCATCGGGTTGAACGTCTTCGTCGCGATCACGATCCGGTCGCGGACGTCGGCGTCCTTCGTCGCGAGCCACTCGCCGATGAAGGTCTCGCTGCGGCCGCCGCCGTAGGCGTCGGCGGTGTCGAAGGTCGTGATCCCCGCGTCCCAGGCGGTGTCCATGCAGGCGAAACGCGTCGTCCTTCGAGGTTCCCTGGCCGAAGAACGCCGGCGACGAGCCGATCCCGCCGAAGTTCCCGCAGCCGAGGATGACCCGCGTGATCGAGACGCCGCTGCCGCCGAGTGGGCGCTCCTCCATGCGGTCGATCCTACGCGTCGAGACGCGCCGTTGCGGGTTCGGCTAGGTTCGAGGAATCCGCCGACTCGAGAGAGGATCGATCCGATGACCTACGTTGCCTGCCGACGACCGCTACGACCAGATGCGCTACAACCGCTGCGGCGCGAGCGGCCTGCTGCTGCCGGCGATCTCCCTCGGGCTCTGGCACAACTTCGGCGGCGTCCGCCCGCTCGAGACGGGCCGCGCGATCGTCCGGCGCGCCTTCGATCTCGGCGTCACGCACTTCGATCTCGCGAACAACTACGGCCCGCCGTACGGCTCGGCGGAGGAGAACTTCGGCGCGGTTCTGCGCGAGGATCTCGGCCCGTACCGCGACGAGCTGGTCATCTCGACGAAGGCCGGCTACGACATGTGGCCCGGGCCGTACGGCGACGGCGGCTCGCGCAAGTACCTCCTCGCGAGCCTCGACCAGAGCCTGCGCGGATGGGGCTCGACTACGTCGACATCTTCTACTCGCATCGGTTCGACGACGGCACGCCGCTCGAGGAGACGATGGGAGCGCTCGACAGTGCCGTCCGGCAGGGCAAGGCGCTGTACGTCGGGATCTCGTCGTACTCGGCCGAGAAGACGCGCGAGGCAGCCGCGATCCTGCGCGAGCTCGGGACGCCGCTCCTGATCCACCAGCCGTCGTACTCGCTGCTGAACCGGTGGATCGAGCCGGATCTGGTCGACGCGCTCGGCGAGCTCGGCGTCGGCTGCATCACGTTCTCGCCGCTCGCGCAGGGCGTGCTCACCGACCGCTACCTGAACGGGATTCCGGAGGGGTCGAGGGCGAGCCGCAACGAGTCGCTCGCCCCGAGCACGCTCACCGACGAGGCGCTCGCGAAGGTGCAGGGCGCTGCAACGCGATCGCCGCCGGGCGCGGTCAGTCGCTCGCCCAGATGGCGCTCGCCTGGACGCTGCGCGACGCCCGCGTCACGTCGACGCTGATCGGTGCGAGCAGCGTCGAGCAGCTCGAGCAGAATCTCGGCGCGCTCGACAACCTCGTGTTCACCCACGACGAGCTCGGCGAGATCGACCGGATCGCGCCCGAGAGCTGCCGTCAACATCTGGGCGGCGTCGAGCGACGAACTGAGCGTCGGCCGCCGCGTTGCGCGGGCGCCGGTCGTAGGTGTGCGGCGTCTCCGCGGCGAACGGTCAGCGATGCAGTGACGATCCGGTTCGAGCATGCCCAGCGCGACGCGCGGCGCGAGGCGGCGCCGTTCGTCTTCTGTCGCCGTCGTCGTCGACGTGCTGCTCGCCGCGACCAGCGCGTGGCACGGCTGGCAGCTCTGTCTCGCGACGACGACTGGTGGGTGTGGCTCGTGCTCGCGCGTGCCGGCCGTCGCTGCTCGCGGTCGTCTTCCTGCTCGGTCTCGGCCGATTCGGGCGTGAGCAGCGAACATCGACGCAAGGCGCGCCGTCGACGCTGCTCGGGCTGCTCGCGACCGCGAACCTCGTCGGCATCGGCCTCGTGCTCGGCTCGCTCGTCTCGGGGGCACGACGACCTGACCGGCGCGCAACTGCTCGCGAGCGCCGCTGTCGTCCTGGTCGTCAACGTGATCACGTTCTCGCTCGTCTTCTGGGAGCTCGACTGCGGCGGCCCGGTCGCGCGCGCGCTCGCGCGAGCGCCGCCACGCGCCGGACTTCCAGTTCCCCCAGGACGAGAACCCGCAGCTCGCCGGCACCGGGCTGGGCGCCGGCGCTGAAGGACTACCTCTACGTCGCCGTGACCAACTCGATCGCGTTCAGCCCCACCGACGCGATGCCGCTGACGCACCGCGCGAAGCTGTTCATGGGCATCGAGTCGCTGATCGCCGCGGTGACCGTGCTGATCGTCGCCGCCCGCGCCGTCAACATCCTGCCTGGCTGGCGCTACGCGCGCGGGCTCGGACTTCTCACACGAACCTCCTACGTCGGCCACAGGCTGCTCCCAGGCGCGCGGCGCTTCGATGGTCTCACCTCGAAATCTCCCGAAAGGAGACGGAACGATGAGACTCACGAAGGTACGCATGCTGCTCGCGACGGTGACGGCACTCGCCCTGATGGTGGGCGTCGGCACGGCGATCGCGGCGACGACGGGCGGCAGCGACCTGAAGCAGGAGGCTGCCCGGATCACGGCCCGGTCGAGCTTCGACGCCGCGGTGGCGAAGAGCCTCGGCACGACGACCGCGAAGCTCAACGCGGCGATCACGGCCGCCGCGACCGCCCGCATCGACGCGGCGCTCGCGGCCGACGAGATCACGGCCGCCGAGGCGGAGACGCTGAAGGACGCACTGGCCGACGGGATGCCGGCCCGCGATGAGGCTCGCGACGGCTGCGGGCGTCGCCAAGGAGCTCGGCACGACGGAGGCGAAGCTGAACGCCGCCTACAGCGACGCGCAGAAGGCGCAGGCCAAGGCCCGGGTCGATGAGGCGCTCGCGGCAGGGCAACATCACCGAGAAGTACGCGACCGAGCTGAAGGCGAAGATCGACGCCGCCACCTTCCCCGGCTTCGGTGCCGGCGGGATGGGCCATCACGGCGGCCCCGGCGGTCACGGCGGGCCGGGTGGCCGCGGGCTGGGCTTCGGCCCTGCCTCCGGGTGCGCACCTCCGGCCGGCAGGACCGTCGTCGTCCTCCTCGACGACGACGACGCCGGCTGCGCTCGTCTTCGCGTAGGCCGGACGAGCAGGACAGGTGGGTGAGGGGCGCTCCGGCCGCCCCACCTGCGGTCCCGTGCAGGCCTCATCGACGCCGTTCGACCCGGCGAACGCCGCGTATGCCGGCTCGAGGGCGTCGCGGAGATCGACGCCGTCGACGACGAGCCCGCTCGCACCGAGGCGCTTCAGCACCGAGCCGACGGGAAGCGCGCGCGGCGCGCCGAGGGCGGGCAGCTGTCCCGGCGCCCACGGATCGCCGGCCGGGCGCTGCGGGAGCCGGCGTCGGCTCCGTCACCGTCGGCTCCTCGATCGTGCAGCCGCGCCACTCGAGCAGCACCGACGGGATCGCTCGTCGATCGCGTCGGCGACGACGTACGCGAGCGCGATCACGTGCTTGCAGCGCGCCGCCGCGGTCGGCGTCGGGGCACGTGCACGAGCGGCGGACCGACCTGGCCCGGCGGGATCAGCGGCTCGTCCCAGTCGACGGTCATCACGTGCTCGAGCTGAAGCGACTGCTCGCGTCCGGCAGCGGCGGCCTCGAAGAGCGCGCGGCCTCGCGGCGAGCCGACGACGGCCGCCCAGACGCGTGGCGCGACCGGATCGGCCGCGAGCCCGACCCGGTACTCGGCGCCCGCCGAGCCGATCACCCGCGCCGTGATCTTCGCCCCGCGACGATCGAGACGCTGTGGACGTGGCCCGGTGCGGGCGAGGATCCGGCCGCGCTCGGCACGCGGTGAGCTCTCGTCGGGGCACGACCGACGTCGCGAGCCAGCGCGCCCACGGCCCGCGCCCGATCCGATCGCCGTCGTCCCGAGACGAAGACGGGGCGTCCCTCGTTCAGCAGCGTGTCATGCGGCCTCCTCGACCGCGGCGTCGGCGACAGCGCGACGGCGGCGCGGATCGCGTCGAGGTCGAGCTCGCCGAGCCAGTCGTCGGCGCGGCCCGCGACGACCTTCTCCGCGAGCTCGCGCTTCGAGTCGAGCAGCTCGTCGATCCGCTCCTCGAGCGTCGCCGTGCAGATGAGGCTGTGGACGAAGACGTCCTTGTGCTGGCCGAAGCGGTACGCGCGGTCGGTCGCCTGCTGCTCGACGGCGGGGTTCCACCAGCGGTCGAAGTGGAAGACGTGGTTGGCGGCGGGGAGGTTGAGCCCACGGCCGCCGGCGCGGATCGAGATCACGAGCACCGACGGGCCGTCGCGGCGCCGTGAACGACGCGACGAGCTCGTCGCGCTGCCGGGCCGGCAGGCCGCCGTGGAAGAAGCCGATCTCGCGGCCGAGGCGCTCGTGCAGGTGGGGCACGAGCCGGTCGAACCCGGGGTACTGCGTGAAGACGAGCGCCTTGTCGTCGGCCGGCATCGCCTCGAGCAGCTCGACCAGGCGCTCGAGCTTGCCCGAGCGGCCCGTCGAGCGGCCGGCCGGTCGCGAGCAGCATCTCCGGGTGGTTGCACACCTGCTTCAGCTGGCTGAGCATCGCGAGCACGGCGCCGCGGCGTCCGAAGCTGCGCTCGTGCTCCTCGATCCGCGGCATCCAGCGGTCGACGGTCGCCCGGTAGAGGCTCGCCTGCTCGAGCGTGAGCCGGCAGTACTCCTTCGTGACGGTGATCGTCGGGCAGCTCGAGCTCGACCTCGGGGCTGTCCTTCGGCCGTCGCAGGATGAACGGCTGCACCATCGCCCGCAGCCGCTCGAGCGCGCGGGTGTCGCCGCTCGCCTCGATCGGCCGCGCGAACGTGCGCTGGAACCGCTCGCGCGAGCCGAGCAGGCCCGGGTTGACGATGTCCATGATCGCCCAGAGCTCGTCGAGCCGGTTCTCGATCGGCGTGCCGGTCATCGCGAGCGTGCGACGCGCGTTCGAGCCGGCGGAGGGCGCGGGCGCGCTTCGTCGCCGGGTTCTTGACGTCCTGCGCCTCGTCGAGCAGGAGCCGGTCCCAGGCGACCGTGGCGAGCGTGTCGATGTCGCGGGTGGCGATGTCGTACGAGGTGATGACGACGTCGCTCGCGCGGGCGACGCGCGCGAGCTCGTCGCCGCTCAGCCGCTCGCCGCCGTGGTGCAGGTGGACGCGGAGCGACGGGCGCGAACCGCTCGATCTCGCGGCGCCCACTGGCGGGTGACGCTCATCGGGCAGACGACGAGTGTGGGCCCGAACGCGTCGGCGCCGAACTGCTCCCGCTCGGAGGTCAGCATCGCGATCGCCTGCACGGTCTTGCCGAGCCCCATGTCGTCGGCGAGGATCGCGCCGATCCCGAGGTCGCCGAGGAGCCGCAGCCAGCCGTGCCCGCGCTCCTGGAACGGGAACAGCGGCATGCGTCATCGTCGACGGGCGTGCCGAGCGGCTCGAAGCGGCGCTCGTCGCCGCCGGCGAGCAGTGCCCCGAGGGCGTCGTCGAGCGTGACCTCGCCGAGCTCGAGCCCGCGTCCTCGACGCTCGACCCCCGAGACGGCGCGGACGAGGTCGACGACGGAGCCCTCGCGCCGACGATCGAGGAACAGCAGCGCCCGCTCGACCTCGGAGCGGCGCAGCGCGTGCCAGCGGCCCTGGATCCGGATCAGCGGCTCCTTCGCGGCCGCGAGCTCGTTGCAGCTCCTCCTCGGTGAGGGTCGTGTCGCCGATCGCGAGCTTCCAGTCGAACCGCGCGAGCGAGTCGGTCGTGAGCAGGCCGCTCGAGCGGGCGGCGACGCTCGTGGCGGTGAGGTTGACCCGGAGCCGGCTGGACGCGGAGCTGACCCAGTTCCGCGGCAGCAGCACGGGCACCCCGAGCTCCTCGAGCCGCGGGATCGCCGTGCGGAGGACGAACCGCACGTCGTCGTCGCTCAGCTCGATCGTCGTCGGCGCGACCGGGTCGAAGGCGAGCCCGCCCGCCGCGAGAACCGGCTCGATCAGGCCGAGCTGCCGGTGCACGGCGATCCGCGGGTCGGCCGAGCGGAGGAAGCCGAACACGCGTCGCCTCCGTCGTGCAGGCACGGAGGTCGGGGAGGGCGAGTGTCGGGTCGTCGGCCGCCTGGAGCCAGAGCTCGAGCACGACCGGCGCGGAGTCGCCCTCGGTCCGGCTCGGTGCTCACGCTCGTCGAGCCGCAGGCTGAGGAGCCACGGCGCGCTCGAGCGTCGCTCGAGGCCGCGATCGACCCAGTCGGTCGAGTCGTCGCTCGAGCGCGCCGAGGCCGGCGTGGGGCGGGCAGCTCGGGATCGACCGAGGTGAGCCCGTCGAGGAACGGACTCGGGTGCGCTCGGCCGGTCCGCATCGCCCGGTTGCCGAGTCGCACGCCGGCGGCCGCCAATCGGTCGCGGGCGATCTGGTCGACGGCACAGGCGTAGAGGTCGTGAACGAGCGCGTCGGGGTCGCCGTCGAACGCGTCGGCGCAGACGGCCGGGGGTGCAGCGGCGATCGCGTCGAGCGCCTCCTGCACCGACTCGTCGATCGTCGCGCCCCAGTAGGCGAGCCACGTGCGACCACCGTGCTGGAGCTGCGGGTGCAGGAGGCCTTCCGTCACCGACCGCGAGGCCAGTCGAGCACCGCGAAGGTCGCCCGTGCCGAGCCGCCGAGCTCGAGCTCGGGCGGCGGCGCGGCCGCGAGCCCGATCAGCTCTGCGAGGCCAACCCGCCGCGCGGTCGCGCCCTGTCCGAGCGCCAGGGTCCGAGACCGCGGGGATCCCGATCTGCAGCCCGCCGGCCGAAAGCGAGCCGTCGGCGGCGCGTGAGCACGGTCGCGCTGACGTCCTGCTGCCACAGGATCTCGAGCGTCGCGCGTTCGGGAGCGAGGTCGAGATCGACTGATTCGGGCGCGGACACGAA
>CAVZMA010000002.1:0-39556 GCA_963776305.1 uncultured Thermoleophilia bacterium | reverse complement strand
AGTAGTAGTTCGTCACCTGCCGGATCCTTGGTGACCCAGTAGGTGCCGTCACCGGCCCACGAGTTGAGCATCGGCGTCGGTTGTCGAGCGAGCGGAGCCCCGCGAGGATCTGCGGGAGAGCGCCGAACGCTCCGGCGGTCGCAGTCACGATGACGTCGGCCTTCGCACTGTTGAGCTTCGTGATCACCGGTGGCTGACTCGTGCTGCCGAGCGACTGGTAGGTCTCCTCGGCCACGATCTTGCCGCCGAGTTGCGTGAACCGTGCCTTGAACGCCTTGATGACGTCCTTGAAGTAGACGATCACGGTATCGGTCGCGAGGGCCGCGGTCCGCCACCCCTTGGCGTACGCGTACTGCGCCATCGCCGAGCCCTCGTCTTGTGCGACGTTGCCGAACGAGAACGCGAGCTGACCCTTGGGGCCGAACCGCTTCGGTCCCATCTGGTCGGTGCCGATGCACGGCGCAACGGCGAGCTTGCCTGCGTTGATCGCCGTCTGCACGACCGGTGCCGCATAGTCGACGTCGCACGTGGTGAAGATGATGTCGGCCTTCTGGCTGATCAGCTTCACTGCGCATGCCTTGGCGATCGCGGGCTTGTTGCCCTGGGTGTCACACGGTGATGATCTTGAGCGGTCGCCCGCCGACGCCGCCTCGGGCATTCACCTGGTTGACACGGATCTGCGCGGCGGCGAGTGCCGGGCCGTCGAACGGCGCCATCGCGCCCTTCGAGTCGAACGCCCAGCCGATCACGATCGGGCTGGTAGCAGCGGCTGCCGAGCCGGCAGCCATGACGGCAAGTGCCGCGATTGCCGCAAGCGGCACGAGCAGTGCCGCGAGTTTCCTACGGGTCATTGCGCCCTCCTGGGTACGGGTTGACTGTGTGCTTTTCGTGCAGCGGGATCACGACCACGAGTCCTCCTTTGCCTTGACGAGCCGGTACAGCGCTGTATGGAGCGGAACGTCGACCCCGTGACGCCCTGCCTCGCGCACCAGCGCTCCGGTGATGAGGTCGATCTCTGTCGGCCTGTGTGCTTCGACGTCTTCGAGCATCGATGGATAGTGGGCCGAGCCACGCCGCGTCGCGTGGACGTTCATCTCCCACGGGTCGTCGTGCAGCTCGATCCCGGCTGCGACGGCAACCGCCTTGCCCTCGTCGATGAGATCGTGGACGAGATAGCCAAGGTCTGTGGGCTCCGACTCTGCCGCGAAATGCTCATCGTGCGGTAGCCCGGTCAGCGCCGCCACCGAGTTGACCGTCGCGTTGAAGATCAGCTTCGACCACTGGGCCGGTCGCAGGTCCGGCAGCGCCTCCACTTTCAGGCCGGCTGCCTCGATCAGCGCCGCGACCTCCTCGACGGACTCGTACGGTGTGTCCTCGTAGGGCCCGAGCCAGGTCTCCGTATCGAGGATGTACTCGACGTGCGTGTCGTCGTGCCTGGTGCCGCTCATGAACGTGACGGCGGAGATGATCGGCCAGCTGCCGTGTGCACGGACGATCTCCTCGGCCCCGAGGCCGTTGAGGGTCGTCATGATCGTGGCGCCCGGGAAGTGCCCCTCGAGCGCCGCTGCTGCCTCTTCGAGCCCGGGTGCCTTGGTCGCGATGATCCCGAGATCGAACGGTGGCAGCTCGGCGGGATTCGTTGACGCGATCACGTTCGCGTGCACGTCGCTCCGACCGCTCACCCGCAGACCGCGCGCGTTCAGCGCCTCGGCGTGGTCACGCCGGCGGGTCAACACGCTCACCTCCGCAACCTGAGCCAGATGACCTGCGAACAGGCTCCCGATAACGCCGCCGCCGATCACGCACACCCGTTCGATCACGCGGCGCCGGCTCCGTGACATGTCATGAGCATCGGGCGAGTATCCCATTCCCGTGACATGACAGTCAACCGAAACGACCGTGCCTACGGCCTTTCGGCGGCGACGAGCGCGGCGAACTCCTCGTCGGTGACGAGCCGCCCCGTGCTCACACCGAGGTCCTTGACCGCCGCCAGCAGCTCGGGTCGGCGCTCCTCCGGAACATCGAGCCCGAGTCGCTCCGCCGCGATCCGGATCGAGTCGATGCCGCTCTTCTTGCCGAGCACGATGCCCCGGGTGGCGCCGACGAGCTCGGACGAATACGGCTCGATCGCCGGAGGATCGTGGAACTGTGCGGCGACGGCTCCGGACTCTCGCGTGAAGAGCGCATCGCCGGTCACCGCCTTCCAGGACGGGAGGGGCGTCCCGGCTCGCTCCTGGACGAGCCGCGAAAGCGCCCGGGCCTGCGTCAGGTCGAGTCGGGTGGGAATCCCGTACAGCGCCTCGAGCGCGAGCGCGACCTCGATCAGGTCTGCATTGCCGGCCCGCTCCCCCATGCCGTTGATCGTCCCCTGCACCCACGTCGCACCGGCCTGAACGGCGGCGACAGCGGCGGCCGTGCCGAGACCGAAGTCGTCATGGCCGTGCCAGTGAACGGGGATCTCGCCTCCCAGCCAGTCAACGGTCTGTCCGACGAGGTACGCCGCAGCCTCGGGCGTTGCGATGCCGATCGTGTCGACGACGACGACTTCCGCCGCTCCGGCTTCGACGGCGCCTTCGTAGGCACGACGGTAGAAGTCGAGATCCGCGCGGGACGAGTCGACCCCGAAGAACGCCACCTTGATCCCGGCGGCCGTGGCGAACGAGACGGCGCTCCTGATCCGCTCGAGCATCTTCTCGCGCGACACTCCGAGGGCGGCGAGCTTCGCATCGGAGATCGGGCTCTCGATCACCGAGGCCGGCACGCCGAGCTCGACGAGCGCCTCGACGTCGGCCTGCACTGCGCGCGAGAAGCCCCAGACCTCGGCCCGGAGGCCCGCGGCGACGACGAGCTCGACCGCGCGCCAGTCGTCCGCGGAGACACGGGGGAACCCTGCTTCGATGCGGTCGATGCCGGCGGCGTCGAGAGCGCGGGCGATCTCGAGCTTGTCCTCGGGCGAGAGCACGACGCCGACCGATTGCTCACCGTCGCGGAGCGTCGTGTCGTAGAGGCCGACGATCCCGCCGGGCTGCGGATCGAGCGCCTTCGCGTTGAGATCGCCCGTCCAGACCTGCGACCGATCGATCATGCCTGCACGATCCCGTCCGGGAACCCTGAGAGCTTCTCCGCGCCTTCTGCGGTGATCAGGAAATTGTCCTCGACGCGCAACCCGCCACCACCCTCCCAGTAGCATCCTGGTTCAAGTGCAAGAACCATGCCCTCGAGCACGGTGCCGCCGCCCGCCTGATGGGCGTACGGCGGCTCGTGCGCCCGAGCGCCGATCCCGTGCAGGATCGGATGCGACGGTTGACCGGGGAACCCGAGCGCCGCGATCCCCTCGCGCATCGCGTCGGTCCAGCTCCGGCAGCGGCGCGCCCGGAACGCAGAACGCGATCGCGTCGTCGTAGACCCCGACCAACCCGGCCTCGAGCTCGCGATACCGGTCCGCGAGCTCCCCGGGGACGAGGTTCTTGGTGTGATCGCACCAGTAGCCGTCGGCGCACACCCAGATCTCGAAGAGCGTCGGCTCGTCCTCGACGATGGGTCTGCTGCCCGTCGCCGTGAACGTCCGGATGCCGTCTCCTGACCAGACGAGCGAGAACCCGAGGGCCAGCTCGACCTTGCCCGCCCAGCCCGTGCCTTCGCCATGGACGAACCCCTGCCATTCGGCGGCAGCCTGCGCCTCGGTCATCCCGGGCCGGAGCACCCCCTGGACGTGCTCCATCGCTGCCGCCGCGATGTCATTCGCGAGCCGCATCCGCTCGACCTCCTGCGCGGTCTTCACCGCCCGGGCCTCGCTGAGGAGCGGCGTCGCGTCCTGGGCATGCGGGAACGCGTCGAACCAGGCTTTCGGGAAGGTGGTCGGCTCGCCGACCATCCTGTCCGTTGCCTGCGTGCCGAGGGAAAGCTCGATCCCGACCGACTCGTACTGCTCGGCAAGCGCGGCTGCGACCTCGAGGGCCCGCAACGACGGTGGCCGCGGATCGCGTGGATCGTACCCCGGGAAGAAGCGGACATCGGCCGTCCACGCCATCCGTTCGGCGTCGTCCCGCGACGGCTCGAGGCAGATGAGCGCCGGTTCGCCTTCGACCGGGAAGACGACGGCGTCGTACCCCTTCATTCCCCAGAAGTTGGTCAAGTAGAGCACGTTGTCCGGCGCGCGGACGACGAGCGCCTCGAGCCCACGCTCGCGCATCATCGCTCTGACTCTGTCCAACCTGGCGCTGTCGACCGGCCAGCTCATGACACGTGGCCACCCACGTTCACACGTCCTCTCCCCACGGGCGCACGCGTGGGAGTGGCGGCGCTCCGTGCCCGTCCTGCCAGCTGATGATGGGATTGCGGAGAACGCCGATCCGCTCGATCTCGGCCTCGATCACGTCGCCCGGCTTGAGATAGAGCAGCGCCCGCTCCTCGGGTGACTTGAATCCTGCGACACCGGCGACGGTGCCCGTCGAGAGGACGTCGCCTGCGGAGTAGCCCAGCCCGGAGAAGTTGGAGAGGATCTCGGGGATCGTCACGGACATGTTTCCGGAGTGCGACTCCTGCCGCACCTCACCGTTGACGCGCAGCTCCATGTGCAGGTCACGCGGGTCAGGTACCTCGTCGGGGGTGACGATCCACGGCCCGAGCGGGCAGAACGTGTCGATCGCCTTGCAAAAGGAGAAGACACCGGAACGCATCTCGCCACGCTGGATGTCACGCGCGGTGAGGTCGTTGAAGATCACGTAGCCGCCGATGTAGTCGGCTCGGCCTCCTCCGGCGTGAACCACGTGCCCGACTTGCGCAGCACGACCGCGAGCTCGAGCTCGTAGTCGAGCTCCTCCGTGAGGTGCTCGGGGTAGATGACAGGCTCGTCGGGACCGATGATCGCATCGACGTTCTGGAAGAAGTTGATCCACGGCGCAATGTCGTGCGACCAGTTGACGTTCTCCGACTCCGTCTTGTGCTCGCGGAAGTTCCCTGCCGTATGGAAGAACTTCTTCGGGATGATCGGGGCCCGAAGCCGCGTGTCGGCCAACGCGACCGTTTCGCCCGTCTCGTCGGCCCCGCCGCGCTCGAAGTACTCCCGCATCGTCGGCACGTCGAGGACCGTGATCTCCTCGCCTTCGAGCACTCCGACACGACCCGATCCCTCGCCGAACGTCACGAGCTTCACCCGCTCACCACCTTCCCGGTCGCTGCAAACATCCCCGGAACTGCGAACAGCTCACGCCACACCGCAGACCCGCATTGCCACGCGCGCATACGTCTCCGCCGTCCGGACGAGGCCGTCGATCTCGAGGTTCTCCCCCTTGTCGACGTCCATCAGGCCCGTCGACGTCCCGTAGTTGACGGTCGGGATGCCGTAGCGCGTCAAGGCCGAAGCATCCGAGAACCACCGCGTCACATCGCGCTCGGGGATCGCCCCGAAGACCTGCTCGTGGGCCTCGTCGATCGCCGCGACGAGCTCGTGCTCCTCGTCGATCTCGGCGCCGGGCGCCGTGACGTAGACCTCGCCCTCGATCCCGTACTCGGGGAAGCGCTCGCCGAGCTCCCGCACCATGTCGAGAACCTCGCGACGGGCGACACCCATGGGCTTCGTCGGCGGCACCCTGACGTCGAGAAACAGATCGGCGTGATGCGGTGTCCGCGAGACGCGCCAGCCGAACCCGCCGTCGATCGCGCCGACGTTGACGATCGCCTTCGCGCCGCGGTAGCTGTTCGTCGGATCCTCCTCCCACGAGGGGATCCAATCGCGCACCGCGCCGAGCACGTCGTGCTGCCGCAGGATCGCGTTCTGGTCGCGCTTCCCCTCGCTGAATGCCGTGTGGATGAAGTTGCCGTGCACGCGAATCCGTAGCCACAGCGCACCGAAGTGACCGAGCACCACCTTTCCCTCGGTCGGTTCACCCGAGCAGGCACATGTCGGCGACGCCTCCGTGGGTGACGAGGTAGCGAGAGCCGGCGGCGTAGCCGCGGTACTGGGCGCCGACGTTGTCGCCGTACTGGGTCTTCTCGATCTCCCCGCACACCGCGGCGACCATGACGTCACCTCGGAGCCGAACGCCGGCATCCTGGAGCGCGTGGACCGCCTCGACGTAGCACGCGAGCGCCCCTTTCATGTTCGAGATCCCGAGACCGTAGAGGCGTCCGTCCTCGACGAAATGCTGCGGCTGGAAGCCTGGCACATTCCGGAGCCATTCCTCCTGGCCCGAGTAGGACGTGTCCATGTGCCCGTTGAACATGAGCGTCTTGCCGCCGCCGGAGCCGTTCCAGATTCCCAGGGCATTGGCGCGCCCCTCTTCGACCTGCTGCCACTGGACGTGAAGGCCGAGGGCCTCGTAGAGCTCCACCATCAACTCGGCCATGCCCTGCTCGTCGCCCGTGAAGCTCCAGACGTCGATCATGCGGCCGGCGGTCTCGACGAGCCGCTCCTCGTTGATGGTCACGGCAGCAGACATCAGTCGCGGAAGTGAGGCAGGACCTTCTCGCCGAAGAGACGGATCTGCTCCAGCCTGTTCTCGCCCCAGAGCTCGAGCATGATGTGCGTGCAGCCGGCGTCGCGGTACTCCTCGATCGCCTCGATGCAGTCGGAGGGCGTACCGGCGATCGGCTTGCACTTGTCGAGCAAGGCATCGGTGACCTTCGCCTTGGCGGCCAGGCGGCCACCGCTCTCCATTGCCTCTGCGACGGGAACGATCTCCTCCTGCTCGATCCCGGCCGACTCGAGCAGCACGTCGGCCGACCCCTGGATGTTCTGGACCTTGTTGGCGAGGTACATGCCACCGATCTCGCGGGCGCCGTCACGCCCGGCATCGCGGTCGGTTGCATGGATCGAGGCGAGAATCGTACAACCCAGGTCGACGTCCTCCGCCGGCCGGCCGGACTTGGCGGCGCCCTCCCGGATGTTCCCCGCCGTGTAGCGCACGTAGTCGGGCGTCGTGATCGAGGGCGTGAGGAGCCCGTCGCCGATCTCGCCGCCGATCTGCTGCATCATCGGGGCGGTGCCGGCCACGTACACGGGCACGCTCCAGTTCGGCGCGTGGGCCTCATCCGAAAGAGCCGGGATGTCGGCCGAGAAGACCTTGCCGTCGTACTCGAAGCGCTCGCCGCCGAGGATGCCTCGAACGATCTCGACCGAGTCGCGCATGTGAGCGAGGGGCTTCGTGACCTTCGGTGGGCCGCCCTGCTTCGTGTTGTTGAGGAAGATCTTCGACGTGCCG
Organism: uncultured Thermoleophilia bacterium; assembly: GCA_963776305.1. GTDB lineage: Bacteria > Actinomycetota > Thermoleophilia > Gaiellales > Gaiellaceae > Gaiella. The sequence continues at coordinate 32,354 of CAVZMA010000002.1, read as the reverse complement.
AAGCCGACGATGAAGCGCCCCGGGCCGGCCGCCTCCTGCACGACCCGCGCATCCATGGCGACCTGGACGGGGTGACGGGTGTACGGCGAGATGATGCCCCAGCCGATCGTCAGGTTCGTCGTCTCGCGCGCCATCAACGCCGACACGACCGTCGATCCGCGCGCCTCCATCTGGTGCTTCCGCCACCACGGGTACGCCTCGGCGAGCCAGACCGTGTCCATCCCGGCCTCGTCCATCGCGCGGGCCGACGCGAGCATCTCGTCGAGCGGCTCCATCGTGAGCTGCATGACGCCGATCCGGAACGAAACCGCCACGGTCAGCCTCCTTATCCGACGGGGAGTGACATGTCAGAGGACGCTAGCAGGTTCCGCCGCTCGTGACATGTCACCGAGAACCTGCTCAGCCGGCCGCCGCTCTCGCCTCTGCGACCTTCTGCTCGAGTGCCGAGAGGACGTTCCCGACCTGCTGGTTGATGATCGGCTGCAACACCCGCTGGCCCATCGAGCCGACCGGCCCCGCGATCTTCACATCCGCCGACCAGTCCATCGAGGTGTGGTCGCCCTCGCCTGTGAGCGTGAACGACGTCGTCATGTTCATCATCGCGCCCACACCCTTCCCCTTCGCGTTCATCGACGCGAACTCCGGCGGACGCTCCTCCAGCTTCTCGAAATTCATCGTCATCTTCAACCCACCCAACCCCAACGGCACCTTCACCTTCGCGTTCCAATGACGATCGTCGACGATCTCGAAACTCTCAACCCCCGGCATCAAACTCGCCATCTGAGCCGGATCGTTGATCACGCTCCAGACCACCTCCCGCGACGCCTCCAGCTCCTTCGTTCCGTTCACGATCATCGGGAAGTCACCTCGACTGTCTCTCTCGACCGCTCCGGGTGCTGAAGCAGCTCCCAGACGCGGTGGTAGGGGTTGTGGCTGTCGGTCACGATGCCGCCGCCGGCGGCGCGGAGCGCGTCCTGGATGCCGGCGCAGATGCAGTGGATGCCACCGCCGCCACCTTCACCCATGCCCTTCGTTCCGAGCGGCGTGAAGGGTGATGGCGACTCGATCGCCCCCGTCTTGAGCGGTGGCATGTCGAGCGCGTGCGGCACGTGGTAATCGTAGAAGTTCGGCGTCAGCAGGTTGCCGTCCTCGTCGTAGACGAACGACTCCCAGAGCGCCGCTCCGATCGCGTGCGCCGTCGCGCCCATCACCTGGCCTTCGACGATCTGGGGGTTGATCCGCACGCCGCAGTCGTCGACAGCCGCGTAGTCGACGACCTCGGTGACGCCGGTCTCCGGATCGATCTCGACCACGCAGGCATGGATCTGCGTCGAGTAGGTCAACGTCAGGTTGCCGAACTTCCGCTCCTTGTCGGGCACGTCGAAGGGCGGCCGGTAGACGTACCGGCAGTTCATCGTCGGCGGATCCTCGGGAAAGCCAGCATTGTTCGCGTTCGGGATCGCGCCGAGCGCCATGAACGGCAGCGCTGCCTCCGGGTTCTCCTTGATCCGGGCGAAGCCGTCCGCGAGCTCGATCGCCTCCTCGGGGCACTGGAACACCATCGAGGCGAGCTTCACCATCTGGCCGGCCAGCATGTCGGCCGCACCCTTGACGGCGCTGAGGCCCGTGACGGCGAACTGGCTGGCGTAGGTCCCCGAGAACCCCGCGTGAGAGTTCCAGTAGCTGTCATGCCCCGAGCGCACGTGCACGGTGTCGACGTCGCAACAGAGAATGTCCGCCACCACCTGCGCGGCCGTCGTCTCGTGCCCCTGGCCCTGCGGGGTGGTACCGAGCGTGACGACGACCTCGCCGAAGATGTCGAGCTTCACGGTCGCGACCTCGTTGTTCCCGGAGAACTGCAGGTCCGGGTTGATGAGCTGCGACTGCCCGAAGTTGTTCGTTCCGGAGTCGAGAGTGGAGCCGATCCCGAGGCCGAGCAGCTTGCCGCGTGACGCCGCTTCGGCGCGCCGTTCCTCGATGGTGTCGGCGCCGACGAGCTCGAGCGCCATCTCCATCACACGTGGGTAGTCACCCGAGTCGTAGACGCACCCGTTCGGGGTCTCGTATGGCATGTCTTCCGGCTGGACGAAGTTCTTGCGGCGGATCTCGACCGGATCGAAGCCCAGAGTGTGGGCGACGATGTCGATCACGCGCTCCGTGAACCAGAGTTGCTGCATGCGGGAGTAGCCGCGGTTCGGCGACACCGGCGCCTTGTTGGTCATCGCCTGCGTGAACTCGAGCCTGAGGTGGCGCCACTTGTACATTCCCGCCGCGACCTGCGACCAGATCACGCCGCCGAGCGGTTCGTAGCGGAGGTAGGCGCCGGCGTCGTCGATCGCTTTCGTGCGGAAGCCGAGCAGGGTTCCGTCGGCCTTGACGGCGACCTCGGTACCTTCGAACCAGCGCTCGTTTCCGTGCGACATCGACTGGTGGAACTCGGTCCGCCATTCGGTCCACTGGATCGCGCGCTTGAGTTTGCGCGCCAGGAGACAGCACACGACGAGCTGCGGGTGCGACGTGATCTTGTTGCCGAAGCCGCCGCCGATGTCCTGCGTCACGATCCGCAGCTTGTCGAGGCCGACGCGCATCGCCGGGCCCATCATGATCGCGGCGAACCCGGGGAACTGGTTGTTCGTGTACATCGTCCACTGGCCCGTGCCCCGGTTGTACTCCACGAGCGCTCCGTCGCACTCGAGCGGTGTCGAATTGAAGCGGTCGAAGTGGAGCTCGCCGATCCTGACGATGTGGTCCGCCTCGGCAAACGCGGCGTCGACGTCACCCCACTCCCAGACCCCTGAGTACGAGAGATTGCCGCCGCATTCCTCGTGCAACACAGGAGCCCCGTCCGCGAGAGCGGCCCGGGCGTCGACGACGACATCGAGCGGCTCGTACTCGACCATCACGAGCTCTGCTGCGTCACGCGCGAGCTCGCGGGTCTCGGCGACCACGGCCACGACGGGCTCACCGAGATATCGCACCTTGCCGACGGCGAGCGCGTAGTCCTTCACATGCCCGCCGGGAGGTGCGGCGATCTGGAAGAACGGGTCGGTCAGGATCGCGACCTCGTCACCGGTCAGCGTGCCGAAGACCCCGGGCAGCTCGAGCGCGGCGGAGACGTCGATCGACTCGATTCTGGCGTGCGCGTACGGGGAGCGAACGAAGTGGAGGTAGCCCATTCCCTTCCGCTTGATGTCGTCGACGAACAGGCCCTGGCCCTCGACCAGACGCCTGTCCTCCTTCCGCGGAGTGCTCTGCCCCACAGCCGCGCCCTTCCGGAGGGTGCCGACCTCGGTCTCGATCGCCGTCATGATGCGCCTGCCTCGCCTGCGGCGACGACCGCCTCGACGATGTTCCAGTACCCCGTGCACCGGCAGATGTTGCCCTGCAAGGCGATCTTGACCTCGTGCTCCGTCGGACGCGGGTTCTGCTCCAACAACGCCGTCGCGCTCATCAGCATCCCGGGTGTGCAGTAGCCGCACTGGAGGGCGTGGCGCTCGTGGAATGCCCGCTGCAACGGCGTGTGGTCACCGTCGTCTCCTGCAAGGCCTTCGACGGTCGTGATCGAGGCACCGTCGGCCTGGACCGCGAGCATGCAACAGCTCTTGACCGCGTCGGAGCCGAGTTGCACCGTGCAGGCCCCACAGCTCCCCGTGTCACAGCCGATGTGCGTGCCCGTGAGATCGAGGTCGTCGCGCAGAAAGTGCACGAGCAGGCGCGACGCGGGGACGTCGCGCTCGTACGTCGTGCCGTTGATCTCGACGGTGATCGTCCTGCTCGTAGACGTCGTCGACACGCTCACCCCTTTGCTCTCGCTGCTGCTTGCAAGACGGCGCGCACGGCTGCAACCTCGGCCAGGTGACGCCGGTAGTCCGCACTCGCGTGGACATCGGACGGCGGATCGAGCGTCGCCCCGAGGCCCTCCGCTGCGGCCCGAACGGCGGCCTCGGAGTAGTCTCCTCCGGCGAGCCGTTCCTCCATCACGGTCGCGCGCTCCGGGACCGATGACACGCAACCGAGCGCGATTCTCACCCCGTCGGCGCCCACCGTCGCCGCTGCGCTGACCACGTAGGTTCCGTGGGCTCCGAGCGTGACCCCCGCCATCCCATCGCCGGTCGCCGGCTTCCGGGTCGGGACGGAGATTCGCGTCAGCAACTCGCCCTCTGCGACGGCCGTCATGTAGACGCCGAGGAAGAACTCGTCCGCGGAGACCGTCCGCTCGCCGCTCGTGCTGCGGATCGTGAAGGTCGCCCCGAGCGCGGCGAGGAGCGGCGGGTAGTGGTTCGTCGGGTCGTTGACGCAGACGTTGCCGCCGATCGTGCCGCGGTTTCTGATCTGCACGTCGGCGATCGTCGCTGCGACCTCGGCCAGGATCGGCCGAGCAACCTCGACCTCGGCGGACGAGATCACCTGGGAGTTCGTCACCATCGCGCCGAGCTCGAGCGAGCTCTGATCGGCGGAGAACGAGATCCCGCGAAGCTCGTCCAGATCGGCGAGATCGACGAGAACATCGGGCGAGGCTGCCCGGGCCTTCATGACGTTGACGAGCGTCTGGCCCCCTGCGAGAGCACGTGCCCCATCGTGCTCGGAGAGGAGGGCCACGGCCTCCTCGACGGTCGCCGGACGCGCGTACTCGACTTCTCGTAGAAGCATGCCCCTATTGGTCGCACACGGGGCGGTGACATGTCAAGAAGGAGGTGATTCTGTAGCATCGCGCGATGGCGACCTACGACGCTGTTTTCGTCGGCTCGGGGATCAACTCGCTGGTCGGAGCGGCATTGCTGGCGCGTTCAGGGTGGAGCGTTTGCATCCTCGAACGCAACGACGTCGCCGGCGGTTGCATCCGGACCTCGGACGACCTGACGCTTCCAGGCTTCACCCACGAAGTGCTCGCCGCGTGGCATCCGCTCTTCACCGGCTCCGCCGCGTATGCAGAGCTCCACGACGATCTCGATCGGCGTGGCGTCACCTATCTCAACACGGACCTCCCCACCGGCGCGGCCTTCCCTGACGGCTCCGCTGCGTTCATCACGGGCTCGCTGGAGGGAAACATCGCGGAGTTCGACCGTCTGGCACCCGGCGACGGCGGCGCCTGGCACCGCCAGTTCGAGGGCTTCATGGAGAACGCCGACCTCGCGTTCGGGATCCTCTCGACGGAGCTCTGGTCCTCCGCGGGACTCTCGCTCGGACGCACGGGCTTCCGGAAGCTCGGTCGACGTGGGCTGCTCGAGTTCGCGGGCAGCACACTCGTCAGCTCCAGGGACTGGGTCACGGAGACGTTCGCATCGGAGGCGGCGCGAGGCGTCCTCGCCCCGTGGGTGTTGCACACCGGCCTCGGCCCGGATCAGGCGACGTCTGGGTTCATGACCCAGGTGATCGGCGCCGCGCTGCAACTCGGCGGGATGCCTGTTCCGGTCGGCGGCGGTGTTCGCCTCGTCGACGCGCTGACCGGAATCGTGACCGATGCGGGTGGAACGGTCAGGCTCGTGGCCCCGGTGGAGCAGATCCTCGTCTCGAACGGACGCGCCGCCGGCGTTCGCCTGGGGGACGGTGAGATCGTGGCGGCAACGCGCGCTGTCATCGCCAACGTGACGCCCACGCAGCTGTACGGCCGGCTGCTCGGCGGCTCCGACGTCCCGCCCGACGTCACGGCTGCGGCGGCGCGCTTCCGCTACGGCCGGGCAGAGATGCAGATCCACCTCGCGCTCGACGAGCCTCCGCGTTGGAAGGGGAGTGATGCCGACAGGCTCGGGCGCTGCCCCATCGTCCACGTGACGTCAGGGCTCGACGGGGTCTCGTGCGCCGTCAACGAAGCCGAGCGCGGCTTGCTCCCGGCCGCAGCGACGATCGTCTGCGGCCAGCCCGTCGCGCTCGACGCCTCACGCGCGCCGGCAGGGAAATCCGTGCTCTGGATTCAGCTTCAGGAGCTTCCGGCGGGAAAGGTCAAGGGCGACGCAGCCGGCGAGCTCGACACGGGTGACGGCACGTGGACCGAGGAGCTGCGCGAGGCGTACGCCGACCGGATCGTCGCACGCCTCGGCGATGCGATCGAGAACCTCGACGCCGCGGTCCTGAAACGCGTTGTCCTCTCACCGGCCGACCTCGAGGAGCTGAACCCGAATCTCGTCGGCGGCGATATCTATGCGGGCTCCTGCGCGCTCGACCAGAACCTTCTCTGGCGGCCGCTCGCCAAGGCGCCGGGGCACCAGACTGCGGTGGCCGGCCTCTGGCACATCGGCGCGAGCACGCACCCCGGACCAGGGCTCGGCGCCGGCTCGGGCTATCTGGTCGCCAAGGAGCTGACTCGCCCGCCGATCGCGCGTCGCCTCCTTGCAAAGTTTCCAGGACGCTCGTGATCTTCTCCCTCTCGGAGATCTCGACCGTCGGCGCATCGTTCGAGGACGACGTGAAGGCGTACGCCGCTGCAGGGTTCGACGCGATCGGCGTGTGGGAGTTCAAGCTGCCCGACGACGACGATGCGAATCTCGCGTTACTCGAGGCGCACGGGCTGCGTGTTTCCGTCTGCGTTCCGTCGGTGCCGTCTGTCCTCCAGCTCGCGATTCCGGGAATGGAAGGGCCACCGAACCCTGCCGATCGAATCGATGCTCTTCGTGGCTCCGTGACGCGGCTCGCCCGCTACACACCGGAGTGCGTCGCCTGCCTTGCGGGGCCTCTGGGTGCGCGGTCGACAGAGGAAGGCACGGCGATTCTGGTGGACGGGCTGCGAGCGATCGCGGGCGCGGCAAAGGCGGCTGCCGTCAGGATCGGGTTCGAGCCCGTGCATGTGACGCAACACGAATCCACAGGATTCGTCAACTCGCTCCACCACGCGGACGCCGTCCTTGCGGCGGCAGACTCGCCGGAGGAGATCGGGATCCTGTTCGACGCCTATCACCTCTGGGACGACCCTGCGGTGCTGCCGTGGATCGCCGGCAATGCGCGTCGGATCGTGGGTGTGCACATCGGCGACTGGCCGTCGCTCGACCGCACCGACCGGGTGCTTCCCGGCGAGGGCATCTCGCGAACCGGGGAGCTGGTCGCGGCGCTCACCGCGGCTGGCTGGAGCGGCGCGCTGGATATCGAGATCTTCTCGACGCCGGAGCTCTTCTGGGGCCTTCCCGTGGACGAGGCCGCCCGTCGCGCCTATACCGCAGTCGCCGAGCTCGCCTGAGCGCCGCCCTAGACGGTGCCGTAGAGCTTCAGGATCACGGTCACGTACTGCTTCGTGTCGTCGAAGAGGCCGCGATCGCGGACGGCCTGCGCACCCTGGTAGTAGCCCGCCAAGGCAAGCCGGCGATTGCCGTCGAACTCGTCCAGAAGCCAGCGGAGGTAGCGCACGCCCGCCCGGATGTTGCCGTCATAGGTGCGCGGCGTCGTCGTTCCGAGGAGCACCTGGTCGACCCACTGCCAGGTTCCCGGGAGCAGCTGCATCACCCCGAGCGCCCCGACGTTGGAGACGACGCTCTCCTGGAACCCCGACTCCATCCAGGCGGTCGCACGCGCGAGCTGAGGGTCGACGCCGTAGGCCGCCGACCAGTGGTCGATCGAGGCTCGCACCGCGTCGCGCGTTGCCGAGCCCGCTGCGACGGAAGAGATCGACACCGGCGCTGCGCTCCGGCGGGGAGGGCGAGCTTCTGCCCCGGGACGATCACGGCGGCAAGCGCAAGTCCGTTCTCCTTCGCCAAGAGCAGCGGGCTGACGCCGTAGCGCTCTGCGATGGAGAAGAAGCTGTCACCGTCGTGCACGGTGTGCACTGCCCTGACCGGGGGTGCGAACGCAGCTCGACCGCTGCCACCGACGAGCGCCTTGAACGTTCGCTTGCCGGCGATGCCGTCCGCGGTGAGGCCCTTCTTCGACTGGAAGCGTGCGAGTGCCTTTGCCGTCTCGGCGGTGAAACGGCCGTCGACGGCGCTCCGAGCCAACCCGAACGGGACGAGTCGGAACTCGAGCGACGACACATCCCAGCCAACAGCGCCGACAACGAGCTCCCGCTGTCCGAGGAGCGGTCGGCCGAGAGCGCCGAAGGCCGAACGCGTCGCCGGGCCGAGTGTCCCGTTCGCCGGCAGGCCGGTCCGCTTCTGGAACGTGGCCAGGCCCGCCCGTGTCAGTGGGCCGTCGACCCCATCTACGGTGGCCGGATAGTGACCGTGCGCGCGGAGAGCCACCTGCAGCGCGGCAACGCTCGAGCTCGTGCCGGCAGCGGCAGGACCGGATGCGAAAGCCGCGGCGAAACCCGCAGCCACCAGGACGAGCAAGCGGCGCATACCACTGTTCTCGGCAGCGACCGCCGACGGACTGAAGGCGACTAACGCAACTCTTACAAGCGCTCCACTCCGACCGTTCTGCCCCAAAAGGGGCAGTTCGTCCTCCGGTTACACGCGCTGGCGCCAGCGCATGAAGACGTCCTCCAACACGAGGCGAGAAGCGTGCGGAACCAGCACGAGGAGCTCGTCACCCGCTTGGAGGACCGTGCTACCGCGCGGGGGAATCGTCGTTTCGCCGCGGGAGATGACCGCAACGAGCGCGTTACGCGGGAGGCCGAGCTCCCGAACTGCCGAACCTGCGATGGCGTAGTCGCTCGAGACGGTGAATTCCACGAGGTCGAGCTCGCTTTCCTCGTCGACGCTGAGCGGCTTTGGGGACGAGACGGGTGCCGGATCGACCAGGTCGAGTTTGGCCGCGAGCCATTCGATCGTCGTTCCCTGCATCAGCGCGGAAACCAGGACCACGAAGAAGACGGCGTTGAAGATGGTCTCACCGTTGGGAATGTTCTCCGAGAGAACGAATGTCCCGAGCACGATCGGCACGGCCCCGCGCAGACCCGGCCCAGCCGAGGAAGAGCCGCTCGCGGCCGGTGAACGAGCTGAATGCCGTCGCGAGGAAGACGGCGAGTGGCCTGACGACGAACGCAAGACCCAATGCGAGCACGAAGCCCGACACCATCACCTTCGGTAGGTCGTGCGGGTAGACGAGCAGCCCGAGCACGACGAACATCGTCACCTGGGCGAGGAACGCCATCCCCTCGTGGAACGCGACCATCTGGCTCCTGTACCGGGACGGCGTGCTCCCGATCGCCAGCCCGACGAGATAGACCGAGAGGAATCCGCTGCCCCCGACGACGTCCGCCGCGCCGAACGACACCATCCCCGCCGAGACGGATGCGACCGGGGCGAAGCGAGCCGATCGTCGACGGCAGCCGGGCGAACACCCACATCGCGAGGGCGCCGAGAAGGACGCCGACCAGAAGGCCGAGACCGAGCTCGCGCACCATCAGCACCACCAGATCGTCGAGCCGAAACGACGGCTCCTGGATCCAGGTCAGCAGCCCGATCGTCAGCGCAATCGCAACCGGGTCGTTTCCACCCGTCTCGCCCTCGAGCGTTCGGGCCAGTCGCCGGCGGACACGCGTGAAGCGAAACGTCGCGAACACGGCAGCCGCATCCGTCGAGGCGACGACGCCGCCGAGCAGGAACGCCGCCGGCCACGTCAGATCGAAGAGCCAGTAGGCCAGCGCGCCGGTCAGCAACGCGGTCACGATCACGCCCACCGTGCTCAGCAGCGCAGCCGGGACGGCGACGTGCCGCATCCGCCGCCAGGACGTCGACAGTCCTCCCTCGAAGAGGATCGCCGCGAGACCGATCACCCCGACGGTTCGCGCCAGCTCGGCGTCGTCGAACCCGATCCGTCCGACACCGTCCGAACCGAGAACCATCCCGAGCGCGAGAAATGCCACCAGGGCGGGCACCCCGAAATGGGACGCGCCCGCGCCGACGAGCACGCTCGCGACGAGCACGAGACCGACGAGCAGCAGGATCAGACCCTCGTCCACTGCTGCATTCTCGCGTAGCGGTCGGCGCCGGCCACGGCGGGAGGCTCATCCGAGCCGTGAACGAGAGATGAGACGGTCACGCGCTCGTCGTCTCGCGCGCTCCGTGCTCGCGATGTCGACCCGGTAGGGAAGCTCAGGGGGACGGGCAGCCGTTATCCCCTAGGGCGCCCGTCCCCCTGAACATGCTTCGCGAACGGGTTGCGATCGGTTCAACCCTTGGTGATCAGCCGGCGCAACGGCCGAGGATCACGCCTCGACGAGGATCACGAGGGTCTCGGGCAGCACCCCGTCGTGCGCCATCGTCTCGGCGCCGTTTTCGGTGTCCAGCGCAGCCATGACTGCGTCCATGTCGGGAATGTCCATGAGCACTCCCACCCGGCTGGCGTTCTCCGGGTCGACGAACGTGCGGATGTTCGTCACGCCCAGCGGACCGAAGAACTCCTCACGTTTCGGCGAAGCAAGCCAGTGGTCCCTGTCCTTCACGTCGTGGTACGCCATCACGGTGGGCATCGGACCTCCCGAGTTCGTGGGGAAACGAGGACCGCCGCCCCGGATACGTCGATCCTACGCTCTCCCGGCCCGGCACCTCCAAGCACCCCACGATCTGCTTGCATCGCCACCGGCGTCTCTTTTACAGTCGGCCCGTCTCACTGTCTATCGGGGAGGGCGCGAATCATGAGCTGGTACGAATTTCTGCTGTTCGTGCACATCACTGCAGCCGTGATCTGGCTCGGCGGTGCGTTCACGTTCCAGATGTACGGAGCGGTCGTGCGTCACGGCGGAGACCCGGAGGAGATCGCCCGCTTCGCGGGGCGCGCCGGACTGCTCGGGGAGCGGATGTTCGTTCCAGCCTCGCTCGTGGTCGTCCTCGCAGGCGTCGGGCTGATCATCAACGGCAACTGGGAATGGGGTCAGCTCTGGGTGATCTTCGCGCTCGTGACGTTCGCGGCGTCGTTCCTCACCGGACTCCTCGTCATCGCGCCGATGGCGAAGAAGCTTCCCGTCGTCGGGCCGACCACACCTGCAGGACAACTTCTGATCCGTCGCCTCTTCACCATTCTCCGGATCGATCTCGTCTTCATGTACGCGATCATCTTCGCGATGGTGGTCAAGCCCACCACCGACGACGGCGTGACGATCGCGATCGTCGCAATCGTGCTCATCGCATTGACCGCCGTGTTCCTCGCGCCGCTGCGTTCGGCCGGTGCCGAGTCACCGTCCGCGACTCAGACCGGGTGACGGTACGCGACGCGCCCCGGGCGTTCAGGAGTCGGACGTCGAGACGGTTGACGGTCCCGCGCGCGGTGAGTCGCTCGAGCGCCTCGACTGCCTCTTGTGGATCGGGCATGGCGTCGAACTCGTTCTTGATGCGGCGTGCCGCATCCCGGAACGAGTCGTCCCGCAGAAGCCTGCGAACGGCATCCCGAGCGGACTCGGCCGTCAGGCGGTCGGGCATCAGCCGAACCCCGGCGCCTGCGGCGACGACGCGCTCGGCGTTGTAGAACTGATCGGCGCCCTGGGGAACGACGAGGAGTGGCTGGCCGAACGCGAGCGCACCGAGTGTCGAGCCGGCGCCACCGTGCGTCACGACGGCGGCGCAGTACGGGAGCAGCAGCTCCTGTGGGATGTACTGGTGCACGTGGATGTTCGGCGGTTGCGGACCGAGCACGGCCGTCTCGTTCTGTTCGCCCACCGTGACGACGAGGTTCAAGGGCTCGTCGCCAAGGCCGTCGAGGAGCGCCCGGAATACGTCGAGATTCTGGTTGTAGACAGTGCCGAGCGTGATGTAGACGATCGGCAGCCCTCGCAGCGCGATCCAGCCACGGGAGCGGCGCGGTCGGGGCCTGCGTCTCGACGGTACGGATGCCCTGCGCGGCGCCTGTGAGCGCCTCCGGGAGCTGGAGGCTGGGTGGGCAAACGTCGAGGTACAGGTAACGGTAGAAGCCACCGAGGGGGTGCGGCGCAAGGCCGTGAGAACTCCAGAAGGGGGCAGCGGCCTCGCCTGCCGCCCGGATCACCTCACTCTGGACGGCAGGGCCGAAGCTGTGCTCCACGTACGGAATCCCGACCTTCGTCGCGACGAGTGGCGCGGCGAACTCCGCGACCTCGTGGACGACGATGTCCGGCGCCCACTGCTCGACGATCCCGATCAGGTCGTTCGCACGCGGCTCGAGCTCCACCCGGACGAAGAGCTCGGTGAAGACGAACGAGCGGACCTGCGAAGGAGGAAGGGAGGCAGCACGTTCGCGAACGACGAGTGGCTCCGCTGCGTCCTTGTCCGGCCCGGCGCGGAACGCCGTGAAGCCCTCCCTTTCCGCCTCGCCGGCGACAGGTTCGCCGGACGCGAACGCCACGGCATGTCCCGCTCTGGCCAAGGCACGCGCGAGTGGCAGCATCGGCCGAAAGTGACCCGCCAACGGTCTGCAGGTCAGGAGCGCACGCATCGCGGAAGGGTATCCGGGGCTGAAAATGGTTGTGCACGAAGGTCGCGCCCATCCTCAGGTGATCGACAGGCCCCGCGTGTCGGGCAAGGCGACAACTGTCAGGGTACGGCGAGCCGGGACGACCAGCGCGTAGGATCTTCGTCGTGGCCGGCGACGCACCGACCGCGAAGCGCGACGCCTGTCCTCCTCGCGGGCGGCAATCCCCAGATCGCGAAGGCCGACGGTGACGCCCCTGTACAGGCGTATATCGCCGCCATGCCGGGTTGGAAGCGCGACGTCGGACGCAGCCTCGACGCGCTCGTCGTCCGTACCGTGCCCAACGTGCACAAGGCGGTGCGGTGGAACTCACCGTTCTATGGCATCGAAGGCCAGGGCTGGTTCCTCAACTTCCATTGCTTCACGAAGTACGTCAAAGTCGCGTTTTTCCGCGGCACGTCACTGCACCCTCTCCCTCCCGGCGTATCCAAGACGAAGGACACCCGCTACCTCGACATCCACGAGAAGGACGATCTCGATCTCGAGCTCGTTGGGAGTTGGATCAAGCAGGCTGCGGCGCTCCCCGGCTGGGTCCCGTAGCGTCGGGGCTCGAGACTCCTCGGTTCTCCTTGTGAACCGCCCGCTGAGTCACGATCCGCCTGGTAGAACCGGACGATGACCGGCGGCCCCGACCACGAAAGTCTGGAGATTCGACCGTTCGCACCCGCCGACGAGGTCGCGGTCATCTCGCTGTGGGAGGCAGCCGGTCTGACGCGCCCGTGGAACGATCCACGCAAGGACATCGCACGCAAACTGAGCGTCCAACCCGGATGGTTCCTGGTCGCGGTCGCGCGTGGGGAGATCGTCGGAAGTGTGATGGCCGGCTACGACGGTCACCGCGGCTGGGTGAACTACCTCGCCGTCGCACCGGCCTCCCGCCGTGCGGGCGTTGGACGGGCTCTCATGACAGAGGTCGAACGCGTGCTCGGCGAGGCCGGATGCCCGAAGATCAATCTCCAGATTCGCGGCACGAACCACGCCGCCGTGAGCTTCTACGAAGCACTTGGCTACGCGACCGACGACGTGATCAGCCTCGGTCGCCGCCTGGAGCACGACACGCCGTACTGAGCGGCTTGGGGTGCGGCGAGGCCAAGCCGGCCCTACGCGCCGCCCGTTGGGCCCGACGCATACCCGAGGAGTCGGCGCCTGGGAGCGACCAGCACCCGTCGGCCGGTGCCGTCGGCGTTGGTGACGCTCAGCGTGGGATGTTCCGGATCAGCGCTGGTGATCGTCGCCGCCGCGATCCGGAGCCCGTCAGGGGGCCCAGGCGGGCGCGTATGGGCCAGGATTCACAGCAACTGTCGGCCGACCCGGACGCGAGATCGAGGACGACGATCTCGCTGTACGACGTAGATGCGTGATCCGTGTCCCAGTTCACAGCGAGCGAACGGCCGTCTGGTGCCCACACCAAACCGTGGATGTGATTCCCGTACCGCCGCGCTGTCGGGCTGTTGATTCTGAGCGTTGACCGAGCTCCAGTCGCGAGGTGGATGATGACGACGTGCTGGCGGGTCGACGGGCCGCCCAGAGTCGCGACCCGATCACCGGCGCGGCTACGCGGTCTAGGAAGGGCCGGCGGGTGCTCCAGGATCGGCTGTGTGCGACTTCCGGCAGACGGCGTAAAGCTGCCATTCACCGGGGATGCCCTTGAGCTCGTGAGTGCCGCGCGCTACGAACTGAATTCCGGAGCCCGCCACCAGGTCCTTGACGGTGCTCGAGACCAGCACTTCGCCGGGCGCGGCATTCGATGCGACCCGGGCGCCTGTGTGAACTGCGATTCCGGCGGCCTTGCCGTCGATGAGCTCGCACTCGCCCGTATGGAGGCCGGCACGCACCTCCAGCCCGATCTCACGGACGGCGTCGATGATGGAGCACGCGCACATGATCGCTCGAGCCGGTCCATCAAAACTTGCGAAGAAGCCGTCACCCGCCGTGTCCACCTCGATTCCTCGGAAGCGCAGGAGTTGGCGCCGGACTATCTCGTGATGTCGCTCGAGTAGATCGCGCCATCGGCGATCGCCGAGCTCGACGACACGATCGCTCGACCCGACGATGTCGGTAAAGAGGACTGTCGAGAGGACGCGCTCGGGCACCACCTCGTCCCAATCCCCAGCCTTCCAAGCCTCCGTCAGAAACCGTTCGATCTCTGCCACGAGATCGAGGGACACTTGTCCTTCGGGAACGTGCCCACCTGCAAATGACACGAGCTGCGCTCCGGGGATTCGATCGGCAAGATAGCGCCCTCGCGCAAACGGCACCTGCCGGTCGTCAGCGCCGTGCACGACGAGCGTCGGCACCCGTATCGCGGGCAGCACCTGCCTGACATCGATTTCGCCGTTCATGCGATTGAGTGACTCAATTGCGCCGGGACTCGCGCTGCGTCGAAAGTACTCCGCGAGCTGTCGCGCGGCCTCGGGATCGTCGGTGCCCATGGTGCGGATGACCGCTTCGGCCTCCTCTTTGGTGCCGAAGAGCCGGAGGTCGGACTCGAGCTCGTGTCGGTACTCCTCGGCGGAGCTCCCGATCGGGTAGTCGTGAGCCCACAGTATTCGCGCGAACGCGCCCCACAGGACGAGCGCCGCCGTCCGCTCCGGATACGTTGCTGCGAAGAGCACGCTCATGGGCGCTCCTTCCGAGAAGCCGATCAACGCAGCGCGCTCGGACCCCGCCGCATCCATCACGGCACGAACGTCGTCCATCCGCGTCTCGAGCGTCGGCGCGCCCGCCACCCGGTCGGACATGCCTGTTCCCCGCTTGTCGAACAGGATCAACCGCGAGAACGACGAGAGCTGGCGCAGCATCGACGCTCGCGCCTCGACAGACCAGACGAGCTCGACATGCGAGACGAAGCCCGGAACGAGGATCACATCGAACGGCCCGTCGCCCACGACCTGATACGCGACACTGACATCGCCGCTCTTCGCATAGCGCGTTTCGGCCAGCACCCCTTCAGTCTCGCACTACGCGCCGCTTTACGCCGTTGCCTCTTCAGCGGTTCGGGAATGTCACCCCGGGGCAACGCGCTCGTTACTGTGCCCAACATGTTGACGAATCGTTCCGCACCGCCCGCGACCGTGACTCCGGTACTCATCTACCCGGACGTGCGAGCGGCGGTTGCCTGGCTGGAGCAAGCGTTCGGATTCGAGGAGCGAGTACGGATCGGTGATTCGCACCGCGCCCAGTTGCGCATCGGTGCCGACGGGGCCGTCGTGGTGGCCGATGTTCGCGGCAACCACGTTGCGCCGAGCGAGGGCAGCGTGACGCACCTCGTCAAGGTGCGCGTGCCCGACGTCGACGCCGCGTTCGCCCGCGCGCGCAACTGCGGCGCGCGGGTTGTCGAGGAATTGACGACCTACGAATACGGGGAGCGCTCAGGCGTGCTCGAGGACATCGGCGGGCACCGCTGGGAACTCACCCAGACCGTGCGGGACACCGCGCCCGAGGATTGGGGCGGCACCACGATCGCGCCCTGGTGAGCGCCGCGCGCGACCAGCGCTCCGAACCGTCGCCCGAAGGCCGCTGGTCATCGCCGAGCCGAAGCCACGGCAACGGCTGGTGGGTTCTGGAGCGCGGCGACGTTTGCCTGGTCCCTCCTCGGGTATGTCATCCACGTACGATGGCGCTGAAGCCTGTTCGCAGCCTTTCATTCTCCTGCAGCTCCGATGACAGACGAGAGCGGTGCACGAATTGGGATCCGAAATCACAAATGCGCTGGCGATGGTGAGCTTCGAGGAGACACCGCTTCTCGAGATCAGCGTCAAGGCTGCCGCGATCGAGGCTCTCGGCTGGAGCGCCTATGACCGGCTGCCGCACCGGTGGATCGTGAAATACGAGAAGGTCGTCTCGCATGCCGACAGTCCGCCCGGCGACGAGCTCAAGGACCTGATGGGCGACTACTGGGTCGATCCATCCGACATCCCGGTGGACGATCTCATAACGACGGAGGAAGTCGGCTAGTAGCGTTCGGGAATGCCCCGGGGGAAAGCGGTGTGTGTAACGCTGTGGGGCGGCCCTGACAAGCACGATCCCCGCAAGGAGGCGAAGATGGCAGTTGCTCGCGCAGTCACGTTTGAAGGCGTCGACAGCCAGCACATGGCCGAGCTCTCGAAGCAGATCGAGAACGACCCACGGCCTGACGACATCCCGGCGACCGAAATCCTGTTGCTCCACGACGAGTCTGCGAGTACGTCGCTGGTGATCGTGTTCTTCGACAACGAGGAGGACTACGCCCGAGGCGACGCAGCCCTCAATGCGATGACGCCCGGTGACACCCCCGGTCGAAGAACGTCGGTCACCAAGTACACGGTGGCCGCACGAATGACCGCCTGAACCAGACAGAACCGTTGGGGCCGCTCGCCCCGGGCGAGCGGCCCCTGGCCGAGTGCGGCGTGCCGCACCGTGCGGCCGGTTCTTTGATGCCGACCGGTGCGGACGATCTAACGACTCCCGCCCGGCATCGAGCGCGGGAAGGATCTCAGTGCCGACGGGGCGGCGCGACGAAACCCGACGGGTACGCCGACGACGATGGCATACGAGAACGTCGCGAGCGCGCCGAGCTGCGCCATCAGGATCAGACCAAGGGTGACGGGCACGAACGAGAACGAGTCGAGCCACCGCGCGGACATCGGCTCGCACGGCAGCCCGACCCGCCCGACGGACGAGGACACGCGTGCCTCGTCATCGGCGTGGCCGAACGGTTGCTCTTGGCCGCATGTATCGCGCACGATTCTTCCCTGATGTAAATCGTCGTCGCCCTGCTCCGCAAGTGGGTCGCGAGCACTCGTTGCCGATCCCCCCCACTCGGCGTTCCGGTGGTCTCAATGCTGTTCACCGGAGAAGTTGGTCTGGAGTCTGGCCGAACGTCGTCCTCGCCGGCGCTCTCCTGAGCCCGTCAGCGCTTGACGATGCGCGTGAGCCACGCACCTGTGCCGATGAGAGCGGCAAGCGCGAGCGCGATGAGGTTCGTCTGCACGCAGGCTCGGCAGGCGTTGCAGCACGTCGCAGCCATCGGGGCGTTCTCGCCGTACTTGGCGGCTGCGTCGTTGAGTCGACCGGTGGCGATCAGCTTCACGGTCTAGTTGCCTCGAGCGCGCTTCCAGGCTTCGAGAGCGCCCGGCGGGCGGTGGCGCTTCCACGCCTCGAGTGCGCGGTTCCTGTGGTGGAGTCCCACGTAACGTGCGGGGAACCTCCACTTGACTGCGCGACCGAGGGCGGTGCGCCGGCACCAGCAGTCGGGATCGCATCCGCATTGCCGGTTGTGCGGGTTGTGGATTCGTTGCAGAAGCGTGCGCTCCACGTTACGAGGGTAGCGCGATCTCGCCTCGGGGACGAGGCGGATCATTCGCGGTGGTTGCGGAGAGCCGACGAGCCTCGTTGATAGTGGTATCGCGCTGTCGCACTTGGGCTAGCCGCTAGCTCGCGCCTTGTTCGGGCGCGAAAACCCTACCCGGCTACCGCATTGTCGCCAGTTGCGGGTCCTCCTATCGTGAGATGGCTGGCGTCGATTGCGGTGGCCGCCGGCAGTAAGCGCGAGGGCGAGCGATTGTGCCCGCGACCGTTCTCCCTCGCGCTATCGCGCTTCTCTCTCCCGCCGACGATCGCCGAGGCTAAGGTTGCGCGCGGTGGGCAGGGTCACGGCAGTGGAGCGATCGCGGTTGGCGCGGCCCTCATCGGGTTCAACCCGAATCGCTGGGATCCAGTCATCGCGGTTCTTCCCCGTGGTCACGGAATCCACATCAGAGATCTCGCGGGGATAGCTTTGATCGCAATCGGTACTGCCGTCCTCTGGCGATCGCCAAAGGCCTGACCGCCAGGCGGCAGGAGAGAAAGAAACTGGGCGGCGGGTCAGGGGCGAGAGCCGGCGTTCTCGCGCGTGGGCGTGCCCCGGTGGGGCTAGCCGAGCCGCTCTTGTTGTCGCCATTGAAGACAAACCCGCGCTCGAGCTCGCAGGAAGTGACGATCTCGCGCGGTCTAGCCGCGGGACAGGAGCGCCGGCAACGCTTTGATCGCTCTACGCCCCTCGTAGTTCGTCATTCGGCCGAATGCCGTGTTGACTCTGTAGGGCGGCTTTATCGCGTTGCGCCGCCACTGCAAAGCGGTGCTGAGCGTGCCGCGGAATTCGTCCCAGTTGGCGTCGCAGAGCGGCGTCGGTCCGTTGAAGCCGATGGTCAGGTCTCGGATGCTCCGCAGTTGCCGTGCGACCCCCGAGGTGGCGTTGAAGAAGCACGCCATCGTCCGCGTGTCCTTCCCACCCGATGTTGTTTCGTAGCAGGCGCTTACGCGCCTCTCGGAGGCTGGCAACGCGTTGCTGAGAAGAACTATGCGGTGCCTGATTTCAGAGCGCCTTTGTGCCGGCGCGTTGGCGGACGCTGCCACGCCGACCGCTGCGAGCGCAACGCTGGCGATCAACAGGCATACGAGAGCGCGACACATTCGGGCGATAGTCACAGGTCGGGCGCCCATTGGCGAGGGCCGTTGGCGGTGTGGGCCTCTAGTCGAAGATCCAGATCGCGAATCCGATCGCCATGAGCGCCAGGCCAGCGAAGTCGACCACGATTGCCATGCGGGTGCCGTCGTCCTCGGCGATCATCGACGGCGCGCCGGTTTCGGTCTCTGTCTTCTTGCGTTGGGCTTTCCGTCGTTCGGCCCGGATCCTCAGTGGTGCCGAGACGAAGATCGTGATGATGGCGCCGATCACGACGACGATGATCGAGCCGAGCGGGGCTTCGCTGAAGAACTCTCCCATTTGGCCGGGAGCGTAGAGCGCGGGTCGGCGGGCTCAGCGAGCTCATACGTAGGCGTCGCACGCGACGACGGACAGCAATGGGAGAACAGGCAGCCCGCCGTCCGCTCGATGAACCGAAAGCTGATGCTTCTACGTGTCGCTGCGGTCACGCCGGTCTTGGTCGCGACCATCCTCACGCGCACCCCACACGAGGAGCGCAACGTAAGCAAGCGCGCCGAGGACAGCGATACCGCCGGTGATCGCGTACAAGGTGTTCATGGGCTTTGTCGGCTAGTTGGCGACCGCTTCGAGGGCGTGCTGGACGGCGTCGAGTTCGCGCGAGTTGACCGTCATTCGTTTGAGGCCGATTGCCTCGGCGGTCTCGAGTTCCTCAGCGACTTTGTCGTGGCCGGCGTTTCGAAGTTGTCCTGCGACGGCAGGGATCTGTGCTTTCGGGATCGTCATGTCGCCGACTGTGAGTGTGTCGGTCATGTGGAAGACAGTGCCCAGCTCGACGGTTGGCCAAACGTGAGGTCGGTGCTGTGACCAAATCGACTGCTCGACGCGGCGCGAGGGGTCGTTCCCGGCGAAGTGCGTGGTCTGCACCCGCGAGTTTTTGGCGGCTCGTCGATCGAGCTTCCAGCGGCGTTGCCCCGAGTCTCAGGTGTTGCACCGAAAGCGGCGCGGCGGATGACGCACTTTTCGGAAACCTACCCGCCGGCAACGTTGCGACCAGGCTGCGGGACGTCTTATGTTCAGACAGCTGGCGGCGTTGCGGCGGCCGTCAGTCACAGCGCGAGGGGGGCGGCTGCGCTTGCGCACCCGGGGTCATCACCATACTCCCGGTCGCTCTCCCTCGCGCTCTCGCTCGTCTCTCTACTTCGTCGGTTCGACCCATGCCTCGAAGTCGACTTTCGTCCACGCGAGTTGTTCGCCGAGGATCGTGCACGCGATGACTTTCCATCGGCCATCGAGGATCGAGTCCCGCACAGGAGGCACATAGAGGGTTCGGATTTCGAATGTGTCGTCCGGAAAGTGGATCAGGGCTTTGGTGGGCATGCGATCGTGATTCCACGAGGTCGAGAGCGTCCAAACATCTTCGGATGCGTCTCGGGGGCGAGGATGACAAATTGTCTGCTCGACGCGGCCGAGGTAGCCGAGCGTCTGAACGTTCCCGTCAGTTGGGTGCGCGAGAGCAAGCGCTCCTTGCATGCAGCGAAGACGAGCTTCCCGGACATGGCCGCGCTCGCGGAGGCTCGAATGTTCGACGTTAAGTCGTAGTGTTCGGTACCAAATCCGGTACCAAGAAGGGCGCCCGAAGGGCGCCCTTCTACATTCCCGCATGTTTCCTGATGTCCGAAGCTCCCCGGGTTGGACTCGAACCAACAACCCTTCGGTTAACAGCCGAATGCTCTGCCAATTGAGCTACCGGGGATCGAAGCGGATGGAAGTGTAGCCCGGGACGAGCAGTGCCGTCCCGGGGGCGCGCCTAGACTGATGCGGATGGACGAGGCCGACGCCGCGGGTACGAGGTCTTCCTGGCCCGTGCGCATCGTGCGATGGCCGCTCGACCTTCTGCGCACGCTCGTCCGCGTCGTTCCGGAGGCGATCGACGGCTTCTTCGCCGACCGGTGCGGCCAACATGCGGCGGGGATCGCGTACCGGGTCCTGTTCTCGCTCGTCCCGCTGTCGATCGTGCTCGTCGCGATCTTCGGTCTCGTGCTGAGGAACGACGGCCTCCGGGACGACGTGATCAACGAGATCATCGATGCGCTGCCCCTCTCGGAGAGCGGAGGCGCGGACGTCACGCGCGCGATCGAGAGCCTGGCCTCGCCCGCGACCGCGCTCGGTCTCGGCAGCCTGCTCGTCTTCGGCTGGGCCGCGACGGGGATGATGGCATCGATCCGCGCGGGGCT
Organism: uncultured Thermoleophilia bacterium; assembly: GCA_963776305.1. Lineage (GTDB taxonomy): Bacteria > Actinomycetota > Thermoleophilia > Gaiellales > Gaiellaceae > Gaiella. The sequence goes on along the minus strand of CAVZMA010000002.1, from coordinate 11,408 downwards.
CGAGGTCGCTATGCGGGTCGAGCGGGGCCGTCCCGCTGTCCGGGGCAAGCTCGTGGACATCGTGCTCATCGTGGTGGCGGGTGCACTCGTCCTCGGCGTGGTGCTCCTCAACCTCGCATCTCAGCTGCTGTCGGATTGGCTCCGACGGCCCCTCGATTGGCTCGGGATCGACGGAGGGCTCCTCGAGCAGTCGATCCGGAACGGATCACTCCTCCTGCTGACGACCTGCGTCGTCCTGCTGCTCTACCGCTTCGTTCCGGCCCGTCGGCTCCGACTCGGGGACGCGCTCGCCGGCGCGATCGTGACCGCGCTGCTGCTCTTCGCGATCTCCCTCGTCTCGGGGCTGATCTACGAGCGGACGCGGAGCCTGAGCGTCATCTACGGGTCGCTCACCGTCGCGCTCGTGTTTCTCTACTCGGTGTACCTTGCCGCATCGGCGCTGCTTCTCGGGGCAGAGGTGGCGGCTGCGTGGTCGCGCCCCTCGGACGACACGGGCGAGACGTGGCAACACCAGATTCGACGCGCCGCGCTTGGGCTGTTCGTCCATCAGGAGCCACCCGGACGCCCGGCGACGCGCCCACGCGTTCCCACTGATCCGCGCTGAAGCGGTCTTCGAGCTAGGCGAGCTCCGTGAGAGCCTGCCTGACCTTCGCGAGATGGGCCTGCAGCTCGGTGGCGCGCGCGAGGTCCGTTTCTCCCTGCAGCCCACGGCGCAGCTTGCGCTCTCGAAGGCGCAGGAGCATCTCGGTGCCGGTGCGCTTGGTGATCCCCTCGTTGGAAGCGACCGCGTCGAGCTCCGCGAGCAGCGGAACAAGATCCTGGGGCGGCGCAACACGGGCGACGAGGGCGGCCCGCATCTGCCGGTGCGCCTCCAGCTCGAAGTGATCCTCCGCGAGCCCGGCCAGTGACTCGGTCAACTCTGGATGCGCGACGACGGCGGCGAGCGCCTCGCGCTCGAGCCTGAGCCCCGCGTCGAGCAGCTTCTGCGGCTGCCCGGACCCCGCAGCCGCCATGGTGCCCCGAGCCGGCGCGATCCCCGAGAGTGTCTCGCGGGGCAGGTCGAGCCGGTCAGCAATCAGGCGCAGCGCCTCCTGGCGCTCGGGCGAGTCTTCGGCGTTGGCGAGAATCTCACGGGCACGCACGAAAGCCTCCTGCCGGTCGCTTGCTCGATCCAGCTCGAGTCGCACCCGGTAGTGGAGGTAGCTCTCTGCCTGCCCGAGCCGCTGCTCGAATCCGTTCGGATTGTCCGCGGGATCCTGGCCCTCGGGGAGCACCACGATGCGGATCTCGAAACCCTGCGCCTGCGCGCGCTCCATGCCACGCAAGGTGGCATCCTCCCCGGCTGCGTCCGCGTCGAAGCAGAGATAGACGCGCTTGGTCAGCCGGGCGAGCTCACGAAGATGATGCTCGGTCAGGGCGGTACCCATCGACGCCACGACGGGCTCGAAGCCGGCCTGGCGCAGCGCGATCACATCGGTGTTCCCTTCGACCACTACAGCCCGGTCCTGCTTCGCGATCGACGGTCGGGCCAGGTGCAGCCCGTACAGAACCTGACTCTTCTTGAACAGGTCGCTCTCCGGCGAGTTGACGTACTTTCCCTTCAGCGGGTCGTCGTCATGCAGCTTGCGCGCCTGGAACCCGATCACCCGACCTCGGGCATCCGCGAGCGGGAACATCAGGCGCGGCGGAAAGTAGTCGTTGCCTCGTTGGTTGGTCAACCCGGCTGCACGCAGCTCCTCGGCCGTGAACCCCTTCTCACGCGCCTTGCGGGCGAGCCCGTTGCCCGGCGAGAGCCCGAGGCGATACTCCTTCGACACGGCCTCGCCGAGCCCACGACTCGCGAGGTACGCGCGCACCGGCTCACCCTCCGCCCCCTCCCACAGGTGTCGTTCGAAGAACGCGGTCGCCTGGTCGAGGACGGCGAACAGCCGCTCGCGCCTTCGGCGCGACTCGTCCGCTTGCGGAGAGCTTTCCTCGTAGTCGAGTGAAACCCTGAACCGCTCGGCCAGCCATTCGATCGCGCCGACGAAGTCGAGGCCCTCCGTCTCCCGGACGAAGGTGACGACATCGCCGCCCTTGCCACAGCCGAAGCAGTGGTACAGGTTGAGGTCCGAGTTGACCGAGAAGCTCGGTGAGCGCTCCTCATGAAAGGGGCAGCGACCCATGTATCGCGTGCCGCCGGTCTTGCGAAGCGATGTCCGAAGACTGACGACATCGACGATGTTGGCAGCGGCAACGACGTCGCGAACGCTCTGGTCCTTGATCCTGGCCACGCGACTAGAGGTCCGCAGCGTAGGCGAGGGCGAAGCGATCGGTCATCCCCGCGACGTAGTCGGTGATCCGGTCGGCGATCTCCCCTTCCCCATCGGGGAGACGCGCGGGCTCTGCCGCGAGCCGAGCGAAGATGGCGCTGACGACCTCGCGTGCGCGGTCGTGTTCCGGGATGACATGCGGCCCGAGATAGACCCGGTCGAACATGAACGCTCGCAGGGAGTGCAAAGCCTCCCCGATCTCGGGACTCTGTCGGATCTCCCCGGAAGCCGATGATTCCGTCACGAGATCGTGCACGAGCGTGTCGATGCGCTCGGAGCCGGACGGGCCGAGCAGCTCGAGCTCCGGTTGCGGGAGATCCGTCTCGGTGAGGATGCCGTATCGGATCGCGTCGTCGATGTCGTGGTTGATATAGGCGACGCGGTCGACGATCCGGACGATCCGCCCCTCGAGCGTCTCGGGCTCCTGCGCCCCGGTGTGCGTGAGGATCCCGTCACAGACCTCGTGTGTGAGGTTGAGTCGCCGAGCGATGCGCCACGACTGCTCGTTGTGGCGGAAACGACGACCGTAGGCTGCGTTGAGCGCGTCGTCGAGCGCCTGCTCCCCGGCGTGCCCGAAGGGAGTGTGGCCGGTGTCGTGCCCGAGCCCGATCGCCTCGACGAGATCCTCGTTGAGCCGGAGCGCACGGGCGACGACCCGCGAAATGGCAGTTGTCTCGAGGGTGTGAGTCATCCTCGTTCGGTAATGGTCGCCTTGCGGGTCGATGAACACCTGCGTCTTTCCCTTGAGCCGTCGGAACGGCTTCGAGTGAACGAGGCGATCCCGGTCTCGCTGAAACGGCGTCCGGAGGCTGCACGGCGGCTCGGACGCCTCGCGTCCTCTCGTCTCGAATGAGCGAACGGCAAGAGGCGACAACCACGATTCCTCCTGAGCGCGGACGCGCTCCTCGAAGGATTCGGCAGTGACGTTCGCTACGTCCACGACCTCAGCCTAGTGGGTGACCCGGATCGGCAGTACGCCGCGGCTACCATCGCGCTCATGCGGATTCTGCAGTCGGCCAGGCTTCGCGGCGCCGTCGCTGCAGCACTGCTCGTCGTCGTGACATCGGCATGCGGCGGTGGCGCATCCGTGGACCAGGGGCCGTTCGCCTACGACGCAACCAAGCCTCTCGGGATCATCGATCGCGGCGTCGTCGACGGCGACTACCCGATCGCGGTGCATGATGTGTCCTACACGTCCGGCGGCGACACGGTCGACGCATTCCTGGCTGTCCCACCCGGGACAACACGAAAGCCGGGCGTTGTCTACGTTCACGGCGCCGGCAGTAACCGAGAGTCCATGATCGGGCCTGCCCTGTGGCTCGCCGGCCGTGACGCCGTGACGCTCGCCATCTCGGCCCCGTCGGGTTCGAGCGCCGGCCCGGCGGACAGCACGGCGCTCGGCAGGCTCGAATGGCAGCGCGACCTCGAGATCCGGGATGTAGTCGCGATCCGCCGAGCGTTGGATCTGCTCGCCGAGCGAGAGGACGTGGACCGGGATCGTCTCGGCTTCGTCGGTTGGAGTGCGGGAGCGCGGGCCGGAGCGATCACGGCGGGCGTCGACCGGCGCCTGCACTCCGTCGTGCTGATCTCGGGTGGCTCAGCGCGCGTTTCCGAGTTCGTCGCAGCCGCCCCGGTCGAGCTCCGCGGCGAGGTCGAGAAGACCATGTCGTCGATCGATCCGCTGCGCTACGTCGCACAGGCTCGGCCCGGATCACTGCTCTTCCAGGACGGCCGGCGCGACTCGGTGATACCCCGCAAAGCCCTAGAGGCATTGATCGCAGCGGCGCCCGACGACAGCGAGGTGCGATGGTACGACGCCGACCACGCGCTCGGGCCCAAGGCATACCGCGAGCACTTGGACTGGCTCCAGGAGACACTGGGGATGGACGGTCCCCCCGTCCCGGGCGCCAAGATCTCTCCCTGACAGGTGTGTGACGTCGAGCGCTCAGAAGGAGCGCGACTGGCCGCCGTCGACGGTCACGCAGGTACCGACGACCCAGGAAGCACGGGGTGAGACGAGGAAGGCCACGACGTCCGCGACCTCCTCGACCGTCCCCAAGCGACCCCACGGGAGCTCACGTTCGACGAACGCCGCCATTCCCTTCGGATCGTCACGCACCCGTCGCTCCCAGCTCCCGCCCGGAAACAGCGTCGAGCCCGGAGCGATGCTGAGCACTCGGATCCCTTCGGCAGCCAGGTCACCGGCCATGGCCTTGGCGAGGCTGATCTCGGCGGCCTTGGCGACGTTGTACCCCGGTCCGCCGCCGCCTTCCCGACCCCAGATCGACGCGATCATCGCAATCACCCCGCCTCCCCGCTCACGCAACGCCGGCAAGGCGGCGCGCGAGACTCCGAGAGCCGGAAACAGGTTCTTCTCGAGCACCGCCTGGAGATCGACGGCGTCCATATCGCTGAAGGTCCTGGCACCCGAGCCGCCGACGCTGTTGACCACGATGTCGAGGCCCCCGAACTCCTGGACCGCCGCCGCTACGACCGCGTCGGCGCCCGCCGGCGACGCAACGTCCGCGGCCACGCCGATCGCCCGGCCCGGCCCGGCGATCGCCTTCACCGCAGTGTCGAGATCGCCGCTACCTCGGGCGCACATGACGACGTCTGCTCCCTCGACAGTCAGGCTCGATGCGATTCCACGCCCGATGCCACGACTCGAGCCCGTCACGAGGGCGACCTTGCCGGCGAGCCCGAGATCCATGAATCGATCCTACGTGCCGGGCAGCTCGCCGCCCGTGTGAACACGCCCAGCTCGGACCTCGTCCCAGCTGACGAAGACGTTCCCCGGCGCGAGGCCGAGCTCGGCGACAACGGTCGCGGCAACGGCGGTGAGAATGCGACCGACGAGCTCGTCGGTTCGCCCTTCGAACGCCAGCACGCGGACGATCGGAGGGTGCGTCGAGTGGGGTTGCTCGCTCGGCGCGTCCGCGTCGCCCTCGTGATAGCCGCCGGGGGCGCAGCGTCTGCCACGTTACCCAGGTCCCGGAGGGATCCTCCCTCAGCTCGGCGCTCACGGCCAAGGCGATCGCACGCGAAGCCCCATCGACATCGACCCCCGCCGGTTGGCGGAGCGCAACGACCTGCACGATCGGCATCCGGCTACGGTAACCGGATGTTGGAGCTGCTGCTGGCCAGGCACGGTGAGACGGCCTGGAACGTCGAGGGCCGGGTTCAGGGGCACACCGATCTTCCGCTCAACGACAACGGGATCGCGCAGGCGGACGCGTTGGCGACGCAGCTCGCGGCCGAGCCTCTCGTCGCCGTCCACTCGAGCGACCTCCTCCGCGCCCGGGCGACCGCGACAGCGGTGGCGAGCCGGCACGGGCTCGATGTCGTTCTCGACCCCGACCTACGGGAGAAGAACTTCGGCAGCTGGGAGGGAATGACGGATACCGAGATTCGCGAGCGCCATCCCGACGCGGTGCGAGGGACGTGGGGCGACGGCGAGTCGTCGGAAGCGGTCGCGCGTCGCGCCGTGGCGGCGATCGAGCGCATCCGTTCGCAGTACACGGACGGGACGGTGCTCGTCGTCTCCCACGGCGGCGCGCTCCGTGCGATCCTCGATCATCTCGAGGTGCCGCACGATCGGATCGACAACTGCGCGATCTTCCGAGCCTACGTCTGAGCGAGACGCTCGCCTGCCGTCCGGCGCAGGGCGGTTTCGAGCTCGGGAACCTGGGTGCAGGCCCGGCGGACGTCGCGGTCGAAGAGGGAGATCAACCGCATCGGCGTTCGAGCGACGACCTCGGCGGTCCTTCGACCCGACACGAGGAGAGCAATCTCCCCGAAGGTATCCCCGGGACCAAGCAGGCGAGGCGCCGCCGCGCCGTCGACGTGGACATCCGCTTCGCCCTCCTCGATGAGGTAGAGCACCCAGCCGAAGTCGCCGTGCGTGACGATCGTCGCGCCGGGATCCGCGTCCACCTCGGCAGCTGCGTCGGCGAGCGCCGCCAGGGCATCAGGCGGAAGCTCGGCGAAGAGCGGAAAGGCTGCCAGGCGGTCGTGTTCCACGAGCCGTCATTCTGAGGCCGGCGATGCCGGGGCACCAGGGTCGGTCACCAGAATACGACCGAACGGTCACGACATCGACACCATCGGGCGGCGCACCGAGCGAATCCTCTGACGGTAGACTTCGCAACCCTCTGGGCGGCAGAAGCACCCTTCGACTCGAACGCGACCGCGTCGACCATCTACAGGGTGTGTGTCTCGTGTGCGTTCATCACATGGCAGTAACACGCCTGGTCTCGGACGAACGTCTGGCGATCCCAAGGCCCCAAACTCAACGGTCAGATTGCTTCGACGCACCCAGAGATCGGCGTTCCAACCTCAGGACCGCGTTTCTCGCGCGTTTGGCGGACATGAACGCCAAACGCGTCGCCCCAAAGCGCGCTCTCCCGAAGAGGGTGTTCCGGCTCGGCCGCAACCACCAGGGTACTTCGTGGGGCTCGAGTCGCATCGTGATGTCAGCGCCGAAAAGGACGCGGGACAACAGCCGTACGTAGGCATTACGCCTGGCGTAGCGGTAGCCCCGTCCGTCGCGAAGCCATGCCTTGGGACCGCCAGACTGATGGAGTATCGAGATCGGATGACCCTCGAACGAACAAGCAAGACGGATCTCGTCAACGACACGCACCGAATCTAGGCGGGGACTGTAGGCCTCTCCTGCGTACGGCAACAGGGATACCGCATCAGGTGGCAACTCGCTCATCAGAATCGCGTTCAGCACATCCTGGTCGGCGTCTCTGAACGGGCCGCTGCTCACGAACATTTCGCTCATCGGTATCGCGCTGTTCGCATCCCACCACCTCGTGAGAAGATTCGGCCAACGTTCTTCGGACAGCACCACAAAGCCAGCATTCACATAGGTCTCGTGTCGGAGAGGCGCCCCCAATGAGAGTGCGGACGTCCACTCGGTGAACCAGCGTTCTTGGTCTGCCTCGTGATCCGGGAACACGCAGATCTTGCCACTCTCTGCTTGATCGAATGCTTCGTCGAGAGGGGCGCAGATGATCATGTCGCTATCGATTAGCGCGATGGTTCCCGTTGCGCCGATCTGAGAAGGGTACGGCTTCAGAAGATGGCTCGCGGCTTGATTGACTCCAGGCGGCAACTCAACGACCGTAGCGTGCTCGCGGAGCCGTGCCCGCTGATCGGCCGTTAGGCCGTTGTCGATGGACCAGTATCGGCTCACGATGTCCCACCAGCCGGAGAGAGTTAAGGAGCGCGACCGCACCGTGGAGGACTACACGAACGAGTGCAAGCACCCGTTGGATTAGCGGGTTTGCGCGCCCTCCGCGGCTTTCGCGACACCACCTAGCCACCACCGCCGCAGCATCCTACGACGCCGCCGAAGGCGGCCACCAGCTGCTCGAACGGCGCCTCGTCGGACGGCATCACATGCGAATAGACGTCGAGGCTCATGCTCGGGTTCGCGTGGCCCGCCCGCTCGGCGAGCTCGCGCGCCGGCACACCCGACTGAATGCCAGATCGTGATTCGCCGATGCCGCAAGTCGTGGGGCGAGAAGTGGCCCACCTTCGCGAGTTTGCAGGCTCTGCTCATCGCCTGATACGCCGACGCCTCGGTGATCCCCGGGAACACCTTTCGCTCGGGCACCCGATCCTCGAGCGCGCACGTCGCTTCGAGCGCGTCGATGTTCCATGCGGCAGATACACCCAGCGTGCCGTATTCGTCTTGGTTGCCGATCGCGGCAGCCGCAAAACGTAGGCCTGCCACGTCGACGTCACCCCACTTGAGGCCGACCGCCTCGCCGAGCCGCAGGCCGCCCTGCTCGATCGTCACGAACATGCAGGCGCCACTTCTCGCCCATCGCTTCGACGATCGCGAGGAACTGTTCGGCGCTCGGCGGGTTCGCTTCCTCCCGCACTTGCCGCGGCTTCCTTACCCTGCCGTCGCGCGCCGGATTCGGTTCTGTGCCGGCAAAGTCGAGCAGCAGCCGGAACGTGAGCAGGTAGAGGCCGATGGTGCCGGGTTTGTGTTTGTCGGCGAGCCCCGACACCCACGGCGACCTCGGTAGCGGTGATCGAGTTGGGATCGCGGGTACCGAACGTCTCTCCCGCCTTCTTCAGCGCGCTCACGTAACCCTTGATCGTGTTCTCGCTGACGTCGATCCTCGAGGCGAGGTACTCGTCCGCGCACACGCCGACCGTCTTCACGAGCGCAGGAACAGCGAGGAGCGCGCGTAGCGTGTCGGAGGGGCCGCGCCGCCCGCGTGTGGGAGCCCCTGATCGCGTCGCCGACCGAGCAGGAGGCGACTGGCCCGACCGAGCGCGCGCCGCCGCGGTCGCGATCAACAAGCCCGTTTCGAGCGCGACCCCAGCCTCGGCGTGCAACTCGTCACCGACTGCCGCCGCCTGTTCGCCGTGGACGGGCGGCGTACGCTGCTGAGGCTGCGAGCGCTGCCTTACGGCAGCAGCGCGCGCGGTCAGCGAGGGCGGACGGCCCCGCTTCCCCCCGACCGCCCTCGCGCCCTCTACGTACCCGCGGGGTACCACCGGGTCGCCGCGACGGGCCTGATATCCCCGCGGTTTCCGTTTCCCTCCCCGCAAACATATGGCTGGCGGCGTTGCGGCGGCCGTCAGTCACAGCGCGAGGGGCGCGGCTGCGCTTGCGCACCCGGGGTCATCACCATACTCCCGGTCGCTCTCCCTCGCGCTCTCGCCCTTCTCTTTAACTACCCGCCGGTCCCATTGTCGCCTGTCTCGGGTCGTCCTATCGTGAGACAGCTGGCGCTGTTTGCCGCGGTCGCCAGCATCAGCGCGAGGGGGAGCGGTTTCCGAATCCTCGCAATCTCCCCCTCGCGTTATCGCGTCCTTTTGCTCGCGTGGAGCGTTCTATGTGGGAGGTACGAACGCCGACGGCGTCCCCTACCGCAGCGCCTCGGTATCGGCCCTCCCACAGGAGTTGCTACCTCGCCCAGGAGTGGTTGAAACCCGTCGGCCCGGGGTAGGCACTCCTGGGCTGGCCTCCGCCTTACGCCGAACGTCGCGGCTAGGACCGAGGCCAGCCCTCTACGCGTTCAGCCCTTCCTACTACGTAATGAGGATGTAAGGCTTGCCCGCTGGCTCTTGTGGTTGGGCTGCGTCCGGAGTAAACAAAGCGCAGGACGGTAAGAACGGGGAGCGTCCATGCGGCAATCAGGGGAGCTTTAGATGTCAGAGCATGCGGCGACCGCGGCATCGGCCGCGCTTGCGCTAATTCAGCCGACCATCACCAGCAGTGCTTCCAGGACCGCAGCCCAGAACGCGACGGACGCGAGGGCGCACAGCAGGAACGGCCAGTTGAATCCGCGGCTGTCAGCGTCTGGTCGCTATCTGCATGTTCGCGTCTACCGTCGTCATGATTGCTGTCGTGCGATTGGCGTGGATCGCCGGTCTACTCTATTTCGCAGCTTGGGCGACGTCCAGCATCGCCGGGATCTTCTAGTAGTCACCCATCAGACTCGTGCGAACACCTGTTCGCTAAGGTGTAGGCTCGTTGAATGATGGTCGCGGTATCCCTGTTCAGGACGAACTCGTTCTCGTTCTTGCCGGCAAGCTTCGAGACGCCGGACTTCGACGACACCGCCGAAGAGCTCGAGACAGCGTACGACCGGGAGAGGCAGGTTGTGGCGCTCACCGTGCCGGACAGGGAAGCGATCCCTGCGGTCGCTCGAGGACGGCCCAGCAGAGTTCGCCGAGCTCGCGCTGTCCTGCTTAAAGAGCATGAGTGGCGCGTCCGCGAGGGGCTTGTCTAGCTCAAGACTCAGGCGGCTTCACCGGTACGATCATATGAGTCCCAGCACCAAATTGGTCTGTTTGGTCGGCCCTGACGCGGACACGCTCTGCACTGGTTCTGTCCGTATGACCCCGCTGGGCGGCAGCACGAAGGGCGCACCTCCCAACGGCGGTCGCGCCAACGTTGGATGACCGCATCGCGAAACGCCCGGTCGGCCGCATGGCGTGGACAAAGCTCTCTACCGATTCTTCAAAGTCTTCGCACATCGACTCGAGGTTGATACAGAGCACGTTGTTCTCGTCACGTTCCCAGTGAAGCTGCGTCCGGCCATGCGTGACCGCGATCTTCATCCGGCATCTGTCTCCAGCTAGTCTCGGTCGTACGATGCGCGCCGACGACGTTCGCTGGGATAAGCCGCGACTGCTCGGGACCGCTTAGAGGCTCTGACTCGCCGCCCGGATTTCGGTGGATTCCGCGCCAAGCTGCTCCGTGATCACGGCTCCTGATGAGACAACCGGTCCGGCGCTCGCCTAGCTTAGTTGCCTGTCGCCGGCGACGGTTTCGCGACCCCACCGCGACCCCACCAGCACGTCATTTCACGGCATGTACGGCAAGCACGACCGCCGTTTCAATGCGGGAACGGCTACGCTGCGCCCGTGGAGGACTACACGAACAAGTACAAGGGTGAGCCGGTCGAGCTCGCGCTCTTCGGTGGCGACTACCAGGAAGGTGTCCTCACCGCCTACTGCTCGATCGAGGACGTGCCTCACATCGAGCTCAACGGGCACATCCTCGTTCCGCTCCAGAACATCGCGTCGGTGCATTGCTCGAGCCGGTGCGACGCGCCTGAGCCCGACTGGCCGCCACGCGGGCTCGAGCCCGACGGCGACGACCGCGACGACGGGTAGTGCGCCGCCGGATCACGGCGAACCTCCTCAAGGCCTTCCTTCTCGTCGGCTTGCTGGTCGCACTCTCTGCAGGCATCGGCTGGTTGATCGGGGGGGATCGGAACGCGGCTCTCTTCGCATTCTGCGCGCTGCTCGCGACCATCGCCGTCTACTGGATCGGGGACAGGGCCCTGCTCGGCATGCTCGGTGCAAGGCCCTTCGCGCTCGCCGAGGACCCTCTCCTGCGCTCGACGACCGACCGCGTTGCGGCCCAGCTCGGCATCAGGCCGCCGCAGCTGGCGCTCATCGACGACGGCTTTCCACGGGCGTTCGTCGTGGGCCGAGGCCCGGGCAGCGCTACCCTCGCTGTTTCCACCGGCCTCCTGCGCGTCGCGCGACGGGAGGAGCTGGAGGCGATCATCGCGCACGAGCTCGCGCACGTGAAGAGCCTCGATGTCCTCACGC
>CAVZMA010000001.1:0-93872 GCA_963776305.1 uncultured Thermoleophilia bacterium | reverse complement strand
ATCATGCTGGCAACCGGGCTTGCGGCCGAGCTCGTCGCGAGAATCCTGCGGGTGCCCCCGATGCTCCTGCTTCTCGTCGCGGGCTGTCTCCTCGGTCCGTATGTGCTCGGTGCGGTCGATCTCGAGCTGGACGACACGGGCCTCGAGCTCCTGTTCACGCTCGGAGTCTCCTTCATTCTGTTCTACGGAGGCCTTGGGCTCTCGCTGCACGTCTTGCGTCGGGTCGTTCTAGGCCTTGGCCTCCTTGCGGTTCCCGGCGTGTTGATCACGGCTGTCGTTGCCGGGCTCGGTGCCTCCTGGGCGTTTGGAATCCCGGTCGACCAGGGGATCCTGATCGGCGCGGTGCTGGCGCCGACCGATCCTGCGATCCTGATCCCGCTCTTCGAGCGCACGAGGGTTCGTCCGAAAGTCGCCCAGACGATCATCGCCGAGTCCGCGCTCAACGATCCCACGGGTGCCGTGCTCGCGCTCAGCGTTGCCGCGTTCGTCGTCGGCGGTGGCGGCTCGTTCGACGAGCCCCTCGTCGAGTTTGTCAAGGCAATCGCGATCTCGGTCGTCGTGGGCACGGCGCTCGGCCTCGTGCTCGCCCTGGCGATCTCGCACCGCTGGCTCGGCTTCTGGCGCGAATCGCCGGCGATTGCCGTCCTGCTCGTCGTCACCGGGGGGTATTTCACGATCGACACCGTGGGGGGCAGCGGCTACCTCGGCGCCTTCATTGCAGGGGTGATCGTCGGCAACCTCGACATCCTCGGCCTCGGCATGCATACCCATCAGGAAGAGTCGTTGCGCTCGTTTGCCGCCGTCGTCTCGGACGTGATGGTGATCTTCGTCTTCGTCGCGCTCGGCGTGAATCTGCCGCTCGGGTCGCTCGGTGAGTACGGGATACCCGCACTCGCCGACGATTCTGGTGCTCGTCGCCGCCGCGCGTCCGCTCACCATCCTGGCGTGCCTGCTCCCGGACCGGCGCGGCGCCTGGAGTCGCCAGGAGCTGCTCTTCCTCGGCTGGACGCGGGAGACCGGAGTCGTTCCCGCGGCCGTCGCGGGCCTACTCGTGGCGAAGGGGATCCCGAACCCTGACCAGCTCGTGACGACGGTCGCCTTGGCGATCGTCGTCACGTTGGGGCTTCAGTCGACGACGAAGGGGTGGCTCGCAAAGCGGCTCGACCTCGCCGACGGGCCTGCCTGACCGGCTGGGGACTCGGGTGACGGGCCGGCTGGTTCCTTCGCCTACGACCAGGGATACGGCGAGTTCGAGACGGGGTGGAGGTCGCCGGTCGCGAAGCGCTCGAAGCGGAACGGCGTAGAGCAGGCTCGAATGCTCGCCGCTGGAGCACCTTCGCGACCTCGCGCCCGACGCCGATCATCTTGTAGCCGTGGTTCGAGTCGAGGATCGCGTACACGTTCGGCTTCAGGTAGTCGAACACCGGGAAGTTGTCGGCCGTGAACGAGCCGACGCCGCCCGAGCGGGCCTGCTTGTAGAGCGGCCGGCAGCCCTCGAAGCGGCTCATCGCGTGTGACAGCGCGGCGCACCACATGTCCGGGAACTCGTCGTCGACGTTCGTCGTCGAGGGGTACGGGTCGAGCTCGATGTCGCCGTCGACCGTGAGCGGCGAGGCGCCGCCCTGGACGCCGTGCCGGTCGCGCTTGTAGTAGATCCCCCAGAGCTCGTCGGTGATCAGGCGCCCGTCGTCGGTGTGGAGCGGCGCGTCGGTGTCGAGGTGGATCACCGGCGGCGCACCGCCGTCGGCGGTCGCGAACATCAGCGGATCGACCGTGATCTCGCCCTCCTGCAGGTTCCAGTACGTCCACATCGGCTGGTCGCGGGCGACGTCGCCGGAGGGCGTGTGGATGTCGATCGTCATCGGCAGGCCGAGCATGCCCCCAGAAGTGCTTCGCCCACGGGCCGGGCGCGATCACGACCTGCTCGCCGACGCGAATCGGCCCTCGTCGGTCTCGACCGCGGTCGACACTGTCGTCGTCACCGAGCTCGATCCCGGTCACCTCGACGTCGGAGAGGATCTGAACGCCCTCGGCGTGGCACTTGTCGCGAGGCCCGTGCACGGACTCGAGGTTGAACGCGAAGCCGCCCTGGTGCTCGTGCAGGCAGACCGTGACGCCCTGCGCCCGCCAGTCGGGGAAGAGCTCCTTCATGTGGGCGTCGACCTCGGCCTCACCGACGATACAGGTCGGAGCGGTAGCCGATGCGCTGGTGGCGCTCGTAGACGGCGGTCGAGGTCGCTCTCCTGCACCTTCGGGCCGAGCGCGATGTAGCCGACCGCGTTGTAGTGGTAGGCGCCGGGATCGGACTCCCAGACCTCGACGCACGCCTGCATCAGCTCGCTCATCGCCGGCTGGAAGTAGTTGTTGCGAACGACGCCGCACGCGATGCCGGTGGCGCCGGCGCCCGGGGGTCGACTTCTCGAGCACGACGATGTCCGCGCCCGAGCCGATGCCCGCGCGCGGTGAGCTCGATGGCGAGATGGTAGGCGGTCGAGAGGCCGTGCATGCCGGCGCCGACGACGACGAAGCGGGACGAAGCAGGTATCATGTGAATTGCCTCCCGGGCAATGGCATGTCAAAATAGTGACTGAGGAGCGTATCATGGCTCGCACCGGTCAACCAGCCGTCCGCCACGTCGCCGCCGTCGAGCGCGCGTTCACGGTGCTCGACGCGCTCGCCGACGGACGGTGAGCTCGGCACGAACGAGATCGCGCGGCGCACCGGCATCAACGCGAGCACGGTCTCGCGCCTGCTCGCGACGCTCGCCTCGGCTCGGTTCGTCGAGCACGTGCCGGAGACCGGCCGCTACCGGCTGTCGCTGCGGCTGATCGAGCTCGGCAACGCCGTCCTCGGCCGCCTCGACCTGCGCGACGCTCGCCCGTCCGCACCTGCAGGCGCTCGTGCGCGAGACGGGCGAGACGGCGACGCTCTCCGCGCCCGGCGAGCACGACGCGATCACGATCGACTTCGCGCACAGCTCGTCGGTCGTTCAGAGCGTCGCGCAGCTCGGCCGGCCGAGTGTCGGTCACGCAACGGCGGCCGGCAAGGTGATGCTCGCGTTCGGTGACGTGGAGCTGCCGACGCGAGCCGCTCACGGCCTTCACGCCGCGCACGATCACGACCCGCGCGCGAGCTCGTCGAGGAGCTCGAGCGCGTTCGCGGAGCGCGGCTACGCCGAGGCCCGGGAGGAGCGCGAGGACGGCCTCGCGGCCGTCGCCGCTCCCGTGTGCGACAGCCGGGGCGCGCTCGTCGGGATCATCGGCGTCCAGGGGCCGGCCTCGCGGTTCGACGTGGCAGCGATGCGTCGGGCGGTGCCGACGTTGCTCGAGGCACGACCGCCCTGTCGGCGGCGCTCGGATGGCCGGTCCGCGATGACCGAGGGCGACGCTGGCGCGACCCCTACGAGGCGGGCAGCCAGACGAGGCAGGCGGCGCGCTCGCGGATGCGCTTCGTCAGCTTCGCGTAGCGTCCGGCGCTTCAGCCGCTCGCGGTCGGGGCCGACGACGAGGAGCCCCGGTGCGCGCTCGGCGACGAGCTCGAGCAGCGCGTCGACCGGACGCGGGCTGCAGAGCCGGAGCCGCTCGACCTCGACGGCGAGCGACGACGCGAGCGCGGCGGGCGCGCGAAGCGCGTCCTCGACCTCCTGCGTCCCGACGTACTCGTACTTCATGGCGAGCGAGATCGGTCCGAGCGGAACCTCGGCGACGTTGACGACGATCAGGCGCTGGCCCGACTCGACGGCGGCGTCGACCGCGAGCGTCGGTCGCCTCGGGCTCGAAGGGGACGTCGAAGGTGACGAGCATCACCGGACGGCTGCCCGAGACGCCCGGGATGTCGGCGCTCGTCCGGGTGCGTCGGATCCCGAGCATCGCTACTCCGGTCGCAGCTTCCAGCTCTTCGTGCTCGTTCGCAGACGCTCGGACGAGCCGCCGCCGGAGCTGGGGAACGACGAGCAGCCCGTAGCCCATCACGAGCACGAACAGCAGGAAGGCGAACTGGATGCCGACGAGGACGGCGAGCGGGATCAGGATCGCCGCGAGTGCGAGCGGCGGCCCGAGCACGAGCAGCCGGTAGCGGTGGACGCCGCGCACGAGCTGGCGCGTAGTCGGCGGCCGGGATCTGGTTCGTGTCCCAGGTCTTGCCGCACTCCGGGCAGCGTCCAGCGGTCTCCGTAGGCGATCTTCGTGGCGGCGCCGCAGTCGCACGTGATCGTGATCAGCGGCGTCGCGCACGGGACGATCGTATCGTGCCCTCGAACCGGCTGTTGCTCCCACGGCAATTCCGTTTCCCGCGCTAGGAATCGTCCGCGGACCGTGGTACGTTCGCGCGCAGGCGGCGGCGAGCGCCGATGTCCCGGCACCCCGACGGAGGTTGAATGTGGCGACAGCAGTGGTCCAGGAACAAGCAGCTCCTCAAGACGCTTCGCTGGTACGACGGCTTCGTCATCGCGCTGGCGAACCCCGGCTTCCTGCTCGGCTCGCTCGGCTACTCCGTCGGCGATCTCGGTGGCTGGGGCGCCGCGCTCCTCTGGGGCATCTCCGCGATCGTCGCCGTCTTCATCAACACGATCTACTCCGAGCTCGCGACGATGTTCCCCGAGAAGTCCGGCGGTCTCGCGCTGTACGCGCACGAGGCGTGGCGCAAGTACACGACGCTCATCGGCCCGATCGCGACGTTCGGGTACTGGATCGGCTGGTCCGTCGTCCTCTCCGTCAACGGCCTGTTCATCGGCTCGATCATCCAGAGCACCTGGTTCTCGGGCGAGCCGGGCGGGAGCTACCTCGCCGGTGACGGGTACTTCTCGGTGTTCGGCCTGACCGAGTTCGGGCTGCCGGCGGCGATCGCGATCGTGCTCGATCCTCTGCGTCTGGCTGTTCAACGTGTTCGGGGCCCGCGTCGGCGTGCTCTTCGGGTACGTCGCCGGCGTCCTGCTGATGATCCCGCTGTTCGTGATGATGATCCTCCCGTTCCTGAACGGGAGCTTCGACAGCGACAACCTCGTCAACAAGCTGAACGACCCCGGGCTTCGCGTGGGGCGGCCTCCAGCTCGCGCTCGTCTGGCTCTGGCTCATGTGCTGGTCGGCCTGGGGCGTCGACGTCTGCGCCACGTTCGCGCCCGAGTACAAGGACACGGTGCGCGACACGAAGCTCGCGCTCCGCTCGGCGGCGCTGTTCTCGATGGTCGTCTACATCCTGCTCCCGATCGCCTTCGTCGGCGGCGCCGGCGCGGAGGACGTCGCGAGCTACGACTACGCGGGCGGGATGATGACCATCCTCGGGAGCGACTCAGCTGCGCTCCAGGACTTCCTCGTCGTCTGTCTCGTGGCGAGCTTCCTGATCACGATGAACACGGCCACCGCGGACGGCGGTCGTGCGCTCTACGGCATCTCGCGTGACGGCATGACCGTCAAGCAGCTCGGCCACCTGAACAAGTTCAACGTGCCGGGGAACGCGATGACCGTCGACATGGTCGTCAACATTCTCTTCGTCCTCTTCATCGGCAACATCTTCGGTGTGCTCGCCGCCAGCAACCTGGGCTACGTGCTCGCGCACATGTTCGCCCTCTCGGGCTTCGTGCTGCTCCGGCGTGACCGGCCGAACTGGCCACGCCCGATCAAGCTCGGCGGGATCTGGACGCCGATCGCCGGGATCCTCGCCGTCTGGTGCCTGATCCTCACGATCGTCGGCTTCGGCTGGTTCCAGAACGCGGCCGGCGGGTACGGCGGCACCAAGGAGAAGGTCATCGGCGTGGGCGTGCTGGTGATCGGACTGCTGCTGTTCTTCTTCCGGCAACTCGTGCAGGACAAGCAGAAGATCCGCTGGCGTGAGGACACGCCGACGATGCCCCCGACGGCCACGGCGACGACAGGCGCGCCTGTCGCCTAAAGGCAGCTGATTCGGCCGGTGGGGCCTCGTGGCAGCAGGCCCCGCCGGTCGGCACAATCGACGCATGAGCACCGACGCACCTCCTCCCGAGGAGTTCGAGATTCTCCTGCCCGGGCGGGTTTGCGCCCGGCGCGCTCGAAGGCCTCGGCGACTCCGCGTTCGATGATGTCCCGAGCTCCGAGCAGATCGACGTGGGTGACCTCGACGGTGACCCGGCGATCGCCTTCCGGCGCACGCTCGGCATGTTCGCGACCGGCGTCACCGTCCTGACGACGCGCCACGGCGAGCAGGTGCACGGGATGACCGCCAACGCGTTCATGTCGGTGTCGCTGCGTCCGCCGCTCGTGCTGATCTCGCTCGACCGCCGCGCTCGCATGTGCGCGATGCTCCACGAGGGAACGCGCTACGGCGTCAGTGTCCTCGCTCAGGGCCAGACGGACGCTCTCGGACCTGTTCGCGGGGCGGGCGCCCGATGCGGATCGAGCCCGAGTTCGCCGTCGTTCGCGACACGCCGCTCGTCGAGGGCGCGCTCGCGCATCTCGTCGCGCGCGTCGTTCGCTCGTACTGGGGCGGCGACCACTCGCTCTTCCTCGGCCACGTGGAGTACGCGCGCTACGGCGAGGGTGAGCCGCTGCTCTTCCACGGTGGCCGCTACGAGCGGATGCTCGGCGACCCCGAGCTGTTCTCGCGACTCCCGACGGAGCTGCTCGACCAGCTCCTGCGGCATGGCCGCGAGGTGCACCTACCCGGCCGGCGAGATCCTGATGACGACGGGCGAGGCATCGGACACGCTCATGCTGGTGACCGGCGGCTCCGTCGAGGTCGAGCGGCCGGGACGACGCCTGACGCTCGGCGTCGGCGCGTTGATCGGCGAGATCGAAGTGCTCGATCCCGGTGCCGGCCGGATGGCGACGATCACGGCCGAGACCGAGACGACGTGCATCGTCGTGACGCGCGCCGAGCTGCTCGACGGGCTCGACCGAGGATCCGCAGGCCGCGATCGCGCTGCTCGGGATCCTCGCGGGCCGGTTCCGCGAGACCGCGTGAGCGAGCGAGCGCGGCGAAGCGCTGCATGCGTCGCGCCCTACGAGCGTCTGGCGTGGCCTCGCGGTCCGTAGGGGCGAGGCGTCGCCTCGCCCTCGTCCCGCTCGCCCGCTGCGTCAGTCGATCGCGGGCAACGACGCGAGCCACGGCGTTCGGTACCCGGTCTCGTCCCAGAGCACGGGGAAGAACGACTCGTCGAGCGCGAGGTCGCCCTGCCGGCGGTAGCGCGAGTAGATGAGGTCGACGTTCGTCTCGTGGAAGCGCACCTCGACCGGCAGCATGTGGGTGACGAGCGCCATTCGCGCGACGGCTGCGTTCGTGTTCGGTGCGGAGCCGTGCCAGGTGAGGCCGTGGTGGAACGAGCCACCGCCCGGCTTGACGACGACCGGCACGACGTCCAGCTCGGCGCCTTCGGGCGCGGCGTTGCGCGCGGGGGCGAGCCAGTCCTCCGGCGCATGGAACTGCGAGCGCTCCGGTGGCGACTTCGGCCAGAGGTGCGAGCCCTTGACGTACTCGATCGGGCCCGCGTCCGCGGTCGTCTCGTGCAGCGAGATCCAGCAGGTCAGCATCTCCGCCGGCACGAGGTAGTCGGCATACGACGAGTCCTGATGGAAGCCGATCGCCTTCGTCCCCGGGGGCTTCCAGAGGACGTTGTCCTGCAGGATCCTCGTGCCGCGGTAGCGGGCGAGCTGGGCACCGAGGCGTCCCGTGCGCTCCGACAGCACCTGCGCCGCGATGACGTTGTCCGCTCGCCACCCGTTGCAGATCTGGCGTGTCCGGTCCTCGGGATCGCGTCCCGGCACCCAGTTGACCTCGTCGGGCTTGATCCCGGTCTCGTAGATCCCCTGGAACAGCGGCTCGTAGCGCTCACGCAGCAGGTCGAGCGCGCGCGGAGAGACGAGACCCTCCTCGACGATCAGGAAGCCGTCGCGGTCGAAGCCCTCGACCTGGTCGTCCGAGAGAACGTCGATCACGACCGCGGGCGGAGCTTCTCGGGGTCGTAGAACGGCGTCCGCACGACGACCGCCGGGATCCGCTTCTGGTGGCCGTCGAGCTTGCCCACCTCGACCTCGGTGCCGAGCTCGGCGTGCTGGACGGCGATCCGGCACAGCGCGATGTTCTTCTTCAAGATCGGCGACCGCGTGCCGCTCGTGACGACGCCGATCTGCGAGCGCCCGACGTGGACGCAGTCGCCGTGCCCCGCCGTCTCGTTGCCCTCGAGCTCGAGCCCGACGAGCGTGCGCTGCGGATGCGCGCGTCGCTCGAGAAGCGCGTCCCGGCCGACGAAGTCCTCGTCCTTGTCGGGTGTGACCGTGAAGCCGATCCCGGCCTCGAAGGGGTCGACCTGGTCGTCGAATTCGTAGCCCGCGAAGATGAGGCCCGCCTCGATCCTCAGCATGTCGAGCGCATCGAGCCCGAGCGGTGCGATGCCGTGCTCGGCTCCGGCCGTCATCACTGCCTCGTAGAGCGCCGGCGCGTCCTTCGGATGGCAGAAGAGCTCGTACCCGAGCTCTCCCGAATAGCCCGTGCGGGAGGCGATCAGCGGCAGTCCTTGCGGGCCGCCGAGACGGCCGATCGAGAAGCGGAACCATTTGAGGTCGGCGAACGGGGTCTGGGCGGGCGGCGTCCAGACGACCTGCGACAGGATCGCGCGAGATGCCGGCCCCTGGACGGCGATGTTGTGGAGGTCGTCCGTCGACTCCTTCACCCAGACCCGCAACCCGAGCCGTCTCGGCCTGCTCGCGAAGCCAGACCCCGTCGTACTCGGCGCCGCCGACGAAGCGGAAGTTGTCCGGTGCGATCCGGAAGACGGTGCCGTCGTCGAGCATTCCTCCGGTCTCGTTGCACATCGCCGTGTAGACGACCTGTCCGTCGGCGAGCCGCCGGATGTCGCGGGTCATCGTGGCCTGCAGCAGCGCCTCGGCATCGGGGCCGAGGATCTCGAACTTCCGCAGCGGCGAGAGATCCATCACGGCCGCCTTCTCGCGGCAGGCCCAGTACTCGTTCACCGCGCCGAGATTGTCGTAGGACGTCGGCAGCCAGTAGCCGTTGTATTCGGTGAACCGGCTCGTCAGCGTGGAGGTCTTCTCGTGGAAGCCGGTCTCCTTCGTCAGCGTCGCCTCTGCGTCCGGGGTGACGCGGTGCGCGATCGCAGCGCTGAAGCGCTCCTTGGCGGGATAGACGCGCACGTGCACCTCCGTGGGATTCCAGGCGTTGGCCGGGTCGATGTCGTCCGGGCAGGCGCTCGAGAGGCAGACGAGATCGGTCGTCGCGCGGAGGAGCACGTAGTCGCCGGGGCGTGACCACGGCTCGTCGACGAGGTACTGGTTGTGCGCGTCGAAGGCGGTGTTGAAGAAGAAGTTGATCGCCGGCCAGCCCTTGCGGGGCTCGATCGTGTACGGCTCGAGCTCCGCGTTGAAGTTGTCCGAGCAGTTGATGTGGCCGAAGTAGCCCATGTCTTCGTAGTACTTGGCCGTGCAGGCGAGGCCGAAGGTGTCGTGGCGGCCGACGGTGTCGCGCACCACCTCGACGAGCGGCTCGAGATCGTGATCGAAGAACTTGGCATGGAGTCCGGGGGCGGGGTACGCATTCCCCATCAGCGAGCGCGTCGCCGTCGCGTCGAGGCCGCGCTCCTTCCCTGCCTGGAGCTTCGGCGTGCTGAAGGCGAGGAAGTCGGAGCACTGGCGCCCGCGTACGTCGATCACCTGGATGTACTCCCCTGCTTTGACCTCGTACGCGAGCGCCGATGCGCGGTCGACCTGGAAGTCGAGGCGCGGCTCGGCCAGAGGGTCGGGGAGAACAGCCTCGCCGTCGGTACGTGACGGTGTCGCGCGCGCGATCTCGAGCTGGAGGTCGGAGGCAGGCACGCCGCCCTCGACGACCGGCACGCCGGCGGGCGCGGCCACCCGGACGACGGCTTCGCGGTCGAGCTCGAAGGTTTCCTCCGCTCCCGGCGGCGATGTGGGACCGAAGAGCTCCACGAGCGCGTCAGGTCCCGCAAGCCCTGTCACCTCGGCCCGCTGGCCGCCGTGCACGTCGCGAATCGTGAGCCGGTCGTCGGGGCGCAGAGAGACCGTGGTCGTCCCGCCCGGCCGCACGCGGAACGTCTCGCGTCCCGGGTCGCGCGGCACGAGGCCCGGGACGAGCAGGCGTGGTCTGCGCGTAACGGCCATCGTCAGGCCTTGGCCGGCTCCTTGGCCTCTGCCTCGGCTGCCTCGGCGAGGAGTTGCTCGGCGAGCTCACGTTTCGCAGCCGCGTCGAGTTTCTTGACCTCGTTCTCGACGGCCCGGCGGTTGTAGCTCTGGTTCCAGTAGTCGAGCGACTCGAAGCCGAGCAACACGGCCTTGCCGACGAACTGCCGCAGCACCTCGTTCGTCGGCCCCATCACCCAGCCGGCCTTGGCGTCGCGGAGGTAGCGCTCGAGCTCCATGTCGCGCTTGTACCCGGAGCCGCCGCAGGCGTGGAGCATCTTGTCGACGACGTGGGCCGTGTTCTGGGCGGCGATGAACTTGATCTGCCAGGCCCAGTGGAGGAAGTTGCCGCGGGCGAGCACGCCTGGCTCGAGCACGATCGTGTTGTTGTTCGTCGCCTCGTCGAACGCCTGCGCGACCGAGAGCACGAACAGGCGTGACGCGTTCGTCTCCATCACCGCCTGGCCGACGTAGTCCTGGATCGTGGGATAGTCGGCGACCCGCATCCCGACGTCGACATGGCGCTTGCGCGTCGTGTGCCGCTTCGCGATGTCGACCGCTCCGAGCGCGAGCCCGTTCCACACGGAAGAGGAGCCGATCAGGAACCAGGGGTCGACAGCCTCGTCGTTCGACGTCGCGCCGTCGCCCTCGGGGCCGACGAGCTGGGAGCCCGGGATCTCGACGTCGGTGAACGCGATCGCGCCGGACTGGTTGCCGCGGAGACCGAGCGCGTCCCAGAGGGACGGCTGCGCTTCGCAGTGCTCCTTGTCGACGACGAAGACGGAGAGGTCGTCGTAGCCCTTGAAGTCCGGGCTCGTCGTCTGGAGGACGTAGAAGTCGGCGAAACCGCCGGACGTCGTCCACGACGCCTTCTTGTTGATCTTGTAGCCGCCGTTCTGGCGCTCCGCGCGCGACGAGACGGGGTACCAGAAGTGGGAGCCGGTCTCGGGGTCGGAGTAGGAGAGCGTGCCGATCAGGCCGGTGTTCAGGGGCCGGATGTACTTGTCGATCAGCTCCGGTGTCGGCCGCAGCATGATCGCCTGCACCGCACCCATGTGCATGACGTAACACATCGCGGTCGACGCGCAGCCGTAGCGTGCGATCGTCTCGCACGTCATGGCGAACGCGACGTGGTTCTCGCCGAGACCGCCGTACTCCTCGGGCACCGTCAACGCGAGGAAGCCGTGCTCGCCGAGCAGTTCCAGATTGCGCCGGGGATACAGCAGCTCGTCGTCGGAGCGCTTCGCGTTCGCGCGCATCTCCTGCTCGCAGAGCGTGATCAGGGTCTCGCGGAGGCCTTTCTGGCGATCGGTCAGCACCCAGTCGGGATCCCAGTCGTAGCCGAGACCCCAGAACGGCTCGGCTCCCCACATCTTCTCTGACATCAGTTCCTCCAGGTCTCGCGCGTTGTCTCTTGCATCGTAAGTGGTGCTCTCCCGGCCGCGAAGCAGGCCGCTTCAGGGATTTTCCCGCCCGCAGGGCGGAGCCCGCGGGCGGGATCTGCGTTCGCAGATCCCGCGCTGGCGGAGAGAGTTAGTGAAGCGGTGCTTCCCAACCTTCGAGGACCGGCGGCTTCCAGTCGGCCCCGACCGTCCTCGAGCCCTCGACCCACGGGCCGAGCTCCGGCTGCGGGAACTTGCAGTGCTTCTCCTTCAGCTGGATGCCGTAGGAGTTGCCCGTCTGCAGGTGGGTCATCAGGACCTTGCGCGCGATCTCGTTCTCCCGCCCCTCGGGGATCGCGAAGTAGATCTTGATGAACGAGTTCGAGTAGCGGTCGAACACGGCGGGCGTTCCGTCCTCCTGCAGCAACTCGATGTCCTCGAGCCAGTTGATGTCGCCGCCGGGTGTCGACGCCTCGAGGTCGACGTTCTCGACCAGGGAGATGTCCTCCTGGTACGGGAAGCGGTGACCCGCCAGGAACTCGGCGTCGATCGACTGGATCTTCTCCGGCTCGGAATAGGCCATCTCACTCACCGGACATCACCTCCGCGTGACTCGGGAGATAGTCGACGGGATATTCGAGGTGCTTCTCGAGGAGCCGCTCGATCTTGGCGAGTGTCTTCTCCTCGCTGACGCCTGGGATCCAGCTCGTTCCGGCAAGCGGCACTTTCGCCATCGCAGCCGCTTCGACCGTGAGTGCGCAGAGGTCCTCCGGCTCGAGCGAGTGGATGTTCGTCTTGCCGCAGGCGCGCGCGAGCATCTGCACCTCGAGCGTCAACGTGTGCAGGAAGTTGTAGACCCGCTCGGCCGCGTCCTCGACGACGAGCCGCTTGCGCAGCTCGGGATCCTGGGTCGCGACCCCGACGGGGCAGCGGCCCGTGTGGCAGTGGTAGCACTTGCCGGCGGGAACGCCGACGGTGCCCTCGTAGTCGGTGACACCCTCGATCTCCTTGTTGCAGTTGAGGGCCATCAGCGCCGAGTGCCCGATCGCGACGGCCTTCGCGCCGAGCGCGATCGCCTTGGCGATGTCGCCGCCGTTGCGGATCCCACCCGCGACGACGAGGTCGATCTCGTCCGCGAGGCCGACGTCCTCGAGTGCGCGCCGCGCCTCGGGGATCGCAGCCATCAGCGGTATGCCCGTCTCCTCCGTCGCGATGTGCGGGCCGGCTCCCGTGCCGCCCTCGGCGCCGTCGAGGTAGATGATGTCCGGCCCGCACTTAGCTGCCATCCGCACGTCGTCGTAGACGCGCGAGGCACCGAGCTTGAGCTGGATCGGGATCTGGTAGTCGGTTGCCTCCCGGATCTCCTGGATCTTCAGCGAGAGATCGTCTGGCCCGAGCCAGTCGGGATGGCGGGCCGGCGAGCGCTGGTCGATGCCCGCGGGGAGGGATCGCATCTCGGCGACCTGCTCGGTCACCTTCTGGCCCATCAGGTGGCCGCCGAGGCCGACCTTGCAGCCCTGCCCGATGAAGAACTCGACCGCGTCCGCGAGCATCAGGTGGTGCGGGTTGAACCCGTACCGGCTCTGGATGCACTGGTAGTACCACTTCGTCGAGTAGTCGCGTTCCGGCGGGATCATCCCGCCCTCGCCGGAGCACGTGGCCGTGCCCGCCATGGACGCGCCCTTGGCGAGCGCCATCTTCGCCTCGAGCGAGAGAGCGCCGAAGCTCATCCCCGTGATGTACACCGGGATGTCGAGCTCGATCGGCTTCTTGGCGAACCTGGCTCCGAGAATCGTCTTCGTCACGCATTTCTCGCGATAGCCCTCGATCACGAAGCGCGTGAGCGTGCCGGGCATGAACATCAGCTCGTCCCAGTGGGGGATCGGCTTGAACATCGAGAAGCCGCGCATGCGGTACCGGCCGAGCTCGGCCTTCATGTGAATGTCGTTCATCACCTCGGGGGTGAAGATCCGGCTGTGCCCGAGGACGGTCTTGTTGTTGGGTGCTGTCTCGTCGGCCATGTGGCTCCTCTAGGAGGGCTCGAGGTTGTCGCGTAGGGGTCGGGCGTGCCCGACCCGCGGGGTGGCGGTCATCAGAGCACCAGCTTCCGCTCGGATGGTTCGAGGTTGTCGTAGTTGTAGAGCTTCTTGCCGCAGACGAACTTCTGCAGCTCCGGCGGAGCGCCGAGCTCGTAGATGCGGAACTTCCGCTCGATGAACTCCGTGTCGGCATCCGTCCATTCCCCGGGGACGCAGTCGATCCCGAGGGATCGCACCTTGCCGCCGACGTAGATCGTGCCGTCGTACATCGAGTCGCCGAGGCCGTGACCGACGTCGCCGCAGATGATCTGGCGGCCCCGCTGCATCATGAAGCCGTTCATCGAGCCGGCCGACCCCATCACGATGATCGTGCCGCCCTTCTGGTCGATCCCGGTGCGGGCTCCGACGCGACCCTTGACCACGAGGTCGCCGCCGCGGAACGCCGCGCCCGTCAGCGAGCCGGCGTTGTGGTCGATCACGACCACGCCCGACATCATGTTCTCGCACGCCGACCAGCCGACCCGGCCCTTGATGTGCACCTCCGGGCCGTCGATGATGCCGCAGCCGAAGTAGCCGAGGCTGCCGTCGAAGGTGATCCGGCAGCGGGTGAGGATGCCGACGCCGAGCGAATGCTTGGCGCCCGGGTTGCGGACGGTCACATCGGTGATGCCCTGCTCGTTGATCAGCCAGCGCAGCTCGAGGTTGATCTGTCGTGTGGTGAGGTCGTGCGCGTCGAACTCGGCAGACGTCCCGTCGATCTCGGAGACCTTCGGTATCGCTGCGTCTGGCTCGGCCAGGCCGCGCGCGTCGTAGCTGATCGCGTGCTCGCCTACCGCAGCCATGTCTTCTCCTCTGCGAGCCGTGGCTCAACGACGCCGGAGGCCGGCTTCGCCGGCCGGGAGGCTGACCACACGTCGACAGTCCGTACGCAGAAGGAGGGGGCTCGTGGGGGAACCATGGGTTCCCCCACGGCGACTATCGCTGCCATACCAGCACCTCTCCTTCGTAGGGATCGTAGGTGTCGATCTCGTGGTCGATGATCGCGCGGATCGCGATCTCCTCGGAAGCGAGTGCCACGAGGTCGTCGGCTTCGTAGAGCACGAGCGGCTTGGCGGCCATCTCGTCCTTCGCCACGCCGAGTGCGTCCTTGGTGACGCAGATGTAGGTGAAGACCCCGTCGAGCTCCTCGAGGCTCTGCCGCATTGCATCCTCGAGCGTCGCGCCCTCGCTCATCTTCTCGGCGAGGTAGACCGCGATGATCTCGGAGTCGCACTCGGACTGGAAGCGATGACCCGAGCGCTCGAGCCGGCGCTTCCACTGGAAGTAGTTCGTCAGCTGCCCGTTGTGCACGACCGCGACGTCGGAGAACGGGTACGCCCAGTAGGGATGCGCTCCCGAGATATCGACATCGGACTCGGTCGCCATCCGGACGTGGCCGATGGCATGCGTGCCGTTGAAGTCGCTCAGGTGGTAGCCGCCGGCGACCGACTCCGCGTCCCCGAGGTCCTTGATGATCTCCAGCGAGTAGCCGAGTGAGAGCACTTCGGCGTCGGGGACGTCCTCGACGAAGTCCGCCAGGCGCTTGAGATCGCCGTCGTACTCCAGCGTGACGCGGAACGCGTATTCGGTCTCCTCCTCGAGCTCCTTGATGCGGGCGCCGAGGGCTGCGAGCCGCCGCTCGACCTCGGCGCGATGGCGGCGCAGCCGGTCCTCGTACTCGAAGTCGCGCGGGGTGTTCGCGTCGGCGAGCTTGTACCGCATGATCACGAGGTTCGACGGCTGGCCGTAGAGCGCGTACCCCGTCGAGTCAGGCCCTCGATGCTTCATCGACTGGAGCATCCGGGTCATCTCCGTCCCGATCGGATGCTCACCGTCCTTGTAGATGATTCCGGCTATCCCACACATTGCGTCAGTCTCCGAACAGTCGTAGGTGATGGGGCCTGACCGCGGGCGAGGCTTCGCCTCTCCCTACGGCAAGATATCGAGGTACTCGTTGACGTCCCAGTCGGTCACGGTGGCGCAGAACCGCTCCCACTCGTCGCGCTTGTAGTGCATGAACACGGTGTACATCTCGCCCGGTAGTGCCTTCTTGACGACCTCGTCGGCCTCGAGCGCGTCGAGCGCGTCGCCGAAGGTCATCGGGATCTTCTTCACTTCCTTGCCCGCTTCCATCGCAGCGTAGATGTTCCGCTCCTCCGGCTCGCCCGGATCGAGCTTTCGCTCGATGCCGTCCCACATCGCCATGATCAGCGCGGACATGGAGAGGTACGGGTTGACGGCCGAGTCGACGGACCGGTACTCGAACCGGCCGGGTGCCGAGACGCGCAGCGCCGTGGTCCGATTCTGGAAGCCCCAGTCTGCGAAGACCGGCGCCCAGAACCCCGTGTCCCACAGGCGGCGGTAGGAGTTGACCGTCGGTGAGGAGATCGCCGTCAACGCCCCGAGGTGCTCGAGGATGCCTCCGATCGCCCAGAGCCCGATCTGGCTCGGCAACCGCTGGTCGGCTGTCTCCGGCAGGAACGCGTTCTCGTCGCCGCGCCAGAGCGAGATGTTGTGATGGCAGCCGTTGGCCGAGACCCCCATGAACGGCTTCGGCATGAAGCACGGGAAGACGTTCAGCTCGCGGCCGACCTGCTTGCAGATCTGCCGGTACGTGGACAGGTTGTCCGCCGTCCGCTCGGCGCGGTCGAAGTTGAAGTTGAGCTCGATCTGCCCCGGCGCGTCCTCGTGGTCGCCCTGGATCATGTCGAGCCCGAGCGCCTGGCCGTACTCGACCACCTTGTGGATGATCGGCTGGAGCTGGCTGAACTGGTCGATGTGGTAGCAGTACGGCTTCGTGACGCCACTGACGTCGGGCGTCCCGTCCTCCTTCATGTTGAGCCACATCATCTCGGGCTCGGTGCCGGCGCGAAGGTGCAGACCCGTCGCCCGCTCGAACTTGGCCTGGATCCGCTTCAGGTTGCCGCGGCAGTCAGAGGTGAGGAACGACGCTGGGCTTTCGAGCTCCTCGCGGTTGCGAAAGCACGTCACCCAGACGCGCGCCACCTTCGGATCCCAGGGCAGCACCTCGAACGTGTCGGGCTCGGGGATCCCGACGAGCTCGGCCGCCTCGGGGCCGTAGCCGATGTACTCGCCGTGGCGATCGGTGAAGAGGTTTGCAGTTGCCCCGTAGACGAGCTGGAAGCCCTTCGCGGCCATGCTCTCCCAATGCGTCGCAGGGACGCCCTTGCCGACGATCCGGCCGGTGACCGAGATGAACTGGTAGTAGATGTAGGTGATGCCCTCGGCGTCGATGCGCGCTCGCACCGCGGCGATCTGCTTCTCACGTTTCTTCGCTGCGACGAAGCGGTCGAGATCGGTTGCCACGTGCGCCTCCTCTTTCTCGTCTCGTGCGATCGGAATCGTGTGGGTGCAGCTCCGGGGACGGGAGCGTGCCCTTCGGTGTCTACGCGTGCGATGGGGTCGGTGTCAAGCCCGAATCGTCCATGGTGGGAGGCTATTGCCACCTGCGGGACAACGGCCGTCGTGGCTCTGAGCCACAAGGCCTGTGCGCGTCGAACTCACTCCTGCCAGCCGAGCGCGACCGAGATGCGTTGCGCGCAGGCGACGAGCAACGGCACGGCTGCCGCCGTCGCGGTGCGGTCGAATCGACTCGTCGGCCCTTGCAGGGCAACGATCGCGGCGAGCTCGCGGTCGGCGCCCCAGACCGGGGCCGCAATCGCGCTGAGTCCCGGCTCGCGCTCCTCGATCGCCTCGGCGAAGCCCTTCGCCCGGACGGCTTCGATCTCTGCCGCGAGCCGCGCCGGCTCCGTGATCGTCCGCGGTGTGAACGCGGCGAGCTTCCCGCGCGGGAGCGTCACATCCCCGAACGCGAGCATCACCTTGCCGGCCGACGAGGCATGTCCGACGCTCGGTCGTCCGAGCCGTGTCACCCCCTGGAGGTAGCGGTCGGTCGGCACGAAGTCGACCGTGATCGCGTCGGCTTCGCCCGGAATCGAGAGCGTTGCCGTTTCGCCGACTTCGTGAACCAGCTCCTCCAGGTGAGGGCGGGCGAGGTCGCGTAGGTTCAACCGGCCGAGAACGGCGTTTGCGTACCGCAGCGTGCGGACACCGAGCCGGTAGCGGCCCGTGGCGGTGACGTGCTCGACGAGCCCCACACGCGTCAGCGTGCCGAGCTGGCGCGAGACCGTGCTCGGGCTGATGCCCGTCCGCCGTGCGACGTCGGTCGTGCCGAGCTCGCCGCCGTCGGCGAGTGCGTCGAGGATCTCGACGGCGCGAACCGTCGCTTCGACGTCTCGGATGGAGGGTTGACCGGTACGGGGCATCGCGCTAGTCTCTTTCCACTGATAGCACGCTATCCCGTCTAGCGCAATAGCTCGAATCCCTCATGTCGATGCTCGTCACCTGTCCCAACTGCGGCCCGCGCGAGGTGCAGGAGCTCCGCTGCGCCGGTGAGACGACCAAGCGCCCGACCACCGAGCCAACGGTGCGCGAGCTGAACGAGTACATCTACTTCCGCCGCAACGTCTGGGGCACGCAGCGCGAGTGGTGGTTCTGCCGTACCTGCGAGGACTGGTTCCTCGCCGACCGGCACACGTACACCAACGAGGTCGAGAAGACCTGGCATCCAGAGAAGCCTTCTGCTCCGCAGAAGGCGTTGGACGGGGCGTCGTGAGACTCGCTGCGCGTCCGGGGGAGCGGATCGATCGAGGAGAAACCCTCTCGTTCCTGTTCCACGGCAAGACGATGCAGGGGTTCGCCGGCGACACCATCGGCTCGGCGCTCTACGCGGCGGGGCAACGGGTGTTCTCGCGCAGCTTCAAGTATCACCGGCCGCGAGGTCTCCTCTGCTGCGCCGGGCACTGCGCGAACTGCCAGATGACGGTGGACGGAATCCCGAGCGTCCGCGTCTGCACGACGCCGCTGCGCGAAGGGGCGGTCGTCAAGGGGCAGAACTACGTCGGCTCGCTGCAGCACGACCTCATGCAGGCCACCGACAAGTTCGCCGGGCCGTTCACCCCGCCCGGCTTCTACTACAAGACCTTCATCCGCCCGCGCAAGCTGTGGCCGCTCTACGAGAAGTTCCTCCGTGGCGCCGCCGGTCTCGGACCACTCGATCCGAACGGATCCCGGCAGGAGCGCGTCGACGTCGAGAACCGGCACAGCGACGTCGTCGTCATCGGTGGCGGCCACGCGGGTCTCGAGGCAGCGATCGCAGCCGCGCAGCGTGGCGAGTCCGTCGTCGTGATCGACGAGGGACACGACGTCGGCGGCACGTTGCTCGCCGACCGCGACGGGATCGGCACGGCAGCCGAGCTGCGACGCCAGGCGCTCGAGGCAGGGGTGGAGCTTCTCGCGCCTGCAATCGCGATCGGGCTCTTCGAGCAGGGGATGGTCCCTGTCGCCTACGGCAACCTCTTGCTGAAGTACCGCGCCCACCGCGTCATCGTTGCGAGCGGGGTGATGGAGCAACCGCTCGTCTTCCCGGGGAACGACCTCATCGGCGTGATGCTGCCGGACGCCGTGAGACGGCTCGTCAACGGGTTCTCGATCAAGCCGGCGGAGCGTGCCGTCGTGCTCACGGTCGACGACCGCGGCCTCCAGGCCGCCGCCGACCTCGAGGCGGCCGGTGTCGAGATCGCGCGGGTGGTCGACTTTCGCACCGATGGAAGTCCGTCGATCGAGGCCCAGGGGAAGGGCGGCAAGGTCGCCCAGGTCGCGATCGGGGGCCACCACGTCAAGGCCGACCTCGTCGTCATGTCGGGCAGCCCCCAGCCGAACTACAAGTTGCTCGCCCAGGCCGGTGCCAGAGTCGCCTACGACGAGAGTCGGGGCATATTCGTGCCCACCGATCTCCCCGCCCACGTCGAGGCAGTGGGAGCGGTGACCGGGGACGTCGGCGAGCCGGCGGTGCCGAGCGCCATCCTCGACCACCGGGGCGACAAGTGCTTCGTCTGCATCTGCGAGGACCAGACGACCAAGGATCTGAAGTACGCGATCGCGGAGGGCTTCGATTCGATCGAGCTGTCGAAGCGCTATACGACCGTGACGATGGGACCGTGTCAGGGGAGGCTCTGCCACACCAACTCGATCCGCGTCTACGCGAAGACGACCGGGCTCGACGAGAACACGATCGGCACGACCACGTCCCGGCCGCCCTACACGCCGATCTCGATGGGGTTGCTCGCGGGCCCACCACAGGAGCCCCGGAAGCGGACGTCTCTCCATCATCGCCACAAGGACATGGGCGGGACGATGATGTGGACGGGGGCGTGGCGACGCCCGCACTCGTACGGCCCCGACCCCGGCGCCGAGGCCCAGCACGTGCACCGTGCGCTCGGCCTGATCGACGTCTCGACCCTCGGCAAGATCGTCGTCTCCGGCCCCGATGCCGGGGCGTTTCTCGACCGCGTCTATCCGAACCGCTTCTCCGACCTCAAGGTCGGTCGGACGCGCTACGGGGTGCTCACGGGCGACGCCGGCCGGATCATGGACGACGGAGTCGTGGCGCGGATCGACGAGAACACCTTCTACGTGTCTGCCACCTCGACGGGCGCCGACGGCGTCTACCAGTGGTTCACCTGGTGGAACGCCGTGTGGTTCATGGACGTCCAGTTCGCGAACATGACGGGGGCGCTCGCCGCCGTCAACGTCGCGGGGCCGAATGCGCGCGAGGCGATGCAGCGCGTCTCCGACGACGACTTCTCGGCCGAGGGATTCGCGTATCTCGACGCCAGGAACGTGACCGTCGCCGGCGTGCCAACGCTTGCCCTTCGCATCGGCTTCGTCGGCGAGCTCGGCTACGAGCTCCACTTCCCGAGCCCTCTCGCCGAGCATGTCTGGGACACGATCTTCGAGCAAGCGGCCGATCTCGATCCCAAACCGTTCGGCCTCGAGCCGCAGCGGATCCTCCGGCTCGAGAAGGGCCACGTGATCGTCAGCCAGGACACGGATTCGGAGTCGAACCTGCACGAGGCGGCGATGCCGTGGATCGTCAAGAACGACAAGGAATTCGACTGGGTCGGAAAGTGGGCGACCCAGCAGGTCGCCGACCGCGGGCTCCGGTGGATGCTGGTCGGCTTCGAGAGCCCGACGGGCGCGATTCCGGTCGAGGGCGGCCAGGTCGTCATCGACGGCGTCTCGTCGGGACGGGTCACGAGCGTGCGGCGGAGCGCCGAGCTCGGCAAGGTGATCGGCCTCGCGATCGTCCCCAACGAGCTTGCGGTCGACGGTGGTCGCTTCGACGTCCAGGTCAACGGTCGCCCGACGCCGATGACCGTCCATCTCGGGGCGTTCTACGATCCCGCCGGCGAGAAGGTCAAGTCGTGAGCCGTAGGCTCGACGGAGGCTCGCCGAGAGCGGAGGCACCGGCTTTGCCGGTGCCGGAGCGGGGACGGTGCCGTAGGCTCGACGGAGGCTCGCCGAGAGCGGAGGCACCGGCTCGGCCGGTGGCGGAGCGAGGATGAGCAGCCTCGCATTCCTCTCCGTCGATGCCGCCGCCGACCGCGGCGAGGTTCACCCGGTTGCGAAGTCCGCGATCGAGCGCGCTCAGCGCGACCTCGGTGCCACGTTCGAGGAGCGCGACGGCTGGTTGGTTCCCGTCTCGATCCCCGGTGAGGAGAACCACGGCGCCGTGGGCATCGCAGACGTTTCGCACCTGACGAAGCTCGAGCTGCGCCCCGCGGGCGATGCGATCGAGGGTGACGGGATCGTCTGGTATCCCATCTCCCCGCGCCGGGCCCTCGTGCTCTGCGCCCCACGTCTCGGCGGTTCGGTTCGCGCACGGGTCGGCGAACGCTTCTCGCTCGACGTGACGGGCGCCTACTCCGTGATCGCGATCGCAGGCCCCGAGGCCGAGACCGTGCTCCGCCGGATGACGCACATCCACCATTTCCCCTCAGGCGGTGAGATCGCCCACGTCCAGGGGCACGTCCTCCAACGTGGCGGCGGCTACTGGGTGATCTGCGCGCAGGAGCTCGGCCAGTACGTCTGGGAGGTCGCCGTCGATCGGGCGTCTGCGCTCGGCGGCGGACCAGTCGGCGTCGACGCGCTCGGAGCCGTGACGTCGTGAAGGACATCTTCTTCCGCAAGGAGATCCTGAAGCGGCCCGGGCCGCTGAAGAAGCACTACGACGTGGTCATCGTCGGCGGTGGCTCGCACGGCCTCGCGACTGCGTACTACCTCGCGATCCACCACGGCATCACCGACGTCGCGATCCTCGAGAAGAGCTACATCGGCTCGGGCGCCGCCGGCCGCAACACGACGATCATCCGGGCGAACTACCGCACCCCCGAGGGAGCCGCGTTCTACAAGGAGAGCGTGAAGCTCTACGAGAAGCTCTCGGTCGATCTCGACTTCAACATGATGTTCTCGCAGCACGGGCACTTCACGCTGGCCCACTCCGACCGGTCGCTCGTCGTCCAGAACGAGCGCGCCGAGGTGAACAAGCTCCTCGGTATCGACAGTCGCGTGATCGACCGGCAGGAGGTCAAGAAGCTCTGCCCGCAGATCCACATCGGCGAGGATGTGACCTGGCCGATCCAGGGGGCGCTCTACCACCCACCGGGCGGCATCATTCGACACGACGCGGTCGTCTGGGGCTACGCCAAGCAGGCCGGGCGCCGCGGGGCGGAGATCCACCAGGGAGTCGAAGTGACCGGCTTCGACGTGCGGAACGGCCGAGTCCGTGGTGTCAAGACGAACCAGGGAGACATCTCCTGCGGCACCGTCCTCAGCGCCACGGCGGGCTGGTCGACTCCGGTTGCTGCGCTGGCCGGCGTGCCGCTGCCGCTGACGGGCTCGATCCTCCAGGCGTTCGTGACGGAGCCGGTGAAACCGTTCCTCGACAAGATCATCGTCTCGGCGCAGATGCACATCTACTGCTCGCAGACGGATCGCGGCGAATTCCTGATCGGCGCCGAGGTCGAGCCCTACCCGACGTACTCGAACAAGGGGACGTTCCCCTTCATCGAGTACGCGTGCCGGCACATGCTCGAGCTCTTCCCGCAACTCCACGCGACGAAGATCCTGCGCCACTGGACGGGTCTCTGCGACATGAGCCCCGACTACAGCCCGATCATCGGCGTCACCGAGGTCGACGGATTCCTCGTCGACTGCGGCTGGGGCACGTACGGCTTCAAGGCTGCGCCGATCACCGGGGTGACGCTGGCCGAGTTGATCGCGACCGGCAAGACGCCCGACCTGATCGAGCCGTTCAAGCTCGAGCGCTTCTACAACGATAATCTCGTCTCCGAGCTGGCCGCTGCCGCGGTGAGCCACTGACTTCCGCACCGGCGCGGGCGAGGCCGGCGCCGCGACCCTACGCGATTCGCCCACCACGAAAGGTCAGACCCAGATGCTCTCGAGTCTCGAAATCGCGCAGGCGGCCGTGATGCGCCCTATTGCCGACGTCGCCGCTGAGGTCGGGATCGAGCCGGACGAGCTCGAGCTCTTCGGTCGCTACAAGGCGAAGGTCGAGCTCTCGATTCTCGACCGGCTCGCCGATCGGCCGGACGCGAAGCTGATCAACGTCACGGCGATCACCCCGACGCCGGCCGGCGAGGGGAAGACGACGACCTCGGTCTCGCTGGCTCAGGGGTTCGGCAAGATC
Organism: uncultured Thermoleophilia bacterium; assembly: GCA_963776305.1. Taxonomy (GTDB): domain Bacteria; phylum Actinomycetota; class Thermoleophilia; order Gaiellales; family Gaiellaceae; genus Gaiella. Next base: position 70,720 of record CAVZMA010000001.1, on the reverse strand, counting down.
GGGCGGCGTGCGATTCTCGCGCTTCGCGAGCCCTCGCTCGGCCCCGTCTTCGGCGTCAAGGGCGGCGCGGCCGGCGGCGGCTACGCGCAGGTCGTGCCGATGGAGGACATCAACCTCCACTTCACCGGCGACATGCACGCGATCACCGCTGCGAACAACCTGCTGTCTGCGCTCGTCGACGCGCACCGCTTCCACCGGCACGAGCCCGGAGATCGCGACCGTCACGTGGCGGCGCGCGATCGACGTCACCGATCGCTCGCTGCGCGAACATCGTCGGCGGTCTCGGAGGGGCGAAGAACGGGATCCCGGCGGAGTCCGGCTTCGACATCACCGCTGCCAGCGAGGTGATGGCGATCCTCGCGCTCGCGACCGACCTCCCCGACCTCCGCCGCAAGCTCGGTGCGATCACGGTCGGCTACACCCCGGACGGGGAGCGCGTCACTGCCGAGGACGTCAAGGCAGCCGGCGCGATGGCCGTCCTGCTCAAGGATGCGATCAAGCCGAACATCGTCCAGACCCTCGAGGGGCAGCTCTGCTTCATGCACGCCGGCCCGTTCGCCAACATCGCGCACGGCAACAACTCGATCATCGCCGACCGGATCGCGCTCAAGCTGGGCGAGTTCGTGATCACCGAGTCCGGCTTCGCCGCCGACCTCGGGATGGAGAAGTTCATGGACATCGTCTGCCGCGTCGGCGGCCTGAGGCCGCATGTCGTCGTGGTCGTCGCGACGGTGCGGGCGCTCCGCCATCACGGCGGCGGCGACTGGCGCGAGAAGGCGAGCGATGGCCCAGATGCGGCCGAGGTCGAGGCGGGCATGGCGAACCTCGCCAAGCACATCGAGAACGTGCGCGCCTTCGGGATCCAGCCGGTCGTCGCGATCAACACACGGCCCGACGACGAGCCGGAGCTGCTCGAGCTGATCAAGGCGCGCTGTCGCTCGAGGCGGGTGCGTTCGGCGCCGCGATCCACAACGGCTTCGGTCAGGGTGGGGCGGGCACCGTCGAGCTCGCGGAGGTCGTTGCCGCCGCGGCCGAGGCCGAGTCGAACTTCCAGATGCTCTACGCCGACGACGAGCCGATCGCGACGAAGATCGAGAAGATCGCGACGACCGTCTACGGCGCGGACGGGCATCGACCTCGCGCCCGCTGCGCGCGAGGCGATCGCCCGACTCGAGAAGCAGGGCCTCGCGCACCTGCCGATCTGCATGGCGAAGACGCACCTCTCGCTCTCGCACGACCCGCTGCTCCGCAACCGGCCGTCCGAGCTTCGTCGTCCCGATCCGCGACATCCGGTCTACTCCGGCGCCGGCATGCTCGTGCCGCTCTGCGGCGACATGCTCCAGATGCCCGGCTTCGGCGCCCAGCCGGCCGCCTTCGCGATCGACATCGACGAGCACGGCGAGACCGATCGGGCTGTTCTAGGGGCCGACGCGACGCAGCGGGCGACGCCAGAGCGTCGCCCGCAGCCCCTCCCAGCACCAAACCGGGCGAAGTCGACTACATTCAGACGATGAGTGACCTCGAAGGCCAGCAACTCACGGCGGCGCAACGCGCCGCGCTCGAGGCGGAGCTCGCCGACATGGAAGGGCCCCAGCGGAAGGCGGCCGTCGACGCGATCGCGACCGCCCGCGCGTTCGGCGACCTCTCGGAGAACTTCGAGTACCACGCTGCGAAGAACGAGCAGGGGTTGCTCGAAGCGCGGATCACGAAGCTCCGCCACAAGCTCCAGCACGCGGTCACCGTCGAGCACACCTCGACCGACACGGTCGGCGTCGGCTCGATCGTCGAGATCGAGGACGAGCAGGGCGAGACGATGGAGATCGAGATCTCGAGCGTCGGCGGTGTCTCGCCCGACTCACCGCTCGGCAACGCTCTGATGGGAGCGAGCGTGGGCGACGGGTGTCGACGTGCCGGCCCCGCGCGGATCGTGGCGCGCCACGGTCGTCTCGATCCGCTCCTCCTGAGCGTCAGGCCTGAAGCGGCGCGAACAGGTCGACGGCGTTGCCGTCCGGGTCGATGACCTGGGCGTAGCGCTGACCCCAGAACGCGTCCCACGGATCGGACTTCGACTCGAACCCGGCCGCAACGACCGCTGCGTGCGTCGCGTCGACACCGGCCGGTGTACCGCAGTCAAAGGCCAGGCCGAGCCGCTGGCCGGACGGCGGCTGCCAGTCCGCGTCGATCCGCTTGATCAGCTCCACTGAGTCCCACATCAGGCGGATCCCCGACGGAAGCGTGGTCTCATGGTGCTCCTCGTCTCCCGTCGGCGTCTCGACTGCCACGCCGAGCAAGGCGTAGAAGCGGCACGAGGCGACCATGTCGGCAGTGACGATTCCAATTGCACCGAGCCGAGGTTCCATCGACAGGACTGTAGATGACGGTCGAGCCAGGGGTCACGGATCGGTCAGCCGCGACGCGACGGCCATCGCCGCTGCAGGGGCGTCGGGAGCATCGCCGTGGCGGAAATACGCGTAGCCCTCGATGCCGGCTCGGGCCGAGCGAGCCGAGCTCCTCGGCGATCGCCTCGAGCTCAGCGGCGTCGTACCGCAGCTCGCGGTAGCGGAGGTACGCCCAACCCGGGCGCCCCGGCCGGGTCGTCCACTCGGACGGCGCCGGCCTCGGCGAGCCGTTCCTCGATCCCGTCCCACGACTGGTGGCGCAGGTCGAGGGCGTATCGGATCGACGGGTCGATCGAGCCGAGAAGCAACTCCAACCAGCCCTCGTCCCGCGGCCGCTCCACGACGATCCGGACGCAGCCGAGCCGATCGCCGAGCGCCAGCACACGCTCCTCGAACGTTGCGAGGCGCCGCTCGACGCCGTCGGGTGCCTTGACGGCGAACCGGAACCCGCTCGGCACCTGCGCTGCCCACGAGCGGAACTGCTCCTCGGACGGCAGCCGGTACTTCGTCGCATTCAGCTCGACCGTCGAGAGACGGCCGGCATAGTGGCCGAGGAAGTCCTCGGGCTTCGTGCCCGCCGGGTAGAACCCGGGGCGCCAACCCACGTACGACCAGCCGCTCGTGCCGACGTGGATGCCGCTCAAGCGAAAGGCCGCCGTGCGTAGGTCACGAAGGCGAACCGCGTCCCGTCCTCGGTGCTGCGCAGCTCCTCGCGTCCTACCTCCTCGAACGCGGAGCGCTCATAGGCAGGGAAGAACGTGTCGCCTTCGACGTCGAGCTCGATCTCGGTCAGCACGAGCTCGTCGGCGCGCGGTAAAGCCGCGGCATAGAGCTCGGCGCCGCCGATCACCGACACGCGCTCTTCGCCCGCGACGAGCTCCAGCGCGTCCTCGAGCGATCGTGCCGGCTCGGCACCGTCGGCCCGCCAACCGGGATTTCGCGTCACGACGATGTTGCGCCGGCCGGGCAGGGGTCGAAACCGATCCGGGAGCGAGTCCCACGTGCGGCGGCCCATCACGACGGGGTGGCCGATCGTGACGGCGCGGAAGCGCGCCATGTCCTCCGGGAGCCGCCACGGGATCGTTCCGTTGAGGCCGATCACGCCGCGCTTCGCGACGGCAGCGACGAGCGAGACTTTCACACCGCGACCGGCGCGCGGATCGCCGGGTGATGCACGTAGTCGACCACGTCGAAGTCCTCGAACTCGTAGTCGAAGATCGAATCGGGTCGGCGCTGCACGACGAGCGAGGGGTATGGATAGGGATCACGGGCCAGCTGCGTCTCGATCTGCTCGCGATGGTTGTCGTAGATGTGGCAGTCGCCGCCGGTCCAGACGAACTCGCCGACGGCGAGGTCGCATTGTTGCGCCAGCATGTGCGTGAGGAGCGCATAGCTCGCGATGTTGAACGGCACGCCGAGGAAGACGTCGGCGCTGCGCTGGTAGAGCTGGCAGCTCAACCGGCGCGGTGATCCATCGTCGGTCTCGCCGGAGACGTAGAACTGGAAGAGGGCGTGGCAGGGCTGGAGTGCCATTTCCGGAAGATCCGCCACGTTCCAGGCGCTCACGACGGCGCGGCGGGAGTCCGGCTCCTCCTGCAGGAGCCGGACCAGTTCGGCGATCTGGTCGACGGTGCCGCCGTCGGCCGTCGGCCAGCTGCGCCACTGGACGCCGTAGACGGGGCCGAGGTCACCGTCGTCCCGAGCCCACTCGTCCCAGATCGTGACGCCGTGCTCCTGCAACCAGCCGACGTTGCGCTCGCCGCGCAGGAACCAGAGCAGCTCGTACGCGATCGACGGGAAGTGAACCTTCTTCGTGGTGACGAGCGGGAAGCCCTCGTTCAGGTCGAAGCGCATCTGGTATCCGAACACGCTCACGGTCCCGGTGCCGGTGCGGTCACTCTTCGGCGCGCCGGCGGTGAGAACGTGGCGTGCGAAGTCCTCGTACTGCCGACGGACGATCCGTGTGCCTGGATCCGACATGATCCTCTCGACGATACCGCGTCCCCCGGAGGCCAGGAGCTCGAGTCCTAGACCTCGGAGGTCCGCAGCACGAAGGGCTCCTTCGTGCCGGTCTTCACCACGACCCAGCCGTCGTACTCCTTGAGCGAGTAGGGGGCGTTCAGCGGCACCGTCGTCGGCGACCGCCCTGCCACGAACGACCCGCATGGATCCGCGAGCTTGCCGTCGTTCGTCAGCCACAGGCTGTACGTCCCGCCGTCGGGGAGAGGCGGCAGTTCGCGCACCTCGAGCGTCATCGGCCAGTTGCCCTCCGCATCCTTCGGTTGCAGGCCGATCGATCCGGTCGCACCTGCCGGCCCGGTCATGGCCACGGTCTGGACGGGGGCAACGGGGGCGTCCCGCGCCCCGACGGCGTACCCCAACCCGAAGAGGATCGTTGCGGCGATTGCGACCGCCGCGACCGCTGTGTAGCGTCGCCGTGGCATCCGCACGAGGCCGTCGCGAGGCTCCGGCGGCGCAGCCCGGAGCGACGGCGGGAGCTCGGGAGCCGGCCCGGCGGCCGTCAGGAGCTCGTGCACCTCTCCCAGGCGAGCGCGGTCGGGATCGGTGTTCTCGATCAACTCGTCGAACCTCGGTGTCGGAGAGCTTCGGACCGCTCATCGGGTTTCCTCCAGGGCGTCGGCGAGGTGCGCGAGTCCGCTGCGCGTGCGTGTCTTGACGGTTCCGAGCGGGATCTGCAGAAACCCTGCGACCTCGCTCTGCGAAAGCCCGGAGAAGTACGCGAGCTCGATGACCGTCCGCTCTCCCTCGGCTAGTCCTTCGAGGGCGCGATGAATGCGCCACGCGTTCCACGATGCCTCCACCTCGTCCTCCGGCGTGGCGGCGGTGTCGACGACGTCCGGCGGATCGGCCAGCGTCGGCGGCGGCCGCTTGCGGAGCGCGTCGACGATCGTGTTGCGTGCGATCGTGTAGAGCCACGCCGCACCTGGCCCCCGTCGGGGATCGTAGGTCGACGCCGATCGCCAGATCGCGGCGAACACCTCCTGAACGACATCCTCCGCCCTGCCACGGTCCCCGAGCCGGCGCAGAGCGAGTCCGAGCACCGGGCGGGCGTAGCGGGCGTAGAGCTCCTCGAAGGCTTCCCGTTCACCGCCTGCGATGCGCTCGATCAGCGCCCCGTCGGTTGCCTGCGAGGTGCTCACGATCGCGATCGTCGCTGCTCGCGAGCGGGAGGGCAAGCCGCGTGTGAGAACCGTGTCCACCGCAAAGAGATACGCATCAGGGCGTGACGCGGATTGGAGCTACGGGGTCGCCGGATGGGTCACGGCCGAACCGCTCCCCACCCGGCGCTCCCCCGGGTCACGCCCGTCAAGGCGCGCAAGCCCCACTAGCTCAGCCGCTCGCGGCCTCGAACCGGGCTCCGATCTCGGTCCAGTCGACGACGTTCCAGATCGCCTCGAGATACTCCGGTCGGCGGTTCTGGTACTTGAGGTAGTACGCGTGCTCCCACACGTCGATGCCGAAGAGCGGCGTCTTGCCGTCCATGACGGGCGAGTCCTGGTTCGGTGTGGACAGCACGGCGAGGCCGGTGCCGTCCCAGACGAGCCACGACCAGCCCGAGCCGAACCGCTTGATGCCGGCGTCGATCATCTGCTGTCGCAGCACGTCGAAGGCACCGAAGGTGGCCTGGACCGCCTCGCCGAGAGCGCCGGTAGGCTCGCCGCCGCCACTCGGGGAGAGCGACGTCCAGAAGAGCGAGTGGTTCGCGTGGCCGCCGCCGTTGTTGCGGACAGCCGCCTGCTTGTCGGCCGGGAGGATCTCGAGGTTCGAGATGACCGCGTCGATCGGGCGATCCATCCACTCCGTGCCGTCGAGCGCCGCGTTGAGATTGGTCACGTAGGCAGCGTGGTGCTTGCCGTGGTGGATCTCCATCGTCGCTGCGTCGATGTGCGGTTCGAGCGCGTCGAGCGCGTAGGGCAGTTCGGGCAATTGATACGCCATTCCGTCTCCTTCGTCCGAGGTCATTCCCAGGATATGCTGCGGCTCTCGTCGAGCCGGAGGTCGTCGTTTCCAATGAGTACCAACGAGATCAAGCCCCGCGAGCTGAGGCAGTCACTCCTCGAGCTCGACGGTATCTCTCGTGCCTCCATCGAGGCGCACTACCGGTTGTATCAGGGCTACGTCGCCAAGCGAAACGAGATCCTCGAAAAGCTCGGCGCGGCGGATCGTGCGACAGCCAACCAGGTCTACTCCGAATGGCGCGCCCTGAAGGTCGAGCTGAGCTTCGCGACCGGCGGGATCAAGAATCACGAGATCTACTTCGCCCATCTGGGAGGTGAGGGCGGGGATCCGACAGGCGCGGCCGGCGACCTGATCCGGCGCGATTTCGGGTCCGTGGCTCTCTGGCGGGAGGATCTGAAGGCGACCGGAATGGCGGGCCGCGGCTGGGCCTGGACGGCGTACGACTGGGACGAGCATCGGCTGTTCAATCACCTCGGCGACTCCCAGAACACCTATCCCGTCTGGAATGCCACCCCGCTCGTCGCACTCGATGTCTACGAGCACGCGTACTTCCTCGACTTCCAGACCGACCGCGCCTCGTATATCGATGCGTTCCTCGCGAACCTCGACTGGGGCGTCGTCAACGGGTGGATCGCGAGCTACGGCATCCCGCCGGCTTCGTAGGGGCGAGGCGTGCCTCGCCCGCGTGTGGGCAGCGCATTTCGGCAGATCACCCCGTGGAGCGCCGCACGAGAGGCTAGTCTCGGGTCGTGGTCGAGAACGCCCTGATCATTGCTGGGGCCTATCTGATCGGATCGATCCCTTTCGGGGTCGTGGTCGTTCGGCTTCTGCGCGGGGAGGACATCCGCGACCAGGGGAGCGGCAACATCGGCGCGTCGAACGTCTGGCGAAGCTACGGTCGATGGCTCGGCGTCCCCGTCGCGCTCCTCGACGTCGCCAAGGGGTTCGTGCCGGCGTTGATCGGCCTGAAGCTGGGAGGCGAATGGGTCGGCGTTCTCGCCGGCTCGGCGGCGATGGTCGGTCACGCGCGGCCGATCTGGCTCGGCTTCGCCAAGGGCGGCAAGATGGTCGCGACGGGAGGAGGCGTGGCCCTCGCGCTCGCTCCGCTCGCGGCGGTGCTCTGCCTGGTCGTGTGGCTCGCAACGTTCCTGCTGTTCCGCTACGCCTCCCTCGCCTCGATCGTGACAGCCGTTGCCTTGCCGGTTCTGTGCCTGCTGCTCGGCGAGCCGGCACCGACCGTCGTCTTCGCCGTGGTCGGGGGCGTGGCGGTGATCGTCCTCCATCGCCAGAACATCGGGCGCCTCCTGCACGGCACCGAATCGCGCTTCTCGCGAGGTGCCCGCGCCTCGCCGAGCGGCTGAGCCCGTCGCTCTGCCTCCACGGCCTGCCTTGACAGGTGCCGCTCCTACGTCCCGGTGGCCCTTCGAGCGGTGCCGGCGCGCGGCTGGAGGCTGGGCCGGTGGAGCGGGGGTTGTGCCGGCAGTTCGACCGTGTGCCGGGTGCCGATGACCGCTGCGACGGGCGTGCGAGCGGTCTTCGTCAGGAAGTGAGCCAGGCCGCGAGCGACGTCTGTGTCGTTTCGCTGCCGCCCGCGATCTCTGCCCGGAGCTCCCCGATCGTCCCCCAGCGTTCGGCGAGCACGTCGTGGGCATGGATCGTCTCGAGGTTCACCTGGCGTGAGAGCACGAAGTCGTCGTCCGAAAGGCCCGTGACCTCGTCGAGCATCGCCTTGAGAGCCACACGCACGGAGTCCTCGACGAACCGAGGCTGCAAGTGTGCGTGCTCGACGACGAACAACTCGTCGGGCCGTTTGAGGAGCTCGAAGACCGGCGCGCTCATCGACCGCTCGACGAGGTCGACGAAGCGTCTTCGGCGTCGATCTGGCTCGCCGTGCCGACGAGCAGCGTGCCGCGCCCGCGTTGGTTGTGCGTTGCGATCGGGACGAGCTGGAGGATCTGCTCGATGTCTCCCGTTTCGAAGCCTGCGTCGGCGAGCCGCTCCGCCGCGCGCCCTGCGACGAGCCCCTGGGCGCACGGGCAGGCGTTGATCCCCGTCGCCTCGACACCGACGAGGCGACGGGATCCGTGCTCGGTCGCCGCCGCGATCCCGATCAGGGACACCATCTCCTGGGTCGGCAGCGCGGTGACGGGCGTCATCCGGCGCATCGGCCAGCGCGCAGTGATGTGGACCTCCGCGCGAACGGCGCTCTGCCGCTCCACGATATGGCGTGCGATGACCTCGGCGATCTCCTCCACGATCCGGGCCTCGCCGAGCACCGCATCACCGATCGCCTCGTCGAATACCTCCGGGAAGCGCGACATGTGAACGCCCTTCTGACCTCGCGCCAGGTCGACCGTGCACTCGATCTCGGCGGCCATCACCGTCTCGGCGTCGCCACGGCGAATCCGGATCGCCTTCTGGACGCCGGTGACGCCGGCGCGGGAAAGCGCGAGCTCGACGGGCGGCGCCGAGGCCTGCATGTCGGCGACGAGATGTGGGAGTTCGGGCATCGAATGTGAGGCTAGCACCGGCGGATCTCGAGCCGGGAAACGGCGCCGTCAGCGCAGCAGCCGCGACAGCCGCCGGTCCTTCAGCTCCTTGCCGCCGGTCTGGCAGGTGGGGCAGTAGGTGATCGTGTGCTCCTCGAAGTCGACGCGGCGCAGGGTGTCGTGCCCGAGTGGGCACGGCTCGCCGTAGTGGCCGTGGATCCGGTAGACGTCCTTGTCGCCTTTCCCGGCCTCGCGGAGGGCGAGGGCACGCAGCAGATCGTCGTCGATCGCCGTTGCCAAACGCTGCGTCTCCTCGGGGGAGATGTCCGTCGAAAGCCGGAAGGGTGACAACCGGGCGAGCCAGAGGATCTCGTTGGCGTGCGCCCGTCCGATGCCGGCAAGCGCACGCTGATCGCGAAGCAAGGGATGCAACTGGCGCCGGTCGCGTCCGAGGATCTCCGCGAGGCGCTCGTTGCCGAGACCGAGCGCATCCGGGCCGAGATGCGCGAGCTCCGCGTCGAGCGCATCGGGTGTGAAGAGCCACACCCCGGCCCGTTTCTTCTTGCCTGCCTCGGTGAGCACCAGCTCGCCGCCGTCTTCGAAGACGAGACGGAACATCGGTTTCGCCGGAGTCCTCGCGCCGGAGGAGTGGTAGCGCAGCCGTCCCGCGCTCATCAGATGCACGCGAAGCACGAGCTCGCCGTCTTGCGTGGGGAAGAGGAGGTTCTTTCCCCGGCGTCGTGCCCCGTCGAACGAGCGGCCGTCCAGGGACGCGAGTGGGGGGTCGAACGTCTTGACGGTCGCAATGTGGCCGGGGCCTGATCGTTCGATCGGCGACTGGGAGACGAGCGGCGCCAGCTCACGCACCCACGCCTCCACTTCCGGTAACTCGGGCATCTACGGCGTAGTCTCCCCGGAATGGCCGACCCGATCCAGGTCGAGGTGACGCGGGGCAGCGTCGTCGAGGCGGTCCACACCGTGCACGCTGTCGCGGTGGACGCCGGGCGTATCGTCGCGGAGGCCGGTGATCCGCGCCTCGTGACGTTTCTCCGCTCCTCGGCCAAGCCGCTGCAGGCGCTGTTGCTCGCGCGGGAGCGCCCCGATCTCGACGACCGCGAGATCGCGATTGCCTGCGCCTCGCATCTCGTCAGTCCCGAGCAGCTCGACGCGGTGAGGCGCCTGCTGGCTGCAGCACCGGCGACCGAGGCGGATCTCGAGACGGGGCCGGACCCGATCCTCCACAACTGCTCGGGCAAGCACGCGGGCTTCCTCGCGGTGTGCAGAGCTCGTGGTCTCGAGACGCGCGGCTACCGGTTCCTCGACCATCCGCTGCAGCAGCTCGTGCTGGCCGAGGTCGCGGCGGCGGCCGAGGTCGACGCAGCGACGATGGCGGTTGGAATCGACGGGTGTGGCGTTCCCACCTTCGGGCTCACGCTCGAGCGGTGTGCGCATGCCTTCGGCCGGCTCGGCGAACGGGAGGGTGGGCCGCGGATCATCACGGCGATGCGCGCCCACCCCGAGATGCTGCGCGGCCCGGTGGCCGCCGACGCGATGGTCATTCGGGAGCTCGACGGATGGGTTGCGAAAGGCGGCGCGGAAGGGCTCTTCTGTGCCCGTTCGCCGAGCGGTCTCGGCGTCGCACTGAAGGTCCAGGACGGGGCGTTCCGGGCAATTCGCCCTGCACTTGCCCACTTTCTCGGCGACCTCGGCTTCGCGACGGGGGCACTCGGCTTCGTCAGTGTGGAAAACAGTCACGGCGAGACCGTGGGCGAGCTGGGAACACCCCCCAAAAGTCATGTCCCAAAACGCGCATCTCGCGTATAGGATTCGCCGCCTGCAAGGGGTGGGAGGCCGGTCGGGGAGACCGGGTGCGGCACGGTTGCAACTGGGATGTAGGGCTCGTCTTCGTCAACCCACGAGAAGAAGGGGTTCATGCTCTCCGTCGAGATCGCTCTGCCAGACATCGAGGAACTGCACAAGCTCGTAGAGCATGGGCAGGAGAAGGGGTTCCTCACCTACGACGAGATCGTCAACGCGCTCGAGGACGTCGAGTTGACAAAAGAGCAGTTCGAAGAGTTCGCCACCTACGCGATCGATCATTCGATCGAGCTCGTGGAAGGAGAGCAGCACAAGCGGCTGCCCCACGAGCCCGTTCCGGTGGAGGACGAGAAGGTCGCACCGAAGCTCGACCTCAGCGTGGAGCCGTCGCTCGACTCGCTCAGGTTGTACCTCCGCGAGATCGGGAAGGTACCGCTGTTGACCGCGGACCAGGAAGTGACGCTCGCGAAGCGCATCGAGCGCGGTGACATGTCGGCCAAGCAGCACATGATCGAGGCGAACCTGCGACTGGTCGTCTCGATTGCGAAGGGATACCTCGGTCGCGGGCTGTCGTTCCTCGACTTGATCCAGGAAGGCTCGCTCGGCCTGATTCGTGCGGTCGAGAAGTTCGACTATCGCAAGGGATACAAGTTCTCGACGTACGCGACGTGGTGGATCCGCCAGGCGGTGACGCGGGCGATCGCCGACAAGGCCCGCACGATCCGGATTCCCGTGCACATGGTCGAGAAGCTGAACAAGGTCGTGCACATCGAGCGCCAGCTCGTGCAGCGGCTCGGTCGCGAGCCGAGGCCGGAGGAGATCGCCGAGGAGCTCGAGATCCCGACGGAGGAGGTCCGCGAGATCCTTCGCATGGCCCAACTTCCGGTCTCGCTCGAGAAGCCGATCGGCGAGGAGGAGGACTCCTCGCTCGGCGACTTCGTGCCGGACGACTCGGCGGAGTCGCCGTTCGACACCGCGTCACTGTCGCTGCGTCGCGAGGACATCGATCTCGCCCTCTCGTCGCTCCCCGAGCGCGAGCGAAAGGTGATCGAGCTACGGTTCGGCCTCAGCGGCACCCAACCGTGCACGCTCGAGGAGGTCGGCCGTGCGTTCGGCGTCACGCGCGAGCGCATCCGGCAGATCGAGAACAACACGCTGAAGAAGCTCGAGGGCTTGCCCGAGGCCCAGGCACTTCGCGACTGCGTGTAGATCGCTCCCAGCTTTCGGAGTCCACGTAAGGTCGGCTTTCGGGGTGTCTCCCAGAAGAGCAGGGGAGACACCCCTAGCTTTCTCGTTGGCGGGCGCTGGTTTGTGCGGGCTCAGCCGGCGAGAAAGCCGGCTTCTCGAAGTGCGCCGAGCCCGCGCTCCCGTAGCTCGCTCGAGAGCGTGACGACGTCGGCGTCGAGAGGGCCGTAGGCGGCCGCCTCGAGCCAGACGGTGCGGTCGTTGATCTCGCCCACGATCACGCGCGCGGTCTCGGCGTGCGTGCCCGGGAGGTCCGAGATCGCGCGGAGGAGCGCGTCGCGCGCCTCCGAGATCGGCGTGTCGATCGAGACGGGGAAGCGCGCCGTGATGGCGCGGCGAGGATCCTTGATCGTCCGGTTGACGATCATGCTCGTCGTCAGCTGCGTGTTCGGGACGAAGATCCGGCGGGCGTCGTCGGTGACGAGCGTCGTGTAGATGAGGGCCATGTCCTCGACGAACCCCGTCTCACCCCCGACCGTGATCCGGTCGCCGAGGCGCAGGGGTTGGGTGAACGAGCACGAGCAGTCCCGAGCCGAGATTCGAGAGCGGGGTGCTGAACGCGAGCCCGGCAAAGAGGGCCAGGACGGCGCTCGATGCCAGCAACGCCTTCGCGAGCTCTGCCGTGACGTCGTAGAGCGAGAGCACGCTCCAGGCGAGGACGATCACCAGGATGCAGATGATCACGCGCCGGGCGAAGTTGAAGGTCGTCCGGTGTCGTGCGACGGCCAGCGGGTCGCGTCGCTGCAGACGCCGTTCGTAGTGGTCGTAGACCAGCTCGAGCACGAACCTGACCGCCACGATGACGGCGCTGCCGACGACGGCGATCACGATCGCCTTGGTGTTCGTGCTCGAGAAGTCCATCTCTCGCGTGATTCGTCGGGAACGCAGCAGAGCCTTCCCGCTCCAGCCGCTGCTACTCCTGCACGGGCTCGTTCTCGAGCTCGAACGCGGCGTGCAGCTCGCGCACGGCGTTCGGAATCTCCGACCTGGCGATCATGCACGAGATCTTGATCGGCGAGGTCGAGATCATCTCCAGGTTGATCCCGTTGTCGGCCAGTGTGCGGAACATCTTGGCCGCCACGCCAGGATGCGAGCGCATGCCGGCTCCGATGAGCGACACCTTGCCGAGGTCGTGGTTCTCCTCGACCGTGAAGTCCCCGAGCTCGCCGCGTGTGCTCTCGAGCGCGGCCTGCGTGGCCGGCACGTCCTCCGTCGGCACCGAGAACGACATCTCGGCGTTCCCGTGGACGACGTTCTGGATGATCGTGTCGACGTTGACGTGCGCGCCGCCGACGACGTCGAAGATCAGTGCCGCCACGCCGGGGCGGTCCGGGATGTCGGACAGCGTGAAGACGACGTCGTTCTCGCTGTGGGTCACCGCCGAGACGATTGGCTGCTCCATCGAAGCTCCCTCCTGAACCCAGGTTCCCTCCTCGTCCGAGAACGTGGAGCGGGCATGAATACGAACACCGTGATTGCGCGCGAGCTCGACCGAGCGCAGCATGAGGACCTTCGCGCCCGACGCCGACATCTCGAGCATCTCCTCGTACGAGATCGTCGGCAGCTTGCGAGCGTTCGGCACGATGCGCGGGTCGGCGGTGAAGACGCCGGGCACATCGGAGTAGATCTCGCAGGCGGCGCCGAGAGCGGCAGCGAGCGCGACCGCGGTGGCGTCGGTGCCGCCGCGACCGAGCGTCGTGATCTCCATCGTGTCGCGCGAGAAGCCCTGGAATCCGGCGACGAGGACGATCTTGCCCTCGTCGAGCGCATCCTTGACCCGGTCTCCCCGGATCTCGCGAATCTTGGCCTTCATATGGGCCGCGTCGGTGAGGATCCCGGCCTGCGACCCGGTCAGTGAGACAGCCTCCTGGCCGAGATCGTGAATCGCCATTGCGACGAGCGCGCACGCTATCCGCTCCCCGGTCGAGAGCAGCATGTCGAATTCCCGCACGTTCGGCGTCGGTGACACCTGGTGGGCGAGATCGATGAGCCCGTCGGTCGTCTTACCCATCGCCGAGACGGTGCCGACGACGCGTAGGCCACGACTCTTCGCGTCGACGAGCCGCTGCGCGACATGCTTGATCTTCTCGGGGTCGGCGACCGACGAGCCGCCGAACTTCATTACGACCGTGTCGAAGTCCACGCCCTGAGCGTAGCGTCCGATGGTCTCGAACGATCCGCTAGTGCGGCGTCTCGAAACGTTGAGAAGTAACCGTACGTTTCGAGACGTCGCACTCGATGCTTGCTGTGTGTGGCTCCTTCGGAGCCCCGCGATCCTGAAGGGGCGCGCGTTGCGCGCCCGCACCCGGTTACGGCCGAACGTGTGGCGTCGTGGGCGGCTTCCGGGCCCGGGCGTACGATCGGCGGGTGAGCACCGAGCACGAGCCTCCCACGCAGGAGAACCTCGTCCACTGCAACGCCGACCGCCGGCTGCACCTCGAGCGGGAGCGGGTGCGGGAGCTCCTCGCCGCAGGCAGCTTCGTCTGGCTCGACATCCGTGACCCCGAGGCCTCCGACCTGGAGATCCTCCGCGAGGAGTTCGGCTTCCATCCGTTGTCGCTCGAGGACTCGTGGCGGTTCGGTCAGCGGGCGAAGATCGACGACTACGACGGCTACGTCTTCCTCGTCGTGTTCGGGGCCTCCGACTCGGAGGATGCCGACGGGCTCGTCGAGGTGCACTGCTTCTACTCCGACACGTACCTCGTCACGTTGCACCGTGACGAGGCGCCCTCGGTTGCGGCGCTCCGCGAGCGATACGTCAAGCGAGGAGAGCCGGTCGATGACCCCGCGCGCCTCCTGCACGCGGTCGTCGACGGGCTCGTCGACAGCTTCTTCCCGCGGTTGGAGACGATCGACGAGAGGATCGATTCGCTGGAAGACGAGATCTTCCGCGATGCCGGCGACCCCGAGTTGCAGGAGATCTTCTCGATGAAGCGATCGCTCGTCACCATGCGCAAGGTCGTTGCACCCCAACGCGACCTCTTCGCCTCGATCGTTGCCGGAGTCGAGTCGTTTCCGGGGATGACCGACGACGATCAGCGCTACTTCCGGGACGTCTACGACCATCTGATTCGCATCGGTGAGATGATCGACACCTACCGCGACCTGCTCTCGGGGGCGATGGACGTCTACCTCTCGACGGTCTCCAATCGACTCAACGGCGTGATGAAGCAGCTGGCGATCATCGCGACGGTGTTCATGCCGCTGACGTTCCTGACGGGCTTCTTCGGCCAGAACCTCGGCTGGATGGTCGCCCACTCGACGGGGCTCGGCCACTTCCTCGTCTTCGGGATCGGGCTCGAGCTGATGACGCTCGCAATCGTGCTCACGTATTTCTTCCGCCGCGGCTGGCTCACGCGGTGAGGCCGGGCCGTTCGTACCGCGCGGCATAGGCGGGAACGGCGATCCCCGCGCGGAGATCCGGAGCCGGCACCGGTGGAAGCGCCCGCACGACGAGCGGAATATGGCCGGCCCAGACGTCGAGCTCGGCGTCCGGCGTATCCCCGTCGTCCGGCTCGCCCGTACGGATCTTCGCGGACGCCTCGGTCAGAGGAAGGGAGAGCACTCCGGTTGCCTTCAGCTCCTTGCGCGTCGGCGGCCGTGCATCGGAGAAGCGCCCGGGAAGCAGCTTCTCGGTGAACGCTTCGAGCACCGCGTACTTCTCGTCCGGAGCCTCGACGACGGTTGCGGTGCCGAGCACGACGACCGAGCGGTAGTTGATCGAGTGCTCGAAGACGGAGCGTGCCAGCACGATTCCGTCGAGGAGCGTGACGGTGACGCAGGCCGGGATGCCCTCGCCGAGGGCCCTGACGGTGCGGCTCGCGGCCGAGCCATGAACGTAGAGCAGATCGCCGATCCGCGCGTGGAGCGTCGGGATCACGTAGGGCTGTCCTTCGCGCTCGAACCCGAGATGGCACACCAGGCCTGCGTCGAGGATCTCGTCGATCGCCGTGCGGTCGTAGACCGCCCGCTCGTGCACCCGCTTGACTCGGGTTCTGGCCGACGGGGCTGCCGAGGTGCGTGCCATCGTCGCCAGCGTATCGATCGCTCAGGGCGCGATCGCGCCGGAGGCGACGAGCGCCCGCACCCGGAGCACATCAGCCGAGAGGCTGCGATCGTCGTCGACGGGCGGCACCTCGGCTGCGACGAGGTCGATGATGCGTCGGAGCGCCTTGCCGGCCGGTCGTGCCTGGCTCAAATGCGCTGCCTGGCGGAGCGCCACGAGCTCGCAGGCCAGCGCTGCCTCGACGGCGTCGAGAAGTCCGGTGAGCCGCTCGGCGGCGAGCAACGTGAACGACTGCACATCCTCCTGCCCTCCCGAGGTGTCGATCGCGTGGATCGAGACGGGGCCGGCGAGGGCTCTCGCTGCGGCCGTCAGCCCGACGGTGGTCTTGTGCAGTGAGACGACTCCTGCCTGTACGCCGGGTCGTGAAGTGAGCTGGTCGGGCAGCGTCGAGAAGCGTGTCTCGAGGAGCCTGTGCAGGCGCTTCTCGAGGAGGTTGAGAACATGACAGCAGGCGAGGGCGACGGACTCGAGACACGAGCACGACGTCGATCGAATGGAACGCGCCCGACGGATAGAGCCCTGCAGCCTCTCCGGCACCTGCCTCGAGGTACAGCGGCGAATCGGTCGTGCCTCGCAGCCGCAGCTCGACGGTGTCGTCGAGCTGCGCCACAGCGCGGAGAGCCGCCCCGTGAACCTGCGGCAGGACTCGGGTCGACACCGGAGGCTGCGGTTGCTCGCCCCACACCTGCTCGTCGGCGAGCAGCGATGCCAGATCACGCTGTACGCCGGTGACGCAGGCATCACCGGCGAGCGCTCCGACCCTCGGCGAAGCGGCCCGGGCGCCCGACCCGGTCACCGCGATCCCGATCGCCGCGGACACCGTCGCCGAGCCGACGAGGCTCCGAGCCCTGTCCGCGAGCGCGATCCCGAGGGCCGTCGCGAAGGGCGAGCCGTTGACGAGCGCGAGGCCTTCCTTTGGCTGTGGGTCGTACGGCTCGATGCCGCTCCGGCGGAGTGCCTCGACCGCGGCGACCTCGTCATCCCCGACCAGGACGAATCCTTCACCGATGAAGGTCTGGAACAGGTGGGCCAGCGGGCCGATCTCGCCGGCGGCCCCATAGGGGCCGTCGGGCACGATCGGCGACCAGCCGCCGTTGAGTCGATCGGCGATGAAGCGGCAGAGCTCCGGGGTGACCCCCGCCGCTCCGTGGAGGAATCCGGTCAGGCGGAGCACCATGGCACCGCGAACGACGTCGGGGGCGAGCGGCGGGCCGAGCCCGGCGGCGCGCGCCGTCAGGAGCGACCGCTGGAGCTCACGTTGCTCGTCGGCGCCGACCTCTATGTTCGCGAGCATGCCGAGGCCGGTCGTGACACCGTAGGCAGGCCCGCCGACCTCGATGTGCCCGAGCACCTGCTGCCGACCGGCGGCCACCCGCTCGCGCGCGCTCTCCGAGATGGAGACGGGGGCTTGCTCGCGCACGATGCGGACGTAGTCCTCACGCGTCAGCCCTCCGGCTCCGAGCTCGATCACGACCTGTACCTCAGCGTCGTCCCGATGCCCTCGGCGCGGGCGCGCTCGACGGCACGCCACGCGACCGCGACGTCCGTGGTCGCGAGGCCGCGGTGCCAGAACACGATGCGTTCGCCCTCCGCGACCCGCCCAGGACGTAGCCCGGCGACGATCTGGCCGAGCTCGGCGTGGAGCGATTCCGTCGTCAGGAGGCCGGCTCTGACCTGTGGCCGAAGAGCGCCGAACGGGTCGTCTCGCCCGCATTGCCCCCAGTCGTCCACGACCACCTTGTCGAACGCGTCGAGCACGTCCAGCTCGAGCGCGCTCATCGTGCCGTACGGAATCAGCAGTGTGCACTGCTCGAGCCAGCGCGTTTGCAGGATGGGGGCCGGTCGCTCGAGCCGCGTGGCTTCGACCACGATGTCCGCCCCGACCACGGTCTCCTCGATCGTCTCGAGCACGCGGACGGGCTTACCGAGGGCCGCTTCGAGCGCGACGCCGAACGCGCGGCGCGATTCCTCCCGCTTACTCGTGACCCGGATCTCGGAAAAGTCGAACAGGCGGTCGAGCATCGTCACGTTCGCGAACGCCGTGCCGCGGGAGCCCAGGTGAGCGAGAACGGCCGAGCCGGGCTTACCGAGCTCCCGGCCACCGAGGGCGGTGAGTGCTCCGGTGCGGCGCTCGGTGATCTCGGTGGCGCCGACGATTGCGATCGGGACACCTGTCCGGGGGTCGTAGAGGGTCACGAGGGCGAGCTCGGACGGCAGGCCGCGGGTGTGGTTCTCGACAAAGTCACCGACCACCTTGACACCCGTTACGTCGAGCGGCCAGACAGTGGCGCGAAGGATGTTGAAGTGACCCGGGAAGCCGGCATCGGGGACGTGATGGACGCGCGGATCGAGCATGACTGCACCTTCACCCTGGGCGCGAACGGCTGCCTCGACAGCCTCGAACACCTCGCCGTCGGAGAGGCCGATCGTCCGCATGTCGTCGTCTGAGAGGAAGAGAAGCTCGAGCGGCGCGGATCCCACAGCACGACGATATGCGGCGCACGCAACCGGTGGGGGCGGGGCGGTGATGAGATACTCGACGGCATGGCCGCTCCGATCGCATGCGACGTTCTCGTCGTCGGCGGTGGAAGCAGTGGCTGCGTCGTTGCGGGGCGGCTCGCCGGCGAGAGCGACGCCGACGTCGTGCTCGCCGAGGCAGGCCCCGATTACGGCCCGCGAGCAGCGGGAGGATGGCCGGCCGACCTGCTGGACGGAGCGGCGCTCGTCACATCCCACGACTGGGGGTACACCAGCGGCTCGCTCCCCGGTCGCGAGCCGATCCCGTTTCCACGCGCGCGGGTGCTGGGAGGGTGCTCCTCGCACAACGGCTGTGTGGTCGCGGTCGGCTGCCCGGCGGACTACGACGGCTGGGCGGCACTCACCGGCGATGATCGCTGGAGCGCCTCTGCGATCAGGCCCGCGCTGGCGCGGGCGCTTGCCCGGATGTCGGTTCGAACGTACCGCGAGGACGAGGTCGGTCCCTTCCATCGGGCATGTCTCGATGCGGCGAGCGAGCTCGGGCTTCGGCGCGCGGACGATCTCGACGACCTCGACGGCGGTCTCGGCTTCGGGATCGAGCCGGTCAACATCGCCGACGGTGTGCGCGTCAACGCGTCCTTTGCCTACATCGATCCCGTCAGGGGCAGACCGAACCTCTCGATCCTCGATCGCGCAGTGTGCGAACGGCTCATTGCGAGGCGCGGCAAGATCGAGGCCAGCTTTCGACGTGAGGGCGAGGCGGTGCGCGTGAGCGCGGCAAGGGTCGTGCTCGCTGCCGGAGCGTACGGCTCGCCAGGGATTCTGCTGCGATCCGGCGTCGGTGACCCGAACGACCTCGAAAGGGCCGGGATCGAGCCCGTCGTCGCGCTTCCGGGCGTGGGGCGCAACCTCCATGATCACCCGATCGTCGAGCTCGAGTTCGCGGGCTCCGAGCGGCTTCGTGCGTTGCTCGAGGAGTCGGCCGCGACTCGCTTCACCCCCGAGGAGCAGACCCTCGGAAAGCGTCGCTCGAGCAGGGCGACCGGCCCGTACGACCTGCATCTGTTTCCCGTTGCGGGCCACCCGCGCAGCCTCCTCGACGGGCGGGTGATGCTGGTCGTCGCCGCGATGGAGCCCCGCTCACGCGGCATGCTGCGGATCACGAGCGCGGACTCCGAGATGGTGCCGGAGATCGACCACGGCTATCTCTCCGACGCCGCCGGGCACGATCTCGCCGTCCTCGCAGAGGGAATCGAGCTCGCTCGTACGCTGGCGGCTGCGGAACCGTTGCGCTCGCTCATCGGGCCCGAGATCTCGCCGAGTGTCGATCAGCCCGTCGAGCGCTACCACGCTCACTACTTCCACCCCGTCGGGACGTGCGCGATGGGTGCGGCCACCGACCCGCTGGCGGTGTGCGACGGTGCCGGGCGCGTGCGCGGGCTCGACGGCGTCGTCGTGGCCGACTGCTCGTTGATGCCGGTCGTCCCGCGTGCCAATACGAACCTCCCTGCCGTGCTCGTCGGCGAGCGCATCGCGGACGCGATGCTCGGAGGCTGAGAGGATGGCGACCGACATCGCCGAAGGGCTTCGAGCCCAACTCGAGAGCGGGCTGACACTCCCGGCCTCGTGGTACTCCGACCCCGAGCTCCTCCGCCTCGAGCAAGACCGGATCTTCAAGCGCTCCTGGCAGTACGCCGGGGTCGCCGCGGACGTTGCGAGCCCGGGACAGTTCTTCGCGTGCCGAGCGGGTGACGTCCCCGTGGTCGTGCTGCGTGACCGGGAGGATCAGCTGCGGGCGTTCGTCAACGTCTGCCGCCATCGCGGCCACGAGATCGTCAGCGGCTGCGGCCGCCGCGAAGCCCTGCAGTGCCCGTATCACGCCTGGACGTACGGTCTCGACGGCACGTTGCGGGCGGCTCCCAGGTCGGATCGGGAACAGGGTTTCGACGCGCGCGACTGGAGCCTGCTGCCCGTTGCAGTGGACACGTGGGGCCCGCTCGTGTTCGTCAACCCGGATCCGGCAGCGGCGCCGCTCGCCGAGACGCTCGGGGATCTCCCGCGGGTCGTCCGCGAGCGCGGCCTCGATCCGGCCGAGCTCGAGTATCGAGGGCGCTCACGGGAGATGGTGGTCGAGGCGAACTGGAAGCTCGTGGTCGAGAACTATCTCGAGTGCTACCACTGCCCTGTCGCCCACAAGAGCTTCAGCCGCCTCATCGACGTCGACCCGGATTCGTACGTGCTCACGACCGACACGTGGACGTCGAGCCAGTTCGGCCCTGTCAACGAGCGGGTCGAAGCAGGAAACGGCCGCGACCTTCCCTACGTGGCGGACGGGCCGATCCGCTCGAGCCAGTTCCACTATGTGTGGCCGAACTGGACGCTCAACACCTTCCCGGGGCCGGCCAACCTGCGGGTTCTCGTCTTCGAGCCCGAAGGGCCCGAGCGCACCAGGACGTACGTCGACGGCTTCTGGGCTCCCGGAACCCCGGAGGAGGTGATCGACGAGATCACGGCCTTCGGTGCCGTCGTCGGTCAGGAGGACGTCGCGCTGGTCGAGTCCGTACACCGCGGACTCCGCTCCGGCGCCGTGGCTCAGGGCCGGTTGCTGCTCGGGAGCGAGGGCCTGCTGCAGCACTTTCAGCTGCTCGTACACGACGCGCTCATAGCCTCGCTGTAGAACTCGGGCCTCAGGCGCCGTCGGCCAGTCTCGTCGCGGCGACGGCGTCGAGGCGCTCCCGGGTCTGGCCGTGACCGGTCACGGCAACGAGGAACGGCTCGCGTTCGATCGCGAGCAGCTCGGTGTCCGTCAGGGCAACGACTGTGGCCGTCCGCTCGACGTCGCGGAGCAGCGCGATCTCGCCGAACCCCTCGCCGCGGCCGAGAGTTGCCACGGTCAGCCCATCCTTGCGGATCTCCACCGTGCCGTCGGCGATCGCGTAGTAGTGATCCCCGCGGTCGCCTTGCCGGACGATCGATCCTCCCTCGGGTGCCGTCACGTTGGTCGCGGTGTGCGCGATTCCCTCGAGTGCGGGCACGGGGAGGGAACGAAAGACGTGGAGGCTGCGGAGCAGCGCTATCGCCACCACGGGGACGACTGCGGCCGAGTCGACGCGCAGAAGTGGCCGGTGCCGGAGAGCGACGACGAGCGGCACCACCGCACCGGCGAAGATCAACGCGCCCTTGATGCCCGCGAAGGCGATCACCAGAGGCACGGCGACCGAGCCGAGCGCCCACGCGCCCATCGTCAGCCCTTCCTTGAATGCAAACACGCGGGCGAGCATCTCCGTCGACGTCACACGCTGCAGCAGGGTCTGACCGCTGACTTCGAGCAGGCTGCGGGAGATCCCCGAGATCGCCGCCGCTGCGAACGCGACGACGAGGGTGGTCTCGATGCCCAGCGCGAGGAACGCGGCGGCGGCGAGCAACGCGGCGCCCATCATCACGGGCACGAGCCGGGCGCGCCCGACGAGCGCCAGGGAG
Source organism: uncultured Thermoleophilia bacterium (assembly GCA_963776305.1). Classification (GTDB taxonomy): domain Bacteria; phylum Actinomycetota; class Thermoleophilia; order Gaiellales; family Gaiellaceae; genus Gaiella. The sequence goes on along the minus strand of CAVZMA010000001.1, from coordinate 48,764 downwards.
AGGACCGCGCCGATCACGGCCCCGGCCCCGTGCGTCGCCGTCAGGTACCCGGCGCCCGATCCGCCGATGTCGAGTGTCCCGATCGCGAGGACGACCGCGAGCACGTCGAAGGCTCCGATCATGACGAAGGTCGCTGCGAGGACGATGACGACCTCCCTCGGGGCGCTCGTGCGGGCCAGCGAACGGGCGGCCTGCTCGAGTTGACGCACGGTTCCATCGCCGTGCTCCCCGGCTGACCGGGCCAGCGGCGGAACGAGATCCCGCAGCGGTGCCACGAGCAGTGCTGCGAGGACGAGGCAGCCGGCGCCCGCGGCATAGACCGCCCCGGGGGTCGCGAGCCCGAGGAGGAGACCGGCCGCCGCCGGTGCGACGACGAGCCCGATGCTCAGGATCCAGCCGGTCACGACGTTGAGCGCGACCAGCTGCTCGGTCGTGCGGGCGATCCCGGGCGACACAACCGCGTGTGCCGGGTGGGTGACGGTCAGGGCCATCGCGGTCAGGGCACCGAGGCAGTAGGTGAGGAGCGCCGGCGCGCCCGCGAGCAGCGACACTGCGGTGGCTGCCATCAAGACCGCCTGGGTGGCGTAGGCGCCGAGGAGCACGCGGCTGGCTCCGAAGCGATCGATCAGCGGTCCACCGAACGGCGCCGACAGCGCGGTCGGCACGAGGAGCGCGAGCGAGACGACGCCCGTCGCGGTGGCGCCGCCCTGATCGTAGGCGTAGACGAGCATTGCGACCCAGGGCCCGAACTCCGCGAGCCGGTACAGAGCGAGGGCGGCCGCTTCTCGGCGCAGGAAGCGGTTCGCGGCCAGGGCTCGTAAGGGGGATCGGGTGGACGTCATCGTTCGCTACTCGTCTCGAGCGACAGCGAGCGAGTGCCGGGCAAGAGGCGATCTCAGTCGATCGACTCGAGTTCCTCCAACCGCGTAGCACTGACGCCGAGGTCGCGCAGGATGCCGTCCTCGAGCCCGTAGATCACGCCGTGAACCGTCAGCTCCTGGCCGCGGCCCAGACGTCTTCGACGACGGTCGTCTGGCAGACGTTCGTCGACCTGCTCGATCACGTTGAGCTCGCAGAGCCGGTCGAGGCGCTGCTCCTCCGGCAGTGCGGCGATCGCGTCGGCGTGCTTCTCGCCGACGTCCATGACATGGCGGAGCCAGTTGTCGACGAGCCCGTGCCGCGACCCGTGCAGGGCAGCCCTGACGCCGCCGCAGCCATAGTGGCCGCAGACGATGACGTGCTTCACGGCCAGGATGTCGACCGCGTACTGGAGAACCGAGAGGCAGTTGAGGTCGGTGTGGACGACGACGTTCGCGACATTGCGGTGGACGAAGACCTCGCCGGGCGCCAGCCCGACGATCTGGTTGGCCGGGACGCGGCTGTCCGAGCAGCCGATCCAGAGGTACTCCGGCGTCTGCCGCTCGGCGAGGCCGCTGAAGTACAGCGGGTCGTCAGCGACCATCGCCGCGGCCCACTCCCGGTTGCGCTCGAACAGCTCGGAGAGGTCCGCCATGGCGAGAGGCTACAACGCCGGGGACCAGCGGGCCGCACGTCGCGCGAACTCAGAAGTGCCGCGTGGAGCTCCGCGGCAGCGGCCATGCGAGCGCCGCAGAGGCAACCGCGAAGGACGCAACCGTGGAGAGGATGACAAGCTTGAGCGCCATTACCTCTCATGGAAGGCAATCACGGCCAGATGTCAAGAGCGCTCGCGTTGCGTCTGCTGCGGTGGTCAGCTGTACGTCTGTACGACGACGGGTGGGCGGCGCAGTCGCCGCACCACCGTCGTCGCTTCCTACTGCGTCGTTACGTGCTCGATCGTCGTGAAGTTCGCGTGGGCAAGATCCGTCCCCACGCAGCTCAGCTTGGCGAGCGTGCCGAGCGGGAACCCGGCGAGCTGTGTTCGTTTCGGCGCTCGGACGCATCCCTTCCGGCACGCGGCAGCGCAGCGTGCCCCGAATCGCCGTCGCGATCGAGAGACCGCCGCGCCGCAGGACGCCGACGCGGCCCGCGAGTCGACGGTCTCGCCTCCCGGTTGTCGCACCCTCGTCGGAAGCCGCCGCGATGGTCCGGTTTGGTCGGCAGCTCGAAGCGTTCGAAGCCGAGTAGCTCGCTGGCGTCGTTGCCGGCCCGGCAGACGGCGAGCACGCGATCGCCGACGTCGAGCCGTCCGACGCGCTCGGCGAGACGGGCGGCACGGGCAGACGAGTGTCTTGCCGTTCTCGGCGTTCCTCAGCGCGAGGGTCTTGCCCTCGGTCGTGGTCACCTTCCGCCGAGGGCCGAGACGGTTGGTGAGCTTCTTGGCGAACACGAGCTGGTTGCCGTCGGTCGTGCGCCGGCAGAGAAGGAGCACGCGGTCGCCCACGTCGAGCGCCGCAGCTTGGGAGGACGAACCGGTGGAGCAGGTGAGTTTTCTGTCGTCGCGTGTGACGATGATCGAGCCACCGTCGAGCGAAGTGACGGTGCCGCGCAGGTCGCGCAGACCGTGGTCGCCTGCGACCGCGGTCGCAGGGACCGTGACCGCGAGCAAGAGCAGGGGGAGAAGTAGTCGCCGCATCATGAGACGCACCCTCGCCATGAGCGGCGACGTCGTCATCCCCCGGAGGGGGAGGCTCAAAGTGGGGACGCGGGTCTCCCTCGCCGGCAGAACGGTGGGGCTTGGCACGGGTCCGCCGACCGTGAAGAATGGCAGTGTTGGTGCCGAACGTCCTCGGCCGAGGACGTTCGGCTGTTTCAAGACGGGAGATCAGATGGCCGAAGCGCCGGACATTGGCTCGTTCCCCAGCCCGCACGAGGTCGAGACTCCAGCCGGCTGCGAGGGCTGGGAGGAGATGTACCCGTACTACGCCCGCTTCGACGAGGAGCGGCGCGAGGCGGACGAGCAGCGCTTCTGGTTCTGGAACTCGATGCACTTCCCGGTGCCGATGCCTGCCTTCGATGCGATCTGCATCGACACCGCGTACCAGGCGCTCGGCACCTGGCAGAACCGGGTCTTCGCGGTGCCGCCGGCGATGGGGATCGACTGGCGCTGCATCAACGGCTACATCTACATCTCCGGCAACCCCGTCACCGACCCCGCGAAGGTCGCTGAGCGCGCCGGGTTCTTCCAGCAGCGCGCCGGGTACTACTACGCGAACTGGAACGACCTCTACGGGAAGTGGCGCACGAAGATGGACGCGCTGATCGAAGAGCTCGAGGCGCTGGATGTCCCCGCGCTCGGCGAGTACGAGCCTGACGCGGTCGCCTTCGACGACCAGGAGACGAGCTACTGCTCCGTCCTCGACGCCTACCGAACCGCTCTCAGGCTCCACGACCTGATGTGGCAGAACCATTTCGAGTTCCTGCTCCTCGGCTACGGCGCGTACATGACCTTTGCCGAGCTTTGCAAGGCCAACCTGCCGGACATCCCCGACCAGCACATCGCGCAGATGGTCGCGGGGCTCGACGTCCTCCTGTTCAAGCCCGACGCGGAACTGCGCCGACTGGCGCGGCTCGCTGTCGATACGGGGGTCGATGCCGCGTTCGTCGAGGGCCGCTCGCCGCAGGAGATCGACGCTGAGCTGGCCGAGAGCGACGCCGGCCGGGCCTGGCTCGCGGAGCTCGAAGGAGTCAAGGACCCGTGGTTTCACATGGCGACGGGTGACGGCCTCTACCACACGTACGGCTCGTGGTTCGACGATCCGACGATCCCGTACGCCTCGCTGACCGGCTACATCGCCGCGCTCGCAGCGGGTCAGGAGATCGAGCGCCCATCCGCCGACATCGCTCTCGAGCGCGACCGTCTCGCCACCGAGTACGCGGCGCTCCTCGACGACGACGCGCGCAAGGGGTTCGAGGAGCTGCTCGGGCTCTCGCGAACGGTCTTCCCCTACGTCGAGGAGCACAAGTTCTTCTGCGACTACTGGTTCCTGACGAGCTGGTGGAACAAGATTCGCGAGTTCGGCGACCTGCTCGTCACGCACGGATTCCTCCACGACCGCGACGGGATCTTCCAGCTGTCACGCCTCGAGGTCTACTCCGCGCTCGACGAGCTCCTGCTGACGTGGGCGACCGGTGGGGTGCCGCGCGGCCCGACGTACTGGCCGCCGATCGTCGCGAAGCGGAGGGAGTTGCTCGAGCGGCTCGCCGACTGGACGCCGCCGCCGGCCGTCGGCGCCGTGCCCGAGGTGATGATGGACCCTGCGCTGATCATGCTCTGGGGCGTCACGACGCAGCGCGTCCACGAATGGGCTCGGAATCAGGAGGGCGGCTCGGAGCTGAGCGGAACGGCAGCCTCGCCGGGTGTGGTCGAGGGCCCGGCCCGGGTCGTCAAGACGGTGCGGGAGATCGGCGACGTCCGCGAGGGCGAGATCCTCGTCTGCAGCATCACCTCTCCCGCCTGGGCGCCGATCTTCTCGAAGATCCAGGCGGCGGTCACCGACATCGGCGGCGTCATGTCGCACGCCGCGATCGTCTGTCGTGAATATGGGCTCCCGGCCGTCGTCGGCACCGGCCACGCGACCGCGCAAATCGTCACGGGACAACGCATCCGCGTTGACGGCACGGCGGGCACGGTGACGATTCTCGAGTGAGCAGCGAAGGACACACCCGGCGCCTCGCCGAACTGCGTCGCGAGCACAGCGCCTCCTTCGGGGGCAAGAGCTCGACCCTCGGCGAGCTGATTGCGGCGGAGATTCCCGTCCCGCCCGGCTTCGCCGTGTCGACGACGGCGTTCCGCGCGTTCATCGAGGGGGCGGGCCTCGAGGGAATGATCGCCGCCGAGACGGCGCGGATGTCGCCCGACGACGTCGACTCCGTCGGCGCGGCGTCGCACGCGATCAGCGAGGCGATGCGCTTCGCGCCGGTGCCGGACGTGGTTCGAGACGAGATCGCCCGGTGCTACGCCGAGCTGGCCGAGGAGGTCGGTCTCGACAACCCGCCGGTCGCGGTTCGCTCGAGTGCGCTCGGCGAGGACAGCCAGGACGCGACGTTCGCGGGACAACAGGAGTCATACCTCTGGGTGCGTGGTGCCGATCAGGTCTGCGACGCTGTCCGCGCCTGCTGGGTGAGCCTGTACAGCGGGCCGGCGCTCACCTACCGTGCCCGGCTCGGGCAGGCCGAGGAGGAATCGGCGATGGGCGTCGCCGTCCAGCTGATGGTGGATGCCGAGGTCTCGGGCGTGCTGTTCACGTGCAACCCGGTGAGCGGCGACCCGAGCATGGTGGCGGTGAACGCGAGCTGGGGGCTCGGCCTCGCGGTCGTCGGGGGAGAGGTGACGCCCGACGACTACCTCGTCAGCAAGGTGACGCGGGAGGTCGTGCGCGAGCACATCCATGCCAAGGACGTCGAGTACCTGCCTGACCCCGGCGGCAACGGTGCCGTGCGGGTGGGCGTGCCCGAGGAGCGGCGGGAGGTCCCGTGTCTCGAGCCGCCGTGAGCTCGACGCGCTCGTCGAGCTCGGCAAGCGCATCGAGCGGTATTTCGGCTCCCACCAGGACGTCGAGTGGGCGATCGCGAGGGGCCGCGTGCTGCCGGGAAGCCTGTTCGTCGTCCAGTCGCGGCCGGTGACCGCGCTCCCGCAGCGTGACCCGCCTCCGAAGCACGACTCCGCGATGGCTCTCGTGCTGGGCATGTTCGGTGCCGGCGAGACGGACGGGTAGAAGCCGGTGGCACTGAGCGACGACGACGTCCGCGAGATCCTGCGGATCATCGACGAGTCCGAACTGGACGAGCTCCGAATCGAGACGGAAGGCCTCTCGCTCCATGTCCTTCGTGGCGGGGTCGCTCCCGCTGGCAGCGAGGAGCCCGGCGCCGAGCCCGCTCCCGCTGCCGAGCCCGAACGGACCGTGCCGGCCGTCGCACCCCAGAGCAGCGAGGACGGGCTCACGATCACGGCACCCACGATCGGCGTCTTCTACCGCGCTCCTGGCCCGGGCCGGTCGCCGTTCGTCGAGATCGGGATGCGCGTCGAGCCGACGACGATCGTCTGCATCATCGAGATCATGAAGATGATGAACTCGGTGCCCGCCGGAGTCGCGGGCACGATCGCCGAGATTCACGTCGAGAACGCGCAGCCGGTCGAGTACGGTCAGCCGCTCTTCCGCGTGGACGCCGGATGACGCGGGTCATCGACATCGTCGACACGACGACGCGCGACGGCAACCAGAGCCTCTGGGGTGCCACCGGCCTGACCGCCGGCGACATTCTCTCCGTCGCACCGACGCTCGAGCGCGTCGGCTTCCACGCGCTCGACTTCACCTCGAGCACCCACATGGCTGTCTCGGTCCGCTTCCACCGGGAGGACCCGTGGGAGCTGATCCGGTTGATGCGGGCGGCGATGCCGACCACGCTCCTCAACTTCATCACCACCGGGATGCGGTTCATCGCCTGGCAGCCGTGCGACGAGGACGTGATGCGGCTCGCGTTCCGCTGCGTCGTCCGCAACGGGATCCGGCGCTTCCAGTTCGCCGAGCCGGCCAACGACCCGCAGGCGCTCCGACGCGTCGCCCGGATGGCGCGGGAGGAAGGGGTCGAGGAGATCGTCGTCGGTCTCACGTACTCGATCAGCCCGGTGCACACGCACGCGTATTACGCCGAGCGCGTCGCGTCGCTCGCCGACTGTGCCGATATCGACCGCTTCTACCTGAAGGACCCCGGCGGCCTGCTGACGACCGACGCCGTGCGCGAGCTCGCGCCGCATTTCGTCGCAACGGGGCGCACGGTCGAGCTCCACAGCCACTGCACGATCGGGCTCGCGCCGCTCGTCTACCTGGTCGGGGCCGACGCTGGCTTCCAGGTGCTCCACACCGCGATCGGCCCGGCGGGGAACGGGACGTCGCAGCCGACCGCCGAGTCGACGCTGCGCAATCTCGAAGCCGAGGGCTACGCGCATCGCCTCGACGTCGGGGCGCTCGAGCGGGCCGATGCCTACTTCCGTGAGCTCGTTCGCGAGAAGGGCCTGCCGCCGGGGACGCCGAGCGAGTACGACGCCGCCTACTACCACCACCAGCTCCCCGGTGGGATGGTGACGACGACACGGCGGATGCTGGAGGAGATCCGCCGCCCCGAGCTGTTCGACGAGGTGCTCCAGGAGGTCGTGCGCGTGCGGGCGGAGATGGGGTATCCGATCCTGGTCACGCCCGTCTCTCAGCTCGTCGCCTATCAGGCGACCCGCAACGTGATCGACTCCGAGCGTTGGCTCAACGTCTCGGACGAGACGGTGCGCTACTTCCTCGGGCACTACGGCGAGTTCGCGGCTCCGCCCGATCCGGACGTCGCCGACCGCGTCCTCGCGCTCTCGAAGGTCGAGACGCTGCGCGATGCGCAGCCGGTCAGCCTCGAGGGAGCGCGCGCGCGTTTCGGCGACAGGATCTCCGACGAGGAGCTCCTGTTGCGGTTGACGATGCCGCAGGAGCAGGTCGATGCGATGCGGGCCGCGCCGCCGATCGCGGAACGACCGCCGCGGGCGCCGATCACCGGCGGCGATCCGCTCGTCCGCCTCCTCAGAGAGGTCGAGCGGCGACGCGCGATCTCGTACCTCCGCGTCCGTAAGGGAGACGACCTGGTGGTGTGGCGTCGTGCCTCTTGAGACGTCCGCGGTTTCATCTTCGACATCGACGGCACGCTCGTGCATCGGGACGGGGCGACGGTGCACGTCATCCCCGGTGCGCAGGAGGTGCTCGCGAAGGTGGGCGCGTCCGGGCGTCCGTTCGCGCTCTTCACCAACGGCAGTCACCTGGCACCCGCAGCGTTCGCGCGCGAGCTGCGTGCGGCCGGGCTGCCGGTCGAGGACGAGCAGGTCCTGACGCCGCTCTGCTCGGCCCAGACGTACCTCGACCGCTTCCGCGGAGAAGCGCGAGTCCTCCCGTTCGCGACAGAGCCCGCACGAGTCGTTCCTCCAGGAGGCCGGCGTGCACCTCGTCGACGGTCGCAACGGCGTGCACGTCGACGCGGTATTCGTCGCCCACACCGACGAGATCGGGTTCGACCAGCTCGAGTGCGCCGCCCGCGCCGTGATCGCCGGCGCGCGCCTGCTCACCGGGAGCTACGTCCCTGCCTATGCAGGCGCACACGGGCCAATCCTGAGTCGCGGCGCGATGATCACCGCCGCGATCGCGAAGGCGAGCGGCGCTCGGCCGATCGTCGTCGGCAAGCCTTCGCGCGCAGCCGTGCAAGAGATGGAGCGGCGGCTGGGCGTGCCGGCAGCGGAGATCGCGGTCGTCGGCGACGACGTCCGCCTCGAGGTGGCGCTCGGCCGTCTCGGCGGCTCGAAGACCATTCTCGTCCGCAGTGGCATCAGCGGCTCTCTCGATCTGTCCCTCGTTCCGGAAGCGCATCGCCCGGACGTGACGATCGACACCGTGGCGGAGCTGCTCCCGTGGCTGTGACGACGGCGCGCGCCGTCGGCATCGTGGAGCCGGGGGGGCAGGAGGTGCTGCGCGTCATCGAGCGCGCGGTGCGCGACCCGGCCGTCGGAGAGGTGCGGCTCGTCGTCAAGGCTGCAGCGGTCAACCCGACGGACGTCGCGATGCGGCAGCGCGGCGTCGAGGGGCTGCCGCCGCCGTGGGTTCCCGGAATGGATGCCGCGGGCATCGTCGAGTCGGTCGGGCCGGGGGTCGAGTCGGTCTCGGTCGGCGACGAGGTGATGGCAGCGGTGATGCCGCGGCGTCCCGAAGGCGGGGCGCAGTCGCAGCTCCTCGTCGTCCCGGCGGCGTCGGTCGTGCCGATTCCGGCGGGCGCGAGCCTCGAGCAGGCCTCGACGCTGCCGATGAACGGCCTGACGGCGATGCGTGGCCTGGAGCTTCTCGGCCTCCCGGCGGGTGCGACGCTGCTCGTCGCCGGTGGAGCGGGATTGCTCGCCTCCTATGTGATTCCACTCGCGAAGCGGGCGGGGCTCCGCGTTCTGGCAGACGCAGGACCCGCGGACGAGGAGTTCGTGCGCGGCCTCGGCGCCGATGTGATGCTGCCACGCGGAGACGGCCTGGCGGCAGCTGTTCGGGACGCGGCGCCGAGCGGGGTGGACGCGGTCTTCGACACGGCGCTGCTCGGACGGAGGCTCTTCCCCGCGATCCGGGGCGGAGGTGCGCTCGTGTTCGTCAGAACCTGGGACGGCGAGCTCGTCGAGGACGGGGTCACCGTCCACCCTGTCCGGGTCGCCGACGTGCTCGAGCGGACGGATTGGTTACAGGAGCTGAGCGACCTCGCCGCGCACGGCGTGCTCCAGCTGCGGGTCGCCGCGACGTTCGCGCCCGAGCGGGTCGCGGACGCGCATCGGCAGCTGGAGGCCGGCGGCCTGCGCGGGCGCGGAGTCGTGGTCTTCGACTGAACGGCGCTCCCTTTCTGGCATTATCTTTAATTCTTATAAGATTATCTAAATGCCGTTCGCAGCGACCCCCCTCTACGTCGCCAAGGCGACGCTCTTCCGGACGCTCGGGCACCCGGCGCGGGTCCGGATCCTCGAGCTCCTCCGCGACGGCGAGCACGCCGTCGGAGCGCTGCAGGAAGCGCTGGATCTCGACTCGGGGGGCACGTCGCAGCACCTCGCGGCGCTGCGGCGGATCGGTCTCGTCGAGTCGCGAAGGGAAGGGACGAGCGTGTACTACCGGGCTGTCGACTCCGACGTGTTCGCGTTGCTCGACGTCGGGCGCGAGCGGATCGCGCGGACGCTTCGGCGAGCAGCAGGGGCTGCTCGAGGAGCTCGATTCGGAGTGACGGCGCTCGTCGTTGCCGGACTTGCGGCTCTCGTGGCGGGTGGCGTGCTCAGCGGCTCGAGGAGCGGTCTCGCCGCGGGGTTGCGAGCTCCAGGCGGCTGGGTGCGCTCGCGTTCGGGGTCGCGGGGCTCTGGGCGCTCGACAGCGGCGACAGCTGGGGTGCGGCGTTCACGAGCGAGCTCACCCCTCACGCCGGGATCGACGGGCTCACCGGTGTGTTCCTGTTCACGCTGGCCCTCGTCGCGTGCCCGGCGCTCGTGTTCGCGTCGTCGTCGACCTCGGCCACGGTCGCCGGACGGACGACCGGCGTTCTCGGTGCGGTCTTCGTCCTCGCCCTGATCGGTGTCGCTCTGTGCGCGCGATGCGCTCTCGTTCCTCTTCTTCTGGGAGTTGATGACGCTCGTTCCCGCCGTCATCATCCTCGCTGTCCACGCCGGCGAGGCCGCCACGGCAGACCGTCTTCACGTACGTCGCGATCACGCACCTCGGTGGTGCGGGCACCTGGATCGCGGTGCTGCTCCTCGCCCACGAAGGCGCGATCGGCGACTCGAACGCGCTCGCACGAGGGGTCCGGCGTCCAGGCCGTGATCGCGGTCGCGGCGATCGTCGGCTTCGGGACGAAGGCCGGGCTGATGCCGATGCACGCCTGGCTCCCGCGCGCCCACCCGATCGCCCCGGCGCACATCTCCGCCTTGATGAGCGGCGTCATGGTCGCGGTCGCCGCCTACGGGCTGATCCGCGTCCTCGTCGACTGGCTCGGTCCGGCTGCCCTCCTGGATCGGCGCGACGGTGCTCGTCCTCGGCGGGCTGTCGGCGCTCGGCGGCATCACCTACGCGCTCTTCCAGCGCGACCTCAAGCGGCTCCTCGCCTACTCGACCGTCGAGCACCTCGGCATCGTCGCGCTCGGGCTCGGTGCGTGTCTCCTGCTCCGCCGCCACGGGGCCGACGAGTGGGCGGCGTTCGCGCTCGGCGCGGCCCTGCTGCACACCATCAACCACGCAGCGTTCAAGGCGCTGCTCTTCCTCGGCGCCGGGGCGTTCGAGCGGGCGACCGGCGGGCTCGAGCTCGACCGCCTCGGTGGGCTCCTGCGCCGGATGCCGTGGAGCGGCGGCGGCGTTCCTCGTCGGCGCGCTCGCGATCGCGGGCATGCCGCTGCTCAACGGCTTCGCCTCGGAATGGCTGACGCTGCAGGCGCTCCTGCACGTACCCGCGTACGCGGGCGTCTGGGACGGCACGCTCGGAGCCGTCGCTCTCGCGGCGCTCGCCGCGACGATGGCGCTGGCGGTGCTGTGCTTCGTCAAGGTGATCGGCCTCGTGCTCCTCGGCCCGCCGCGCCGAACTGCGTGCGCCGAGGCGAGTCGATCCGCCTCCGCTCGATGCGCTGGGCGCTCGTCGCTCTCGCCGGCAGCCTGTGTCGTGCTCGGCGCTCTCCCGGGCCTGCTGTTCTCGCGACTCGTCACGCTCGCGCCCTGGCCTGACACCGGAGCCGTTCCCGTCGAGGCCCGGCCTCGACCTGCCGGGAACCGGGAACCTCCCGACGATCGGCCTCCTCGTCGTCGTCAGCGGGCTCACGGGACTCCTCTGGCTCGCCCGCGGCAGCCGCCGCGCCGCGCCGTCCCCACCTGGGCGTCGCGGGCAGCCCGTCGAGCCGCCGCTGCTCTGGACGAGCGCAGGCTTCACGCAAGCCGTTGCGCCTCGTGCTCGAGGCTGATCCTCCGGCCCGAGCGGGAGATCGAGACGACCGTCAGCGGCGGCGTCGTGCAGGAGGTGTCGTACGCGGGCCGCGTGCCCCACCTGATCGACGCGCATCTCTACCGCCCGGTCACCGACGGAGCGCTCGTCGCCGCGTCCTGGGCTCGTCGCCTTCAGAGCGGCCGCCTCGGGACGTACGTCGCTGTACCTGATCGGCCTCGTCGTCGCGCTCCTGCTCGCCGTCCGGATCGGGGCGATCGGATGAGCGCCGCAGTCGCTCGCCGCCGGCGCCGTCCAGGTCGATCGGTGGCGTTGCGATCGCTCCGCTCCTGATCGGCCTCACGCAGCAGGCCAAGGCCCGGCTCCAAGGCAGACGTGGCGCCGGGCCTCTCCAGCCGTACCGCGAGCTCCGCCGTCTCTGGGGCAAGAGCGGCGTCGACGTCGAGGGGACGACGTTCGTCTATCGCGCTCGCACCCGTGCTCGTCGCTGCGTCGATGGGCGCGGCGATCCTGCTCGTCCCGGCCGCCGAAGGCGCGCCCGGCGCTGGGCGTCGGCCACGATGCGCTCGCGCTTGCCGGGCTGCTCGCCCTCGCGCGCCTCGCCGTCTGCGTCGCAGCCTGGGACACGTCGAACGGGTTCGCCCTCCAGGGCGCGAGCCGCGATCTGACGTTGTCGGTCTTCGTCGAGGCGACGCTCGTCCTCTCCCTCGCCGTCGCGGCGCTCGTCTCGGGCACGACCGAACCTCTCGGGCGTCGTCGCCGGCACGGCGGGCAGCCAGCCCTGGACGACCCCGGCGCTCGCGCTCGCGACCGTGGCGTTCGCGCTCGTCGTGATTGCCGAGACCGGTCGGCAGCCGGTCGACAACCCCGACACGCACCTCGAGTTGACGATGATCCACGAGGGCCCCGTGCTCGAGTTCGCCGGCCGCGACCAGGCGCTACTCCAGTGGTCGCTCGCGGCCCGTCACTGGCTCGTGCTCGTGCTCGCGGCCCAGATCTTCATCCCGCATCCCGAGGGCACCTGGTGGCAACTCGCCCTCCTCCCCGTCTCCCTGACGCTCCTCTGTCTCGCGCTCGCGTTGACGAGACGCTGGTCGCGAAGATGCGCATCCTCCTCGTCCCGCGGCTCCTCGCCGTCGGCGCCGCCGTCGCGCTGCTCGGCGTCGTCACCTGGCTCGTCGAGGGCCTATGAGCGGCATCGCGTGGACTCTCGTCGCTCTCGGCATCGGCGTCGTCGATCGTTCGGCGCCGCTCGATCGCCGTCGGCCTCGTCACGGCACAGGCTCTGCTGCTCGCGGGCGCGGCGCTCCACGAGAGCGGGGCTCTCGACACCGTCGTGGCTGCGACTGGCGCTCACGCTCCGCGGCGCGGTTCTCGCCGTCCTGCTCCTCTTTCTCGTCCGCCGAACCCGCGAGACGCGGCCGGTGCGGGCCGGCGTTGCGCCGCTGGCGCGAGCTGCGGCTGCCGTCGCTCTGGCGCTGACGCTGGTCTGGCTCGTTCCTCCGATCGGGCTCGATTCGCAGGCCGCCGAGACGGCGACGCTGTCGCTCGTCGCGATCGGCCTGATCACGGCTGCCACACGCCGGGCGACGCTGTTCCAGGTGCTCGGGATCGTGCTCGTCGAGAACGGTCTCGCCCTCGCGGCCCTGTCGCTGCCGGGAACGTCCTCGCTGGCGATCGAGATCGGCGTCGCAGTCGACCTGCTCCTCGTCGCTCTCGTCGCCGGTGTCTTCCACGAGAGGATCTTCGCCGAGTTCGGAGCCGGCGACTCGGCGGCGTTGAGGAGCCTTCGTGACTGAGCGCGAATGGCTCGCTGTCGTCGTGCTCGTCGTGCCGCTCCTCGGCCTGGCGAGTGCCGTCGTCGTCCCGGAACGGCACCTGTCCCGTGCCGCCGCCGCGGTTGCGCACCCTCACCGCGGTCGCCGCGCTGATGCTGGCGGCGATCGCCCTCGTCGAGCCCGGGCAGATCTTCGTCGGCCGCTGGCTCGTGATCGACCCGGCGGGCGGGCTGATCGTCGGCGTGATCGGGATCGTCGGCCTCGCCAGCGTGCTTGCCTCGCCGTCGTTCCTCGCGGGCCGGCGCGGCTCGCTCTTCCGAGCCGACCGGGCAGAGCGCGCCTACTGGGCGACGTTGTTCGCATTCTGGGCGGTCCTCCTCGCCGTCCCGCTCGCCGGGAACCTCGGTGCCGCGTGGCTCGCGATCGAGGCGACGACCGCGGCCTCCGCTCTCCTCGTCGGGTTCAGCGGCCGTGCCCGCGCGCTCGAGGCCGGCTGGAAGTACCTGATCCTGACCTCCCTCGGCCTCGGCGTCGCGCTCCTCGGGATCCTGATCCTCGAGGCGTCCGCGGGCGGTGGAGGGATCGAGACGCTGACGTGGCGCTCGCTCCCGACGGCGACGCTCGACCCCGAGGTCGCGGTCGTCGGCTACGTGCTCCTGCTGGCCGGCCTCGCCGCGAAGATCGGCTGGGCGCCCGTCCACAACTGGCTCCCGGACGCCCATTCGGAGGCACCCGCTCCGGTCTCGGCGCTGCTCTCGGCGGCGCTCCTCCCGGCGGTCCTGCTCGTCGCCTGGCGCTCGCAGCAGGCGCTCGCGCCGTCGATCGGCGAACGCACATCCGGAGGCGTGCTCGTGGGATTCGGGCTCGTCTCGATCGCCGTCGCGGTGCCCTTCCTCTGGCGCCCACAGGCCTGGAAGCGCCTCCTCGCCTACTCCAGCCTCGAGCACATGGGCGTGATCGCCCTCGGGGTCGGGTTCGGCGGCCCGCTCGCTCTCGCCGGGGTCGCGATCCACGTCGTCGGCCACGCGCTGGCCAAGGCGCTCGGGTTCTACGCCGCGACGCCCCTCCTCGGCCACGAGCCGCGTGCCGGTGGCCACTCGGTCGGCGGCATCGGGACGGACGCAACCGGCACTCGGCACCTCGCTCGCAGTCTCGCTCGGAACGCTCGCAGGGCTGCCGCCGTCGCCGCTCTTCGTCAGCGAGGTCCTGATCGTCGCGGGCGGATTCCAGGTGGGGCGCCCATGGGCCGCCGGCGCCGCCGCGATCCTCCTCGCCCTCGGGTTCCTCGGCCTCGCCCACGCGCTCGTCGACACGGTCGTCGGGCATCCGCGCCGGCGCGATCGCGGTGTCGCGCCCGGGCATTCGGGTCGTCACGCTGCTCACCGCGATCGTCGTTCCGATGCTGCTCGTGCTCACGGCGGCTGCGCTGTGGTTGCCCGATTCGGCGATCGTCGACGGGCTCCGCCGGGGGCTAGGGTGAGCGACCTTCTCACGGGCGAGCAGTACCGCGCAGCGGTTGCTGGAGGCGCTCGCAGGAGGCTGGCGTTTTTCGGGGCTGCACGCCACGGCGAGAGGGCACGACCCGGGTCGTTCGCGCGCTGCTCAGCTCTGCTGCGGGCGACCTCCGCCTCGTGAGCGCCGACGCGTCCGGCGGCTCGGTGCCGTCGATCGTCGACGTCGTCCCCGCTGCGGGCTGGGACGAGCGCGAGGCCCACGATCTGTACGGCGTCGGTTTCGACGGTCACGAGCCGCTCCGCCCTCTCGTCGACCACGACGCGCCGCTCTCCCGGTTCGCGACGCCGGTACGCGGTGCCGATCCGTACCAGATCGCCGTCGGCCCGATCCACGCCGGCGTCATCGAGTCGGGCCACTTTCGCTTCCACGTCGTCGGCGACCTGATTCTCCACGTCGATGCGCGGCTCTTCTACAAGCACCGGGGCATCGAGCGGATGGCGGAGGGCCTGACCTTCTCCGACGGCCTGTCGCTCATCGCACGGGCCTGTGCGGGCTGCGCCGTCACGAATGCGGTCGCCTACTGCCACGCCTGCGAGGAACTGCTCGGGATCACACCCACGCCCGAGCTCGCTCGGATCAGAACGATCTTGCTCGAGCTCGAGCGGGTCTGGAACACGCTCAACGACATCGCGGCGGTCTGCGCCGGCGTCGGTCTCGCCGCGGGCACGAGCCGGTTCGCCGCTCTGGCGGACGACGCACGGTCACTCAACGCCATGCTGACCGGGCACCGCTTCCTGTTCGGGTCGGTCGCGGTCGGCAGAAGCGACCTCGACCTCGACGCTGCAAAGACCGCCGAGGCTCGGAGGATGCTCGGACGCATACGCGTCGAGTCGTCCCGGGCGTGGCATGCATTGCTCTTCAACGGGTCGTTCATCGACCGGATGCCCGACATCGGCGTCGTCGACGCCGAGACGGCGCGGTCGCTCGGCCTCGTCGGTGTCGCCGCCCGCGGAGCGGGCGTGATGGAGGACGTCCGCACCACCAGCCCGCGGCTCGCCTACGATGGCTTCGAGATGGCCTCTCTCCGCCGTCCGGCGGGCGACGTCCAGGCCCGACTGGAGCAACGCGCGCTCGAGCTTCTACCCTCCCTCGACCTGCTCGACGAGCTCCTGGCCGTCCCCGTTCGCCCATCGGTCGCCGTCCGGGCTCGCCCCGGAGGCAACGATCGGCATCGGTCGCGTCGAGAGCCCTCGCGGGGCGACATCGTGCATCGTCGAGCGAGATGGCGATCTGATCGGGCGCGTACGTCTCCGCACCGGCTCCTATGCGAACTGGCCGGGTGTCGCCCACGCGGCCGCGAAGAACCTCCTTCCCGATTTCCCGCTCATCAACAAGAGCTTCGAGCTCTGCTACGCCTGCGTCGACCGCTGATGCTCACTCTGCTTCGTGACCTCAGGAGGCTCCGGCGAGCGGTCGCGCTCCCTGCTCCCGAGCGGCCCGGCTCCCTCGCCGTCCGACATGTCGACTGCGGATCGTGCAACGGCTGCGAGCACGAGCTCACCCTCGCCTCGGGCCCGACCGTCGACATGGCCCGCTTCGGTCTCGGGATCGTCGCATCGCCCAGGCACGCCGACGTCCTCCTCGTCACCGGCCCGGTCACGAGTCGCATGCGCCCGGCGCTGCTCGCTGCCTACGAGGCAATGCCGGAACCGCGTCGCGTCGCAGCGCTCGGCGACTGCGCGCTCGGGAGCGGGCCGTTCGGAACGTCGGCCGAGGTCGTCGGGCCGGTCGAGGCAGTCGTTCCCGTCGATCTCCGCATTCCCGGCTGCCCGCCGACCCCGGACCAGATCGCTACGGCCCTCCGCGGACTGATCGACGCCGACTGATCCGAACCCTGCTCGTCGCCGCTAGCCGATCACCGCTTGCCACGGGGCTGCGTACTGCAGTGTCGCAATCGCGATCACCAGGCCGGCGACGAGTGCTCCGGCCACAGCGGCTTGCCGAAGCCGCGAGCTGGAGCGCCGCTCCCGGGATGCCCGGAAGTCCGCCGCGACGAGCCCCGGAATGTGGAGCACATGACCGAGGACATGGACGCCCGTGACCACGAGCCAGGCGATGAAGCTGGCCTTGTGGACGTTGACGACCCAACCCTGTCCGGGCCCGAGTGCGAGCATTGCGACCCCCGACCCGAAGAGCACCAGGGTGGCCACGATCACGAACGGCCCGAGCATGCGCATCAGGACCTGGGCGGCCCCGCGAGCCGGTAGTCGTGGTCCTTCGTGTAGTACCGCGCGAAGCGATAGCCGGTGCTCCCCAGCTTGAGCGCGACAGGCGGGATGAGGAGCATCCCGATGAAGACGTGGGCGGGAAGCAGGGGTCGGAGGGAGACGAGCGTCAGGCCCTCGAGCGCCACGAGCACCAGCAGGATCACGCCCGTGGTGGCTGTGAGGCGCGCATTGCCCGACGGGCCTCGGCCGTCCTGTTCCTCTGCCGCTGCAGCGTTCCGCGACAGCTGCGCGGCGAGTGCCGCCGGCGCGAGCTCGTCGAGTGACGGCAGGAGCTTCGTGGCCCCGGAGGCAGTGGAATGACGTGGCGCGCTCAATACGACTCCTCGCTCGGACGTTCGACGACGTGGTCGCTTCCGACGGTACGGGGCCGAAGGCAAAGTGCGGGTAAGCGCAACTCCCGGAATCGGTGCGTGCGACTACGCGCTCAGTCGTCGATGTCGATTGTGCGACGAGGAGTCGTCGTCCCCGTCAACGGCGGGCTGTGTCGTCGTCGGTGTGCCGGTATCCGTCTGGGTGACGAGCGAGCGCGGGCTGAGCTTGCCGACGGGATCCTGCGCATCCGAGGTCAGCCGAAGCAGGCCGAAGTTCGCGAGGATTCCGGCACCGGCAATGAGCACGACGAGCGAGATGCCGGCGAGCGCCTTCAGCCACGGGTGCATGTCCTCAGGGTACGTCGTACCGGCACCGACGCCTGCGTTCGAAGCCGCGGGGCCGAGCAGGGCCGCTCCGCGATCAGGAGATCAGCGTGCTCCGCGCTTTGGGCGCGCAGCCTTCTTGCCTGCAACGTTCAGCGCCACGGCCGCGCGGATGAGCGCCTTCAGGGCAGGCGCGTCGATCTTCTCGCCCTCGTGGATGTCGATGGCTCGTCGCACGTTCCCCTCGAGGCTGGAGTTGAAGAGGCGGGAGGGGTCCTTCAGGGAGGCGCCCTTGGCGAACGTCATCTTCACGACCTTCTTGTACGTCTCGCCGGTGCAGACGATCCCGTCGTGCGACCAGACCGGGGTCCCCATCCACTTCCACTCCTCGAGGATGTCGGGGTCTGCCTCCTTGATCAGAGCGCGGATCCGGCCGAGCGTCTCGCCGCGCCAGTCGTCGAGCTCGGCGATTCGCTTGCTGATCAGCTCGAGACGCAGACTCGCCTTCTTGCTTGGCCCCGGAGCGTTTCATCGTCGCCTCGTCGGAATGGTGCGCATGACTCCATTCTAGGCTGGAAACGAGTTCCTCCTACCGGTTCCCTGCCGATCCGCGCAGGTGACACCCGCCTTCTCGCCCAACGGCGCGTCTACAGGTCGAGCAGGGCCGGTCCGAGCCGCCGCAGCTGCTCGATGCCGATGCTGTCGGAGCCGTGGCCGATCTGCTGAATGCACACGTGATCGGCGCCGGCTGTGAGATGGTTCAGGCGGGATTCCCCGATTCTCTCGCGGGCCCACGAGTTGCCGCAGCACGAAGGCGCCTGAAGCACCAGCGCATCGTCGTCGAGCAGAACAGCCGGGCGGGTCAAGGGGGTGCCGGCGCCCGTGGGCGAGACCCATCGATCACGCCGTCTCGCTGGACAGCCGCCGAGCTGCTTTCCTGAGTTCTGCGGCCGCCGCTCGTTGCTCGTCCGCAGACATCAGCGTGACATCGACGTCGAGTTGCATGTGCGGCAATGTCACATGGATCGGCTGATGCGCTTCACCCATCCTCTCGAACAGATCGACGACGCGGTATGTGGCGACGGGGTAGGCAATGCCTTTGACGTCGATGTGGCCGTGCTCCTCGCAACAGATCACGTCCTTGACGTGTGCGTGCGTCTCGTACGAGACCAGGATCTCGTTCGGTGGACATGCCGATTCGATCCGGGATGCGAGGTTCACGTCGCCGCCGATGATCGTGTAGTCCATCCGATCTTCGCTGCCGAAATTGCCAACGGTGCACACACCTGTGTTGATGCCCATCCGGCAGCGCAGTGGAGTCTCGATGCCCGATGCTCTCCAGGTCGTTTGCAGCTCGGACATCCGCTTGCGCATCGCCAGAGCCATCGTGACGCAGGCGATCGCGTCCTCCTCGACCCCGCGTGACTCCGGATCGCCGAAGAAGGCGAGGATTGCGTCGCCGACGTATTTGTCGATCGTCGCGCCGTGGGCGAGCGCGATCTGCGACATCTCGGTCAGGTAATGATTGAGCAGGTGGGTCAGGTCCTCGGACTGGAGTCTCTCGGTGGTCTCGGCAAAGTCGGCGATGTCCGAGAAGAACACGGTCAGTCTCTTGCGCTGGCTCGTGAGCTTGACCTCCTGCCGACCCGCGAAGATCGAGTCATAGACCTGCGGAGAGAGATACTTCGCCAATTGCGTGGAGAGCTGCTGAAGGGCGTTGGTCTTCTGGGTGAGTTCCTCTTCACGTTGCTTCAGATCGGTGATGTCCGAGAAAATCGAGACCGTTCCCCCGTCTCCCGTCCTTCGCTCGGTGATCAGAAGCCATCGCCCGTCGCCACGCTGTTGAAGCAGCGGCTCCCCCGGGTTCTGGTGAACAGCCACGCGTTCGGCGACCCAGGCCTCGGTTCCGCCGGCCGCGTCGGCGATGTGACCGCTCTCGGCGGCCATTCGAACGATCGTCTCGAACGGCGTGCCGGGCTCGTACGGAAGTTCCGCACCAGGATAGAGCAGCTCCTGATAACGGGTGTTGCAGAGCACCAGGCGGTCGTCAGCGTCATAAAACGCGAAACCATCTGACGAGTTCTCGATGGCGTCGACGAGCCTCCGGCGCGCGTCCTTCGCCTCTTCGAACAGGCTCTGGATCTCACCGAAGAGGCGTGCCCTTTCGATCGCCGTCGCGGCGTAGGGGGCGAAAGCCTTTGCCACGTGGGCGTGCTCGGGCGTGTAGAAGCCCTCCTCCAGCTTGTCCAGGGTGAGCATCCCGATCAAGCGGTCGCCGACGAGCAGTGGCACGCCCATCCATCCCTTGACGCGCCCTCCGCCGTGGGTCTCGTCCTTGAAGTGCTCGAAGCGTTCCGAGACGTTGGCGATGATCACCGGCTCCCGCGTCTCGATGACGTCGGTGGCGGAATCGTCGGGGTCGCCCCAGTCGAAGCGCTGCCCGAGCAGATCGTCAAGGTTGGGAAAGCCGTGGCCGCCGACGATGACCATCTCGTTGCCATCGATCTCCTGCACGCTGCAGCTGTCGTAGGGAACCACCTTGCGCAGTTCCGACAGGATCAGGTCGAAGACCTGCGGCAGGCTCAACGTGCTGCCGAGCGACTGGGCCGCCGCACGCAGCGTCTCGGCCTGATCGCGGGCAGCGCGCTCCGTCTCGAACAGGCGTGCGTTTCGATCGCGCGTCGCGGCGTAGGGAGCGAATGCCTTTGCCACGTGGGCGTGCTCGGGCGTGTAGAAGCCCTCCTCCAGCTTGTCCAGGGTGAGCATCCCGATCAGGCGGTCGCCGACGAGCAGTGGCACGCCCATCCACCCCTTGACGCGCCCCCGCCGTGGGTCTCGTCCCTGAAGTGCTCGAAGCGTTCCGAGACGTTGGCGATGATCACCGGCTCCCGCGTCTCGACGACGTCGGTGGCGGAATCGTCGGGGTCGCCCCAGTCGAAGCGCTGCCCGAGCAGATCGTCGAGGTTGGGAAAGCCGTGGCCGCCGACGATGACCATCTCGTTGCCGTCGATCTCCTGCACGCTGCAGCTGTCGTAGGGAACCACCTTGCGCAGTTCCGACAGGATCAGGTCGAAGACCTGCGGCAGGCTCAACGTGCTGCCGAGCGACTGGGCCGCCGCACGCAGCGTCTCGGCCTGATCGCGGGCGGCGCGCTCCGTCTCGAACAAGCGTGCATTCTCGATCGCCGTCGCGGCCTGGGCCGCGAATGCTGTCACCAGCTCAGCGAGATCCTCGTTGTAGAAATCGGGTTCGAACTTGTCGAGAGTGAGGACGCCGATAATGCGGTCGCTGAAGATCAGCGGCGCGCAGATCCACCCACGAATTCGACCGCCGCCGTGTACCTGGCTGGCGAAATGCGGGTGACGAGATACGTCACTGAACACGTGTTGCCGCTTCGAGCGCAGGACCTGGATGCTCGGGTTGGTCTCATCGTCGAGGTCGAAGCCGACTCCGAGAAGCGCCTGCAAGTCGTCGAACCCGCGCCCACCCACGATCACCAGGCGATTCCCCTGGATCACCTGCACCGACGAGCTGTCGTAGGGGACGACCCGTTGCAGCTGACCGAGAATCGTCTCGAAGGTGTCCTGCAGGCTCAGCGTCTTGCCGAGCACCTGCGTGACGGCAAACAGCGTGTCGGCGCGCAAGCGTGCCGATTCCAACTCAGCGATGCGATTGCTCGCATCTCCGAGTCGCGCGATGAGCTCGGACTTGCGTAGCCCGGAAAGGTCGGCGTGACCGGGCCCGCGCGGAAGCTTTCGGCGTTGGCCTGATTTCACGGCAGAACCCCAAGATCGTGCGCTCCACCTCGTCCTCGGTTCAGCCCACTGGCTCGCATGGTAAGCCCCCTGACACGGCGAGCGTACTCGACGCGATCACTCCCGGCGGCGCGCTCTGCCTCTGGTGACCGCCTTCCGCCGTGGTTCGACACGGCGGCCTGCGTCGGCGTGCGGGACTGTCACCCGAACCTGGCTCAGCTCGCCAGAGCCCGAGACATACTCGCTCAGCGAAGAGCCTCCTCGAATCGCGGGTCGTCGCGTACGGCGGCGAAGTCGTCGTCTCTGCGCGCGTCTTCGCGAAACCGCGGGAGCAGCTCGACCGACCGTCGGAGGTGCGCGAATGTTTCGTCGCCTGTGTCGCCTGCAAGCGTTGCGAAGCACGCGTAGTTGAAATGCAAGCCCGCGTGGTCAGGCATGTGCTCGAGGGCACCGCGGACCGCTTCGAGCGCATCGGCGTACCGCTGTTCGCCGTAGGCCGTCATGGACTCTCGGTGGAACGGCCACGCCTCACCCCAGTCGACCCCCTGGTATGCCTCGCCGGGTGTCGCGCCGACGGCGAGGAGGGTTCCGTCCCCGGTTGCCTTCCGCCGCGACTCCGGGCCGACGAACACGAGTGTTCCCGGCGGCGCGTCGAACGCCTCGCCGTGGATCTCGAAGATCGCCATGCCATCGAGCACGATGTACAGCTCCTCCTGGCCCGTGCCGGCCTCGTCGTGCTCGCTGATCAGGCGTGCCGTCCTCGCCGGGGGTGTAGGCGTTGATACCGAACGCGTGGATTCCCAGGTGCTCCCGCACCGGAATATCTCTGCCGCGCCGCTCGATGTCGTCGAGGTGCGCGACCTGCCAGTTCGGTTTGCCGTTCATCCGTGTTCACCTCCGGGTAGCGCGGGTCGTCGGGAGTCGCGTCGATTGCCGGGTGGTCCAGCCAAAACCGTCGGGACGTACTCGAGCAGCTGTAGGCGACCGTCGAACGTGCGGTTGCTCACCAGGTCGAGCGAGACGTCGGGGTATCCGTCGTAGATCCGATCGTGGCCGGTGCTTCCGGTGATCACCGGGAAGACGACCACGCGGAATCGATCGACGAGACCGGCGCTCAGCAGGGAGCGGCACAGCGTGAGGCTGCCGATCGTGCGCATCGACTTGGTGCCTTCGTCCTTCAGCTCGCCGCACGGCCTCGACGGGGTCCTGGGTGACCAGCTGGCGTGTTCGCCCACGAGAGCGGCTCCGTCAAGGTGCTCGAGAACACGATCTTCGAGAGGCCCGCAGGGCATCTGTGTCCGGGCTCGCCGTCGGTCGCGAACCCGGACATGAGTCGGTAGGTGTTTGCGCCCATCAGGACCGTGTAGCCCGCCTCCGGCTGGTCTCCCAGCCAGGCGAGGTACTCGGGCCCTTCCAGGCCCCACCAGCCAGGCCACCCTTCGGCGGCCCCGTAACCGTCGAGCGAGGTGATGAAGTCGACCATCAGTTCTGGCATCTGCGGCTCCTTTCAGTGGCTTCTGTCCTGCGAGGGCGCAGGGAAGAGTGGTTGACCGCCGTGCTCCACAAAGCGCGTTGCGTTAGCTGCTGGATCGATTCACGTGCCTGTGACACGTGCAGCACCTCGTCGTTGTCCGTGCGGGCTCGGCCGCATTCCCCTACCTACCCAGCGCCGCGGATCGAGGATCCTCGACGCCTGCGCATCGCTCTTTCCCGTGGCAGGTGACCCCGCTGTCGTGTCTCGTTCTCTGAATGGACGGCACCGGGGAGCCCGAGACTCATCGTTCCGCCCGAATCCGTCCGCCGTCTCTGCTCCCTCTCTCCCGCTGAACGACGAAACCCGCCTGAAAGGCGAGTTTCGTCGTTCAAGCTGGGTCGCCGGCCGAGGAAGGCCTGCGCGGCCGTCAGGCCTTGAGCTTGCAGCGTTGCCGTCGAGCGGCTCGCGCCGCTCGTCGAGCCGAAGGACCGATCGTGAATCGCTGTCCCTTGCCGAGCTTGGGAAGCGGGATCCTCGCACCCCAGGTGCCGGCTTTGAAGGTCCGGCGCCACTTGATCGGCTGCGCGACGCCGGCGACGTACACCTGCGCCGCGATGACCCCGCGGGAGGAAAGCTTGACGAAGGCGAACTGCTCACCGGCGATGATCCGTCCGGCCGTTGCGGTGAGCTTGAAGGGCGCGCGATGGGCGAGCAGCTTGACGGTCAAGTGGCCTGTGTCGTCGGCCGGCGCCGCGTCGGGCACGCTTCGCTGCGCGACTGCCGCGACGAACAGCTTCGACCCGCTCGAGGCGCTGAGCCGCAGGCGCACGGTGGCCGTGGCGCCGACGGCGAGACTGCCGAGATCACAATCGATCAGAGCCGTGCCGGAGCAACCCGGGCCGCGGCTTGCGACCGGCGCGCTCTTCAGGATCGCGTTGGTCGACGGCGTGATCAGCACGTGGGCGCCGCCTGCTGCCCCCTTGCCCTTGTTCGTCACCGTCACATCGACGGTGACCGGGGCACCCATCTGAACCGTCGTCTTCGAGGCCGTGATCGACGTCGACAGATCGGGCAGCTCGGCGGCCGGCGGAGGAGGGGGCGGCGGGGGAGGAGTCGAGGCGTGCCGCCGCCGGTGCCGCCGCCGCCGCCGCTCGAGCTGCCGCCGCCGCCGGACGGACAGGCGATGTTGAAGGCGCGCGCACCGAGATCGAGATCGTCGGGCGGATACAGCGCCGGCGGGCCCAGGATCAGATCCGTCTCGCTGTCGATGTTGCACGGCATGTTCACGCTCAGCTTGTAGACGCGTCTCGTTCGCGGCGAACACACCCGTCGCCGTATCGAAGATCGCCGACCCGTTCGCGAACTTCGAGATCGAGACCAGGCTCACCTGACAGTCGCTCGCGCACGACGTGGAACGACGCCGTCCCGACCGTGCCGCTGACCGTCGTCGACTCCAGAAACGCACACAGGCCTGTCGCACTCGTCGCTGCGTGGCCGCGCTCGGCACCGCCCAGAAGGACGACACGCCGCAACTGCGACACCAATGATCCCCAAGATTCGCACGCTATCCCCGTTCTCTTCGAACCGACAGAACTCCCCGATTCCTCACTATTAGAAACACCCGCTGCATTGTCAATGCCGGCCAGGCGATCAGGCGATCTCGATCGGATCCGGCCCGCCGGCGACCACCGACTGGTCGGGCGCTGCGCCGCCCCACGTCTCCCAGGGATGCTCGGTGATCTCACGGACGATCCGCGCCATCAGTGCCGCCTGGGCGCCGTCGACGAGCCGGTGATCGAGCGTCACACCGAGCCGGAGCATGCGGCGAGGCACGATCTCGCCGCCGACGACACGAGCCTGCCACGTGACCTCACCGACGACCGCGGTTCCCGCGTGACGCGCGTACGGCAGGATCGGGGCGAGCCCCGTGTCGAGCCCGAACATGCCGACCGAGGAGACGAGCACCGAGCCGAATGGATGGGGTTCGAGGCCAAAGGGCCGCAACGGCCGGCCGAGCCCCGACGTCCACAGGCCGGAAGCCCAGAGGAACGACCGGCGGATGCCGGAGGGGAAAGCGGCGGCCACGTGCGACGCCGTGCCGAGCTCTCGGTCGCGGCCGCCACGAACGTCTCGCGTGCGACTGGCGAGCGCACGGGCGAGAGTGGCCGGATCGAGCTGGTCCGCATCGCGCACGCAGGTCGACGTGAGGTCGCGACCCTCGCGGTCGACCACGAACGCGACGTCGACGGTCTCGCGGGTGAGGATCCTGCCGCCGACGATGCGACCACGCGCGTCGGGACACGCAGCGACCGCCTGGGCGATCGCGCACCCGACGACGTGTGTCGCGCTCGACCTTCGGGAATGCCTGCCACCACTCCTCGGCGGCCGTTACGTCGAGGTCGAGGAACCCGTGGATGAGGCCGCTCGACGGGGCCCGCCAGCTCGCGGCGGCAATCCTGCGGCGCCGGCGGACACGGCTCCTGCCCGTCTCGGTCACCTTCGCGAGGTTGACCTCCTCGAGCTCATGGGCCGTGGGCATCGAGCCATGATGCCTGACATCCGCGCGACCGCTCGACAAGCTCTCACGCCGCGCTACCCTGAGGGCAGCACGGAGAGGTGTCCGAGCGGCCGAAGGAGCGCGACTGGAAATCGCGTACGTGGTGAAAGCTGCGTCGCGGGTTCAAATCCCGCTCTCTCCGTACCGACCGAGAGGCCCCCCTTCCGGGGGCCTCTCGTCCATTTTTCACGCGCCGCGAGCGACCCGCAGGCACGGGCGCGCGTGCCCGACTCTTCGAGGCCGAAGCTACTTGCCGGCGACCGAGGACACGTATGCCGCGACGTCCTTGATCTGCTGCTCGGTCAGTTGCCCTTTGAACGGCGGCATCGCCGCCTTGCCGTTGGTCACGCGGTCGACGACGAGGGCGAACGACGGCTTCGCGTCGTCGAGGTTCGGGCCGACGTTCCCCTTCGCACCCGCATCGGCGAGCGTGTGGCAGCCCTCGCAGCCCGCGGTCGTGAAGACTTCCTTGCCCGCCACGACGTCGGCGTCTACACCGGGATCCGGTGTCTTGCCCGTCGTCTCGCCCGTCCGTCTCGGTCGGCGTGGTCTCCGCCGGAGCGGTCGTCACCGCCGCCGCCCTCGACCGCCTCCGTCTCGACCTCCTGCGTGCTCGTGACCCAGTAGACGGCTCCCATCTGGGCGACGAAGAACAACGCCGAGACGAGGAGGAACGCGGTCATCGTGACCGGGAAGTCGGGGTTGCGCTTCGGGATCCAGATCGCCGTGATCAGCGCCCAGGCGATGAACACCCCGGCGACGATCAGCAGCGTCACCTTGCCCGTCGTCGTGATCGTGAGGAGCACGGCAGGGACGCTACCACGGCACCACGGAGCGAGTCGGCGGAGAACGCATGCCGCGGATGTAGTGTGCGCCCCGTGACTCCTGACGAGCGGCTGCTGCCGCTACGCCCGCCTCGCCGTCGAGGTCGGCATCAACCTCCAGGCGGGGCAACTCCTGCGAATCGCAGCTCACCCGGAGCACCTTCCGCTCGTGCGCGCGATCGCCGAGGTCGCATACGCGCGCGGCGCGCGGTACGTCGAGGCGATCTATGTCGACCCCCACATCCGCCGGCTCGAGGATCCTGCATGCCGCCCGAGGACACGCTCGACTGGTCGCCGCCCTGGTCGCTCGACGCTGATCGACCAGCTCGCGTCGACCCACGGTGCGACGATCGCGATCACCGGAGACCCGGAGCCGGAGCTCTTCGCCGATCTCGACCCGAAGCGAATCGCGAAGGCGCGCGCGAAGCTCGTTGCGGAGAGGATCCTCAAGGCGACGAGCGATCGCAAGATCGCCTGGACGATCATCGGCTACCCCAACGCCGGCTGGGCGGAGGCGGTCTTCGGCGACGCCAGACGTCGAGCGCCTCTGGGAGGCGGTCGCGATCGCGACGCGGCTCGACGAGCCCGACCCCGTCGCAGCCTGGCAGGAGCACATCGGCCGTCTGCGCGACCGCGCCGCCCTGCTCGACGAGCGGCGGTTCGACACGATCCGGTTCCGGGGCCCCGGCACCGACCTCACGGTCGGGCTGATGCCGGAGTCGCGCTGGCTCACCGGTGCGGAGGAGAGCCTCGACGGTGTCCCCCACGTCGTCAACATGCCGACCGAGGAGGTCTTCACGACCCCACATCGCCTTCGCACGGAAGGTGTCGTCCGCTCGACGATGCCCCTGGCCGTCAACGGGCAGATCGTGCGCGACCTCACGCTCCGTTTCGTCCGCGGGTCGCGTCGTGGAGGTGGACGCCACGGCGGGGGCCGACGTCGTCCGCGAGGAGATGCAGACCGACGACGGGCGCCGACCACCTCGGCGAGGTCGCGCTCGTGGACGGTGAGTCCCGCGTCGGGAAGACCGGGATCGTCTTCTTCGACACGCTGTTCGACGAGAATGCCGCCTGTCACATCGCCTACGGACAGGGGATCACGCAAGCCGTCGAGGGGTCTGACGACGTCGAGCGACGCGGAACGCGACGCGCTCGGTTTCAACGACTCGACGGTCCACACCGACTTCATGATCGGCGGGCCGGAGGTCGAGGTGGACGGCGTCGAGAACGACGGCACGGTCGTGCCGCTCCTCCGCTCGAACGAATGGCAGCTCGCCTAGCGCTGCTGCACTAGCCCCCGCCGAGGGCCCGCGTCAGCTCGAGGCTCGGTGGCGAGATCTCCTCGGGTGTGCCCGGCTCCCGCCGCAGCTCTCCGTCGACCAGCTCGTAGTGCCCGATCGAACGAAGCGGCGGCGAGTAGACGTGCACCGTGACCGCGCCTTCGAGGTGATCGACGCGGTGGATCGCGTCGCCGCGAAACGAGAACGACTCGCCGGCCTCGAATCGGGTCACCTCGCGCGCTCCTGCCACGCGGAGATACTCGCCGGTGACCGCCCCGGCCAGAACGTGGACGCCGCCGCACGAGCCGTCGTGATCGTGGAAGCCGCTGTCGCGTGGCTGCCACCAGGTGTTGAGCCACGCCTCGGAGCCGTCGGTGCGCCAGAGCATGACGGCCTCGCCGGAGCCCGTCGCGATCGAGCCCGTCGAGGTCGATCAACGCCGCCGCCTTGCGCGCGACCTCGGCGCAGATCTCCGGCGGGAGCACACCCACGGCGCCGACGGCGGCGGGATCGATGCGTTCCATGCTCGGATCGTCTCACGTCGAGCGACGTCGTGCGCGAGGATGGGTGCGTGAGCGTCGTCGCCCGGATCGAGGCCTGGCCGGTGAACGTGCCGCTCGCCGCGACCTACCTGATGGCTCCGGGACGCTATCCCGGGATGAGCCGCACGGTGGTACGGGTGACGACAAACGACGGTGTCGTCGGTCTGGGCGAGACGCCGTCTGCGACCGACGCCGCTCTGCTCGCCGGCGAGCTCGGTGCGGCTCTCATCGGGCGCGAAACGAGCCTCGTGCTGCCGCGAGCTCGGTCGATCGCGCCGGCCCCGCCGGCGCGGCCCGCGGGCGCAGCCGTGGTCACGCCGAGCGCCACCGCGGGCGTCGAGATCGCGCTCTGGGACATTGCCGCCCGAGAGGCGGGCCTGCCGCTCCATGCGCTGCTCGGTGAACGCCGTGAGGAAGGAGATCGCGTTCACCGAGTACTTCGCGCCGCGCCCCGGGCTCGAAGAGTCCCCGGCGGAGATCGCTTCGTACTGCGCGTCGATGGTCGACGACCATGGGTCGCCGGCCTTCGAGGGCAAGGTGGGCGTCTTGCCTCCGGCCGAGGAGCTGGAGCTCGTCCGGCTCGTGCGCGAGGCGATCGGCCCCGCGCGCATGCTGCGCCTCGACGCGAACATGGGCTGGAGCCTCGGCACCGCGCAGGCGATGCTGGCACGGCTCGAGGAGTACTCCGTCGCGAACGTCGAGGAGCCGGTCGCGACGTTCGGCGAGCTGGCGTCGTTGCGTGCGGTGTCCGCGATCCCGTTCTCGTCCCACACGCCGGACCTCGATGGCGCCGCGTCGCTCGGCGTGCCCGACACGCTCGTCCTCGGCGTGGGCGCCTGTGGCGGCATCGAGGGAACATTGCGGTTCGTCGATCGCTGCGCCGCTGCCGGAATCGGCTTCTGGTTCTACAGCGGCGACCTCGGGATCGCGACCGCGGCGCAGCTGCACGTGACGGCGGTCTCGCCGACCGTTGCCCAGCCGAGCCAGTCGCTCCTCCGCTGGACGGCGGACGACGTCACGTCCGAGGGGCCGTTCGTGCCCGAGCAGGGCGTCGTGGCGGTGCCCGAGGGCCCCGGCCTCGGCGTCACCCTCGACGAAGCAGCTCTCGACCGTTGCGTCGAGCGATTCGCCCGCGAGGGGGAGTACGATCTCTACTCTGGCCCGCCGCTCCCCCGATACTGATGTGAAAGGCCTGCTCGAACGGCTCGCCGAGGGGCCGGTGCTGGGCGCAGAGGGCTACCTGTTCGAGCTCGAGCGCCGTGGCTACCTGAAGAGCGGGCCGTACGTCCCCGAGGTCGTGCTCGATTTTCCGGACGCGGTGCGCGAGCTGCACCGGGAGTTCCTCCGCGCCGGCGCGGAGGTGATGGTGGCGTTCACGTACTACGGTCACCGCGAGAAGATGCGCCAAATCGGCCGCGAGGGCGACCTCGAGCCGCTGAACCGCAACGCGCTCAGGCTCGCTGCCGAGGTCGCCGCCGAAGGTGACGCGCTCGTTGCCGGGAACATCTGCAACACCTGGGCATTCGACCCGGACGATCCCGTTGCCTCGGGCGCGGTCGTGCGCGAGATGTACCGCGAGCAGGTCGCCTGGGCCGTCGAAGAAGGCGCCGACCTGGTGATCGCCGAGACCAACGACTACCTCGGCGAGGCCATGATCGCGGTCGATGTGGTGAAAGAGGCGGGGTTGCCCGTGATCGCGACGTTCGCCTCGACCGGCGAGACGACGATCGACGGCGTCGCGTTCGACGAGGCCTGCCGTCAGCTCGAGGCGGCCGGCGCCGACGTCGTCGGGCTCAACTGCTCGCGCGGCCCGGCCACGATGCTGCCGCTGCTCGAGCGCGTGCGCGCCGCCGTCGCGTGCCCGGTCGCCGCGCAACCGGTGCCGTACCACACGACACCCGAGGAGCCCACCTTCCAGATGCTGCATCGAGGCGACGGCGAGCGCGCGTTCCCGCTTGCGCTCGATCCGTTCACATCGCACTCGCGACGAGATGGCGGCGTTTGCGGTAGCCGCGCGCGACCTCGGCGTCGGCTTCATCGGCATCTGCTGCGGAGGAGCGCCGCACCACGTGCGGGCGATGGCCGAGGCGCTCGGCCGCACGGTGCCGGCGAGCCGCTATTCGCCGGAGCTCGCCCTCCACCCCGTGCTCGGCGACGACCCTGGCGCGAACGAGGAGCGGTTCGCCAACTGGCGCGACTGAGCGGGACGCCGCACGGGGGCTCGGTGCTCTCGCTGGTCTATCGTCGCATGGAGTGGAAGAACGGCTCAGCCCTGCGCTGAAGGCGGTCAGCGATGCCGTGCTCGCGGTCGCAGCCGGCCTGTCGGTCGACGAGGTCCTGCAACGACTCGTCGACAGCGCGCGCGACCTCGCCGGCGCGCGGTTCGCAGCGCTCGGCCTGCCCGACGGCGAGGGCGGGTTCCGCCGCTTCCTGACCTCGGGCATGAGCGACGAGCCTGGTCGCCTCACTCGGCCCGCTGCCGAGGCAGCACGGCGTGCTCGGCGCGATGCTCGACACGCCGTCGTCGTATCGCACGCGCGACATTCACGAGCATCCGCGCTTCCGCGGCTGGTGGCCGGCCGCGCACCCCGACATGCGCTCGTTCCTCGGTGTGCCGATCGTCGACGCCGACGGGCGTGATCGGCTCGTTCTACCTGACCGAGAAGCTCGATGCTCCCGACTTCACGCGACGAGGACGAGGAGTTGATCGGGCTGCTCGCGGCCCATGCGGCGATCGCGATCACGAACGCGAGCCTGCACGAGCAGGCGCGCGAGCTCTCGATCGTCGCCGAGCGGAACCGCCTGGCGCTGGAGCTCCACGACGCCGTCAGCCAGAAGCTGTTCGGGCTCGTGCTCAGCGCCGAGGCCGCCGCGACGTTGTTCGAACGTGACCCGGCGGCCGCGCGCGACCAGGTCGAGAGGTTGCAGGGCCTGGCGCAGGAAGCGCTCGACGAGCTTCGCTCGCTCGTCTTCGAGCTGCGTCCGCCCGATCTCGAGAGGGACGGGCTCGTCGGGGCGCTCCGCAAGCACGTCGAGCTGCTGCGACGGATCGCGCAGACGCGACATCGAGCTCGTCGCTCGACGGACGAGCTCCAGCCCGATCCAGCCCGCGACCTGGAAGTGCTGCGCATCGCGCAGGAGGCGCTCCAGAACGCCGTCAAGCACGCGCACGCCCACCGTGTCGCCGTCAGGCTGCACGGCCGCGACGGCCGGCTGCTGCTCGAGGTCGAGGATGACGGCGTCGGCTTCGACCCGAACGCCGACGGGATCCGGTCGCGCCGGCTCGGCTTGACCTCGATGGAGGAGCGCGCGGAGAGGATCGGCGGCTCGATCGAGATCGAGTCGGCCGCCCGGCGAGGGTACGACCGTTCGCCTGGAGGTGCCCGGTGGCTGAGCCGATCCGGGTGCTCGTCGTCGACGACCACGCGGTCGTCCGCGAGGGGTTGCGCACCTTCCTCGAGCTGCAGGACGCGATCGAGGTCGTCGGCGAGGCCGGCGACGGCACACGAGGCGGTCGAGCAGGCGACGCGGCTGCGTGCCCGACGTGATCCTGATGGATCTGGTGATGCCGCGGCTCGACGGGCTCGGAGGCGATGCGGAGTGTTGCGGGCAAGCCTCCCGGCGACGCGGGTGATCGTCCTGACGAGCTTCCTCGACGACGCGATGCTGCTCCCGGCGCTGCGGGCGGGCGCGGCCGGCTACCTGCTCAAGAATGCGCAGCCGCAGGAGATCGCCCGCGCCGTGCGCGCGGCTCATGCCGGCGAGGCACTGCTCGATCCGGTCGTTGCCGCGCGCGTCGTCGAGACGCTCGCGGCGGAGGGCCGCGAGGAGCCGATCGACCGGCTCACTCCGCGCGAGCGGGAGGTGTTGATCCTGATCGGCCGCGGCTTTCCCAACAAGCTGATCGCCCGCGAGCTCGGCCTGTCCGAGAAGACGGTCAAGGCACACGTCGGCCGCGTGCTCGCGAAGCTCGACGTCACCGACCGGACGCAGGCAGCCGTGCTCGCCGTGCGCGCCGGACTGGTCGACCCGAGGTCGTAGGACCAATTGCCCCTGGCGGCCGGGACCGGCCGACTTCTACCGTGAGCGTTGTCCCGGAAGAAGGAGCGTCATGAACAATGCGCATGCGGCACGCGAGCAGATCGAGGAGGAGGTCACCTCCTGGCGCGGCGTGGAAGCGGCAACGGGTCGTCGCGGCGAATTCGCGTTCACCGTCGGCCGCAGGGAGATCGGACATCTGCACGGCGACCATGCCGCCCACTTCGGCTTCCCGAAGGCGGTCTGGAGCGAGCTGAAGGAACAGGGCCGCATCGACTACCACCCGGTCTTCCCGGGCAAGCCGGGCTTTGCGGCGCGCCGGATCGAGAGCGACGCCGACGTCCGCGACGTGATCGAGCTCCTGCGGCTCAACTACGACCGGATCGTCGCGCGCCACGGCGTGCCGGTCGAGGCCTGAGCCGTGCAGGCCATCGTCACCGGCGGATCGCGGGGCCTCGGGCTCGCGCTCACGCGCGCCCTCGCCGACCGCGGCTGGCGCATCGTCGTCGATGCCCGCGACGGTGACGCGCTCGAGCGCTCGGTTGCCGGGCTCGACGGAGTCATCGCACTCGCCGGCGACGTCGCCGATCCCGACCACCGCCGCCGCCTCGTCGAGGCCGCGGACGAGCCGATCGATCTCGTGGTCAACAACGCCAGCGTGCTCGGCCCGACGCCGCTGCCCCCGCTCGCGGCCTACCCGCTCGAGGAGCTGCGCCGCGTCTACGAGGTGAACGTGCTCGCTCCGCTCGCGCTCGTTCAGCTCGCGCTCCCGCAGCTCAGCCACGACGCGCGGATCATCAGCCTCAGCTCGGACGCCGCCGTCGAGGCGTACGAGGGCTGGGGCGGCTACGGCTCGTCCAAGGCGGCGCTCGCACAGATCACGGCCGTCCTCGGCGTCGAGAACCCGGGCCTGCGCGCCTACGCGGTCGACCCGGGCGACATGCGCACACAGATGCAGCAGGATGCGTTCCCGGGCGAGGACATCTCCGACCGGCCGCCGCCAGAGGAGAGCGTTCCCGGCCTGCTGGCCCTGATCGAGGGCGACCTGCCGAGCGGCGCCTACCGCGCCCGCGAGCTCGTCGGAGCCTCGGCATGAGCGTGCCGGAACTGCTGCCGGACCTCCTCGAGGCGCACGAGCCGCCCGAGGCGCGAGGGCTCCCCCGAGACCGACGTCCGCCTGCTCGTCACCGACCGGGCCGACCGGAACCATCGTCCACGGCCGCTTCTCGGAGCTGCCCCGATTTCTCGCCGCCGGTGACCTCGTCGTCGTCAACACCTCGGCCACGCTTCCTGCGGCGGTGGCGGCCGTGCGCGCGGACGGAACCGAGCTCGAGCTTCGGCTCTCGACGCCGGCGCAGGGCCACGATCCCGACCGGTTCTGGATCGTGGAGCTGCGCTCGGGCGACGAGCCGTTCGGCGGCCGTCGAGGTCGGTGAGCGGCTCGTCCTTCCGGCGGTGCGGTCGGCCGAGATCCTCGCCCCGTACGCCGGCCTGCGGCTGTGGCTCGCACGCCTCGACCTTCCCCGGCCGCCGGCGCTCTACCTCGCCGAGCACGGGCACCCGATTCGCTACGGCTACGTGCCCGGTCGCTGGCCGCTCTCGGCGTACCAGAACGTCTACGCGCTCGAGCCCGGCAGCGCCGAGATGCCGAGCGCCGGCCGGCCGTTCACGGCGGAGCTGATCACACGGCTCGTTGCCGGCGGCATCCTCGTGGCACCGATCACGCTGCACACCGGCGTCTCCTCGCAGGAGCGTCACGAGCGCCCCTATCCGGAGCGCTTTCGCGTCCCGGCGCAGACCGCCCGGCTCGTCAACGCCGTCCACGCCTGGGGCGGTCGCGTGTCGCCACCGGCACGACCGTCGTCCGCGCGCTCGAGACCGTCGCGCGGCCGGACGGCACGGTGGCGGCCGGCGAGGGCTGGACGAACCTCGTCGTCACGCCCGAGCGGGGCATCCGGACGATCGACGGCCTGCTCACCGGCCTGCACGAGCTCGGAGTCGTCCCACCTGGACATCCTGCGCGCGCTCCTCGGCGAGCGAGCTGCTCGCGGAGAGCTACCGCGAGGCGATCGAGCACGGCTACCGCTGGCACGAGTTCGGCGACAGCCAGCTCGTGCTCGGCGGTGCCCGCGCACGTCGCTGACGCTCGCCAGGAGGCGTCGAGTCCGCACGATCCGTCCGCTCGTGCGCTAGCCTTATCACCCTCCCGGGCGCATAGCTCAGCGGGAGAGCGCTCGCTTCACACGCGAGAGGTCCCTGGTTCGATCCCAGGTGCGCCCATCTAAAAAGCCCTGCAAATCGGCTATTTTTGCTGGAGCCTTTCCCACACTCACGAGGTTCGACGCGTCAAATTGGCCCGGAAGCCCGCCTAACCATCTCGGACTTCGGGGTGACCTCAAGCACCACCAGGGGCGTACAAATAGACAGCGATGACCGCACCGCTCGATCTAGGATACTCCCCCTTTCTGATTCGTCTTAAGGCGCTCGTTCGCGGAGTGACCCCAGCCACGACAACCCCACGCGACCTGCGCACCCCCGAGACGTAGCAACTCGCGCGCCTGTAACGGAAGCCGTTGCGGCTGAATGCCCACAGACGGTCGCAGCAGACGGCGGCTAGCGTCGCTTACTCAACTGTCGATCCTCGTCTGGAGGTGATGACTGTCAGGCCCCATCCCTGGAGGAGGATCGAGGCGGCTGTGGCCGACAGCACAACCGCTTCCGTGTGGTCTGCTTCGGGGGAGCGCTTCGAGCGCGGCGTAGCCGGCGAGGAGGAGGGGGACTGCTCCCTTGAGTCCGCCGAGCGTGACTACGAGCCGCTCGGTTCGTGTGAAGTGGCTGCGGCTGAGGCATGCGAGCACGATCGCGGGGCGTAGCAGGCAGAAGGTGACGAGCGTGAGGACTGCTCCGTCGATCACGTCTCCGCCGGTGAGGCGAGGGGCGTAAACGGCTCCGAGCAGTCCGAAGAGGACGGGTTCGGCGGCGGCGGAGAGCGATTCGGGTATCGCGTGTTTGGTGCCGTCCTGTGCTGCCCAGCGGTCTGCGAACAGCAGGCCGGCGACGTAGACGGCGAGGAAGCCGCTTCCGTGGACAACTGCTGTGGCGGCTCCGATCACGACGACCGTGACCAGGACTGCAATTGACTCGAGTGCATCCTCGAGTCGCGGCGTTGCCCTGAGAAGCAAGATCAGGACGCCCGTGCCGACGACTCCACCAACGAGGCCGAGGCCTAGTTCCTGGACAAGGTGCACGGCGCTTCCCGTGACGGTGGCGTGGTCGGAGGAGACGAACGTGACGACTGCGATCGTCAGGGAGATCGAGACGGGGTCGTTGAATCCCGATTCGCCTTCCAGAACAATTCTTGCCCGCTGGAACTGATCGCGTCCCGCAGCGTCGCGTATACCGCGGCCGGGTCGGTTGGACTGAGGGCGACGCCAACGAGAGCGGCGAGTGTCCATTCGAAACCCAGCAGGTAGTGCGCGAAGACGCTGAGCAGACCGGCCGTTGCGGCGGTTCCAAAGGTGCCGAGAGCAAGGATTGGGCCTGCCTCTCTGCGCCAGGCGGCGTAGCCGGTCGCAAGCCCCCCCTGGAACAGGATCGCGTAGAGCCCCAGGACGCCGATCTGCTCGAGCGGCAACTCGCCGAGGCGGTCGGTCGGAATCAGCTCGAGATAGCCGGCGATCACACCGACAGCGAGGAAGGCGGCTGGTCCAGGTAGCCCAACCGACTCGACCGCAGGTGTGAGCGCAATCGCCGCCAGGAGCAGCGCTGCGAAGACGAGGAGGTGCGGGAAGAAGTCGGCGAGGGCGTCCATCGAGGTCTGCCGACCAGACTTCCCGGCGCACCGCGGCGAGCATACACGCAACGGAACTAACGATCGCTCTCGGAAGTGCCGTACGGCGAACGGTGACATGAAGCCAGTACGAGCCCCGTAGTGAAGACGCTCGCGGGCGTGGCCGTGGTTGAATGCGCCGCGTGTCGGCTGTGAGTCAGGGCGAGGCGAACGAGGCGCGCTGAGCGGGCCGGGGTTCCTGTGCGCGTGAAGTGGGCGATCGCGTTCCTGATCGGGCTTGCCACGGTGACGGCGGCGTCGTTCACGTGGCGAGCGGCTCAGATCGGAAGCACCGCGGCGTACGACGATCGGCAGTCGATCAGCGAGACGGTTCGTGCCGAGCAGGGCGAGGTCGAGCGCACCATCGCGATCGCCGCGGCGGCGCGCGAGTACGTGCGCTACCGGGCCGACTACGGCGTCGCGGCCGCCCTCGATCGCGAGGCAGCCCGGCTTGCGGCGGCCGGGTCGAGCCGGCTCGCCGAGCGTCTCGCGCGCCGAGGCGGCTGCTCTGCGGGAAGGGTGCGACCCGCCGCGCGGCCGAGGCAGGCGTCTTCGGCCGCGCCACGATCGGCAGCGATCTCCTGAAGCCGAGCGCAACGCCCCGCTCGTTCGACATCAAGGCGCGGCGGCGGGCGCTCGAGGCGGAGCAGTCGACCGCGCTCGACTCGCCGGGAAAGCTCGATCCCTCGGGCTTCGCGCGGCAGGCAGACGACATACGTGACCGGGTCAACGGTCTCGTCCGCTTCGCTTTCGTGATCGCCTTCGCCGTGCTGCTCTACACGCTGGCCGAGGTGTCGACGCGTCGCCGGAGGACGGCCGCGTTCGCGGTCGCCGGGATCGTCGTCTACGCCGCCGCCGTCGTCGGGTGCCTCTCGACCTACTTCTTCGCATGAGCGAACCGCGAGCCACCGGCGACCGACGGGGCCGCCGGCCGAGGAGCGGGATGGGGTCGAGGAGGTTCCGATCCGCTCAAGCCCAAGATCGCCGTCACCCTCGCCGTCGTCGTCGTGATCGCAGGGATGCTCGCCGTCCTGCAGACCCAGGCGGGAGCGAACGAGTCGACCACTGCGAGAGAGACGACCCGGACGGCGGTGAGGGCGATGTCCGCCAACGTCGCGACCAGCACGCTGCTCGGGCGTTCGCTCGGTGGTGCGAGGCCGAGCACGACTTCCTGCCGTTCCGCCGGCCCCTGGACGCGGGCGCGCCCGAGTCTCACGACGCGGCCGGGCTGGCGGCGCAGCCGGAATCGGTCGACCGAGGACCTGCGGGCTGCTCAGCGGCTCCCCACCAAGCAGCTTGCTCAGCGAGCTGTGGCCCGCTCCAGCTCGATGCAGAGCGTCAGGTCCTCAAACAGCAGGCGCTCGCGACGACACGGGTCACCTGGAACACCCGCTCGACGCAGTACACGACCGTGCTCGCGGTCCTCGCCGCAGCGCTGTTCCTCGTCGGCTTCGGCCTCGTCGTCGAAGGGTCGATCCGCCGTGTCACCTACGGCCTCGGGCTCGCGATCGCGGCATTCGTCGTCGTCTGGGGAGCCTGGATCTACCACCTCCCGATCCCCTCCACGCCAGACACCGCGATCACCGCGGCCGCCAAGGCGCCGTTCTGACAAGCGACGGCGACTACCGCGGCGGCGGTCGCTGCCTACGACCGGGCGATCGCCGCTCACGAGGACTTCGCGACCGCGTACACCGGCCGCGCCCGCGCACGCCTCCTCGCTGCCAACCCCGACTACCCGGTCACCCGTGCATTCACCGACTCGGGCGGCAGCGAGACGGCCGCCGCCGTCGAAGACGCGCAGCGCGCGCTCGACCTCGGCGGCCACCGCGACCTCCTCGGGGACGCTCTCCTCGCGCTCGTCGCCTTCTACCGCGGCGACTACGAGCAGGCCGTCAGCGGCGCCGACGCCGCCATCGAGATCAACCCAGACGTGCCCGACGTCTGGCTGCTGAAGAGCGCCGCCCAGCTCGCGCTCGGCGACGAGCCACGGCGCAGACGCCTCGCTCACGACAGGCGCTGCGGTCTGCTCGAGGGAAGCGACCCCTCGCAACGCACCCGGCTCCTCGCCGCGAGCTACCTCAGCTACCTCGCCGCCGTCGCCCACAACAAGCCCGAACACGCGCCCGAAGAGGCACGACGATTCTCGGACCCGTGTCGTCGCCACCGAGACAGCGTTCACGCTTCGACGGAAGCTTCCGGCCGGCGCCCCTCCGACCGGCAGCGTCGAGGTCGACGACCTGAAATACGCAAACGGACGACTGAGCCTCGTCATCCGCTGGCACGATCTTCCAGTCGGCACCGCGCTCGGCGCGATCGCGTACGAGCGCCCGCTCGCACACGGGGCCTGGACACAGCCACCCGACCTCGCGCTCTTCGCCACCGTCCCGGGACCGGCATGCGCCGAATCACCGTGCCACTGTCGCGAACCTGCAAGCCAACCGCCGTCAGAGCAGACGTCTATCTCAACGGGGCGCGGCGACGCTCAACGATCGGCCCAGGCGTCACGCAGACCTGCTGACCGTGTGCAGTCGACGAAGCGACGTGAACAGAATGGTCGCGACGAAGGCAACTGACTTCCGGACAGCGGAGTGAGTTGGCCCGCTCTAGCAGCTACCGGATGAGAGCGTTTCGGAGAGGAATGAGTCCGTCCGGTGGGTCGTCGAGCACGTTTGCGATCGCGTCGCCTTCGGCCGGATCCAGACCGATGATCGAGTCGCCCGTCCGAAGTCCGTGCTCGATCGCGTCCGCCGCGGTGAGACCGTCGAACTCGCCGTTCCTCAGCAGCAGATCGACGAGCGTACGCGCGTCTGCATCGCTCACGAGGACGCCGAACAGACCAATCAACTGAACCCCAGAACGCCGCGATCCAGCTGGCTAGTCGATGAAGCCGTAACGGAACAGCGTCCCACCGTCCTCATCGGTGACCGTATCCGCAGCGACGAGGCTCTTCGGCTCGTTCGGATCGGCGATGATCCCGACGATTTCGCTTGTGCCGTCCCGCTCGACAGATGCCCACGCGATGATCCGAGAGCGCCCCGTCTCGGCGCCGTCGACGGTCGCGAACAATGCTCGCCAACCCGCTTCGGCCGCCACAAGAGCCGCAAATCCACTCACATCGCCGATCGTAGTTGAACCGTGTCTCACGGCGCCGACCCACCCGGAGTCATGCATCATTCCCGAGAGGAACTCCGAGTCGTCTCGAATGAGGGAGCCGTCCACGATGGACGAAGGCGTCACGTTTGGCCAGGTCGACCTCGAGGGCGGAGAAACATTCCAGGCCGTGCGTCGCAGCTTGGGCGTTACGACCTTCGGGATCAACGTGGTCACCCTGAGACCACGCCAGCGCCTCCGTATCCACCGCCATCACCACCAAGAGGAGGTCTACCTCGTCCTGGCAGGCACATTGAC
Source organism: uncultured Thermoleophilia bacterium (assembly GCA_963776305.1). Taxonomy (GTDB): domain Bacteria; phylum Actinomycetota; class Thermoleophilia; order Gaiellales; family Gaiellaceae; genus Gaiella. Next base: position 9,522 of record CAVZMA010000001.1, on the reverse strand, counting down.
GCTCTCGATCGAAGCCGAAGAGCACGAGCTTGCCGTTGGCGGCGTAGCGCGGGTCGCTCCCGCGGTCAGACGCCAACTGACGAATCGAGGCCCTGCTACCTGCGTCGTCCTAGCGCTCGGTGGCTCGGCGTCCCACGAGGGCCGCGACGGCGAGGCCTTCGTCAGCTGGGACGACGAAACCGGCAAACCTCCACAAGAGATCCCGCTGCCGCCAGACCTACCCGGCTGAGCGGCCTCCCTTTGACGATCCCGTACTGATGGGGAACGCGACTTCTCGGTCGGCCTTCGCGCCTCTTCAGGCCCTCGGTTTGGGATCGCCGTCGACCCACTTCGCGTGATGCTCGCGAGCCCAGTCGACGCGGACGTCGCCGCGGGTGACGCCGCGCAGCGCGTGCCGCGTGGCCGGGTGGATGAGGGCGAGGTAGAGGTGTCCGGTCAGGAGCACGACTGAGAACAGCGTCAGCCCGTCATGCAGGACGATAGTGCCGTCGAAGCGGAAGCTCGTGTTGCGCTCTCCGAGCCAGAGAAGCGTCCCGGACACTGCGAACAGCAGCGCGAAGGCAGCGGTGAGGACGGCGTTGAGCTTCTGTCCTGCGTTGAATCGTCCCTGGGGTGCACGCCGTCCCCGGAGCCAACGCCGGTCGTCGCTATCGAACGCGTCGAGCTCGTGCAGTGTGCGGCGCAGCCCACGGCGGTCACCGACCACGACGACGGCCGTCAGTGCGATCGCCCAGGCAACCGCGACGAGCAGATGGGTTTCCTTGACCTGCGGTCGGCGGCCGATCTGCTCTCCCAGATACGGCACGTAGAGCACGAGGCCGGTCGCGAGAAGGGCGAAGAACGCGCTCGCGTGAATCCAGTGCAGCGCGCGCTCCGTCAGCGAGAACCGGCGCACGTACCGGTGCTCAGAAGCCGTTCGAGCCACCGACCCACGCATCCGTGTCGTAACCGCGCTGCTCCCAGTACCCGGCGGGTGCCTCCCGTGCAAGCGTGATCCGCTCCACCCATTTCACGTTCTTGTAGCCGTACATCTCCGGGATCACGAGCCTGAGCGGAGCTCCATGAACCCGGGGCAGCGGCTGGCCGTCCATCTCGTAGGCCAGCATCACGTCGCCGAAGCCTCGCCTGGTCGGCGGTCAGCGTGTCGACGTACGGCTTCTCCGCCGAGGTAAAGCTCACCACTCGCGCGGTCGGCTGCGCCTGGACGCGATCGAGAACGGTCGAGAGGCGCACCCCGGCCCAGTGCACGTTCTGAACCGACCAGCCCGTGACGCAGTGGAATGTCGAGACCTGTTCGACACGGGGAAGCGCGCGCAGCTGCTCGTAACTGAACGACTGCGGCGAACCGACCAGGCCGTCCACCCGTAAACGCCACGTCTCCGGCGTGAACCGCGGCATCGACGCAGCGACCGTGTAGATCCGCCAGCCAGACGAGGGAACGAGGCTCGCCGGAAGCGCCTCGGTCAACGGACTTGCGGCGCCACCGAGCGCGTGCCAGGCGGGCCGTCCCCAAGCGAGCGAGGTCAGGCCGAGCGCAGTAACTGCAAGGAACGTCCGTCGGCCGTACGGCCGCGCGTCCGAACTCGAGCTCGGAGGAGTCTCCATCCAACGAACCTAGCGCCGCGAAGAGCCACTGAAAATTACGGAATTCTGAAACGTTCGACAGCCAGCCGCGACGAATCTGAACAGTCGCTTAAGAGGACGCGCCGCCTATTGCGCTGGGACCGGATCGCAGGCAAACCATTCACGCACGCACTCCCATCACCAACCGAAGGAGCTACCTATGCGCCTTGCCCTCCTGCTCGCCATGATCGTCGCCGCAATCGTTGCAGTCTCTGGTGCGATCGCCGCACCGGCCTCATCCATGAAGCCCGCGATCGAGACCAAGTCGAACATCGGCACCGTGATCGCGACGCCGATGAAGCTCGGTATCTACTACTGGGACGTCGAGAAGAAGGCCGGCGGCAAGATCAAGTGCACCGGCTCGTGCCTGAAGCAGTGGCCGCCCGTCTACGTCACCGGAACGGTGCCGAAGCACGTCACCGGCGTCATGGCGACCTTCGGCTCGATCAAGCGCGGCATGAAGCACCAGCTCACCGTCAACGGCCTCCCGGCCTACACCTACGTCGGCGACAAGGCCGGCATCGTCAAGTGCGACGGCGTCGACGGCTGGCACGCGGCGCGTCCGAAATAGCTGGCTCCGCCGGCGCGAGCCGGCGATAGAGGATTGGTCCGAAGGCCCGTGGAGCAAGTCGCTCCACGGGCCTTATGCCCTCACGTCCCCCGTAGACTGGATCGGTGATACACCGGCAGCTATCCCCCGGCCACGCGGCGTAGATGGCGGAGGCAACGCGGATCTCCGAGGGCGCGGTCGGCAGGCTGGTCTCGCTCAATGTCGGGTTGCCGCGCGATGTCGTCTGGCAGGGGCGCACCGTGCACACCGGGATCTGGAAGGACGCGGTCGAGGGGCCGCGGATGGTGCGCCGGCTGAACGTCGACGGGGACGGTCAAGGAGATCTGGCCGGCCATGGCGGCGAGCAGCGAGCGGTCTTCGTCTACCAGCTCGGCTCCTACCGCTACTGGGAGGGTGAGCTGGGCCGAGACGATTTCGTCTACGGCCAGTTCGGAGAGAACTTCACGGTCGAGGGCCTGGCCGACGACGAGGTCTGCATCGGCGACCGCTATCGGATCGGGACGGCTGTGTTCGAGGTGAGCCAGCCGCGAGTCACGTGTTACCGCGTCGGCATCCGCATGGACGACCCTCGCATGCCCGCAATGCTCGTCTCACACAACCGTCCCGGCTTCTATCTGCGCGTGCTTGGTCGAAGGCGAGGTGCAGGCGGGCGACGAGATCTTCAAGATCGCCTCGGGGCCTGAACGGATGACCGTTGCCGAGGTCGACGCTCTGCTCTACCTGCCGGGCCATCCCCGCGAAGGCGTCCAGCGCGCGCTCCGGATTCCCGCGCTCAGCCCTGGGTGGCAATCCTCGTTCCGCGCGCTGCTCGAGGAGGAAGGCAACGGCAACGCGGGGCTCGCTGCGACGAGCCCGCCTCCTGCCTGGCCTGGATTCCGTCCGCTCACGGTCAGCCGGCTCGACAGCGAGAGCGACTCGATCGTGTCCATCCACCTCGTCGACCCGGACGGCATCCCCGTGCCGGCAGCGCTTCCCGGACAGTTTCTGACACTCCGCCTTCAACCCGAGCCGGGACAGGCCGTCGCTCCTGCGCAACTATTCGCTGTCAGGGCCGCCCGGCGCTGACGACTACCGGATCAGCGTCAAGCGAGAGCCGGACGGGGCCGGCAGCGGCTATCTGCACACGCACCTCCGAGTCGGCGACCGGCTCGAGATCGCAGCACCGCGCGGCACGTTCACCCTCAACCCGACCGAAACGCCGGTGCTCCTGATCAGCGCCGGCGTCGGCGCCACCCCGACGCTCGCCATGCTGCATGCACTCGCCGCGGAGCACTCCGAGCGGGAGGTCTGGTGGCTTCACGGGGCGCGAAACGGCGCAGACCACCCGTTCGCCGACGAATCCCGCACCCTCCTCGCCTCACTCGCCAACGGGAGAGGGCACATCGCCTTCAGCCGCCCGGGGCCGGACGATCGTCGAAGGTCGAGACTTCGACAGCACCGGCCGCCTCTCCCCGGCCGTCCTCGCCTCGCTCGAGCTGCCGCGCGACGCCGACGCCTACCTTTGCGGCCCCGCTTCGTTCATGAGCGAAACCAGTGCCGCGCTCGCCGAGCTTGGTCTCGACCCGGGCCGCATCCACGTCGAGCTCTTCGGCCCGGCGCCCGGCCAAACCCCCGGCATCGCCTCCGCGCCATCGCGGTCCCCTCACCTGCCTGCGGGAACGCCCGGGACTGGGCCGACAATCGAGTTCAGCCCGCAGCAACCTCGCCGTTGCCTGGAGCCCCGAATACGCCAGTCTGCTCGAGCTCGCAGAAGCGTGCGACGTACCGGTCCGCTGGTCGTGTCGCACCGGTGTCTGCCACAGCTGCGAGACCGCCATCGTCTCCGGCACCGTCGAGTACAACCCCGATCCCGTCGAGCCACCCGCCGACGGCTCCGTCCTCATCTGCTGCGCCCAGCCGAGCGACCATCTGATCCTCGATCTCTGAGAGGCCTGGGATTCCTACTGGCGGATGACCGTCTCGGCGAGGCGATCGAGGAGGTCGGCGAACGCCGCCGGAGCCTCGACCATCGGGAAGTGACCCCCAGGCAACTCGATCGGCTCTCTTTCGCTTCGACAAGTGGGCGGATAGGCCCCTGGCTCATCCGCCCGCCGTCGCCTTTCAGAAAGGTGACCGCGGGACCATGAATTCATGTATCCGTAACCATTGCGCCCACATAATGCGGCGATGGCCACCGTCCTCGTAGTCGACGACGAGCCGATCGTCCGAGAGGTGGTCGTGCGCTACCTGGAGCGCGAGGGGCACGCGACACTCGAGGCCGGCGACGGCACGACGGCACGGGCGATGCTCGAGGAGCAGACGGCCGACCTGGTCGTGCTCGATGTGATGCTCCCCGGGATCGACGGCCTCGAGCTCTGCCGCTGGATTCGCACCCGCTCGGCGCTCCCCGTGATCCTGCTGACGGCCCGAGGCGAAGAGGCCGATCGGATCGTCGGACTCGATCTCGGCGCCGACGACTATGTGACGAAACCGTTCTCGCCCCGCGAGCTCGCGGCCCGGGTGCGGACGGTGTTGCGCCGCTCTGCTCCCACCGAAACTGCATCAGCGCGCTTCGCCTTTGGCGACATCGAAATCGACACCGCCACGAGAGAGGTGCGCAAGGCCGGGCGTGAGCTCCGCATGACCGCGAAGGAATTCGATCTCCTGAGCTTCCTTGCCGGCAATCCGAGGCGCGTCTTCGGAAGAGATCAGCTGATGAGCCGCGTTTGGGGCTACGAAGCCGCTCTCGACACGGGAACCGTGACAGTTCACGTCAGACGCCTGCGCGAGAAGATCGAGACCAATCCTTCTGAGCCGCTCCATCTCCAGACCATCTGGGGCGTCGGCTACCGGCTGGTGCCCTGATCCGATGATCTGGGGAGCAGTTCTCGTTTCGCTCATCACGCTCGGCGTGGGCTTGGTGCTCGCGCTAGCTCTGAGATCGCTACCGACCGTCCGTCTCCAGCTCATCGGTCTCGCTGCCCTCGCCGTCTGCCTTCCACTCGCCTCCGTCTTTCTGTCGGGCTGGGTCATGTTCCACATGGGAGACGACGTGAAGATCCTGGCGATGTCGGCCGCGTCAGCGACGGTCGCGATGATCGGTGGGCTCTTTCTCGCGCGATCGATCGCAGGCTCGATCGACCAGGTCAGGGACGCGTCGCTGGCGTTGTCACACGGAGACCTGACCGTACGGGCACCCGAGTCGGGGCCAGCCGAGGTCGCCGACATGGCGGCATCGTTCAACGAGATGGCCACGAACCTTGAACAGCTTTTCGACGCGCGTCGCGAGCTCGTGGCATGGGCAAGCCACGACCTGCGCACTCCGCTGGCGAACATGCAGGCGATGCTCGAGGCGCTGGAGGACGGTCTCGCCGAGCCCGGCGACTACCTCCCGGCGCTCGGCGACCAGGTACGCGGGCTCACGCTTCTCGTCGACGACCTCTTCGAGCTCGCCCGAATCGACGCAGGCGCGTTGACCCTCGAGCTGCACGCGCTACCTCTCGGAGACCTGGTGTCCGTCTGCCTCCGCGGCGTCACGGCGGAAGCTGCCCAACGTCACATCACCCTCGACGCGGACGTCGACCCCGCCGCAGTCGCACGGTTCGCGCCGGACAAGGTCGAGCGCGTCCTGCTGAACCTGCTGACGAATGCGTTGCGCCACACGCCTTCCGATGGCACCGTCGCTGTGCGAGTGGCACCGGACATCGACGCAGTGCGGGTGAGCGTCGAGGACACCGGCGACGGACTCGGCCAGGAGGCCGAGCGGCGGATGTTCGATCGCTTCTGGCGCAGCGACCCGGCGCGATCCCAGCGAGGCGCCGGCCTGGGGCTGGCAATCGCGCGCGGCCTCGTCGAGGCGCACGGCGGACGGATCTGGGCCGAGAATCGCGCGGAAGGCGGCGCGCGCGTGAGCTTTACGCTTCCGGCCGGATAGCCAGTCGGCACCTTGCGCATCGGGCTCGCGGCTCAGGGCTGATTGCCGACTTGCCGTATCGTGTCTGCCCAAAATGGAGGCGCGAAGGCATAGGACTAAAGGAGACGCAGCGCGCAGAACCCGTGCTGTAACGCGCCGCCCCTCTCAGTGACTGGGGCAACATGTCGGATACGACAGATATCGCGAAGAGGAGGCAGAGGATGGCTGATTCCGAGGACATTGCCAGTGTCTTGCACGAGGCCGCGGAAACCCATCACACCGTGTGGCGGATCACGGATGGGGACGACCCGGACTGGGCATCGTGGTACGCCGACTGGCTGCTCAACCTCTCTGAGCTATCTGCGCTGCTCAGAGCCAAGCCGGTGCGTAGTCATCTCGTCCATGCGCTCGTTCAGCTCGATCTCGATCACGTGGCGTCAGGCTCGAAGGAACGCTGGGCGGATGTATACGCGCAAGGCCTCATCGACCGCTTCGCGCGCTGAGCCGTGAACGAAGCGCAGCCCGCACTCGTGTCTCGCGCAGCGCCCGAGCACGCCAGGCACGATCGCGGCATGAGTACTGACGCGCCGCCGGCGAAGCGGCTCACGCTTCTCCTTCTCGTTGTCGCTGCAAAGCCAGCGCCTCGGTCAGCTCGTCGAGCGTCAGCTCGCGGCGGATGGGATTGTTCGAACGATTACGGGCTCCTCAGCCGCCTCATCGGAGTACGCGGGCCGACATCGATCGGCTCTGATTCCCACACCCATCCCACACGCATCGTGGAAATTGTGGGCTTGAGTGGATCCGGCTCGCCATCTGGGTCTGAATAGTCCCTGCAAATAAATGGGGTTGTGGGTCAGGCCGCGATTAGTGTTCGTCGCGGGACACTGGTTCGATCCCAGGTGCGCCCATCTAAAAAGTCCTGCAAATCGGCGGTTTTTGCTGGAGCCTTTTCCCACACTCACGAGGTTCGACGCCTCAAATTGGCCCCGAAGCCCGCGTTAGCCATCTCGGACTTCGGGGTGACCTCAAGCGCCACCAGGGCGTACAAAGTAGACAGCGATGACGGCACCGCTCGATCTAGGATACTCCCCCTTTCTGATTGCCGAAGAAGTGGCTGCTCGCCTCCGCTGCTCACTTCGTACGATCCACGAACTAACACGTGCCAAGGCAGTTCCTGATCGGTTGGATCTCCTGTCCGTTTGCGCAGACCGCAAGCGCCGTTCGCTTAGGCGGGTGCGCCTGCGGTGTCCGGCGGCTGTTTCGCGTCGGGGCCTGAACGAGCGTGGTCGGTAGGTGTCGTACCCAGGCGAGTGCGAGCAGCGCGAACAGCGCGAGGAACGCGAGCGCGGCGCGCAGCGCTGTGAGCTGGGAGTCGGAGTAGTTGGCGACGAGCTCGGCCGTCTGGCCTGGGGGCAGGCCGGCGTCCTTGGCTGCCTGTTCGACCTGTGGCGGTCGAGACGAAGTTGGCGCTCGTCTCGGCGGCCGCGATACCTGCTGCTTGACCGAGTCGGGCAGGTTCGGGTTCGCCTTCACCAGGTCGTGAAGTTCGTAGCCAGCAAGGCGATCACGATCGAGCCGACGAGCGCGACGCCGAGCGACGCGCCGAGGTTGAGCGAGGTGCCCTGGAGTCCGCCGGCCTCGCCGCCGCGCGACGGATCGACCGACGACATGATCACGTTGCCGACCTGCGAGGCCAGCAGCCCGAGGCCTGCGCCGAGCAGCGCCAGCCCGATGCCGAAGCCCCAGCCGTTGAGGTCGGGTCCGATGAAGTAGAGCAGGACGACTTCGCCGACGAGCATCGCGGCGACGCCGCGCTGGACGATCCGCTTGGGCGAGAGCGGCCGTCATCGCGGAGCCGCCGATCGCGAAGACGAACATCGCGACCGACATCGGCAGGATCGTCTTGCCGGTCTTCAGCGCGTCGAAGCCGAGCACCGTCTGCAGGTAGAGCGGCAGCACGAAGAAGGTCGCCTGGATGATGAACGCCTGGCACCACTGCACGACGAGTCCCGCCCGCATGCGCGGGATCTGCGGCAAGGCCGAGGTCGAGCAGCGGCTCGTCGCCCCGCTCCTTGACCCGTTCCTCCTGGCGAACGAACAGCCACAGCAGGACGGCGCCGATCACGATCAGCCACAGCGTCGGCGACAGGCCGAGCGGCGACACCGGGGCGGCGGCCTTCGCAGTCATCCATCCCCACTGGCTCGACTTCAGGACGCCGAACACGATGGCGCCGAGTCCTGCGGCCGAGAGCACCGCGCCGCCGAGGTCGAGCTTGCTCTTGCGGCCGACCGTCGCCGGGATCAGCTTCAGGAACAGCATCAAGATCAACACCACGACCGTCTCGCCGACGAAGACGTAGCGCCAGGAGAGGTTCGCCGTCACCCAGCCGCCGATGATCGGCCCAGCCGCCATCGAGGCGCCGCTGACGCCGCCGAGGATGCCGTAGCCCAGCGCGCGCTGCTTGCCCTGATAGGTCGTGGCGGTCAGAGCGGCGATAGCGGGGATCACGAGCACCGCGCCGAGACCCTCGATCAGCGACCAGCCGATCAGGAGCACGCCCAGGTTCGGCGACAGCGCCGTCATCAACGACCCTGCCCCGTACACGAGCCCACCGATCCAGAACGCCCGCTTGGCGCCCCAGCGGTCGCCGATCTTGCCGCCGATCAGCATGAAGGCGGCCATGACCAACGTGTACATCGTGATCGCGGTCTGCAGACCCGACCACGGTCGTGTTCAGGTCGGCCACGACCTGCGTGATCGACACGTTCATCACCGTCGTGTCGAGCACCATGACGAACTGGGCCGCCGCGAGCATGCCGATGACGCCCCAGCCGGCCTTCTTCACCGCCGCCGGTGCCGACACGACGCCACGGTCAACCATGGCGTCGCTCGCCGCTGATGGTGCGATCGGGTCAGGCACTCGCGCCCTCGCCGGTGGGCGTCGCTCGGCATCGAGCTTGCCGGCTGCGACCTGGGCCCTGTAGGTCTTGGTGACCTCTCCGAGCACGATCTGGATCGTTGCAGCGACCGGAACGGCGATCAGCGCTCCGACCACGCCGAGCAGGGCGCCGAAGAGCGCGACCGAGATGATGATGAAGAACGCCGACAGCTTGACGGCCTTGCCCTGGATCGTCGGGGTGAGGACGCTGTTCTCGACCTGCTGGTAGATCAGCACCACCGCGAGCATGATCAGCGCCCGCCGTCAGCCCCTCCTCCGCGAGCAACGTCATCGGAGAGGATGAACCCGCCGATCGTCGCGCCGATGTTCGGGATCATGTCGAGGAACCCGGCGAGCAGCCCCAGCGCGACCGCGTAGCTCGACCCGAGCAGGTAGGCCGTCGTGACCCGGACGTCGTGCCCGCGATCGCCGCGATGATCGCCACCCCGATCGCCCACCGCGGAGACCATCGTGGTGACGCTGATCCCAGAGCGGCA